>NZ_DASVLT010000021.1:0-58558 GCF_036384735.1 Bdellovibrio sp. | reverse complement strand
CAAAAGCTTTCCGATCAACTCTGAGCAATAGATCGCATCATCACTCCAGGAATACCAATAATCGAAAGGCTTTCCCAAGTACGGCTGCACATCAGCCATTGTCAGATCCACGGGAATTTCCACAATGTCCGTGATTTTTCCATGATGTTGAAGAGTATCCAAAGAAATAATCGCCACGCCCTCACCAGGGTAGGCATTCAGCCATTGGTCGCCTAAGGCCTCAAATTGAACTGCTGAATGCGAGAACCTGCCGCCTGGCTCGTATTGAACCAAGCGCCCCTTGGCATCGTAGGTTTCTAAGAAAGCAATACGAACTTTAGCTTGAACATAGTTGCCGGAAAAAACGATAAGAAGTGATGTCAGAAAGATTTTAGATAGAGTTTTCACTGACGCGGTCTTAATGCATTTGAATTTTAATGGCAAGGCATCGGGCCGCGAATTAGCGAATTTATTGGGCTTTGGCTTTCTCTGTGGCTCTTTTGCCAAACGAAAGACCGTAGGCAGGTGAACGGAACTTGAGAATAGGATCGTCAGAAGACTCAATTCCCGCTGCCAGGTTGTTTGGATCGAAGTTGATCATATCGCAGGGTCCTTCGCCATTTCCCGTGGTTTTTGTGATTGTCAACGTGCCTAGCTTGATCTTTTTATGATCACCTTTCCATTCTGCACTAGGATCAGTCAGGTTGTCCCCCTCTTTTGCGAGTATCGCTTCCATATCCCAAGAGACCGGCCCCTTCTTAAGCTCACTCACCAGTCCTTCTGAGAGAAAATTCGCCGACTTGGATTTCGCTTGATCCGCCGTTAAAAAGCGATTTCCCTGCTGCGAAATAAAATTCCAGCGTGCGTATTGCGATTGGCCCTTTTTATTTGTGAACTTAAAAGCATGAAGACTGTGAAAGTCCACCGTCGTAAAGCTTTGCGGAACACCATGAGTTTCGACGAATTTGAAAAAAACTTCTGACCGTGGGTACTTCTTTTTAAAGACTGCGATCTGTTCAGGGGTTTTAACCTTTAAGAGTTCATTGAAGGCCTCAGGAGTAGACACTGCAAATGCCGGAACATTTAACATCGACATATTCGATGTGTCCCCTTTCTCCGGATGAAATTGCAAAGCCATTCCGCGAGGCATCGGAGCATTATCTGCAGAAACGGGATTTGGGCCGGGATTTGAAAATCGACCCATTACTGTCGAGGTTGGCCCTTCAAAAAGATTTGAAGAACTCAAACTCGAAGCACCCTTACTTGGTTTAAAGGTCCCCCCAAAGCAAAGCCCTTTTGCGTGATTACGTCTGAAGCCCGCATGAATGCCGCCGGACTCCATGGTGTTGATCACATCCACAGGCGTTACAGTCGCACTCGCTCCGGGTGCCGGGCCGGTTGCAAAACTTAAAACTCCTAAAGTTGTCTGAAGAAGTAATAGGGCGAGAGTCGAAACCGAATTTTTCATTGAGTCTCCAAATAAATGCTTCCCGATATTCTAAACATTCATCAGATCTGGTGAACATTTAAATTCACGTTGCTTGAGTCCGCTGAGATAAATTTTGACCTGCGACACATAAAAATGAGACTCCTATTGTGTTATTGGCCCCTAAGAAAACCTCAAACGCCTGCGACATTTCCACATCATTCCTGAAAATTTTAGATATGGTGCTAGTAAACTCGTTGCCTTTAAAAACAATTGATCGCAAAAAGAAATCCTTTTTTTGAGAGAACAAAATGAAGTCTATCTTTGCGATCGTATTAATAAGTTTTTCCGTAAGTATTCCCGCTTTGGCAGATTTTTCTGGCACATGGTCAGGCACTTTTGAGGCTCGCTGTCACGGAGATGCAATGACGTGTTGGAACTCAAATTGGTCAGGAACGACATCCATCGCGTTGAATAAAGACAAGACTCATTTAACAATCAAGATGACAGACGCAAATTTTGCGAAAGTCATGTCGGCTTCCTTTGAAATCCGCAACAAAGACGAGCTTTGGACCTGTGCCGATAACTTCACAAATAGCGATGAAAAATCCTGCAATAAAAAGTTCTGGCAGAAGGCAGGCTCGCTGCAAGAATTTCCTTCTTCCGTCATTTTTGATATGTCTATTCTTGCGCATACTGAAACAGGAGACAAATGGGCCAAGTGGAGTGGGTTTCTGGATTATAAGCGTGGCAAATTTTTCTTCACCCAGTGGGCAGGTCTCCCCTATACCTACAACCTAAACAATGGCTTCTACTTTAACGGCGAATTCATGCCTCAAGGAAAATTCATTCATACAAAATAAAAAAACCCGCATTTTCTGCGGGCTTTTTCGTTTTTAGATCTTTATAAAAAAACTAGAAGCTCTTCTTCACAACGTCGACCACATATTGCAATTCGTCGCTTGTGATATAAGCAAAGCACGGAAGATTCAAAACCGATTGAGAAATGTGGTGAGCATTTCCATTGTCGATCTTACCAGCAAGATATGGGGCTGCCCCAGATTGTTTGCTCATCGCTCCTGGATAGATGGTGCCATAACCGATGTTTGCCGCCTTCAAAGATTCGATCAGCTTCGGACGCAATCCTGGATCGATCATACCCACAGAGCAGTAACCGTTCTCTGTCACATTCGAAGCCGCGCGATAAATTTTGTAAGGAAGACCTTGAAGAGATTCCTCATAAAATTTTACAGCGTTCATACGGCTCTTAATACGAGCATCAATGTGCTTCAAAGAAAGATTCAAGAATAAAGATTCATAAGCGCCAATACGAGAGTTCCAACCGATCATACCGTGAGAATAGTGATCCGTACGGCCATGGTTGATCAACGTGCGAACATTTTTAGCGTACTCATCATTTGAAGTGAATACGGCACCCGCATCACCTGAAGCTCCCAATACTTTTGCTGGATAGAAACTTGTTGTCGCAATCAATGCAGTCCCAAGAACTGATTCACCATTGATTTCCGTTCCGAAACATTGAGCACCGTCTTCGATCAAGATAACGCCATTTTCTTGAGCGTACTTTCTGATCTCAAGAGTTTGAGGAGTCACCCAACCGTAAAGGTGAACCATCACCGCTGCTTTCGGTTTGAATTGTTCTACCGCCTTTTGAAAAGTAGCTAGATCCCAGTGACAAGCCTCACGATTTACGTCAACAGTTACAGGGTTGGCACCTACGTTTACAACGGCTTCGAAAGTCGCCCAGAAAGTCATGTCAGGAACTAGAACTTTGTCATTCTTCTCAACACCCACAGCGCGCAAGGCAATTTGGATTGCATCTGTACCATTGGCACAACCGATAGCGTGTTTAGATTTTGTATATTTCGCCAAATTGGCTTCCATCTCGCCAACGATGGGACCACCCACAAATTGGGTTTTGTCGAACAATGAAGCGACTCCGCCTAGGAATTCGTCGCGAAAACCAGGTTCAAAACGATTCAAAGTAATAAACGGAACTTGTTGAATGCTCATAATTCTCTCTCTTCATTTAGTTGTCGTTTCACTTGAAAGAATAATGCAGATTTTCTTAAGCTCAATCAATTTTTAACAGGGTCTTAGATTTTGACAGAAGGGCTGTGTGTTCATTTGCGTCGTAGCCCTAAAAATAGCTTTTTCAGAGGGAAAGTTGATGCCTCTACACAACACCTGTGACGAAAAGACATCTTCCCTTAGGAAAATCAGACAGGATTTAGGCCCGGCCCTATAAAGCTCTTTTTTCCATTCTCAGAACAAAATCCCGCCTTAAATCAGCTGAAATCTTTTCCAGTTTCTGGCCATTCCAGGAACTTCATAGATTCTCTCGGAAATTTGAGTTACCTGTACGCCTTCACTCAACAAAGGAATCCGGCCATGAAAACGGTTCAAAATATTCTTGGATTGATTGCACTTTCGATATCCCTTTCTGCACATGCCGAGTCTTCCGTAGTCTGCGACCACTCACTAAAAGCCACCTCTTCTCTTTTTCAAAATGCACTGACGAATATTTATTCTTTTGAATACGTTCATCACGCTTTAGAGCAAGTTATGCGAAATGCAGGCCCTCAAGAAGTGACCTTTTGTACATCGAGTGTGGCGGTCGATAAGAATATTTACCAATACCTGGAGCATATCGTCGCTATTGACGCTTATGTTGGAAACAACAAAGAACCTCAGTACACATTCCGTCTTCTTTTTCAAAACGCCTCCGTTCAAGCCTTTCATAATGTGGGTGGACAACCATGGATTGGACTTGATGCAAAACAAACTCAAGCAAGTTTTGATTCGTTCGTCGCGGCTCAAGAGCTTACGACTTTATCGACGGCTCAAGGCATGACTCAATCTGCTGACATCGCAAAGCTGTCACGAACATACAATCAAGATTCAACAATTATTGATGCGAATACATTCTCGACGATGCCGCTCGTTTCGGATCAAAAGAGCACAACTTACTTGGCATCTTGGTTGACTTCAAATAGCGCCAATCCTTTTGCAACACCATCGCTTACAAAAGGAGTTCTTGTACGAATTTTTAACGATGGCCATGTCGATATTGCAGAAAATATTTATGTGAAATCGGATTTGCTATTTGCCCTGGAAGATCAGCTGGAAAAACAAACGGATAATCTGCCTGCGAAAGAAGATTGGACAGACGTTTTGATGAAACTATCACTTTCAGTAACTGCGAAATAAACTTCAAAACGAAAAGGCGCTAGAACGACGCCTTTTTTAAAAAAGCTATCTATTAGGCTTTGGTATTGATGGTCTTCCCAAAACTTCGTTATATATCTCTGAATATTAACAGTGTTCACATCTTTTATATTACTTAGGGCTAAGCGCCTTAACATTTGTTATTATTGATTCTCAAAACTGCTAAACTTCCTCTCAGACCAAGAGTCCCGATGTATTTGTATTTCAGCAACTTTCTCTCGCGAGGCGAAAAGAAATGTTTAAAAATAAAAGTCTCAAATTCCGAATTTTAAGTGTCTTCATTCTCGCCTCTTTTTCATCCATTATTGTGGGAGTCATCGGCTTTTACTTCGCCAATAAAGTGATTCAGAAGTACACCTCCGTCGTAAATGACAACGTTCCGAATCTTGTGCAATTCATTCACATGAACGCCGCGCAAGTCAGAATGATTATACCAATTGCTCAATTAGTTGGTTCACCAACAACGGCCGAAGAAGCTGCAAAAGCTAAAGACGAGTTCCAACAAGCCTCCTCTGAATTTGACAAAGCCGCTAAGGTCTATGAGGGGCTACCTTTTGCTCCAGGCGAAGAAGATCTTTGGAACAAGTTTAAGCAAGAAGACTTCAAACATTTTAAAGATATTTCTTTTCAAATAATTGAGCTGTCCGCCTCTACAAATAAAGCCGATCAAACAAATCGCGATAAAATTTGGGAGACAGAATACAGCAAAGCCCGCATAGCCCTTCGTGAAACTTTCGACAAGATTATCCAAATAGAGACCGCTGACTCGCAAAACAAAGCATCAAGCGCCGCTCTACTCGAAAGGGACAAAAATCTCTGGACGATTACTGTGATACTGATTGGCATGCTCGTTTCATTAAGTGCCGGGTTTCTTATTGCTAGCTCTCTTTCAAAAGCCATCAAAAATAGCAGTGACAAATTATCTGAAGGCACTGAAAAGGTATCTTCAGCTTCGGAACAGCTTCTGGCAGCTTCACAACAACTGGCCTCAGGAGCTTCAGGCTCTGCCGCTTCTCTTGAAGAGGGTGTCGCATCCCTTGAAGAACTCTCGGGCATGGTAAAACTCAATGCTGGAAACGCAGAGCAAGCAGCCGATCTTTCTCAAAGGGGATCTCAACAAGCATCTGCCAGCATCAAGAACTTAGAAGAACTCACACAGCGCATGGCTGAGATTCAAAGTTCGTCTAAAAAGATTGAAGAAATCATTGGAGTCATTGACGACATCGCATTCCAAACAAATCTCTTAGCTCTTAACGCCGCGGTCGAGGCCGCTCGCGCGGGAGAACAAGGAAAGGGATTTGCAGTAGTTGCTGACGCCGTTCGCAATCTTGCGCAGAAAAGTTCGACGTCTGCGAAAGATATCGCAGATCTTATCAGGCAATCCGTAGAACAAGTAGAGGCCGGTGTCGACCTTGCAGAAAAAAGCAATCAATCTTTAAAAGAGCTTGGTGATGCAATCAAAAAGGTTTCAGATCTAAATCGTGAAGTTTCAACCGCCAGCCATGAACAATCAACAGGTGTGAATCAACTTTCGATTGCGATGAATAGTCTTGATAAAAACGTCCAAAGTAATGCAGCTTCTTCTGAAGAAGTTGCCGCTTCGGCCGAGACTCTGTCTTCGCAAGCTCATCAAATGGCGGATACTGTGCAGGAACTTCTTGCCATCGTTGACGGCGGGAAAGCGCAAGCAAAAGAATCTTGAACTCTGCTCTCTTCATCAAGCCTTGCAAGCTTTTATCAGTTCAGAAGCCGTCATTGATAGAATGCCGGTTTTTCTTTTTATGAATTTCATTTGAAACTTAAAGTTTTCGGACGGATAAACGTCAGATAAATTTCCCTCTTTAAGATCTTTCATAATTAAAAAATCCGGCAGGATCGCTACCCCAAGCCCCTCAAAGACCATTTCTTTATGTGCTGTCAGGTTGTTACTTGAAATCTTAATCTTCGCATCGGGGTAATCTTTGCGTAGACGCTCTAGCGTGGGGAATCGTTTCACCGACACATCGTCGATTTCGCGAGAGCCGATGAAGGATTCTAAGACATCCTTCTTTCTTCTTAGATCTTTGCGCACCACTAAATGATATCGAACTTCCTTTGTTTCAAAGATCTCTAACTGTTCTGGAAGCTCTGGGGTGTGAAAGAAGAGGCCCAGCTCTAATTGTCCTTTTATGATAGATTCAAACAGCATAGACGCCGGCCCCGAAAATACATTTGGATAAACTTTAGGATGCTTGTTCAGCAGTTTTGCAAACACGGATGCCAGATAATGGCTTGCAATCGGTTCAGAAGCCCCCAAAAACAAAGGCCCTGCACATTCTCCACTGATTTTCCCCAAGGACTGCTTCAATTCTTCGACTTCGCCAAAAATGGCCTTGCAGTGATTGAAAACCGCAACGCCACCGGAGGTCAACCTTACTTGACGCCCTACTTTTTCAAAAAGTGGAAATCCAACATCTTCTTCAAGAAGCTTCACCATGCGACTGATTGCCGGCTGCTGGATTCTTAAAACCTTAGAGGCATTGGTAAAACCCTGCTCCTTGGCGACTACGTAAAAGTATTGCAAATGGAGTAAATTCATTCATGCCTTTTTAGCATGGATTGTATTTAAATTATATATTTTTATTGAATTATATTTTCCGCTAAATTCTGCCCCATGGAGGTCTCAATGAAAACAGTCTTGCTCATAACGTCTTTCTTTTTTTCTATCACTGCCCTAGCATCTGGTCCCAGTGACAGCATTTTCGAACCCATTTCTTCAACAGCTCGAAGGATCAACCCGAGCGATTACTCTCTTACCTGCAAAATGAACACACAAACGGATGGTTCTCAAATCGGGTCCGCCCAACTGACGCTCACTCATCTAGGCAAGCAGAATGAGAGTGTGACACTTACTGCGACGCCCCTTCAGTCCTGCGACCTAGTTCATTCAAACAATATAATCCAGGTGAATTTTGCAGACTATCAAGCGACTCCTATCGACTGGAACGGAGAGGTGACAGGACAACCTTACGAAACTTGCGTTGTTTCTGCTACTTTAGCAAGTGGTGTGACGCTGACGGCTTGGTATTGGACTCCGAGGGACTCTTCTGCTTGCCAGACCGAGTAAGTACTCACTTGCCATTAAATGCACTATGGGCGCATCTAAAAGATGCGCCATAAAACACAAAGATCCCTTAGAAAAATCGCTGGCTTTGAATCTTCGTTGTCGCGCGATTTCTGATCACTTCACTGATTTTTTCAAATTTTCGACAATTGCCTTTTCCGCAGGATGCTTTCCAAACTCGGGGCGATAGACGATCGAGATCGTATCATTAAAAGCCGGAGTCTTTGGAACCCGTTCGCAGTTTTTTGCATTCAATAACGCCACCGCACGTGCTGGCACAATCCCATAGCCCAAACCTTCATTCACAAACCGTACGATCAGCTCAAGACTATCCGTATCGATGACATTAGCGGGGCGATCTTTCCATTTACGCAGTAGAGCTTGCGTCTGAAACAAAGCCAAGTTGCAAAAAACCTTATCGGTCACTTGATCTTGGACGTGAGTGCTTCGCCAAATACAAACCTCGTCCTGAGCCAATTGCCTCACTATCAAATCCGGTGAAGGAACCGCATTCACAACAATACCAACATCAATCATCCCCTGCTGAACCCCCGTTTGAATTGTTCGTGAGAGATCATGACTCAGGCGAACTTGATACGAAGGGTTTTCCTTTTGAATGGCGCGAAATGCTTTGGGTAGAAAATACGAAGCGATTGTAGGATGGCAACCAATAGTAATAAGCCTAGAGTCGCCATGGGCGCGATTGGCCCCAAGGCTATCCAATGAAGCCAGCGCTTCTCGGGCCAGCTTCAAATTCTTCTGTCCCCCTGGGGTCAGCGCAATTCCAGAACGGGATCTATAGAATAGAACCTCTCCTAAATCTTGCTCGAGTCTTTTAATTGATTCTGATAGAGCCGGCTGAGTAATTCCCAGTTTATCCGCTCCTTCGCGCATCGTTCGAGAAGTAGCGATTTCAACAAAATTCTTAAGATCAGTAATTCTAAAATCCATAGGCTTTTACCTAACAAACTAATAGGTTTATGTCAAATTGACCTATTAAATAACTAACTATAGAAATGCCTGCAGAACAAGACATCCTGAATCATTCAGGATCGCTTAAGGAGAGATTATGCGCAATCTAGCTTTTGGAATTTTAACAATACTCGTGTCACTTTCAGCTTTGGCAGATACAATCACTGCTCACTACGACTGTTCAACGACGCTTCCTTCGGGCTCTGCTGAAGTTATCGTTTTTGACAGTGGCAAAATCACTTTGCACTTCTATAACCAATCTAGAAATCAAACTTATACTGGCGTCTTGCAGGTCAACAGCAGCGAGGCAGGTCAGTTCATTGCTGCTGGCAACGTGACAGCTTATGAAATGCATCCGGTGATTCCTGTGTCCCTGTACGGAAGCACATCACTAGCTGATGAAGAGTCATTTCAACTATACGCGGGTGCCGACAGAAGAATTGAATTCGGCTATGGCAATATTCTTCATTGCAAAAAACAGTAATTTCATTTGCTCTAAATGCTAAAGTAAAAAGGCGGCTGGCAGGCCGCCTTTTTACTTTCAATTTATTGCGAGCTTAAGTTTTAACTATTATTGCGCTTCGACATTTTACAATTGCATCACCTAGAACCGAGCGATAATTTAAGAATAAGTGAAACAGTTTTCCATTCGTACTTTTATCAAAAGTCTCATCGTCGCTGGTGCAATCATCAGCGGCATTCTCTTGATCTATCTCTCTTCCCGCTTTGCTCCCCTTCGTTTGAAATTTGAAGGCAAGAAAACCGTTGCGGACCGCCTTGAGCAATACGAGGGCGCAGTGAATTCAAGACTTCTTGCCGCCTTTACCGATAGCAACTCACTTTACCCGCCCAAATCCATCGTCCTTCTTTATATTAAATCCCAGAAGACACTTTCAATGTACGCCCCCTCTGAACATGGTGGTTGGAGCTTAGTGAAAACTTACCCAGTTCTACACCAAAGCGGAAAACCTGGACCAAAATTAAAAGACGGCGACGAGCAAGTTCCCGAAGGTATCTATGGCATCGAAGGGCTTAACCCTAATAGCCAATATCACTTGGCCTTGAGACTGAACTACCCCAATCAGGATGATCTCAAATACGCAAGAGATGAAGGCCGAACAGACCTTGGCGGCGACACCATGATTCATGGCGAGGCGGGCTCCACGGGCTGCTTGTCGTTAGCTGACAGAGATATCGAAGAACTCTTCGTTTTAGCTGCAAGAACTGATTATCGCAGATGGAAGGTAATCATGGCTCCCGTTGATTTTAGACTTGGCGAAGTCCCCGCCATCTCAATGACTCACCGACCTTGGCTGCAAGATCTCTATGGTGAAATCACTAAAGAGATGTCTCAACTGCCGTAACAATCATCTTAATTTAATTAATCAGCAACCTTCACGCAATCTTCATTTGCCAAGATGGTCCCTGGAATTTTTATTCTAGGAGGCATCCAATGAAGGCTCTCACTCTTGCTGTAGTTCTTACACTTGTGTCAGCGATAAGCTTTGGATCTCCGACGAAGGGAAAATATTTTGATCGTGTGATCTTTGTGGTATTCGAGAATACCAGCTATGCTACTGCAATTCAGCAGCCTTTCTTTACAAAACTCGCAACATCAGGAGCGAATTTCACAAACTTCACGGCCTTAACACATCCCTCTCAGGGCAACTACATTGCTCTGACCTCTGGAGATACTGAAGGCGTTACAAATGACAATCAATACGATCTCAATGTCTCTAACGTTGTCGATCTTTTAGAGGCAAAAGGAATTACCTGGAAGGTTTATGCTGAGTCCTTTCCCGAGAACTGCTTTCAAGGAATGAAAAGCGGCAACTACTATCGTAAGCACAATCCATTCATGAGCTTCGTCGATATTCAAAATAATCCAGCTCGATGCTCCCATATCGTCAACGCACAAAAGTTCAGTTCAGATTTGCAGAATGGAGATTTGCCCGAATATATTTTCTATGTGCCTGATATACAAAATGACGGTCATAACACTGGCGTAACTTATGCCGATGCCTGGTATGGAAAAACATTCGGTCCCCTTCTAAATGACTCGAGACTTATGGACAATGCGATTTTGATATCTACGTTCGACGAAGGCAGTAGCGGTCCTAAAAATCAAATTTACACTTCTATTGTCGGCCCCGCTGTCAATCCAGGCAACTACGCTGACAATTTGACGACTCCAAGTTTATTGCGCCTGGTGGAAGAAAACTGGAATCTTGGTGATTTAGGTAAATTAGATGCCTCGGCAACCCCCATCACGAACATCTGGAAATAAATTGAAAAGTGCACAAAAATAAAAAGCCGCCTTTGCTTCTTATCAAAGATAACAGGATCGAAGAATCATTTTTTAGGAAGTGAAAAGATAAACATGGCGCCCGTTGCCGAGCTTTACCTTCTTTTCATTAAAGACATCGTCCGGTGAGACAATTTTGTTGGATATGAACTTGTAGCTTTTGATGTCGCCATTGTCTCCGCTTGTCACTATGAACTGTGAATCAGCTACAACAGCGACTCCATTATCCCATCCCTCAGCTTTTTGTTTTATCACCTGATTGGTCTTGATATTCCAGATGAAAAACATTTGTGATGCAGGGATAGTCATGACCACATGATCACTGTCGATCTTTCCAGCACTCAGCGTTTCACCGTTCATGAATTCCGGATCGTATCCGCTAGCATCTCGTAAATCCAATACACTGCCTTTTTTTAAATCCATTGCGTAGGCATTCGAGTGAGGCCGCGAGATGGAAGTCCCTACAACGTAGACATCTGAACTGATCCTGAGTATATGATCTGCAAAGGGCACGGGATAACGACGTATAATTTTGTTATCAGAAATATTGATTTCGACAAGCTCTCCACCACTATCAAGTTCTTTATTGTCGAAATGATGTCGAAACCGAGTCGCAATTAAAAAGCTTCTTCCGTCATCACGAAGGCGTATTTCGTGACTTTCAACGTGCCCTAGCTCGATGCTTTGTTCGTGAGTCCAGGTCTTTGTATTGTAGACTAGAACCGCGTTTAAATTCGAATCATACCGACTTGCTGAAGTGTAGAGTTTTTGCCCTGAAGGATCGAAAGCCCCGTGGCCGAAATAGCGAAAATTCTCTGGTGCCTTTAAGGATTGTAGAACCTTGCCGGTTTTCAGATCAAAAACAATGGCCCGATTTCCCCACTTCTCTACGCCAAAGATGACATTTGTATTTATCGGATGTTGCGCAAATCCGTGACAATACGCCGGAACATCAACTTTGCGTAGGGACTGATGAGCTAAATCAAGAATATGAATTTCACCATCAATAGGTTTAGAAATCTTCTTATCAAAATCGAGATAATGTTTAAGATCTTTATCGGTATGAGCTGTGACAAGATATCTTTGGAAGCTAAGATCGGATGAGGCTTCAGCGGTTTGGGAAAGAAATATTGAAGGTAAAACGAGACCTTGAGCCAACAAAAGGCCACTTCCTTGCACGAAGTTTCGCAAGAATTCTCGTCTTTCCATTTACGCTCCTGATATTCCGAGAAATTATCTCAATTATATCACGAGCATGTGGGCTCACAAGATTTCGTCGCAAAACAAGACGAACCGGCCTTTCCATTGCAAGCTTGGAAAGGTATTCCATCAATGGCGCATTACTTCTCTACGGCCAGCTTCAATTTCTCTTTCAGAATCATTCGATAATTTAGTAGGAATACTGAGAACAGAATCAACCCTACGCCCAAAAGCTGCACTCTACCGATATGTTCACCCAACAAGGCAAATGCGATCAGGGTTGCAAATGGAAGCTCCATCGACGAGATGATACTGCCCAAAGCAACACCTGTGATAGGGAACCCTTTATTTAACATGATAGGGGGTAAAATCGTTCCAAAGACGGCAACAAAAAGTCCGTAAGTCCAAAAAATTGAAAACTCAAAAGGCTTATTTTGGATAAAATCAGAACTTAAAATTTCGATCCCGAAGTAGCGAGGCCCCAACTGAGTCATAAATGCAAAAACAAGAACAACAAGGCCACCACCGAATAACATGAATTGACTGCGCTTCACTGACGGCAAGTGGGAAGCCACGCTTCCCGTCGACATCATTGTGCCACTGAAAGAAATTGCGGCAAGAATACCAAAAATAAATCCACGAATATCTAATTGAGTGCTCGCAGTATCAAGAGCATTTGTTGCCAGAACAGTTCCTACCAACACAAGAACGACTGCAATGACTTTATCTAATGTCGGCCAAGTCTTTTTGAACAAGCTTTCAAAAACCACACCGAGCCACACAGATTGCATTAATAAGACAACAGCGATAGAGGCCGCGATGTACTTCACGGAAACATAGTAAAGAACACTCGTCAGTCCCGTTGTGGTTCCTGTCACCATCAACTTCCATTTATCAGAGAATGTCGCTTTGGCAGCATTTTTGGGAAGAAACAATGCCAACAAAGAGACCACAAACGCACCAATCACGAACTGAGCCCCTGTGACTTCAGCTGTTGTATAGCCTTGCTTGTAAGAGAGCTTTACAAAGGTCGAAAGCATTCCATAGCTCGAAGAGCCGATGAGAATAAAAAGCACGCCTTTCAAAAGACTCGCCTTGGGCGCGTCAGATCTGTGTGATGAAACTTGCATTGAGTAACCGCCAAATTTTTTCTAACGAGGTAGTCAACTATTGGCGGTAGTTGGTAGAGACGTTCAACCGAATTATGAACTTATACCCTATTGTTGGGTTTCAATATAATAAAGATGCAGCCAAAAGGCAACGTCTTCAACCATTTCCACTTCATTTCTTCTCGCAATATGACGTTTTTAAAAGGAAAAAAGCGGGTCTCACCCTAAAATTTAAGCAATCAAGACTCAAATTCGCTTTGGAAGAATGGCTTCAACAGCGGCTCCATGTACGCAATAAAGGCCTGAACCTTTGGTGGCGTAAATAAATGCTTCTGATAGACAAGGTGAACCGGAGCATCATCTAAGGCCCAATCCGGCAAAACGATTTGCAAAGATTTATTCTGCAACTCTTCACGACAAGTCGAAACTGGCAAAAGAGCAACTCCAGATCCTTCCATCACTAGCGATTTGACGGAAAGAATATTATTCGCAACAAACATCGGTTTTGGTTCATAGATGTAACGACTGTTTCCAGATCTGATCTGAAATTTTTTAAGCTCGGTCTTCGGTGCAAACAAAAGACATTTGTATTTTTTAAGATCTTCGGGATGTTTCGCATCTTTCATTTTTTTTGCATAACTGGGTGAAGCCAGAAATTTGAAAACATCACGCCCTACTTTTCTTGCTCTTAAAGAAGAGTCACTAAGCTTGCCCACGCGCATGGCGACATCGATATTGTCGCCGACCAAATCCAAAAGACGATCTGTCAAAACCATCTCGACAGAAACCTTCGGGAACTTTTCTAGAAATCCCGCAAGCAACGGAGCCACAATGCTTGGGGCAAAATCACCCGGTGCGGTGATTCGTAAATTTCCTTGAGGCTCTAAGCTAGAAGCTTGCGCTAAATCCGATGCTTCTTTGATTTCGGAAAGACCGCGCGAGGCCTGATCAAAGAACTGTCTTCCCATGTCTGTGAGTTGCAGACTGCGTGTAGTCCTTTTTAGAAGTGTTGCGCCTAGGTACGTCTCTAGCTCTGAGATCTTTTTTGAGATCGTTGATTTCGTCACACCCAATTCAGATGCCGCCTTCGAGAAGCTAGAGGATTTTACCACTCTCGTGAAGATCATAACTGCATTTAAATCCAACATAACCCCTCATTGTTCGTTATAGGAAACAATGATTTCACTTTAATCTATCTAATCAAACAGTGCAATCGCCGATATATTAATTGCATAGACGATCACAAATTAACGACGTCACAACAAAGGAGAATACAATGAAGCAAAAACTAACTAACAAAACAGCTCTTATCACTGGTGGTACAAGCGGCATCGGCCTTCAAACAGCAAAACGCTTTATCAGCGAAGGTGCCCATGTCTTTATCGTTGGCAGAAGACAAACTGAACTAGACAAAGCGGCCCTCGAGCTTGGTGCTCAAGCAACCGCGATTCAAGGGGATATTTCTAAACTTCAAGACCTAGATCGTGTGATGGCTAAGATCCAAGAGTCAGGCAAACGACTTGATATTCTTTTCGCAAACGCTGGCGGCGGAAGCTTCGCCCCTTTGGGTTCAATTTCCGAAGCACAATTCGATAAAGAGTTCGACATCAACGTTAAAGGCACCGTGTTTACAGTTCAAAAAGCCCTTCCACTACTTAACGACGGATCTTCGATCATTCTTGCGGGTTCGACAGCAGCACTTCAAGGCATGCCTGCCTTCAGCACTTATGCAGCGACAAAAGCAGCAATTCGCTCGTTTGCTCGGGGTTGGTCTACAGATCTTAAAGATAGAAAAATTCGTGTGAACACAATCATGCCAGGTCTTGTTCCTACCGAGGCCTACAAAACAGAACTAGGACTTTCTACGGAACAAATCGAACAGTTTACAGCACAGATGTCACAGCAGATTCCATTGGGCCGCGCTGGCACTACAGATGAAATTGCAAAAGCCGTGACGTTCTTAGCTTCCGATGACAGCAGCTATGTGACTGGGATCGAGCTCATCGTTGATGGCGGCATGACTCAAATTTAAAAATATAACACTATTACGAGGTTTAAAATGTATAACACAATCGAAACAGTCAATCCATTCGCATCACCTGCCCTAGCAACACGCCAAGATGTTGTCGGTGGTAACTCAAAAAACGAAGAAATCATTCGCGGCCTTTATGCCGTCGCAGAAAAACAAGATGCGAAAGCGTTCGCGGATCTTTTCACTGAAGATGGACACTTCTGGGATGTCTCTGCCGGAATCAATTATTATGGCAAAGAAACTGGTAAAGTGGTCGAGATTTATGCGAAGGCATTCCCCGACATGCACCGCGAACTTTACAGCATGTGGACCGTCGGCGACATGGTCTTTGTGGAGCTTTCATTAAACGGAACTCAAAAAGGCCCCCTTGGCTTTCCCATAGGAGATCTGCCAGCGACTCATAAAAAAATGAGCACACCTTGTTTAGATATTTTTAAAATCAAAAATGGCAAAGTGGTTTCATTTCACTGTTACACAGCTGCGACTCAACTTTTAGGACAACTTGGAGTCCTTGGAAATCTAGCGGGATCACTTCAACCCCGCTAGACTCCACATCGCCACGTCTTGTTAATGCAAATTACTGCATTAACAAATCAAGGTCATACATGAAATGACCGTCAGAAATGAGAAATTTGTTGCTGGAATAATAGCGAGCGCATTTATGCACTCGCTATTATTCATTGGATTTATATTTTCAAAAAACTCAGTTCCCATGCCTGCGCAGATTTTCAGCGTTGATATTCGTAACGTGGAAGCCTCTGCGGCAGATTGACTTAAGATAGCGAAATTTATTTGCTTCCAAACTCTCCTCGCTGATATTTTTAAAAAATGACAAAATTAGGATTCATTTTATTAGGCAGTACATTTTTTTTCGTACTCAATTCTTTCTCGGCCGAAGTTAGTATCACAATGGATGATTTCAACGTCCATGAGGAAATGAAATTGACCGCCCCCGAAAGAAATGAAAAAATTCTTTCTGCACTATCAAAACATCATACTAAAGCCGCTCTTTTCGTTGTTGGAAAATATATCCAAAATGAGCAAGATAAGAAGCTTCTCAATGCATGGAGCGGCCAAGGTCACCTGATCGGCAATCACACACTCAATCACAGACCCTATAATGCGAAAGTGACTTTTCACGACGAGAAACAAGAAATCATTGCTTGTGAAGAAATTTTAGAAAAAATTCCGAACTTCGAAAAGATCTTTCGCTTCCCCATGCTTGCCGAAGGTAACACAATTGAGAAGCGAGATTTACTTCGTACATGGTTGAAAAACCGTGGCTATCAGATCGGAGCGGTCACTATCGATACGTCGGATTGGTATATTGATCAAAGACTTCGAGAAAAATTGGCAGCAGATCCAAACGCCGATCTAAAACCCTATCGCGATTATTATCTCGCCCATATCTGGGATCGAGCTCAATACTATAACGAGCTTTCCAAAAAGATTCTAGGTCGCGAAGTGAAGCACACGATTCTGGTTCATTACACTCTGCTGAATGCTCTTTTCCTCGACGATCTACTGACGATGTTTGAGTCAAAAGGCTGGAAAATAATCGATGCAAAGGAAGCATTTAAAGACCCTGTTTTTGAAAAACGACCTCAAAGCATGCCTTCTGGACAAAGTCTTATCTGGGCTTTGGCAAAGGAAACCGGCAAATATGATTCGGAACTTCGCTATCCTGGTGAGGATGATGTTTACGAAAAGCCCAAGATGGATGCCTTAGGTCTATGATTATCCTTCTACGACACGGCGAAGATCACTAACGACCTGTTGTAAGCTTTTAGACTGCTCTCTAAGTCTCTCACTTGAAGCTGCGGTTTCCTCAGCGGATGCCGCATTTGTCTGGGAAGCCTGATCAAGTTGACCGACCGCTTTTGAGATTTGGCTAACCCCTGATAGCTGTTCACTGCCCATCGATGCCACTTCTGAAGTTAATTCAGAAATTTTCCTAATCGACACTAACATATCTTTAAGAACAGTCTCATTGTTATTGGCGACTTGTGCGCCCCCCTCAATTTTAGCGACACTGTCTTTAATTAAAGCAGAAATATCCTTCGCAGAGGTCGCACTTCTTTGCGCCAATGTTCTTACTGCATCGGCAACAACCGCAAAACCTTTTCCCTGCTCGCCAGCCCGAGCCGCCTCGACGGAAGCATTCAAAGCCAGAAGATTGGTCTGAAATGCGATATCATCGATAACCGCAATAATTTCCTCCATCTTGGAAGAGCTTTTCCTGATATCGTTCATCGAACTTACAAGATGGGTCATCTCTGTTTCGCCTTGCCCCGCTGTCCTGTTCCCGTCAGAAGCAAGCTTCACAGTCGCTATGAGTGAATCATTGGTTTTCTTCACCATGCTTTCAATTTCTTCTAAAGAGGCAGATGTCTCTTCGATAGACGCCGCAGTCTCGGTATTGGCACTAGCAAGACGGTTGCTGGCTGTAGAAATCTCTACAACGGCCTCATCGATACTAGAAGATACGGCTTCAATGGACATTGAAATTGCCGTGAGCTTCTTGGAAATCCGACCTAACATAAAGGAAGCCGCAAGAAGAACAACCAATGTAACGCCGATTGCAATCATAAAGCCGGTATTCATAGTCTTATGAATCGCCTCGATACTTTCCTGACTTGTTTTTTCAAGTTTCTTATCAAAATTTGCAGTCAGCTTATTCAGAGATTCCGTTACTGGACGATCTTTCCCTTTCAAAGCCATATCCGCAGCTTGGTAATTATGATCGTTTTCCCGTAGGAAATTCTTTTTGGCCTCTTGATACTGATTGTACAAATTCGCTTCCGCAGAAAGAAAGTCTTCTGTCAAAGCGCGATCAGCAGGATCCGTTAAACGAGATTGAAGGTCTTGAGTCATTGAGCGTACTTCAAGGCTTTTGTCGGTAAGCTCTTTAGAGTATTTTGCGAAACTCTCTTGGTCTTTTCCGCGAATTAGAACGTCTTTCCACGCCTGCACTTCGCTTTTAAAAACAAAAGAAATTTTGCCAACATCACGCATTTTTTGTGCACGATTCACAAGATTATTAACGACGTGTTCATTTTGAATAGCTGTAAGAATCAATACAACGCTAAAAACGCCACCAACAGATAGCGCTGTAATTAAAGTTAAAAGTAAAATCTTTGCGCGCAGATTAAGGCTCAACGTTGACGTACTCATGAAGTTCTCGATCTCGGTTTGAAATAACAATCAACTGGTCGGGACTTCCATCTTAAACTTAAGATCCTTTAATCAATCGCGCCTTAAAGCCAGACTTTTGGCCACGTATTTTTTCAAAGAGCTTGGTAAGATAAACTCTCTTCCTCGATGGACTTTAAGAACTGATCTATTTCTGCCTGACGAGGTTTAGCTAAGTCCTTACAAGGATCTAAGACGCACTTTGCCGCCATTGTTTTTGCGAAGCTTTTTAAAGTTCCCACTCCTGGCTTTAATGTCGAGTTCATGTGATTTTGTTCCTCTGTCACAGCCATAATGCGTGCGACACCGATGGAACCCAAGAAATCCAATACATCAGCATCATGAAAAGCTTCAGCAGGTTTCGATGTTGGCAATGGCCCATAATAAGTGTGACCTAAAATCATGTCTTTAACTTGAGGCCATTTCTGCATCGGAAAGCCCCAGGTCGGAAGCAATGGCTCGATGACTTGCACCGAGCGCACAGCATGATCGACGTCTTCTTTATAAAATGGAGGAAGCCCTCCTACATCATGCAGGAAAGCAGATACGAATAGCACTTCTTCATCAATTTCAATATTTGAAAGCTTTGCTAACTTTAAGGTCATTTGATAATCACGTTCTGAATGAGCCATTCCCCAGGACGGATGCACGACATATTGCTGAGCAAAAGCATACACCTTTTGTTTCCACGGAGTATTTACTGGAATACCTGTCGCTGTTGTAGACGCTGGAGATGTCGCCGCGATGAGCTCAGCATGCGCAAAAGCCGACAAGAATACAAAACTAAAAAGAATCATTGTTTTCATAGGACACCTGCCTTGAGTGAACAATTATCTCAATATAAACCCACTTACGAGATTGATAATTCAAAGGTCAAAATCTGACCCACAGGGGATATAAAAAAGCCTGCTCACTTTGAACAGGCTTCCATTTAAAATTCAGAAAATCTAAATTTATTGATTCGTTACAGTGAAATTCAGGTGTGCGCTTACGGGAGATTGATCATCGCTGTTACGATCCTGCTCGTACCCATCAACTCGCATAGTTGCCGTCGCAGAGAACATTTTATCAGTCGGAATATTACCACAATATAATGGGCAATCCGTTTTTAGTGAAGCCGTACCTGCGGGAATCAAACTGTCAACCGGCGTCGCCTCTGGCCACCATTGCTGACTTAATGCAGATAAAGCATCACCAGCAATTACACACGTGTACGGCGAAGATGAGCCCGGCACAGTCAAAGAAACTTTGATCTGAGCAATATACATATCTTTGCTGCTACTTTTCGTGAATGTGATATTCGGAATTCTAAAGTAAGCCGCAGGAATATCTGCTTTAGGAGCGGAAGAGCCTGCTTGCTTTCGAGCTAAGCAGCTCGATGCACTGGCCGGAATAACCAAAGCTTCTTTAGTACTAGATGTGACATTTAAAGATGCATATACGTTAGCTGAGAAAACAGATGCCAAAATAAGAACAAGTGATTTCATTTAGTATCCTCCGTGAAGTTAAAGTGTTCAGGCGTTCACTGTCTCAGGCAAATAAAAATGGGACATGACTCATCGCAAAGCCACATGATGCATTGTTTGTGGCTCACTTTGAGCTTCGTCGGGCATAAAATACATGACTAAAGGCCTTCCATTCGCTTATAGAGCGCCCAGAGCAGGAATGACACCTGCATCACAATCGGTATGATAAAGCTGCTCTTAGGATTGGTCCTTCTTTATAGCTCATGTTCTTGGGCTGATAGCCTGCCGGTAACCTTTGATGATTTACGCCCACGCCTTTTGCTTCAGGCTCGGCAGGATTTCTTTGAAGTCGAATCGAACCCAGAAATTGCGATGCCCGACAAGGATCAGCAGATTGCTTTGACACTTTCCGAATACCATCAAAAGGGTCTTTATAAGGATCATCTTTATCGTGTCTCTATCGCAAATTCGTTTAATACCTATGCGAACGATCCACAAAGTCCTAACACAGTTTATGGTATCACCGTTGAAGAGCTGGATCAGAATCTTCAGCCCACAGGCAACTCTATCGATTTAGGAGCAAAGGCTGCCCCGCAAATCGTCGTCGCAAACTTCGCACAGATCAGAGATCCACTTTCACAAAATCCAAGTCTAATCATTCGTGAGGCAAAAGTGGGTGATCAATTGATAAACTCCCTGCCCGTCACTCTTAACAATCAAACGATCCCAGCCAATACCACTTTTGATGTGATCAAAGTTTTCAAAGAGCATATTCCATACACATGGACTCATAGATACACCTTAACGCTTCGAGAAATTCATTCGAAGAAGCTCTATACTTTGACAGACTCTGGATTAGCTCCACAACCTCTTTGGGCGCATTTAATTGCTCCGCAAAATCGCCGAGTTATTAAGTACAAGGCTATTGAGATTCACTACTGAGCACCTCAATAAGACAAAAAATCCTAGCCGAATCCTAACAATTCTTGACAGCAATTTCAGGTAAGAATGTTTCTCTCAAAAAGGAACTCTGCATGAAACGTCTGTTTGTTGTATTCGGCCTATTTTTAAGCACCAACGCATTTGCACAAAATATCTCACAACCTAACTGCCCGGCTCAAATCATTCACTGGGACAGCGATGGGCATTCACCATGGCTTGACCATGCCGAGTGCGCCGGCCCTATCAATGCGGCGCCCTCTGGCTCATCTCAGATTGTTGAAGCTTCCACAGACTTCGCTGGCGGCGTAGGCTACGCGACTTTCACATGCAAAGACGGCTCTTGGATCATCGATATTTACTTTAACTCTCAAGAAAGCGGACAAAGCACCGGCAACTGCGCTGATTAACGCACTGGTTTTTCTTGAAAGTGCGCCTTATAAGGAGGTTTAATTCTAACATGAAGAATTACATCCTCCTTGGTCTTTTGATAAGTCTTGTGACGGCTTGTTCAGTCTCGACAAAGAAAGCACAATCCGTTCCCTCGAACCAATCTTATCTTGCCCCCGAGCCTTCCGCCGAAAGTGCAAAAGAAGTCCCCATCGGGCCACCTATTATGGACACAGGATTGATTCAAAGTAGTTCTCAAGCTACTGTCATCGGAAATGCGGCAGCGGCTGCGCTCTATGGAGCCGTTGAAGGAATCGCCAAAGTCATAAGTAACAGCGATACTAAATCCGCTCATTATATCTCCGGAACATGCTATTACGGTGAAGAAGAAAAGCAGTTTGCCACATCACCTTGTTCGCGCGTGACCGTGAGACTATTAGATATCGCATCAGAAAAAGAACTCGCAAAAATTTTGACCACTGAAACCGGAAGTTTTAAATTTTACGTTCCGTCAAATAAATCATATCGCCTGCAAGTTGTCGATCGACGGGGTCGAAGTGCCTATTTGAAACAACAAGTTTCTAGGGCCGAAACTGTTTCTATTTACTTAAAGCCATAACCAGGCATACTAATCGTATGACTGTAATTACAAATATTTTCGTAGCCGTCGTCGCTTTATTGCATATCTACTTTTTGATCTTAGAGATGTTCCTTTGGACAAAGCCCAAAGGCCTTAAGGTTTTCGGACAGTCTCTTGCGAAGGCACAAGCCTCTGCTGTGTTGGCTGCGAATCAAGGACTGTACAATGGCTTTCTTGCCGCGGGACTGATCTGGGGACTTGTTCACCCTCTTCCTGAGTTTGCTTTTCAGATCAAAGCGTTCTTTCTTGGATGTGTCATCGTAGCAGGCCTTTACGGAGCCTACAGTGTGAGTAAAAAGATTCTTTTTGTGCAAGCTGTTCCTGCAGCCATCGCTATGATCCTTTTATTGATGGACTAAGTGAATCAGTACTCACTTGCCACAATCTCACATCGACTTCAGTAATGACTTCAAAAATGTATCTGGTGCAATCAAAGTATTAAACCGCTCGTAGGCTGGAAGCCCTTGAAGATCCTGCCACAAATTATTCGTTTGAATTTGAGTTGATGGAGGTAAATCTTTGCTTTCCGCGAAGACACTGCGAATGCCGGAATCGACGTCGATCAATCGCACTTTTCCTTTCGCTAAATTCGCGCCGAAGGCCGCACCTGCAGACGCCAGAGACAAATCAATGCGAATCATGTTATTCCAACCTCCGAACGCTTTTGTCATGAAGACTCTGTCTGGGTCGCGACCAAAAGTATTTGAAAGCATCTGATAGCCTTTTTCACTTAAGAATGCTGCGGTTGCGGCAGCTTTAGCAGAACTTCCTTCTTTCACAAGTCTGTACGAAAAATAGCTCGTCATCCAAAAATGATAAAGCTTGCCGTTATCGCAAGAGCTTTTAACTTCGCTAGGAAGACTGAATGTATGGCCATACTTTTCAAGAGCCATTGAATCTAACATGGGCGTCGTGGCAGAAATATATCCCAGCGCCACAATATTTTGCCAGCGTTGATCTGTAGAGTATTCAAACTGCCATAGCCTACCAGGAAGATTCGGTCCCCCAGTGGATATAAATCCTAATACATCCATGGCTTTTGCTTCTGCGACCTCCTGACTGTCACCGGTTTGCACAAATGACTTTTGCAAAACAGAGAAAAGATTGTCGTTAGAAGAAAGGTTATTTTCAAGAGCCCATGTTACGATTTTCTTCGCTGCGACCTTCAGTCCTTCCGTATATTTTGAACCAAGAAATACGTTTTCATAAAGCTCTGGCAGCATGAAGTTCGTGATATTGTTCGAAGCGATAACCGGCTGTGCCCAAGTGTAGATTTTCTCTAAATTACCTGCACATTCTTGAAGAGAATTTAATTGCGTCAACCCACAAACTGCCATGTACTTGGCGCGAACGTATTTTCCCAAGGCCTTATCTGTCAGCTCTGGGCTGGCTTTTAATTTTTTGAATTCTGTCAATGTCAGTCTATCACCTGTAGAGTGCTCTCCCTTAGTGGCCATAAGAAAATCAAAGTCCTCCAACTTCAGACCTGAGGCTTCCGGCAAAAGAGCTCGCACTTCTTTATTAGGAATTTGATTTAAGACCATTCCATCCGGGAAAATATATTTATCCATGTTCTCGCGGAAAACTTTGGGCGATGAAAAAAGACTATTTCGATCAGCAATACTTAAAGTCGCAGGATCTAAGAAATGTTCTTTGATATCGTAAGCAAGAAGAATATCTCGCCCACCCCCCATGTTTTGTTCGCAGAGGTCTTTCACGGGTTGCCTCAACAAGGCCGCTTGTTGCGCCGAGGCCGCCCACACCAGGCTCGTACTACAAAGGGTCAAAAACAGAAGACAAATTTTTTCCATATGACTTTGAAAATGCAAGGGAAGTGCCCGTCTCAATTTGAGAAAGTCTTCCTGAGGAATTGCTTGGTTGTTTTAGGAACAAGAGAATGTGCAAGCTGTGAACGCTCACCAAAAAATGTCTGTCAAACACAGGCTATTCGACAGAGAATCAGAATCTCAAAATATTCATGCTGTTTCTAAAATGCTGCATCGAACAAATGGGTTCTCTGTCAAAATTTGTATAAATTCATCAAGACCTCAATGGGAAAATCCGAAAATATATTATGACTAATTTTCGGATGATCTTGTGCGATTTCATAGTCAAATGGGCCCTTGTGGTAGTGGGTGTCCTCGCGAGCGTTTCATCGCTGGCTTCGCCGGGCCAACTGACTTATCAGGGACGCATTGTAAGATCAGACGGTACTCCTCTAGAATCCAGCAATGTCAGTTTTATTTTTCAAATTACAAATCCTTCCGGCAGTTGCATCATCTACCAAGAGCTTATAACTGGATACAGCATGGTCAATTCAAGCGGTGTGTTTGATGTGGCCATCGGCACCGGGAGCATTCAATATCCTCTCGGTGGCACCGTCGGTGTTCTAGATGTTTTCGATAACACAAAAATCTTTACTTGCGGTTCGTGCTCCCTGGTGGCTGGCACTTATGTCTGTGCTGATGGAAGCAGTACCTATACGGCCTCCACAGGTGACATTCGCAAACTGCGCGTTTCATTTTATGATGGAAGTGGCTGGCAAACGATATCTCCCGATAACGTCATCCGCTCAGTTCCTTTTGCGGGTTACTCTCTGTCAGCGCAAAAGCTAGGAGCATACTCTTCCAGTGATTTTTTAATCAAGGCGGGACTTCCTACCTGTACGGCTGGAACATTTCTAACTTGGGATGGAAGTTCTTTATCTTGTTCTGCAGGTTCTGGCACCGGTGGCGGAACAGTGACCGCTGTTTCATCAGCGAATTCATATTTGAGTGTCGCCAACGGCACTTCAACTCCGGCATTAACGGTGAATGTTGGTCAAACGGCAAATACTGTGGCTGCCGGCAATGACAGTCGCATTGTCAATGCCATTCAATCCAGCGCCACAGTCAGTGGAGATTTATCAGGGATGTTATTGTCTCCAACCGTTAGTAAAATTCAAGGGGTCTCTGTCAGCGGCACAGCACCTTCATCAACAGGGCAAGTATTAAGATGGAATGGAGCAAGCTGGACTCCGAACTTTGTGAGTATGTTTGATCTGCGATCTACAATCACCGGCGCTCAAGCTTTCGGTGGAGTGGGTTGTACTGCGGGGCAAACTCTGACTTGGACTGCGGCGACCGATAATTTGTCTTGTACCAATATTGCGATCTCAAGTTCTCAGATCACTTATTCCTCACAAACTGCGAACACCTTCCTTGCAGCACCAAATGGAAGTGCTGGCTCTCCGACGTTCAGAGCGATTACCTCTGCCGATCTGCCATCGGGGACTCTATCTGGCTCTGGAACGTCGGGATATGTTCCATATTATAGTTCCTCGACGGCTTTGGGTAATTCTTCTGTTTATTATGATGGAACAAATGTCGGCATTGGAACAACGAATCCGGCTCGGTTGCTTCACGTGAATGGTCCGATAAGAGTTACTGCTTCAGCATTACCTGGAACACCTGCAACAGGTGACGTCGCTGTGGATTCGGGTGATTCCAATAAGCTCAAGTGGTATGACGGCTCCGGCTGGCAAGCCGCTGGCAATGGAATCACAGGAGCCGTCAACCTTTCAAGTGCTTCCTATACGGTCACGGCTTCGGATAACGGCAAGGCTTTTTATTACAGCAACAATGCCAGTGGTGTAATTAATTTACCAGCACTCAGTTCAGTCAGTAATGGCTTTAGCATCACCATACATCGACAAGTGTCGCAATCCCTGACTATCACACCAAACGGCTCAGACAAATTTCCCGCGGGCATTTCGAGCATTGAAATGCAGGGTAAAAATCTTCAATCTGCAACGATTATGAAATTAGGATCCTTATGGGCGCTCACCAACCAAACCGATGATTGCACTGTCGGCCAGGACTGTTGGACTGCGGATTCGTCAAGTGGCATGACGCAGATTTATGCCGGCACCTACAAAGGCCATCAATACTTCACGACCCCTGGGGGCTGCACGGATTCCAGTACACCCACATGCGCAGGAGGAACGGATTCCGTAATGAAGGCCTGGGCAAATAATTCCGGCACAACAGCAAATGGTATTGATGCGATTGCAACTGATGATATGGAATACGGAGCTGCTCAGTCTGCAGCATTGGCAGCGAATTACACTGATACCGACGCTGCGAAGTTTTGCGAAAACATGGTTTATGCAGGCTATTCAGACTGGTATCTGCCAGCGAAAGAAGAGCTTGTGTTCATCACCGAAAATAAAGCCACACTCGGTGGCTTTTCCTATACCGGCGCATACTGGGCTAGCACTGAAGCCGGTACAGGCACCGCCTGGTACCGCACTCTTGGCTTTGGAACTAGCAATTATTATACAAAGACGACTGCCTATTATGTCCGTTGCATTCGAAGATTTTAATGAGGGCTGATAAAGCCTAAGTGTGAAATTGTTTAAAACTTCTTCTCTTTAAATCCACGATGCAAGTCGATGATAAGCTGTGTTCGCTTCGGATATTTTTCCCCAAGACGTGTCACCAGATGAACTGCTTGAGCCGCGCTTTGGGTTTTGTTCTTTTCAAATACAATAAACTCAGTGGTTTTAATAAGATCTCTCACGCAATGAGTGCGCACGAGACGAAACATTAAAGGATTCCGAAAGTTACTTCACTCTGAGGCAGGCTTCATCCCTGCCCCCCGTATGCATGGATAAAGACCCGCTTCCTTGCGTAGGTGTTCTCAGATTTTTCATAGGAACACTCCGCCCCCATTTATACATCTATACAATAGACATGACTTCAATATCAGCGCATTAAATACAAATAGTCACAAGGAAACAATGTTATGAAACTCTTCAACATCTTATTCATTTTAGCAGTCACAACTTCAGCACAATATGCTTTAGCTTATAAATGCGAAACAACACAGGCAGGTACTCCAACAAACTTACGGGATTACTGCGGCGTCATTAGTTCCAACGGACTGTTTAGTGATGGATCTTCCATTTACGGAGTTAATGATAGTATCTCAGCGGAACTCAAAAGTTATGCGGATGGAAAAACAAAGGTTTGCGTTGATGCATGTGCTGTAGAAGGCGACTTACAGGTTTATAATATCGTATCGCCTCAATAACGGCTACTCACAGTCCATTCATTTCAGCCTTAAATTTTTTAGGCAGAAATTTTGCTAAAAAACTTTCACACTTATTAGCTTCGTTTCCAAGAAGGTCTGTAAATTGAAAAGCACCGCCCCGATGAGCGGTGCTTTTTCTTTTTTGGCCGTGTTTGGTCACGTACAAAATTTTTCTGAAGCTACATCTATTATAGTTCTCGCTCATGATTTTCTTCACCTTGAGCAACAAATCCACGACTCATTATTTAGATGACACCTGTCTAAGACATTTCACGTAAAGGTTGTGACTAGCATCTTGAATGAGCAAAGCCTGTCCATAAATTTCCACCAAGATGTTGTGATCGTCTGTAGCAAGTAACATCTCTTTGTCGCTGCCACCGATAACCAAACTATTTTTTCCGACACGAACCAACTCTTCAGATTTGTTTGTTCCTTGAAGCGTGACTGTTTTTGAAAACTGCTGTGATAAAAACATTCCTTCACATTCGATTTGCAAGCTGCCTTGAGCATTTGGTGCCTGCACCGGTGTTGCCGCATCTGCAGCCATGACTTGAGTTGAAGCTACTACGATCAATGCACAGATAATAAATTTCACCGTGTTCTCCTTTTTTTAGTGGTGACTTCTTTTGTCCACCAGGAGTCTTATCTGATCGAGAAAACGAGTCAACGCGTGATGCATCTGAATTTTATTATTTTTCGTGAGCACTGGAAACCATGGGTATTTTGGAGCATTGTCTTAATAGCGCTGTAATCAGGGCTTTTTCTTCGAGCCTCTTTACCGACAGGCTTCAAAAACATCATTTTTTAAAGACTTATCAAGCAATTACCAATTTAAGAAGTTGCCATTTGCATAAATAATTTATATAAATCATTTATGCAAAGGAATACTAATGAGTATTTTTGAAGATGTTGGAGGACTGGGGCTGGGCAGTCGTTTAAAACGCTTAAGCGACCAGTGCCTTGCAGACGTAGGGTTGCTTTATAAGGAAAGCGGGATTGATTTTGAGCCGCGATGGTTTCCTGTGTTTACGCTTCTACTGGAAAAGAAAGCACTGACCATAACCCAAGTGACGGAAATTTTGCAGATCTCTCAACCGCACGTGAGTCTCTATGTTAAAGAGATGGCGGCCGCTGGACTTGTTCAATTTAAGGCAAATCCTGATGATGGGCGAAGCAAAGTTTTATCTTTAAGTCGCAAAGGTCTGTCTACGGCGAAACAGCTTCAACCTATCTGGGATTATATCGACAAGGCGGTGCAGCGCCTTTTGAAGGAATCGGAACCCCGGTTTTTAGAGGCCATCGAAAATGTCGAAAAAGCCTTGCTTGAAAAATCCCTCTATCGACGAGTTGAGGAAGCTCGTTATCACGGCGCAAAACGGAGGCTCGCATGATTTACAAATTTTCAACGGACAAACAACTATTAGATCTTGAGCTCATTACAAAAGAGTTGCAGGCCACTTATTGGGCGAGCAATCGAACCGCACGCGAAATCCAAAAATCCGTTGAGCAGTCTCTTTGCTTTGGTGCTTATATAGATCAAGAGCAAATAGGCTTTGCCAGAGTTGTCACCGATTTTTCGACGATCGCATATCTTTGCGATGTCTTCGTCGTCAAAAAGCATCAAGGTCAAGGGGTCGGTAAGCTTCTTATGAATGAGGTTCTGAATCATCCAGACTTAATCGGAATCGCCTGGTTTTTAAGAACTCGAGATGCCCATCACCTTTATGAGAAATTCGGTTTTTCCGTCAATGAGCAGCCGCGGCGTTATATGGAACGAAAGGCTCAAAAGGCATGATCGGAATTCTCGCGGGAATGGGGCCTTATTCAACCGGTCCTTTTTTAAATCAAATTCTCAGGCAGTGCGAGCTTCAGTATGGAGCTCAGCATGACATCGATTTCCCGAAGATTCTTATCTACTCTGTGCCGACTCCCTTTTATCCCGACAGAGACATCGATCATGAACAAATGCTGCTAGCGCTTGATAGCGGGCTTCGTGAACTTGAAAGTACGAATGTCAATTTTATGGCTATTGCTTGCAATACAGCACACGCTTATTTTCCACAGCTTCAAAGCAAAATCCGCAAGCCTTTACTGAATATGATCGATTTAGCGGTTGAAGCGCTGCCTTTCCCAAACACCAAAGTCGCAGTGATTTCATCACGAGTGACAGCGGAATCTCAGATCTACGAAAAGCAACTCGAGGAGAAATCTTATGAAGTGATTCGTCCTCTCTGGCAAAATGAAATTGACCAACTGATTTCTTCAGTGCGACTTCGACCTGAAAGAGTAAAAGAAGAAGCTCGCTTTTTGATTGAGACGGCCCGGAAGCAAGGTGCTGAAGTCATTCTGCTGGCTTGTTTGGATCTGAGCTCCGTCAAAGAATACTTTGCGTCTGAGATTCCACTGGTTGATGCGAGTGAAGTCCTAGCTTGCAACATAGTCACCAAGTGGCTGGAAACCCAATCAGAAATGAAGATGCGACGTCCATGAATATCGGTATTGTTTTATTTGATCAGTTCACCGATTTGGATTTTTATTTACCTTGGGATTTACTAAATAGGGTCCGCTTGTTGAACCTGTCGCAAGACTGGCAGGTCTTTATTTTAGGCGATCAACCCCAATTCAAGTCTGCAGCAGGCTTATGGGTTCAAACTCACAGGCCTTATGCCTTTGCTGCCTCTTGCGACGCCCTTTTATTCTGTAGTGGCCCGCAAACTCGAACTTTAATTTACGACGCTGGTTTCTTGTCACAGTTTAAATTCGATACTTCGAAAACTTTCATAGCTGGGATTGATTCTGGTGCGCTTATCATGGCGGCGCTAGGTTTATTAGATGGAAAACCCGCCACTACCTATCCAACAGCATTTCAAGAGTTGGCAAGATTGGGGGCTATTCCGCAGAAGCAGTCTTTTGTGGCAGAGGAATTCATTGCGACGGCATCTCGTTGTCTGAGTGGTACACAACTAGCTTTATGGATGATTGAAAAACTGATTGGAAAAGAAATAGCCGCGAAGATTTATGAGACCGTCCGACCATTAGAGGAGAAAAATTTGGGGTGAGTGACGAAGAACTTTTCGGCGTGGAGATACCCGAAACTAAAGAGATCTATTTCATTTGCATAATGGGCAATGCCAAACAGACGTATGGCCTCTGCATTTACCGTGGATAAGTGAAGGGGTGCAGGTCAGTACGGCAATACTGCATATTGCAATTAATAATAAGCAACCCACAGACCATATCTGTGGGTTGTTCTTTCAGGCTGATACCACTCTTCTTGAAGGGGGCTCAGTAAGTTTAAAGATATCTATCCATTAGAAACGAATGAGAAATCTAAATTGGCGGCAATATCAAGAGCTGGCTGTTCTTTCGGTGCAAAGAACTCTTTCGTTAGAGTAAGATTAATATCGTACTGACTTTTCTCACTCTCAAGAATTCTGTTAATAGCCATGATTCGAAAAGCTTTCTCTTGTTCTAAACTTAGTCCGGTAAATTCTTTCCCTTTACCTTCCCAAGAACGAAGAGTGGAAGCTGCCACCAGAATCTTTTTTGAAACATCGTCGAATGACATCTTTAAGAAAGTTCTCAAAAACTTCAGCTGATTGCCGGTTAGTCGTTGCTGACTTCGCAGAAGAGCTTTAGCCGTTAAAAGCTTTAACTCATTCATGTTGATATCTGGGTACTCCTCACCATGGGCCTTTTTAATGACGACATTTTTAAGGAGTACATCGAAGCCAAAGCCTGTAAATGTGTAGGTCTCTATAACTTTCGACATCTTAATCCTCCTTCTTATTCTTATCTATAGCCGTCACTATAATTGTCTTCGGATCAGCAAAAGCGACAATGATTCTGAGATCTTTATCGCCGTTTTCGTTTTTGCCTCTCAGCGAGTACCTCCAGCTTTTTCCGTCGTCGGTCAGGCTGTCTTTACTTTCTTCGCGATGGGCAGAGTAGATGGCTTCCTCGATATCACTCATTTGAATATCTCGTTTTTCCATCTGCTGCTGAGCATGCGTCGAAGGAATCAACTGACCGGACTCCAATGCGGCAATCACAGCCTGAATCACATTCTGTCGTTTCTCTATCGACATATCTCTACCCGCACTTTACCAAAATGCTCATAATTACACAATACGATACATTTTATATAGTATTTACAGTAACTTATAATGTATTTCTGCTTATTTTCAAGCAATGTCTCAATTTGATACAACTCCATTTCTACCTACTTTTAGCCAAATGCCACATTAGCCAGGTACACCCGGGCCTCTGGATATTTCTTAATACAAACGCACTTCCCCAGTCTCAGCGATTTGATGGCATTGGGGTGAATACAGAACTCCTCTACCTCGCGCCGACTTCCGCCACCGGATTCAATTTCAAAGAATCCGAACCGCTCCGTCTGCCGGGTCTGCTTCCAGGCCGTCCGAGTCCCCGCCATTCCAGAAATAATCTCTGCGCTCCCTGGGTGCTTCTGGAGGAACGAGTATAAGGTTGAAGTGTTTTTCCCATGAGCCGACTTGCAAACTCGGGGCTAATACGCTGTAAATCGCAAATCTCCTGATGTGCAACGACCACGGACATCCGACTACTGCTGGCCCGGTTGAGGAAACCGATGAAGTCTTCTTGGGCTAAATCTGCGAATTCGTCGATGATCACCGAAAATGGCTTTCATTGTTCTTTTGGAACTTCACCATCAACTCTTGCTGAAACGGATTTTAAATCCTGCAGGATAAAACGACCTAATGCTTTGGCTGTTTCGCCATACCGGCGGGAATCTAAAAACAAGAAAATGATCTTTGATTGAGTATAGGCCTCGAATAAATTGATACCTGGAATCTCTGAAGTCACCAACTCCCCAAAGTCCGAAAGAACAATACTTTCCAACTGCGTTCGTAAGCAAGAGCCGGTTGTCAATTTCCAGACACCTTGCTGTCCGAATTCAGTGATTTTTGACCGGTTGCCTTTAGGAAATAAAAAAGCCCTCTGGTGAAGGCTTGAATTTAGACTGGCTGCAAATTTATTTGAACTGCTCTGACCTAAAACTGGGTCAGCCAGAGTCAGCCAACGACTGCCCCCTCCTGACACTCACTGTCCCCTAATCGAAATAAACGATCTTCCGCTCTGAGAGAGAGTCTCCAAGGTTTCTAATAGCTTAAGTTTTCCAGGAATTTTGAGAAGAGAAATTTGGGGTGAGTAACGGGGCTTGAACCCGCGACACTCGGAATCACAATCCGATGCTCTACCAACTGAGCTATACCCACCACAATCCTAAAAAGGAGATGCTGTTATAGCAGTGTCCTCAGCTAAAGTGCAAGATCAAAAAAATGGCAAGTTCGCGGTTTTTTGAATTTATTAGTAATCACAAGGGGCTACGACGGGCTGCGCCTTACAGGGGCTGCCGTTTTTTTCCGCATCAACCGGGGTTTCCTCGGCCCACACACCATTGGCATTACAGCGTCTACGGACACAGGAAACTTCGGCCCTTGATGTCAGGCAGGCCTTCTTTTCCGATTTAGGGTTGTTCAAACAGACCCATGCGCATTGATTGAACTTCGCAGGCGGAGCCGAACAGATAAACTCTGAATTCTTCGCAGCCTCACGAGCCTTCTTTTCTTGAGCCTTTTTTGCAGCCGCAGCCTTTTGTTTTTTGGTCTGTTCGGAGGAATAAGCTGCGAGCTCTTTCTTTTCGATCTCTGAGACCGGAGTTAGACGCCCACGGGGAATCTTCTTTCCCTTTAACAAAATATCGTAAGCGATTTTCTTATCTTCAAGAATTCCTTGAAATCCGACCTCTTGCCCCTCGTGAACTTGTGCCGTCTCTTCACCATTGAGGGCCGAAAACTCTAATGATCCTTTAAAAACCTTTACGCCTGCAAAGGCTTTATCCGGATACATCGAGAAAACGAAGTCCCCTTTGGGTGCCAGAAATTGAAACAAGTCTGAACTTAAAGCCACATTGTAAGCGGTCTTCCCATCAGTTTGTTGCCAACGAAGCCGGCCGCTTTTCAAAATCAGAATGGGAGCCTCGCCCCCTTCCCAACTAATACTTGGCAAAAAGACACGGGAGTTTTCAAGAACCGTGAACGTACGCTCGGGATCAAGACTTACTTTAATACTTGCTCCCTCGCCAGTTTCAAGAACGGCACGTTCGACTAAAACAGTCCTTGCTTTCACCGGGAACTTCTTGTCGTCCTTGCCCAACCAAGTGACTTGGCCTTGAACCTCACTCACCATAGGATATCTGGGCGCTGCCTGCCCACGAGCCGCCACAGCTAAAGCGATCACAATTAAAAATACTTGAAGTAATTTAGGAAGTTTTTTTGTGAACACGCTGAATCTCCCATAATTTGGCGTGACGTAAGAAAATAGAATACCCCGCACCGACTGCGATAATGAAACCTGGAAGGCCGTCGCGAAAGCCCGCTTTAAAAAAGTAACACTCAATAAATTTAGAAACTGGCTTCGTCAGAAGTTTAAAGTAAGAAAACTTCTTTCCCGCCGCGTTCAATTGTTGAGCTCCCAAACTTGAATAACGATCGTTCGTCACCACTTGATCACTCAAGTTATCAAACACCCAATGAAGTAAATCACACTTCATTTTAATCTGGGTCGTCACTTCCACTTTCTCGTGCAAAGCTGCGGAATTCCATTGAGATTTATCTTTATTAAACAGGCGCAGTTGATAATCAGGATACCAGCCACCATGGCCGATCCAGCGTCCTAGATGATAGGATTTGCGCGGAAAAAGATAACCTGCTTCAGGATTTAAATCTGCAAAACATTCCATAATTTCGGCGCCAAGTTCGGGACTCAGAGCCTCATCGGCATCCAAAGAGATAACCCATGGATTTTTTGCCTGACTGGCTGCAAAAGCCTTCTGCGGACCGAAACCGCGCCACTTTTCTTGGAAAACCCTCGCCCCACAGCTTTTGGCGATTTCAACGGTGCGATCCGTCGAAAAACTGTCCACCACAACAACGTCGTCGACAAAGGGAGCTGAACGAATGCAGCGCTCGATGTGAGCCTCTTCATTCAAGGTAATAATCACTAAAGAAATGGGAAGTTTCGTCACGCCCCTAAGCGTCTCTTCAGATCAAAGTCTTGTCAAATGATTCGCAGCTCGCTAACATTTTTGAATGGGCCGCTGAAAATGATTTGAAGCGGTTTGCTCCGACAGAGTCGAAGTGTAGATAGGTTCAAGGCCCGAAAGGTTTTACTTCATGAAATTTGCTAAATATTTAGTTTTAGGTCTTCTTGTAGGTTCAAATGCTCATGCATTTATGAGTATTGCTGAATCCGGAGAGATTCTTCCAGCCAACACTTATCAAGTGGGCGTTGAGCCACAGCTTTTGACCGATAAAAATCCTGGCGGAAACTTAGATCTGTTCTTTGATGCTCCTTTAAATGATTCAACAAGTGCTCGCCTTCTTTTGGGTGGTGGCAGTGTTGATTTCAATGCCTTTGCGAGTGTTAAGTGGATGCCGTTCCCAGATGTTGATAAACAACCGGCAATGGGTCTACGTGTGGGTGCTGGTGTCGCGCGCGATGAAGACCAGAATATTCTGCAACTTCAAGTAGCTCCAATGGTCAGCAAGAAATTTGACACAGATTACGGCATGTCTGTTCCGTATCTTGCGGTTCCATTTACCTTCGTAAACACGAAAGACGACAATTTTGTTGCGACAAACCTGACAGTGGGCTCCGAGTTCCATTATCATGAATGGAAGGACGTCACTTTGGGTGGTGAAGTCGGTTTGGACTTAAACAAGTCTTGGACTTACCTTTCTGTTTTCGCCACTTTCCCTTTCGATAGCGCAAAAGGATTCGGTAAATAATATGTTTTCTTGGCTCTTTAAAGACGAAGCTGGAACGGCTGCTGACCTTTACGTGGATTTAGGAACTGCGAACACTTTGATCGCAGCCCGCGGCAAAGGCATTATTTTGAATGAACCTTCATTGATCGCTTACCAACAAACAAGCCCAGGAAAAAAACGCGTTATCGCCGTTGGCACTGATGCGAAAGAAAAACTCGCAAACAACCCAGGCAACATCTTCGCGCAAAAACCAATTCGCGATGGTGTGATCGCAGACTTCGAAACAACAGAAGTGATGTTGAAACACTTTTTATCTCAACCAGGCGTGAAATCTGCGTTCTCTCGTCCGCGCGTTGTCGTGTCTTTACCTTACGGCGTGACTGAAGTTGAAAAGAAAGCCGTGATTGAATCTTGTAAAGCGGCCGGAGCAAAAGAAGTGTTCTTGATCGATGAACCCATGGCGGCGGCCATTGGTTCAGGCTTGAACGTGAAAGCACCCGAAGGCTGCATGATCATTGACATGGGCGGTGGCACCACGGAAGTGGCCGTTATCGCTCTTGCCGACATTGTTTATTGCCAAGCGGTTCGCGTCGGTGGTCACAAAATTGACGACGCGATCATCGATTATTTCAAGCGCTACAAAAAGTTCATCATCAACGATGCCACGGCAGAGTATTTGAAAGTTTCTATCGGCACGGCGGTTCCTAAAAAAGACATCCGCGTCGCTACAATTCAAGGCCGTGATGCTGAAACCGGCATGAACAAATCCATCGAAGTAAGCTCCGAAGATGTGGGTCTTGCGATGAATAGCGGCATTCAAGAAGTCATCAATGCGATTCACAAAGCTTTAGAACACACTCCTCCAGAACTTGTTTCGGATATTATCGAGAGCGGCGTTGTTTTAGCTGGCGGTGGCGCTTTGATTCGCGATTTTGATTTGCGTATTCAAAACGAAGTGCGCTTACCAGTTCGTGTCGCCGAGAACCCACTGATCGCCATTGCCAAAGGTGGCGAAGCGGTTCTTAGCGATCCAGATTTGCTAGATAAAATTCAACTTGAAGTTTAAATTAAAAAGGCTGCTCGATGAGCAGCCTTTTTTTTATGCGTAAACTGCCGTGGCCTTGGGGCCGTTTTTAATATCTGCACGAAGAAGCTTTAACATTTCTTTGGCGACAGGGCCTTGATGACCCTCTCCGATTTTCGCTCCCTCGAATGATGATACTGGTAAAACATCTAATGTTGTGCCGATCATCATCACTTCCTTGGCATTACGGATATCGTCTTCGTGAATGTCACGCTCTTGAATCGACTTAATCAATCCTTGGGTCTTTAATTTTTCCGAAAGATCAAAGGCGCGGATCATTGTTGTGCCTCTGAGGATTTGAACAAGCTTGGGTCTTACCAAATTTCCGTCATGATCCAGAATCACAATGTTTTCAGTGCTTGATTCTGTCAAATTTCCGTTGGAGTCAAAACCTACGGTGAAGTCGAGCTTGCGATCAACGCTTTCTTTTTTCATTAAAACGTTTTGCAGATAATTGCAGCTTTTAATCCGTGCAAACCACGGGTCTTTAGGAGGGACCGCACTTCTTCCGATACTGACGCCTTTTTGGTATTTCTCTTCGGCCACGGGTTTAAAACTTGTGACCACCAAGTACATTTGTGAGGACACAGATTCATAAGGATTTGTCGTAAATCCACCTGGACCACGGGAAATGTACAGACGAAGGATCGCTTCTTGTTTTTGGGTTGCCGCCATGGTTTCAAGAATGGTTTTACGCATTTCTTGAATGTTCATTGGCAATGGCAGACCAATAAGCTCCGCCGATTGAGCAAGCCTAGCTAAGTGCTCGTCCAGAAGGAACACTTTTCCTTCGATGACTTTAATAGCTTCGAAGACTCCATCGCCACGGTGGACGATGTGGTCATCGATGGGCACCATCATCAGCGAGGGATTTTGAATAATGCCTCCCCACCAAGTGCTGTACATCGCGTAATAGCTTTCTTGGGCTTGATAGGATTTCTCCAGAAGTTTTTTTTGAACTTGTTCGGGCGTTAAAACTGGAATCGACATGATAAGCTCCCTCGGGAAGAGACTAAAATATCTTAGATTTCCCTCTGACGGCAGAAAAGTTTTTTTGCTTTTTAATTTGACCGGATGCGATGGAAATCCAGACAATAAGAAAGTCACATCAGGGAGGATGTAAATGGTTATTCGTGTCGCACTTATTCTGGCACTCGTGAATCTTTCTGCTTGTTCTTATTTCTCGAAACGTCGTAGCAATACGGAAGCTCCGAAAGAGGCTTCGGTTCAAATGACTCCAACTACTGTACCGGCTGCTAAAGAAGGCGCCCCAGTTGCCAAAACTGAAGGCCAAGCTCAAGCGCAAGAAGTTAAAAATGCTGTGGCAGAAGCAGCCCAACACATTAAGGAAACACATGGCAAACCGGTCCGCGAAGCAGGTCCTGTTCCGGCAGAGAAAGCTTATGGCTGGCTTCGCAATGGAAACACTCGCTTCGTAAAGGGCTTCTTCCGTAAAGATGGCGCATTGGCGAAAGATCGCTTGCGTGTTGCTGCGGGACAAACACCTCACTCGGTTGTGCTTTCCTCAAGTGATTCTTCGGCTCCTCCAGAGGTGATCTTCGACCAAAAACTAGGTGAACTATATACAGTTCGCACAGCAGGTCCTTCTTTGAGTGAAAATGTGATCGGTAGTATTGAATACGCAGTGGCGAATTTAGGTGTGAATCTGATTGTCGTTATGGGTCAAGAAAATAGCGGCGCTGTCAAAGCCACTTTGCAAGCGATGGATGGCGCAGACGTGGGCAGCCCTTCGTTTGGCGCGGTGGTGAACGATTTGAAACCTCGCCTTTTAAAGTATAAAGGAATTAAGCCTTCTCCTGCTATGATTGAAGAGTCATGGTCTAACGTTGACGGCATCGCAAAAGATCTGCTTCTTCGCTCGGAAATCCTGCGTGACGCTGTGACCTCTGGTGAGGTAAAGATTGTCAGAGGAATGTATCATCTAGAATCTGGAAATGTGGAGTTTAAGTAAACTATGTCCCAAAAGAGAAAGATCCTAATCACATGTGCCCTTCCCTATGCCAATGGTTATATCCATCTTGGGCATTTGGTTGAATATCTGCAAGCTGACTTCTGGGCACGCTTTCAAAACATGCGCGGTAACGAGTGCGTGTACATCTGTGCAGATGACACTCATGGCACGCCAATCATGGTGAAAGCTCGTGAATTGGGAATCACTCCTGAACAATTGATCGCGCAAAGTTATAAAGAGCACACGGCTGACTTTGCGGATTTCCAAGTTCAGTTTTCTCACTACGGTTCTACGAACTCGCCAGAGAACAAAGCTCTGTGTGAATACTTCTATAAAAAAATGGTTGAGGGCGGTCACACTCGCTCTCAGGCCATCAAGCAACTTTACTGCGATCATGACAAGATGTTCTTGCCGGATCGTTTTGTTAAAGGCACGTGCCCTAAGTGTGGCGCGAAAGAACAGTACGGCGATTCTTGCGACGTGTGTGGTTCCACTTATTCTCCGAGTGACATGAAGGACGTTCATTGTTCTTTATGTGGAACGACGCCGGTATTGAAAGATAGCGAAAGTATTTTCTTTAAACTGAATGATTTCAAAAAATATCTGGAAGAGTGGATTCCGAAACATTCTTCCCCAGAGATTTCTAAAAAAATGCTCGAGTGGTTCAACGAAGATCTTCATGACTTGGATATCTCTCGTGATGAACCTTACTTTGGCTTCCCTATTCCTGGAACGAACAATAAAAAGTTCTTCTATGTGTGGGTGGATGCTCCAATGGGTTATATGTCTTCCACAGAGCAATGGGCGAAAGCTCAAGGCAAATCTTTGCAAGACATCTGGCAAGACCCTAGCCGTGAAATCTATCACTTCATCGGTAAGGACATTGCTCGCTTCCACACGATTTTCTGGCCTGCGTTCTTGAAGGCAGCTGAGCTTCGTTCACCAAATCAAGTTTTCGTTCACGGACACTTGATGGTGAATGGCGAGAAAATGTCTAAATCAAAAGGGACATTCATCGCAGCTCGCACTTACTTGAATCATTTGAATCCTGAACATTTGCGCTATTACTACGCCACTAAATTAAATAGTTCTGTCGATGATATCGATTTGAACTTGGAAGATTTCGTGAACCGCGTGAACTCGGACCTTGTAGGCAAGATCACGAACTTGGGTTCTCGTGGCGGCCAAATGTTGAAAAAGAAAATGGATGGCATGATGAGCACACCTGATACTGAAGGTGCAAAGCTTATCAAGCTTGCTCAAGACAAAGGCGAAGTGATTGCTGCGCACTTTGAAGCTCGTGATTTTGCGAAGGCAACGACAGAAATTCGTTCTTTGGCGGATGAGGCGAATAAATATTTTGACGAGAAAGCTCCATGGAAAACATTGGAAGCAGATCCTGTTGGAACGAAGCAAGTTATCACGACGACTTTGAATATCTTCCGTATCTTGGCGATTTACTTAAAACCAGTTCTTCCGCATTACACTGCGAAAGTGGCTCAATTGTTGGGTGAAAAAGACTATCAATGGTCTGACATTCACACGGTGCTTTCAAATCGTCCTATCAACGATTATGAACACTTGGCAACTCGTGTAGAGGGCGACAAAGTGAAAGCCATGGTTGAAGAAGGCCGTAAAATCAATGAAGAGATTCAAGCTGCGAAGAAAGCTTCTTCGACGGCTCCGGCAGCCAAATCTGCGGCACCTCCAGCGCCTGCGAAAGCGGATACTGGCGGCACGCCTGCTGAAATCGAATTCACTGATTTTGAAAAAGTGGATTTGCGTATTGGTTTGGTTGTTGAAGCTGAAGAAATCAAAGAAGCTGACAAGCTTCTTCGGTTGAAAGTAGATATCGGTGGTGGTCAGATCCGTCAGATCATCTCTGGCATAAAGGCTGCCTATAAGCCTGAGCAACTTGTCGGTCGTAAAGTTTTAGTTTGTGTCAACTTGAAGCCACGTAAGATGAAATTCGGTATGTCTGAGGGTATGATCCTAGCAGCAGGAAATGGCGGCAGCGATCTGTTTGTTCTTTCTGCTGATGAAGGCGCTCAAGTCGGCCAACGTGTGAAGTAATGACTCCGCAAGATAAAAAATCCCTTGAAGACATTCACAGGCTTTTTTTAGATCTTGAAAAATCCACTGCCTCAAACGCAGTGGATTTTTCTTTTGATACGAGCAAGCTTTCTGTTTTGAAGAACTCCATCGCGGCCTTGGCAACTTCAGAAGATGGTGATGTCTCTCGCCTGGCCTCTATTGAAAAGCACTTAATTCCTACCATGACGATGAAGCACTTCGTGGCTTTTGCGATTCCTTTTGAGCGTTTGCTTCATAAGATTCTGCAAGATGATGATTTCTTGATCGTAGAAAACGACAAAGATGTAGGACCGGCTGAAAAACTGCCTTTGATTTTTGTATTGGATAATATTCGCTCTGCCTTTAACGTGGGTTCTATTTTTCGAACTGCAGAATGTCTCGGCGCAGAGAAGGTTCTGCTTTGTGGTTATACTCCCCTGCCGACGCAAGGTAAGGTTGAAAAGACCGCCATGGGTACACAAGAGTATATGGATTGGGCTGAGGGCGGAAAACTTTTTGAGTGCCTTGAATCGCTGAAAGAAGAAGGCTACCGTCTGATCGCTCTTGAAACCGCGGCTAGTGCTGAAGACCTTTACGAGGATTTTTCTGATGAGCCCACAGCATTTATTTTAGGTAACGAGCGATTCGGCCTTGATCCTGAGATTTTGAAATTGATTGATGAAGTTCGTATCGTTCCCTTGCGCGGAAGAAAGAACTCTTTAAACGTCGGTGTGACGGCGGCTGTGGCAGGATTTGAATGGATGAGACAATGGCGAGCGAAAAAATAGAGTTTACTCCCATTGGTTATTTTAGAAGTCCTCAGGTGCATCCCTATGAGGCAGGCCGACAACCTGACAGTCATCACTCGGAAGGTGTGATTGAACTTTCCCCAGGTCACAATTTTGAACAAGCTCTTATTGGACTTGAAGGTTGTGAACGCATTTGGATTTTATTTTTATTCCATCACAATCAACATTGGAATCCGATGGTGCTTCCTCCGCGTGGAACTGACGCGAAGGTGGGGGTATTTGCGACCCGCTCCCCTTACCGTCCTAATCCTGTGGGGATAAGCTGTGTGAAAGTAAAATCCATCGATAAACTTAAAATCACAGTTGAAGGTGCTGATATTCTTGATGGCTCACCGATTATCGACATTAAACCTTATGTCGCTTACTCGGATGCTTTTGATAGTGAACCTGAATGGCTTAAGTCCGCAGTAAAACATCAGATTATTTTTTCGGATACGGTTTCGCAACAGTTGAATTGGCTCGAAAAAAATGGTCTAGATCAATTGCGTGCATTCTTGATTCATCAACTGGAGTACGAACCGACGAACTCTAAAAAGAAACGTGTCAAAGAAATAGATGACGGCTTTGTGATAGCTTATCGCACATGGCGTGCGTTCTTTTATGTGACGGATACAAAGGTTGTCGTGGAAAATATTTTCTCTGGCTATTCGGAACAAGACCTAGTGAATAGTGAAGACCCCTATTCGGATAAGAGTCTTCACCGCCTTTTCAAACAACGTGGTTAATTAACCGCGATGTCTTTTTTGTTTTGCTTTATTGATTTCATCTCTACAGTTTTGATTTAGTTCCTGCTCATGTTCTTTCATGCATTTCATAATTCTGCCGCCTCCTGGCTTCACTTCACTGCAGAACTTTTCATAGTCTTCGTGGCAGGCATCTTTCACTTCTTTCATAGCCGCTTTCATTTGTTCATGTCGGGCTTTGCACTCTGGAGAAAGCTTGTCCTTATTTTCCATCATACACTTCATCATGGCACCTTTATCAGTGCCCGCAGTACCACACAAAGTCTGCATATCTTTCGCGCAGGGGCCATTTCCCATGCCACCTTGAGCTTGGGCTTGATAAGCAAAACCAAAACACGCCACAACAGTCATCAAAATCCATTTTGTCATTGGGACCTCCTAATAAACAAAGAATAGATGTAAAAACTAAAGCTGACAAAGAGCTTGAGGTCGGGCCCTGTTAGAAGAAACGAACCGCGCCCATCGCAAGTGCCGAAAAGAACGCACACACAACGATGGTCCAAATATAGCTTAAGAAAATGAAAACTCCGTCGTGCTCTAAATGTCCTAGGGCACATAGAACAATGGCAATTCCCGGCAAAGTATTGGTGAACGGAATTGGCAAGGGCAGCGCTAAAAGAATCGCGTTCAGAACAAAGACGATTAAATTCAAACTGCGAAAAAAAGAATTATCATGCAGAGTAAGCCAACGCTCCTTTACAACCCCGGAAATCTTTATCCACATTCGCTCTGCCAACGTCGAAATTTTTGAAACTGTCCGGGCCCCAATGGCAATATTCTCATAGCGTTTGGGAATCCACGTCGGTCGCTTCAGAAAAAGCATAATTGCCAGCAAAGATATTAAAAGTCCCGCCGGAGTCGAAAGCCCAGGAATACTTACCGGCAACATATAAGGCAGGGAAAAAAGAAGAATTAAAATGATGTGAGCTTCTTCTCCAAGAAGGTCCACGATGCGTCTTAGAGTGAGGTCCCCTTTTTGGGCCTCGGTGTGCAGCACTTCCATGGCTTCGATAAATGGACTGCTCAAAATTGCCCTCCTGTATCCTGTGAGCTTCATTATGGCATAACTAAAAGCTAGTTCGAAAGGCTTAGGTGTCTCAAATCAAGACCGAACGTGGACAGGCCCCCTTTGAATCATGTTAAACTAAAGGAAGTTTCTCGGGGGATTTATGAAAACGATCTGCATCTTGCTTCTTTTAGCGCCAAGCTTTTCTTTGGCGCAAATCCAATCGAAAAGCCAATGTCTGTCGACAGTGCGAGCGCGTTCCATGTCGATCTCTTCTACTGATGCGGAAAAAATCTGTAACGAAAGCTCTGGCGATGTCGTTGACTGCACTGTTACGAAGGTTCAACAAGGCGGACAATCCGGTGATGCCATCAAATCATGTCGCCAGATGTGGGGGGTCCCTACTCCACCAGATGAGTTAGCCGATGAAGTTGCAGCCAAGGTGAAAGAGAAATTGGAAAAAGAAAAAGCCGCTGAAAAAGCCAAAGGTGATTTTAAAGAAATCGTTCCTGCTGAATAATTTGCGTCGAAGTTTAAGATATTTTCGTTGTTTACAAATAAAAAAGGCCTCCCAATGGAAGCCTTTTTTTATTTCAAATCTGTAGACTCCGGCGAACCGGAGTGTCTTCAGAACTAACCGCCGATAGTAGCGATCAACTGAGCGATCAACAAAGAAACGACAGACATAACTTTGATCAAGATCGCGATACCAGGACCTGAAGTATCTTTGAACGGGTCACCGACAGTGTCACCAACAACGGCCGCTTTGTGAGCGTCAGAACCTTTTGGATGACCTGGCAATCCACCTTTTTCGATGAATTTCTTAGCGTTATCCCAAGCGCCACCAGCGTTTGCCATGTACAAAGACAATGTCGCGCCAACAGCCAAACCACCCGCAAGAAGACCTGCAAGAGCTTGAGGACCCAAGATGAAGCCCACTGCTACTGGAGCAAGGATAGCGATCATACCTGGCAAGATCATTTCCCATAGAGCCGCTTGAGTTGCGATGTCTACGATTTTCGCAGGTTGAGGCTCAGCCTTACCTTCACGAAGACCTGGGATTTCTTTGAATTGACGAGCGATTTCTACCACGATTTTTTGAGCCGCTTTACCAACCGCAGTCATAGTTGTTGAACCAACTAGGAACGGAAGAATTGCACCGATCAAGATACCGATCAAAACGCCAGAAGAAGTTAGATCCAAAGACATAGCTTGCAAGCCAGCTTTAAGACGAACGTGGTTTACTTCCATGTTGAACGCAGAGAAAAGCGCCAACACTGTCAAGATCGCAGAACCGATCGCGAAACCCTTACCGATAGCTGCTGTTGTGTTACCAACTGCATCCAACTCGTCAGTGATGTCGCGAACGTTTTTACCAAGACCTGACATCTCAGAGATACCACCAGCGTTATCCGCGATGGGACCGTAAGCATCAACAGTCATAACAACTGCTGTACCAGCCAACATACCTACTGCAGAGATCGCGATACCGTAGAGACCCAAAGCGCGGTCTGCGACGTAAGCGGCGATAACAACGATCAACATTGGGATCGCTGTAGATTCCATACCTACTGCCAAACCACGGATCACACCAGTACCCGCACCAGTTAAAGCTGCTTCAGCAACCAATCTGATAGGACGAGCTGCTGTGTAGTACTCAGTGATCAAACCGATCAAAGCACCACCAAACGCACCCGCTGCCAAAGCCACAGTCACTGCTTGGCTGATACCGAACATTGGCAACACAACGTAAGCCGCGATTGTCAAAATGATCGGAGGGAAGATCAAAGCATTACGCAATACAGTTGCAGGCTTGCCGTTTTTGAATGCGCGAGCTGCAAAGATGACGATGATAGAAATCACAAGACCCAAAGTTGAAAGCAACAAAGGAAGAGTGATACCCGCCATGCGAGTTGCATTAGCGTCAGAAGCATTTTCCATCAAGTTCGTCAATTTTTCTGCTGGGATTGTCAAAGCAATCGCCATGGCAGAAACAATCGCTGCAACCATTGATTCGTAAATGTCAGCGCCCATACCAGCAACGTCACCAACGTTATCACCCACGTTATCTGCGATAACGCCAGGGTTGCGTGGATCGTCCTCTGGAATATTCTCGATCACTTTACCAGCGATGTCTGCACCAACGTCAGCAGCTTTAGTATAGATACCGCCACCGATACGTGCAAAAAGAGCGATAGATGAAGCACCTACAGCGAAAGAGTGAAGAATAGTACCAACAACTTCAGTTTGATCTTTGAACATCATATAAATGACACCAAGACCGATCAAACCAAGACCCGCAACAGAAAGACCCATCACCGCGCCACCATCAAGAGCAACTAGCAACGCTGCTGCTTTTGAACCTGTAGAAGCTGCTTGAGAAGTACGAACGTTCGCATAAGTTGCGGCTTTCATACCGAAGAAGCCCGCAAGCAAAGACAAGAACGCACCAAGGATGAATGATCCCGCTGCGATTCCGCCCAAGGCGAACCAAAGAGCTGCGCCTACGACAATTGCGTAAACGAAAAGAACCTTGTACTCACGTACAAGGAAAGCCATTGCGCCCTCGCGAACGTAAGTCGCGATGCGATTCATTGTCTCATTGCCTGTTGGTTGTGCCTTCACACGAAGGTACAAGAACAAAGCAACGACCAAACCAACTGCCCCTGCAATAGCGGGAGAAATCAGCAAAGATTCACTAAACATTTTTGCTCTCCATAGTTGCTGTCTGCCTCTGGGGTCACCAGAGTAGTTCTGTTATAATTACGAAGACTTAGGGATAATTCAAAACACTGCATCCAGTCAACGCCCCTTGAAGGTACGCCGTACCTTTTTGCGATGGGTTGCGTCGACGGATTGATGGACTCTATTAATAGAGAGATGACGCGACGAAAGCGAAGAAAAATCCGATCAGGAAGATGATCACTGATAAGAGATACACTCGGACGGAAATTTTTCTGCCCATTAAACAGGCATTTCTAAGTTCAGGGTCCAATGGACAAGGAGCATTTCGATTCCTCCACAGCCACAGTCCATTTCCAGCCAGCATGACTGCCGCAAAAATAAAAACCTGTGGCTTGTGTTCAGAAATCCAAATAAGCCCTGGAATTTTAGTGGCTAAACCTGCAAGCACAGCTCCCATCCCTAAACTGACAAATAAAGCCGGCAGAGCACAGCAAATCAAAGTGCTCGCCGAACTGAATAAAGTCAGAAAGGTGAAGAAACTATTTTTGGGCGTTAAAGCTGACTTCATAGCCTGACTCTTTCAACAAGGATTCAATTTTTTCATGGGAAAGTTTTTTTCCTTCAGCATAAGTCAGTTTCACAAATTTCTTTTCGAGGCTGACCTCAACTTCTGCGACTTCAGGTTGCTCTTTAAATTTTTTAGTGATGCCTTGAGCACAGAAAGAACAAACCATGCCTTTGACATTCACCGTTTCAGACTCTGCAGCGAAACTCACGGAGGATGTTAGAATCAAAGCCGCTAATAAAAATGCTTTCATAAATTCTCCTATTAAAAGTGCACCATATAATTAAAAGCCCAGCCCCCATCAAAACCCGCCCCTACTTCTATTAATACATTCTTATAGAATAGGCGGACAAATTGAGTGAGTTGAACAGATTTGTCATTCATCTTTTCCGCTTCAAGAATCAACCACGTGTTGATTTCATTAAAGTCCGCGAGATAAGGAGCCACACCCGCTCTCAACTTTGTATCTTCAAAGTCGACGCGCCCCACGCTCGGGGTGTCTTTTCTAAAGAAGCGATTGTATTGCAAGGAGGTATAGTATTTTCGCGACTCCCAGTCGGCCTCGGCCGAAGCAAATCCGACACCGACTTGTTCCTCATAAGATCGCTCGGCCCCGTATCCTCCGCTGAGATAAATATTAGCCTGAGAGTCCTCGCTATTCCAACGCTTCAACAAAAAGTCCAAGCGCGGAACCGTGTAAGTTACTTTCTCAACTTTGTAGTACTCAAGGGCCACGGCAAGATAAGACTTAATTGAATATGTGACTAACAATTCATTCTCTTGGTCCTTATTGTAAGACATCACGGACGTCGCTCCCTGATAGGAAACTGGATGTGCGAAGACCTCAGTACTATGAAAGGCTGCTAAGATCAGAAGACCGATCATTTGTATTTTCATTTTCAAATCTCTCTTGTGTGTTCTTTCATAGGCTATTAGGATGGGCACATACTCTTTGTGACAAACCGATGAAAAAAAACTTTCAAGACCAATCAGATGAAGAACTTCTTGTGTCCCTTGCCGAGGGCGACGCAAAGGCTTTGGATCATCTTTATCTGAGACACTCTGGCCGCGTCCTTTCCTATGGCCTGAAAAGAGGCCTTAGCCGCGAGCAGGCTGACGATGTCCTGCAGATCGTTTTTCTACAGGTCTTTCGCAAAAAGCATCTCTATGATGTTAAACATAGCGCTTTAGCCTGGATTTACGTCATCACTCGCAGCGAACTAAAAGACTATAGGAATCGGGAAATTAAAGATTTCCTCGAATGGGACGATTCATTGTCACAAAGTGACCCCTCGCCTCCTATTCTAGAACAGAAGGAGGAATCGCAAGTCTTGTTGGACAGTCTAAAGGTGAGAGAAAAAGAGGTTTTGAAAATGCGCTACCTCGATGAACTAGAATACGAAGAGATCGCAGAAAAACTTCACGAATCCACAAGCAACATTCGCCAAATTGTCAGTCGCAGTTTGAAACTTTTAAGGAGACGTCATGAAAAACATTAAGAAAGATTTTAAATCTTTTGTTGATGATGCAGGAACCGCTGCGGGCTCTTCTTTTATTTTGCAAAAGGTGCAGGCTGATATTGCGAAGTCTCTTCCGCGTCGTTCTTCGGTGGCGATGAAACTAGGCGCGATTCACTTGGTAAGTTCTTTTGTGACTTTGATGGCCTGCCCGCAATTTGGTTTGCGATTATTTTTTTCGGGCGATGGCTTAATGGATCTTTTCATGAAGATCTCACCTACTTTCTGTCAGTCTTTCTGTGGTGCTTTTTATTTAGCAGCAACGATTTTGTTAGCTCGTCTTGTTTTAAAGTACGATGAGTGGTTGGTCATTGTTCGTTCCCGGTCGCTGACGATCGCTGGACTTTCTTTGGTGTCACTAGGAATTTTTGCGATGCTAAATCGCGAGGTTTCAATTGAAACTGGAATTTTGTGGTTAGTGGGCGCCGCGATTGCAGGCGAACTTGCGACTCTGTCAAAGAATGGTTTTCAAAAGTTTCTTGTCTTCAGAAAATAAGATCACTTGGAGCTTTTAGAAAACTTCACAGATCTGTTGTGAATGCGGCTATTTAAGCTTTAATTTAATCTCGATAGGAAAATGGTCCGAACTCATGATCGTGTGATGAACCTCGGCTTTGAGAACATCGAATCCGCGAACGAAAACGTGATCTAGTTTTAAAAGACGTCCATCATTTTCTAAATCCAAATGTTCGAGATTCAAATCACGGAAGATGCTCTTCATAATCATGTAGCGCTTCACGTTCCATGTATTGAAGTCGCCGGCTAAAACCACGGGTCCTTCAAATAAAGAAATCTTCTGCGCTATTTCGTATAGTGAGGCCGAAAAGGCCGCTGTCGTCACAAAATTCAAAACGTGAGTGCAGACGAAAAGAACCTTCTTTCCTTCGAAGTCATATTCACTGAACAAAGTCAGCTTCGGTGTGAGCCAAAAGAATTCGCGCGCCTTGGATCTGATAAAGTCCACCGTCACCGGTGAAATTTTCGAACCAATGGCAACTCCGGTGCTTGTCAGATCTTTCTTATAGTGAAAACTCTGAGCGAGATGCCATTCGTAAGCGGAAAAATCATTCTTCCAAAGCAAAGGCATACGGCTGTCGACGAGGGCTTCTTGCAAAAGAATAAAGTCTTTGCCGCTGCCTAATTTCTTAAAGTCTTTTTCAAAGATATGAGCTTTTTGTCCCTTATAAACATTCCAGACAAACACGTTCAAATCCGAAGTCGCGGGAAGAGTGTTCTCTCCCTCGCCGATCTTCATCAAAACTTTGTCATGGGCTGGAACAATAAAAGGAACCATAACGCCTTACTTAATACGACTTAGATATTTCTCGTCCACTTCAGAAACAGTCATCTGTTGCGCCTGTGAACGCTCTTGTTCAGCAAGCAAAGTTGATAAATATCTTTCTGTGTAACTTGGAACAATCACGACGATATTTTTGCCACGATTTTCTTCACGAGCCGCTAAACGCAATCCCACACCGATCGAAGCGCCAGAAGAAATTCCCACCGGAATGCCTTCCGTTTTTATCACTTCGCGCGCGATCTTCATAGACTCTTCCGAAGAGATTTGTTCGACACCATCAACAACGGAACGATCCATCACCGAAGGTATAAAGCCCGCCCCCAAACCTTGGATTTTATGGGGACCCGGTTTACCTCCAGAAAGCACCGGGCTTTCTGTTGGCTCAACTGCGATCATCTTTACAGAGGGCTTTTTGGCTTTTAAAACCTGCCCCACACCTGTGATTGTTCCCGAAGTTCCAACCCCTGCGACAACCATATCAACTTTGCCGTCAGTATCGCACCAGATTTCCAGAGCCGTAGTCTCTCTATGAATAGCGGGATTTGCTTTATTGTCAAACTGTCCCGGCATCCAGCTATTCGGAGTTTTCTCGATCATCTCCATCGCCTTTGCAATAGCGCCCTTCATCCCCAAAGGCCCCGGAGTCAAAACGATTTTTGCGCCCAAAAGTAAAAGCAAAGTTCGGCGCTCTTGCGACATCGTCTCGGGCATCGTCAGTGTTAGAGAGTAGCCTTTGGCCGCCGCCACAAATGCCAGCGCAATACCGGTGTTACCACTTGTCGGCTCGATAATTTCCATGCCGGGTTTGAGTTTTCCATCAAGCTCTGCTTGCTCGATCATCGCAAGACCAATACGGTCCTTCACAGATCCCAGTGGATTGAAAAATTCCAATTTCAACCAGAGTTTTCCGGGCAAGCCCTTCCCAAGTCTTTGCATTTCCACGAGAGGAGTTTGACCAACAGTTTTTGTAATGTCTGAGTAAATTTTCATAGATGTCCTTTGGGTCCAGACGATGATGAGTTATCCTACAATCAGCTTTTGCCGAAGCAGGTTCAAATAGTGTACTCCTATGACTGAGGTCTTCAAAGACCTTCGACTAAAAACAGGCGGTTTTGTTTATGTTAGCCCCACTTTATTCCAGCGCAGTGACAAGTTTTTGTTTCCGATTGAGACCCTCTCAGGATTTGAAGAAAGAGCTTTTACACTTCGCACAAACTCACGGATTAAAAGCGGCTGTTATTACGAGTGCCGTAGGAAGTTTAAAGATCGCTCAGTTACGTCTGGCAAATGGCAAAAATGCGACGACTTTTACGGGCCCGTTCGAAATCGTGTCAGCAACGGGGACAATTTCAGCAGATGGAGTCCACATTCACATCTCTATAGCTGATCAAAAAGGTCAGGTCCTTGGTGGTCACTTGATGGAGGGGTGTGAGATTCATACGACGGCTGAAATTGTTTTGCTTGAAAATGATGACGTGATTTTCACACGCGAAGTGGATCCCGCGACCGGTTATCCTGAGTTGGTTGTTCGTCCACGTATTTAATTTTTCCAGCGTCGCTTCTGCTTACTTCCCTCTGTGCCAGACAAACCGCGCACAAGAATTTACTTTTGCAATCGCAAAACAAGATATGCTGTTCTGAAAGTTGTATTTTTTCGTTAAAACTTTTTACAGCTGCACGTCTCAGTTGAAACACGCTACTAAGAAAGAGTGGAAACCTTTCTCGAGGAAGGTAAAATTTTTGACTGAGGAGGACTTCATGAAGAAGGCGCTCATCGTTACTTGCACCTTGTTACTTTCTTTCGCACTGGTTGAATTCTTAGGCGCAGAGGCAGCCCACGCAGACAACGCTCTAGGGGTAGTTATCGGAGATCCAACAGGCATTTCCGGTCGCTTTGGACTAGATAACGCTCACTCACTCGAAGGAGCTTTCGCGTATTCCTTTGGTCATTATGAAGGAACCGAGATTCATGGAACCTACTTATGGGACCATGCCCGCAGCTTTAAAACCACTGAAGGTCCTATCAATATGTATTATGGTCTTGGCGCTCGCATGATTTTTATTAATCACGGAGACCACGACGGCGACATCGCCCTGGGTGCTCGGGCTCCTTTGGGAGTGCTTTATAATTTCAATAATCCCAACATCGAGGTTTTCGCCGAATTGGCTTTAGCTCTCGATATTGTTCCAAGTACAGATGTGGATTTGGATATCGGGATTGGCTTGCGGGTGAGGTTTTAGTTACTTTTTCACTCGCAACCAAGTGTGGATATTGCGTGCTGGATGCTTGAAGGCGTAGTAACGCTCGTAAGTTTCAATACCGAAAAGTTTTACGATCAAGCGCGGGAACAAACTGCGCGCAGATTTGTTGAATTCAATGACGGTTTTTACGTGTTCAAACTCACCCGTGATCGCAGATAAATACTCCCCTTTTGCTAAGGGGCGGTACCAGCCCGCTGAGAAATGCCAGCGATGCGTGGGGTCGCTCCATGAATCGACCCATGAGAAATGCGGAGTTTCGATGTAGACTTCTGCTCCGTTTTTACAGATGCGGTGAATTTCGCTGAGGAAATTCTTTGTGTCAGTAATGTGTTCGATTACATGAACGCTGCGAGCCCCATCAAAGGAGTTATCTTCTATCGGCCACTTCCCGGCATCAAAATCAAAAACTTGATCTACGCCATGAAACTGAAAGCAATCGATACCATAATGATCTTCCGCTTTTTTTGGACCACAACCGATATCGATCAATTTCATCTTCATGCCTTCCTAAAAGTACCTTACGGGTGAAGAATCAAATCTTTATACTTATCTTGGTGCTCACAAATATACTGCGGGAAAGTGTCATCAATAGCCACGAATTCAGACACAACATTCTGTCCGTAAAGCCCTTTGCCTTGTTTAATCAAAGCTTCAATACGTTTTGGATCTTTGAAAGACTCAACATTATGCTCTTTGTGAGAATAAGCCTCGATCTTCTCTATAACAGCTTTTACGCCACCTAAATAGCTAAAGTGCCAACCGCCTTCGCGGACAATTTTTACTTTATTTGAATCGTGCCTTTCACCGCGATACAAGCGCGCTTTTTTGATAGACTTCAAATCTTTGCGCTTCATCATGACCGTACCCTGCCACGGCTTATAGCCGTTATAAACTTCAATCGGCTCGGGATAATCTTTCACAAAGCAATTCAAATAGTAATAATAAAGTCTTTGCTGAAAGACCTTAATCTCGGGAGTATTTGCATATTTCAAAACCAAATCAGGGCGAGGAATTTCATCTAAATCAGAAACGATAATCGTGTCATCAGGTTTTGCATCCTTCAAACCACGCATCTTCGCTTCTTTCTGATTGTCGTGATAATCCCAAGTTTTCACTTTGCGAAATTTTGTCCAAAAAGTCGGGTAAGTATCCACAACGATATGATCAATCTTATGAAGAAACGGCTTAAAACGCTCTTTGTTAGCTTCAAAGAGCATTGGTTTATCTTTCATTTGGAAAGTCTTAGTTGCTTCGACAAGCACAAAACGATCTACCACATCGTTCATAACGTTCAGACGTATTTCTAGAAGATCAAGTTCATTAAAGAACGAAAAACAATCGTAGATCATGGTACCCTCAAACCAGATCGATCCATCCTATGAAGGACGACCGATCGATATATAATGGAAGCCTCTCTCTTGCATTTTTTTGGGAGAGTAAATATTGCGGCCATCAAAGACCACGGGCTTCCTCAAATTCTTTTTCATCTTATCGAATACTGGTTCACGGAATGCTTTCCACTCTGTCACGATAAGAAGAGCATCGGCATCTTCAAGAACATCGTATTGATCGTCGATGAAATGAAGATGAGTCGCTGCTTGCGACTTCACAGAAGAATAATGGCTAAAATATTTTTGAGCAGAATTCGCAGCTACAGGATCAAAAACCGAAACAGCTCCACCGGCAGCCAAGATTTTTTCAATCAAATGCAATGCAGGAGCCTCACGGATATCATCCGTTCCCGGCTTGAAAGCCACACCCCACATTGCAACTTTGCGATTTTTAAACTGTCCCTCGAAATGTTTTTCAACCTTTTCAAAGAAATTATTTTTTTGACGAAGATTTGTTGATTCGACAGCTTTTAAAATTTCTAAACTCTCGCCAAGCTCATCGCCTGTACGAATCAATGCGCGAACGTCTTTAGGAAAGCAACTGCCACCGTAACCGACGCCTGCAAACAAGAAGTGAGGACCAATGCGATGATCGGCCCCAATGCCACGACGAACCCACTCTATATCGGCGCCCACTTGTTCACACACGCGCGAGAACTCATTCATCAGACTAATACGAGCCGCCAACATAGAGTTTGCAGCATATTTGGTCATTTCGCTTGAAAATGGATCCATCAACAATAGTGGATTTCCGTTTAAAAATGGCTCGTAAAGCTCGCGCATGATCTTGCCGGCTTTTTCGGATTCAACCCCTACAACGACACGATTTGGTTTCAAACTATCTTCGATCGCAGATCCTTCGCGAAGAAACTCTGGATTTGAGCAAATGTCGAACTCGATATCGAGGTTACGTTTTTTTAAAACATCATTGATTTTATTTTTAACTTTGCGCCAAGTGCCGACTGGAACAGTCGACTTGGTCACAATAACCTTGTAGTCATTCAAATGACTAGCGATGTCTTCTGCAACCTTTAAGACATATTGTAAGTCTGCCGAACCATCTTCATTCGGCGGAGTGCCAACGGCGATAAAGATGACATCTGCTCCTTCTGTGGCCTCTTTTGCGTCAGTGGTGAAATGAAGTCGATGAGCCTTAATATTCGAAGATAACATCTCATCAAGGCCGGGTTCATAAATTGGAGATTGCGCTCGTTTCAATAGTTCAACCTTACTTGCATCAATATCAACGCAAGTAACATTATGGCCCATATCAGCGAAACAGACACCGGTTACAAGTCCGACATAACCGGTTCCGAAAACGGAAATTTTTAGCAACCTCAATCTCCCAAAACAAAAGATGAACTCTAATTCGTACTCTTGTAGAAGGACAAAGGCAAGGCTCTACAGCCATCGAAAGCATTTCATTGCGCCACTTGACGACACAATTGTTACACAATTGTTACACAATTGTTAATCTGCGTGCGTCTTTACTCATGAGTAGAATTTTTTTTTCCTCAGGAACCAAAAATAAATCTCGAAAAAGTTCACCCTCTCGAGCTTGAATTTCCTCCGCACAAGCTTCAAGAGAGACAAATTTGCCGGAGATCATGTCGTAGACCGAGTAGCCTCCCGCCAATCTAAATGCTTCAAAAATATTTGCCTGCATGAGATCTTCAAAGAAAATTTCAACTAAAAAAATAGGCCGAAATTTATTTATCGTTTCACGAGACCCGTTGATAACATTTAGTTCGTGTCGCTGAACATCTATTTTAACTAAAGTCACTTCAGCAAGAGAAAGTGATTTCACTACGCTGTCCAATGTAGTCACCCCTACAGAGAGCTGTTTAGAGATGACACTTCCGTCTCGAATGATAGCATCGGCCTCTAGAGAATGCCCGCCATGATTTTCTCCGTCGAAATAAAAAACTGCTGAGCCTTCAAAGTCTGAAAGTGCCAACTTGCTTAACTGCACCGAGGTGATAGCATTGGCGCTGAGTGTAGAGCTAAGACAACTAAATGCCTGCGGCTCCGGCTCGAAGGCATATACTTTGACATTCTTCTCATCACGAGCCAGACGCAACGAAAACAATCCGATATTTGCGCCGATATCGAAAAATACTGAACTTCCGTTGCATAGGCACTTAATCAGACGATAATTCTGCTCTTCGTAACTTTCCACACCTGAAGTAAGAACGTGAAACGATGGCCCCTTCCAATCCTTTAGAAATAGATAAAAGCGCCAAGACTTCCAATTGATAAATCCACGGTCAGGGATAGAGAAAATATTAAGCCGCCGAAGCCATCGGCGTTTAGCAATTGCTAATGCTATCTTATTATTCTTGATATTAATAACTGCCATATCAGAAACATAAGCGAGTCTCTGAAGAGGGCAATTTCTTTATTTTCAGCAGAGCTCTTTACTCGTCGCGCCAAAAAACAAGATTTCAACATTACAGCCATTTTATATCGCGAAGTATTTTGCACCCTCATGCATAAAATAATATCCCGAAACACTTGCTGGAGGGGTCATTGCAAAGTTTTCTGTTAAAGCAACACCCGTCAACTTCTCAGCGTCCAAAAGTTTCCAGATCTTTTTCTTTTCACTATGATCTGGACATGCTGGATAGCCAGGTGCAGGACGAATTCCACGGTATTTTTCCGCAATCAGATCTTCATTGCTAAGACTTTCGGCGATACCAAACAAACCGCGCACCTTCTTGTGTGTGTACTCAGCCAGAGCTTCAGCCAAACGATCGCCTATAGCTTTCACTAAGATCGAATTATAGTCATCGTATTGAGCTTCATACTCTTTCGCGATGACATCGACTTCGTCGCCGGCAGTGACAACAAAAAGGCCAATATGGTCATGACGATTTACTTCCTTCGGAGCAATAAAATCTGCCAAGCAGTAGTGAATACCGTTATTCACGACTTTTTCGCGACGTTGACGATCAAAACGTAATTTTTCAAGAAGAGAGCCATCTTCCGAGTAGACATTCACTTCTTCATCTTTCGAATCTGCCGCGAAAACTCCGACCAAAGATTTTGGTTTCAAGCGATTATCTTGAATCAACTTATCTAACATGCCTTGAGCATCATCATAGAGTTTTCGCGCCTCGACACCGTATTTTTCATTTTCGAAAATTTTCGGATACAGCCCCTTTAATTCCCAAGCCCAAAAGAAAGGCCCCCAGTCGATGTAATCACGAAGTTCCGCGACAGAAACATTGAACTCTATGATGCCTTTTTTCTGAGGGATGGCGATATCCACCTTAGCCCAATCGCATGTGTATTTTTTCGAACGCGCTTCTTCAGCGGAAATTTGATTTCCTTGACCTAACGAGCTTTCATATTGCGTCTTTAGATTTTGGTTCAAAGTCTTTACTTCTTTAGAATAAGACTCTTTCGAATTGGGGCTTAGAAGCTTATTGCCGACTTCAACAACCAATGAAGCATCGGCCACGTGACTGACCACTCCTTTATAATGAGGTGCAAGCTTCACTGCCGTATGTACTTTAGAGGTCGTTGCTCCACCGATCAGAATTGGAATATCAAATCCTTCTCTTTGGAATTCAGTCAAATTGAATGCCATTTCCTCAAGGGACGGAGTGATCAAACCACTCAGGCCAATCAAGTCCGCGTTATTTTCTTTCGCGGCGGAGACAATATTTTGCACTGGAACCATAACACCTAGATCGACAACCTTGTATCCATTGCACGCCATCACTACTGACACGATGTTTTTACCAATGTCGTGAACGTCACCCTTCACCGTGGCGATAACCATCGTTCCTTGGCCTTGAAGCCCCGTGCGCGTTTTCTTTTCTTCTTCCATGAAAGGCTCAAGATGAGCTACGGCTTTTTTCATTACGCGCGCGCTTTTTACAACTTGAGGAAGGAACATTCTGCCGGAACCAAAAAGCTCACCGACAACCTTCATTCCATTCATCAATGGGCCTTCGATAACGTTCAAAGGACGGCCAAACTGTTGACGAGCCTCTTCGGCATCTTCAACGATGTGGGCATCAATGCCCTTCACAAGGGCGTGAGTAATGCGCTCTTGCAAAGGTAGCTTACGCCAGTCTTCATCGACGACGTGCTTTTCAGTACCCTTTTCATTTTTGTATTTTTCCGCTTCTTTCAAAAGGTCTTCAGCGGCCTTTGGCGACGCATTTAGAACAACAGCTTCTGCAAGTTTTCTTAAGTGTGGTTCAACCTCTTCATAGATCTCAAGCATTCCGGCATTCACAATGCCCATATCAAGACCGGCTTGAACGGCATGATACAAGAAGACCGAGTGAATCGCTTCGCGCACTTTATTGTTACCACGGAAACTGAAGCTTAAGTTGGAAACACCGCCGCTTGTATAGACATGAGGGCACTCTTTCTTGATTTCATGAATAGCTTCGATGAAATCCATGGCATAGTTATTGTGCTCTTCCATGCCTGTCGCCACAGTCAAAATATTCGGATCAAAAATAATATCTGACGGACCGAAGTCTAATTTTTCCGTTAAAAGTTTGTAGGCGCGTTTGCAAATACGTACTTTATCCTCTTTGCTGGCTGCTTGCCCTTGTTCATCAAAGGCCATAACGACGATTGCAGCGCCGTAGCGTTGAACGAGGCGCGCTTGCCTTAGGAATTCAGCCTCCCCCTCTTTCAGAGAGATAGAATTCACGATGGCTTTTCCCTGCAAGCACTTAAGACCTGCCTCTAAGACACTCCATTTTGAGGAATCTACCATGATCGGAACTTTAGAAACATCCGGTTCGGCCGCGAGAAGATTCAAGAATCTCGTCATGGCCGCAGGACCGTCGATCATTCCCTCGTCAAAATTCACGTCCAAAATATTTGCGCCCGTGTTGACTTGGTTACGAGCAACCTCAAGAGCCTCATCGTATTTATCTTCTTTGATAAGCCTCGCAAATTTAGGGGACCCCGTGACGTTCGTACGTTCACCGATCATCACAAAGTTTCGGACTTTTTCCCGCGAAAGGTTAAATGGCTCAAGCCCACTTAACCTCATCATAGGTTCAATATGTGCCGGTTTTTCGTGATGTGTTTGATCTTTTAAAAACTCTGCCACTTTTTGAATATGCTTTGGCGTTGTTCCGCAACATCCACCTAAGATATTTACTATACCTTCTTCAGCCATGAGACCTAGTTGGTATGCCAATGATTCTGGAGTCTCGTCGTAACCCGTTGGGCTTAAAGGATTCGGCAAACCCGCATTCGGATAGCACGACACATAGCAATCAGAGACACGGGCTAGCTCACGAATATACGGATGCATCTCTTTAGCCCCCAAAGCGCAGTTAATACCAACACTGAGTGGCTTTGAATGACGAACAGAATTCCAGAAGGCCTCAACCGTTTGGCCTGACAAGGTTCTTCCTGACAAATCTGTGATTGTCACAGAGATCATTAACGGGAATTTTTCCTGACGTTCTTCTTCAACTTCAGAAATCGCGAAAAGAGCAGCCTTTGCATTCAGGGTGTCGAAGATAGTTTCGGGCAAAAGAATATCGGCGCCACCTTCAAGCAAACCTTCGACTTGCTCTTTATAGGCGTGTTTCAATTGGTCAAAGCTGGTCGCGCGAAATCCCGGGTTGTTGACGTCAGGACTTAAAGAGGCCGTTTTATTCGTGGGTCCAATGGCACCCGCGACATAGCAGCGTTTTCCTGTTTTTGCTTGATAATCGTGACACGCTTTTTTTGCCAAACGTGCGGCTGCCACGTTTAGCTCATAAACAAGATCTGACAAGCCATAATCTTCCTGCGCAATGCGGGTTCCATTGAACGTATTCGTTTCAATGATATCTGCACCCGCCTCAAGGTATTTCATGTGAATGTCATAGATGACCTCAGGCTTTGTTAAAACAAGAAGATCGTTATTGCCTTTAAGGTCGCGATGATGATTTTTAAATTTCTCGCCACGATAATCTGATTCTGAAAGCTTGTGCAATTGAACCATGGTTCCCATGGCCCCATCGAGGAACATTAAACGTTGCTTTAAAATGCCTTCAAGTTCAATCAGAACCGGATTTTTGATCATCTCTTACAAGTTTCCTATTCTTTTACTTAAAACTTTTAACGATATTCGCGATACATTGAACGTCATTCAATACATAGAAATGCACGCCTGGGACGCCTTTTGCTAAAAGGCCTTCCACTTGCTTTTGAGCCCAACGAGAACCAATTTCGGCCGCATGATTTGGGGAAGCATTGACCTCATCTACCAAAGCATTTGGCAAATCGATGT
>NZ_DASVLT010000020.1:0-35686 GCF_036384735.1 Bdellovibrio sp. | reverse complement strand
CTTCCGCGATCAAGACATATCCGTGGAGATCCCGGAAGGTCATTTGACTAAGGGATGTTTTTGTCATGGTATTGTCGTATTTTGCTAATTTCAAATTAACGGTAAAATAAAAACGAGAGCCAACGCCTTTGATGCTTTCCGCATCAATAGAGCCATTCATGAGCTCAACGATCTGTTTCGAGATGGCGAGTCCCAGTCCAGAGCCTCCATAGCGCCTACTTGTCGAATCGTCCCCTTGAGAAAAGCTTTTGAACAGCTTGGTCTTAATCTCTGGATCGAAGCCTACCCCCTGATCGATTATCTCAAATAATAAATCAACACAGTCGGCGTTTTTTCCCGGATTCGCAGTGACTTTCAAAGCGACGATCCCTTGATCAGAAAACTTGATGGCATTGTTGAGAAGATTTAGCAGTACCTGGCGAAGTCGCAGAGGGTCTCCGACATAAAACTCGGGAACATTTGGTCCAATGTGAGTGGTGATTTGCAAGCCCTTTTGTATCGCCGAATAATCAACTATGGAAATGGCGCTTTTAAGAAGCGAAGCGAGTTCAAAATTTGTATTTTCCAGCTGAAACTTACCGGATTCAATTTTGGAAAGATCTAAAATATCATTCACCAGTGACAAAAGTGACGTGGAAGATGTCTTTATCGTCTCAACGTAATCACTTTGACTGTGATCCAAACTTGTCTGTTCCAGAAGTTTTGCCATTCCAATAATGCCATTCAGTGGCGTGCGAATTTCATGACTCATATTTGCCAGAAAACTTGATTTGAGATGAGAGGCTTCGTTGGCTTCTTTCATAGCTGCTTGAAGCTTGATCTCCATTTCAGAGCGCAACTTTATTTCTGTTTCGAGAAAGTGATTGGCTATAAAAAGAAGACCAAAGGCGACTAAAATACTGACAACCACAATGATTGAAGTTCTATGAAAATCCCGATCAGCACGATTGCTGCGGATGGTAAGCAGACCTCGCTCTTCGTCCTCGAGCTGGTTAAAAAGATTTTGCAAGCTGGCCATTAACATACGGCCCTGACCATCACGAACCAGTTCTTCCACCTCTGCCTTTTTACCCAGATTGTGAAGAGAGATCACTCCATCCATAAAGGTCGTCTTGTCTTCAATAATGCGACTTACTTTTTGCAGACGATTAATTTGCTTTTGGTTGTCAGAGGTGAGCTCTTTCAAGTTCGCGACATTTGCCGCCATGTCTTTTTTGGAAAGCTCATAGCTGTTAGCGAACTCTTTCTGTGAGGTTAATAAATATCCCCGCATACTGGATTCAGAATTTTCGGCAGAGACGCGAAGGCCGCGGATTTCAGTGATCACTTGATCTGTATGCTTGCGAAGGTCTGACGAGTGCATGTATTTCGCCGCCGACCAAAACGACAGTCCAGCAATGATGATCAACATCACAAGGCCCGCACGGAAGATCAGACGGGGCCCCCTCTGACTACGAATCTTGATTTGTTTATCCATAAAAGAGACTTTATAGCGCGAACAAGAGCCGGCCAAGGCGGAGTTGTCTGACTAAACAAATAACATATGGAAAAAGGCTGGCAAATAAATATGGTTAAACGCATAATTAATGGAGAAATGTAGCACAGTGTAGGAGCTGCGATGACAAAAGCTAAAAAGGTCTTACTTGCTGAAGATACCATTGATATGCAGTTGATGGTTAAAGCCTCGATTGGTGATATGTGCGATCTTACCTGTGTAACAACTCTGCAAGATGCGCAAAAAGAGCTTCGCCAGGGGGCTTATTCTTTATTGGTTTTAGATGTCGGCATGCCCGATGGAAATGGATTTGATTTTTGTCGTCTTCTTAGGTCTCAAGAGGCTTTCGCAAATCTTCCTATTTTCTTTTTAACTGGCGCAAATAATGTTGAGGAAAAAGTTTTAGGTTTCGGCGTCGGAGCAGATGATTACGTCACGAAGCCCTTGGAGCCTGAAGAGTTCAGAGCTCGCGTTCAAAGGAAACTTAAATCCGGTCAAAAAGCACAAATGGGTTTTACGGAAAGCGGTTTCCGCGTTGAGTTTTCTACGCAAAAAATTTTTGAAATTGAAAAAGACGGCAAAGACCGTTTGCTTTCTTTGACGCCGTTGGAATTCAAGCTCTTGAGCCATTTCTTGCAAAACGAAGGGAAAATTTTTTCGCGTTCGGATTTGTTGAATCTTTTTTGGGGAGGAGACGTTCACGTGTCTCGCCACACAGTGGACACGCACATATCTTCTTTAAGAAAGAAAATGGGTGCTTCAGGAGCGTCACTTCGTTCGATTTTTAAAAAGGGCTATTGCTTGTCGCTTCGCCATGATCGAAAAAAATCGCAAACCTACGCTGTCGGCACGCCTTAAAGTGTCTTGATCTATAATATATAAAAAAAGTGAATAGGGTTTTGGCTGGAGTTTCCTGGGCACAGCCTGAGCCGGAAAAGGTCGCTAAATCAGTGATTTGCTTATTTTGTGAACGATTCTCGGCGGGAGGTGCTTATGGCCTGTGCAGCCTGCGCCGCACCTCAAAAAAATGGCCGAAAAATTTTAAAAAACTGCAAGAAATCGTATTGACATTGGAACCCTCTTAGAACAAATTAGCACTTCCTCAAACGGACAGTGGTTCGCTAGCTCAGCTGGTAGAGCACTTCACTTTTAATGAAGGGGTCGATGGTTCGAATCCATCGCGAGCCACCATTTTTAGTTTGTTTGATTTTCCTATACGTTCCCATCGTCTAGGGGCCTAGGACACCTCCCTTTCACGGAGGATACAGGGGTTCAAATCCCCTTGGGAACGCCAATTTCTCCGTAGTAGAACTAATAAGCTCGATTGAAAGATCGGGCTTTTTTTATCTAAATCAAAAATCGAGATCAATACAAGCAATGGGATTTTTATAAACCGTTTAAGTTATAAGGTAATCTTCAATCTATTTACTATGCATTGTTTTTGTGCAATTATGCCGCGGAAATTAACTACCTAAGATAGGAACTGAAATGTCCGCGAAAAACCCTCCATTCATTAATTCATATAATTTAATTCCCAAAATTCTTGAAAAAATCCAGCAGGCTCAAGTTCCCGAGCGTTTTACACAAGATTATTTGGCAACTAAGTTGGGATTTCCCGGTGGAAGTGCCAAGGCGGCACTTCCTTTTTTGAAAAGAATTGGATTCTTAGGGTCTGATGGGGTTCCAACTGAGATTTACAAAAGATTTAGAAATAAAGGGCAAGCTGGCTACGCAATAGCCGACGCAATAAAGCAAGGTTATGAAGACATCTTTGAAGTAAACGAATACGCACAAGACCTCGGCCCTCAGGATCTAAAAAACCTAATCGTTCAACTAACAGGTTTAGAAGATAAATCGGTTACAGTTGGAGCCATTGTTGGTTCATTTAATGCGTTGAAGTCTTTGGGAAACTTCGACAAACCAGATGATCAACAACCCCCTGAAGCCAAGCCACAACCGGCTCCACAAAACGAGCCATCAAATTTACCGAGCACGCATTTTCGTGAGCCTTCTAACTTAGGACTTGGAATGAATTTGGCGTATAATATCAATATAGTGTTGCCTGAAACCACGAATCCGGCGGTGTTCAATGCGATCTTCAAAAGTATCAATGAGAATTTGTTAAAAAAATGAGTACTACAAGAGATGCCTCAAACTTGGTGAAACTGTTTGGAATGCACAATCTCATGATAGAGACCGAATTAAGTGCTATTCAGAATGAATTCGATATCACTATAAAGTCTACATCTGCGAAGAAGTCTGAACAGAAAGATGACATCTACTATCCTCAGTTTGATGAAAAGATCAGAAAGCAGGCGGCTGAAATGGCTCGTTACTACGAGATTTTTTACTGCCTCGAACTTTCTATTCGAACCATCATTGTTTCAAAGTTGAAAGATGTTTACAAAACTGAATGGTGGGAAACCTGTGTGCCACAAAATGTTAAGGACAATGCCAAAAAAGCACATAAGAATGAGGTGCAGGCTGGAATTACGATTCGTTCTGATGAGCTTATAGACTATACGACATTTGGTGAGCTGGGTGAGATTATCAAAACTAATTGGAAGGACTTTAATGATATCTTCAATGATCAAATTGCATTACAGAGAGTAATTGCAAATTTGAATCTATTGCGAGGCCCAATCGCTCACTGCAGCCCATTTGCTGAAGACGAAAAATTGAGACTTCAAATTACGATTCGTGATTGGTTTCGCTTGATGGAATAGTCGCTTCTGAGTGATATATAAAACCCCGATCTTCCGACAGGGGTTTTACTTTGAGTAGGCGTCGCGATATTTAGACCTATAAATACATTATCTGCTTCGGTTTCTCTTGCACATTTTTGTCACTCTACTTCTTGATCCGCAAGTTTTAGAACACCACTTCACGTTAGATCTTCCGATAAAGAACTGCTGGCACTCGGAGCTTTGATATCTCTTAAGTCCCTCAAGTCCTCCTAAAGACGTAAGATTTGAAACATATATGCGGCAAAAGTTGTTGGTAGAGGATTATGAGGAAGATGGGCGACATATACTGCCACGAGATTTTAATTTACACGTTGTAAGGAGTGGTGTTGGCACGGTTCATCTGGACAGAAAAACTACTATTCAAGGCTGCGCAGGCCCATAAATCGAAGAGTGAGTTTAAGTCGGCATTTCCGTCAGGATATGCGGCTGCACGTCGTATGGGGATATTGGAAGTCATCTGTGACCATATGAATGCGAAGATCAAGCCTTCAGGTTATTGGAAAGATCTTAATAATTTAAAACGCGAAGCTCGAAAATACAAAACGAGAACCGATTTTGCTCACAACTCTCAAGGTGCTTATTCAATCGCGAAGAGATTGGGAGTACTAGACGATATATGCGAGCATATGATTCTCAAGGGAAATCGTTATTACAGAGCGATTTACGTTTTTGAGTTCAAGAACAAATCCGCTTATGTCGGCCTTTCTTATGATATTGAGAAACGAAAAATATCCCACCTCAAAGGGAGCGGCCCTGTGGGGCGAGCTGCTAAGAAGTGTAAATTCAGGTTCAAACAATTAACAGAGTATGTTCCTAGAAAACAGGCGAAGAAATTAGAGCATACCTTTCTGAGGAAGTATCAGGCTGATGGCTGGTTGATTCTTAATACGGCAAAAGCAGGCGCTCTTGGGGCTGGGGAGAAGTTAACCATAGACTTCCTGAAGTCAGAAATCAAAAAATATGACACTCTAAAGGAGTTCGCCGAAAATAGTCCCAGCGCTTATGCAACGGCTAAGAACAGAAAATTGCATAAGTTATTCGCTCATCTTAAAAGATCCAAAAGGTTAGATGGCACATTATCTAAGAGGCATTGCACTCGAATTGCGAAAAAGTGCATATCAAGGTCAATATTCAAAAAGCAATTTCCCTCAGAGTATTCGACGAGCGTTCGAAAAGGATGGCTAGACAGTATTTGTAAGCATATGGATAGACCAACTGTACATAACTTCAAATACGACTACCGTCGATGTGCCGAAGAAGCTGCTAAATGTTCAAACGCAACTGAGTTTCGCACGAGGTTCCCAGGTGCATTTGGAGCTGCTCATAAGAATGGATGGTATGAGAAGATTACCGGAAACTTCATTAGGCTTAACGCTTCTCCAGTTAATTGGACCTTTGAAAAGTGCTTAAAGAAAGCAAAATTATTTAAATCAAAGGCTGAATTTAGAATCAATGAATACAACGCATATAAATACGCGTGTAAACATAAGTTTTTAGCTCGAATAGAGTATCGAATGGGTTGGAAAAAGAAGAAGGCCCCAAGGAATTAGGAGTTTGTCGTGACGACGGTGAAGCTCATGTTGGATACCAATATTTTTAATCGTGTGCTGGATGGTAAGATTAATTCAAATGAGCTGACGGAAGCAGGGCAACTGTTTGCTACTCACGTTCAGATTCGAGAGTTAAAAAATACTCCGGATCAGGAACGACGAGATGCTCTTGTAAAAGTATTTCAGAAGCTACCTCTGCACGACAGCCCAACATTATGGATTCTTGGAGAAACACCGTTAGGCAGTGGCATCTTGTCTGATGAGAAATCTGGAAAATTGATATCTAGAATTCAAATTGAATTGGATAGTCTCAAGAAAAGAGATAACAATCATTTGGATAGTATGATTTCAGAAGTAGCGATTCGAGAAAAGATGGTCTTAGTTACAGATGATAACTATCTGCGGCAGGTTGTTTTGAAGTTAGGCGGGGCGGCTTTAAGTACGGTTGAATTGAAAATAATTCGAAGAAGCTAGTGTTTTCGAACGAAATAGCCTCAAGAAGTCCGTGGATTTATACAATCGCATTGCCAAATGGTTAAATGATCAAGCTACAATAAAACAATCATATATTTAGAGGTAAGAATGCTTGAGAATTTTATGAAGACTATTTCTCCATGGGTAGTATTTGGGATATTTTTAATTCTGGTATTACTAGAGTACTTGATCGCCAAGGCTCGAATGAGCCCAGAATTGAACGAAAGCCAAAAGGAACGCAGATCGGAAATAGCGAACAAATTCATAGTCACGATCTTTTTGAGCATTCTTCCTTTTACCATAATTGTGTGTTTATGGGGTGATTGGAAAGTTTGGTTGTCGGCAGCCATGCTTGCATGTCTGTCGTTAGTATTTTCGGATATTTTCGGTCTTTCAGTTGTTGAAGTTTTGTTCGATCCAAAAGAACTTTTGCGTTTCAAGATATTTTTCATTTTTGAAGCAATCATCTTATTGTTATTGTTCGTATGGATGACTGAATGGATGAAAGAAAATCGCGAGTTCGCTCAGGTCGTAGGGGTCGCTTTATTCTTGGTAGGCTTCCTGTACTCTCTAGCGTCAGGTGTTCTTTCGGCAGCCCCTAAATCGGGTAAATTAAAAACAATACTTTCTTATATTAGTGGTAGAAAATAGTGATGGAGCCTGATCCTTTGATTGGGCTCTGTTCGGTTATTGCAAAAAAAAGCTATTGATTCACTAAATATTCTCCATTTGCCTTAATAGTCAGAGTATGTGTCCGTCCTCCTACAATGCGGCAATTTTCACGAAAGAAATTTCTTTGGATATCGCTAATCATTTTAATCGTTGTTTTCGCAATATTTTTTTGGGTTTTAATAACATCCGAGGTGTCTAGATTCCCTCTTTGTTTTGCTAGATTTATAGCGCTCCCAAGGCCAGCGGCAAGCTTCATGAATAGACCAGTATCACCATTGTTGAACATCATCCATTGACCCGTCTGAAAGTAATTTTTCATGATTCTTCTACTTTCCAAGAGGCCATGTGTTGAGGGATCGTCTCCAGGCGCTCGCCTTAAGTCAAAAAGACACCTTCTTGAATAACTGAAAGTATTTCCCACCAAATAACTACCATCGTCGTTAATACCCGTAAAGTTTCCTATTAACCACATTTCCGGGACTCTGCAATTATCGACTAGTTCATAGCCAACGAGATGGATTCCTAGCCCCATCTTTCTTACAGAAGGCGGCCAATGAGAATACTTCTGGTTCAGCTTGTCCGCGATCGTGCGCGCCCAGTCGTCTAATGAATCTCCATTAGATAAATTGTTAATCTCTTCTTGAAGCCAATGATGCAAATCCCATGTGCTGTATCTAGCTAATCCCCAATAAGCCACTGCTCCATGAAGTCTTTCAAATTTTAAGAACTTAGCTCGTTGGGCTTCGACAACTGTGCGCTTGGTCTTCGCAAATGACGTCAGGAAGGAGTCGCAAGAGATAGTAATCGCACGTTTAGATAGAATGGCACACGTAGCTGTCATAATCCCAGCCTGAACCGTGAGGTTTATTTGGTCAAGAATTGTCGGAGTTCTTGATTGCGATTTTCCCAGAGTCGCCTAGCAAGGCCCTATATTGCTCTATTCTATGAAGGGCGGATTGAAGCTCGGCGAGTTGTTGCTCATAAGAGCTTTGTCGTATCCACCTTTCTTGAATTACTCTTTCCAGTTCGTTTAATATTTCTTCGGCAGTCCCAGAAAAAGGATAACACCAACCAGGAGAAAATACTCTCTCTGTTTCTAAATAAAAATTTACCATCAGGTCCAATACTTGTGTTCTTGTATATCTATTGATCCTTGGTTTAATACCTTTCCCGCTACTCATATTGCACCTTCATCATGCGGATAGCTCGTTTTTTTCTTTGGAATTCTTTCCTGATAATTCGTATCCTGTCGGCATTTCGCATATACCACCTTCGAGCGAGTCTACAAGCACAAGTCTTACATTTACCCTGTAGTCCGTCCCAGCTAGTTCCATCTCGATGAAAGAGATGCTTATCTTTTCTAGTCCTACAAACTCGGCAATACTTCATAAAATGAAAATAATGTTTCTAACCAAATGCGTTTTTAGGTAAACTTTAATCTGTCTATAGAGGGCGATTTAATCAAATTGCCAGACAGCTGGAGGTTTTCTTTGGATTTTATATCGTCATTGTTTTCATTTTTCTTATCTGAAGAAAAAAGAACCTTCCTTTTACATGAACACATCAGAATATCACTGAAGAAATATCCCGAGTTGAGAGCGCAAATTCCTGCTGCATGGCCAGCACACACCAAATACGACATTACTGACAAAAGAATGAAGGCTTTTCAGCAGGATCGTCTAAATAAGAATCTTGAAGGGATGAATATGGTTCTAATGCTTCATAATCTGGAATCATTCAGTACAAACCGAAAATCAAAAGAAGTGTTTTCATCTATATTTGAAGCAATCGAATGGTTTTGCAAAGAGATGATAGGAAAACCAGGAGCAAAGACTATTATCGAACCGTTGTGGACCTCGTCATGGGACCCGTTACGTTTCTGGGGAGTAGTCTCTGAAATTTTTTATACAAAGATGATTGTAAGTAATGGGTTTCAAATTGATGGCTTTGATCGAACAATAACCGGATCGACTAAGACAGCGGATATAGCCACTATCTGGAAAGGGACAAAGACGTGGATCGATATCGAAGCTTTAGCTTTAAAAACCATCTCAGGATCAGACGCAGATTTTCGAAAGCTAGTTGAAGATCGAGCCAATAAAAAAATGAACGATAAATTTTCTGCGATCGATCCTAATGACCTTGGTGTGGTTGCATCAATATATAGACTGACGAATAAGGAAAACCTATCAAAATTTAAATATCTAAATGACGCGACTAAACCTGTTGGAGGACCAACAAAAAATGTTGGGACAAATATATATTGGCTTGTAGTTGGAAAGCATATTGAGCCCAGCGAGGGCGAAGGATATGCGTTACACCTTGTTGATCGAACAAAGAAAACAGAAGTCATCAAGGACAAATAATATCTAAGTGCAGTACGCAAGGCACGTGCCAGTATTTCTATCGCCGTTATCTGAAAATAACGGCGATGATCGTTTCAAGCTGAAACAATTCATTTCGACTTAACTTCTTCAAGATATTTATCGACAGCTTTCTCTGGATTACCAGACAGTCGATCAATTGCTCTCGCATAAGCGGCAATGCTCTGAGAGTCACGATGCCCAACCATCGTTTGTACATCAAAAATAGAAGCTCCACCCAATAGGCTTAAATTGATTGCCGTATGTCTTAGCGAATGGGCCGTCCAATACGGACTTTTTAATGAAGCCGCATGAAGCCTTTCACGAACTATTCGGCGGATAGAACGAGTATTTAAAGAACTTCCATCGTGTAAGGACGCAAACAAGGGAGAATCTGAATTGAGATTCTCCCGAGAATTTAGGTATCTTAAAATCGGTTCAAGTGTGCTTTCAGATAAGACGACATACGAATCCTTTGAATCACTTCCTTTTGCCTGCAGATACAAGACCGTAACTCCCATTTGAATTCGAATATCTGAAACTTTGGCTCGAACAATCTCGATAGTGCGTGGACCAAGTTTACTCATCAATACAACCAAGGCTCTATCCCTTTGTGATTTCAGGTCTTCTCCTTTGATACTGTTGATTAATGTAAGAACTTGCTCCCCAGAAAGCGGCGCTTTTCTATGCACACGATCATTCTTTAGTCCCTTAACGGAGGTTGCTACATTCGGATAGATCCGACTCGTTTCAAGCCAAGTCATGAACACTCTCACGCCGACGAGGTAAGCATTTACGGTATTCGAGGAGAGCTGCCTTCCAATTAGAAATCTTTTGTATTCGAGAATCGTGTTGCGATCTATCGAGGACAATGGCTGATTACCAAGCCATTTTGTAAATGACCGAAGTCTTCGACGTAATCCATGCCTTGATACTTCCTTCACGTCATGATCCTTTAGAAATGACTCGATCAAGTCTCCAATGGATGCTGAATTTTCAGAAATGGCGTTTTGCTCTGATACGTGTGCGAGTGTTTTCATATTTCATTAAAACATCTGAATAATTTATTTCGTAAGTTGCCGTCACACGGCTGTTAAGGGAATGAAGTAGAAGATGATGAGACGTTTCGGGGTGAAACGTCTCTACTGCGAGAGAGGTGCCTCGATTGTCTTTGGCGAACCATCCGCTTCACCACTGAACTTGTATGGCTGAATGGAAACACTAGGTAAAGCTCCTGTTAGATCAAAGGTGCATGAGACGTGGGCTCCTTGACCGACAAAAAGCGTATCAGTCAGTTTTGATTCCACTGGAAGATATTCAACTAAATTGAAGCTATTGTTTGAATCAGAAAATAGGTTCAGTGTGACAAAAGCAGCACCATTGTTCAATGTCGTTACTGTAAAGCTCGTTACGTAGATGTTCACTCCGAGATCGGTAATTGGAATTGCAGTAGATGAATCCATAGTAGACGATGTGTACCGAAATACTTTCTTGAGCTGGCCGATCTCTGCCAGGGAATAGACTTTTGGAGATACATCTGAGCACGAAGTCAGAATGGAGCTGATGATCAAGAAAGGAAAAATCCTTACTAGAATTGGCATCTCTGACCTCGTGATGATTCAGCTATTTCGATTTTTCAATCGAGACGGCTTCATAAATGACTGACGGCTTTGAACTAGAATCCTCTGTTTTAACTACTCCGAAACCTTTGCAAGCAAATACAGATAATGAATCTTTTGAGTTATAAAGTTTGATACAAGGGCTGAACTTGCCAGACTTAAGATTCAAAGTTAAATTTCCTTCAGAAAAATCTAATCCATACCATTCAGAAATCTTGTCCGTTTTCGAAAAGAGAACATCCTTGCCAGCTTCTAAGCCCAGGATTTTGTTTGAATCGACAGTGCCAGCATTCTCCACTCCGATTCGCGTGATCGCTGTTGGAGCTAGTTTCTCAGTTGTTGAAACCGTGTATTTATAAGTTGGACCAGCAATTTTGTTTACGCCTAGAATCATGTCCATTCTTTTTTCCAATGGATAGCTATAACCACAGATCTTATTAGGGTTATCTTTGCATTTATTGGAAGACGGGGTTGAAGCTATATATGACAAGTTGTGTATGTTTTTCCCATCTGCACTTCTCAAAACAATTTTCATGGTGGACAACGGCAACAAGTATGCCGCTAGGTCTTCTGGCGCTTGTTTGGAAGTTTGCGCGATCGAAACCAAAGGAATTAAGATTAGAATGGTTAAAAGTGTTTTCATTAGTTCTCCAATTCACTAGTGTTTCTCTTGAAGTTCTCTTACCGAACGACAAATTTAAATATGGTTTCAACTTCCACAACGATTCCCTCGGTATGGAGTTATACTAGGCGACGTCGGAAATCACGACGATCTTCCGCGAATTGTTCTTTCTGCATACGAAGTCTGCGTTCGTCATCAGTTTCTACACCGAGAGTTTTCTGTATGGCAGCCCGAGCTTGAAGAAGAAAGTATCCAGCCAAGAAAGCAGCAGCTACGAATGGAGCAAGCACCCCACCTAACGCACATCCAAAAGAGAAGATCGTCCCCGTACAAACTCCAGAGGCCGCCAGACCCGAAATAATGACAGCCAGAACAGCAGATACTCTTGCTCTATTATTCCATGCGCAAACCGCCCACAGCGGAGCAAGCAACATAGAAACGCCAGCAAAGATATGAAATGCACCGCCATGATTCACAACATCGAGCCAAGCAACTGAGCCTGCGATAATTTTGTCACGAAGAAGCTCAGGAACCTTGGTTGGCTTCTCCACGACGTCCGCAGCACCTACGAACATTGCAAGAGTCCAAAAAATCGTAACAAGGCTAAACACAAACGATCTTCTCATAGGAATCACCTTTCTGACTTTCTTTTGTTCGGAATGGCTCTTTTTATCTCCACTTTTAACCAACCGGAGAACACGTCTTCTGTAAGAACTTCTTCTAGGGACGGCGGCTTTTCATCTTCTCCAAACAAAAGATATTCCATCGAGACGTTGAAGAACTTTGCTAACGACCGAACGTGTTCAGGTTTTGACGTACCGGCTCCCGCAAGGAAACTACTGAGGCTCGACTGAGGAACTTTTGTCTGCTTTGACAATGACCGGAGTGTCACACCTTTTTCGGCAATCAATTGTTTGAGAACTACGTCGAGCTTTAAATTTCCCATAAACATCCTCTTACCGATAATTTTTCGGCAATCGGCTTTCCGATCATTAGACAAGTTCGATTTCCCGATCACTGTGATCTGAAATGCGATCACCAGGACAAACGGAAGACCGAACAGAAGATGAAATATTTCGGAAAGTCGATCATCAAAAACTTCAATTATATCATGCCTAGAGAGAGGACATAATTTTCCGGTAACCTCATGTATCAGCCTAAAACGTGGGAATAAGACAGCCTTCTGGAACGCCATTGAAGGGGGATAGCTATATTTGTAGTTGGGTACTCAATCAAAGTGCTTCGGAGGATAGCTCTAAAGCTCACCAACCTGCATTCGGTTCAATCCGCTATGGGGTGTTGAGAGGAAGAATCTCCCAATAGATTACCAGAGAGCTGATAATGGCCTTTGCAATTGGAAGAGTCATTTTATCATTTAAAGCAAAAGGGTCTTGGATAGCCGCAGTCTCATGACAAAGAGTATATGCCCATCGAACACCGACAAGATCAGCGTCGCTGAAATCTTCGTTCAGTATCGCTTCCCAATCTATAGTGCCATTTTCAGTACAAATATATGGAAGCATCTTAATACGAAGGCCTTCTGTTGCGCTTCCAATATGTAAAGAACATACAAACTCTTTTGAGACGTTAGACTGTTGTTTTTGCATCGATATTCCCTTAGTTAAAAAAAACACAGGGATTCATTGGACACAAGATCTACAGTTTAGAATATGTAACAGCTACATCATTGGTATGGACTTAGATCTACGGAAAGAAATACTGGAATAGCTACGCGTAGCTATTCCCCCTGGGAATCACTTCTGCAAAGAGTTCATTAGTTCTTTTTTCGCAATTTCTGCCAAGCATTGAAGATAGGCACCCCTAACAGGAATTCTCTTCGATTGTAACATGCCTCTGTAATTTCGAGAGAGGGACCTTGCTTCATTGAGCTATCTTGATTAGCCTCTTGAGAATATTTCCTCTTCCAATCTTTCCTCAAGACATATGATTTAGCTGAGTTGAGCGAGCCAGAGGCCGAAATCACTTCACAAAACCCCGATGACGGATCTGAGATCTTCTTTAACATCTTACGTTTGATTTCCTTACCTCTATGTCTGGAAGGCGTATAAACCTCTCCCGCCGTCATACACTCAAAAAAGATTCGATTTTTCTCGCAGGTCATATCGCCCAAGTAAGATGCAATCACATTTTTTAGCGTCGCATGATCTTTGTCACTGATGCGGTCGTCGTGGGATCGAAAATGTTTATCTACGATTCTCATGAAGTGCTTTGCCTCAAGCGCTATACATTGAAGCTGCCTCACTAGCTCATGCACACAATCATCTTCAACGGGCTCTTGAAACTTTATTCTTTCACAACGAAGTTCGAGACGAACAAAGTCACCCTTTTGATACAGCTTTATCTGGGCGTCGCTGTTTTTCAAGAAACACGACTTAATCTTAACGTCCCAATAGTGGTAAGGCGCCTTGCGTTGGTATCGAGCGCTCTTAAATTCTCCTGAATTTCGTGGTTCACCCTCAATTTTTGAAATTACTTTGTTCAATATTTTGATCAACTCTTCGGATTCAATGCCAGCCGTATAGTCTCGACAGATCTCAAAATTTCTTATACTTGATAAAGTTTTTGTATTCCATCGAAGATAAGTTCCCGCTTCTTCTACAGCTTTGATCGTTTTCGAAAGAAACTCTCCGAAAAGATCAATTTGGAACTTAAATAAATCCTCTCCGATAGCCGCGAAGCAGGGGGAGCCGATTTGTTTTTCTAGATCTATATAATCTGAAATTTCGAAAAAATTTTGATTCTTAACTTTAGCTCGATAAGGTTTACCGAGCTTTCTATAGATAATTTTCGTTCCATTTGTATTAATATTGTATTGCCCGATCCTCAAATATCCGTGGGGATTAACATAGACCTCTCTCCCATAACAGAAATTTTGAAGATCCTCTGGCAGAAGTAAGCGGTATCCCAACCTTCCTTCAGCGATAAACGGTAAGGTCATCTGCAAATTATCTAGAAGATATGGGTTGTATGTTCCAGGATCAAAATTCGAAGTCAAATTTAGTAATGCCATACCGGAAAAGTAATATGCCCATCACCTCTATAAACTGAAAGAGTTCCCTCCCTTTAGCTCTCCTCCGAATTTATATGGAAATGACGATACATCCATCTGTACCGACTCCTCAAGTATCTTGCGAACGATGGGCTCCTCATCGGGATGGCAAGAAACCACGAATTGATCATGTATAAAAAGCAGAATTGTTGCGGTTGTTGTCTCAACTTCAATTCGTTCTCGAATCGTTGTGAGGATTTTCTTCGCTACAGATCCCGCAACCCCCTGACAATAGTTTGGGAAGAATTTTTTGGAGGTCCTTAAAAGCGATTTATACTTTTTGAAGTACCTGGATGCAAGAGAGCTCAGTTCTACTTTATAGAATAATATATAGTTTTCTGGGATTAAGTACGCTCCATCGTAAATTAAGGATTTCAACAACTCCACCGCGTCAGAATCATGACAGATTCCCAAATCTATTTCCCTCTGAATCTTGGAGGTTAAGGCTATACGGGGATATAAATAGTCACCATTTTCCTCTAGATTCTCTTCGCTTTTTCGCGTTATTCTTTCTTTTGGTAGTCCTTTAGATTTTTTTTCAAAAATTTCAGGGTTTAATTTGTGTAAAGCCAAGACATTATCGAAATGAAAACCAAATCTCTTATCAATATATTTTAGATTCTGTATAACTGGTTCATTAGTTTTTCTCCACCCCTGAGCTTTCAGGTACCAATAGTCGCCCTTGAAAGAAAGTATAAATTCATACTCACCAGATCCTGATTGAGTCCTTCGGTAATAGTTATTCAGGTCATCCCATGCCTCTGCGTAAAATCTGCGCCCGAACGGTGACTCTTTATATCCTTGAAAATATATTTCGTTGGCCGCTAGATCTTGTGCCATGCGAATTTCCGGGAACTCTTCATAAAAGGAATCCAGATATTCTTGAGCTTCTAAAGCTGAAATATCCCTTCCCAAAGCCTCGGATAAACTTTTGGCCAGGGCCGAAGCGCCCATCAGATAAGAGGTAGCCAAATTTATCCTCTTTGAAATTTCCCTAATGGTATCCAATGCTCTTTCAGCTTGTCCGCCATCCTCCGGAAACTCAACTCGAAGCTTTTCCCCAGTGGCTTTTGAAATGAAGTTGATTCCGCTTCTACCGTTCTCGACTGATTTCTTTTCAGCCCAGTACAAGCTTAAATCAAATTTGGTATCCGATACCAATAGCCGGAAGGCTTCTTTATATAACGATGGTAGGAATTTTTGGAGAAGGGCAAAATGGCTATCAATTGTTGCTCCAAACTTCCTTTCTAAAAACTGAAGCCAGTAAAATTCGTCATTACCACTAGCCCTTACTGCCTCGAAAGCTATGATAGCTAGATCTAGTGCATTTATATCAATGGACAAAATTGGCCTGCGATCCGAATATCTTATTAACTCCCGAGGACTACGATTTTTTAATGAGTCCTTATTCCTCTGAGCACCTAACAAAGACATATCTAATTGTAGCTGACTTTTTTTAATTATTTTCTTAGGTAATCCTAAAAGGCTCGGCTTAGAAAATGTAACTCGCCCTGAAAGAGCTGATGCCGCGATGTGAGAGTAGATAAAGTAGCCATCTTCGGTTTTAACAGCGAAGTAATCAAGTATTTCGATGCGACTGATCGACTTGGAGATTTCCATATGTCTCATCAATTTCATTAGAACAAGTAAGATAGGGCTCTCAGGCTCTATTGAGCTGATCTTTTTGGCGATCAATCCCAAGGTGTCGAGATCGACTTGAGCCTGCCCGGATTCCGTAAGATAGAGGGGGCGGAGACTCTCTCCCTTAACTTTCAATCTCGGGTTTGAAAACAAAGCCATTCCGATTGCCTGGGGAGATGAAAGGTTTGTTGGCCGCCCAAACGCACGGAGAAGATCTCTTTCTAAAATCTCCATCTCTGATCTCAATTCACTCAACATCAGGCGAGAGCCCTCTTTGTCGTAGGGAACTCCGTTTAATTCTAGGTACAGGAGATTAAGTGCATGAGGTATTTCTATCTCTTCGAAGTAAAAGAGCTCGCTAGGTGCTAAAGACTCACGTAAAGATTCATTGAGCATTAAGGTCTTCATCGTATCATTTATGTTGTATAATTGGAGAGACATCCTGTCAGCAAAGCGAATATTTTGCCCATTGGTCGCCTCCTCGAAAGAGTCGATCATATTTCTTGAATAGCTACTGAAAGGTTGCTCCAGTGCGAGATATTTCAATGAATGACACCTTAACCCCTCAGGGTTCGCATGAGAAAGGAACTTGTTATTCTTTTTGATGCGTGAAAGGATTAAGGTGTCGGATACCTTGCAGATTTCTCTTGAAGAAAATCTGTGCCCGAATTTGAACCTTAAAAATAGCATTTTCATATCAAACTGAAGATTATGAAATATCAATGTGCCTTTAAAATTTGGGTTAAAGAGACTCTGATTCAAAAAATATTCAACGGTTTTTAAATTTGATTGAACTTCTTTCGAGTGTTGAATTGAAAGTCGATCTAGATAGAAAAATGCGGACTGAATTTCGCCATTGTCGAACCAAGATATTGCCATAGATACTATTTCGTCTTCTCTAGCCAAACCTGAAGTCTCGATATCTACCGAAATTAATCCAAAAGGATTTTGAATAAACGATAATGCGCTCATTGATTCGCCTTAGTATCGGAAGACGGTGTTTGATTCTTAATGAACTTATCGACACTTCGGGCGATCTCGGTACTAGCAGCTAGAAGGCGTTCCTCCCCTTGGTGAAGAGCATCTTTCAGCAAAGACTGAATTTCATCTTCCGATAATTCGTACTTCCCCGTGGCGGCATTCATTTTTTCATGAATTTGCTCCCAACTAAGGGTCTTCATTTGATATTCGAGATCAACCACGGCTTTAACGCGATCTTTTTTTGACTTGTCGTCGAGATCTAACTCGGTAAATATTTTCTTGAAAAGCTCGCCGATGAAATCGTCAAACGCAATCGGCTGATGATCTGCGGCTCGCTCTGCAAGATGGATTCGAATAGAAATATAAACTTTATACTTAGGATGACGGTCGGGCTTATCCTGATAGTAAAGGAAAACGTCTTCAAGAAACTTTTCTTTAAACCATTTTTCATACTTATCATAGGCAGTTGCATATGATGAATGTGCGTCGGATTGATATCCATCGAAACCGAATAAGCCAGAATGCAATCCAATAGATTTCAAAAGTCTTTGCCGATTGCTGAAACGCAACATTTTGTGATCTCTTGTTAAATCGAAATAACGAATATCATCTAGTTTAGGCAAATTTGATTCGAGATTTCTAGTTTTCAAACTCCCACCATGAACTGCTGGACGGATACGGCTGATATGAGCGAGCAAAGTTTCTGATAGCAGTATTGTGCCATACACAATCTCGAAAATCTTTTTTATCTCCAATGGATCATCACGATCAATATGAAATGAAATTTCAGGTACTGTGTACTTACGTGTAATTTCATCGAAGTTGAGACGCCAAATAAAATCTTCACGTCCCGTATCTTCTGTATAAACTTGTCCTCCCACAACGGCTTGTGCAAGTGTCAAAACCCTAGTCTTACTGTAATTTCTAGATTGGTAGATCGGTTTTGTCTTTTCTTCAGGAGTTGTGTGCAATGCTTCTAACCGACAAAGATCTTTTTCATATTTGGCTATAAAATTTTTTATAGCCGCTTCGTCGTCGCCAAGAATTTTCAGAACATCTTGAGCCACGGAATAGCTGATTTTAGATTTTCTCATCAGGCCGGGACGCCTAATCGAACTCATAAAGTCATTCGAGAAGAAATCTTTCTCTTCTGATGAGTCAATCCCCAATACAAGATTTAGCAAATCTTTTGATTTAACTAAGCGCAGATCTCTTTGAAGTTTTCTTGCCTCAGGGCTTGAAGAATTTTCGACACCATACATGCGCTTTATATCTTCATACGAAATCCCCGCCCTAAATAACTTATCCAAGGTCAGCAAGCGCCCAAGATACGGTTCTTCTAAACCTTCCATTTGAGATAGCCTTAACGAAATTTCGTGCAGAGCTTTTTCTGAGTCAACCGTGACGGCGATACAATGAATTACAATTGAGAGGTCCTTATGGTGGATTTTTTGGTAAATCCTCCAGCATTCATAATTCGATAAAAGAACATATTGCCCCCTGAATACCCCGACCTTAAGCAATTCAAGATATCCTGTCTCTTCGTGAAGCTTAGAATAGGCTCGTTCGCGTTCTTTATCATGATTTAAAAATTTCGAAATCTCTAATGCCTTTGGAATCAGGCTTGTTAGGACTTGAATTTGAATTAAAGGAATCGAAATTATTTCTTTGGATATAATCATTAGCGTCTCCCAAAAAAAGGGATCGCGACATATGTCGCGATCCCTAGCTACACGTTATTGCTTTTCAAAAAGTGCACTGGCTTGCTCCATATACGCAAACCCTTGAGACTTTCTGATAAACCATTCCCAATCGTTTAAGCGGGTGCTTACTAACGACAAGGCTTGTTTCAGCTTAAGTGGTTGACCGTTAAAACGATCGATAGCCATCCTAGACTTCAGCGTGATGCGGTTCTCAGACGTAAATACAAAGCTAGATCTGTTATCACCTGGCAGAGTCTGTGCGATTTTGCGAACTTCAAAGTCGACATCTTTTTCGATTAACAATATCTCCTCAGATGTAAGACCTGACATCGGTGCCATTGCGGGTACAGCTGTCTCAATCAATAATCTTGATAGCGGTTTCTCCTCTTTCATTTTTGACCTCCTTTCTGCGAGTGAGCACAATTTACTGCTTCTGCTTCGATATGAGAATTTAATGACCGGGGGGAAAATCGGGGTCTCTTCTCAACTGGAGTTGAATAGAGATGGGGATTGTCTCAATCTGGGCGGGTCTTGATTTAAAAATCTGATTTTGCAATCATGGTTGTAGGCAGATTTTTTGGAGGGTTATATGAGCGAATGGCTTTTGAACGAAATTCGGAACCTCGGGATTGCAAGTACCTATATACAAAGATTAGTTCGCTATGAGCTGCGTGATTACCTCGAATCTTATGAGCTAGATTATGAAGAAGTAAGCTGCCATAAAGAGGTCAGACTTTTTATGGAGTCGCAGCCAGAAGCCTATGCATTTAAAGATTTTTTGCTGGAACAAATGAAGAATGAGTTGAATCGCCTTCCATTACCTGAGAGCCCTGACTCATGGATCGAAGAGGCATGTCGTAGACATTTGGAGAAATATGTCCGTTTGGAAGGACGGTCACTGCATTTGAATGGTAAAGTAATGACTCTTAAAGAGAAAGAGCGAGACCTAATTCATTTCTTTATAGAGTCTTTCAAAAAAGGCATTCTTTACCATACCAGCAAAGAAGTAGTCTATGCAGTCGAAGGGAAACGGAGAATAGGGGAAAAGTACAAACAGTCGATCAGAAAGAATTATTTCAATGATGATAAGGATAAGTTTAAGGCGTTATTCAAAAAGCATCATACTCAAGCTATGTATGCTTTGAATATACCGGATCTTCCGCCATTTGAGTTGGCCTTAATCAAGTAGGAGGTCAACTTTTACCTCTAGTGAAATCGGGTTCATTGAAAGATCGTGGAGAGCCCCATCTTCCTGTGAAAGAGCCCTTCCCAAATTCATGGTCCCTAGAATCTTGAAAACCTCTCTCTTTTCAGAGTTTGCTGTTCTCACAAGTTTAAGTCCTTCTTTGCCGATCAAGGGTTTAAGAGCTTTGTTTACCTCGAAGGGCTTCTTTGTCCTTAGAAGATTAGGGACTTCACGAAGTCGTGCAATAATGGCTGAAGGAGTTACATAGCATTCTCCGTCAGTATTCTTCTTAAATAATTGCTTTTTAACTTCAAGTGATGCTTTTTGGCGTTCAAGTTCAGCGAGGCGCAAAAGAACCGCCTGCGAACTGTGTCCGTTTTCAATAGAGTTTACGAGATTTCCAATTTTTTGATTGGTTTCCTCGAGTTCTCTCTCTGTTTCAAACAGGTTTTCATCATTAGAAGAGTTACGCTTGCGTTTTAGATCATTGTATTTAAGAGCAATCGCGGTAGCGATCTTCTCATCTTTTAAATGAGCGGCAACTAGCTCCAAAAACGGCTCTTCCAGTTTTTTCCAATGAATAGTTTTTGTATTAGTGCAACTACGCCACTTACTTCCGTTTCTACAGCCGTAATACCCACCTTTTTTCCCTCCAACGACAACAATTGGCCCTCCGCAGGTTTCGCATGAAAATAGACTCGTCAGAATATGTTCTGTTTTACCACCATGTTTGAATGGTCTATTACCGGGAATGCCAGCTTTAAGTTTAGCGAGATTGTAAACCTCATAGCGATCTCTAACGGCGTTCCACAATTCGTCTGAGATTATTTTGAGATCTGGATGTTCTGTAACGATCCACTCGGATTTCGGTAGATTGACAGTTCGCCTTCCCCCATCACTCATTTTAACAGTAGTTGTTTTCCCCCGTTCAACAATGCCGATGTATCCTTTGTTGTGTAAAACATTCCAGACGGTTTTGTCTCGCCAGGTAGCATTTTGGCGAGCTTGTGGTTTGATTTTTCCATGTTTGTCATAGCAGCTCGGGGGGAGAATGCCATCAGCATTTAGAATCTGCGCAATTTCCTTTTGACTATGACCCGAACTGGATAAGAGGAAAATCCTTCTTACAACGGCTGCTTGATCCTCCAATATATAGTATCGGAAAAATGAATCTTTGATCTTTCCTTTGACGACAGACTGTTCTGTCGGGGTTGAACTAACACCAAACCATAAATGGCCATCAGAGCAGCCTTCTATACGTCGCTCGTTAAGACCTCGGTGAGTATCCATAGAGATGTTCTCCAAGAGTTCTTCCGAGGCCCATGCTCTGTTCATCAATTTGAGCCTTGAACCTTTGTCTGCCGACGAATAGTCGTCGGAAACACTGATTAGCTCTGCATTCCATTCTTCAATTTGGTCACTGATTTCTAAACTATTCATCATGTTGCGTGAGGCGCGATCAAGTCGAAGCACAACAAGAATGCTGGCCTCCCTTTTGGCTAGTAATGAAAGGCCGAGAGACAGCTGCTCTCGGCGCTCTATAGAAAATCCTGAGTATCCTTCATCCTTGAGCTCGCATTTAATGACAAGTTTTGAGTTAGGAAACCGTCGGGATCTTACCTTCCCTCCATCGATAGCCCGCCGAAGTGCTCGAAGTTGATCATCGCAAGATCCTGCTTGGAACTCGGTAGAGTCACGAGCATATAGCACCACTCCCACTTCCGGATTGGAGAGTGGGGTTTCGTCAGTATATTTGATGATTTTAAAATTCGGACGGTTGGGCTCAGCCATCACATTTTATCCGACCACAACGTGGTGGTCTGCCTCCTCAAGGACTGTCGCTACCAGGCAAATAAGAATCTCCAAATTTTTAAAATCCTTCGAATCCTGGCTGTCAATTTCTAGGGCATTATAGTCAGAGGCCTGACAAGACTTCGGCTTATCAGTGGCTTGGTTCGATTGGATCTTATTGGGTTGCTCGAAAGAGTTCATTGCAATGGGTCTAACAAAGTCCCTGTGCGTTATCAAAATACCCGTCGGGTGAAAAAACGGGGATTAGCTGAACACTATACTGCGTCGGATTTAGGTTTTAATATTATCTGATCTAAAGGTTCTACGGAAAGTATCTTGGGAACGCCAAATTTTTCTAAATCAGTGAAATTCCAATTCTTTTAAAAAGAGACAACCTGCAAGTTGTTGGAATTTTGCTTATTCGTATTTTAAATCATGTTGATATTCTTTAAAGTTTTTTTGAGTTGAGATGAACTGTTCGACCGGCAATCATGAATTGACCTCGGCCGCGATGATGAAGCGTCTTGGGGTTTTTGATGGAAGAGTCGACCCAAGCTTTGATGACCTCAACGACAAAGAAAGCATATTTTTTCGCCAGTGTTGAGTCAACGATTCGACATTCTAAACTGGCGTAGCATTCTTTGATCAAAGGCGCATCTACATAGGATGCCTCCACTGGGGTGAGGCTAAATTTTTTGAACTTATCAGTATTCCGTCCAGAGGTATTTCCACAGCCGACGACTGCTTTTGCCAGTTTCGCCGTTGGAATATTGATCACACATTCTTTGTGTTTATAAAAGGCCGCGTACGAATAATTCTGATCGGATAGAACCATTCCAATTAACGGCGGAGTGAACTCTAGCGGCAGATGCCAGGATTGTGTCATAACATTCATCCGTCCCTTAGCATCACTCGTGGTGATTAGAACGACGGGCCCCGATTCGAGGAGAGCGTAAACCTTGCTTAAAGGAAAAGACTTTTTGGTCATTCTCAAATTTCACTTCATTGACAAGACCCGCGCTACTTATTTTTCTTCTAGACTCAGTCTTTTGCGAGAGTACATCGGGATGGCTGAAGGGGTGGGTCTATTTTCCGATGGTTCCTGGCACGCCATCGAACATCAAGCCGATGGTGAAATATCCTCCGGATAGATCCAAAGTGCTAATGCCGCTAGGAACGGTGCCTGACTGTTTGAAGCCATCGACTTTATTGGATTCAACGCCGCCTTCGAAAACCAAAAAGAAATGTTTGAAACCGAAAGCCATGGAAGCGCCAGCCGCTGTGTAAGGAGTGGCCAGCCAGCCATCGGTGGCCTTTCGTGTGAGCTCTCCATCTTGGGTTGCTGTCTTAATTGTCAATGTGGTGTTGCTGCCACCAAATCCTGCAAATCCATCGAGGCGAAAAAAATCATTTTTAATCACAGGAACACGAGCGACTAAAAGCACAGAATCCTGATCTAATTTTGAATAGTAGTCAGTGCTGGGATTCGAAGGGCTTTCCTCATTTGTCGCAAATCTTTTTGTGTAACGAACGCCCACATCTAAGTGGCTCAAAAGAGGATATGTGATTTCAAGTCCTGCTTGGGTAACGCCGTTAATTTTTTGCAAACTTTGACTGCTGAGGGTGTCATTCACATTCGAAGGGGAGGCATTGGTTGTTCCGATGAAGAGGCGAGCCTGTACAGGAATCGTTGTTTCTGCTTTTGCAAATGGGAGTGAAAGCAAGACAAGGGAAGCACTCAGTAGTGATCTTTTTATCATGGACACCTCTTGTTTCGATTATCTGGATCCCTAACTTGTTTTCAAGCAAAAACGATTGATTGGGGCTTTCGAATAGCGAGGTGAGGCTTAAATCCGAATAAAATCAAGTTCTTGCGATCTTCTGAGGGAGGGGGAATCCCCCTTCTTGACGAAAGCTACTCGGTGATTTATATTTAACTTAATGGTTAATTAACCGATAGGTGAAATATGCAAGATCATCTCAGTCAAACATTTGCCGCCTTAGCAGATCCAACACGTCGAGCGATTCTCGCAAGGCTCTCAAAGGGAGAAGCCAATGTCTCGGATCTAGCCGAGCCATTTTTAAAAGACATGAGTCTGCCTGCCGTCACCAAACACCTGAAGGTGTTAGAGAAGGCAGGGCTCATCACCAGAGGACGAGAAGCTCAGTGGAGACCTTGTAAGCTTAATGGCATTGCTCTGCGGGAAGCCTCTGACTGGATGGAAACATATCGAGCATTTTGGGAAGAAAGTTTTGATCGACTTGATGAATATCTAAAATCAGTGACCGCGAAAAAAAACGCGAAAGGAAAAAAACATGGCCGTCAAAAATAATTCTAATGAACTCAAGATCACGCGCATCTACGATGCTCCTGTAAAAATGGTGTGGGATGCTTGGATTGAACCGGATCAGGTGGCTCAGTGGTGGGGACCTCGTGGCTTTACTTTGACAACTTATAGTAAAGATGTTCGCACGGGTGGTTCGTGGCATTACGTCATGCATGGACCTGATGGCACTGATTATCAAAGTAAAACACAATACCTTGAGGTCGAAAAATATTCCCGCATGGTTTATGACCATGGTGGGTATGAAGATAGAGCGCCTCTATTTCGTGTCACTGTCACTTTTGCGGAAGTGAAGGGTGGGAAAACAAAGATGGAAATGACGATGACGCTTCCAACTCCAGAAGCTGCTAGGGAAACTGAAAAGTTCATTAAGAAAGCGGGAGGAAATTCAACGTGGGATCGCTTGGCGGAATTCTTGGAGAAAGAATCTTCCGGTAAGGATAAGTTCATTATCAATCGCTCTTTCAATGTGCCTCTTGAAACAATGTTTGAAATGTGGACGAATTCAAATCACTTTTCAAAATGGTTACCTCCTACGGGGTTCACGATGCAGTTCCTCCAGGCAGACATGAAAGTCGGTGGAAGCTCGTTATTTTTTATGACAGATGGTGGCAGTACTAAAATGTACGGTCGCACCAGCTATCAGGAAATCATTCGTCCTCATCGTGTGGTTTATACTCAGCAATTTACGGATGAAAAAGGCAATGTCTCTCGCCATCCGATGGTGCCGACATGGCCTGAAACAATGTTAACGATCGTAGAATTAACTGCAGAAGGCCCCGAGCAAACTCGTGTGACTGTTTCGTGGGAGCCTGTTGGAAATATCACTCACGAAGAAATTCAGACTTTCATTAAAGAAAGAGCGGGTATGACTCAAGGATGGACGGGTTCTTTCGATAAATTGGAAGAGTATATCGAAAGAAATAGTCACTAAGCAAAAGTTGTTCGGAATGAAATAAAAAAAAGCCCACGTGAATTGCACGTGGGCTTTTTGAATTTCAAAAAGTAAAAATTGATTTTAGTTATTGAAGAGTGGTTTTACCCACAATGTTTGTTCACGGCCCGGACCTACAGAGATCACGTCGATTGGCGTGCCCAATTGCGAGCCGACGTAATCGATATAGTTTGTTGTTGGGCGAGGAAGATCAGAAAGTGTTTTTACTTTCGTCAAATCTTCTTTCCAACCTGGAAGCCATTCGATGACGGGTTCCACATTTTCCAATTCATAAGGTGAAGTTGGAAGTTCAGTGATCACTTCGCCATTTAATTTGTAAGCTGTGCAAACGCCCACGCGATCGTGACCTGTCAAAACGTCGATTTTCATCATCGCAAGATTTGTAATGCCATTCACTCGGATTGCATATTTCAGGGCAACAAGATCCAACCATCCGCAGCGGCGGGCGCGACCAGTTGTTGAGCCGAACTCATGACCGTCAGCCTGAATCTTTTCGCCGACTTCATCTTTCAATTCTGTTGGAAATGGACCACTGCCGACACGGGTTGTGTAGGCTTTAAAAACACCGATTACTTTTTGAACGTTCATTGGGCCGATGCCGGCGCTTGCGCAGGCATTGGCAGCCAAAGTTGAAGAGCTTGTCACAAATGGATAAGTTCCATGAAGAACGTCCAGCATTGTTCCTTGCGCACCTTCAAACAAAACACGTTTTCCAGCTTTCAAATTTTTTGCAATAAACAAAGAAGAATCTTTTGCACGGTATGGAGCAAGTTCTTCAGCTACCTCTGCAAGATCTTTCATGATCTCGTCGATATTGAAGCCTTGAGTTTTATAGTAGTTCTCAAGGATGAAGTTTCTTTCGCGAAGAGCGAGTTCCAATTTTTTACGAAGAGAATCACGATCGAAAAGATCACCGAACAAAACAGCTCGGCGAGCCGCGCGGTCTTCGTATGCAGGACCGATGCCTTTGCCTGTTGTTCCGATTTTTTCGTTGCTCAAAGCAGACTCGCGGGCCGCATCCAAAGCTTTGTGATATGGAAGAATCACAGTGGCTGTGTCCGAGATCATCAATTGTTTTGGATTTTGTAAAAGGCCTGACTCTTTAAGACCCTTGATTTCTTTGCTGATAGCGAAGACATCAATCACAACACCGGAAGCAATCACGCATGTTGTTTCAGGGCGAAGGATTCCGGAAGGAACCAAGTGAAGAACAGTTTTTTGACCATTTACTACCAGTGTATGACCTGCGTTGGCGCCACCTTGGTAGCGTACAACCATGTCCGCCTTTTCTGCGAACACGTCGATCAGTTTGCCTTTACCTTCATCGCCCCATTGGGCGCCGACAACTACGATTCCTGCCATGATTTTGACCCCTCAAAAGGTCTGTAAAAAGACCCACCCAACTATCTTTTAAGAGAATGTAAGAGGCAAGTTTTATTCTCCTTTAAATGGAGCCGCTCCATACCAAGGCGCTCTTGGCGGTAGAGTGTCAGAAGTGCTCCCATCAATAAAGAAGCCCATAAGCTTATTAGCTGCAATCTGAGAGGCTTTGAAGAACGCGTCCTCGGTGTTCGCTCCAATGTGTGGAGTCAAAATCACGTTGGGATACGTCAAAAGTTTTGAATTTCGATGGAGTGGTTCCTTTTCGAAAACATCCAAACCGACAGAACGAAGCCAACCTTTTTCAATGGCTTCGCAAAGATCGTTCTCGTTAATGACCGAGCCGCGGGACGTGTTGATCAAAACTAAACCGCGATGAATATATTCGAAGTGCGAGCGGTTGAGCATATGCTCAGTTTCCAAAGTTTTCGGAACGTGAAAGCTCATAACATCAGCGGTTTTTAAAACCTCTTCGTAACTTAAACGAGGAATTTTTAAGCGTTCAAAAGATTCATCTTCAGCGTATGGATCGAATGCCACAACATTCATGCCGAAAGCTTGAGCAATTTCAGCCACGCGAGTTCCAATGCGTCCCAACCCCACGATGCCGTAGGTACGTCCGCAAAGCTCAATGCCTGTGATCAGGTCGCGCTTCCATTCGCCCGCTTTCACCATCTTGTGGGCTTGTTGCAAATTATTTACGCAACTTAAGACCAAACCCCACGTCAATTGCGCCGCGGACTCGATATTTGCTGTTGGCGTGTGCATCACCGTGATGCCCCATTTTTGCGTGGCTTCAAGGTCGATATGATCAAAGCCACTTGTGCACGTGATAATCAATTGCAACTGGCGGGCCTTTTTTAAAAGCTCTTCATCAATCCGTGTGCGGCTGCGAATGATAAGCGCGTGAGCCGACACCAAATGTTCCAAGGGCAAATGTTGATAATGATCAGAGCGAACTACTTCGAAGTGGCTTTGTTGTTGTAAAAACAAAAAGCTATCTTGAGCAAAGCGGTCCGTGATCAAAATTTTCTTCATGGATTTTGCTCCAACCATTTTTCTGCGTCATTCGCTATCAATGACACTTGCTCAAGAGAAATATAATCAGGATCAAAGTGACGAAGAGTGTGACCCAAACACTCCATCAGGCGAACCAATTCGTGGTCTTGAATATAACCCATGTGACCCACGCGAATGATTTTGCCTTTCGCTTGATCTTGGCCGCCCATGATTGTGATGTTGTGAGCTTCTTCCAATTGCAGACGAATTTTCTGTCCGTCCATATTTGAAGGCACAGTCAACGCTGTGACAGAGTCACTAGGCGCTTTCGCATAAAGAAGGAAACCCAATTTCTGCGCAAAGATGCGTGTGAATTCTGCACGTCGATGAATGTCATGGAAAAGTTTGTCCAAGCCTTGAGCTTGAATCAAATTCAACACAACATCTAAAGCACGAATGATTACCACGTTGGAAGAATAGAAAGTTTCGCCGGCGCTGTTGGCTTTTTTCTCTTTACGAACGTCGAAATAGTAGCGGGGGCATTTTGCCTGATCGATAAATTTCCAAGCTTTTTGCGAAAAAGAAATGAATGCCATGCCTGTTGGAAGCATGAAGGCTTTTTGCGAGCCGGCTACTAGCCCATCGATTTTCCATTCATCCATCCGGATTGGATATGCTCCTAAAGCGGTGATGGCGTCGACTAAGAATAAGGTCTCAGAATATTTTTGTACAACCGCTGCGATCTCTTTGATCGGGTGAGCAACAGCTGTACTTGTTTCGCAAGCTTGGCAAAGAACGGCGCGGGTATTAGGATTTTTTTGTAAGTGTTCTTCCACTGCCGAAACATCGACAGCTTCACCCCACGGCACTTCGATGATTGTAACAGCGGCGCCGAAAACTTTTGCCATATCGGCCCAGCGCTCACCAAATTTCCCAGAGACAATGGCCAAAACTTTATCGCCCGGGGAAATCGTATTGACGAGCAATGCCTCCATGCCGCCAGAACCCGTTGCAGTCAAAAGATAGACGTCTTCTTTTGTTTGAAAAACAGTTTTAATATTAGTCAAAACGCGCTTCAAAATTTTATCAAATTCTGGGGTGCGATGATGAATCATTGGAAGTGCCAAAGCTTTACGCACCTCAGGATGAAGATTGACCGGACCAGGAGCTAATAAGCTGTAATCAGATTCATTGGGTGATGTCATTTTTCTTCCTTGATATCTTGTTTAATTTATACTCAACTGGCTCGGTGGACGCAATCTTTAAAGCTTTTCGCATCACTTTGGTTTTAAGTCTTTTTCTCTCTGGATGTGCCTATCACCTAGGCGCTGCCAATCGCAGTATTCCCGGTGGATATAAGCAAATTTCTGTTCCTGTTTTTAAAAATAAAACGCAGGAAGTTGGAATCGAAGTGTCATTCACGAATGCCTTGATTCAAGAATTTCAGCGTTCTCATGTTGCGCGCGTTGTGGACAACTCGTTGTCCGAAGTTGCTGTGATCGGAACGATTGATAGTATTCAATATTTACCAGGTGCAAAACGTTTGGCCGGTGACTCTGCGACGCCTTATTTGCCTCAAGGAACAGCACTCGCATCGGAATATCGTATTCTTCTGGTAGTAACTGTCAGAGTCGTTCGACAAGCTGATGGTACAGAGTTGTGGAAGGGCACGTTCAACGGAGAGCGTACTTATCAGGCACCGCAGGTGACGCTGGCGGGCGTAAACTCGGTGAATCCTCTTTACAATCTTTCTGCACGCAGGCAGAACATTGACGTCATGGCGAGCGACTTGATGCTCGAAGCACACGATCGTATTACAGAAAACTTTTAACGTTTTCGGTAATTTAACAACCTGAGTTGGCTATACTGAAATGGCGATGATTGATGCACAAAAATTCTATAAGGATTTAGAGAAGGGTCAGTTGGCTCCTCTTTATTTCTTATTTGGTGAAGAACCATATTTGCTCAATCAAAGCGTTGAAAGATTCAAATACGCCGTTCTGAATGAAGGCGCCATCGATTTTAATTACAGTTTGTTTTATGCCAGTGATGCTGACGTTGTCGTTGTTCGCGATGCCGTGGAAACACTGCCGATGATGGCCGCACGTCGCTTGGTGATCTTGAAAGAAGCTCAAGAATTGACCGATAAAGAATGGACCGAGCTTGAGCCTCTGATTGAAAACGCAGTGGACAGTACGGTTTTTGTGATTCTAGCGTCACGCGTGGATAAGCGTAAAAAACCAATTCGCACAATGCTTGATAAAGCAGAATGCGTGGAATTCAAAAAACCATACGAAAATCAGATTCCATCTTGGATCAACTATATTGCGCAAAGTTTGGGCCTTGCTATCAGCAATGAAGCAATTCACTTGTTGCATAAACTTGTAGGCCATCATTTGACTGAAATCGAAGGGGAGTTGAAGAAACTCGGTGAATTCGTTGAAGGTCAACGTCGTATTGAAGTGGCCGATGTAGCGCAAGTGGTTTCTCGCTCGAAAGAAGAAAACGTTTTCGATCTGACGAAAGCCATCGGCGAAAGTGATCGTGTAAAAGCCCTTGAGCACTTGGTGCACTTATTGGATCAAGGTCAAAACGAGATCGGAATTATCTCTTTAGTGGCTCGCCATATCCGCATTCTTTTAACTGTGAAAAAGGGAATGGACGAAGGCCTTCACGGAGCAAAGCTCGCGCACTACGCGCAAGTGCCGCCCTATTTCTTAGAGAACTACACAGATCAAGCTAGACGTTGGACTGCGAAAAAATTAGAGCAAACTTTAGTGGTTCTTTCTGAGACAGATAAGGCCTTGAAGTCGTCACCATTGTCCAGCCACATCTGGCTTGAGAACATGGTTTTAAAAACCTGCACACCTCTCGCGCATTAAGATCCCCTCTGAAATCCCGATAAGTAAAAGGATGAGTAGCAAGTACGAATTCGAAGATAAAGGACATTTCCGCCGTCAGTATCCACGACGTGCGATGAAGCGTAAAGCCGGTGTGCTTTGCGATGGTTCTTACTTTGTCTGCGAAACAGGCGAGATCGGTGAGGGGGGGATGTCCATCATCTCTGATTACGTTCTTACCGAAGGCCACGAACTTGTTGTGAGTTTGCAAATTCCTTCCGGTGACTTCGTATTCCTTCGTGCGATTGTTCGTTCCACTCGAAAACGTGAAGACTCGAAAGTGGTTCACGGTCTTAGCTTTGCGGAAATTGCTTTTTCTATTAAACGTCAGATTCGGGCTTTTGTTTCTGCTCGTACTGAGTCTGTTGCTTCTTAATTGATTCTTTTAAGTGCGGGGTTCTCCAATGCAGGGAAGGGCTCCCTTTATTAGGTACTATGCTTCGTGAGGCACGCCTTCCGGGCTCTGTTGCCGCCGCTGCCGTGGGCAGTGGTTCGCGCCATCGTGGCGCCGACAAAGGCCTCACTTCGCACAGTACCTAATAAAGGGAGCCCTTCCCTGCATTGGAGAATTGGTGTTGAAGGAAAATTGGGATTCGATAGATGTGCTGGTGAAATCAAAAGGCATAGGATGTTTAGAAAAGTGCAACGGTCTGCTTTGTGAGTGGCTGTCGCAGGTACCACAAACGTCGAAGTACCCACAACACGTCGTAATTTATTTCCCCTCTGATCTTCTTTCCAGCCATGAGCATCTTCAGAGTAACCCAATAAGGTATTTATAAATTTTAGACCTTGCGAAGAGCGGCCTTCGTCGGCGCCACGATGGCGCGAACCACGGCGCAGCCGTGGCGACGAGCGAGCCCGGAAGGCGTGCCGCACGCAGCGAGGCCTAAAATTTATAAATACCTTATTGGGTTGCTCTGCAGGAAGAACCAAGACCGGAGATAAACCGAAGAGGGGGAAAAATTAAAGCGGCCTCAAAAAGCCCAAAAACTGAGTTCTTGGAATCTTTGAGACCGCTTTAAGTTCTTTAACTAAGAGTTCTGTTAAAACTATTTAGTAGTAGAAACGCGTGTAGAAAGGCGGCTGATTTTGCGAGAAGCCGTTTCTTTCTTGATAACGCCAGTTTTAGCAGCTTTCATCACTTCAGAAGTGAAAGCTTTCAACAATTCAGGAAGAGCTTTCAAGTCTTTAGCTGCGATAGCTTTAACAAGTTTTTTTTCTACTGTTTTCACAGTGCTTTTGCGTGCGTTGTTTACAGCAGTTTTACGAATAGCTTGACGAGCTCTTTTTGCTGCAGACTTATGATTTGCCAAGGGATAACCTCCACAGTAATCTTTTTTCTTAGACGAACCAAAGGGATTAACATAGGGTGTCTGACGAAGCAAGCACATTAAAAAAAGACGTCAAAGAAGATCGCAAAAAGGTCCTCCAGAGGGCGTTTTTCATGGCATCGGGGACCCTAACAAGCCGCATTCTGGGGCTTTTTCGGGATATGGCCCTGGCGGCACTCTTTGACCGGGCTGTCACAGATGCGTGGGCTGCGGCATTCCGTCTGCCTAATTTGTTTCGTCGCCTGTTTGGCGAAGGCTCCCTGTCCGTGAGTTTTATTCCAGTTTTTTTGGAGGCCAAAGACGGAGATCCCCACGGCCCTCGCGTGCAAAACTTGGTCAATGCTCTTTATACGATTCTGCTGATCGCACTCGCTGTCGTCACTGTTCTTGGTGTCATTTATATGGACTCGGTTTTGGGATTGCTGCTTTCTTCGCGCTACATGGCGGATACTGAAAAGTGGTTTCTGACAGTTCGTATGGCGCGGATTATGTTTGGTTTCGTTTTCTTTGTCTGTACCTATGCTTACTTCATGGGAATTCTCAATGCCCTTGGAGTTTTTGGTCTACCGGCGGTGGCTCCAGCCCTTCTGAATATTTCTATGTTGGCATTTACATTTATGCCGACGTCATGGTTTGCCGAAAAGGGCGATGGTCTTGCCTGGGGTGTTCTCGTCGGCGGGGTTTTGCAAGCGAGTCTTTTATGGATTGCTTTGAAGGCCCGTGGGTTCCTGCCGCGATTGCAAAAAAATATTTGGAATCATGATGTAAAAAAAGTTCTGATCAATATGGTGCCGGGTCTTTTGGGAATTGGTCTTTTGCAATTTTCGACGCTTGTGAATTTGCACTTTGCAAGCACCATTGGCGAGGGAGCGATCTCTTACGTTTATTGGGCAGACCGCCTGCTGGAACTTCCTTTGTCCCTTGTATCTGTCAGTTTGGGGGCAGCCTTGTTGCCAACACTTAGTGAATTCGCTTTCAGAAAGCAGAAAGAACAATTTCAAGAAACCGTTGAGGAGCATTTTCTTTTTAGTTTTTTCCTGGCATGGCCTGCGGCTTTAGGGTTGTATTTCTTGGCTCAACCTATTGTCGAAGTTCTTTTTATGCGTGGTCATTTTTCTATGGACGACGTCAATGCCACGACGATTGTTTTGAAGGTCTATGCATTAAGCCTTTTGTTTGTTTCAAGCATTCGTATTCTAGCTCCGGCATTTTATGCTGTGAAGAATACCTGGCTTCCAGCTGGGACTTCGCTCGTTTCTTTGCTTCTTCATTTGTCATGGGCGGGCTGGTGGATTCGCCAAGCCGGTTTGCAGGGGCTTGTGCTTTCAAGCTTGCTCGCGATGATTTTGCAGTTTATTGCGATGCTGATTGCGTTGCATGTGACAGTCATGACCGTTCGTTGGCGGAAGGTCAGCATCGAAATTTTGAAAACTGTTATAGCGGGGACTTTGCTGGCGGCTGCTGTGCAAATATATGAACCCCTGTCGGCCCTTATTGGATCGAGTGGCTTCGCTCGGATGATTGCTTTAGGAATTTCAATTTTGCTAGGCGGGGGAGTGTATCTGATCTCCTCCCACCTTCTAAAAATTTCTCAGGGACAGTTTTTAATATCTACCATTCGTAGAAAAATTAAAATCCCTTAGCAGAACCCAGGTTCACGCGGGATTTTTCAGGAAATTTTACGACATTCAGAGGTGCATGGTGTGAAGATTCCTGATGGGCTTTGCCGGTGTCAGTGTGAGTTCCTGAAATCACTTCACGCAAGGACATCGTCACCTTGTGATTGCTGTCCGAGAGTTCTTTCAAGTCCGATGTTGTCGCAGAAATTTCCTCAGCAGAGGCCGCGTTGGCCTGAGTGGCTTGGTCGAGTTGGTTCATGGCAGAGCTGATTTGCTCGAGGCCTGCCGCCTGCTCTGAGCTTGCCACGGAGATTTCATTATTAAGCTCGGCCACTTTTTTGACGGAGGTCACGATATTCGTCAAAACCACACCACTACGATCTGCGATTTCCGTACCGTGTTCAACATGCGCTACAGAATCTTTGATAAGATTTGTGATATCTTTCGCTGCGGAGGCACTACGTGCAGCCAGGGATCTGACGGCCTCTGCGACGACAGCAAAGCCTCGTCCTTGCTCACCCGCACGGGCAGCTTCAACGGCGGCATTTAATGCCAACAGGTTTGTTTGGAAAGCGATATCGTCGATGACGTTGATGATTTCCTCAATTTTGCGGGAAGACTGATTGATTTCATGCATGCTGGCGACCAGGGATTTAATCTCCTCTTCACCTTTTTCCGCAGATAATCTGGAATTTGCAGAAAGGTCAGCCGCTTGTTTTGCATGTTCTGAATTGAGTTTTACCATAGAGGAAAGCTCTTCCAGAGAGGCCACGGTTTCTTCAAGCGACGCCGCCGCTTGAGTTGACGAACTGACCAAAGATGTTCCTGCATGATTTAAGTGCGAGATAGTATCCTTCACTCGCGAGCCAGAATCGGCAATTTGAGACACCAGCCCTGAAAGATATTTGGAAAGACGAGCGCCAATAAAAAGCATAAAACCAAAGACGACGAGGCTTGCAAATAGAATGACACCACTTAAAAGTTTTAATCCGGTCGATCGAATGTAAGCAGCTTGATCCTCATCGGCAGAGGCTTGCTTTTCATAGATAGAAATAACACTTGTGTTGAAATCTGCGACTTTTAAATTTGTGATGCGAAAGTCCTCGCGTAAAAGTGTTTTAGCTTGTTCCCATTTCTGTGGATCGGAGCTTTCAACTAAGGCTTCTACATCAGACATTTCTTTTTGTAGTTTTGCGACCTCTGGTTTTGCAGCTTCATGAATCTTTGCTTCTTCGGGCGTGTCTGAAGTGTTTGAATACTTCACATAGTTTTCATTGAATTCTTTGATGGACTCTTTGGCTTGCGCCACATAAAAACTGCGAAGTTTCGCGTCGTGACTTTCATCTAATGCCGCCCAGATGTTGTATCCAAACTTATTACGCGACTGTCGCATTTCTCCCTGGGTGATGATGTTGGGTAAGACTTCTTTTTCAGAGCTGTCTACTAAAGCATAGATCATGTTGAATCCATGTTGAGCGATGAAGAACATCACTGCAAATCCAAGAAGTGGGATCAGTGCGGTTTTAAAAAGACGGCCTTGAAGGCCTTTGAACCAGTTGGAAGAGTGTTGGGGATTCATAACGGACTCCTTGATGTGGACGCTCTAGACTGTTCGGATGCTAAGTAATTTTTTAAAAGGTATTTTGTTAGTTTTTTAACCTCTGGGACCAAACCGTTCTCGGCTTGAGAGGAAAATTAGAGTTCGTTTCGCGAAGATGAATCTTTCTGAGAATACTAAGGTCAACGAGTCATTAGCGGTAATAAAAAGATGATTCGAAAGACCTAACACGTGAGGAGGATTTCTTTGATGGGTTAACAAAAAATGTTTGAAGCTTCTTGTCGAGGCGTTGAATGTCGAAAGCCGTTTTATCAGCTCGAATCGAAAGCTCTTCAGCCGCATCACGCAGAGCTCGCATGAAAACGACGGCTCTTTCATTTGCGGGATCTTCATGGCGAAGCTGGCCAGAGACCCGTTGAATTTGGTCATAGTGAAAACTCGCGACTTCAACTAAATCCTCTGACATTCCCTGGACACGTTCACTCATGAGTTGAACTTCAGTCATGGATTTTAAATATTTTTTTGTCACGTGTCTAACGTACAAGACATGCGCTAACACGGAAGGTATGGCGATGGCGACAGAGGAAGCGATTCCCAAGAAAATGGCATTGCGACTAGGAGAGTCTGAGGGGAGATGGGCGTATTCATAGAGGCGCAAGCTCATCCAAGAAAGATATCCGACTAA
>NZ_DASVLT010000019.1:0-84288 GCF_036384735.1 Bdellovibrio sp. | reverse complement strand
AAAAATTTGCGGAACAAATTACTCAAATCGTGCTTGCCACTATCCTCTGACAAAAAAAATACTAAGTTGCTGCCCAAGCAATTTACTAATTTGAAAATCTATTCTTCGGGAATTTTGAATTGCAAATTCTGGGCGGCCTTGTCTAATTTCTTCTTTATCTGATCGGGAAGATTTTTTCGCCGACAAATGACTGATGTGTATTTCTGCTTCTCTCTCTGCAAAAGAGTTACTTTCAATGAAATTTTTTGATCATTCAGTGCCGCCCTAAACACGGGACCCAAGCCACAAAAACCATCCACATGCTTCTCCTGAAGCATCCTCACGGCTTGTTCCATATTTGTGACGTCATAAACATCTCTGGTCGGGATCTCTTCAGCCAACTTTGTACATGTTCCGCGCAAAAGCACGATCTGTAGCTCAGATAATTTCTTATGAACTCCCTTTTTCACATAGAGTCCTGGTTGCAAAGAATAAAGATCTTTCTGAATTTCAAACCCCTTGCTATTCGCACAGTGCTCGGAAAATAAAATCGTCATGTCAATGCTTGTATTATCTAATGCTTTTGCCAAACGAGCATGCGGGTAAATTTCGTATCGAAACAGCAGGCCCGACTTTTCTTCAATCTGTTTCATGATGTCATAATGCAAGCCTTGAATGACCCCATTTTCTTGATAACTAAATGGCGCTACATCAGATAATCCGACAGTAATATCTAAATCTTTAGATTTCGCTACACTGGCAAAACAGATGAGAAAAAAGAAGAAGATCTTCCGCATATCGCCAGAGTAGCGCCCCCCACAGACAGAGTAAATCATATAGATTATTATTTGGTAGATTGTCGTACCGTTTTGGGGAAAAGCTGAACTCTCAGAGTGTAAACCTCTGTCTTTTTCCCCGTCTCTAAAAACTTGCACAGCTTTCTGCGGAATGCACGAATCATCTCCTTGGCTTCATCGAGTTTCTCCACATTGATTGCCATGGTAATACCTGAAAAATCGCGTTCGTCCAGATCGTGCTCATCCAAACTGCGAAGAGCCTCATGAAGTACGACTCTATGTGCTTCTTTAATGACATCAGAAGGAATGTTATTCGTCGTTGTCACTCCATGTGTCACTAATTTCAACGTCCCTTTGGATGTTTTCTTAATTAAGTTTAATGAAAGAAGATTGTTTAGCGCCTCATTGACATCATGAACGGTCTTGCCAAGTCGTTTTGCAATCCACCGCGGGTCGCTATTGAAGTCTTTTGTCTCTAACAGCGAAAGAATATCATAATGAATTGGTGCAACAATCAAAGCATATTCCCCATCAGACAAAGACCTATTGAAGGAGCCGTGAAGTTTGCGATTTTGCTTTTCGTTGGTATGAATGTCCTTGAGCGCCCTGACCTCAGCGTCGCTCAACTTCAGTCGCTCGGCAATGCGCTCGAGCAATCGCGGTCCGACATTAACCCGATAATTCAGGATATCGACAAGACGCCCTGGAGAAATCTTTAGGTCACGAGCAAAGGCACGAATTGAATAAGACGGATTTTTTGACTTCCTCTCTTCAAGTTGATTTTTTAAAAAAATGACGACGTCCATTCAATAAACCTACCTTGATACAACCGCAGACCGATAACGAACAGCCACTTTAAAGGCAAGAAGTTATTCCATTGCTCAATCTGCGGGGATCTTCCCTGCGGCCAGCAATGTTACTGAGAGTAATCTTTTGTACTTTCTTCACTCTAAATTCAACGTGATCTCAATAATTTTTTGAGATCACAAAAAAGATGATATCTCGATCATTCTCCTCGACATCGACATGTGTCTCTTTTAACTCTTCTTCCGAGGAAAAATCGACATGAGAAGGTCTTTGTCTATTGGGATGTTATTAGCTATCGCGTGGAGTTTGCCGCTTCATGCCACGATCGGCAATGAAACACAAAATGGTGGTTTTGTCGCTCTATGCTCTACAAATAATACTCCGGCCGAAATTTATTTCCTCGATTACTATGTCTACACCAGACAATTGCGTCCGACTGACCCCGTGCTAGTACTACCTCCTGTATTGGGATCACCTCTTCAAAAAGCAAGGGAAGTTGTTCAAAGGTTCGCTGAGATATCTCCCGATCTTGGTGCTGTTTATTTAAACTATCTGGATCATTTTGAGTCTCAAGTGGTCTGGGTCGCTGAGATGCCCGCTAATGTTACCAATGACATTGGGAACCTTGCGATCTCTATTATCGACAGCAGCCACCCCAAATGTCTTTCCCGACAGATGATTATTCAGTCTCGGCACGACTCTCAAGTCAGATACTATATAAACAAAGGCCTGTGGGACAATTTGAACGACAACAATCAAAAAGCCATTGCGATTCTTCACGAGATTGTCTTAAGGGACATGGTCGACAAATCAAAATTTCTTTCTAACACCAGTGACGTTCAAAAACTCGTTATCTATATGCTCTTATATTCGGCGAATGGCCAGCTTCCCTTCACCCCGTGATCGTTAGCACTCAAGTCTTCGCAAACTTGCCAGCTGAAATGCCGAATCTTTTTTTAAAAGCGACAATGAAGGCACTGGGGTAAGCATAACCTAATTTATCGGCCACATCAGAAACACTCTTGCCTTCCGATAAAAGCACAAGGGCGCGATTCAAAAGATTATTTTTTCTCCACTTAGCAAATGAATCTCCCGTCTCGGAGGCAAATCGTCTGGTAAATGTTCGTCTCGACATCCCGATTTCTTTAGCCCAGTCATCAATCTTTCGAGTGTCTTCAGGATTTTTCAACAAAGCATTCGCCACAAACTGCAGACTTTTCGATTGTGGAAGTATGATTCCAAATTCTTCCTGCTGAGCCGACGCAAGCTCAATTTTTACGATTTCAATCAGGAGCTTAAGTTTCGATGGCGCAATGACTTCTCCTTTTTCTGGAAAAGACTCAAGGGCTGCTAGCAAAAGCCGTGTCGACTGTAGAACCGATATTTCCTTTGGAAGAAGCTTTGCAAACTTTCCGGGAATCATAACCTTCCAACTGCCCGAGACATTCTCGCCTCGAACCGAGTGTAGTTGACCAGGCGGGATCCAGATGATTCTTTTTTGAGGCACGACCCAGGCCGCACTTGGAGAGCGAAGGCGGATAATTCCCTCATCCATAAAGTTTAACTGACCATTTTGATGAGTGTGCATCGGTACTTCGCTGCGCTCTTTATAACTATGAATATATTTAACGAATGGTATGTCTCGACTCATATATGGCCCATTATCGACATAAATTGACCTAATGTCGATAACTGACTTGTCCATTTATCTGCGACAATAGTTAAAAAATGAACCAGGAGTCTAATCATGGAAACTAATTCACAGTCCATCTTTGAAGAGCTCATCCTCGCTGCTCGAATTCTAGCCGACAAGGGAGTTCTTGATGGCTTCGGCCACGTTTCGGCACGCTCGAATTCCCGTCCAGACCACTACTATATGGTTTGTGACAACGCCGCCGAATTAGCTGACAGAACAGCCATCATGGAGCTTGATCTGGAAAGCAACCCGATTTTGCAAGAGTCGCGACAGCCATCTATTGAGCGATTTATTCACGGAGAAATTTACCGGGCACGACCCGACGTCCACGCCGTCGTACATACGCACTCGCCTTATCTTATTCCGTTTGGTGTATCAAAAACCCCTCTCATGCCCCTTTATCACATGTGCGGCTTCTTGGATCAGGGAGTCCCCGTGTTTGATATTGCTCTCGATCACGGAGACACTGATATGTTGGTGTCGAGTCACAAAAAAGGACAGTCACTCGCTCGCTCCCTCGATGAGAGCGCCCTTGTGCTAATGCGGGGTCACGGCGCAACGGCGGTAGGTTCCTCAATCAAGGAAGCCGTCTATCGCGCTATCTATGCGACCTTGAACGCACAACTGCAACCCATAGCCATGCAGCTTAATGAGCCCAAATATTTATCGCACTCAGAGGCTTTGGCTGCCGATGAGCTTCATAAAAAAACTCTTGATCGCGCTTGGAGCTTTTGGACAAAAAACTTAAATACAAAATGACATCAAAAACTGCTCTATCGTCCCCGGTTGGGTAAGCCTTTGCTGAAGCCTCAAACGTATAATTTTTTATATTTGGACCCAGACCGCAGCTACAAGAAAGTGAGTCTTTTCAAAGAAGCTGCGGTCTTGAGTCCATAGGCCATAATCGTTTCATATGTACAAATAAGAAATCTTGAAGGTATCTCGCGCTTTCTATATGATTAATGTACTGGTTGCGAGGCCTAGCTTGAATTTGCCGGAAAAGAAAAAAACAATTGAATACTTCAGCTTTTGGAAGCTGCAAAATAAAATCACCTTAGCTGCATTGATCGCGATTCTTTTATTGTCCACTGTATTTGCAATTTGCAGCATTCTTTTACCTCCCATCAGCTCTACTTTGTCTGTTATTTTTATCGTTATGATTCCTACTCTTGCATGCTTTGGAATCGCAACATGTCACTCTTCCAATCTTGAATCCAGGAAAGCACTTCGCGAATACCAACGACTTTTATTACGCCTGTCAGAAGCAGAAAATTCCCAGATCACATTAGATCGTTTCTTCTCGCTTTCCAGCGACTTGATGGCTGTAGCCGGAAAAGATGGTCTTTTAAAAAAGGCCAGCAAATCTCTTGTGAATACTTTGGGGTATAGCGAGGAGACTCTACTTAACACTCCATTTTTCGAATTCATTCATCCCGATGATCGCGAGGCCACTAGCAAAAACATCGAAAGCCTGAACTTAGGAGTTCGATCTGTGGGGTTCGAGAATCGCTATCGTGCTGCGGATGGAACATATCGAACCTTGAGCTGGAGTGCTGCTGCGGATACAGAACTTGGTGTAAGATTTGCTTCTGCCCGCAATATCACAGACGAACGCAATTTCCAAATTCGCACACAGCAAATCATGGATTCAGCACCTTTCCTAATACTTGTTAAAGATATTAATGGAAAGATCACGAGCTGCAATGCGGCCTTCTGCAAAGCGATCGGCATGTCCCGAACTTCTCTTTTAGAAAAAGATCTTCAGGATTTTGCAGCCTTCGACTTTATCTCGTCCAGCTTCGCTAAGGAACAAGAGGCTATTAAATCTCAACGCCCAATCACTTTTGAAGAAGTTCTAACGAGCCAGGGTGGATCCACAAGGTATCTTTCCACTATTTTTCCAATCATTGATCAAACTGGAAAAATTGTGTCTGTAGGAAAGATTTCTTTGGATATCAATCAAAATACTAAAAGTATCTGACCATCTTTAGTTCTTTCTTAAAATAAATTGACTCTCGTGTGGATGACTTTGAGACTGTTCTTGGAGGCCTTCATGAGATCTATCTTTCTATTCTTAGCAATTATTTCTTCCACTTTGCTCGTGAATTGCGCCTCGACAAGTCCAAAGAAGATGATCCTGCCAGCGGTTACAGTCGCTCCTTTTAGCGTTGAAAACAAGGGCTATACCCTTAACGGACAGATCAATGATGTCGCAGGGTCTGATACGATTGCGATCCTATATCATGGAAGTGGAGTCCAAGATCGCTGGGAGACAATGCCGGCCGATGTCACCTTGGACGGAAAACCAAGTCCGACTTTTAAAATCATCTCGGATCAATTGAACTCGGTGGGAATCTCGACATGTGTTTTCGACAAGCGCGCATTTAAAGAAAAAAACACGCCAGCTTTCGAAAAGGCTTTAAAAACTCATACTTTTGGAAATATCAAAGCCGATGCGGAAATTATTTTCAATTACGTCAATAATCTTCCTCAATACAAAAAGATTGTTCTTATGGGCCACTCTGAAGGAACCATCACCGCTTCTGACGTTCTTTTTAAAAACAAACAGAATAGCAAAATAAAATCGATCGTTCTTATCGGCGTCGCCGCAGAAAATATTAAAACATCCATTCAACATCAAATGACGGACGTCATGGCCACAAACACATTCGACGCCGTTGACAAAAATCACGACGGAAAGATTTATCCCGATGAAGTTCCCGAAAAGCTAAAATCTAGTCTGCCGATCAATAGCATTGATCATAATAAAAAAGGTTATATTACTTACGAAGATCTACTTAAAGTATTAAAGAAGCAGTCTGTTCAATTCATGAAGTCCGTGTATAAAGCCCCTTCAGACACTATCCTACTTGGGAAACCGGCCCAGTGGTACAAGGATATTTTCGCCGAAAAAACCCTCCTTCAAAGAGCTAACGAGTATTCAGTGCCTGTGCTGATTGTTCACGGTGTTCTTGATACAAATGTCTTCTACAGCACCAATGCTTTGCCTTTGTCAGAAAAATTGCGCGCGCTTCACAAGGATGTCACATTGATTTCTTATTTTGACTATGGGCATGTTCTTTCCCCAAATAAAGAGGACGGAGAACCAACTATGGGGCCTATCCAGCCAGATGCTGTTTCAGCAATTGCCGACTGGATCAAACTTCATTAGGAACTCCCAACAACCACTCACGTAGTTTAACGTGAATACTTGCGAGTTACTTCTGGCATCCAGTTTTTTGCACCGACAAAAATATTCATCGTCGTACTGGTTCGATTTTTAATATTAAGATCCATCTCGGAAATATTCTCTATCTCACGACACATTTTTTCGAGCTTGCGCAAAACTTCCACTTTTGAATCTTTAGATAAGGGACAATTAAAGAAAAACTTAAAAGAGTCCGAGGACTCATAAACATCCTTTGCAAAGTCCATGGCCATTGAAGTCATGTATTTATTGTGCAAGGGACCGTTCATATTCCACCGAATTTTTCTATACACCAACAACTTCAATTTATTTTCAGGATGCAGTTCGAGAATACCGAGATCTTCCAGTTTGATAGCAAGCTTCAATAATTGATGTTTTGATAACTTATAAGTCGCATGAATCTCGTCAAAGGACATACCCATAACAATAAGATAATAGACAGCAAATAGGGCATCATCCCCTGCTAGAATCTTTTCTTGATCATGAGTTAAAATTTCAACCGCAGGCTTTTCGCCGAATTTTGAAATGCGCGCCAATTCGAAAACATCGATTCCAATATACTCGCAAATTTCAGAAACCCGTTCTAACGTAATAGGTATCGAACCACCCAAGAGTCTTTTAATAGTGTCGGTGCTAAGATCCATTTTACGACCAAGTTCTTCGTAAGTCGTTCCTGAATTTTTAACCAAGGTTTTCAGTGATTGCACCATCGGCAAAGCTTTGATGGCCTTTCTCTCTGTCATTTCATGTTCTCCAGACTTATCGATCTTTCAAATCTAGCTATTCTGTTCCCAAGAGCAAAGTAAAAGCATCCGACTCGAAGCATTCAACAAAAACTATGATATACTAGGACTCCCTTAAGAAATTGCATCAACCACCTCGGTGTTTCATTGAAATTTTCAAGGAACAAAAAGAATCAAATTGCCAGAATAAACAACAACTGTGACTGTAGTGCCCTTTACGGGGCATGATATGCCCCCTTTTTGAACTCGATTGCCGCAAAACAGAATAGTGTATGTCATTATATCGTGAGCGACGAAAACAAACCCATTAGAATATTGCTTAACGATTATGAGCAACGCAAACAACGTAATGCTCGCTTCTCAAAGAGGGCTTATGCACGTTATCTCGGAATTTCTAGTGGTCGATTGGCTGACTTGCTCAATGGCCGAACTCGCCTGAGCGTAAGATTGGCACAAAAGATTGCAGAAAAACTAGGTATTTCAGACACAGAAAAACAAGACTTTATCTATCTTGTTAGCATCGAACAACTCAGAAAGGTCGACGGTCGACGAAGCATCAAAAAGCCCGTTGTTATGATCGAAAACCTGAATCACTCATTCTCACAAGCTCTAAACCTTTACAATTCTGACGAAAGAGTCTCTGGCGACTTCAGTACAATCATTTTGCCATGCAATGCCAATAAATTAGCGGAAGCCCGTGCCCTTATTAGGAAGTTTCAGATCCGCCTTGCCGCCCTCTGCGCCCAAGAAGCCTCCGTTGAAACCTATTATCTAAACGTTCAGCTCTTCCCGGCCGTCCAAACGAATTTAAGCCCTCTAGAAGAGACCGATCAGAAAATCGGCTAAGCAAAATATTAATTACTTGCTACGTCAATGGGCACTCAGCCCTCGACAACGGATTTTCTCTTCGATATTGATACCCAAATGCATGACAATAGAGTTTCGGAATTTTTAAACACACACTTTGAAATTCTACGTAAGAAAAACCGTCGCATCTCGGTTCGTTCTTTCAGCAAGAAAACAGGCATTCCTGCCGGCCGCATGAGTGAACTTCTTAGAGGAAAGCGTCTTCTAAGCGATTATTATGCGCAAAAAATCGCACAAACTCTCAATTTAGATCCTTCACAAAAGCAGGAACTCTACTCTCTGGTATCAGTTCAATCACGTAAAACGATGGAAGAGCGTGAATTGCTTGAATATGAAATCGCCATGCTTTCATCGTGGGAGCATTATGCCATTCTTAACCTCGTTAACACCAAAGATTTTCAGTCGAAAGCCGAATGGATTGCGAATCGCTTGGCTCTCCCAAAATCCAAGGTTTTAGAAAGTTTAAATATTTTAGAAAAACTTGGGTTTATTGTTTACAAGAATGGTCAAATAAAACGATCCGACGAACGACTCACTACAACGATGGATATCCCCAGTATTGCCATTCGCAGATCCCTGCGCGCTGATATCGAGAAAGGTCTCGACGCGCTTGCAAACGTTCCACCAGCTCATCGCGACTTCAGCTCTGTAACAATGGCTATTGATCCAAAGAAGATCCCAAAGGCTAAAGAACTTACAGAAAAATATCGTCAAAAGATGTCGCGTTTACTTGAAAATGGGGACCGCACGGAAGTTTACAACCTCAGCATTCAGCTTTTCCCTATGACTCTAATAGAAAAGGAAACGCCATGAAAATCCTTCTACACATAGTGACCTTCTTTGCACTCACCTCACTGGCTTGGGCGGGTGATACCAAAAGAAATGGTGGCGTAGTTATTAAATGCAGAAACTCAATTTCTGTTTTTGATTTATACGAAGGCAAAGTTTCTTATGATTACAATCCACGCCCTGCAAATGGGAAAAAACATAACGAAATCGTACAGGAAATCATCAACACACTTTCCGCTATCAATCCAAGTCGTGCGGCTCTTTACCAAAAATACCTGACTGACTTTAGCAAAGAATCTTCCTTTGCTGAAGGTGTCGAATTTTCAAGAATAGATGATTTAGGAGAAGGAGTTCCCGTTCCTGAAAATTGTCAGCTTATGCAAGCTGCGGTTCAATTCAGAAGCACAAATCCAATGAATAGATGGTACCTTTTCAGTCAATCTATCTGGAACCAACTGGATGAAAAAAATAAGGCTGCTCTCATTCTTCACGAATTCATTTATAGAGCCGCTTATGCAGAAAACAATGACATCCAGAACTCGATAGGAGTTAGGCATTTCAATAGCTTTTTACAATCAGATCTATTTGCCAAAACTTCATTAAAACAATATCTGGAAGTCGTAGGGGCTTCTGATTTTGCGCTGGCTGAATACAAAGGAATTCCTATCTCACCAAATGCAAAGTTCCTCGAGTTTGCGGATGCCAATCATTTGATAACAGCCGGGACCGGCAAAACATTGTCACTGCCCAACTCTCGCCTGATCCAAAACATTAAGTGTGACTCGAGCGACACGAACCCGTCCCCATTCACTGTCTATTTTGACCAAGATGACCAAGGTATTACAAGCATTGCGGCTGGCTGCAAAATGCGCATTTCACTTTCAAACGAGAATCGCCAAGGATACATTGACTCGGATTTTATAGTCCTTGATTCAAAAAACAATCTTCATGATGTCGTGGAAATGCGAATCCCAGATAGCAATGACATAGGATTTTCTTACCTTAGCAAGGATCTTATTCTCAACAGCTCCGCATCCAACACGGCGTCCATCAGATTCGGGCCCCACGAACAAGTTACGCAGATATCTATGATCATAACATCCCCGTTAGGAGAGGCTCGCTCTTCACTATGGTATAAGACACAGAATGTCTCGCTTTCAGCGAAACCAGCGATCACAGTTTATTTCAATGACAGGGAAGAGCCAGAACGTCTTTCCCCAGAGTAGTTTACATACCAAGTTTTTGTTTAATTAGAGCCATTTCTTTTTCTTGAGAATCTAAACGATTTTTTAGAGTTTCGATTTCTTTCGCTTGTCGTTTATTTTCATCTTGCAGCGACAGAATATATTTCTTGTAAAGATCCTGAATCGCATTCACCACAGCCCAGTGAATAGGGTCTACATTCAATTCAAGGAAACCATCAGGTCTTTCTTTGACAGCATCAGGAATCACAGCCTTCACCTCTTGAGCAATGAAGCCTGTCTTTGAAATATCCGCAGGCAATCCTAATGGGTTGTCCTTTTTATAGTTATAGCGAACAGTATGAAGCTTCAAAACCTCATTTAAGCCGTATTCATAATCGCCCTTGATGTCTTTCAAACGAATATCCGAGGCATTCGTCCAAGAGGTCCCAGAACTTAAGCCCGCGGTTCCCACGACATGTAAAGTATATGATGGATTTGTCGTTCCGATTCCTACTTTTCCAGCCGTCGTAATATAGAAATAATTTGAAGCCCCGCCTATTCCCGAAATATCTGAAGTGGCATTGGTATGACTTGACGTCGACTTAAAATTGATGACGTAACCACCGCCTCCATAGGGAATGCCCGCAAACCATTCGTTTGAAGTGCTATCGAAAGAGAAGTATCCATTAGCTCGCTGAAGCCCCTGAGCCAAAAATCCACCCCCAACATAATTACCACCATAAGTTCCTGTTGAAGTAATTAATGGAACGACTGTCGATGAACTGACTTCAAGAGTTTGACTAGGGCTCGAGGTCCCGATTCCTACGTTGCCAGAATTCGCGTTGTAGATATTGGAGCCGCTGGTTGTCCACTGAGAAGATCCCACCGAAGCCGCAGTTGTTTGAGTAGTTCCATCCGGAAATTTGAATCCGCCAGAAGTTGACTCAATTGTTCCAGCCACAGTTAACAGCTGACCTGGTGAATTTGTACCAATGCCCACGTTGCCATTTGGGTCGATGCGCATACGTTCATTGTAAGTCGTCGAGTTGAAAGTTGGATTCGTAAAAAACTGAATGCGCTGTGCGGCGGCAACATTGCTATTGGCATCAGCGGATCCCCCGATTCCAACCACATTGTAGTTTTGATATGCAGTCGACGCTATAAGAGCATAAGGATAAGTGTTTGCGACCGGCACTGTTGTCGTGTTAGCCCCGGCTAAAAGATAGTAATCTTGATTACTAAAATTAGACGTATTACCCATTTGAATGCTACTAGTACGAAGCGGCGTCGATGCAAGATTATAGGCATCCGGAGTGATCCCTACGCTGACTATTGATCCGTTATCTTGAACAAGTGAGCTTGCAAGGGTCGACGATCCAGAAAATTTCGCTAAATATCCAGACGAGCCACTGCCCGAAACAAGTCCCGAAGGCAAATCAGCCAAAGCTATAGATCTAAATGTTGGATTGCCGGCAGACCCATTGGGGGCAGCCAAAAACGAATTTGCCGACTGCGAACCGAAACTGGAAGTGGTCACCGTTATCGTCGAGCAACTCCAAACTCCCGTTGGGCTCGAGAACGTCAATGTCTGATTCACAGAACAGTTTGCAGGCATATTAGAAGCATCTAGTTTGTTGCTTAACTGGGTGCTCAAATTCGCAATATCAGAAATCGCAAGCGATGTGGGAGTCCAGTTTGCTCCATTGTATTTCAAGACTTGATTTGACGTTGGTGTCGCCGAAGCGACCCCAATACCCTGAAGCGCAACCACCGAAGGGCCAGGATAAGTGCCGCTCAAATCGCCACTAGCGCTGGCCCCTGCCTGCATCGCATTCACAATACGGGAATCATTTCCAGCAGCCACCGTATTTGCAGCAGTTCCTACGTTTAACGTTAATACCGGAGCCGACGTTGCATTCGCAACACTCACGTAAGAATTGCTCGAAGTCACACTAGTCACAGAACCACTTCCGCCGCCGCCCGTGCCGGTCGCACAAGACATCTGAGTGCCGTCCCAAGAAAGAAATGCTCCAGCACCGCAAGTCGGTAAGCCGGCCTTCAATAGGAAGTCAGTTGGACTATAAGTTCCCAACTTCTGTGCCGACAAAGAGTAACCCGCGAAAGGCACAGAACGAATCACAGAATCAGGACTGATTGTTTGCCAACCTGATCCATCAAAAAATTGAACACGCAACTTACGTCCGTCACTTGTGCCCGGCGTATATGAGGCTCCTCCACTGCACGTGAAGACCTTCGAATTGTTAAAGGAATCGAGTAATCCTAAAGAGCCATCAGCCGGATAAGAAACTGAACCTGATCCAATCGGCACGTCAAAAATACCATTTGAATTAGTCATGTCATAACCATTCAACTGCTCTTGATATATTACGCAACCACCTGTTGGATCTGTGACTTTAAAAATAAAGCTGACACTATTGAATGTTAGAGGAGTGCCGTTTGATTGAACAATGCGACCTTGATAAGTTAATGATCCCGGAGATGCTAGAACAGATCCACTCCAAAGAATGGCTGTTGCTATAACCAAGACAGATTTCCTGATATATCGTTTCAATCCAATACGTACCTTCATGTGGTGCTCCCAGGAATAGTATCGGCCCCCTACAAATCCAACTTAAACTGCATGAACACTATCTCGAGTGTAAAGTGCTCCGGATTCCACCATTGCGCTCCCATTCATAATCATATATGGAGCATGTTGGTGTTTCATTTGAACGCATGAAACATTATCTTTTCCAAAGGAATAAACATCTCCATCTTTACATACCATTTCTCTGATTTCTGCCGACAATGACAATGAGAGGTTCACTCATGGAAGAAAAGAAAGTCGCCGTTATCAGATCCACAGGTCTAAAAAGTATCGAAAGTTTGGCCCTGGAAAAAACAGAGGAAGAGAAGACATCAGAACGACAAAAAATCTGCGCAGTGGTACATTCAGTTTTAGGGTCTCTTCTTAGCTTCCCGCCCAGTTATGAGGTGTCCTTTGTTGTCGGAAACAAAACCACGATTTTTCAAATTGAGATTCAACAAAAAGATTATGGTCGCCTGTTGGGTACAAAAGGCCGAAACATCAACGCATTAAGGACTTTGGTCACAAGTATGTCGGCGAATTCGGGATTTCGAGCCATCGTTGAAGTTAAAAATGAAGATCAATTTTTCCGCTCTGGGAACACACCTTAAAAGCACTCCCTAAGAAGGAGTGCTTTTGGAAACTTTAGTTCAACAACTCCCCGGCAGCCTTTGCTTTGATTGCGAAGAAAACTACGAAAATGGTCAGAGCCAAGATCTGCTTCATATTTGTAGCTTTAATTCAAAAGCTACAAACGGGCCTGGAATAAATTGCTCTTGTTAAGGTCAATGACCTAAGCTCTGACCAATTTATTACTACTCACAAAGTTTGGCAGAAACTTCCGCACCGACAGAAAGTGTTTCTTTACCCTGATCAAATTTGCCAATACCATCGACCTCAAAAACTTGCCAGTAGTCATGCATAAGATAGCACTTCCCCGATTTCGCCTTATAGGACTGTGTATCGAATGTTGTTAACGTATATGAAAGTCTTTTTCGGGAAACCTCATTCATCCAAACACTTTTAATATCGGCGCATTGTTTTGCAGTGACGCCTATTGGACTTCTAATCAATGTTGAAGAAGAAAATTGCACCTGTAAACCCGCAGGTGATGCGATCTGCTTGAAGCCGCAATATGTGTAACAGACATTGTATTGGTCATTGGACATGCAACTTCCCCTGTCATCAACGATGCCACCCTGAACCGAAAAGCCACCAGAGACTTTCAAATCGGCTGGATTCAGCTCACCTGTTTTCACATCTTTTTTTACTGTTTGAATGACTGCCTGTAGAGAGCTTGCAGATTTACCCTGACACGCTCTGAACGGAACTTCGACTCGCGAAATCGGGCTTCTTGCGCTCATCGTTGTGCCATCCGCTAGCTGGAGATCGACATCTAAATCAGTGATTTCGTAACAGTGAGTTTGCTCTTCTTGATTTCCCGAAGAATCATAGGAAAGAGTTTTCGTCATCGCATAAGAATAAGTGAGATCTTGTCCACGCACTGAATTCTTCCATTTCGCAATGACATCCAATCCCTCAGCATTGCTGCACGAATCCGAAGAAGATGAGTTTGCAAAGTGAACAGAGAAAGTAAGATCTTGTCCTGCGATTCTAAGCGGCACGCTGTACTCACAGATAACAGTGTCACCAAATGTCGAATCATAGTTTGTTGTTACAACCTGAAGAGCGATAGGTAATGCTTCGGGCGTATTTAAAACACCTACACCATTTGATTTTTTCTGTGAAATTACACCAGTCCCTGCATAGGCAGCGGACGACATGAAAAACAATGTGGATAGAATTACTCGAAGAGACATAGAAACCTCCATTGGCATTGCGCCGGTTGAGGTTTCTTTCATCATGTGACTTTTGCAGATCCAGCCGGGAAAGAAACTCTATAAGAGCTCTGGATCCAACATCACAATCGACACCCTTATAGCAAATTTTTTTGCTTTAAGAAATAGAAGCGCAAATTCTGAAACATTTATAAAAGCCTCGGCCCCCTAATTGGCACTTTGGATAAGAACTAGCATGAAATCCCCCACCTTATTGAATTCACGACGCATTTCAAAGCTCCATTTAACATTTGTGAACAATGTTTTTACAGTGCCCTGTCTCTATTCGAAATAACAGTATCACTGCGATGGAATGAAATTCGCGAAGAGCAACCCTGAATCTATCTTAAAAGGAGCTTTCCATGAAGACGACTGCGGTATTTAAAGCATTATCTCTTATTATTTTAAGCGCCATTTCTACTCAGGCATTTGCTGATGGCTCTGCCAAAGTCATTGCGACTTGTGCTGATTCAGATATGAAATATGAGATCCTTCAAGCTGGCAATCAAATCAGCTCATCCAATATTTCTGTCAGAGTCACAAAGGCAGACGATGGTCAGACAAAGACCATTTCTGATCATATCATGGTTGAATCGATAGATAACGGTTCGACGTTGGCTGTTCAAGCCGGCTTTATCATTCTATGGGTGCGCCAAAATGGCAATAGCCAAGTCGGCGTGATGTTGGGATCAGCTCCGCAAACGATCTCTTGTCAGATCGCTGAGAAGCCTTTCGTTTTTGATTCTTCAGTTCATTCAGAGTAAGCTCTTATGTATAAGCGCTTTCAAATTGAAGGCGCTTATCTCTTAGTGGCAAGTCAAAACATTTCCAGACTGATCGCACGTCACTCCATTATTACAAGTCAAATGCGCCTCTTGAATCGTGCAGGATACCCCATCTGAACAATGCATGAAAACCCCCGTAGAGTTGCAGGTTATCCCATTGTTACAACTTAGTGACATCGAGTTTTGTTGACATGTCAGTCCACCGTTACAATAAAGCATCGAATTGGCCACGTTACAGACTCGGCCTCGCTCAAACAAACCTGCAAATGCCGAGGCGGAAAATATTAAAATCAATCCCAATGCGAATTTCGCCATAAATCCTCCGATCATTCTGCCTAAGAGTATCGAAGAACTCTTATATTGCAAACTTCAATGCATTGTTTTTTGCAAATCTCCGTGACAGGGCAAACTCATTCCTCATCTAAGCGGTTAAGAATCACTTCCTTGTCTTAACACCATATGCATATATGGCACGAACAAAGTCGTCTCTGAAACCTTGGGATTCAGGCGATCAATCTGCGCTTTATATTTTTCATAGAACTCAGGATGCTCTGTTTTGGAGTTCAATATCTTTTTGTAAATCTCCATCTCGCGATTTTTCAAGGCCACTTGATAATCATCGAAAATCTTCTGAGCTAAAGCATCCAGGCCTTGATTGGTCATTTTAATCAGTTTTCCTTTGCCGTAAGTCAAATCAGCCCATGCTCTGAAGTTGATATCTTGGGCATACTTCTTTGCAACTTGTCCCGGCATATGAAGTCGTGAGTTTTCGCTACGCACATCTTCGATAATACGTTTAATATTAGCTGGGTTTTCACCGGCTCCCAAAAGAAGCTCGCGTAAAACAACATTCACTCCATTCTTATCGACAGCTTCGAAAAGATAGTGGCCGACTCCAGGTTCAATTGTCACTTCAGCATTGCGGAAGATTTTATGAAGTGGTTCGCGAATATCATAAGTATTATCACCGATAGGAGTTCCATGAGGTCCGCCGACTGGAGCAGGAACATACTCTTCACGATTTCCACTTAAAATACGAATGCGCAATTGCGGATTTACTATCGTTGGATCTGCCAATTTTTCTTTTGACCAAAGAAATTGATGAGACATATTTCCAGCCCATAGCCCACCGGCATCATTTTGTGCGGTATTTCCGCCAAAGTTCATTTTCGAAGTGTGTTCGTCATACCACTTTGATAAAACTTTCGTAAATCCTGCTGGTGAAAGACCCACAACTCCATCGACATCTTTTGGATAGCGAGTCGCGTACTCCAAAGCCACGTCAGGACCGAAAGAATGTCCCGCAAGATACACAGGCTTGCCTGATTTTTTCGCTTCAAGAACGATAGAACGAACCCACTCCATAAAAATGCGCGAGTCGTTGAACTTTGTATCGCGTGGTCCCTGAGCATGAAAAGGCATATCAAAACTGATTGATGAATATCCAAGATTCGCCAAGGTATTCATGTTCGCGATGAAATTTCCACCGCTTGACTTCTGAGTTCCAGATCCATGAAAGAAAATGAACACTGCTTTAGCATTAGGATCTACCAATGGAGTCTGTCCGTTGGCATCAGGAACTCCACTGCTAGAATGATAAATTTGAGTGTCCCACTTTTTAGAATAGAAGCTTGCAACTTGTCCAAAGCGCTCTCTATATTGGATGCCTTCAATGAACGAGATGTCATTCATCCAATCAACTTGAAGCTCTTTGCGTTCGCGTGAAATTTCAACCGTGAACAGATCTTCGCACATCGGAGCCGCATGGCTCTGAAATGGCAACAACATGCCCAAAACGTTGACAGCAATAAAATACCGCTGAGCTTTAAATCGCATCATAGAAGGCCTCCAACTTATGAAGAACTTCTCTTTCAATTCACGGACCTATGAAGATCTCAATTTGAGACGCGATGATTATTTGATTCCATACCAGGCAGAAATCATAAATGCCTGAAAAAAACGAATGGGATTTTTAATCCCGCTTTCAATCATCAAACGTTCCACTCGGTGTGGTGGCAAAACCGTTAGTATTTCTTTGAGTTGAGTTGGCAGCGATGCCAGAGACTCAGTGGTAGCCCCCATCAACGACTGTACCTGTTCCCAATTTTTCAGCATGGAGGTAAACTCGGGAGATTCTAAATCAAAGCTGATCTCTGCATCAATAAAGTAACCATCCTTACGAGTACGAGCAACCATGTTCGTATAGAACCTCAATCGTTCTTCAGGCTTCACAAAGTGGCCGACTAGAATACTCAAGACAGCATCAAACTGCTCTGTCGAAGGCAAGTCTTGAATATATCCGACAATAAGTTCGCAACGTTGAAGTACACCGGCCTTTTCTAAACGTTCACGGCAAACTTCAAGCATTGATTCCGAAGGGTCTAATCCAACGAAAGTCCACTGAGGGAATTCTTTAGATAACGATAAGATCTCTGCCCCAGTCCCCACTCCGACACAAAGAATGCGAGCCCTTTGTGGCAGATCCTTGAGGGTCAGGCGAATCAGGAAATGCATACAATCTGAAATAGAGGCTAACTTGCTATTTTTATCGTCGTAGTTTTGAGAGGCTTGCTTATTAAAAAACTGGCTCATAGAAGTTCCGATCCGATTGTTTGAAATCAGGATAGACGATTCACTCTCTCGCGTCTATGCCCTTCTTGAATCTCATCGGAACCTCCAAGGTACACTATGGCGTACAAGTGAAGTCTGTTTTCAAAATTAATGTCGCGGCACGTCCGCCAGAATAACGATCATAGCAAAAGCCACCGCGATTTCGAAGAGTCGATGCTAAGCTCTGAACAACCGCACCTGAATATCCTTGGGCCTTGCAAGTCTGTTCTGCCGATGCCTGAGCAGATTCCTTACAAGTCTCTGCAACTCTTTGATCGTCAGTGTAACAAACAGAACAATAGAAATTTGCAGTTTGTGTCGCTGGAGCAGTTCCAAAGCCAGTGGCAGTTGTCGTTGCATGAGCTAAACCATTATCACAGAACCTATGTCCCATAGCGATGTAGCAAGTGCCGCCATCATTCTGGTTATTGTCATTCTGACAATACTTATGCCCCATCACAATCGTACAGTTGCCGGTGGACTCACCTGGTTGAATCGTCAAAACCGCAGCAAAAGAACCGAATGACTGAAGAACAAGAGCTGTGAATAGAATAAACTTTTTCATATAAATCTTCCTTTCGTTAGAAGAACATCTCAGGAAGATAATTAGCCGCAACAAACTATAATTAATAGTTCATTGCAGTTATATATTTTTAACTGTTGGTTATATGTTAAATGAGAAGCGAGGAAGCACAGGATTTCAACTCCTGTGCTTCGTTAGGAGATCTTTTCGCACAAAACATCACCAAACTTTTGGAGGCTTAAAATTAAGTCCAAAACTCGAGGACAATTTATCGTCTCATTTCAAAAGTTCATACTAAATATTTACTTTATCAGTCTTTCACCGATAAAATTTTTAAAGCTATTTGGTCATGATAAAAAACTTGTGAAATTTCAAACCTTAACGAAGATAGGCGAGTGCCTTTAAGGCCTTAAGAAGGGTATTCAAAAACAGAAGCTCTTATTTTTTACCGAATTTCAACACAAACTGGGAAAGCCCCCATGTTGAGGGCCTTGCAAAAAGAATCAATTACTTCCCGTGCTCAGCTTGGCATTGTTCCATGCTGCTGTAGCCTTGGATATATTTTGAGTTCAAAGTCATGTCATAACCGCTATCCAATGCGATGAACTTGAACGTTGTTGAAAGTTTGACTCCATAGAAACCGTCTGTCGTGATGGCTTCGCAAGAGTTGAGCTGTTGAACATTGACATCAATAGCAAGATTCAAGTTGTTGAAACTAATGAAGGCTGTTTCAAGACCTGCTGTATAGCTGCATTCACCAAGAGTTTGCAATGTGCCGATCACCACGCTTTCCGTCCCCTGATTCAAATCAACAACTCCATTCGCAACACTGATGGTGTATCCTTGTTGAGCCAACGCTTCAGTCGTGAATGTCACTCCCTCCAAGTTGAATTGTTTAATTTGCTTCGTGCCACACGCATAGCTGACAGAACCTTGGTAAGCTGAGGCGAAAAGTGGGCTAAGAATGAGAGCAGATAGAACTAAAAGCATTTTCATAAACGTCTCCTATGAAGGAAGGGTATAACGGCTTCCCCTTTGATTAATCAAATTAGGATTATGACAAGATAGATCTTCTCATGTGTGTGAATTATGACACTCGAAGCCTTGAAAACGGGCTATATTCCAATACGCTTTTTATATATGGCAGAAATTATTCAGCATGTCTCGGATACTTCTTTTTGGGTCGCTTATTATCGGGTCCTAGAGACCGACCGCAAAGACGCTCTTTTCAAAGATCCTTATGCACGCATCCTTTTAGGGGACCAAATCTCTAGAATTCAGCAAATTCGTTCAGAGGCTACAAAGTGGACCCAGTGGACAGTGATCATGCGCACTCTTATTATCGATCAAATGATCCAGGATCTTATTTCCGAAGGGGTCACGACATTCTTAAATATGGGCGCCGGTCTGGACAGTCGTCCTTATCGCATGAATTTTAGCAAAGATATTCAGTGGATCGAAGTCGATTTTCCTCACGTTATCGACCATAAGAAAAAGTATCTGCAAGGAATCGAACCCACATGCAGACTCGAACGCGTCGGTCTCGATCTGACGAATAGAGATTCTAGAAAATCATTTTTAGCAGATCTTGCATCAAAGCATGCGAAGATCGCAGTTCTTACTGAAGGCGTTCTGCCATATTTAACTCAAGGCCAAGTCTCAGAGCTGTCCGAGGACTTGATGGCCCATCCAAATTTTAAATACTGGATCGGTGAATACATTTCGCCGAAGTCCTATCGCTATTTAAAAGATCCAAAGCGAATGAAGGCTTTAAAAAATGCACCTTTTCAATTTTATCCTGACGATTGGATGGGCTTTTTTAAAAATCGGGGTTGGCATTTAAAACAAGAGCGCTACTACACTGAAATTTCTGAAAAAGTAGGCCGCGCAACACCCATGCCTGGATTCTTCAAGGTTATTGAATTTTTCAAAGGCAAAGAGTGGGCGGCCCCGTTCAAGCGTTTGTCAGGCTATCTACTCTGGGAAAGAAACGGATAGACTTAAGCCGTTAGAAAAACGAATGGGTCAAGGCTGACCATTTCCTCCGGAAGAGCCATAAATTTGTCCTGTTGCATAGCTTGCGTCATTAGCAGCAAGTTGAACGAATCGTCCGCGACGGTGATCACAGATTATAATTGTCTATGTTAAAGAGCGCAGACTCCTGGCGATCTTACGAATCGCTTGAGTCTCTGGCGTGCCTTTGGGTTTGACCAAAAAGACACTTTGCAGTCGATCTTTTTGCGGAACCGCGCACGGTATTTCAATCAGCTTCTTTTCTGAGACAACGTTTTTATTATGCAAATTTACAATTGGAATCGGCAGATAGGCAACCCCATGTCCCGCTTTAACCAATTCAATCGCTGTCGACATCATAGCTACACGGAAGCGGATATTCCTCGTAATCAAATGATCCGGCCATCCATCAAGCCCCACGGCTTTTGATGGCGTCCCTTCAGGGGGATGAAGAGGTACAATGAAATCCAATTCATCAAAACTTTTCTTAGTATGCTTGGCCAAGCCAAACACACCCATTTTGATTTTGGCTACTTCTAAAAACTCAACACCGGCATTAGGAATCGGCACATAGGTCAACCCCAAATCCACGTGATTTTTTGCGATCGCCTCTTCAAGACGACCAGGTCCATAGGAATGAACTTCAAGACCTTCAGATCCCAGGGCTTCAAACAACGGCTCTATAAAATAGGTCGTGAAAACTTCGAATGAGCCAAAACGGACCGGTGCCGTTTGGTTCGTCACTGTCATCTGATGAGCCACATTCTGCCATTGGGCCAAAAGATTCGCCGTGATGTTTTTAAAGTGATGGCCCCCCGGAGTCAGACGCAGCCCCCTGCCATCGGGTTCGATCAACTGAGTTCCCACTTCATCCTGCAAAAGCTTCAAAGCCTTCGACAATGCCGGTTGAGAAATATTCAAAAGCTCAGCAGCCTTAACAAGAGAGCCAGCCTGGGCAAATATGTGAAAGTAGCGTACACGATCTATATCCATTAGTTATAGATATATACCAATAATTCCATATTTTTCAACATTCCTTTTTAGTATTGTCTCGAAAGCTTCCACAGCCCACTCAAGGAAGCATTAATTGCAAAGTCAGGGATCTAAAATGAACGAACATCGCTCTATTCGAAAATATCAGGACCGGCCCGTGGAGGAAGAGAAACTTCAACGCATTCTTCAATCTGCAAGTAGAGCTTCTAGCTCTGGCAACATGCAAGCTTATTCCATAATCGTCACTAGTGACCCAGAAATTAAGAAGAGCTTATACAAACCTCACTTTGAACAATCCATGGTTCTCGAGGCTCCTCTACTATTGACGTTCTGTGCAGATTTTCATCGCATGCGTGAATGGTTGAAGGTTTCTAAAGCAGCTATGAATTTTGATAACTATATGAGCTTTATGATTGCCTCTATCGATGCGATCTTAGCTTCACAGAATGCAGCCCTAGCCGCCGAGGCTGAAGGCCTTGGAATCTGTTATATGGGTACAACTCTAGCAAGTTGTGCCCAGATTGGCGAAATTCTAACTTGTCCACGTCACGTTGTTCCCGTGGTTGGGTTTTCATTAGGATATCCAGACGAGTCACCGGCTCTAAGGGATCGCCTTCCGCTCCAATCTCTGGTTCATCGCGAAAAATACAATCCCTACTCACTACAAGACATTCAAGCCTGCTATGAAGATCGCGAGACCGCAGGTATGAAACGCTACATGAATGATCCTGAGCTAAGAAAAATGGTAGAAGAATCGGGGGTTGAAAATTTAGCCCAAGTTTATACTCAGATAAAATATACGCGGAAGTCCCACCTACAGTATTCACAAGATGTATTGGCTTACTTAAAAATGCAGGGCTTTATGGAGAACGAGTGACCTTCTTTGAGTATTTGCTCAACGAAAAACTAGATCCGATATTTTACTCTAATATTATTTTTCAACATGGATGCATTTTTATGTTGGTTCTTCATCGCAAATAAGCGAAGTCTTTGGGGCAGAACAACTGATCTTAGACTTTGAGGATTTTCGATGAAGCATCGTCGTTCTGTTATAGTACTTCTTCTAGCTCTTCCACTTCCATCTTTTGCTGCCTACACAGTTTCCGGAATTTCTTCTGGCGGATTCATGGCATCACAAATGGCAACAATTTATTCAGATCAGATTTCAGGCGTAGCAACAGTCGCTGGTGGTGTTTTCTATTGTGCGCAGAATACCTATCAAGAAAATCTAGCGGCCTATGGATCCACAGGCTTCTTTCAGTTCGGCTTCACATCAGAAGGAGTTCTAAAGATTGTAGATCCATTTCAATTGTCTCCCTTGACTGATAAAACAAATAAGAAACCCGCGTTAGAGCCACTACCACAAAATCCTATGTACCAAGCCATGACGGTTTGTATGAATCATCCCGAAGGAACACATCAACCAGAGAATTTAAAAGATGGTGGTCGCCGTGAAATGAATTTAGACTTTTTAAAAGACTTCGAAAACCACGGCGCCATTGCTCCGCTCGCAAACATAGCGAACCAAAGAGTTCTGATCTATCACGGCTCTAATGACGAGGTAGTACAAGCAAGCATGGCAGAAAAGTTGAACCAATTTTATAGTCGCCTTGGCGTTCCTTCAAATTCTATTAAAATGGTTTACTCTTCAGGAAATCACAATTTCCCCACGACCAGAACCGACGGCATTGACTGTGCCGAAGCGAAAACTCCATACATCGCCAACTGCAATCTCGATATTGCCGGACAGATTCTGAATCATCTTTTAGATCGAAATTTAATTCGTGGAGAATTCAAAGAAGAAAATCTTTATAAGGTCACTCAAGTGAATGCCCCTCGATCAGTCGCCTCTTATGGATATCTTTATGCCAATACTTTCTGCCTGAAAAATCCTGCAGCTTGTGATTTGCACGTGGCCCTTCATGGCTGCAAGATGTCGGATTCGTTTGATGACAATTTCCAAACTGCTTATGAAGCGAAAGTTCAGCTCACTCATGTTCTCTCGGTTCAAGACTATGAGTTTTCAGCGCACAAACCTCAAATGGGGGCCTATCGATTTGCCCATGACTCGGGTTATGGTGAATATGCCGAACCTGTACAAAATCGCATCATGATTTATTTTCCACAAACGCAAGTCACCACTGACAATTTTCCTGGAAACCCTAAGGGATGTTGGGACTGGTATGGCTGGACCGGAGCCAACTACGCAACCAATCAAGGGCAAGAATCATCATGGTTGATTGAACAAATGCGCAAAGTAAAGTCACAGCCTAAAAGCTTGATCATTTACTAGCAAAAAGATCAAACGATCTATTCCACGAGATCAATAACCGCACGATAACCTTTTCTGCCTGCCATAGCTGCTAAAAGGTTTCGCAAGGCACTGATTGTTCTTCCTTGAGTACCGACCAAGCGTCCTTTGTAGGCGGGCGACACGTTAATCCTAAATATCGTCGAATGCTCGCCGTTCACATAGGTCAAATCCAGATCGTCACCACATCCGGTCAGCTCTCGCACTACGATCGACATGATCTGACAGATAAGTTCACAATGGGCTATCAGTTCATCATTCTTCTGATCCAAACTCATACTTCATTCCTTGATCTTAGAATTTATTGGATTGCGGAAGATTGTAAACTATCGAAAAGAACCCTGGTCCACGAATCGTGTCCGAGGTTTCTTTGGAACAGAGAAATCCCTGGTGATGACTGGAAAGATCTGCACAGCAAAAAATCCAAAGCCGTGCACAAATCCCTCTCAATGATTAAATATCCACAGGGCTAAGCATCCCACGGCCCTGATTTTGCCAGATCGAGAACACATCAGAAAGCAAAATCCCAGAAACAGTCAGGCTGTTTTTGTTTTTCGATTTCAATTCGATCTCTGAAAGATTCAAATATTTTGAATACACGTCCATCAAATCTCGACTAAAACTTTTATGACTTTCTGGTGACAAAAGAAATTCGAAAGGTTTGCAAATGCTCCCCGTATCTTGGGAGTATGTTGAGGATTTATAATTAGCTCTCGTGTATTCGAATAAGGATTGAATGTTCTTTGCAAAGTAAGCTCGCTGAAGAGCCCCGTTTTCGCGCCACTTGTACGGGAACTTTGCCAATAATGAGATACGATCTTTAGGCATAAGTTTGATCAATTCAACGTCCTCCAAACGTTTGAGTCGCTTTCGTAGTTCCGGCTCTTTCAGGCTCAATGACTCTTTGATCTCTTCGAAAGAGCTGCTCTTTATAATTTCACGGAAAAGCATCAGGTAAGAAAAATCCTTCACAAAAAGTTGCTCTTGATCTTCAGAAAAGAGATATACTTTCGAAGAATCGTTTTTACTCATTTCAATCAACTCGTAAAGAGTGACCCCAAGGCATTCTGCAATTTCCGTTAACTGAGAAATTCCGATTTCACCTTTATTCAAACGACGTTTCACTGTGGCCGTGGAAATCCGCAAAGACTTTGATAGATCTTTATACTGAAGCCCCTTTTGCTTCATGAGGGTTTTCAGACTGTTTTTAATTTTTGTCTCTTCAAGTCTCATAACCTATTCCTTCGGTGCTCCAAAAAAGCTCAAAAAAGAGTTTGCGACAGGGTCAATTTATGACCTTTTAATAGATTAATTTAATGAAAGGGTCAAAATAAATTATCTCTTTAAGCACGGAGGTTCCCATGAATAAGTTCATTCTTACAGTGTTTTCCATCATCACAATGGCGGGCTCAGCATATGCTGGTTGCAATCCTTGTATTTGCGGAAGCGGAGGTGGTTTTCCTCCTCCACCAGATTGTGGACAGTTTTCAAGTAACAGGCAGGTTATGGATCTGCTTTCTCAACCATCAATCCAAAATGATCTCGAAAGCCGCGGCGGTTTGACAAAAATTCAAAGCTTTCAATCCGAAAATTCAGTTGTTTATCACTTCACAACCAGCCAAGGCGAGGTGTTAACAACACCAGAACTTTCCCTTGAGGCTCTATCTTTTTAAAAAAGAAAGGGCCCATTACTGAGCCCTTTTTTTCTTACATAGTATAGAAGAATTCTTCTTTGATGATCTTGCCATTTTTGACAGTGTACAAGGCCACTTCTTCCATCTGCCATCGTTTATTTGTTTTTTTATCTGTGGTATCGTATTTGAAATGAACAGCGAAACGATCGCCTAAAGGAAATGGACCATCTACTTGCGAAGAATGAACTTCCATCGAATCTTCCCATTGTTTATTTTTCTTTTTAATAGCTTCTAAGCCCTTTACCTGCGACGGCATTTCGGGAGATTCCATTGCCTCTTGGCTGATGATATCTTCAGAGTAAAGTTCTTGGACAGCTTTTAAGACTTGATTGCTCTTGCAGTAATCGACAAGCTTTTTGCCAACTTCCAGAGTGTCCTTTTGCATTTCCATAAGAAACTCCTTTTATTGAGGACGGCACCTCACCTGAATTTTAAGAGCAGCAGCCCCCAATGAGAATGGAAATGCTATTGTTTTTTGGCTTGAAGTCCCAATGCTGACAGGTCGACTAAAGACCCATCTTTAGCTTGGCAGAAAGCATTCTGACTACCGCGCTCGTTGGCCCCCATGACAACCGTGCCATTTACGAATTTGCAGTTGCGCGAACCAGGATTTTGAACAATGCCTTCGTCTGAAAGTCGCAATCCTTTCACTTTTTTCAGAAACTCGACAGCGCCGCATTTTTTATCAAGGCATATTGCAGAGACCATGGCCTCGTATCTTTTATGATAACAAATTCCTTCCTTCTTGCCGTTGACGGTCCAAGACAATTCATCACAAGCGAAGGCGGCATTTGAGTTCAATAAAAAAATAATGGCGGTAAGAGTTTTATTTAAAGACACCGACACCTCCGACATTGGGAAGAAGGTTCTTGCTGTCGAACCAGCAGCCCACATACTCTGCCACTTCGTTAGGATCTGTACAAAGCTGTTTGTATTCACCTGAGCGAGTTTTACATGCACAAGCAGTCGCACCATCAGGCTTCCAAAAAGCGCCATAAGAATTGCGGACGAGATAGTTGCATGAGCCATTGATATTCATTCGTCCCGAAACCACAACGGCATGACTGCCACAATCTTTTTTTATATTCGTGATCCATGACCGAGGAGCCATCCCAGCGATCCCGCCTCGCAAACCTCGCGAGTTGGGATCATCAAAAAAGCCGGAGCACAAGTTCACTTCCGCAGGCATCCCGCCTTTCAGGGCCTTATCCATGGCCTTCCCCATATCCCCGTCACTTCCCACAGTGAACATTTCAAGTTCAGGGATCTTCACTGGATTGCTTTTGCAACCCGTGAAGGTTTTGGAAAGAACCACCGTCGGAGCCACCGAAAACAAACCCTTCTTTTCCAAGGTCGCTTTCAGGTTTTCTTGACGATCACAATCCATACTCATGCGCTGGGAAACTTCGCCATAGGTCTTCACCCAATTTTTATCCGCAAACATCCCACCATAGTTCTTGTAGACCACCTCAAGAAATCCAAGGATTTCAGGCTCAGAAGCACCACTGGATGTTAGTTGCGAAAGTTTTTGCTTCACTTCTTTATCGCTGCAAACACCCTCTTCACGCAGGGCTGCAATCACGTCATTGGCGCGTCCACCATCATCAAGGGAACTGTCTTTGATAGTTTTATTTTTGTAGTACGTGGCCCAACCAGCATACACCGGATTGGTGAGGTCGTAAGAAGTATCCCCTTTTTTAATACGATAATAATCCACCATCTCTGAGGCAGCATAAGCATAGCAAAGATTCGAACCATCTTGGTCGTACATGGGGATTTTATTGAATGGAGAATTCTTGTCCTTGTTGAGATCAACTTCAGGACAGCTAGCACTTGTCGTATCCACGTAGGGCGCAAGCTTCCCATATCCATGAGAAACAGAGGTCCCAACTACTCCTAGAAATAAAAGACTCCACCATCGCATTACTTTATCTTTCCAGGCAGAGCGTATATTTGACAACGGACCTTCGTCTCGCAATCTTATCAATTTATTGCAAAGTATATAATGCGTCTCGCACATAACATGTTGTATTTCCTTCGAAGTTTAACATCTGGTAAAAGGCCCCATCCAGCCAATCGAAAAGGATGATTTATGAAACTAGTTATCGTAGCTCTTTTAAGCATTATCGGTTTTAACGTTCATGCCGCAGTCTCTGAAGATGTAAAAGACTTAGGTCAAAAACTTCACGTAAGCGATGTCTGTGCGTCGAAAATTCTTTCTAAGACAACAAAGCAATGCAACATCGACGCAAAAGCAAGAGAAGGTGCTGATCTTGAACACAGTTGCTTTTATGCTTACGACATGACGGGCTTTACAATGGAACATCCAAACGAAGGAACTTTTGAAGTGGTCTTCCGCGCGGGTGACGATGATCTTTATAGCTATCTTGTTTACGTAACGGACGAAGCAGACCAATACGACTGCTCTTTCACGATTAAGGCAAGCAACTAGCCTATTGCCTTTTTTCTAGGATATAAAAAGAATCTCAACAGTGGGTTAGACTCTTCACTAACTCGAAGCGTCTAACTTTACGTTGATTTTAGAGCCTTTCTGCGATCAAGTCTCAGATTTCAAACGGCTTTATGGCGATTTTTATGTTTTTTTTACGCTCTTAAAATTGCCTTTTAGCTTATGTTCTTGCAATAAAAGATACTTATTTTTTAATACTGTTTTTACGGAGCATAAGTCAGTGGGTTTCGTTCGTCGCCTCAAGAGAACCCTTGTTGGGAGTCCCCTATCATCAGAACATCTCGCACACGAGCTTATTCCGAAATGGAAAGCCTTGGCAGTGCTTTCTTCAGACGCTCTGTCGTCTGTTGCTTACGCGACGGAAGAGATCCTGATTCCACTTTCCTTGTTCGCGACAACGGCTGTGGCGTGGTCCCTGCCCATCGCTTTTGCTGTGGCAGCACTTCTCGTGATCATTACTTTGTCTTATCGTCAAACCATTGATGCGTACCCTAACGGTGGTGGTGCCTATACGGTTGCAAAAGAAAATCTCGGCCGCAAAGCAGGTTTGATCGCTGGAGCTTCTCTTTTAATCGACTACACATTGACTGTTGCTGTATCAGTAGCGGCTGGCGTTGAAAACTTCACGTCGGCTTTTCCGGGGCTGACCGAGCACAAGGTTCTTATTGGCGCTGCCGTTATCTTGTTTGTGATGTTGATGAACCTGCGTGGAGTTAAAGAGTCTGCCAGTGTCTTCGCCCTTCCCACTTACTTCTTCGTCATTTCTATCATAACTTTGATCGTCGTCGGCGGTTACCAACTTCTGATGGGCTACGAGATCGCCAAAGCACCGATTATTCATGAAGTGTATCCGGAAATTCCTGTGTTCTTGCTTTTACGTGCGTTCTCGTCGGGATGTTCCGCGCTGACCGGGATTGAAGCCATCTCGAACGGAATTCCTATTTTCAAAAAGCCTGCTCAACGAAATGCTAAGATCACAATGGTTTGGATGTCGAGCCTTTTAGGATTTATGTTCTTAGGAATCACATTCCTCGCTCATTTATTGGGTATTGTTCCTCACGAAGGTCAGACAGCGGTATCTTTGCTTGCATCTCAAGTGTTCGGCACAAACTTCATGTATTACTTTGTGCAAATTTCAACAGCGTTAATTTTGTTCTTGGCTGCAAACACCAGTTATGCGGACTTCCCTCGTCTGGCAAGTCTGCTAGCTCGTGACGGATATTTGCCGCGCCAATTGGGAAGCCTTGGTGATCGTCTTGTCTTCTCGAATGGGATTATCGGATTAAGTCTTGCCGCAATGTTTTTGCTGATTATTTTTGGAGGCGTCACCCATCACTTGATTCCTTTATATGCGGTGGGCGTATTCTTATCATTCACATTATCGCAATCAGGAATGGTGCGCCATCACCTGCGCATTCGTGAAAAAGGTTGGGTTCGTGCATTGATCTTCAATTTGGTCGGAGCCATCACAACATTTGTAATTCTTCTGGTGATCGCCATCACGAAGTTCACGAGTGGCGCTTGGATTATTGTTTTATTAATTCCTGCCTTCGTATGGTTCTTCCTTAAAATCAAAGAACATTACTTGTATGTCGCTCGTCGTTTAGGAAAACTTTCTGGTGATCACTCATTAGAGGTGATGCCTTCTTGTCATGCGGCTTTAGTTCCTGTTTCAAACTTGCATCCTGGTGTTTTACAAGCACTTCACTATGCGCGCTCTATTTCCCGCGATGTTCGCGCTTGCTATGTAGAGCTTGGAATCGAGCAGACAGAAAAACTAAAAGAGCAATGGGCCAAGGTCGTTCCTGAAATTCCTTTGGTGATCTTGCCGTCGCCTTATCGTTCTGTCATTGAGCCCGTCCTTAATTATATTGATCAGGTTCACTCAGAACACCAGGCGACTCAGCTGATAACCGTCGTTATTCCCGAGTTTGTGACCAAACGCTGGTATCACCAGTTCCTTCATAATCAGACGGCCTTTGTGTTGCGTGCTTACTTATGGCTTAAGCCAAATACCGTGGTTTCCAGCGTTCGTTATCATATTTAATAACGATTCTGGTCACCATATGACACCGATTTAGCTAGGGTCGCTAAATGACGGATTGCTTAGGACGATCCGTCATGAATCTCTCTCGATTTGAGTTGAAACTCGATTAAACTCGATGTTAGTCGTTGAGCATGAAAACAGCAGTTCTTTTTGCATGTTTCTTTTCTTTCCTAGGAATGTCTTCTCTGGCGGCGGCTCGAAGCCTCGAGGACGCACAAGTTGTACAAGCTCTTCCAACAGGGGACTTTTCTGTCGGTATCGGCTCTATTCTTAAGGTTGATTCAAAGCCACAAATTCTTTTAGGAGAACTCGTCAATCACGACGGCACCTGGAATTCTTTGATGGTTTTAGATCCCTCGTCGGCAACAGTGAGCTATGTTCAAGCGACACAATCACCGACTCCTCCACAAGGCTTGCAAACAGTCCTAAAGCTTTACCCACAACAGGGTGGCACTTGCACCGGTTATGCTTTGGACGATTACTTACTGCAATTAAATTTGAGCGGATTTACGGGCAGTGGCGACTTAGCTAAAGACGTATCGACGGAAGAAGGTCGCACCGGTCTTCTGGCCGATGCTATCAATCAGTACTATTTGGTGTTGCAACACCGTTTTTCAATTTTGGGTATTATGAATAGCTATGGCAAGAAGTACGGATTTTCTTGCACCAAGAAGACTTTCGATGATTTAGCAAAAGCACAGGACTACGTAAAGACAGCGGCTCAGACAGGATCTCCTGTTTTGATTTCCTTCAACGTCGGCATGGATATGACCAACGGTCCTTTTAAACTTCAAAAGAGCGATTCTAAAGATGCCGAAGACATTCGCTTGTGGCTTCCTCGGCGTGTAGGTGAAAGAAATGGTGGCGGTCACTCTGTCGTCGCCGTCGGGGGTTTTTCGGTCAATCAGAATGACTATCTAGTGATGTTAGATTCCGACTGGGATCTACCTCGGGTCTGGGATCTTCATGAAGCACTCTCTGATCGAACGGCCATCGACGAGGTTGAATTCTACACCTGTCATTAAATATTCTTGCGACCTTACTAGTGAGGTTTGCCATGAAGATTATATTACTTCTGTTTGACCTGACAGTGCACTTTGGTGTGAGGACCATTCATAACGACAACAACTTCCGTTGACTTGTTAAAGTTAATGGTTCCATTACACTCGGCCGGAGATGTCCCGGCAGCAATCACAGTTTTATAACGGACAATAATCTCTGCATCGGGTTCGACGCTCTTTTTCAAGGTCATTTTTTTATTAGTCAACAACCGCTGCGAAAGCGCCTGAGTTAAAACTTTGCTTTGACCATTTTTTGTAGCCACCAGTTCCGCCGAAACGTCTGTAATGAAACTTCCGTAGTTAACTACTGAAAATTGAACTGTCTTAGCCTGCGCCACTCCGGATAGTACCAAAACTGCTAATACAATAAGCTTTTTCATTATAACCTCTTATTAATTTATATACTTTGATTTTACTTAGTTTGAAAATCGAAATTCAAGGTTTCAAGACCTCAAAGTTCGCGCATTCCATAAAAAATCAAAGGGGATCTGTTTTCATTTGTGGTTGTGAAGTCTGGGCCATTTCGTATACTAGCGATGCCTGGGAGTTTTATGGCTTTGTTTAAAGAAATAATTGGAAGCACCAAATTTAAGCACATCGAGCTATCTCGAATGGAAAGCCTTTTGGAATTCGACGATGGCAAACAAGACCTGGTTCTGCAAATCATCGAAATTTATCTCCATGATACTCCTCAGATCATACAAAGTCTTTTCCAGAACTCCGACATAAATGCCATTCACAAAATCGCTCATGACTTTAAATCCATGAGCGCAAATGTGGGGGCGAATAATTTGGCGACTCTTCTCGAAAAACTTGAGAAGTCCACAGGCCATTCAATTCCTGCTGGTTTTGATTTGCAGAATACCCTTCTTGATATTCGCACTTCTCACGAAGGAGTTTTTTCCGAATTAGAAAGGCTTCGCACGATGTTGAAGCCGTAGCATCGGCACTGCTCTCTAAAAAACTCTTTAAGGCGTCCCAGCAAATTCAATTGATACCGGAGCTTTTTTATCGCCACTTGCAATATGCCCCTTCAATTTAAAGCTTTGAGGAGGCGCCGCTTCGTCAGGATTTGGTGGTGGTCCCTGAAAAGTATAAATAACTTTCGCAGACTCACCCTCTTTAAGTTCAAACTTCTCTTTAGGACTCTTCATAGGAACATATTTTCCAGAGGCATCATAACGTCCCACTTTTTTAACCGGCAAAAGTTTTGTCCCAGCTGTGGTCAAAACAATATCAGCAAACCCTACGGACTTTGTCGTACTCTCTTGATTTGTCACTTCAACCTCTAACAAGGTATTTATATCAATCTGCTTAAGCTCAAACTGGAAGAGGACTTTACTTACCGAGACTTCGCGATTGCTATCCACCTTCACCGAAGCCGGCGCTGTCACTTGTGCCGGTTGATAGCGAGATACAGAAGCACACCCCAGCAGGCCAAACAAAAAAGACAAGAATAAAAAAGAGTGAATTCGTAAATCCATCTTTCAAAGATACGCGGGAAGACCTTCGACCGACAATGGGACGCCACAAACTGTGTGAAACGTCACAATATATATAGAATTAGATATTTAAAACGCTCACACTTGCCTTCAAAATTGGTAACATCTCTTTGATTCCCGACGCAACCATCTCTATAGATGTCGCGAGAAGCAATAATCCCATAATACGCGTCATGACGTTAATTCCAATTTGTCCTAAGTTACGTCCAATATCCTGAGAAAAAAACAACATATAGCGAATGGCTATTGCTATAAGAACCACTACGATCACGGCTCCGACCCAATGATATGTCGAAGTAAAAGACTTAGCTTGAATAATACAGGTCGATATAGCACCGGGTCCCGATAGGAGCGGAATAGCTAATGGAATAATGCCAATCTCTCGTTCGAAGTCGACACCTTCCAATTCTTCGCTATTGATCTTGGAATCAGACTGATGAGCTGAGATCATACTAAACGCAATTGTGAATAAGAGAATGCCACCGCCAATGGTGAACGACGAAATGGAAATACCAAAAAATCCTAGAATTGTTTGCCCACAAAATAAACTGATAAGAATCGTCGTGCCCGTCGCAAGAGCTGTTACATTCGAAACCTTACTGATATTCAAATTTTTCTTTGTGCGAAGAAATCCAAGAAATACAGGAATAACTCCAATAGGATTTAAAATAGATAAAAGAGTGATCGAAAATTTCAAGATGTCATTCAAGGTCTGCATAGAGCTCCAGCCAACGATGGTGACTAGATATCTCATTCATTAACTGGAAAGGCATGTTTGTGTTTGGTCAATTTTCTCTTCAGAAAATGACAGCATTCATTCAAGCCTGACTTAGAATGATTGCCCTACTGCTGTGCCTCGAGAATTTTCAAAGCCATCCCCTTTGCTTCAAGGCCGGCATACCCTTCTGTGCGTTTTTTTGAGTCGCTGAAATTCAGGGCAAATGAGTAGGATTCACTTCCTTTTTCAAGAACACCAACAAACCATCCCTGTTGTTTCTTACAAGCATTGCCATCTAAACAACCGGTACCCGTTTTTCCATACACTTTAAATCCCGAAGGAAGCTCTTTATAAAAAAGAATTTCTTTTTCCTTTTTAAAAGTTTCATCGGAAAAGACCTTCTCAGTCCAAAGAGACCTCAAAACCTGCACCTGTTCATCGGCAGAAATCTTCAGGCTGGAATCAAGCCAGAACCGAGTCAACCCGCCGCTGATATCTTGATTTCCATAATTAAGCTTCTTCAAATATTTCTTAATCGTAGCTTCACCCAATTTAGAAGTGACCACTTGAGAAACCCAAATCGTGGACTCAGTGATCCAGGACTGCGGAGTTTGATCCTCATTCCACTCAACACGACGGCGTTTTACACCATCCCAAGGAATCTTTGTCGAAGGTGTTGCAAATATTTTTTCTTCAAAAGCTATAAAGGACAAAGGCAACTTAAAGGTCGAATTGGGAGAGAGTCGTTCTTTACAACGCTGGGGATTGTACAAACCGACTGTTTTTCCCGTTTGATTATTGATTTCAATAAAGCAGCCAACGCGATCACCGAAAATACTTTCATCAACATTGGCAGTCTTTGCATAAGAAAAAGATGAAAAAAGAAAAGAGCTTGTTAACGTGATGATCAAGTATTTCATATCATGACGTTATGTCTATTATAGCATTAGATCAAGTTCTTCGAAGCTGGGAATCAAGTTCCAATCGCATAAAACTCTTTACTACCGAATTTCAGAAATTTCATGCACCAATGTTTTCACATCCGACTCGGAAAGCGATGGATTTTTAGCTAAGGCGCTCTGAAAAGCCGCGATCTCACGACGAGGCCGAGCTAAATAATGAATAGACAAAACAACTGCGGTTAGTAAAATAAATCCGGGAACGCTTGCAAGCCCTAAGAACCCCACGAGCAAAGTGTTTCGTAAAGTCTTCTTCGCATCTTGCTCGATCACCCCCGGGGATAAGACAGCAAAATCACTTGCAGCACTCGACCAATACATTTCTATTTTTTGAAGGTTATTATTCAATGTTTGAAGAGTCTTCGAACGCAGTTGTTTACGAGTGACATAGAAGTTGATTGATACAACCGTCATTGAAAGAACAAAACATGTGAACCAAACAGCCAAAATAATTTCAACCATACGAGCATACTGCTGCATTTATCGGTGGTTGACAATAGGAAGGCCCGACTTAAACGCTGGGTCTTCCTTTATTGCATTAGAAGCCACAGAAAAGCGAGAACTTTTCCCACGCTTGAATTTGGGTAGCGTCGGTATGAATCGTATCAGTGGTACGTCCTCCGCCATCGACAGCCGTCACGTAATTTCCGCTCGAAGTTTGAATCGCATATTGCCCCAAACCTAATGGGATCAAAGTAAATTTCTCCCAAGCTTGTAACTGTGTTGCATCCGAATGGATGACATCTGTTGTGCGACCACCGCCACCGACTGCCGTTAGATAATGCCCATTTGAAGTCTTCAGTCCATAGTGTATCAAAGGAGTACCGTCTCCGGAATCTTCAAAAACGAATTTTTCCCAAGCTCCAACTTGGGTTGCATCCGTGTGGATCACATCGGTTGTGCGTCCCCCACCACCGACTGCTGTCACAAAGTGACCATTGATTGTACGAATAGCACAAGTCAGGGGACCATTTGCCGCTTGCGAGGCCGAAGCAATCCCTATCAGAATTATCGATGTTGAAACCAGCCATGATATTTTCATAGATGTCTCCCTTTATTAAAGAAAGACTGTGACAGTTTTTCTCCATCGGCAATGTTCATTCTGACACTTATGAGTCTGCTCTATATCTAATGAGACAAAGTAAATTTCCCATGTAAAGGGGCACTTTAGCGGTTGAATATTTAAGATTTAGCAGAAGTCCAGATGCCAAATATTATGCGCTTTCGACATCTTTCACTTTACGGATAGCACGCAAAACAGGTTTGCTTTCAACAGTCTGAGGAACAGCAATAACGACAGACCCCGGGCCGAACTCCCAGGAGTCGCTCGAATCCCCGTTAAAGGGTTCGCCTAAAATAAGATAGCGACTTTCTGAAATTTTCTGGGCACGTACGGCCTTCCAGCTACTTTCAGAGGGTCCCTTGAAAATCTTAATGTAGATAATTTCGTTCATACTTCCCATTGTGCTGTTTGTATATTCTAAGCTTAAACAAAAGCTTGTCACGTCAAAAGGCAATCAATGTCCTTCGAACTCTTGTATGCTATGGACATCTCATGCATACAAATGAAGCTTGGAGTCCGCTCAATCTCGAAGAGATACAGAGTCTCTTTATCGAACAAATGTTTCAATTTTGGATATCCAGTGGTGGGGCTCGCCTCAGATTTAATTGTCTTTGATCGAAGCATATTTCTCGCGCACCTTCTTAGCCGCGGGCCAATTTTCACGAAGCCAATTGAAAAGCACCTTAATAGGAGCACGAATCGAAAGTCCCAGATCGGTCAATTCATATTCCACACGTGGTGGGATTTCAGGGAATACATGCCGCGTGACCAATCCGTCTTGCTCAAGATTTCTTAACGTGGTTGTCAGCATTCTTTGAGAAATCCCAGGAATTTCTTTTTTCAGTTCAGAAAAGCGACAACGATTTTTTGGCTTATTTGCCAAAACCACGATCACAAGCAAAGACCACTTGTCAGCGATGCGACTTAAGAATTGTCGGAATGGATTGTCATTGTCGTTCCATATAGCAATCTTTTTTTTAAATTTTTCTGCATGATCCTTGCCCATTTGTTACCTCCAAGTAACTGAGTAACTAGAAAGTGCCATCTTGTGTGTTCTTGGTTCTGTGTTACGTTCAAGTATATATAAGTAACTAAGTATAGAAAATATATAATTGGAGACATTATGAAACTTGATCCTAAAACCACGGCAGTCCTGACGCTGGATTTTCAAAAAGGAATTTTAAGCATGGTCCCTGGTTCTGAATCTGTTGTTGATACCGCAGCAAAAGTTGTCGCTTTTGCCAGAAAGAATAATTTCTGTCTAATTCACGTTGGACTTGGATTTAACGAAGGCCACCCCGAAATCCCTGAGCACGCAGGCTTCGCGCAACTGAAGCAGAACAATCTTTTTGTCAAAGGCTCCCCTTCAGCAGAATTTGATGCTCGCTTGATTCAACCCCATGATTTGATCATGCACAAACAACGTATCAGTGCATTTTCAGAGAACCAACTGTCCATGATATTGCGCGCGAAAGGAATCAAAACCCTGATCCTTTTTGGTGTCGCCACCAGTGGCATCGTACTTTCAACTTTGCGCCAGGCTTTCGATCTCGACTACAAAAGCATCGTCATTAAAGATGCCTGCGCTGACGGAGACGCGGAGGTTCATCGTGTTCTCACCGAAAAGATTTTCTTAAGACAAGCTACGGTAACAACCGCCGACGTTTTTATTGCGGAACAAGGATAATTTTGGAGCAAATTCAAGATAATACTCGGTTAGATCCTAAGATCTGGAAGGTCGTAGCAGTTGTGCTATTAGGGCCTTTCATGACCCAGCTGGATTCAACTGTTGTGAATGTATCTCTGTCAACAATACGCGATGATCTCAACTCGACGATCTCCGCTGCCCAATGGATTATCAGCGCGTATCTTTTAACGATGGCGCTGATGTTGCCACTGAACGGCTGGTTGGTGGATCGCATTGGAGCAAAACGTCTTTATTTAGGCTGCTTCAGCCTCTTCACAATGGCTTCTCTTTTCTGTGGTCTGGCTTCAACGATGGATCAATTGATCTATGCACGAATTCTACAAGGCGTTGCTGGTGGACTTCTTGCTCCCATGACTCAGCTGATGATCGCTCGCGTGGCAGGACGACACATGGCTCGCGTGATTGGTTATGCCGCCGTCCCTGTTTTACTCGGACCTATTTTAGGTCCTGTACTGGCCGGAGCTATTTTAAAATATGCGCACTGGCCATGGCTTTTCTATATCAACTTGCCCGTAGGTGTCATTGCCGTCACCTTGGCCTTCGTTCTTTTACCTCATGACGACAATGTGACACATAGAAGGCCTTTTGATCTTTTAGGATTGCTGACGATCTCACCGGGGCTTGCCCTGGCACTTTATGGGCTTGAGCAAATCGTTCACCATGAACCACCTTGGTACCTAATAGCAGGTGTTTTATTGCTCACCGTCTTCTTCTGGCATGCACGCAGGAAAAATGTGGCCGCCCTCATTGATTTAGAGCTGTTTAAAAATAAAATCTTTGCGACAGCCTCGCAAACACAGTTTCTTTCAAATGGTATCGTCTACGCCGGCCAATTCTTAATCCCGCTTTATCTAACGACAGGTGTCGGTTTAGATGCGGCTCGTACCGGCTGGCTAATGATGCCTATGGGGCTTGGTATGATGTGCGCCTATCCTATGATGGGGAGTTTGACGGAAAAATATGGCTATCGCCTGGTAGCGACAACAGGTGTGGTCTTAGCTTTTCTGGGAACACTTCCATTTTTATGGATGAGTCTTCATGAATTTTCAGCGAGCCTGACAGTGATCTGTCTTTTTATTCGCGGAGCTGGTCAAGGTGCCACTGGCATACCTTCAATTTCTGCAGCTTATGCAGCAGTTCCAAAGGAGAAATTAGGCTTAGCTAATACGGCATTAAATATCGTGCAAAGACTGGGGGGCCCTGTCGCGACGACAGTGACGGCGCTTGTGATGACCATGTCGGCTTCACCCGGCCCATCGCAGGGCCGGGGTCACGAATTTATCATTCCATTTATTGCTTTGAATATCTTGCAACTCTTAGTGATTACATCAGCAAGTCAGCTGCCTGCACAGATTCCTCATCACAAATAAGAAGAGGCCCGCACTAGGCGAGCCTCTCTAAAAGAAAAAAATATTTTTTAGATCTATTCAACAGAAGCGATCATAGAAAAACCGCCCATCACGCAACGTTTTTGATCCATCCACTCTTCGCCCATACCTAATTTTTGCATGCCCGGATCTTTTGCCATCGCTTTAAAGACTTTGTCACGATGAGCTTTTGACTTGAAAAGAGCTTCAGCAAAAATCAAAACTTCGCCTTTTTTTAGTTTGATCTTTTTGGGGAAAGAAAGTTTTGTTGCATTTTCGTCCTCACTTACATAATCACGGCTAGCAAGAGCTCCGTGCTTTAAAAGAAGTTTTCCAACGATACGGGTTGTTTTTGTATAAGCTGGAACCTTTGATTTTGGAATCGGCATGATGCAGATATCTAGATATTTTCCCATGATGTCTCCTATAGGCTGATTGAAACAGCATTTCACCAGCCTGTAAAGGACCTTTCATTTACCAACAGTATTTGCAACTTTGCTCGACCTTTTGTAGCTGGTCGTTCATGAAAGTCATTTTATAGGACTCAACCCCAGCAGTCGCATCTTTTTCCCTCACACCAACCGTCACATCGCAGATTTGCGTTCCGTCCTCTCCCGCACAACTCATACGAGTCACTTTAAAAACCGCATTCTTATCTTCAGAAATATTCAGATGGTATAATGATTTCGCCATGACTAATGACTTTTGATGAATGACCTGTTCATCCATAGACCAGGCGTTCACAGAAACACAAAGCAATAAACAAGAAATAATAGTTTTCATAGATCCTCCAACGAAATGCTTCATCTGAGACGATCTTAAAGTAGATCGCAATCATCTACCGAGGAATCTGTCTAATTGCAGCTCCAGAGATCACGAATCATCTTCTTGCGGACACTTTTATCTTTGACTTCAAATTCAGAATGAATTGAGGTGAGATATGGTTTATTTATTTTTGGCCCTTTCTATTATTTCTGAAACAATCGCGACAACGTCTTTAAAAGCTTCCGCAGGATTTACCAAACTTGTCCCCAGCATCCTCGTCATTGTCGGTTATGGCGTTGCGTTTTTATGCATGAGTATTGTCATGAAATCAATGCCAGTGGGAATTGTCTATGCCATCTGGTCGGGCATCGGCATTGTCTTAGTTTCAGTGATGTCTTATTTTTGGTACAAACAAACATTAGACTTGCCAGCAATCATCGGCATGGTGCTAATCATTGCTGGCGTTGCAGTAATTAATCTGTTTTCAAAAGCTGCAGTTCACTAACTAGTAAATTTCAGAGCAAACAGTTTCGGGGTTTGCATCGACGATCTTTTCAACGGAAGTCAAAAGAGTACCACAAGCTGGAACCACTTCCGCCTCTTTGCGGATGATGGGACCAAAGTGTGAACGTTGCAAACGCAAAAGTGTCATTGCATATTCCGTCGCAAATGCAGGACAAGATTTATTGAACGACTGAAATGTCGCACCTGCCCCCGTACCAAGAATACTTTGATTTCCACAAGTCACACCCTCTTTAAAGACGGAAAGACCGCAACGAGCTGGTGAGGCTTGATATTCTTGATAAAGTTTTTTGAGTTCTGTTGAAAGTGCCATCGAGTCGTAGCTCGTTTGGAAAGCACCGGCCTCTGCTTCCGCTGAAGAACGGTTCGATCCGGCAGATCTGTCCCAACCTTCACAATAGGATCCAGAGCTTTCACGCATCCCTAATCCCATCCCCAAAGTATAAATCGCATGAACCGCTTCATCGCCTGACGTCGTTACCGTAATTCCGGCAGAAGAGAAGATACTTTTATAATAAGCCAAAGCATCTTTACTTGTATTGCCAGAACTTGCGGCCGAAAGAATTGTTGCTACGGCAGGAGTTCCGGTGTGACGAATACGGCAAAGACTGCGCGCAAAGCTAAGGGCGACACCTTTGATGTAACCTGCAGGAGCACGACCTCTGTTTTTCCAAGAATACTTATAGCAAGAAGAGCTTCCAGCAAGATCCTTGATTTGTTGAGTGTAAGTTGCAGATGTAGATGTGCCTGATGCAACGGCGGTATTGTATGTTGATAAAATGGCGAATTGAACGGCAATTATTAGTGACAGTTTTTTCATGCCTAATAAATCGGCAGCACAAAAGTCACCCAACAGAAGACATAGATCCAGATTTGCACGAATGTGATCAAGATTTTTCGTTCTGACACGAGGATTCTCGCAACTGGAGGCCCTCTCATTACATCGCCATTACATACTCATTACACAGTCAACTGCTTCCGATGGACCGAGCTTAAATAAAAAAGGCAGAGTTTTTGACTCTGCCTTTGCAATTCAAGATTTAATTTTTTTGATTTAGTAGTTTTGGTGGTAAGTCCAAAGCAACTGATTCACATAGTAACGAAGAGCTTCCAATTGGTTTTGAACAAGATACGCTTGAGAGTACCCATTTAAAGTTTGCTCTACCATTGTCAAAGTGTTGTCTAAGTAGAATAAATCATCCAATGAATCAGACCAGTCATAAGAATTATCGATAGCATCATCGTAGTTTTCAGCTGCATCAACCAGTTGACCTAACACATTCATCAAACGCGCAGAGTATTCGCGGTTTGGATTTATGTAAGCGGCCTTGGCCATTTGTGTATAGATATCACGAGACAAACTCTCTAGGTCACTTGATACAACATCAAGTTGTGCGTAACTCCATGAGGTTTCCGGAGGCATTGGATATATCCAACGGATGTTGTTGAAATAACGAGATGGCGGTCGTACACAGCCTGTCTCCCAACGAGTCAAACGATCTGCCCAGCGAGCCGCATTGTGAATCGCATTGACATCACGATTGATGTTCACGTGATAAGAATTGTGCCATGAATCCCGTGCACGCTGCATATCTGCGCGACGACGAGCCATCTCGCCTGCATCCCCTTGCCTTTCATGAGAGACTTGGTCACGGTTGTGCCTAATGTCGTCATCACTGCGATGATGAGCACCAGGATTGCTTGGCCAGCCACCCCCATGACTTGGAATTCCGCCGCCGTTTCCAGCATGATTTTGCGGAGGATTATTCGGTCTTGGAGAAGTAGCTGGACTTCCGCCATGATGTTGGCCACCACCATTATGAGTCGGAGGAGTTGGATTGGTAGGTCTTGGAGAAGGAGCTGGCGCTGGATTTTTCGGATGTGGAGTCGGCGCCGGATTGTGAGGACGCGGTGATGGATTACCTCCACCATGCCCCGGGTTGCCACCGGTACCTCTGCCGCCACCAGGGTTGTAAGGTGCAGGTCTTCCGCCCCCACCACCTGGACGTTCAACTTCCGGATTTTGACCGGGACGCTCTTGAGCGATGGCCGGGCTTGCAAATAAGCCCGCGATCGCAGTCACAATAATAAGTTCCTTAATGTGGTTACGCATGTACTCTCCTATTCTATTCTTTTGACGGAACGACCAATTGCAAAGGCAGCGCCAACAAGAACATAGCCAAAGTGACTCCGACTTTGTTTATATCAACTAAGAGTTGTCACAGCGACTCATGGTTAGGAGTTCAAATAGAACCTTGCCAAACTCATCACAACTTCAGCAAAGACCTTCAAGAGAGACGATTGAAGATTCGAAGATTTTCCGAAAGCAAATTGAGAGAATACAAATTACGAGGAGACAATTCATCAAGGGGACATCCTGTCCCCTTCAGAAAATCCCGGTGCAAAGAGATCCCAGATCGTTCGCGTCGCAAACAAACCGAAAAAAGAAAACTATTTTAGACATTCCTGTTGAGGAATAGGAAGAATCATTGGCCCATCTGCCAATTGTACTTTGTAAGTGCGAGCCAAATATTTCACCAAGATAAACTTAGCTGTTTCTTCAGTATCTGAAGAAAACGCGATATCCAGATTCCCTGCTTCATCACTTTTCGCCTGACCTGTTTGCGAACCATAGCGCCAACTTACAGCCTTATTTGCGACCGGAATTGCAAGGAAGGAACTTGAGTCCACCGCACACTGCATTTTGATAAAAAAACGATAATTCATTTTCGGAGCTGCCGCTGGCATCGGTTCATTCTCTGAAGTTGTTTCTATAGCACTCGCCGTTTTCGCTGAAGCCCCGCCCGTAGAGGTAGGCTTCGAAGTGCAAGCCCCAAGAAGAAATGAAATTGCAATTAAACTAGAATGAAAAAATCTGCTTAGTGACGTCATAACTTTCATAAGCTTATACGCACAGACTGTTGTTCGTCACTCGAGAACGCGCCGACCAATAAAGTCCAGGCCCAAGGATCGGTTCGATTTTGAGTAAAACTAAAAACCCCGCTTTGTTGAGCGGGGTTTCTATTCTAATGATTAACCTTGTTTATCGTGTTTTTCTTCGGAACGATCTTTTTTAAGACGTGCCTTATCTTGTTTTTTATTTCGGCGCGCTTCTTTCAAAGCTGCTTTATCTTTTTTCAACTGCTCTGAGTTTCCAGCAGTTTTATCTTTTGCGACATTTTCTTTCGCTTCTTTGATACTTTGATTGTCTTTCTTAACATCTTGCTTATCTTGCTGAACACGTTGTTGATCTTCTTTCACAACACCGTCTGCAGCAAAGGCAGAAGAAAAGCTTACTAAACTAGCCAATACTACGAGAGTCAATTTTGCGTTTTTCATTTTCGAACTCCTTTGATTAATTCGTTTGTTTGCTTCACGTCCGGGACAAGTAAAGAATAACAAACGCACCTAAGAGCTCGATTAAAACGGCATTTATTTTTTTTAATTCCGTCGTGCCTATACTGAGATTTAAGCCACTTTAAGGATCAATACAGTACAAAGTTTCATTAAAAAACATTTAAGGGCTATAGCCGGAACGAATATTAAGGCTTAATGCCGCAGGCGCCATAGCTCCGATTTTTGAAAGCCACTGAGTATCATATTTAAAGCCACCAAAACTATTCACGATGGCATTCGTTCCACGGAATTCAAGATTGGTTGGATACTCAAGTTTAGAATCTGCAAAGGCCGCTGCGGCCTGCGGATTGCTTGCCACATATTCCAGTAAACGTGTCGCAAGGCCTGGATTCGGTGATTGATAGAACAATGCAGCTCCCGTGATATTCACATGGACTCCTCGATTGTTCTGATTTGCCCAGAACAATTGCAACTGACTGTTCGGTGTTGCCGTCTTATAAGTCGCCAAGTATTGCGTGTTCACCAAAGCAACGCCACATTTCCCACTTTCAAGGGCCTGAACTAATGGTTGATCACCAGCAAAAATCGGTTGAGCATTATTAGCGACCCAGCCACGCACAACTCGCGTCGCCACATCTATCCCGTCTGCCAGCATCAAGTCTGCCACCACAGCTTGGCTATACTTGTACGTACCTTTACGAAGACACAGACGCCCCTTCCAACGAGGATCTGCCAGATCTTCATAAGTGGAAAGCTCCGAAGCCTTTACAAGCTGAGGATTATAAACCATCGTTCTTGCGCGAAAGCTTAAACCCACCCAGCCTGATTTCAAATCTCGAAAGGTATTGGGAATACGAGCCGATAAAATTTTTGAATTGATCGGACCAAACCATCCTTTTTTCGCGTATTCAGAAAATTCTGTTACGTCATCAAATAAAAGAAGGTCCGGCTTTGCCACATTCTGCGGATCATTTAATTTTGTCCAAAGCAAATTCGAATCACTATGGTCCACTTCCACTGTTACGCCTGTTTGCGTTTGGAAAAGATCAAAGTTGTAATTCACTTCCGTAAAATTATAAACTAAGAGTTTATGTGCCTCAGCTTTCGCACTCATTGCAATAGCCATCACGATCCCAGTTAACAACGAACCCCATTTCATATCAAACTCCTAGTCGTAATCTTCGTTTAAAGATTTCAAGAATTTTTCAAGATAGCTCATGTCATCGGCCGTGATATTTACCATCTTCATGCGAGGATCTGAATTACGCAAAACTCCCATGCGCGACATTTCGGATGTTTTCATATAGAAAATCAAAGCATCGGCGATGGTATCAATTTGTCCCGTATGCATGTACGGAGCGGTCTGTCCCAGATCACGCAGCGTCGGTGTCTTGATCATGCCAAGACTTCCCGCCAGGATTGTTTCATCATCCGCTCGATCACAGTCAATCTGCATTGAATAGCAAATGGCTTTTCTCATCAGAGCTTGAGGTCTCGGCATATCTGGATTTCCGAAGATATTCCACACCCCAAGATCGGCGTACATCGCATTCGCGGTACTTGGTGCGTGCCTGAATACGCCCTGTCCCGTCGGATTTGCATCCGACGCCGGTAAATACAAAGCGGCCTGTGAATTACGTTGAGCCAACGTTGGAACTGGAAGCCTCATAAAAGCGCCAGAGTCATGAACATCGTCATAGTCTAGCTGAGAAGCTCCGTTATTATGAAAAACGTGATCCGTGAAGTCCGGAGCTGAGTGGCATTCCGCACATCCTCCACGGCCTGCGAAAATCAAAAAGCCACGAATTTCATCTTCAGAGAACGTAAAATCCTGATTATGCAAAGTAAAACTTCCATCTGCACTTGTCACAGGTTGAACGCTTTTCATCTGTACGATCATTTTTGCCAAACGAACCGTGTAATCGCGTGCCCCTTCGCCTTGATTGGGTCTTTGTGGCAAATTGTTTTTACGAAGAAACACATCAAATGGTGAGCCCCTATAGTTTCCGTCCTTATCTTTTTTAAAATCCAAAGAATTTAAATAACCAGCTACCAAATGAATGACACCATCTACAACTTGTTGATCCGTCGATTGATCCACGTCGAAGCGATATTCTTCTGGAATTTGAAACTTTGCCGGGAGTGACGGATCGCCTGCTAAAAGCTTCTTATAAGAATAACCTTTTAAGTCGGTCTCTGTCGGAAAGCTTCCATCGTCTTGACGAATCACTGCTGCCATGTGGGCCGCAGCTTTGCCGCCCTCTCCAGGCAACCAACCCAGATTACGACCGAAGTAAGAGGAACGGACTAAATCTTCAGGTGACTCAAACTCACCATCATCATGAAGGAAATAATTAGGGTTCGCCGTTGACCCCACCATAATGGGTGAATTGCGTGGAGTTTCAAAAAGACCATCTCCACGATTTGGAATTGCACTACGACGCGAGAAATCCGTGTAAGCACGACTTCCTCCACCCCGGATATCAGTCGCCTGTTCCACGAAATGACATCCAGCGCAGGAAATAGCCTGACCACGATAAGGATTTTGAATTTTTCCCGCAATAGTATCAAGTGTTTCTACAACCGGGTCACCTTTGCTTAAAACTTGGTTCAAAGATTTTCTCGAGTGAGAGTAAAAGAACTGAGAAAAACGCGTTTCACGAAACAGTCGCTCACCAACCAATTTCAACGGGGAATCATCATCGTCATCATCTACGGCCGTATCTAGCGTTGAAGCCTTTTGAGTCGCACTCATCGCATGACAGTAACGTACTTCCGCAAAGGAAATTGCTATTAGAACTAACAACGCAAAGAATGCAGACCGCATGGATAGGCTCCTTGTGAGATGACGGTCCATCTCATAGTTTCCCTAGGCTTTTGAGTCAAAATTTTCAGACGAAAGATCAATAAATGAAAATCTAATGCAAATGAGTGTTAAGAAATAAAAAACCCTCTGCCTTTCTAGATCGTCAGAGGGTCAATATACAGTGTTGATAATAAAATCACCTGTAAGAAGCCAGCTCAGATGTTGTTCACCGTTGGCATGGCATATTTGCGCTTCTAACCTTGGAAATCGGTCGGAATTGCTAATTCGTTTCCGAGTATCCAAGCGCCCGGAGATCGACTTTTTTGGGAGAGGTCTTTTTTCACCATAACTCCTTCTTTCTCCTGACGCTTAAATAGTAGCGCGCAAAAAAATATTTTGCGAGATCCTGGGGATCTAAGGACAGTCTTTTCTATGTGCACAGACACGATCTGAATTAATTCAAGTGTAAGTAATAATTTACGTCGTATTGGGGCATTAATTTGTGCGCCTTTAGCAAGGCGGAAGTGGCCGCTGCTGTAGTATAAGAATTGGATTTCCAAACAACCAGGGATCTTGCGATGGCTGTCGCAGTGAAAAAGACTTCACCAGGCCAGTAGTAATAACCGTCTTTGGATTTACTAATATTACGAAGCAGGAAGCTTGCACCATACTTCATCGAGTTTACAACACGGCGATCTGTAAAATCGCCGAACTCTGCCAAAGCATTCATTGCGAACGCTGTGGATTGAATACGATCGTCTTTCCAGATATTCATATCGTTGTACCAACCGCCATCAGCAGATTGTTCTTTTAAAATAAACTCGACGATTTTATTTCTATTTTTATCAATGCATCTTTCGCCGGCCTTGTGCGCAAGAGACGCTGAATATGCGAGATTGAAAGTGTTTGGATAGTATATACCGCAGCTTGCATGCTGGTTCTTATCAATCATTCGATTGATAGTGTGGCAGGCTTCATCATGCCCTGGAAGATCCTCATTATGAGTCAACGCCAGAAGCCTTAGCACATTTAAATTCACAACACAGTCGACGTCATTTTTAGCAAATGGAATGCGCACACCTTTTTGAGGAGCGGCGAAATAAAACCGTGGCATATCGGGATCTGTTTCATCAAATTGCCACGTTAAAAAAGCACCCGTGTTCGTTTGATGTTCTGACCGATTATAGTAGTGGCCACGGCGATCCACATCACGGAAAGTCGCAAAGGACTCCTTGGTACCTTCAGGAATATCAAAGGGTTCATCTTTAATGGCGTGACTATAGTAGATCGCTGCAAAGGTCACGGAGGATGTGTCGGCATCTTGAGGAATATTGGTAAAACCTTTCCAAACCCTGAACAACGTCATCGCCGCAGGCTGATGCACACGAACGCCCTTCCATATGCGCGGGGGATAAAAATTAAAAAGATCGCCCTCACGATAGCGTTGAAAACTAGGCGTGGCCTTTTCAATCAATGAAGGAATTTGCGTAAACTCTGGATGATCCAAATAAATCGATGCCAACTGATTCACAACAGAAGCTGTTGTAAACGCACTGGCCTCTTGGTCATGACCAAAAGGACGGCCCACACCAACTAGGATCGGTACCAAGGTGGAGTAAAGATTGGTTGGCCACTCCCCTTGCCAATAGACGCTGTTTGTTTTCTGAATCTGTTCCGATGCGATGTACTTAAAATTGGACCGTGCGATTTCATCCAAAGACTTTGCGGTGATTTGAGTGTAGCCCCATGATGTACTGGTATTCAAAATAACCAAGGCCAACGTAAAAAGTTTTTTCATGGGGAACCTCTTTCTAGAAACTGTCCTTTTTAAAAAGCATATTTGAGGTCCTAAGCTACAAAAACAGAGCGGCACCTCGGAAGTAAAAACTTCCAGCGCCGCCCATTTCCGTTAAAAGACAAATACCCCAAAACAAACAGCTTACTAGCGAGAAATACAGTGCATGCGTGTATAGCCGTCGCCACCTTGAACCGAAGAGTAACGAGGACCTGCTACGTCTAGAACACCATTTTGGCGAGAGTCATTTGTATTACCCGCTTTGAAAGTCGTATTTGCTAAAGATTCCGAGCTTAGGTTCGTAGGTAAAATCAAACGAATACCGTTAGCCAAAGTAAATTCTTGTGCACCTTTATAAGGGCTGCGATTCGTTGTGATCTCTGAACCTTTGGCAGATGTTTGAAGGCCGTTGGTATCAAAAGTTGAAGGTTGGCCTTCTTGATTGATCACGATGTCAGCTAATTCGTCATCTCTTACAATTGTCGCCGATAAAATAGGTTTAGAACCCTTCTTTGAATAAAGACTCCAGCAAGCTATTTTGCCAGATGCAAAGCTTTGCGTACCAACCAAAGTCATCAAGCCAATTACAGATGCAATCATTCTTGTTTTCATAAAATCTCCGAGTTAGGTTTTGAAAGAGGATCGAGTGAGATTTCTAGCAAAAAAGCGGTTTCTCAATTGTCAAGATTGCGATATTTCGAAAAAAAGATAGAAGTGTCTATCACTTAAACAATCTATTCGCTTCAATCATGCCTTTTAACACGATTTCACCCTCTAAAAATGAGGCGCTGGAGTCCTTGATTCGCGTCACTATAGAACTCATTCTGTTAAAAATACCCATATATTCAATCACTTAGAAACTCTTGTCGACTCCTCTTCCAAGTGGTTTTTTTTTGAACTTTACATATCACATAATTACGGATAATAATTATCCGTAATAGGAGATACAAATATGCAAGCCCGATTAAACTACTATCCACAGATTCCACAAGCTTTCGAAAAACTTGTCGACCTAGGCAAAGTTTTAGAAACAGCTACTTTAGATAAAACCATTCAAGAGCTCGTGAAAATTCGCTCTTCCCAAATTAATAACTGCGGTTTCTGCGTTGATATGCACATCAAGGAAGCCAAAATCCACGGAGAGCGCGACCTAAGATTGCATCACATCGCAATTTGGCACGAGTCCCCTCTTTTCACAGCAAAAGAAAAGGCAGCCCTAGAATGGACAGAGGCTGTTACAAAGCTTAGCCAGAACACAATTTCTGATGAACTTTACGCACGCACTCGAGAGTTTTTCTCTGAGAAAGAAATAACGGAATTGACATTGGCCATCGCTATTATCAATGCTTGGAATAGATTTGGTGCAACTTTCAAATCAGTGCCAGGATCTTTAGATAAAGTTTATGGTTTAGATAAAGCAGGTCTATGAATTTAGGAAATCAAGTTGAGTGGGCTCTCCACTGTATGACAGTTTTAGCAGGCATGCCTGAAGAAGTTCAGGTACCCGCCAAAGTTTTAGCTGAATTCCATGGAGTTCCTAAAGAGTACTTATCGAAGTCTCTTCAACTTCTTTCCAACGAAGGACTTGTGATCACGTCATTAGGACCTAAAGGGGGCTATCGCTTAGCGAAGTCCCCCGAGCAGATTTCCCTGCTCGAAATTGTCGAAGCCGTTGAAGGAAAAAAGAAAACCTTCAACTGTCAGGAAATTCGTCGCAACAATCCGTGCTCTTCAAAGAAATCAAAAAGCTTTTCTTCTGTGTGCTCAATTGCAGCGGTGATGTATCAAGCGGACGAAGCTTGGCGCACAATTTTGCGCAAAACGACTTTAGCAGACATCTTGACGGATCTTCAGAAAAAATTAGATCCTGATGATGTCGCAAAAAATATGAAGTGGTTTGAAGACAATATTAAGACTTAAAGAAAAGCAGACCCTTGGGTCTGCTTTTTAGTTTTACTCAAAATGTGGGTAGATTAAAACTCGAAAGACGATCAATGCCACAATCAAACAGCCCAAAATAATAATTCCACGGGCCTCATTCTTTTTTTCCATTTTAAAAATCCATTCTTGAGCAAGAATTCGCTCAAATAAAGTGCGACAAGTCCGCAAACTGGCAAACCTGTATAAAAGAAATTTTATTTAAATCGAGAATGATGCAGGTGGAGCCCGAGACCGTGGCCAGTTGAAATCACAACTGGCGCGAAAGATGGAATTCGATGAGGTTTTCCATATCGCCTCACCAAACAAAGGAACTAGAAAGAAGGCACTGATAAAATGAAACGTTGTCTGAGTCTTCTCTGAAGGATGAAGTCCCCAAAGACTTGTTCCTGACTCTAAAACGACCGGTGCCCCTTGAGAAATACTTTTGATGGAGACGACAGACGAAGCAGCGCCTGCGAACTCGACACCAGCGATCTTCGCAAAAAAGAGGATTAAAGATAAAACAACGAAGCTTTGAAGTCTCACAAAGCTATATTAACGGAAAATGCAATGGGAGTCAAAAAAGGGACCGTCGCAGTGGTCGCCACGACGGTCCGAAACCTACTTTTCAACTTCTTGAAGCTGAGAAAGTGGATGATGTTCTTCAATAGTGCGAGTCATCGTATTCGTCGTCACATTTGTGTAGATCTGAGTTGTTTGAATGCTTGCATGCCCCAAAAGCATTTGGATCGAGCGAAGATCCGCTCCACTTTCTAGCAATGCCGTCGCACAACCGTGACGGAAACGATGAGGATTCACCGGCTCTGGGAAACCAGCACGAAGTGACCATGCGGCCAGCCATCTCCACACGTCAACACGTGAAGGGCGATGACCACGATCATTGATCAAAATCGATGGGGAATTTTCTTTCATTAATGATGGACGAGAATCACGCAAGTACTTCGTTAATTCCTCGGTCAACTTCTCAGTCAACGGAACCAAACGCTCTTTGCTGCCTTTACCAAGAACTTTAATCCAACGATCTGTAGGATTAAAATCCACAACATTTAATGCAATCAGCTCAGAAACTCGACAGCCAAGTCCGTACAAGAATAGCAACGTCAATTGATTACGAGCCGTCTTAACGGAATCATTGCCTTCAGCAGCATCAAAAAGCTGCTGGAACTCTTGTGGAGTCAGAACTTTAGGAAGTCCTACCTTCACCTTCGGCGGCTTCAATTCACGAAGCTCAGGACATTTTTGTCCTCGAGTTTCGCAAAACTTAAAATACGTGCGAAGAGAAGAAATCACGCGAGCCTGCGAACGAGTTGAAAGCTTGTGCTTTTTCATAAATTCGTAAAAGCCGGCAACGGATTTATTTGTTTTTGAGTATTCGATATAGAGTTCCAAATCGCGGCGATAAGCCATCACCGTATTCTGGGAACGTCCTCGTACATTCTGAAGTTCATCAAAGAAGTCGATCCAAAGAGGTAATTCCATATCACTATTATGACCTAGACTTTTCAGCAAGCGCAAGAATTATTATGTCACCAGAATGAAGAAACCCCGAGTTATGTACTCGGGGTTTTAATTTTGGTTAGGATTTCCTTTTGATGAACTTCTTAGTTGAATACATCAGAGAATGAACTTGAGCAAGGCACTCCGTTCACACTTGTGATGTACACACTGCCATACATGCGTGTTTGCTGTGTAGTCGCATCTTTATAAAGCATACCTTGATCCACTCTCATGCGAATAACTACACCAGTTGTCGAGATCAACTCTGGAAGTTGTAGCATTCCCAAAGACATTTGACCTACAGTTGACGATTGCATCACATAAGTACCTGCAGGAATGGTGCATGAATTTCCGTAGCCGTATGTTGCCGCAGGATCTACTAATGTTGTTCCAGCGATGAATTGACCTTGAACTGCCACGGGGCCTGTGTACAAGTTGTAAGCCGAGCTTGCGCCTGGAGTGAACATTGTTGCACTGACAATCAATTGCATATTCGCAAATTGCGCCAAACCTGTCGCATTCTTCGCACTGAAGACATCAATTGCTGTCGCACTTGGAATCGATGTCGCACAAGTTGCGCAATTCGTGATGCCAAGGAGTGTATTCGGTGGAGCAGAGTCTCCGCCTTTATTTCCGCAAGCTGCCATAAAGATCATGACTGACAAAGCTGCGACGGCACGGGTGAAAAGTCTTGCAGAAAAACTTAATTTTTTTAGCTTAAGTGTTTCCATAACTTCCTCTTTCTTCTTTATCTTTCGAAAATGGTTTTCTTTTTTAATATCTTCGTTTCTAAAAATCTGTTTTATTGGAAAGCTTGGGATACATTCAATCCAGAGAATGTACCAAGTTTTCTATAACCACCATCTGTTGGGTAGACAGATGATTTGTTGATCACGCCTGAATCGCGGCAAGCATAAGGACCCGTATAAATGAACCAGCATTTTCTATACGGAGACTGAGTCGCGTAAGATTGTGCGAAGTTCTTATAGTAGATAGATCCTGATACAATCGAACCACCTTGAGCATCACCTTGATTCACAACACTGTCGATAACCAACACAATGGAACCGTAGCTATCTTGGAAGAAGCCAGAGAACTTGTTTGAACCGCCAGATGAAAACCATCTGTTGAAATCAGCTTCGTAAGTTCCATTATCTTTCAAACCATCCAATGATACGTTTTGACCAGTGCCTGCCGTGAAAGTTCCTGTGTATTGGTAACCTGTATCAATGTAAGAGATTTGAACCGTACCGCCGTAACGGTCACCGTTCGAACCCGTTGATTGCAAAGACACAGTTACTTTGAAGTTTGTTGGTGCATTCAATGGATGAGTTCCTACGTAAGAGTTGAACTCAGACAATGACACCGGAACAAACGTCGCGACATTCGTGTATGAAGTCGAAGATGAATCTGTTGATGAACCGGAGTCTGGAGCTGAAGGTGCCCCACCAGTCAAACCCGTATCTGCTACCGAAGAGTTTGCAGCGCTCAAACCATTATTACTGCAACCAACTCCCATCAAGGAGAATCCAGCAAGAAGGATCATAAGCTTAGTATTGATACGTTTCATAACAGCCTCTCTTTTAAAGTGACCCGATCATGGGCACCGTTCATAGAGATCCTATTGCGATGCCTATGCCAAGCTTAGCAAGACTGGATAACCCTCCATAATCACTTCAGAATTCCACACTTTCTCAACATGATTCAGAGGGGAGCTAATCGTCTAAACCTTATGGAAGATGCGCAAAAAGGGCACCCATCTCATTATGAATCTGACTAAAAGCTAGGCGAAAAAACGAAAATTCAAGAAATTCTATCATTTTACCGAAATGGGAAATGTATCAAATCTTAAACACTTTTAGATAATTTCACTGAGGGAACGATTATGACAGTCACAGCAACAAATGTTCTGATCTTAGGCGCGGTCTTCATGTTTGCAGCTCGCGTCTTTATGGGATTCTAGAAAAAAGAATTTCTATTTCGAAATAAAAAAGGGACTTGCACAGTCCCTTTTTTATTTTCTTGCCGAGATCATTTCCGACTTTCTACAGACTTAATTTATTTTGGCCAGAGGATAGTAGTGTTTCAGAATCGCCGTATATTTTGCGCCTCTGATTCCCATCGCTCGACTGCCCCACTGACACAATCCCACACCGTGACCAAATCCCTGCCCTGCAAACTGCACCGTGGCACCATTGTCTTTCGCAGTAAAAAGAGTACTGCGAAGATCTTGGAAGCCTACCATCTGGCGGAAGTCATTGGCGCTAAAAAGCTCTTCATCGTTATTTGCAGCGACCTTAACAGATTGTACGCGGGAATCAGCTGTGTTGCGGATCAAACGAATTGATTGCAAACCATAAATATGAAGACGACGTTCTAATTCCTGTTTTGTCAAAGTGAGTTTCCACTGAGAATGCGGCCCCGTTGGGCAAGACTCATCAATCGCAACGCCTGCATCCACTCCACTTTTCCAAACGTTTCTTGCCGTTGTTGTGTGACCACCGCAATCCGCATGGTAGAAAGCTTTTAAAACTTTCTTATCTGGTCCGAGCAAAGTCACACCTTCAGTTTCACGAACAGCCTGCATGGCTTTTTTAATTTTTTTATCATCGTCCTGATCCATCACATGGCGAAACACCTGATCAAGAACGGAGCTTTCAACGTGATAGGCACGATCTTGACGCTCGTTCATGACCGCCAATGTGTAAGAACGAATGGCGACAGCCTGGGCTTTCAAAGTTTCAAGAGGCCACGAAGAAGGCATCTCGCTGGAAAGAACGCCGGTGATATATTCTTCTAAAGGGACAACACCGATCACGTCCATCTTGTCTTTACCGTTTTGAGTTAAAAGAATTTTTGAAGGCAGCGTCTGCATTCCTGCACGCAAAGAATCGCCTTGAATCATCAAATACTTTTCAGTGAACAGATGTTCATGGTCTTGATTGTTCAAGCGTAAAGACCAAAATTTCTTTCCGTCTTTATGTAAAACACGAACTTCCGCCTGGCCTGTTTGCGGGATGGCGACCGGGCGATAGATCTGAGCCAAATTTTGAAAACGCAAACTCATTCCAGAAAGTTGAAAGCGCTTAGAAATTGTCATCAAGCGCACACGCACAAACTGATGGGAAGGATCCACAGAGGACTGAGCATCGGGCACGAAAGTCATCAACACACATATGAAGCCGATGAATGCCCAGATAATTTTCACTGCTACCCCGTCCGTGGAAAAAGAAAAGGCAGAACTTCTTGCTCTGCCTTCTTTATTTAAACAAACAATGTAGCGTCGATGAAAGTCTAGTTTTTGTGAGTCAGCTCCATGAACGGTTTAATCAAATCCATTGGCAACGGGAAGATCACAGTGTTGGACTTATCCCCAGCAATTTCAGTCAACGTCTGCATATATGCTAGCTGCAAGGCAGACGGAGAACTAGACATAGTGGTTGAGGCTTCCGCAAGTTTTTGTGCACGCTGCAATTCACCTTCTGCGCTAATTACTTTGGCGCGGCGCTCACGCTCCGCTTCGGCCTCACGCGCCATGGCTCTTTGCATCTCTTTTGGAAGATCGATTTGTTTTACTTCCACCATTGTGACCTTGATACCCCAAGCCTCTGTGTGCTTATCAAGAATGCCTTGTAGAGTTGCATTGATTTTATCACGATGTTCGAGCACGTCATCCAATGGATATTGCCCCATCACCGAACGAAGAGTCGTCTGTGCCAACTGACTTGTGGCAAAGTAATAGTCTTCAACTTTCGTGATAGCCTCGAGGGGCGAAACCACTTTGAAGTACACAACTGCATTCACTTGCATGCTGACGTTGTCTTTCGTGATCACATCTTGAGGCTGAACATCCATCGCCACAGTACGTGTGTCGATCTTCATCATACGCTCAACAAACGGAATCAAAAGAATCAAACCAGGTCCACGCACTCCGACAGCGCGACCCAGACGTAAAACTACGCCTCTTTCCCAGTCATTTAAAATTTTCACCATGGAACTAAAAATGATGGCTCCGATGACGACGATGGCTATTAAAAACTCCATTACCTACTCCTTTTAACTTTCTTCACTAATAACGTCAGACCTTGGCGCGAATTCACCTGCACGCGGTCGGTGATCTCAAGAGGATCTTCAGAAACAAACTTCCAAGTTTCACCCATGATTTGTATTTGCCCGCGATGCCCGCCAGCCTCCACAGAGACAACCATGCCCTCTGCCTCTTGCAGGTCATGATCTAGATCGCGTTTTTTCAATTTCAATGTTCCAAATGCCAAATATCCAAGGCTTAAGAAAATCAATCCTAAAACCAAGACCACAGGTGTGATCACCGACAATGGCAAATGATATCCGGTTGTTTGTGGATCAAATAAGAATAAACTTCCCACGAAAACGGAAATCAGGCCACCGATGCCGAGAGCTCCGAAACTTGGAACAAAAAGTTCTGCGATTAAGAAACCAATACCCAAAAGAATAAGTGCAAGACCACCCCATGCGACATCCAACTTGTGGAATGCGATCAGTGACAGAACCAATCCTACTCCCCCAATCACACCGGGAGCGATCAATCCTGGATGGGTCACTTCAACATAAAGAAGAGCTAGACTTCCCATGAAGAGCAAATACGCAAACTCGGGATCCGCCACCAAGTTTAAAACTTTATAGCGAAGATCAGGAGCGAACTCTTGCAAATCGCCCACTACCACAGGAATTTCTTTTTGTTCACCGATTTTAACCTTACGCCCTTGAGCCTGTTTTAAGAATTCAGTCTCATTGACCGCAAGAATATCAATAGCGCCTTGCTTTTGCGCATCCTCACTGCTGAGAGACGCGGCCTCTGTCACGATGTCACGGGAAAATTTCTGACTGCGGCCTCGAAGCTTTGCCACACCTTCCATCCAACTGACAGTATCGTTAATCATCTTTTTACGAAGATCTTCAGGCATTTGCTCGCCTGATCCTAAAATAGGTGTCGCCGCACCAACGTTGGTCGCAGGCAATCCCCCACTGACATGACAAGCTTGTAAAATAATTGCACCAGCACTGCCAGCATGACCTCCACTGGGAGTAATCAAACACATGTAAGGAATTGAAGACGCCAAAATTTTTTCAACGATCAAACGGGTGCTTTGCAAACTTCCACCCGGAGTGTTCAATCGAACGAACAACGAATCACATTTTTTTTCGATAGCACTCTTTTCAGCTCTTTCAAGATAGTCCAAAGTGGACGCGGAAATTGCCTCATTGATCGTGACTGCAACCGTGCAAGCTGCTGATACTTTGATTCCCAGTAATAAAATCAGTACTGAGACCAGAAGCTTCATAAGCTTAACTCCTTCATCACTTTTTGGAGATCATTCCACACAACTTTTTTTGCACCGGCATCTTCAAGCAAATACGCGGGACTGTAGGTCTCAATCCACTTCCCCGGCCCCTTGTAAATCAATTCGCCAATGTCTTTGGGGAATGAACTAAAAACCACAACCACCTTGCTTTCACATAATTTTGCAACCTCGGATGGTAATTTCGAACGGTCTTCCACTGTGCAATCCAACTCAAGATACTGAAGGTTGCGCAGTTTCATTGCGGCTTTCATTTTCGAAAAGAGCTCTTTCGTTTCCGGCAAAAAGAGACTCTCTTTCGCTTGTGTGAGAATATTCAAAAAGATCAATTCAAAATGCTGAAGAGACGAGGGCACAAAAGCACCCTGCTCGGTAAAAAACTGTATGCGCGATGGCGTTGTTGCAACCACTCCTGCGGCTTGAGGCGACTCAGAGATCATGACCTTTTGCAGGCCCAAAACCTCTTCAAGATATTGAATATAATCTTTCATGGGTCGAAGTTTACATTCACCCCAGACTATAGACCATTAAAACCATGGAAATTGCGCCGTGCGCTGGGCATGAAAACACAAAAACTTGTCTCAAGTTGGGACAAAACCCTTCCGAAAAGTAAGGTATCAAGCCAAGGAGGGCCACCATGGAAGTTTTCAAATTTAACATCATTCCGACAGATGAATTTATTAAAAGAGAAAGCTTTAAACAATCCGTGAACAACTGCGAATTGTGCCACGGTCCTCTTGAGTTTAATTATCGACAGGATTCTGAAATTTCAGTCCTTCAGGAAGAGGCAAAGTGCACCGTGTGCTTGAAAGAAAAAGAAACGGCCTGCCATCGCGTTCACTAAGACGCGGGCTTTTACGGACTTTCTTTCAGCATGTAATGGCGGATGAATTTGGAAAATCCTGTGATACTCAGTCCAATAGCCGCCACCAACAAAGCTCTTGAAGTGGAGCTAAATCTAGCAAAAGCTCCCCAACTGACGGCGCCCAAGGACATTCCCGCATAAAAGACAGCCAGGAAAACTCCAAGCATTGTCGCCTTTAAGTGAGACTTTCCTGTCAATTGACGAGAACTCATGTTCATCAGTGTCGCAAGAATCAACCAACCGATCCCCGCAAAGAACATCGCTTCACACATGAAGATATAACTGGGCGCTATCGCCATCAAAAATAATCCAAGAGCATAAACCAAGTAGGCCCCGGACAGCGACGTATTCGTGCGATGAGGCTGCATAAGTTTCTGAGAATAAACAGCACTGAAGCAGGCCCCCAACCCCAAAAAACCCAGCAAGGAACCATACTGCCAACTGCTTAAGCCCATCTCAATTCGACCTCGAGTCGGATAGAGTGCCCACAGCGAGCTTGCGAAGAATGTGACGATGAAAATCTCAATCCACAATTTCATATTGTGCAGAGAAAATAAAAATTTCCATTCGCTTTGCGTGAAGCGAATGTCTTTTTTCACTTCAATGGATTCTTTAACTGGCCACCGCCAGAAAAATAAAATCAAACCCATGAAAGAAAAACTATTCAAAAGAAACGCCATCGATGGACCAAATCCGCCTAAGATACCTCCACCAATTGTAGGCCCTAAAACACGAGTGATATTAATTCCCATGTAGTACACAAGAACTGCCTGAGTTTGACTTTCAGCAGGCACCAAATCTGTCAATACGGACTGAAAAGCCGGATTCGTCAAAGCCGCTCCAATTCCCAAGATCAAGGATAGAGCCAGCAGCGAAGACTCGGTGATTTTCTCTTCCCATACTAAAAATGCCAAAACAGCTGCCGCCGAAAACATCACAATCTGCGCAGCCAGAAGAATACGACGGCGATGCCCTTGATCCGCAATAAATCCAGCGGGAATACTCAAGAAGACCATAGGCAAATTCATTGTGAAAGATAACAGAGAAATAACCAATGGTGACGTCGAAAGGTGTGTCATCACCCAACTTGCCGCCACGTCTTGAATCCAGGTGCCGAGATTTGACAAAAAGGCGCAAATCCAAAAAGAACGATACACAGAAATTTTCAGCGGAGACCAAACGGATTCTTTCATGACAAGAAAAGCATATAACGCTTTTTCTTTGCGACCAATTCATTCTTCAACAAAAATTGAAACTAGAAAGAGGTGACTATGAAAACATGGATGCTGACTCTGGTCGGAGTCTTAACTTCATTGGCTTGTTATGCAAATCCAACTCAGTCTGGGCTGACAATCACCACGGATGATCAACCACTTTCGCCGACGCTAACACAAGCTTTACCAAATCCACTGCCCGACGATGGACAGCAACCGACTCAACCCAATCAACCGAACCATCCGGGGCAGCCAGGACAGCCAGGACAACCAAGTCAAGGCAATCCCAATTACGGTCAAACTTATCAATACAACTTCGGCCAAGTTCCTGTGAATCAAAGTCGTTGGGCCCGCTTTACATTAAGAAGTACCGGCCCCGGTCCCCTTTACATCAATCAAGTGGCTTTGTATGGACAAGGATTCTTTGGCAGAACGACTTGTCCTGGAATTCTCTACCCAGGACAGATCTGTGACGCTACCGTCGAGTTCAGACCTTGGTATCAGGGTGGATACAATGGCCAGCTGATCTTCTACACAAGTGCCGGCCAATTTGTCGTTTATCTTTATGGATGGGGCATTCGCTGGTAGCTTAGTCGAATGTCGCTCTATTTAAAGCGACGAACAATTCTATGAAGGAATGCATGAGCTTGCTCGACTTTCAGGTAATAACCTAATGTGAAATAGAGCAAGCCATATATCACAACGGCGATAAGAGCTTTCACAATCACATGCATATGGCCGTGAATCGCAAAATGAACTAACAGAGATGGAATTCCAGCACTGATCACGGCGATAGACCAAACCTTCAATTGATATTTCAATGCAAGCCCCGTTTGACCAATTTTTTTATTCAAAGATTTTCTAAGAAGAAAAAACTCGATCCAACCTGCCAGCCCAGCCGAAGCCGTCAAACCCGGAGTTCCCCAAGAAGCATCCAGCCCCAACATTTTAGGCAACACAAAGGCGAACAATCCACCAAGCACTGTCGTAAAGACCACGCGGATAATCGCAAACTTCAAAGGCGTTCTGGTATCCTTCAAAGAATAGAATGTTGAAGAATAAAGCCGACCCAATGTCGATGCTAATAATCCGACAGTGGAACCAATCAAAACCAGCCATACAGTACGAGTGCTATTCGCATCGAATTGTCCCGTTTGAAAAACTGCGCCAACAATCAAATCGCCCAATAAAAGGAACGCCACCACAGAGGGAATAATAAAGAAAGCAATTTGTGCCAGACCTTTATTCAATCGATCTTGCAAATACTTGCGCACTTCCTCTTCACTGCCAGTCGCCTGGGACATTGTCGGAAGCTCCGCCGCAGAAACGCTCATCCCAAAAAGACTGACGGGCAAGAGATACAAAGTCTGCGCGTAAGCAAGTGAAGAAACCGCCCCCGTTGGAAGTAAACTAGCAAGCATATTGTCGATATAAGCACTGACTTGAACTACACCGCGGGAAACAACCACTGGTACAAAATTACCCACGATTGTTTTCACAGAACTTGTGAACATAAAAGAAGGACGGATTTTTTTACCCAAACGAAGTGCCGATGGAAGCTGAACAAAGAACTGCAAAAAACTTCCCGCAACCAATCCCCACGAAACTGTGATCGCAAGATCAAACTGTCCTTGCTTTCCGCCCCATAACATCAAGGTCGCAATAATGGTCACATTCCAGATCACAGGCGCGACATAAGAAAGGAAAAACTTTTTATGAGAATTCAAAATCCCCAAGCACCAAGCAGACATCACAAGGAAGCCCGTACCAGGGAAAAGAATTTGTACGATCTTAATCGTCAATTCACGTTTTTCACCGGTAAAGCCTGGTGCAATCAACTCAATCAGGAACGGAGTTGCAAACACCCCGCTCAAAACTAAAATTGAAGTCATTAGAAACAGCAAGCTTCCAATAACAGAGGCCACCTTCGCTGCATCTTCATCATGTTTCTTTGCTAATAATGAGGCATAAACAGGAATAAAGCTGGCAGACAGAACACCTTCACCAAAAAGATTTTGCAAGAAGTTAGGAATTTTTAGAGCCGCTTTGAAAGCATCGCCGGCATCTGAATTACCAAAATAATGAGCAAAAACGCGCTCGCGCACAAGGCCTGCAATACGACTAAAGAAAATACCCATTCCAACTAACAGTGCGTGATTTCTCATTCGGCTTCGATCTCTTCTTCCTCGGTATCATTAAGCTGAAGGACCACACGCTCGGCCAAGACTCTATTGAAGCCTTTTAGTTTAGCGATATCCGTCGGATCAGCCATTCTGATTTCATCAATAGAGTTGTACTGAGTCAAAAGAGTTTTCTTTCTTTTTTCACCCAAACCCACAACGTAATCCAATTCACTTTCCAAAGACGTTCCTTCACGGAGTTTACGATGGTAAGTGATCGCGAAACGATGGGCCTCATCCCGAATCCCCGTCAAAATATGATGGGCTTCGGCGTTGTTTTTGAAAACCACAGGATTTTGCCGCCCCGGCAGGAAGAAACGCTCTTCGGTCGACTCGACTTCTTGCTTTTGAAAGTCACTTTCGGTGCGCGCTTTCGCCAAGCCCACCACTGGTATGTCTTTACGACCAATCTCTTCCAGGATTTTCATAGCTTGGGACAACTGCCCCTTACCACCATCGATCACAATCAATTGAGGATCTTCATATTCCGTGTGCTTAAAACGACGAGACAACACTTCATACATAGAAGCGAAGTCATTGATCCCTTGAACGGTTTTAATTTTATAACGACGGTAGTGTTCTTTGGCCGGAACACCTTCTTCAAAGACCACCTGGGAGGCCACAGTTTCGGCCCCTTGGAATGTCGAGATATCATAACATTCGATACGACGAGGAAGCTCTGGCAAAGACAAGCGTTCTTTGATTTCCTCCAAACCACGAAGTTTCTCTTCCGACTTAGAAACATATTTCGTGAAATGAGCTTTAGCATTTTCATTGGCCATGTCGACCAAATTACGACCCCGCTCATCCGTAGCAAATCTGACCGTAGATTTCGTATCAGAACGTTCTTTTAAAACCTCTTCCATCAATTTACTCAAATCGGAACCGATATCCAATGGAAGTAAAACTTCATCAGGGATAAAGTTGTCTTCATAATACTGATTCAGGAAGTCCGTCATCCACTCGCGCGGATCTTCCACGGGATCATTCGGATCAAAATGTGGCAAATAATGAGACCTGGTTCCAATCACACGTCCCGCACGTACGTGGACCGTTTCAATCAAACAACCGCGTTCATCTCCATAGAAGCCAATAGCATCTTGATCTTTTTCCGTTGTATCATTGATCACGGCTTGTTTTTGCAGGATGGTCTTAATAGACTCAATAGAATCACGAAGCCGCGCCGCCACTTCGAATTTTTCTTCATCAGCGGCTGTTCTCATCTTTTCTGTCATCGCTTTGACAACCTTGCGATTTTGGCCCTTCAAGAATAGTTTCGCGCCTTCCACTTCCATGCGATATTCCTCTTTGGAAACATACCTCACGCAAGGAGCTGTGCAACGACCTATTTGATAAGTCATGCATGGACGCGTGCGAGCTCTAAACATCGAATCATTGCAATCACGAATCTTAAAGGTTCGATTCAAAAAACGAATGGTTCCTTGAACTGCAAAGCCTGAAGTGTAAGGACCAAAATAAAGGGAGCCGTCTTTTTTTACCTTACGGGCCAAGTAAAGACGAGGGTACTCGTCTCCCCAGCTAAAGCGAATGTATGGATAAGCCTTGTCATCGCGAAGACGGATGTTGTACTTCGGGCGATGCTTCTTAATAAGCGAGGCCTCCAGCAAGAAAGCCTCAACTTCAGTTTTTGTCAGAATGTATTCAACTTCAAAGATGTTCGAAACAAGCAATCGTGTTTTCGGAGAATGATCTTTGCTATCCGTGAAGTAACTGCGCACACGGTTGCGCAGATTCTTTGCCTTACCGATATAAATGATTTTATCGGCATGCCCCTTCATTAGATAAACACCACTTTGCGTGGGGAATTCTTTGACCTTATCGCGGACTTCTTCAAATCTACTTGAGGCCATCCTTGTTGACCTCCGCACTTTCAGCCTCAACTTCTCCACTGCGGATGTTGAGCTCAACAATTTGTAGACGCTTGATTTCGTCACGGATTTTAGCTGCTTCCTCGAACTCTAAATTCGCCGACAACTCTTTCATACGGGCACGAAGTTTAGAGATTTCATCCTGCAACTTATCCGGCTGATGAGAAAACTTGTTGAGCATTGCCTGGGACTTATTTTCACCTTGAAGCGGAGTCGACAACGTTCCATCGAAAGTCTCGCCCAAACCATCCCGAATTTTCTTGCGGATGGACTGCGGAGTGATACCGTGCGCCTCGTTATATTCCTGCTGAATACGACGACGACGGTCCGTTTCGCCAATGGCCTTTCTCATGCTGTCCGTAATGATATCTCCGTACAGAATCACGCGGCCATTCAAATTCCTGGCAGCGCGACCGATGGTTTGAATCAACGATCTTTCAGAACGAAGAAATCCTTCTTTATCCGCATCGGTGATACCCACAAGACTGACCTCTGGAATATCCAACCCCTCACGCAATAAGTTGATACCCACAAGAACGTCGAAAACGCCTAGGCGCAAATCACGCAGGATTTCCGTTCGTTCCAATGTATCAATGTCGCTATGAAGATACTTAACTTTAATACCTAGATTTTCATAATATTCGGTCAAGTCTTCCGCAGAACGTTTGGTTAAAGTCGTGATCAAAACACGCTCTTTAAGCTTGATACGTTCACGGATCTCTTTAAGCAAATCATCGACCTGGTTCTTCACAGGACGAACTTCAACAACAGGATCAATCAATCCTGTCGGACGAATGATCTGCTCAACAATAATGCCTTCAGATTTTTCTAACTCATAATTCGCAGGTGTTGCAGACACATAGACAACTTTATCCATCATCTTTTCAAACTCTTGGAAATTCAGAGGTCTATTATCCAAAGCTGATGGCAAACGGAACCCATGATCCACCAACGTCATCTTACGGGCGCGGTCCCCGCGATACATGCCGCCGATTTGTGGAACTGTGACGTGAGACTCATCGATAAACGTAACAAACTCTTTTGGGAAGTATTCAAGCAATGTTGGAGGTGGCTCACCGGGGCCACGGCCTGTTAAGTGACGAGAGTAGTTCTCGATCCCCTGGCAGAATCCCATCTGCTCCATCATTTCGATATCGTAGTAAGTTCTTTGCTCGAGACGTTGGGCCTCTAGGAATTTCAAATCATGATTTAAACTCTGTAGGCGGTCGCGCAATTCATCTTGAATTGTCTTGATGGCGCGTTTTAAGTTTTCATCTCCGGTCGCATAATGGCTTCCAGGATAAATGCCGATTTGATCCAACTCTTCCAAGACTTGTCCCGTCAATGGATCAATCCATGACAGGCGCTCAACAAAGTCCCCAAAGAATTCCACGCGAACCGCGCGGTCTTCCTCGTAGGGCGGGAAAATTTCAACATTGTCACCACGCACGCGAACAGTTCCACGATGAAAATCGACGTTGTTGCGCGAATACTGCACGCGAATCAATTCACGAAGCAAATGATCCCGCTTCATCTCGGTGTTCGAGACGATCTGAATCATCATACCTTCGTAGGCTTCCGGAGAACCCAAGCCGTAAATACAAGAAACAGAACTGACGATGATGACGTCACGACGATCAAACAACGAACGCGTCGCCGAGTGGCGCATGCGATCGATTTGCTCGTTAATCGCAGAATCCTTTTCGATGTAAGTATCGGTCGAAGGAATATAGGCTTCCGGTTGATAGTAGTCGTAATAACTGACGAAGTACTCTACTGCATTTTTGGGAAACAGCTCTTTAAATTCAGCATACAACTGCGCCGCCAAAGTCTTGTTAGGAGCCAAAATCAACGCCGGTTGATTGAGCTGTGCAATCGTGTGAGCCATGGAAAAAGTTTTCCCAGACCCTGTCACACCCAAAAGAGTTTGATGTTTCAAACCCAAGTTAAAGTTTTCCACCATCTGCGCGATCGCTTTCGGCTGATCCCCAGAAGGTTTAAAGTCAGACACCAATTGAAAGTTCTTTTTGTAGGTTGAGCCCATCCCTTCAAGCATAGCAAAAATGCACAATTCCCTCTAGAAATTAAAGGTCTCGCCCTCTGCGCCAATTATGCAGAGTGACATTCATATTCTCACACTCACACAATCTGAATTGCTTCCTGGACCCGCCCCAGCAAATTTGCGACAGTAACAGCATGAAGAAAAACTATAAGAAGATACTTGTACGTTACCTGGCCCTTCTTTTTATTGTGCTTCTGGGCGTATTTATTTTCCTCAAGCGCTCGGTGGCACCCCTGGATGGAACTGCTCAGCTAAAAAATCTTTCGGCGCCTGTAAAAGTCATTCGTGACGAGTACGGCATTCCTCATATTTTTGCACAAACCAAGAAAGATTCGCTTCGGGCGCTTGGTTTTGTTATGGCCAGCGAACGCCTTTTCCAAATGGAAATGGCTCGTCGCATGACTCAGGGAACCTTAAGCGAATTGGTGGGCGAGGTGGGACTTCGCAGTGATAAACTCTATCGAAGCCTAGGCCTGCGCCACACGGTCGAGCAAATGCTCGCTGAAAAGATGAAATCTGGAAAATACGATGAAAAAATGATGGCCGAAATGGAAGCCTATTGCGATGGAGTGAACCAATACATGGCCACTCACCCGCTTCCACCTGAATTGGTCTATCTGCGCGACAAGCCTCGTCCGTTCACACCGCTTGATGCTTATATCATGACAGGTCATATGGCCTTCAGTTTTGGAGTCGCCCTTCGTAACGACGTTCTGATGACTTCGCTTGCAAAAAAATTGACGCCAGAAATGTTTCAAGATCTTCGTAATGATCAGTTAAAAACTCCGATAAAAATCACGGAAGCTTTGCACCTGCTCGAACCTCTGATGATCGCTAAAGAAAATAAGTATGCCCCATACTTCGACGGCAGCAATTCATGGTTACTTGCTCCTAAAAGATCTCGATCTGGGAAAAGTATTTTCTCTAACGACCCGCACATTGGCTACTCTTTGCCAGCCGTCTGGTTCGAAGCCCATATTCATACTCCAGAGTTTGAACTTTATGGTCATTATCTTCCGATGGTTCCCTTTGCAGTCTTGGGCCATTCCCGTCATCACGCCTGGGGTTTCACCATGTCTGAAACAGATGACATGGATCTTTACAAAGAACGCCTCGATCGCGAAAAGAAAATGGTAATGAGCAAAGGCCGATGGCAACCTTACAGCGAATGGAATGAAATCATCGTTGTTAAAAACAAGCCTGACGTGAGTTTTAAAATGATTGAGACACCTCACGGCTTCTTGATGGACGAAGTGCTTGATCAAAAGAACATCGCTTTAAAATGGGCATTCAATTCTCCGCACAACGACACGATGGCAACGCTCTACCACATGGGAGAAGCGAAGAATATCACCGAGTTTGAAAACTCACTTAAAGATGGAACAGCTCCAGGCCTTAACGTCATGTATGCAGATCCACAAAATATTGCGTGGTGGACTTACGGTGAAATCGCTATTAAGAAAAATCCAAACTCGGACGTCATCCTGGATGGCTCGACGGGAGAAGACGACTACGATCACATGATGGCTTGGGAAGACAAACCTCATGAAGTAAATCCTGATTCGGGATTTATTGTCACAGCAAACTCTCGTCCAGCTTCTGCCCCTGCCGAGTTGCGCGGCGACTGGCAAGCCGATGACCGCTTGCAAACCATCACATCAGCCTTAAAAGAAAAGGATAAGTGGACAGCGGAAGAAATGAAGACTCTGCAAACAGAGAACTTCAACATCAACACAACACCTATTCTTGATCACCTTCTGCAAAAGCTTCAGCTGGACATCAAGGAGCAATCGAAATACGCCTCCCTTTTAGTGAAATTGAAAAAATGGAATCGTCACTCAGAAATCGACTCTCAAGAAGCGGCATTCTATCATCAATGGAATAACGAAAATCTTGCAATCATCCTGGCCAATCTTGATCCGCAAGAACGTGAATCCTATTTGCACACAACACATGCATGGATTTTCTATAAGCGCATTTTGAAAAATGAAAACTCACCTTGGTGGAAAAACAAAGATCAAACCACAGTCATCACTGAAGGCTTCAAGAGGGCGTTAGCAAAATGGGAGCACTTACCAATATGGGGCGACATCCATCGCATCACATACAAGCACCCTTTTGGTGACTATTTTCCAATGAATTTATTATTAAATGTAGGTCCAAGAGCCATCCCAGGAGCTTATAACGAAATCAATAACAACAAACAACGAGGCTTGAGCGGAAATTTTGACGTCGTCGCAGGCCCCTCCACAAGACGAATCATCGACTTTGCTCTGCCACAAAAAAGCTGGGGCATCAATCCACTTGGAGTATCAGGCCATGTTCTGTCGCCATATTATAGCGATGAGGCAAAACTCTTTATCGAAGGAAAGTATCGTCCGCAATTGATGGACGAAGACGACATTCGCAATAACAAGCGCCACGAACTGACATTGCAGTAATGGGTTCACGAAAAAAAATTATTGAAACAAATTTGCTGTCGATTGCAGGAGCAAGCAGACAAAATAAAAAAGGGAAGCAGGCGCTTCCCTTTTTTATTTAATACAAGACTTAATATTCTTTCGTGACTGCGATAATTACTTAGCAACTTCCCAAAAGGAACCGTCAGCCAAATCGCTAACCGCTATCCCCATACCGTTCAATTTCGCACGGAGCTCGTCAGATTTCGCAAAATCTTTATTAGCGCGGGCTAGAGTTCTTTCCGCAACGATCGCATCTACAGCAGATCTTTCCACACTCATCTTTTGCAAAAGCAAGTTATCTAATTGAATAAGGAAATCATGAGGAGGCTCTTGGAACATGCTCATTAAAGCCCCAAATCTACGAACGAAGTTCAAGAACGCCACAGACTTTCCTTGAATCGCCGGATTTGTTTTCATACCACGACGAACTTGCGAATTGAACTGACGAACCACTTCAAACAAAGAAGCGAAAGCTTCCGGAGTACCAAAGTCATCATTCAGGGCTGATTCAATCTTAGTCCAGGCGTCCACAGTGATTTTCTCGAACGTTTGGTCTGCCATCTTCACCTCGCCTGTCATATAGCTTTCAGCCAATGCCATCGCAGAGTAAACACGTGCCAATCCAGATACAGCACGATCAATCGCCGCATCACTGAAGTCACTCATCGTGCGATAGTGCACAGACAGGATCATCCATTTGTACACCTCAGCACTATTTTTCTCTAAGAACTCGCGCATCGTCACGATATTGCCCAAAGATTTGGACATCTTCTGACCGCCAAAGTTCAACATATTATTGTGCATCCAATATTTTACGAAGTGCTTGCCCGTGCAGCCTTCGCTTTGTGCAATTTCATTTTCATGGTGCGGAAAGATTAAATCCATACCGCCGCCATGAATGTCGATTTGTTCACCAAAGATTTTTTGAATCATGGCAGAACACTCGATATGCCACCCCGGGCGACCTGGTCCCCACGGAGAGGGCCATGAAATCTCGCCCGGCTTCGCAGCCTTCCACAGAGCAAAATCTAAAGGACTGCGCTTCTTCTCATCGACATCCACCCGAGCTCCCGCTTGCAATTCATCAGTATGACGACCGCTCAGCTTGCCGTAATCTTTGAATGACTCGATGGAATACATCACATCACCATGGGTTTCATAGGCTTTGCCGTTTTTAATCAACAAAGAAACCATGTCCGTGATCTCACTCATGCTTTCAGTCACTTTCGGATTGAAGTCATGAGGACGAAGCCCCAGGGAAGAAAAATCTTTTTTATATTCAGCAATATACTTTTCAGACAACTCACCAGGGGTTGTATGCAGTTCGTGCGCGCGATTGATGATCTTATCATCCACATCTGTAAAGTTCAGGGCATAGGATACTTTATAACCCAAGTGCTCAAGCCAATTGCGAACCAGGTTGAACACCACAACACCGCGGAAGTTTCCGACATGCAGATAATTATAAACCGTAGGACCACATACGTACATTTTCACGTGCGGCGGATCCAGCGGCACAAATTCTTCAAGGTACTTACTTTGCGAGTTGTATATCTTCAGTGACATCCCTATCTCCGTCGCAATTATTTACGATTAAACTTTCGTCAATGTTTGCTCTGCACGAGCAATCAAAGAAGACTTCTTGATCAATGGAACCAGAATCTTCAACTCAGCACCATGAGGCTTACCGATCACTGCCACACGAATTGGCATGAACAAGTTTTTACCCTTAGCACCTGTTTTGTTCTTCACTTCATCTTGAAGCTTCAAGAACTCATCTTCCGTCAAAAAATCGCTCGGGTGAGCCACGAGAAGATCGCGCCATGCTGTTAAAACAGCCTTTGTTGGTTCCCACTTCAAAGTTTCGTCTGCCTCTGGAAGAATCACATAAGATTTATCATTCAAAGGTTTATACAATTCGATCGCGTCAGCTAAAACTTCCATGTACGGTTTAAACAACGAGATGGATTTATCTTGCCACACAGGATCTTGCGGAAGATCCATTTTCTCGCGAGCCAAGAACGGTTGAATCGCTTTCCAAAGTTCTGCATTCGGAAGAGCACGCAAATGCTGCGCATTCATCCATTTGAATTTCACACGATCAAAGATCGCCCCAGAAGAATTCAAACGAGAGATATCGAAAGCCTGAATCATGTCATCCACCGACATGATCTCTTTACCTTCAGGATGAGACCATCCAAGCAAAGCAATGAAGTTCAAAACAGCGGAAGCTAAATAGCCTTCCTCTTTCAAAAGACCACAAGCAACTGCGCCCTTACGCTTTGAAAGTTTTTGACGATCCTCATCTAAGATCAAAGCCATGTGACCGAACTCTGGCAATTGCCAGCCAAACGCTTCATAAATCATCATCTGACGAAGAGTGTTCGGCAAATGCTCTTCCGCACGGAACACATGAGTCATTTTCATCAAGTGGTCATCGATTACGCAGCAGAAGTTATAAACAGGCATACCACCCGAGCGAAGAATCACAAAATCACCGACCATGTCTGAAGGGAAGCGAACTTCGCCACGAACCTGATCATTCAAGATATAGTCTTTTTTAAGATCGCGAGTTTTGAAACGAACAACCGCCTTGCCACCCTCAGCGATCTTGGCTTTTGCCTGCTCCAGAGTCCAATCTTGGTATGGAGAATTCACGTGCGGAGAACGCCCCGCCTTCAAAGCCTCTTCACGTTGCTTTTCGATTTCTTCATCCGTCAAAAAGCAGTAGTAAGCTTTTCCAGAATTCAATAACTCATCAGCATATTTTTTGTAGATATCTTGGCGTTCACTTTGACGATACGGACCCAATGGGCCTACGTCTTTCAAAGTCACAGGGTCAACGCCCTCTGCCCATAGAAGATTCAACCAAACCATATCATCAACAACACCGCGCAAAGATTCTTGAGTCGAACGCGCTTCATCCGTGTCTTCGATACGAAGGATAAACTCACCGCCATTTTTTTTCGCAAAAAGATAATTGTAAAGAGCAGTTCTAGCACCACCAACGTGCAAGTAACCCGTTGGAGAAGGTGCAAAACGCACGCGAACATGAGGAGAAATTTTTGAACTAGCTTGTGAGGACATGGGGCACTCCAAAAAATAAAAAAGGCCTGGGATAGCCAAGCCTTAACAGTATTAGATTTTTGGAGCCGAGTCTAGTTGCTTCAGGTCGGTGACACCTATCGGGTCTCGCCCTTTAGGCTGTGACACCGAAGATCGCTTTCACTTCTTCTTCCATAAAAAGCTCTTCTTGGCTTGTCGCCAAAGTAAGTTCTTTCAAAAGAAGACTGCGGGCAGAATCAAGCATCTTGCGCTCACCGAAGGAAAGCTCTTTATCCGCTTTCAACAGGAACAAGTCGCGCAAAACTTCAGCAATTTCAAAAACAGAACCCGTCTTGATTTTCTCCATGTATTCACGGTAGCGACGGTTCCAAGTTTGGTTGTCAATTTTGATGTCTTTTTCTTTTAAAATGCCCACAACGCGAGCAGCTTCAGCTTTGGAAATAATAGGACGTAGTCCCGCTGACTTTACATTTGTCGTTGGGATCATGATTTTAAGACCTGTATCGACTAACTGCATGTTGTAGAACGTAGTTTTCGTGCCGAGCATTTCTTTTGTTTCAATAGCTACGACTTTAACTACGCCGTAGCCGGGATAAACTGCATTATCACCGATATTAAACGTCTGCATCCGAGAACCTCCCCTAGATAACTAGAGCTTTTGACAGAGTTCGAACCGAGTTAGTTCTATCAAATTTGACACGAGTTATCAAACTAGAGCACCGCTCCAGGAAATATTTTCAGAAGGAAAGTCAGAATGAAAATCACATTTCCGCAAGAGCCGCAGTGGGTAATGATTTCAGGTATTTAAGATTCAACATCAATGCTCGCGAACAGTGTAAATAAACGCGAATGGCTGTAGTCCATTGATGCCTTGGGGAATCCGGAAGCCCCTAATTACGAGCTTATAAGTTCCGGGCATTAGACCTGAAATCTCGATCTTTTCTAGATTATTGACGTGGTCTTCAGAGGCCAAAACATGCCCATCTGGGAATGTGAGTTCCAGATCCAAATCGTTCACCAAAGCCACGGCGGCATTGGCCGAGGCGGGAGCATCCGTCCACACCAAATTCGCATAAAGATCTGCGGATTGTTTGACTGTAAACTCATAACTCATGACCTGATCCTGAGCGATACCTTTACGCTCGTCGATGAGATGCGTGCCCTCACCCAAATTTACAAGATTCGCCATGTTCACACGGCCATACCCCTCATCCATATTCGGCCTGCGAGTTAGGATTTCCTGCCCCTTAGCTTGTCCGATTTCACCGAATTGCCCGGGATACAAATCTTCTGCCGAATGAATCATGAAGGCCTTCATCAAAGCCGCTGAAGGATTTACGAAGCCCCACTTCTCTACAAGCACCTGACGAGCCACTGTTACCGCACTTGCCGCAAGAGGTGCCGCCATCGAAGTTCCCCCCGACCACGTGTAGTCTTTATTGAAAAAACCCCAAAGACTTGAAGCGCCTTGCTGATGGGATTTTGTAGAAAGGATGTTTGTTCCAGGTGCCACAATATCAGGTTTCAAACGACCATCTCTTGTGGGACCGCGGGAGGAAAAAGGCGCAAGCCCGGTTTCAGTGTCTGACATGGTGGAAGAAGCCAAGGGCTCTGCCGACCATAGAGTTCTGCCATCCGTCATCTTATTCAGCGGTCCCTGCACACCACCTTGAGCGACACGGTTCTTGGAGGCCCCCACCGTCAGACAGTTTTTTGCAGTTCCGGGCGACCCCAAAGAGGCCCCGTCCACACGACCATCTTTATCCATGTCACTGCCGTTGTTGCCGGCAGCAAAAACAACAAGCATATCAGGATTTTTAAACATCCACTCGTCCACCTGTGCCGCCGAAGTGTCGTAGGCACCAAGGTTGTTGTTTGAGCCCCAAGAGTTCGAATGAATTCGGGCCCCGCTTTGGTAGGCTTTATCAAACAACACAGATAACTGTGATGGAACCGTCATGTTTTTAACAATGGGTGACCACATTCCTTCTGCGACTAACATGGCATCATGAGCCGAGCTTTTCACCACTCTGCCTGACAAAGTTCCGCGCCCCACCAACAGCCCTGCCACATGGGTTCCATGTCCCATAGGGTCCATCCAAGATGTGGCGCGAAGACCGAAGGCTGCTCCGTCCTTTATGGCACCCTGAAGATCGGGAATGATAGTTGAGGTGTCACCGGAATCAACCCCGGTGTCTGCCATCGCGACGATTTGATTTTTTCCGGTGAAACCTTGCGACCATGCTTCGCTCATCCCGATGACTTTGGTTCCATCTTCGAAACCCGTAAGAGTGCTGTAGTCAGATGATGCCTGAGCGTCATTCACGCTGAAATCATAAAGCTCCATATGAGGTGTGGCTTCTAAATGCTCGACACCCTTAAGGGCTGCAATCTGGGGAATGAATTTGCGTGCACTTGAAATCACTAAGTGAGCGCCTTGAATATCTTCAAGTTCCACTTGAGGATTCAACTGCAAAAGCTGACGTAAGATTTTGGAACTTTCGCTCGCGCGGAAGATATGAATCGTCAAGCTAATCACTTCGTCCTTATTGAAAACATTTAAAGTGTTTAATTCAGAACTGATCTTAAACTGCGGTGAATACTTCAGAATTGTTCGAATTTGCGGATGAGATCTTTTATAAAAAAGAAGGTCCTCATGAACACCACGGACCACCAGAGCATCATCAGGAAGATAACCAAAAACCATGAAGCGCCTATTGATTTCAGCCTTATCGGACTCTTGAATTTTATTTGTAAACTGAACGATGAACTCGGATGTCGAGCGATTCAAATCGGTGACGTCAGACAAAACAGCAGAGGTTTTTGAAGTATCAATTGTGGCGGAATTTAATTTCAGAAGATGACCCGCAAACGCGGATGGAAGGATGACAATCGTCGCGATTAAAAATGCCAGGAACTTGCAGCCCATGACGCCCTCCCTCAAGGGAGGTTTAAATCATAGGCTGATAACAGTATCAATGGGATTACAATTGATGCGCCATGACAGCAAGGGACATATTCCCTGCCATACGACCTTTCGATCCTACGCCAAACTCCATCTCTTGATTTTCAAGCGCAAAAACTTGGGCACGCTCGGAAGCTTTCTTCACACCACGAACTCTTTTAGTGACAATGACGTCCATGAAGATGCCATCTTTGTGGTTAACCTGAGATTTTTTCGCCAAGACTTCCACGATGGTTTCATTTTGCCCGTCATCAGAAAATTCGCTGACGAAAGACTTCTTGCCTGATTTGGCTACGGTGTTAACGGAAATAGGAGCCTGGCCTTTAAGACCCACACGCATACTGACTTGATATTCTGGAGCCGCCGCGAACGACGAACTGGAAATTCCGAATGATAGAACGACTGTTGCTGCAACAACGCTGAAGAAACTCTTTTTCATTTTGAACACATCCTTGTGATCTCTGAATAAAAGCATGACAAAAAAAAGATTTGCCAGCAACACAAAAAAACTTTCTTTCTTAAGTCTTTTGGCAAACGGGCTCTGTCTATCAGTGAGCTGTCGTGCGAGGAATTTGGCTAGCGAGAGGGGATTTTCCTTAGCTACTGCGTTCGGCACGCCATCCGGGCTCTGTTGCCGCCACGACTTCGTCGTGGTTCGCGCCATCGTGGCGCCGGCAAAGGCCGTACTTCGCAGTAGCTAAGGAAAATCCCCTCTCGCTAGCCAAATTTTGTGCCTTCGCTGCTGATGGCGTCGCTCTGCTCACCAATGTGTGAGTTAATTTTTTGGTGGTCTTCTGCTCCATTGTTTTTTTGGGGTGTTGGCTTTGCGAACTGCTTTCTAGCGACAGACAACAGAATAATAACATCAAACTGCATGCATCGTATTCCATGCCTCACAAGATTTGCCACACGCACGATTCCCGCGAATTTGTCTATTACTACTTATTGTACTGACTTAGAGATTTAATACACAAATTTCTAATGCACAATTTGGTTGCTGGGGCGAACTCCTTTGCTACTGCGAAGTACGGCCTTTGCCGGCGCCACGATGGCGCGAACCACGACGAAGTCGTGGCGGCAACAGAGCCCGGACGGCGTGCCGAACGCAGCAGTAGCAAAGGAGTTCACCCCAGCAACCAAATCCCCGCATTAAAAAAACTCTATTGGATAATTTAAAAACTCAAACGAAAACTAAGCAATACCAGCAAGAGCCGCAGGTCCATGTTCGCGCAGCAATTCCTCACGTAGACCTTGGTGATCCATGAAGGAAAGCTTCGGATCTTTGCGCAGAACTTCGAAAGCAGCCTCTCGAGCATCTTGTAAGATCTGCATATCACGAATCAAGTTCGCAAGCTTGAAACCTGCAAGACCTGATTGACGAGTTCCCATAAACTCTCCGGGGCCGCGCATTTCCAAGTCGAATTCGGCAATCTTAAAACCATCCGATGTCTTTTCCATCATCTCGGTTCTTTGCTTCCCCTCTTCGGAAACAGCGTAACCCATGATCAGTATGCAGAAACTTTTATGCTCGCCCCGCCCTACGCGACCGCGCAACTGATGAAGTTGCGACAAACCGAAACGTTCCGCGTGCTCGATGATCATGATGTTAGCATTTGGAACGTCGACACCGACTTCGATCACGGTTGTTGAAACCAGGACTTGAATTTCGTGACGACGAAATTGCTCCATGACCTGATCTTTTTCGTCAGGTTTCATCTTTCCATGTAACAAACCGAATTTTACCTGAGGGAATTGCTGCTGAAGTTTTTCGTATTCGGAAACGGCGTTCTTTAAATCAATCTTTTCACTTTCCTCGACCAGTGGATAAACAAAGTAAGCCTGACGGCCTTTTTTAAGTTGATCGAGCATAAACTGCAAAGCTTGAGGTCTTTTGCTGTCAAAGATCGCACGGGTTTGAATTGGACTTCGTCCTGGCGGCATTTCATCGATGATGGAAACATCCAGATCGCCATATACGGTCATCGCTAAAGTTCTTGGAATCGGAGTTGCTGTCATGACCAAGAAATGAGGCGAATTGCCCTTGTTTTTTAAAACACCACGCTGCTCGACACCGAAGCGGTGTTGCTCGTCGATGATGACCAGTCCTAGATTCGCGAACTGCACTTCATCTTCAATTAAGGCATGAGTTCCGATGATCAAATCCACTTCGCCCGCCTGCAAAGCAGAAAGAACTTGTTTTCTTTCAGAAGCTTTACTTTTCCCCACAAGCAGCGCCAGACGAACCCCCAAGGGTTCTAGAACTTTTTTGGCGTTTTTAAAATGTTGTTCAGCCAGAATCTCTGTCGGCGCCATCAAACAAGCTTGATAACCGCTTTCCATCGCATACAAAGCCGCCATAAAGCTTACCAGTGTTTTTCCACTGCCCACATCCCCCTGAACCAGGCGATGCATGGGGTGACCTCTTTCAAGATCGGTCTTGATTTCACCAAAGACGCGCTTTTGGGCGCCCGTCATTTGAAATGGCAGATTCTTTTCAAGCTCTGCAAGTTTTTTACCCGCATTCAAAATTTTCGGCGCGGCGGCCTTCTGAAAGCCCGTTTTTCTTGAAGCAAGCCATAGCTCCAACCAGAAAAATTCTTCGAAAATAATACGACGCTGAGACGCCGTCTTAAATTCCGCATACTCAGAAGCTTTTGTCGGATCTGGATAATGCATTTCCTTTAAAGCCTCTTTGCGAGGCTTTAGGTTGTATTTTTCCAGCATCCATTTTGGTAGAGCTTCTTGAGGCCACTCTTCAATTTGCGCAAAAGCCTGACGAACAAGCTTCATGATCTTTGAGGTGGCAAGACCTTCGATTTCTGTGTACAGCGGAATCAAGGCATCTTGAGTTTCCTCGTCGGGTTCCACATCACGAATGTCGGGGTGATGGAACTCGAGACGACCGCGATACTCGATGACTTTACCGACGACACGGACTTCAGTGAAGGGTTTGAATCTTTCAAAATAACCTTTGTAAGGAACACGAAAGTACTTGCAGTGAATTTGCCCCGAGGCATCTTTCACCACAACGTCATACATCTTCCGCGTCGAGCGTCCCATATTGACACTATGAACTGCGACGACTGTCGCTTTGATACTGACGATATCATTCACTTTGAGACTGGCAATATTTCGAGCCGCACGCTGGTCCTCGTATGCCCGCGGATAGAACTCAAAGAGATCCCTCAAGGTTTTTAAACCTTTGCGCGCGAAGAGGTCCCCCAACTTGGGACCGACGCCTTTTAGGTACATGATTTGCGTATCTAGACGAAGGGCCATAGTTGATCATATTGGCGGATTTTATTTCTAAGTCAATGTATTCATGGCAGAATTTCCCTATGGAGTCGAGCAACTATTTCAGAATTCGCCTAAGCACAATTCGTCCTGACAAAGTGACGAGTTTCGATATTTTTATTTATGTCGACAATAAATACATTTTGTATTTGCGCGCTGGCGACAAGCTTTCCGACGGCAAGATTGAGAAGCTTCATTCTCGCGATACAGGGGATTCTTTCTTTGTACGCGTCGAAGACAAACAATCTTACCGCGACTGGGTTCGCGAAGAGATGAATTCTGCCTCTATCGATCCTTTTTCAAAAGCGAAAATCCTACGCGAGTCCTCCGTGGCTCTGATGGAAGATCTTTTTGAAAATCCCGATGTAAACACCGCTCTCGATGAATCACGCCCTATCATCACGGACTTCATCGATTTGATGGAGAACGCTCCTGAAGCCATGGGCTTCATGATCTCTTTATCAGGTCATGACTTCTATACTTACAATCACTCGCTGGATGTCAGCATTTACTCGCTGGGTTTGGGTAAGGCTTTGGGGTACAGCCCGAAGGATCTTGAAGAACTTGGCGTGGGTGCCCTTTTCCATGATATTGGCAAACGAAACGTCAGCCTCGATATTCTTTGCAAAAAAGGTGGCTTGTCTGATGCCGAGTGGGAGCAAATGAAAATGCATCCACAATACGGTCTGGTTATTTTGAATGGTCATCCGAACATCAGTGACGCCATTAAGGCAGCTTGCTTTGAACATCACGAGTCTTGGGCTGGCAATGGTTATCCGCAACAACTTGTTGGTGATGAAATTCATCCGTTCGCGCGCATTGTTGCGATCACTGACACGTATGATGCAATGACAACTCAGCGTTCTTACAACGTGCCGATGAAGCCGTTAGATGCTGTGGCAATGATGAAGGAAAAATTGGCGGGTCGCTATGATCCCGACATGTTGAAAGCAATGTACTCTGTTTTATTTAAGATAAAGGCCGCATAGAAAATGAAAAATATTTTGCACTCCATCGCGTTGATCGCATTGATTCCACTCATCGCCCTGGCGTTAGAACCAACAAACCCACAAGGTTTCTGTGACCGTTTCGTTGGCGAAAAAGATATTCAACAGTGCAAAGAACGCACTCAAAAGGAAGAAGTTGATTGGTATGCAGCCACGGTTTGCAATCTGCAAAAGGAAGACGGCGCATTCTGGAAATGCTGGGACAGCATCAAAGGACAATCCTTCAATCCGGCAGCTTTAGATCGTTGCGGTGAAGACAAAGACTTGTCAGATATCCAAAGACAAGATTGTGTGACAACAGCTCGTGCGGGACGTGAACCGGCCTCTCAGAACGCTGCTTTTCAAGCATTGAAAATTTCTAAGTAGTCCGTTTCATTTAAAAGATTATCGGTTCGATGCCGCAGATTTTCTGCGGCATTTTTTTTGACTCCACTTGACAGGGTAAATTACGACACCATGTTCTACCGCGGAGGCCCCTATGGAACCGTCGCCGGTCAGTCCTGAGTACACCCAACCATCCGCTCCCCCTTTAATCTGGCAACGGGTCCGCGAGACCTGGCTTTCACAAAAACCTTCTAAATACGCAAGCATCATCACGGCGGTCACGACACTTCTGCTTGTTCTTGGCAGTTTGATTTATCAAACTAACTTCCTGCATCTTCACCATTGGATGGAGGCCACTCAAACCGCCGTTTTCGATCAACATCAGTGGTGGCGTTTATGGACGACATTGTTCGCTCATGCGGATGTGGGACATCTTGTTTCCAATTCGATTCTATTTTTTATTCTGGGATATTTTCTCACTGGGTACTTTGGTGTTTTCTTATTTCCTTTGGCAGCATTTGCATTCGGAGGACTTACAAATTGGATCGTGATTGCAAGCTATCCTCCCACTGTTGCTCTGATTGGTGTTTCTGGGGTGGTGTATTGGATGGGCGGCGCTTGGCTTGCGCTATACTTCTTGCTTGATAGACGAAGAACTTACTTCCAACGAACCCTGCGCATTGTGGGTGTGGCGCTAGGGATATTCATGCCTGCAACGGCTTTTGATCCCGCCATTAGTTATAAGGCCCATTTGGTTGGATTTATTCTTGGGCTGACCTATGGATTTCTATATTACTGGCGGCACCAAAAAACCTTTAAACAAGCTTTGGTAATTGAAACTATTATTGATGAATAAAGTTACTTCGATACTCCAACTTTCTTGATCAATCCTATTTTCATTCTCTGTGGGTTCCCTAAATCTAAATAATCATCGCAATGGATTGCGAGATCCAATTTAAAGGTTTTCAGAGACAATTTGCCACCAATTTCATTGCAACCCCTTCTGTCAAAACTCTAAACAGCCTTGAAGTTTTTGATAGGGCTGATTTTTATTACACGGCTGGGGAACCATTTCTGGTAAAACCTCTATCATGAAAAAGTTAAGTCTCATTCTTTTTATTTCTATGGCGGGTCTTTCCTTTGTGGGCTGTAGCTATCCGCTGGAAGAAGCAGGTCTTTTCAAATCTGGCAAAAGCAGTCTTCCTGATTTAGGAGCCTTGTCATACGCCGACCAAGAAATCACGTTCAATGTGGTGAAATCAACAGCAATGCGTGCTTGTATGGAATGTCACACGAACGGCAAAAATGCGATGGGCACAGAAGCTCAAGCACTTGCCATTAGCAAGTCGATCTTGGATGAAGTGAACAGCAACCAAATGCCACCAAAATCCAGCGGCTATAAATCTCTAACAGATTGTGAAAAACAAATTCTTGAAACTTACTTTGCCGATAAAGCTGTCGGTCGCAAGAGCGTGAAGATCAAAGAGCTTGCGAAGTGTGCGGGAGCTTTACCTCCACCTAAAGAAGACAAGCCGGACATCACAAAACTTCCTGTGACTTTCGATAATTTGCAAAAGTACGTCTTGGCCCCGAAATGTTTGAGTTGCCATGGTCACGAAGTTCATGATGTGGAAACAGTGCTTGATTCTGTTGAAGGCATGAAAGAAGCAGGTGTTTTGGGTGCAACTGCTGAAGAAAGTAAGATCTGGAAAATCACAGATTCGACTCAAAAACGTTATATGCCGCCTGCAAAATCAGGTCTTCCTGCCTTGACCGCCGATGAACGTTTGTTCCTTAAAAAATGGATCGACGCCGGCGCAAAGGAACAGGAATAGTTCATGAATCTCAAAGCGTTCTTTCTGTTCTTAGCTTTGAATCTTTTGGCTGCAAGCCTATGGGCGGCGGAGCTTCCTGCTTGCAAGGCAAAAAACGCAACGATTGATTTTAATAATGAACAAGTCATTGCATGGAGAGATCAGGGCAACAAAAAAATCACCTATCGTGCCTTTATCAAAGGTACAATTGTCGCAATGACCGAAAACGACCATGGGCATGTTCATTTTGAAGTTGATCTAGATAAAGATCTGTCAACCACTCACGATCGTATTGAGGTCGTCTACAACGTAGAATTTGGAGCTGTGCCAGATTACAGGTCTGGCGATGAACTTATCGCTTGCGGAGATTTTGTTGTCGATTCTTACTCGCCTCAAGGCGGAGTTGTACATTGGCTGCACGTCAATCCTAAGAACAATCCCCACGAACACGGCTATCTTGTGATTAACGGAAACTTGACTGGCCTATCAAATTCTAACTAATCTCGCTGTCCTTAAACAAACAAATCAGACTTTCTTGGATGTGCTCTGATCTTTTCCTTAAACTAAAACCATGGAAAAGAAATCATTGCCTTGGTGGACTTGGGTTCTTCCTCTGTTCATCTTTCATCTCGGGACAAGATTGAGTTTAATCTATCAAGTTGCTCCGGGTGTTTCGACATTCTATTTTCCCGTGGCCTTCGGTTTTGCCATGGTCCGATGGTGGGGCTATCGCATTCTTCCCGCTTTATATATCAATGCGGTTCTTTCTGCCAGCCTGTGGGGCTTGCACAAAATGGCTTACTATCCCATTTGGGGACTGTTTGAAGTCATCGAAGTATGGGCCTCTTATTTATTTGTGAAAGAGCGCTTGAAGGACACTCGCTGGTCGCCGAACCCGTATAATCTTGTCGTCTATGCTGTTCACGGTCTGATTTTACCGGCGGCTCTCGCCGCAGTTTTATCTCAAGTCTTTTTATATTTGGCGAAATCTATCACGTCTAGCAATCAGATAATCTGGCAAGGCGGAGCCTCTTTTGTCGGTGATCTTATGGGTGGTGTCACCGTTACGTTGCCCTTATTGATTGTGCTGACGCCAATTTTAGATAAGAAAAATTTAAATTTGTTCGCCGTTGAAGACTTTGATTTGAAGTGGAAGTGGAAAATTTCACTCAAAGAAAAAGTCGTATTATCTGCGGCCTTCGGATTGGCCTTGTTATTAAGTGCAGCCCTTCCGATCTTCCGCACGTGGTATTTCATGGGGCTTTTCGTTTTGCTTCCGGCTATTTGGTATGGTTTGGAGTTCTCAATTATCGTAAATACAGTCATCGTATTCTTGTCTTTGGCATTGCCCGCCTTAGCTGGCGAGGAGTGGCCTCGCAATCTTGAAAGCATTCAAATCATCGCCACACTGCTGACTTTATGCTTTACCGCCATCGTGGCAGGCTCTGCCGTTTCTTATCATCAAAAGCGTCTGGTGCGGATTATCGAAGCCGAGAATGAGCTGAAGATTGCCAAGGAACAAGCGGAAGAGGCCTCGCGAGCAAAATCAGAGTTCTTAGCTCGCATGAGTCACGAGATTCGCACGCCACTTAACTCTGTCTTAGGAATGTTGGAACTTTTACGCGAAACAAATTTGTCTAAAGATCAAGAGCGCTATCTGACCTTGTTCAGTCATGCCGGGGAAAATCTGAAGGCCCTCATCAACGATCTTCTGGATTTCTCAAAAATCGAGGCCAAGGCTTTGACGATTGAAAACATCTCTTATAATTTGCACTCGACCATTCGAAGTGTTTTTGAAATTTTGCAAATTAAAGCTGAAGAAAAGGGTCTGCATTTTGAGTTAAATATTTCTCCTGATGTGCCATTATTTCAAATGGGTGATCCGACCCGTCTGCGTCAGGTTTTATTTAATTTGATCGGCAACGCTTTAAAATTCACCGAAGAAGGCGAAGTCAGTGTGAACGTTCATGTCGAAAGAAATGACAGTGAACAATTGGTGGTGGAAGTACGAGATACTGGCATCGGAATTCCTCGAGATAAACAGCAAGGACTCTTCTCTCCCTTTGTTCAAGGTGAGGAGACCATCACACGTCGCTATGGCGGCACAGGGTTGGGGCTTGTGATTTCAAAAAACTTAGTTGAGATCATGGGAGGCCATCTTGAGCTGAAGAGTCTGGCCGGACGAGGTACGACGTTTAAAATCACTCTGCCTCACCATCCCGACTTCCTGGGCCCTCAAGATCTAGGACAGGTCAAACCGTCGAAGTGGCCAGAGTACTTTGGCAATCGTCGCTTTAAAATTCTTCTGGTGGACGACTCAGAGGATAACCGCGTGTTGATCACTCATTATTTGAAATCCATGCCTTTTGATTTTACCGAGGCAGCGAATGGCAAAGAGGCCGTAGATAAATTTAAAGAAGAAAAATTCGACGTGATTTTTATGGATATGCAAATGCCGGTCATGAGTGGTTATAAGGCTACCGAGTTGATTCGACATATTGAAAAAGAGGAATCGCGCCCAAGGACGTGCATCATCGCTTTGACAGCGACAGCGGTCCTGGAAGAGCTGCAAAGAACTCTGACTAGCGGATGTGATCAATACATGGTGAAACCGGTGAAAAAAGTCGAAGTTGTTGAAGCGCTTATTCACGCGTTGACAACGAAAACCCCAGAAAGTGAAGCCTTCAGAGAGCCGTCACGATCTGCAACGGCATTCCCTTCACCGCCACCTGCCAGTATCTGAACCTTGACGGTCTTCTTGGCTCGCTTCCGGGTTTTGATTTCATTGTAAAAAGCTTCTTCATCATCTGCATAAGGGAAGCTTGCGATGACGTCGAAGTCCGTATCAACGGGGCGAAGATAGGAAATTTCGCCTTTAGAAATTACAATATTGTCTGTGCTGATTTGATAATGCTTCAGACCCGCTAACACCAGTGCGTAAGCCGCCATGACACCGGTTGCATAAAGACTGCCACCAAAAGCTGTACCTTTGTGGTTGAGGTTTTTTTCTAAAGACACATGAAAGTGTGCCTTGTGCGAATTGATTTCAACAATAGTGATACCCAAGTGCTCATAGAGTTTGATCTTATCACGTAAAATATTATCAACCTCAGCACCCTTTACTTCCATTGCTCATAGCCCCCAGCATAGTTCAAAGACTGGCGGAAACCCATCGAGCGCAAGGCATATACCGCCGAAGCAGAACGCACACCGTGATTGCTGATTGTCATGACGATTTTATCTTTCGTCACACCTTTGGCTGCCAAAATCTTTTCAACCTCTTTATTAGGAAGACCTTTATCGTTAAAGAATTCACGCCATTCAATATTCACAACCGGAGCTTTCACACCTTTGATCTTAGTCAGATTGTTGATCGCAAATTCTTGTGGACCGCGAACATCGACAATTACAACTTTGCCTTTAGCATCGTTGAAATTCATTCCAAACAAACTTGCTACCGGAGCATCCAAGGCACCGGGCGGAAGCCCACCTAAGGCCTTCGAGCGCGCGCGACTCATGGATTTCATCTCTGGCAATTCTTGAAAGGCGTAAGCTTTAAAATCATCCAATCCAATTCTAAGAGATTCATCGACAACGGGTTTCCAATAAGGCTTGTTCTTAATACCTTCAGATTCTTCTTTGGGGTTCAACTCACGATAAGATGTATGAACCGTAGTGATTACATTGCGCACGCCCAAAACCTGCAACGTCCAAGCGATGCGACCTTCCTCTCCGTTGCCTTGGCGTCCTTTTCCAAGGACGACAACTTTTGTATCGGGATCAATACCGATCAAAGACAAACGACGAGCGACATTCCAAAGATCTGAAAGAAGAAGGCCACGATACTCGGGACTTTGTTCCGAAAAATCTTCCCAGCGCACGTTGATCGAACCAGGCACATGGGCCAAGTTGTACTCAAATGGAGAGCGCACATCTAAAATCACCGGATTGTCGGCCATGATTTTTTCAGCGGATAAATTGCTGCTGATGATGGGCTCTTGAGCCGTGACCTTTGTTGCCTTTTCTTGGCAAGCGGTGAAAAGACCTGCAATTAACAAAAGAAAGATGATGAAACGCATACGACCTCGCAAAAAACAAAAGGGAGCTTTCGCTCCCTTAAGTGTACAACGAATTATTTCGTAATTCTCATTGTAGGGAAGAAAATAATATCGCGGATACTAGGACGATCTGTCAAAAGCATCACGATACGTTCAATTCCGAGACCCACACCACCTGTTGGTGGCATCCCAGAATCGATCGCCAACAAGAAGTCTTCATCCATCGGATGAGCTTCTTCGTCAGTGCCGCGGCTGGCTTCTTGTTCTTTCAAACGCGCTGTTTGATCTTCTGGATCGTTCAACTCTGAGTAGGAGTTTCCGATTTCCATGCAGGCTGCGAATGGCTCGAAACGCTCTACCAAACGATCATCCCCACGGTGAATTTTCGTCAGTGGAGAAATCTCTTTCGGGTGATCCATCACGAACGTCGGTTGCCACAAATGTTGCTCTGCTGTCAGTTCGAACAACTCCATGATCATTTCGCCACGTTTGCCCGGAGTTTCCATATGACCGCCGTGTTTGTTCACGGCCTCGAACAACTCTTGATCTGTTGCCTTGTCGGGATCGATCTTCGCGTATTCACGAACACCATCGTGAACAGTCAGACGTCTCCATGGAGGCGTGAAATCAATATCCTTACCTTGGTAAGTGATCTTCATGCTGCCAGTGATTTTCAAAGCAAGTTGCGACACAAGCCCTTCAAATTGAGTCATTTGATAGTTGTAGTCCGTGTAAGCCTCATAGAAC
>NZ_DASVLT010000018.1:0-13304 GCF_036384735.1 Bdellovibrio sp. | reverse complement strand
GAAGGGTTTAACAACGTCGCAAAGACAATACAGAAGCGGGGTTACGGATTCAAGAACCCTGAAAACTACCGGCTTCGTGTCCTGAATGCTTGATTGGATAAGGGTTTGGCTGAAGTACCCACCATGAAGAGAGTAGAACCGAAAAAAAGGACTTCAGTATCTAGATCGTTTTGGTAAAACAGTGAGATGGTAGGGCGCGCAATTTTTTCTGGCTTTATGATCTACAGCGGGTGGTCGACGGAAAGTCCCAATGGAAAGCAAAAACGCACATCTTTAAAGTCGCCAAGAAGCTGTGCAGATTTATATTATATGAGTCAAAGGATGAATAAATGTTTAAATATTTAGGGCAATGCCAATGTCGAGAAGTTAAAGTGACATTGCAAAGTGCTCTCAAGCCGGAAGAATTTCAGCCGCGTTCAGATGCAAAGTTTTGTCATTTCTGCGCGAAGCACGGCGGCGTCTGGATTTCAGATCCTAAAGGCTTTCTTCATGTCGACGTAAACAATAAAACGAAGATTGAGCGTTTCGCCTCTGAACAGGTGCAATTTCATTTCTGTATGAATTGCCAGGACTTGACCTATGCGATTTTCGTGAACCCTGATGACAGCCAAAGAGTCGCTGTAGTGCGTGTTGCTTTATTCAACGAAATTGCGCCAGTGGCAAAGCCAGTCATCGGAACGAATTTTGATGGAGAAACAAAGGAAGCAGGTAAAAAAAGACGCCTGACGAATTGGACTCCTATCGACTAAGAATGCTAAGAGCCTGTCTTTATTCTGGTTGTGCACCACTTCCTCTTCTTTTGCGAGTTCCGCAGCAAAGAAAAACGAGGCAAAAACCATGACACATCATCGAGCCAAAAATTTTCAATCGAAGTGACTTTTATAAACGAGCGAGGATTGTCCGAAGCAAAAGAAGAGGAAGTGGTGCCTCGGGCCGGAATTGAACCGGCACGACCCGGTAAAGGAATCCCAGGATTTTAAGTCCTGTGCGTCTACCAATTTCGCCACCGAGGCAGTCATGAGCGAACTATGATACCGCTTATCAGCTAAAGGTCAATGCCTTAGCGCAAAGTACTTTCGAACTTTTGCATATCTGCGGGCAGCGGCGTTTCAATTTTCACAAATTCCCCAGTGAAAGGGTGAGTGAACTCGAGGCTAAAGGCATGCAGCATCAAACGCGGGGCTTGCGGATTTTTTAAGCAGGGATAGATGTCGTCGCCAAAGATTCCCAAGCCTTTTTCGGCTAAGTGAACACGGATTTGATGCATTCGTCCCGTTAAAGGTTGGGCCTCAATCAAAAATCCTTTTTTGAATTTTTCGATCACCCGAAATTTTGTATGAGCTTTTTGACCACCGGAACGGACTGATTGCATTTTCATTTTCTTTAAAACGGGATCGCGAATCTCTGCTAAGAAATTGATTTCGTCCCATTGCGGCGGGCACTTTCCAGGCTGAGTAAAACACAAATAAGTCTTCTGAATTTTGTGTTTTTTAAAAAGATCCGCCAAGGGCTCGTTGCCCCGCTTGGTCTTCGCAAAGATCATCACGCCGGACGTGTCGCGATCCAAACGATGATGAAGAGCTAAATAAAAATCAGCGCCACGTTCTTCTTGAAGTTGTTTTTTTAGCAGTGAAAAGAAATTCGGCCTCTTTTTATCCACTGTAGGCTGTGAGGGGAGGCCGGAAGGTTTTTCCGCTACAATGAAGTCATCATCTTCAAAGAGGATCGGAAACGTCATCTTTATCTTTTATTTTGGATGCAGAAGTTCAGATTGTCTTCAATGAAGGCGCGCTGTTTTGCAAGACCGTCTTGGCTCATTTGGAACATATTCATAGAGCAGCCATATTTCACAACAGCATCATGAATTGCTTGAACTTCGGAAGGGTTCATTTTCAATTTCCAAATTGTTTTTACTGCCAACCAGTTGCGGATGTATTCACAGCGATAGCTTTCGTTCGGAGGAAGGTAACCCTCGGGACCGCTGTCGCCCTTAGACATATTTTCGTGGCCACCAGCAGAAACCAAGTGCGGAGTGAAATATGTGTAGTTCGCATACAAGCAGCGAGTTTTATAATCCCAGTCCGAAGCTCCCGACAGATAAGCATTTTTAAGCGGAACCAAGTGATCGATCTGAATGCCCTTTGCCTCGGTCACATCTTGATCCGCATAGGGGTCGTGCCATTTACCAGCTTCGACGGTGCACTGTTTATTCCCTTTATAAGTCACATCCACTTCGCTATCGCGCACAAGCACACGAGCGCGAGTGTTCATGCAAGTGTCATCTGTCGGGTCATTGATCCAACGACCGAAGTGAAGTTTGCGAATGTATTTTTCTTGAGGAGCTGTCAGAGGTTCATCGTGAAGAACCCATTTCAGGATATTGATGATAACAACTTTGGTAGATGCCATCACGGCTGCGGGCGTGAGGTCTGCTGCCATAGAGAAACCCGTTGTTCTTTTTGAGGGAACATCCACAGACTCTGTCGCTTGTTCATTGATTGTATAATATTGTTGGTAGGCGGGAGCTTGAGTTTGTGGCTGATTTTGGCTTTGCGAAGACGAGCTTGCTGAAGAACCTTGAGTCGGATTCTGTTCATTGCTTCCGCTAGGTTCGATGGATTGCGCGCGAGCCGCTGTTACCAGCAACAAAATCGCGAAAATCATCGCCGTCTTCTTATGAGTTTTCATTCCCCACATGAAATTCATTATTCCCCCACTGAATGAATCGCGGCCATTAAGCACGACCTTGAATCGAGTTTCAACAAAACAATTTGTCAGGGTTTGGTTGTTGTGAGGCGCCATGCGTTAAGTCTAGTGAGGAGGTAAAAAATGCCGTCATTTTGCCCACTTGTGACCAGTGCCCATGCCAAACTGCGGCGCTTTTAGTAAATATTCAATTGTTTGGCCTTTCTGGTCTCTGGACATTGAAGGCTTGGCCTGGCCGCATATTTGTCGATACTCTGTGGATACATATTATGAAGGAGATCCGAATGAATTTGAAAGCGATCATGATGTCTGCCATTGTGGCTTTGACTTTGTCAGCTTGTGCACACAAAGCAACGCAAAGTTGTGCCTGTGGAAAAGATAAAGCCTCTTGTTCCGAGTCGAAAGAATGTCCTATGCATAAAGGCGGCGGATGTGAGCACTGCAAAGAGTCTTCTGATAACGCACCTTCTAAATAAGATCTCGCATTTTTTCTGAACAATTGAGAATCCGATGAAGTTGTTGCTCCATCGGATTTTTTATTTTGCGAAGCCTATACTAAGCATTGTTTGCGCAAATGGTTAGGATATGAAAGAAATTGCTTTCGACGAGGGATTAAATAACGATATTCGCATTGTTCTGAGAAGGGATGATGCTAATGACGATGAAGTTTCTCGTGGCCCTTTTGATTGTGGCCCCTTCCTGCAGCTTCGCAATGAACCTGCAAGAATATCTAAACGCAGTTTCTAGCAAACATAAGACAATTCAATCTTTGGATGTGCAAAAAGAAGCCGCCGATCTTCGTAAGGAAGCCGGCGACATCAGTCTCGTTCCTGTGTTGCAAGCCAATGCTTTTTATTCAGAAGATAAAAGTCCGACCAATCAGTGGGTGAGCTTCGGTGCAGATGAAAGCAAATCTTACGGTGGTACTTTAGGGCTTAGTAAAAGCTTCTCAAGCGGAACGAATGTCGCTTTGTCAGCACAAGCCGCAGAATTTCAAAATCCAGGTCTAAACCCTTTATTGGGCGACTTTCAGAAATTCGGGACCGGCTCGTTAGGAGTTTCGATCAGCCAATCCTTGTGGAAAGATTTCTTTGGTGAAGCAACTCGCATGCGTTGGGCGACACAAGATATGTCGAATGCCGCAGAAAAAGGATCCTACGATTTGCAAAAAAAATCTGTGATGGTCCAAGCGGAAATGGCCTTTTGGGATTATCTTTACTCGGTGGAAAATGTCAGTATCGCCCGTGATTCGCTAGAGCGTTCTCGCCGTATCGAAACATGGACTCGTCGTCGTGTGAATGATGGCATTAGCGAGAAGGCGGATCTTCTTCAGTCCCAGGCCTTGGTGGCAAGTCGTCAATTGGCTTTGATTGCTGTTGAAGATGATTTGGCTTCGGCGAAGCAGTCTTTGCGTGATTATCTCGAACTTGAACCGTCAGAGCCTCTGCCGGCAATGACGGGTGATATTTCAAAATCTCGTCCGTTGAGTTCAATGGTCGATGGCAGTAGAGGTCGAGTGGTGGCATTAGAAGCTTACTTAGCTTCCCTAGATGCCAAGGCTAAAGAGCTTGCGGCTCGTCAAGTGGATGAAAACTACAAACCTGATTTGGTGCTGTCAGGGTCCTATCAAACGAACTCGAAAGAAAATGATTTGCCTGCTGCGGCTCAAAAGTGGGGAGATACAAATCGTCCAACAGAGAAAATTGGTTTGAACTTCACTTACATGTTCGACACAGATGTGAAGGAAGCCGCCAGAAATTCATCTAAGAAAGATGCCTTAGCCGCGAAACTTCAATCTGAGCGCAAGGCCCTCGAAAGTGAAAGCTCTTGGGTTGAATTGAATCGTCGTTATTCCGAGCTTTCAAAGCGTGTTGAAGCCGCCACTCAAGTGGTGGGACTTCAAGAGAGTCGCGCGAAAGCTCAAGCGGATTTATTCAATAAAGGCCGCTCGATCACTAACGATGTCGTGAATGCGGAAGAAGATGCGGGAACAGCGAAGTTGAATTTGTCGCGGTTGAAATCAGAACAAAGAAAGATGGAGGCTCAAGGGCGTCTGTATATCGCCATTGAGGACAAATAATGAATTTGCCTAGTTTATCAATTCGTCGCCCCATCACCATTCTATGCGTTGTCTTGTTGATGCTCATCCTTGGTGCATTTTCCTTAGTTAAAATGCCCGTGGATCTTTTTCCTGACGTCACATTCCCGATTCTTGCAATTCAAGTGGTCTATCCAGGGGCATCGCCGCTGGATCTTGAAAAGCAGGTCTCAAAACCCATCGAAGATGAATTAGGAAGTTTGTCTGGTTTGAAGACACTGACTTCAAGCAACTTGGACGGTGTGGCGCAGATCGTTCTTGAATTCAACTTGGGAACCGACATCAAAGAGATGGAGCAAGAAACACGCAATCGCATCGGAAATATCCGTCGCGATTTGCCATCAGATATCGATGAGCCCATCATTCGTCGTTTCGATCCGGCCGATCAACCCATTGTGACATTGGCACTGACGACAAGTCTTCCAGACGGACAAGCCTATGACTTAGCCCACGAGGTTGTGAAACCGTTGTTCGATCGTTTGAAAGACGTCGGACAAGTTGAAATTTATGGCGGTCGCAAGCAAGAGATTCACGTTGTTATCGATAAGGACAAACTTCAAGATCGTAAAATTTCGATGTTGCAGGTGTCTCGTCGTATTATGGATACGTCGAAGGATATACCGATTGGTAAGGTTTGGAACTCAAGAGATGAGACCTCTCTTCGTACTCGTGGAGAATTTGAATCACTTAAACAGCTAAGTGAGGTGAACGTAAACTTCCTCGGTTCTGACAGACCTGTTCTTGTCAAAGATATCGGCACAGTGGTTCGCAGTCTTGAAGACGAACAAACCATCGGTCGCATCGGTGGACAAAAGGCGCTGCTGTTGCAGGTGTACAAGCAGCGTGGCTCGAATACAGTGGAAGTGGCTGAGGCCATTAAAAAGAATATCAAGAAAGCCAATGAGTATCTGAAGGGTAAAAATATTCAAGGGGAAGTGAAGCTTGTTCGTGACACCTCTCGACCGATTAAGTTGAACGTTGAAGACGTGAATGAGTCCATCATCATCGGTGTTCTTCTTTGCGTGATTGTGGTGTTCTTCTTCTTGGGATCTGCTCGCTCAACATTGATTACAGGTATGGCGTTACCGAACTCCCTTTTAGGCGGTTTCGTGATCATGTATGCCATGGGCTTTACGATTAACTTGATGACGTTATTGGCTTTGTCGTTGGCGGTGGGACTTTTGATCGATGATGCCATCGTGGTGCGGGAAAATATTTTCCGTCACTTAGAAATGGGTAAAAAGCCTAAAGACGCAGCCTTGGATGGAACCAAAGAGGTGGCCATGGCCGTTGTTGCAACCACGTTGGTTGTTATCGCGGTGTTCGGTCCGATCTCGTTTTTGCAAGGTATCGTGGGGCAGTTCTTTAAACAGTTCGGTCTTACTGTCGTCTTTACGATGATTATTTCTATCTTTGATGCCTTTACGGTAGCGCCTATGATGTCGGCTTACTTAGCTCATCCGGATGAGCACAAGAAAGGCAGTGGCATCGTTGGGAAAGTTCTTAAGGCCTTTGATAATTTCCAAACCAAATTGGAGGATGTGTATGAAAAGCTTTTGCATTTCACCCTTCGTCGTCCAAAGACAGTTTTGGCTTCTGCGGTTTTGATTTTCATCTTGTCATTGGGAACTGTGGCTTTCATTCCAAAAACATTCTTGCCTGCCAATGATGCGGGCGAATTTATGGTGAGTATCGAGACTCCTGTAGGCTCTTCCTTGGAGTCCACGGGGGCCTTCACGGCAGAAGTCGAAAAGACCTTTGATAAAGATCCAGCAGTGGACATCGTCGTATCGACCATCGGTACTACAAATAATGAATCCAATAAAGCCAGCATGTTTATTCGCCTCGTGGATCGTAAAAAACGTTCGATGACGACAACGGACTATAAGGAAGAAGTTCGTAAACGTCTTCAGGTTTTCAATGATCGTGCGATCGTTGCCGTGGGTGATATCGACGCCGTGGGATCGGGGCAAAAACCTTTGAACGTGAACTTCACAGGTCAAAACCTGGATGATCTTAATGCTTATGTTCAGAAGGTTGTAGAGCGCGTTAAGAAAATTCCAGGTCTTGTGGATGTGGATACAAACTTCCGGGCGGGTAAGCCAGAGTTTCATGTGATCTTCGACCGTGCGAAATCAGAAGCCTTAGGTGTTTCAACGGTCACCGCCGGAGGAGAGCTTCGTAACCGCACAGAAGGTAACACGGATGCCATTTATCGTGAGAATGGTATCGACTATAAAATTCGCATTCGTTTTGACGAAAAATATCGCGATTTGCGCAAGCAGTTTGCGACAACACTGGTGCCGAATAGTAATAATAATATGATTCCTCTTCCGCGTATCGCAACAGGTGAGGATACAAAAGGCTATTCTCAGATCAATCGTCAAAATAAAAATCGCTTCATCCAGGTTTCTGCGAACTTAGCTAAAAATGGAGCGTTAGGAACAGCCTCTGCGGAACTTGAAAAGATTCTTACGAAGGAGTTACCTCCACCGCCGGGAATTGATTATAAATTCCAAGGTCAAGCCGATGACTTTAAAGATTTGATTGCGAACATGTTGATCGCGATTGTACTGGGTGTGACTTTCATCTATTTGGTTCTTTCAAGTTTGTACGAAAGCTTCATCACTCCGTTTACGATCTTGCTTGCCCTGCCATTGGCAATGACCGGGGCTTTCCTGGCGTTGTTATTGTTTGGTAAAACGATCGACATTTTCTCGTTGATTGGTATTGTTCTTTTGTTGGGGGTTGTGGCGAAGAACTCGATCCTTCTTGTGGATTACACGAATCATCTGTTGCATGAAGGTTTAGATCGTAATACAGCCCTGGTAAAAGCTTGTCGCACGCGTCTTCGTCCTATCTTGATGACATCGCTTGCGTTGATTGCAGGTATGATTCCAATCGCTATCGGCCTGAATGAGGCTTCTGCGATGAGAACATCTATGGGTATTGCTATTATCGGTGGTTTGATCAGCTCGACGCTTTTAACATTGGTTGTTGTTCCAGCAGCCTTTGGTTTCATCGATGACTTCCGCACCTGGTTCCGTGGGAAACTTGCGAAAGTCAGCGGTTATCAAGGATAAGAACGATAATGGCAGAGTTATAAACTCTGCCAGACGGGATCCTCACAGATCATCAAGATTTGTAAACGCCAACGATCTAAGTTACTGGTTCCTTCTTGAGTGACATTCTGATCCATCTGCATCAGCGCTTGCACATAAGATGGATCAGGATCCCATCCACGGCGGAAGAGCGAATAAAGCTGTCCCACGGATGCGCTTGTTGGCGTGTCTCCGTGAGGGATCTTTTCCAAAACCGCCTGAACAGCATTGTCATCGGATAAAATATTTTCGCATGCAGCGCTAATACTGACTGCACGAAGAGTCGAGGCCGCAGCCAAAGGTGCTAGAGCCGAGTTCGATATATCTCCACCGCAATCGTTACCTGTTTCGCTGGAGTTTAAGTCACAGTTTCCGCCGAAAGATCCTGGTTTATTTAAAACGAAACTTCTTAAGGTCGAAGTTAAAGTATTCACTGGATAATTGGATGAGGTGAATATATCCGTCAGCAAGCCAATGACATAGGATCGTGGCACCATATAACTATTATTTGTAGGTGCATTGGCCTCGGCAGAGACCTCTGTTGTCGGAATAGCTGCAGAATCCGTTGAAGACAACGGAGTAAACCCATTTGAAAGATTCAAAGCGCTACAGTTCATAAATAATTGTATTAGGCATGTTGAGGCCGCAAGAAATAGGATTGTTCTTGTTTTCATCCGATCACCTTTCCTCGGCCATAGGGAAGAACTAAGCTTGTGCCTGAAAGTTGAATCAGAGGCTGTGCTAAGTTTTCCCAGGGATTCGATCCTACATTTAGTAACTGCGACATGGTCGAGGCCATCGCTTTCGTGTCAGGGATGCCCACTTGGCTGTATCCAGAAATCGCAGCACCCACACCTTGGCTTCCAGGGTAAGCACCGATTCCTGCATCACGAGTGACGTTGCCGACAACCTCGGGGCCATTCAAGGCTCCAGAGAACACAGACGTCACCATTTGATTGTAACCATGATCTGCACCAGAAGAATCGCCTTTGGCCGAACGATTGAAGTCAGACATGATTTGAACGACGGTGTTAGACCAAACAGTAGAACCATCGGAACTTTTCACTGCCTGCAATTTACTGCGAAGTTCTAGAAGCCCCGCCATCAAGCCTCTGTACAAAGCCGTTGTCAAAAGAAGTGAATACACAGATCCAGTAAAGTGCATATCGTAGGCGGCGGATATCATCTTCGGACTTGAGTCCGTTATGCTTTGAAATAATAAATTAGAAGGAGCATCAGGCCCAATTTCTAAACTTGTCACAAGGTTATTGCTGTAGACATATTCCGCCAGAGCCAGGCCTTCACAAAGTCGACCCACAAGCATTTGAGTTGTAAGCTGGCGACCATCATAAGCAGGGTTGGCGAAGTGAGGATTTGCATCCGCATACATCAATTGGAAGGCAACATTTGAAGAGCTGGCGGTATTGATAGCGACATCATTAATACCAGGTAAACCTGTTGTTCGCATGGCATTATGAACGATCGCGTAATATCGACCGTAGGCTTCTGTCCAATAGCCGTCTAAATCACCAACACCTTTTTTTATAAGTGCCATGGCATTGTCCATGCTTTTACGAGCGGCGATTGAAGCCGCCGTTTGAGTACCCGTTGAGTTTTTAAGCTGAGCTTTCGCGATATCGAGCGCCTCGCTATGGGCTGTGCGCAGAGATCTCACGCTGGCATTACTTTGAATGCCGTTCATCAAGGAACTCACTGGTTTGGGGTCGGGCAGTGTATTGAGGGCTAAGTTTTTAAGCGAAGCAAATGAGCTGTAAGAGGCGCGTCCTGGGTATTGAACAGCTTCAAAAGATTTTGTAGAGGCATCCGCAGCGAGTCCCGAAATAGATGGTTTTCCGGCAAGTGGTTTTTGTTGAAGATTGAAATTTTGAGGATGCCCATCAACTCCAGTTCCATATCCACGGATCACGAGCATCTGATCAAGATAGCTAGTCAAAGGGACCGCACCCGTTGAAATATTCACAGATTGACTAAAGATATGGGGAACAATCAAGCCCTTATAAGTCATGGTTCTATATTCAGTTCCAGTGACAACTCCATTGCTTGAAGTAAATGCCGTCCCAGTCATAGAGTTAAATACCAAAGCCGGATCGTTGCTGTTTGTGCGGAGCCACGCATCGAATGCATATCGATTGGGTGCGCCCAGGATTCCGACGTTCAAATAATTGCGTACGGCTGTGCTTGTCGTATCCGCGTAAGCTTTGCGAGTGGTGTCGGCAACGATGGCTTCGATCAGACGAAGGGCAGGGTGACCGAAGGCAGATTGAGTTCCTAATAGAAAGCCTCCGAAGAGGAATTGTCTTCTATCCATTTTCGATCTCTCCTACGGTCTGAAATTGACTGATTTATAATAGTCGGATGACAGGATATCTAAAACCATTTGGCGAAGTGACTGCGTGGATCTCAAATTCGCACCGAGTTTTTTTACGAATTGTAAATCACTAAGATTATCTTGAGTCAGCGATTCATTGACAGATGCAAAACGTGGATCTGTCATGTCATACAAAGAGACGCTGATCCCGGTGAAAAACTCGAAGTATCTTTTAGCAGCGCAGTCGTAGTAATCTTCTGTGCTTGCCATGGCTGATCCCAATCCAGAAAGACCCACGAGAGGTTGATTGATCAATTGTCCTGTGACTGAACGGAAGTACAATTTGCCTGTGGGATTTTGCACATGATAATTGGCGACGGCACTTGAAGGCCAGCTTCCCATATCCGCAGTTGTTACTTTATAGCTTGTCAGCATATCCGTTGTTTTCGTTTGGCCGCCATCGGCGCCTGTGAAGGTGTTCCACTCGCTGCCACCGGCAACAATGTTTCTGGCCGTCATTGCGGCCTGGTCCATGGTGGCGTGGCATTGAAGGCAACTCGTTGCTTTGCGGAATGGAGCTGTGCCGTTCATGTCGAGATAACTTTGCACATCACTTTCGCGCAAAGAAGGAAACTGCGAACAAAGAAATGTTTGCATCGTATTGTAGACCCAGCGACGCGGAAGCTTTTCAGCGCCTGTGTACATCAAGCCTTTAGGGTGTCCGATGTTCATCATGAGGTAAATCGGTTGTCCTAAAACGCCGCCGCCGAAAGAAGAATAAAAGTTATAAGAATAATTCAAATCCGCTTCGATCGTGCCATCGCGCACTTGTGAACCTGGGTCACCACCCAAGGGATTCAGCACTAGATTTGGAACAGTGAAGTTTTGTGGTTGAGGTAACACACCAATCACATCACCCACTTGAATTTTCGGCATCACCTGGGACGTATTTGTGCGAGAGTCACCAAAAAAAGCGTGAACTTTGGATGCGTCTAAATTTCCAGAGCGCAAAACAATTGCGTTTTGATCGATGGTCGCATTATTTCCGTACAATCTTCTGCTTGGCATGCTGACTGTGTAACCAAGTAAGTTTTTAATCGTTGTGTTTTCTTCGCGCACAGCCTGATAACCAAAAGAATCAGTTAAGACGGATGAGTAAGCCGCGGAAGGTTTTAAAAGATGATAGGTCAATGACAGAGCCGGTTCGGAAGGATCATAGATATCAAATGTTCCAACGCCTGTGTCGGGACCGTGATCAATAATATCTTCGATCTTGGTCGTTGCGAACCAACTTCTATGAAAGTTGTTGAAGGTATTAAGAACAGCAACGGCTTCGCTATCAGAATGACCCGTAGCGATTTTATTATCATTACCCAATTGAGCTTTATCGAAAACCTGAACGCAGGCATCGATGGCTGATATAGATCCTGCTTTAACGGCGGCAAGCAAGGCATGTCCACGAGGAACAGGTTGGCCAGTGATTTGACCATAGCATCGTGCGAATAAAGCAGCATTGGGAAGTATGACGGATGTATCTGCCATAGCAGAACATGCCCAAAGGATTCCCCCTAAGACGAGCGCTCTGGATTTTCTCATATGACCCCTCTAGACAACCTTAGCATTGCTCGAATAAGTGAGCGAGGTCCATGAGAGGGGAGGTCTCGTTTTAGATCACAAAAGATGTACCAGGATATTCCGAAAAATGGAACAGTCCGAGGGACCTAGTAAATTCCGCGGAACGAGCGAATATGTTCTAACTTCCTTTCGAACAGACTCCAGTCATCTCGTTCTGCAATGGGCGCCCATATCGCTTCAAGTTCGTCGATAATCAATGAGCAGGCCTTTCCTGATTTGAAATAGTCGTGTTGAGCTTTTACTTCATCTGAAATCTCAAAACACTCTAAAGTGTCTGCGAGATCTTTAAAGCTCATATGCTCATAGGCTTTAGCTTGTGGAGATTTCTTTAAGCGCTCAGGATTATATCCTGAATGCAAGTCATAGAAGGTTTGTTCAAACGGCGCTCGTGTTTCATCTAAAAATTTAAATAGATGAATAACGAGGTCCTCATTCAGATTCTGAGCGGCAGAGTCTTCCTCGAGGGGATTCCTTAAATTGAGACGCGATAAAAGTTTGATACGAACTTGCACATTGAATTCGTCACCGAAATCTTCAAGTAATTCATCAACAGGTAATTCCGGATATGCTTTCTTTAAAGCGCCACCTAGCTGAAATAGATTCCACAGAACTGCTGAGGGCTGGCGGCCATAACAATACAAACCTTGTTGATCAAAGTAGGCTGCAGTGAAATTGGGATCATAATAAGGAAGAAAACGGTAGGGGCCGTAGTCAAAACTTTCTCCGGTGATATTCATGTTGTCGCTGTTGAGAACTCCATGAACAAATCCTGCCATCATCCATTCGGCGGTGGTTTTGGCGATGCTCGCAGAGACTTTTTGCAAGAAGGTGGCTGCAAGTTCCGCATCACTAAATCCAGCAATGTGGGGATAGTAATGGCGCACACAATAATGAAGAAGCTTTTTGATGTTTTCTGTTTCTTCGTAATAAGCAAGTCTTTGAAATGCTCCGATGCGGATATGACTGTGGCTCATGCGAACCAATACGCCTGCGCGCGTGGGTGACGGTTCATCGTGGCGTTCAAGGCTTTCACCAGTTTCAAAAACGGAAAAAGTTTTGCTGGTGTTAACTCCGTAAGATTCAAGAAGTTCTGTGGCTAGAATTTCGCGAAAGGCACCTTTCAAAGTCAGTCGGCCATCGCCTCGACGCGAGTACGGAGTTTGTCCGCTGCCCTTTGTGCCGAGATCATAAAGTTTTCCGTCTGTTTGAATTTGCGCAAATAAAAATCCCCGGCCGTCACCGAGATCGGGATTGTAGTGACGAAATTGATGACCGTGATAACGAAGCGCTAAAGGCTTTGTGATATTTGCGGACAGAGGTTGAAAGTCACAGAAGTGAGATTTCCATTCTTCCGCAGATAAGTTTTGGAGACCTAAAGTATAGGCCGCAGACTGATTGCGATAGCGCAGACGGCCCTGGGGAAACGGAGCCGCAT
>NZ_DASVLT010000017.1:0-46556 GCF_036384735.1 Bdellovibrio sp. | reverse complement strand
TGCAAGGCCTTCGGCTTCAAAGACCGGATCTGTGTATATCCTCACGGAGAAACCCTGCAAATTCAAAGAACAGATCACGGGTTTGCCACCGAGTTAAATGGCACAGACAGCGATGAGCTTTTCGATATTTTAAGAATGTATCTTTTGTCGTCATCCGGAGAACTTTTAGACCTTCAAGGAATTCACCGTCTTCACTGTCTTGGATTCCAATACAACAATCAGAATATTTTGATTTCAGCGTCGAGTGGTGGCGGAAAATCGTACTTAGCTTATCAAGGCCAACTAGAGAATCCACCTCTAAAAATTTACAGTGACGAAACTTGCTTGATCGACAATAGCGGTCTTCTTTACGGATTGGCCCTTCCCATCGCCATGAAGAAATCTATCGAGGCAAAATCTCAGCAAAGCATGCGAGTCTTACGATTGTCTGGAGAAAGAGATCTTATCACGCTTTCTCCTTTTTCACCGATGGGACCGCAACGAATTCATAAAATCTTTGTGATCACTCACTGGGGAAAACAATTCAAGGTGATGAAGGCAGCCTTCCTGATTCAACTTATATTCGCTGTTCGAGTTATTTTAGGTCTCGGAAATATGCAGATGAGGGAGTTTCTCATCCGCGAAGACAATATGCTAGCTTTGGGAAAAATTGCTTGGTCACGTTTTAAAAGAGCTCTTTATTTAATTTCTCATAGCCAGATTTATCATGTGCAGCTTCAGAAGAACTCTGAAAAAAATCTTGATCAGTTAAAAAAGTATATCGAGAGTCAGTCCTAAAATTTATTATAATAGATTTCGAAATGTCCGTCAGAGCTTAACAACAAAATATCCAGCTTTCCGTCATTATTAAGATCCATAAATTCCGCATCGGAAATATAAGGCAACTTCGAACCCAAGCACGGTCCCACATTCGCAAAATGCTCGCCGTCGACATTTTTATATAGTGCGAAGTTCTTTTCCAATTTCGGATCTATTCCGTCTTTGAATATCGGCGTGATCGGAGCCAGAATCTCTGGCAATCCATCCCCATCCAAATCTCCAAGACGAACCCAGGGGATGAAACTCGTCTTATTTTTCTCTGCAGGTTGAAGAAGACTTTGCTCTGCCTCACGGAATTTTAAATCTCTGCCCGTATTCAAATGAATTTGAATAGCACCTTTTGTGAATCCAAAATTATGAACGGCTTCAACGATATCAGGATGGCCATCGTGGTTTAGATCCGCAGTCGCGATCGCAACCGTGCCCCAGCTTTCATCTTTAGCACGCAAAGGAATGCTCTCTTCAGGAGCATACTCAAGAGTTCCATTCACCAAACGAAGAATTCGATCGCGCGCAGCCATTTTTGTTCCCGGTGGCCTGTCGCAGCCACCAATAATGATTTCCTTTTTGCCGTCTCCTAAAAGATCCGCCACATGATTCGTCATAAAGCACGCATCACCCTTGCGAAGATCCTCGGGAATTTTATCTGAAATAGCAAAATGATCATGACCATCATTTTTAAGCAGATAAGATCCCTTGGACTTCCCCGCATCGCTGACAACGCTGACAAAAAGGTCGGGACCATTCTTGTCCATATTGAATGTCGTCACATGAAAGTTGAACGAGGGATTCTGTGGCAAAAGCTCTTTTGTATATTCTCGCCAAGTTCCATCTTTCTGCTTCAGGATCATTCTCGGGAACGATCCAAGAAATGGTGGTGCATCCAAACCGTGATCTGCGAATATAAAACCTCGACCTTCATTCAGCTCAACCGGAACTAGATGACGCGCATGCAGAGTTTCGAAGACTGGAAAATTCTCATCTTCCGCAAACTTTCCGTCTCCTAAATTTTTGATGTATCGAAGTCGCGGATGGGGTGCCTGTTTGTCCTTCCAGAAGTCACCCTTCAGTTCCGTGATAATAAAATCCGGATTTTTTCCATCCTTATAGTCGAGAGGAAAGGCATATACGATTTGAAAAGGCTCCTTGCTGGCAATTTGCCCAGTCACCTTCGTCAGTTTACTTTGAAAGGCTGAGCAATAACGAATGCCGCTTTCGTTATCTTTTTGCGACTTTCTCAAAGTGAGCAAGACCACAGTTAGAACAAGAATAAATGTTAGCGATATAGCTAGTCGTCTTTTCATATAAATAAACTCAACAAATTCTTTGCGAAATCAATTCCTACACTTATCATTATTGCATGCGTTTTTTCAAAGAGGAAGACTAGCGTGAGCATGGAGCCAAGGACAAGAATCCTAGCAGTCGGAACCGCTGTACCCGAAACTTGCTTCACCCAAGAAGAGGCGGCGCAGCTTATGGGCATTCAATCGTCCAAGGCCAAACGTTTCTTTGAACACGAACACATTAAGACACGCCACCTCCTGCTTCCAAAGAACCTCTCGCAAAATGGAGTTCTAGAAGAAGAAAGCCCGGTGCAGCTTCGCGAAAAGTTTCTTCATCACTCAACGAAAATCATCGATAAAGCCATTCAAGTCGCATTAAGAAAGGCTCAAGTCAAACTGAGCGATGTCGATTACATCGCCTGCGTGACCTCAACAGGTTTCGTTGTTCCTGGTTTATCTGCTTTGGTTATTGAAGAGCTCGGACTGAATTCCGACACACAACGAGTCGACATCGTCGGCATGGGTTGTAATGCAGGCTTGAATGGATTGCAGAGTGCGGCCAACTGGTGTGCAAGCAATCCTGAAAAAATCGGGTTACTTATTTGCTGTGAGCTCTGTTCCTGCATTTACACTATTGACGACTCTGAAAATACGGCCCTGGTAAATAGCCTCTTTGGTGATGGGGTTGTTGCTGCGGTTTTGCAAAACTCAAAAGTACAAAGAGATCCCTCTCATCCCAGTATTTTGTCTTTCTCAAGCCATTTGATTTCAAACTCTTTGGATCTTTTGCGTTTTAATTGGGATTTGGAAAAAGGTCGCTATAGCTTCTATGTTGATAAGAAAACTCCAGAAACTTTAGCGCGCGAGGTGAAAAAACCTTTTGCGAATCTTCTTGGTAAAATGGACGTCACAGATAAACAACTTAAGCATTGGATTGTGCACTCGGGCGGAGCTGCTATTCTTGATGCTATGGAAAAGACATTGCAACTTCCAAGTGATGCCCTTCGCCACACGCGGTCTGTTCTTCAAGATTTTGGCAATGTCTCTAGTGGAAGTTTTTTATTCAGCTATCAGCGCTTGATTGAGGAAAACACGGTTCATCCTCTTGATTACGGCCTCGTTATGACCATGGGACCTGGACTCACCATAGAAATGGCATTGCTACAATGGTCTTAACTAAGATAGAAAATGACATCCTTTGGATGACTTTGAATCGCCCTGAAAAATCCAACGCCTATAACTTTGAAATGGCGACTCAACTGCGTGACGAATTTCAGCGGGCTTCTGCCAATAAAAATCTAAGAGCCCTCGTCCTGTCAGGAAATGGAAAGAATTTTTGCACTGGCGCCGATCTTGAATGGATGAGCCATGCGACAGACCTTTCGGAAAAAGAAAACCAGGCTGATCTTAAGGTGCTCAAAGAGCTTTATGAAAGTGCTCTCAATTTAGACATTCCGATAGTCTGTCTTGCCCATGGAAGAATTTATGGCGGCGGATTGGGTCTTGTCGCAGTCAGCGATATTGTAGTCTGCGATACTTCCACTGACTTTGCGCTTTCTGAAGCCAAAATAGGTTTAGTTCCGGGAATCATTACCCCCTTGGTCATTCATAAAATTGGAGCTTCACATTTCGCGGAAGCTTCTTTGACAGCAAGAGTTTTCAGCGCTGATGAAGCTTTGCGCTGGGGACTTGTTCATCATTTGGTCTCTCAGCAAGACCACTCGGCAAAAGCCAATTTGATTCTAAGAGAAATCAGTGAAAACAGTGCTCGGTCGCTCGCAGAAATCAAGAAAACAATTCGCGACCAGTTCTTTGCATCCGATATCCTTCAACGAATGCTGAGCTCTTCAGCGAAAATGAGACATAGTGATGATTTCCGTCAACGCAGTTCAAAATTTAAAAAATAAACTGGGACAATCCAGATTATTTCTTATTCTGCTCGCGATAGTCTTCACTATCTTAAGTGCCTACATTTGGAACAAATCGTATCTTTATTCTCAGAACGTCTTGCTATCCCATCCTCAGTGGAAATCGTATAAAAGCCTGGTTGAATTTCCACCTGCTTATCATGTGGAAGCTCTTGTTGGTCGTGTCGAATTGGCAGGAAATCGTTTTAAGCCTTTGCCCGCTTATGGACATCAAAGAATCTTTTCCACAGAGACCCAAAGTTTAAAATCATATTCAATGGATGTGCGCATTCAAGGAGACGGCTACGTCGATCTCCTTTTTGACGTCGAAGATAACAAGTTTTCCGGCGTGCGCATCAGCCGTAACGAACTATATCCTTCTTTAGTTTATGATAGCACCGCCGACGGCAAGTTCTTAAATAGCAAGGCCTTTGATGCACCGATCGACAATCTTCGAATAAATACTGTGACCTTGGCTCAAACGGCCCCTAATGAACTGACTCTTTTGGTGAATTCTGAAAAAGTACAGACGTTCAAGAAGTCATTTACCCCAAATACACGATTTGGCTTTCTAACAAGTCTTTCTGATATCGAGATCTTTTCAATTACGACAGCCGATGACACCGGACATGTAAGAACTTTTGATTTCAACAACAACAAAGATGAAAAAACTTTCTTTGTTAAAAATCTGGCGGTTATTACAATTATTGTCTTTGTCTTATCCTTGCTTTTCCTTGCCCTTAATAGATTCAAAAATTTTCCAGGACTTCTTTTTAAAGCCTCTCAAATAGTTCTTTGTCTGGGGATTTTCTGGTATTCATTCGATTATTTCTATTATTCTCGAATAGCTCAAAGATTCAGTTACGCCCCCTTTGAGTTTAATTCCATGAATAGCAGTTTCTACTATCTGAATTTTGAAAAAGTCAGATACTCGTTCTTCAATCAATGGAAGACTTTCCTCGGCGAAACCCCACTGACTTATGACGACCTTAAGCACATGGGAGTTCACGTAGATCAATTGCCCTATCAATTCTGCCATGGAAATGACTGCAAATTTGTAGAACTCGACAAGAATTGGACTGCGGGGCCTAAAGATCCTTCCACAAAAAGAATTCTTTATATTGGCGGCTCTTTTAGTGCGGGGGCCGGGGCAGAACGCAACTCGCAAAGTTTTTTCTATCGCAATCAGCAGAACATCAGCGACCTTTTAAAAGAAAAGCACACTGGGCAAATCTTAGAATCTTTGAATATTTCAGAGAGCAATTTAAGCATCGACGCTCAAACCTTGCCGCATTTAAAGCATCAAATTGATTTATTCCAACCGGATTTTCTTTACCTGACAATTTTTCTCGAAGACGACAACGTCATTCCGCCCATCGAAGAGCTGATCGATTATGCGCGAAAAAAGAAAATTCAAACCATCGTCATGGTTCCTCCACAGAATAGTGAAAATGGAAATCTTCAAGCTCATGTATTGGCTTCGACTCTGGAGCAAAATCTTGAGCAAGCGGATACAGCTTTCGCGTCAGACAGTTATTACTTTCCATACAAAATAAGACTGCGACACTTGCAAAAGCACGGCGCCTTAATTTTAAATCCCAATGCCGTTCTAAATCCTTTACCAATGACCCAAGGACTCTATTGGTGGGACTTTACACATCCAACACCTAGTGGCATCAAAGTTTTGTCTGAATGGTTAAGCCCTATTCTTTACGAGGAAGTGTTTGCTGAGAAATCACAGGTTTCGAAAAATCTCTAGACAACGTTGCACGTGAGTTGCTTCCTCCGGTAAGAAATCCAGAACAAAGAAACTGTAGCCCAAGTCAGAATATTGCTTTATTTTCTCCGCAACTTCTTGATACGAGCCGACGATATACGGCGTTGAAGACCAGAAGTTCTTCAAAGGGCGCAAGAAGAAAGAATAGTCTTCTTTTCCGTCTTTCAAATAATCTTTCAGCCACTTATTCCAAGGAGTTTCATTATTGGCGATTGAAAAGCCAAAAAGCATTTCACCACGGCGATCCTCTGGAAAAAGATGATTAGCCACTGCAATCGCTTCCTCTTTGGTATTGCGGGCGCAGATTCCAAGTCCCAAACCACAATGTTGGGCATTCGCGGAACTCATTTGATCTAAAGGACGGATACTTTTAACGAAGAAGGCATCTTTTTGATCTTTGAATTCATTCAGCAATGCTCCAGAAACAAATGACTCAAATGAGTTCTTTGAAAATTTAGGATAAACATCGGCACTATCCAGATGATAGTATTGGCCTTGAAAGGTGACTGGCTTTTTCGCAATCAAAAGGCTTTGTACGAGATGAAAGAACTCTTTTAAACGATTTCCACGCTCTTCAAAGGATAGTTTATCAGTAACGGCTTTTAACTCTCCAAAAAAAGAACCTGTTACAAAATTCAATGCCACTTTATTAGAAAACATCTTATCAAGGGCCACCACTTTTTTCACGATATCAATAGGATGTTGATAGAATGGATTCACAGCAATTAATGGATTGAACTTATCGTTTTTTGCCATGCAGTACTGAGATACCATCCATGGATCTAATCTTTTATCTCCCACCGTTACCAGAGTGTATTTAAAGCCCATGTCGACTGAAAATTGAACAACCTCATCCGCGACAGCCTTAAAATTCATTTCATCGCGGCGATCATTCATTGGAAAGATATTTACAAAGAATGTTTCTTTTTTATCCATGTTGTTATCCACCATCAAATCTTAAAATAAACCGGAGGAGGTTCATTCACGTCCGTCAGCTTACCGATGTCCATCGCCAAAAGGAAAGTGCCAACAATAATAGCAACCAATGAAACCTTAAGATACTTTGGAATCTTAGTGTACCAATCAACGTCTTTTTTTAGCTCTTGCAAGATGTCCATGATGAAAACGCCTGCTAAAGCGCTGAAAAATACCGGGGTTAATTTGGAACTTGTTGAGGTTCTCAGCTCGTAAACCAGTGGAAAATGTGCTGAATCAAATTGTTTTACTGAAGCGACAATAGCTTCTAAAACCTCACTTTGCTGAAACAATCCATTTCCGACAAAGATCACGAAAGTAAAAAGATATCCAAGCTTTCCAATTTTAATTTTTCTTTGGGTCCAGTTGAAGAGAATGATCATCACGCCATTGAAAATGCCAAAGGCCAGCCAGTTTAAAGTAAACCCGTGCCATAAACCTACAACGACGAATGAACAGAATAAGATCACATTGTGGTTAATGACTCGCCCCCAATTTAGCATCATTGGAAAGCTTATATAGTCACGAATCCAAGTCCCTAAAGTAATATTCCAACGCTGCCAGAAATCATTAGGATTTTTAGAAAAAATAATTGGGCGGAAGTTGATCGTGAGATCGATACCAAAGCATTTTGCAACCCCACGCCCCATATCGCAATAACTGGAAAAATCAATATAAGCGTGGAAGGTTTTTAAAAGACCTACAAAAATAAATAGAAATGGATTCAACTCAGCAAAATGCTGGAGGTCCCAATTCAATGAACTCAAACCTAGCCCCAAGCAATTCTTTTTGGTAAAACCGTATGCGAAAATCAAAATACCGTCGACGACATTGTCATATCGAAACTCAAGACCGTCTTTCAACTGAGGGAAAAAATGTCGGGCACGCTCGATCGGCCCTCCAACCAGCAACGGAAAAAAGCTGGGCATTAGAAAAAAACTTTGAGCCTTTTCAATAGGACCGGTCACGCCAGCTCTTAATAAATCCACGATATAGGCAAAGATCATGAACATAAAAAAGCTGGTCCCATAAGGAGTATCAAACTGCCATGAGCCAACTTTTCCCACTTTCAGAAAAATGAACACTGCAATATTTATCAGCAACAAACCTGTTAAAGGCCTCTTTCGTGTCTCTAGGGCCCGAGCACGAATCCAGCACAAGCCGATATAATTAATTGCCAGAATTCCAAAGAGAATAGCAGCCCATTGCCATTTCCAAGTGGAGTACCAAGCAAAGCTTGCGACACAAAGCCAAAAAATTCGAAATCTTTTCGGCAGGAAATAGAACACCAGCAGAATAAGGATCCCAAAGAATACGAAAGTCAGAGATGAATAAATCATGACTTTCGAATCTTTTTAAAACGAGTGCTAATATTAGCCTCTTTACTAATAATCGTTTTATGAGGATGCATATAGAAAGGAACACGCTTTTCGCAGAATTCTTTAAACTTTTTCAGAAACTCTTGCTCTGTTAAATCCTCAGAAATTACAATCTTCGCAATCAAAATATTTCCAATAAAGTCATTGGTTTCTTTGATAACCGTGGCATCTTGCACTTCATCCATCTCGAGAATGAGTGATTCAACTTCGCTGGGAAAGAATTTGCGGCCAGCAAGATTAATCAAATCCCCTGTGCGACCCACAACACGCCAGTACTCACTTTCGACATTTGCTACGTCAAAAGTTTTGAACCAATTGCCGTCCATTGGCATTTCCGGCTCGTTCAAATAGCAAATCAGCGGGGTCAATGACTGAACCTGCACCATACCGTCAACCAATCGGGCCGGATTCACCGCCATATCTAAACGGAAAACACTCGGATCTTCTTGATTCGTAAAAGTCTTTTGAATTCCAATCTCTGACATGCCATAGGTGTGCATGAATTCAATTTGCGGCAAAGACTTCTTTAAAGATTTTAGGACTGGCAATTGAGCAGGCTCTGAGCCATATGCAATTTTCTTTAAAGCCGATAAATCTTTTCCAGCAACTTGGCCCGAGGTCGCGAGCAAATTTAAAAAAGTCGGTGTTGTTTGGAAATAATCAACTTGATAGCGACTAAGAAGCTCGAGCACTTGGGCGGGGCTTAAGCGATCGCCTGCCACAATCAATTCAGCTTGATGTGACAATGCCTCTAAAACAGTCTCCATTCCGGCGATTGATTCCGCCGGAGAAAATGCAAAAGTCTTTCTAAAGTGAGCACCAATAGTTTGGTACTTTTTTAAAAACTTTTGATAGTCATGAAGAACAAGCTTAAATTTTCTCCCTGACGAACCTGACGTTCGAACAATGAATAACCCCGTTTTAGGGACGCGATATTCCTTCAAAACTTCGCTGGAAACTTCGATAATATCGCCAGATAGCTGATCAACTGTAAAATTCTTTGGCCAAAGGACAAAGCGAATTCCCGTCTCGTCGTGAACAAATTGACGAAACGCCTCGTCTTGAAATTGATAAGTAGGGCTAGGAAACACAATGTGACCCAGCTCAAGCAAAGCCAAATTCTTCAAATACAATGAATAGGTATTTTCTGCTTCAACCAAAAACGCATGGCGCGTTGGAAACTTCGCACGAAGTTTTTCCTGTAAATTTCGTAAATCTTCATAAAGCTGACTGTAAGTTATGACTTGGTCATTTTCGTAGATGAAAGTTTTTGTATTGTTCTTCCAATTCTCGATTTGCATGATCACTTACTCTTGAGCCATCTTGTCTTGCAGAAAGCGGCAAAGATTTTCGATATTGGCAAATGGAGGTGTTTGAGTTTCTAATACATCCTCTGTGGTAATTTTGATGGTCTTTCTTGCCTGTCTCGCAACTTCATCTTCGATGATGAAAACAAAACTCACCAAATTCAAAGAATCTAAAACGGCACCAGGAAGGCCATAAAAAACCGTCGTAGCGTCCACGTTCTCCAGGTTAAAGTGCGGCATTGTTTCGTTGGCCCTGCGGATTGCTGGCATGACGATGTTGTTCCGGATCGCATCTAATTCCATAGACTGTATTATAGCTATCCCAAACAAACCCTTGTCACTAATTTTCCTCACAAATGAATTCAATCAACTTTTGCAGATATTTATCAAAAGTCTAGTCAATGATCCTCTACATAGTTTAAAAGACTGACTATGAATAAAAATATTCAAATTGTTCCTGCAAAGGAATCTGATATTCCCACAATTCTTCATTTTATTACCGAACTTGCGATCTATGAAAAGCTCGAGCATGAGGTTGTAACAACGGAAGAAATTCTAAAGAAAACACTCTTCGGTGATAAAAAATATGCCGAAGTCATTTTCCTCGAAGAGAATGGGAAGAAAGTCGGTTTCGCACTTTTCTTCCACAGCTATTCAACGTTCTTGGGAATGCCTGGGATTTACTTAGAGGACCTTTTTGTTTTGCCTGAATATCGCAGCAAAGGATACGGCAAAAAAATTCTACGTGAGCTTGCGAAGATAGCCGTCGAAAGGGGATGTGGCCGACTTGAATGGTCTGTTCTTGATTGGAATAAGCCGGCGATTGATTTTTATTTATCGCTAGGCTCTAAGCCCATGACCGAGTGGACAGTTCACCGTGTAACTGGCGAATCCCTTAAAAGCTTAGCAGAAAAAGCTTAATTACTTCGATTTAGATTCCTTGTGGTGCTTGAGAATAGAATCTAAAAGGCCCGGGAATCTTTTGTTCATTTCATCAGTTCGAACTGTGTTCAAAACCTGAACCCCGACCTTTTCAGATCTAATCAAACCACTTTCGCGAAGAACCTTGTAATGAAACGATATTGTTGAAGGGGACATATTTTCACATGTCTCAGTACAGCTCATGCCATCGCAATTGTTTAATAACTTCAGAATAATCCCGCGCCTAACAGGATCCGCCATAGCGTACAATACGCTATCTATGGTGAAATCTTTAGCTGACGGATGAACAAATGCTCTAGCCACGGACACACACTATATTGTTACGTTTCATTTTTCAATAAGAATTCATTGTTCCAATACTTCAATAATATTGAAATATGGAAGAATCGGGCTTACTGTAATTCAGAGTTACCCTCCCTCACTATAAAAAGGATTACATAAAAATGGAATATAGAAGACTTGGTCAATCTGGATTGCAAGTTCCTGTACTTAGCTTTGGCACCGCGACTTTCGGAGGCGGCAACGAGTTTTTCAAAGCTTGGGGCAGCACAGATGTTCAAGAAGCCAAACGACTTGTTGATATTTGCCTTGATGCTGGACTAAACCTATTTGATACAGCAAATGTTTATTCTCGCGGTCAGGCCGAAGAAATTCTTGGCAAAGCCATCGAAGGAAAACGCAATCAATTGCTGATTTCAACTAAAGCAACGTTCCCAATGACAGATGCACCCAATGACTTTGGATCTTCGCGCCAACATTTGACTGAATCTGTCGAGGCAAGCTTGCGCAGACTCGGTGTCGATCATATTGATATCTTCCACATGCATGGAATGGATTCTCATACTCCGGTAGAGGAAACTCTGCACACTTTGGATGATTTAATTCGCGCAGGCAAAATTCGCTACATCGCCTGTTCTAATTTTTCTGGATGGCATTTGATGAAATCTTTGTCTGCTTCAGAAAAGCATGGTTGGGCAAAATATGTAGCTCATCAGACGTACTACTCACTTGTGGGTCGTGAACTTGAATGGGAATTAATGCCATTAGCTCTTGATCAGGGTGTCGGCACAATCGTTTGGAGTCCTTTAGCCGGTGGCGCATTGAGCGGAAAAATTCGTCGCGATAAGCCAGCTCCGAAAGACAGTCGCCTTGGCCAAATCAGCTTTGTTCCTTATAACAGTGAGATATTATATAATGTCGTTGATGTGCTTGATGCCATTGGAAAAGAGCGCAATAAAACAATTCCACAGGTTGCGTTGAATTGGATTCTAAGACGTCCAACCATTTCTAATATTGTTGTTGGTGCTCGTAACGAAGAACAATTGAAACAAAACTTAGGTGCTATAGGATGGTCTTTGACCGCGGAAGAGGTGGCTCGTCTCGACGCCGCTAGTGATACACCAAGAATTTATCCATATTGGCATCAACAAGGTTTCCCACAATTGATGAAGTCTCTTCCAGCGATCGCACAATAGTTTGCTTAATTGGGCAGGGAATATATCTCAGCCCTTTTTCCCTGAGGTTTGCTTGTCAGAAGCTAAGCGAAATAATTTCTTACTAATTTTGATACTTGGATTTCTAACGGCATTAAGTCCGTTTGCTATCGATATGTATTTGCCAGCATTCCCGGGAATAGCTAAAGATTTTGGAACTGATGTCGCCAGAGTTTCGCTATCACTTTCAAGTTACTTCATTGGTCTTGCAGTGGGCCAAGTTTTGTATGGTCCCTTCTTAGATCGCTATGGTCGCAGAAAGCCTTTGTATTTTGGGCTCACCATTTTCGTTTTGGCTTCTTTCGGGTGCATGACGGCACATAATGTAGAGACGCTGATTGCATTTCGTTTCATTCAAGCGTTAGGCGGCTGTGCGGCTTCGGTCAGTGCAGTTGCGATGGTTCGTGATTTCTTTTCTATCAAGGAAAGCTCTAAAGTCTTTTCGCTTCTAGTTTTAATTTTGGGCGCGTCTCCATTACTTGCCCCAACCGTAGGCGGTTATTTAGCGTCGCACGTCAGCTGGCATTGGATTTTCATTATTCTTTCTGCGATTGCTCTTTCATTGATCGCCATCAGTTTCTTCTTACTTCCACCAGATCACTCGGCGGATCATACGGTTTCACTTAAGATCAAGCCCATCGTTAAAAACTTTATCCGCGTATTAAAGGATCGTCAGTTTTCCACTTATACATTTACTGGTGCCTTTGCTTTTGCGGGACTCTTCGTCTATGTAGCCGGCTCTCCAATTATTTTTATGGATATATTCCATGTATCGGCTCAAGTATATGGATGGATCTTTGCAGGTCTTTCTATTGGCTTCATCGGCTCGAGCCAGTTAAATATTCTGCTCATACGATTCTTTAAGAACGAACACATTCTGCAATTTGCATTGGTGGGACAGGTTCTCACTGGCGTTGTATTCTTAACTGCGACTCTGAATGGTTGGTTTGGAATTGTTGGAACTATTGCGTGTTTCTTCTTCTATCTTGCCTGTGTCGGTTTAACCAATCCTAATGCTTCAGCCCTTGCGCTTGCCCCATTTACAAAAAATGTTGGTAGTGCTTCTGCCTTAATGGGTGCTATTCAAATGGCAATTGGCGCATTGGCTTCATTTGTCGTCGGACTTTTCACGGCTGATAGTGCTCTTCCAATAGTGATGATTCTTTCCGTAGGATCCATGATAGCAACGATTATTTTCTTATTGGGCAAAAGCAACATGGGAAAAGTTATCGAAGCTGAGGAAGGCTCTGCGATCCCAACAGGACACTAAGTACGGGCGGAAAGAATCCACCCGCACTTTTAAAAATTAATTTCCACGATAGGCCCTGAAATAAACCATTCCATCAGTGCCAACGACAAAAACTAAAATTCTATTCTTCGCTGAAGAAGTTGCGCCGGGACCAGAACTTAATCCGCCTCCAAGCGACTCCCAACTTGACCAGCTGCCACCGTAATAAATGTGCCAGAGAGCATTGTCAGTACCTCGAGCAAAAACATCAAGGCGACCTGACTCCCACGATGAAACGTCTGGTGATGAAGTCAGAACTCCGCCTAAAGACTCCCATCCTGACCAGGCCCCAGAGGCAAACCATTTGTGCCAAAGAGCGTTGTCTGTTCCCCGCACAAAGACGTCAATACGATTGCTTCCCCATGAAACCGCAGCAGGGTCCGAGGTAAGTCCACCACCGAGTGATTCCCAATTAGACCAGGTGCTACCAACCATCCATTTATGCCAGAGAGCATTGTCGGTTCCTCTGACGAAAACATCCAGGCGATTACTTGCCCATGTTGAAACTCCGGGGCCTGAGGTAAGAACTCCACCCAAGCTTTTCCACGCGCTCCATGAGCTTCCGTTGTAGCTTCTTGTCCAAAGAGCATTGTCGAGTCCTCTACCGAAGACATCGATTTTATTCGAACCTCTACATGCGGCCGCTGGTGAGGAAGTTAAAATTCCCCCGAGAGATTTCCAACTGCCCCACGAACTTCCGTTCCAATGTTTCCACCACAAAGCATTGTCTGTTCCACGAACAAAAACTTCAGTGTTGAAGTTTGATCGCGAGCACGCCGCCGGATCTGAAGTACCAATTCCGCCGATAGTTGCCCATGCGGACCAACCTGGCGCCGTCGGATCATCATTCATTGGAGCTAGAGAGAGCGGTTGTACCTGTTGCTCGCTCGAAACCAACGTTAAATCATCTGAAGCGCGAACGCTTCCTGCTTGCAGAGCAATCGTTGCTCCACTAAGCAGTGCTGCAAGTATTAAGACTTTTGAAGTCATAGCATCCTCCTGTGCATTTCATTGTTGGACCTGCTACGCACATGTTAAGGACAGAACAAAAAAATCAGCCAGCGCTATCAAAAATTTTGCTAGAAATCTTTCTAGTCCCTGCAAAATGAAACAGACAAAGGCCAGAGTGTCCACTGACTTGCAGCAATTTAAATCAGACTCATTAGGTCCTCACATTCTTCACCTGTACTATTAGGTCAGGAGGTATTTATGGCAAACGGCGACGTCTTCATCACAAGAACTCTTGATGCTCCAAGAAATCTCGTTTGGAAAACTTGGACTGAACCAGACCACACACCTGAGGAAATGGAAGTCACCGTCCAATTTAAAGAACAAGGTGACAAGACAAAGATGACTTTACGACATAAAGAGTTTTTTTCGGAAGAAATGGTTCGTCTTTGCACCCAAGGATGGAACGAGTCCCTCGATAAATTTGAAAGGACTCTGGAAACGTTTAATGAAAAAAGCTTGAATCGATGATCCTTATGGCAGGTGGATTCTCGCAACAAATTAGCGAGCAATCCACCGAGAAAAAGACTCTTGACTAGGCCTCTTTAAGTTTTGCGATATCGATCTTCTTCATGCCAAGAAGAGCTTTCATCGCAGCTCCTGCTTTCTTAGGATCAGACATGATCTCACCCAACTCTGCAGGAATGATTTGCCAAGCAAGTCCAAACTTATCAGTTAGCCAGCCACATTGTTCAACATTTCCACCTTGGCCAAGCTTGTCCCAATAATAATCCAATTCTTTTTGATCTTTGCAATTGATGATAAAGGAAATTCCATGAGTGATGACTTGCTTATGCTCATCGCCGGCACCTTCCATCAAAACAAATGGCGTATTCTCCAAATCAAAAACAGAATGCATTACTGTCTTCGTATTTGGATCTTTATGTATGGCTTCGATCTTTGAATCTTTAAATACTGATGTGTAGAAATTGATGGCCTCTTCGCCTTTACCAAAGAGCTTATTCACATAAAGAAACGCCGGCGCAATCTTTTGCTTATTCGGAGCTAGCATCAATTGCCATGAAACTCCGTAACGATCCTCACACCAACCGTATCGCTCCGCCCAAGGATATTTATTGATCTCCATCAATGCGGATCCACCTTGAGATAATTTTTCCCAAAGCCCGTTGATTTCAGACTCGCTATCACACCAAACAAAGAACGAAACTGCTGACGAGAATTTAAATACGGGCCCACCATTTAAAGCAGTCATTTGATAGCCAGCGATTTGGAACTCCACCGTCATCACAGAATCTTTTTTCTGTCCTGAGGCCTGCGCGGCATCTTCGGAGTATCGAGCGGTCTTGCCTATTTTAGAGTTTTTAAAGAGAGAGGTATAGAACTTCACCGCTTCTTCTGCCTGATTATCGAACCATAAACACGGACTGATCTTTTGCATAAAGCCTCCAATGCTAGTTCATCTAACATTTCAGAAATTTTCAAGGGCTTTTACCCGGCCTTTGTCCCAACTCACTGGCGACTGTATTCAAGATCAGATATTCTGTTCTGGCCTATGACAGTCCTTAAACGGTTGAATGCAGTTCACTCTATTATTGACGAATGTCGACAGTGCCCTAACATGTGCAGCAGTCCAGTACACGGGCCTGCCGTGGACACGGCCGTGATGTTAGTAGGACAGGCACCTGGAGCGCATGAAAGCACATACGGAAAGCCCTTCGCTTACACCGCCGGAAAAACCTTATTCAAGTGGATGGAAAAAGGAACCGGCATTGATGAAGAATCTTTCCGAGAAAATGTTTACATCGCAGCTGTCGCAAGATGTTTTCCTGGAAAGTCAGGACGAGGGGATCGTGAACCCAATGCTGAAGAGATCGCACGCTGTCGAGAGCATCTCAAAAAAGAAGTTCAAATTCTGAAGCCCGATCTTATTATTGCAGTCGGCCGAGTCGCCATTACCGAAGTCCTTGGTGTGGACACATTTCCAAAATCGCGGACTCTCTCTGAAGTGGTCGGCAAGAAAATTAAAGCACATTTTCTTGGTCAAGATGTCGATGTTATCTGTCTTCCCCATCCCAGTGGGGTCTCTAGCTGGCCTCACACCGAAGAGGGAAAAAAGAAACTCACGGCTGCTTTGCGAATTTTGAAGAATCATCCCGCCTGGCAAAATCAACTGACTTAACACCCGCGCCTCTGCTTGAGTCTAGATACGAAGCTGTACTTTATCACGTGTATTGCAATTTGCTCTCTTCCTTTACAAATTAGATCGAGAATTTTGATGGGAGGTCCTTATGCCAGAAAGAGCAACCATCGAACGCGCACACAAGAAAGCCCGTCAGGGTAAAGCCCCTTCAACTCAAGCCGGAGAATTCGTTAAAGACGAGATCGATAAAATCCGTTCGGGAAAACATGGAGCAAGGTCTGCCAAGCAAGCCGTTGCCATTGGTCTTTCCGAAGCCAGAAAGGCCGGAGTCAAAATTCCTCCGAATCCCACAAAGAAAGCATCCTCGTCTAGAAAACCAAAAACAACTCGGCGCCCTTCTTCTGAGACATCCGCCACACGCAGCCGCGCCTCACTAAAGGCTTTGAAGCGCGAACCCACTTCATCGGTTTCAAAAGAAGAAATGTCGAAATTTGCTAAACAGTCAGCACAAAAACGCGGCCCTGCCTCTCGACGTCAAGCTGCCATCAAAGCGGTAAGGACAAAAGGAGCCGCGGGTCTTCGTGCTGCCGGTAAAAAAGCCGCGCATACAAGACAGATGCGTGCACATTAGGAATGAACATGGGGCCAACTCCTGAAGAGATCTCAGAGATTGCGAAGAAAATCGCTTACGCGAAAATCGTTATGCTTGGCGAATCCAGCCATGGCACTCAAGAATACTACGAGTGGAGACGACTGATTTCGCAGGAACTGATATCTAAACACGGGTTCAATTTTATCTCTGTCGAGGGAGATTGGCCGGCATGCTCAGAAGTAAATCACTTTGTGACCTCTTCAAGAAATGGCAACAGTCGATATGCTCTGAAGGATTTTCGTCGTTGGCCTACGTGGATGTGGGCCAATACGGCAGTTGAGGACCTCGTCACATGGATGAAAGAGTACAATTTAACCGAAGGCCTTGAAACTCCTGCGGGGTTTTATGGCCTTGATGTGTATTCTTTATTTGAATCTATCGATCAAGTTTTAAAAATTCTAAGCAAAGTCGATCCAGCAATGGTCATAGAAGCGCGCAAACAATATCTCTGCTTTGATCGTTTTCAAAAAAACGAGAAGAAGTACGCAAAATCTCTTTATTTCTCTGACAGCTGCGAAGAGGAAGTCTTGAGGGTTCTACAAATTCTCTTGCGAGCCCGAGGCCCCGACTGGGAACGTGATCGTCTTTTCGATGCCCAGCAAAATGCGCGCATCGTAAAAAATGCGGAGGATTATTATCGGGCTATGATTCGAGGAAATGATGATTCATGGAACATCCGCGATGCTCATATGATGGAGACCCTGAATCTTCTCTTAGAAAAGTACGGATCTCATTCGAAGGGCATCGTGTGGGCCCATAACACTCACATTGGAGATTATCGGGCGACGACCATGGTCGACGACGGTCAAATCAATATTGGAGGTCTTGCTCGTGAAGAATGGGGCGAAGACAAAGTCGCCTTGTTGGGATTTGGAACTTATGAAGGCACTGTGATCGCATCTCGAGCTTGGGATGGTCCTACGGAAGTGATGCCCGTTCCCGAAGGGCAACCAGAAACCTACGAGGCTCTTTTTCACAGTCTATGTCTGGAGTCAGGAAACGATCACATTTTCCAATGGCTTCAGGATCAACGGCATGACAAGACATTTGCAGAAAGGCGCGGTCACAGAGCCATTGGTGTCGTTTACAACCCCGCTCATGAACGCTACGGGAATTACGTACCTACTTCGCTCGCCAATCGATATGATGGATTTGTTTTTATCGATCGAACGAATGCTCTGACTCCTCTGGCTCAAAAAGAAGATCGCAAGGAATTTCCCGAGGCTTGGCCCGGAGGTTTTTAAACAGTTTCCAACGAGTTCAGATGCTTCAGCCACTTCAATAGCATCGTGTGGACTTTCCTCTTATCTAAAGGCTTAGACAAGAAATCGTCCATTCCACTTGCTAAAGTTTTCTCGCGATCTTCCTTCATGGCGTTCGCCGTCATCGCGATGATTGGAATTTTGTGATTTGCGATTGTCTGACTTTCTCGAATAAATGCTGTCGCCTCATAGCCATCCATCTCGGGCATGTGACAATCCATCAAAATCAAATCGTAGGGACGTGCTTGTAGCGAGTCGATAACCTCTTTACCATTTCCGGCAATGTCAGCCCGAAGGCCAAGATGTTCGAGCATCTTCGCAATAATGATTTGATTGATCTGATTGTCTTCGCCGACAAGAATACGCCATGGTTTTTCTCTTACTGGAAGGTCTTCCATGGGACTCATGTTTTCTGATTGAGTATTTTCTGCCTGGCCTCTGAGCACCCGAACCGTGAACCAAAAATTAGATCCCTTTCCTGGCTCAGACTCGACTCCCATTTGGCCTGACATCTTTTCAACGAGATGCTTACAAATCGAAAGCCCCAACCCCGTACCACCGTATCTTCTCGTAGTAGATACATCGGCTTGTACAAATTCTTGGAACAGATTTTGAACTACATCCTTAGAAATGCCTATGCCCGTATCTTTAATATCAAAGCGAAGTACGACGTTATTCGCGTCTTCAGATACTTGGGTCGCAATAACTTCAATCGAACCTTTTTGTGTAAACTTAATAGCGTTACCGATTAAGTTCATAAAAATCTGGCGCATGCGACCCGGATCACCTTTTATTAGAGGTGTAAATTCGGTTGCGACAGTCATCGAAAGCTGCAAATCTTTCTGTTTCGCAGCAAAGCTAAATGATTTCAAAATGTCTCGCAATGTGCTGATCATATCAAAGTTCACCTGTTCAAACTCCATATGACCGGACTCGATTTTTGAAAAATCCAAGACATCATTCACAAGTCTCAACAGCGAGTCGGCAGATGCCTTCACTCCATTGGCATAATCACGTTGTTCGGATTCAAGCTGCCCGTCAAGCAACAGGCCTGCCATTCCCAAAATGCCATTTAAGGGAGTGCGAATTTCGTGAGACATATTTGCAAGGAAACGCGACTTCGCCTGTGTGGCCTGCTCGGCTTTATCGCGAGAAACAATTAATTCAGCTTTTGCCTTTTCTAGATCGGCAATCACAGCCTTTTTCTCGCTAAATTCATGAGCTTTCCCAAGAGCTCCGGACAAGAAACCTGTTAAAAGTTTCAATGCATTGAACGTCGGCTCATCAAAATAATTCGGCTTCGCTGAATAGTTCTTCAAAACACCAATGATAGATCCCCTGTGCATAAGAGGCACAACAATCATTGAGCGCAATTTCACTTTGCGACAGGCTTCGCGATTGACACGATCATCAGTTTCAGAATCTTTGCAATTCAACGCCCGACCTTGCTCAAGACATAGACCAGAAAAACTTCCGGCTTTTTTAATTCTAAATCCCAGCATGGCATGAGCTGCACCATAAGCATGCGAGTAAACCAATTCGTCACCATCAACAAGTTCAATAATGGCTCCGTCAGAGCCCGTGATGTTCGTTGAAAGTCTGACGACCAAGTCCATAATGGATTTCGGATCCATATCCTCATTCGCGGCAATTTCATTTTGAGTTTCGATAACGATGGAAGATAAAACTTGCTGCTTTTCCAAAACATTTTTCGCATCGCCCAAAGCATATATGGCAAATTCCCGTTCTTTTTGCCTGCGAATCAAAAGAAGTAACAAATAGCCGACAATTAGAATTTCAATGACACTTCCAAAGAAAAGAACGGCCGCTGCTAAGCTAACGATCCGCTCCATCTCGGCACTCAAACTCGAAACCATCTTTCTCTGCTCGTCATCTACGGCTTTAAATAGAGTGCGCAACTCATCCATGTAGAGTTTACCGTCACCTGAATTAACTAGAAGCAATGCGTTCTTTGTTTTTTTTGTGCGTTTCAACTCAATTGTCTTGGCAAGCTCCTTCAACTTATCATTCATCACAACTTCAATGCGATTGATGCGATCATGTTGAGAAGGTTGGCTTGCAAATCTTTCCTCAAGGTCTTTATAGGACTGCGGAATTTCGTTAAGTGCCTGACGATAAGGTGCGAGATAGCTTTCCCGACCTGTCAAAAGATAGCCACGCTGGGAGGTCTCTGCATCCGTCAGCAGGTTTTCTAGAACGACCATTTCGTACGAATTGCTGCGTGCTTGCGCTCGTTTAGTACTGATTTCTTTGATATCTTGAATACTCTTTTGCTGGAAAATGCCGATCGCAATTAGGCCAATTAGACAAAACGCAAAACCTACTGTCATATGTTTACTAAATTTTTCAGAGGTTTTCACTGGGCGCTCCCGACTTAAATTGGACATTATTATGCTAACTCAAGTGACTGAAATGATTTCAGATATTTCCACGAGTAAGGACTAACGTCAGGTGAGGATCAGGAATTTGTTCTATCTGCATTTAGACGTCTCAGCTGTGCTTTCTGATAAGAGGCAAAGTACCCATCAAAAAGGCAGTGAATCAGAGGGTCTTCTAAGACATCCGCCCGTTTAATTTCCTCTTCGACCCGAGGATCAAATTCCATGTCATTAATTCGAATATACATCGAAGACATGGATTCACCTTCCGTCAGGGCTGCGTACATTTTCGTCATTGAAATTTCACTTAGCCATGAGACTGGACCTTGAAAATCCTCTACACATTCGATGTGAGAACTTTGAACTTGATATTTAAATTCCTTTGCAACACCAGTGTGATCATAAAGAATCAGTTTCCAATTTCTTGGCTTTTCAAAATACGAACCTTCCGAAAAATCGAGAGTCCTATAGCGACTCAGTAAATCGACTTGGCAGTATTTTAAGACATCTTGAGCTTGCTCTGATGTCAATGCCGGAAAATGTTTTGCAATCTCTGCAGTTGAAGGAATTTGCACGGAAGGATTGAATTCATAGTCAACGTCCTGACTTCCAATGGGATGCACCCATGAAAGAGGAGCTGCTCGCTTCAACTCTTCTTTCGTCAAATTCCAAGAAGTTGAGGGATTCATGCGAATAACTTCTGATCGAGGCAGCACCTGCCTTACTTGATTTGCAAACCTTTGATAAGAAATCGGAAAATAGAAGCTTCTAAACCACGACCAAGTTTCATGAATGAACTGACAAGAACTTGGCACTATATAACGCGGATTCAAATCTTGAATTTGTTCAATCCATTCAGGCGGCACTTCTAAAGATGCCACTGCCGCACGATGAGGTGATAAGACATCGATTTCACGCATAGTTTGAAAGGGCCACATCACCAAATCCCAAGGGCCCTGCCTTTTTAGAAGATCTAGAGTCTCGTAATCAATCCATGAATCCACCACATTTAGAACATTCAAACCTGCACCTTGAATTTGAAACAAGGAATCTACATCTGCATCCAAGGCTTTCCGTGGGATTACTGTCAGCGAACCGATTCTAACGGGAACATCTAAAGTTAAAGAAAATACTTTCTGAAAGCCCAGTGCCCGAATCAATTCGAACATCTCTTCGAAAACACAAAACATATAGATCGGCGTCTCGCGCTCTAAAAGATTCAAACTTTCCATAGAACAATGATCGTCGTGATAGTGCGAAATAAAAACCGCATCAAACTTCAAAGATTTGATCTCATCTCGATTAAACCGAACATTTGGATAGGCCTGGCAGTTAACACTGAAGGGATTTTCAAAAATTGGATCAAAAGCAATTCGAGTGTCGCCGCACTCGAAAACATAGCCTGCATGAAGAATTCTAGAAATTTTCATTTGATCCATAGCCTAAGATGTAGCAGCTAACATCGTCGCGGGCAACATGAGGAAGACATTGCCAAAATCATCTTAATGCCCCTACACTTTGCATATGGAAAAAACCTTTGTCCTTCCTTTTTTGCACTCAGCCTTTGTAGGTTTCGTAGCCCTTTTCCCGCCGGTGAACCCCCTCAGCTCTGCTTTAATCGTTGAACCATTTTTAAAGCGTCTTAGTTCAGCGGAACGTCTTACTGCTGCTTTAACCATTGCATTTTACTGCTTTTGTCTTTGTACGATTGTCGCGCTGTTTGGTGGATTCTTCTTTAGTTTTTTTGGCATTTCCATTCCTGTCGTACAACTTGCTGGCGGCTTTCTGATTTCAAAGATGGGTTTGGAATCACTCTCCTCGAATAATCAGATCAGCGAAAAAGAAGTCGATAGTCATCCACAGTCAGCCGCAGAAGTGCAACGTCTTCTTTTCTTTCCTCTCGCTTTTCCTACAACTACAGGTGGCGGTACAATTTCGGTTCTGCTGGCGCTGAGTGCAAACAACTTTGGCTCTGGACACGACAGTCACCTGTTCGAACAGGCCGCATTGATTCTCGCCTCATTCTTAATGTGTACACTGGTGTGCATTTGCTACTACTTTGCGCCAAGGATTTTAAACTCATTGAGTGAGCAAGGTCATCAGGTCGTCGACAAGCTTGGTGGCTTTTTGACCTTCTGTGTGGGTTTGCAAATTTTTGTGAACGGAATTCTTGCCGTTGCAAAAAACGTCCAACTTCACTAACCATGCATTTTTGGGATCGTCATTGGCCATTAAAAGATGTGACTTATTTTAACGGCAGCGGATTTTGCCCGGACGATCGTTCGAAAATTGTGACTGCGAAAATCAATTTCAAACAGGCATCGCTTAAAGATATCCATCAGGGAACTAGTGTGGCCGTCACAAGTTCCCTGGCTGCGGGCTTTACCGTAAATGCTCACATGCAGGCAGAGTAAAATGAAAAGCCATTTCAGACAAAGAAATGGCTTTAATCCAACCCGTATTAACCAAGAAACCAACTAGCAGGCCATGCCCGAGTTGTAATTCAGCTCACAGTCCATGATTTGCGTGTCAATATCTATATCTTGCTGACCCTGACCAATATAACCGTGAAGAATACCTTGAAAAGTAGCTTTGCCATTTGAGTAGCTGCAGCTGTCTTTCTCGTCCTCAAATTTCCAACTCACTGGCTTTCCTTCCTCATCAAATGCTTTCACAGTATTTGGAATCGCGACAACAGAGAATGCTCCGTAAGTTTTAGCCTCTTTATTTGCAGAGGTATCCGCGCTTACTGTCACCACACCCAAAGGAGCATCGTTGATTGTTTCACCATAGTTATTCATCTCATCTGGAGTATCCAAAAGGTATTGTTTGCCATCAACAGTGATTTGAATTTTAGGAGCCCACCAGCCAGTACCATTTGAGCGAGCCAAGCTCACTTCGATGACTTGCTTCGAACCAGAATTCTTGGCTGACGTGCAAGTCAATGTATGACCACCCGGGTGAGCCATCGTCACAGTAGATGCTAGCGAAAGAACAAGAATCGCAATAAGTCGTTTCATATTAGATCTCCTTTAAGAAATTAATTTCAATACGACCTATTTCATTTACTTCCTCAAATTTGAAAATTAGAATGATTGAAAGCTTAACTTCTAATTTTTAGATGAATGGTAAGTATTTAAAATTATGGAACTAAATTATTTACGTGTGTTTTACGAAGTCGCCAAAGTTGGAAAATTTTCGGAGGCGGCAAAGAAAACAAATACCAGTCAATCCGCACTCAGCCGTTCGGTGGCTCTGCTTGAAGAAAGTGAAGGCGTTATTCTTTTTGATCGTTCAAAAAATGGCGTAGTTCTTACGCCGAAGGGTCAAGAAGTCTTCTTACTGTGTGAACAGTTGTTCCGCACAGAAAAAGAGATCGAAAATTTATGTCGTGGAGCTCAAGAAAAATGCGAGGGCCCACTGCGCTTCTCTGCCCCGGATCATGTTGTGAACGATTATCTTGTAAAACCTTTGCATGATTTCCGCCGACAGTACCCCGAGGTTGTTCCTAGCATTCGTTCTGGCACTCCGGATGAAATCGTCACTGGTCTGTTGAACACGGATAGCGAATTCGCTTTGCTATTTGCAAAGGTCAATATGCCTCACGTGGAATATAAAAGACTTCAACCGGAAGCGATGGCCTTAGTCTGCCATCCTGATATATGGAAAGAATGCAAGTCCTCGAACCACGATAAAACATTAAAGAAGGTTTTAAAAACATACGGTTACTTGTGCTCAATCGGCGCATTGTTGGAAAGTCGTCCTTCTCGAGTATTGATGGAGCTTTTTGGCGAGTCTCCGAAAGTAGGCCTTGAAATCAACAGTCAAGAGTCACAAAAGCGCTTCTGTCTTGCCGGTGAAGGAGTCGCTTATCTGTCTCGTTTTATGGTAAAGAAGGAAATCGATAAAGGTGATCTTTTTGAGATTCCCGTCGACAATATTCACGAGTTCCACCTTTGGCTGGCCAAACCCAAAGGAAAACAACTGAGCCTGACCTCGAGAATGTTCTTAAAGCATCTTATTCCCGACTTGGAATTTTAGAGTCAGTCGGATTTGCTGCTGGTCTTGCTCTTTACGGCGCAAGGGCCTATTCTATTTTCTATGAAACTAATCTCATGGAATGTGAACGGCCTGCGCTCAGTACATCGTAAAAATTTTCGCGAATGGTTTGAAAATGAAAAGGCAGATGTTGTCTGCCTTCAAGAAATCAAAATTTCTGATGAGGCTATTCAAGAAGATGAAACATTTTATCATCCAGAAAAATATCATTCCTCTTGGGCCTTTGCCGAAAAGGCCGGATATTCGGGCTTAGCACTTTATTCTAAAAAAGAACCTGATGACGTGCGCATCGGTTTGGGCGTTCCAAAATTTGATAGCGAAGGTCGTTGGCTTGAAGCCGACTTTGGCCCGATCACAGTGATCAATAGCTATTTCCCCAATAGCCAACGCGATCATGCTCGTCTGCCATTTAAATTGGAATTCTGTACCGCTGCGGAAAAAAGACTCGAAGCTTTGCGCAAGAAAGGCCGCGAAGTCATCATCTGCGGCGATTTTAATATCGCTCACAAAGAAATCGATCTTAAAAATCCAAAGACCAACACAAAAAACGCGGGCTTTCTTCCGGAAGAACGTGCGTGGATGGATCGCTTTCTTAATAAGCTAGAATGGGTGGACTCATTCCGCAAATTCGAACAGGGACCTGAGCACTACACATGGTGGAGCTATCGTCCCGGAGTTCGCGAGAAGAACGTGGGTTGGCGCTTGGATTATTTCTTAGTGAATAAAGAAGCTTCAGATCGTTTGAAGGCGGCAGTTCACTGTCCTGATGTCATGGGATCTGATCACTGCCCTGTTCGCTTGACTCTGAAAAAATAAATTATCAGTCAGGTTTATAGCCGCTCAAATTCTCAAAGAGCTTGCCGATTTTATGGTAAAGCTCTGCAATGTATTTCTCTGGGTCTTTTCCTGCACGATCTGCCATGTCCTCGATTTTCTCGATGCAACTAATATCGTGACACAAGTAATACGACGTACTGACATTCGCACTCATTGTCACTGAAAGCATATTGATGTCTTCCGAAGTTCCGTATTGATTGCACCAACTGCAAAGACCACCCACCGGCTCACCTGTCGAAGCTGTGCGTTTAAATGCGACTCCGCGAGGCATATCCCAGTTCGGAAGTTTGATCACAAGATATGTATAAACACCTGACGGCTCTTTCCATGCGAAATAAGAGGCGACGTTTAGTGGAAATTTAAGACCTTCGGGAAGGATTAGTTTTTTCTGATCACGCAAACGAAATGCCTGCACTAATTCTTCTTCAGAAGCGATCGAGAAAACATTCTCTTTTTTAAAGTTATTGCTCTGGCTTAACACTGAATAACTCCTCTAAGGAAAAGTTCGAGGACCAAGGGAATAAAACCATTGTATCGAACTTTCGCGCTAATTCAAAATACAAGTGCCATTCAGTAAATAATATGGCAGCCCAATAAATACCACCGCAACACAAGTCTGAATCGAAAATGAATAAACGTAAGTATTGCTTCAAAAATACTCCAATGTGATTCTTAAGGTAGGAGACGCTGTGGGAAAAATTTTAGTTATTTGCAATGTGCTCGCTGCATTTTACTTTGTGGGATGCAAGAACGGTGGATTTTCATCTAGCACCGGTACCAGCGGAGATTCCTCAACCGTTACTGTCAGCGTAAAATCCAATCAAACTATCGGAAGCTGGCCTCACACCATAGATTATTATATTCCTAGCAATGCAACTACGGCCATCGTCTTTCTTCATGGCGGAGGCGGAAAAAAAGAAGGTTTCGCCTATAATCTGGGAATCAAAAGCGACAACACGACATCAACCTATGCCGCATCTAGCGATGCTCAATCTTGGTTAATCAATCAGAAGGTCGTCGCCATTTTTCCGCAAGGTCAGACCTTTGCCGGAAATAATTGGACCTGGAGTAACTACGTTATGACATCCGGAGAAAACGATGTCAGCTTTCTGCAAGATCTTGTCGTGTCGATAAAAAGTGACTCTTCGTTGGGAAACATCACTAAAGTTTACGTAGTTGGGCACTCTAATGGTGGTATGATGGTGAACCGAATGTGGTGTGAATCACCTTCTACGTTCGACGGATATGTATCGTTTGCTGGACCACCGGCTCCGACCCTCAGTGGATGCGCACCTTCTTCTATCAAACCTTATATGATTGTTGTTGGTGACACAGATCAAGTTCTACAGACATCTGGAAATATGGCGGCGACTCAATGGACCATCAAACCGATTCTTGTGGCAGCAGAGCCAACGGCATGGGTAGACACCGTTCCAAAAGTTCTTAACGAAAAAGTTTACTATCCCACTCGTATTGCCACAGCTTGTGGCGAAACCATGGGATCGGGATCAACCTCGGGACAAATTACAACTTGGACAAATTGTAGCGGCACAATAAAGCTTCAAGTGATTGCGCAAACCACAATCAATGGAAGTGTTTCGGGTGGAGACCATTGCCTTGCGACGGCATCTTATCCGTGCAACACCACTCTAACAGGCACAACTGGATTGGATCCGAAAACTGCAGCAGTCGATTTTTTAAAAAGTTTCTGATTATTTTCTGATCAGAATCTCGTTCATCAATGCCCTTCACCTGGGTTGCGCATCTTTCTTAGAACGACCGAGATGGTTTCAGAGTCAATGCCAGCTCTTTTCATCAACGATTTCGCTTTATCAAAATCGTCAGAGTCAATGGCTTCAAAAAAAGCGTCGATCTTTCCAATTTCGGCCATTTTCTCTAAAACCAAAGTGCCTTCAAAATCTTGCTCATCCATTGCAGGCCCTCTCTTGATTTAAACGGTTTTTTCGCCCTTAATTGATTTTTTTATTTTGCGAATCAGTGCTGGAATACCCAACATTAAAACCATGATGATGATCGCAGTCCAGGTTCCATCGCCTAATATATTATTAAGCCAGATCGTTGAAACCATGACGACACCAAAGAAAATCATATCGCCGGTGATCGCGATGGCCCAACCTGTGATAAAATTGTGCCCTTGAGCTAATGCTGCCGCTCGACCTGTCATAGGATCGACACCGAAAGCAATCAATACGAGCAAAAAGGGACCTGGATTATGACCATATGCCGCGATTGTTTTGTTCGTCGTCATCTTCATATTTTCAACAAAGCGCTGAAGAAATTCCGATCGTTTAGCGAAATATCCAAATACTTTCATGCAAGGTTCGAAAACAAATGCCAGACATATATCCGAAAAAAAATAAAGAATGGTCATGGCGACCCAACCAATGCCCTTGCTTTGGGCAAGAACGACGCCGGCAGGGATGCCTCCGCCGATTGGTATGGCGAAAAGCAAAAAGACGTCCAAAGATTTTTTTAATGATCCAAATGAAAGTGCCGCAGCCGATGCATCCATACTCTTTGATATGCAACAAAATCTTCCGGGAATCCAGACAAAAAACAAAGTACGGCGAGCATTCACCAACCATGCCATTATACAGGTTGGTCACAACTTTTCCCAATGCTAAAAAGGTGTCAGGGAGAAAGACCATGGATTATGACCACGTCTATCAAAGTTCAGCGTCTTGTCGCCTTTCTGTCGCTAATTTCTTATTAGATCGTAGCGACAAAATAAAGTCCCGATGGGAAGCACTAGTTTCTGAAAAGAGTTCGAAGATCAATGACCCCCGCTTTCCAGCGATTGCCAATTCTTTGGGAACTTTTCTTAGTGAACTCGCGCTTATTCTAAGGCGACCTGAGTCCGATCCAGAAGTTCTCTCTGAAAATGCGATGTCTAAAATCTATGGCGGACAAAAAGCTGCGGTCGAAGGGTATCCCTTGTCGCGTCTCCTGTGGGAATTCAGCCTCGTGCGCGAGGCTGTTATCAAAGAACTTCAAAGCGAGCTAAATTTAACTCCGGATGTACATTCAGTTATTGACCGAGCCATCGATGCCTCCATGTCATCAGCAGTGACTGAATTCGAAAAAATTCAAAAAAGTAAACTACAAGCGACCCTCGCAAAAGTTGAAGCTAGCAACAAGGCGCTGGATGAATTTGCCTTGATCGCCGCTCACGATCTGAACTCGCCGTTGGCCACTGCAACCGGTATCTTAGAGCTTTTGAATGACAGTCTCGCCTCACACTCAAACCCCGAGGCTTCTGAATATGTCGAAATTATCGACCGAGCACTTACTAGAATGCGAGGCCTCATTACAAGTTTGCTTGAATACGCCCGCTTCGGAAGATCCAGCGGATTCAAAAACGTCGATTTAAACGAATCTCTTTCAGCCTCGTTACAAAACCTTGCTCAGCTTATTAAAACAACAAATTCAAAAATAGAGAGTAGACCTTTACCCAAAGAAGTGAGGGGTGACTTCAATCTACTGTCTTTGGTCTTCCAAAACCTTATCACAAACTCAATCAAATATCGTGGCTCAACAAATCCTAAAATTGAAATTTCCGTTATCGAAGATCCCCAAGTTTGGATAATTTCAGTTAAAGACAATGGGATGGGTTTCGAAGCTAAAGATAAAGAAGAAATTTTCAGTCTCTACAAAAGATTGAAAACCCAAGGCGAGCATCCGGGTGCCGGTATCGGTTTAGCTACTTGTCGAAAAATTATCGAACTTCATGGAGGAAAAATTTGGGCAGAGTCGTCACCAAATGCTGGTTCTACCTTTTATTTTTCCCTACCGAAATCTTCGGCTTCCACAAGCAACTAGAAATAGGGTAATCCGATTTTCAAGTCAGATCAGTCCGCCAAGTCATAGCGATCCAAATTCATCACCTTATTCCAAGCGGCAATGAAGTCGCGCACAAACTTTTCTTTCGCATCGTCGCTTGCATACACCTCGGCAAGAGCCCGAAGTTGTGAATGAGAACCGAATATCAAGTCTGCCGCCGTCGCCGTCCATTTAACTTTTCCCGTTGAACGGTCTTTACCCTCATAGATTTCGGGCTTAGAAGACACGCTCCATTCCGTCGCCATATCTAAAAGGTTCGTAAAGAAGTCATTCGTGAGAACACCGGGTCTGTCTGTTAAAATACCGTGACGCGATTTCTGATAGTTCACATCCAAAGCACGCATTCCACCCACAAGCACCGTCATTTCCGGAGCTGTTAGTTTCAACATGCTCGCACGATCTAGTAATAAAGTTTCTGGGGAAAGACGAGTTCTGCCGCCAACATAATTGCGAAAGCCATCTGCTTTGGGCTCTAGAACTTTGAATGAATGAGTGTCGGTCTGATCTTGCGAAGCATCCGTACGCCCCGGAAAAAAAGGGACAATGAAATCGTGACCTGCTTTTTTCGCGGCGACCTCTATAGCCGCACAACCACCAAGAACAATGATATCTGCTAGCGAAACTTTTTTCCCGCCCGACAAAGATTTATTGAAATCCGCTTGCACCTTTTCAAGAGCTTGCAATGCCCTAGAAAGTTCCGCCGGCTCATTTACTTCCCAATCTTTTTGCGGAGACAAACGAAGGCGACCACCATTTGCTCCGCCGCGCATATCTGTTCCGCGAAATGAGGAGGCAGCAGCCCATGCTGTAGAGATCAATCGAGAATTCTCTATTCCCGAAGTCAAAATTTTTTCTTTCAACGATTTGATATCTTGAGCGTCGATTAATTTATGATCAACTTTTGGAACTGGATCCTGCCACAACTGTTCAGGAGGAATCCATGGTCCCCAATACCGAGACATAGGCCATTTGTGCCATTTCACAAAATCTCATTATGCCGGCAAAACAACTTCTATGTCATCAAGGTCTGCCTGATTCATAATCACTCCAATCTCTGAAATCTTTCCGTTTGCAATCGTGAATGTAAAGACCACACGAGGTCTTTCATCGGCAATCCAAGTTGCACCCGGCTGACCATTGATAAATGCTAGCTGAGCCGCCGTCGCACGACCTTTAAAGACATCCGCAATAGCTGCATTTCCACGCATTTCCTTTTCAAATTGCGGAGCACCTCGGTCTTTGTTCGCTGTAGCAATTTGAACAGCAACAGGATCTGCCCTAAGAACGATGTTTGGATCGAGTAGTTGCAAAAGGCCTTCGAGATTTCCACTGCGAGATGCTGCTAAGAACGCCGAGACAATATGTTGATCCATTTCTTGCTTAGATTCTTTTTTGGCACCACGAATTTTGACACGAGCACGACTGGCAAGCTGTCTAGTCGCTACTTCAGAGCGATCCAGAATATTCGCGATTTCTTCAAATTCAATATCGAATAAATCATGAAGTACGAATGAAACACGCTCAGGTGGAGTCAAAGTCTCTAGGATAATTAGCAACGCTGGCCCCATCGAATTCGCCAAGAGAATTTCTTCTTCAGGACTTTCCGTCGCAAAAGCCTCATCATATTTCTCTGGAATAGGTTCTTCCTTTCTAACTTTGCGTGTGCGAAGCATATCTAGACAAATGCGTGCCACAACAGTTGTTAGCCAGCCTCCAAGATTATCTATATTTTGAGTGTCGGCACGATTGACTCGAATCCAAGCCTCTTGAACGGCATCGTCAGCTTCCCCTTTGGAACCAAGTAAGCGAAAGGCCACGCCTTCTAAACGACTGCGACTTTCTTCAAATTTTTTTACTAGCCAATCATTTCCGCTCATTTTCCAACCTCATCTGTCACACATTTAAAACTTCATTCGTCATATAGATGACGGATGAGGAAATAAAGTTGTGACAATAAATATATTGTCCCCGCCAAAAATCCGTAAGTCATTGATTAAAGGAGAGTAATATGAAGTTCGCCCTGTTAATTTATCAAGGTTCTACACCAGTCCCAGGCTCTACAAAATGGAATGAATTGTCAGAGACGGAGCAAAAGGCCATTTACGCAGACTACGGAAAAATCAATAACACACCAGGAGTAAAGCCAGGAATGCCCTTGGGGTCACCGACAGCAGCAAAGACAGTACGCTTATTGGATGGAAATGTACAAGTTAAAGATGGCACTTACTTAAACGAAGGAGTTGCTGGTTGTTTCGAATTTGAAGCAGAGAATATCGAGGCCGCAATTGCTCTCGCGTCTCAAATTCCCGCCGCAAGATTAGGTGGCGCTATCGAAGTAAGACCTATCGAAAAATATTGGTAAAGGAGACCTGAGCTTCAATGATTTGCCTCGGGCTCAAATGTCCCCTTCATTTCAAATCGGATAGATGCGGCGCAAATCAGTGATTTCTTTTTTTTATGATAGTACGCTTTCTAAGTTCGAGACGTTTAACTATCCATTTAGAAAGAGAACATCATGAACAGTATATTTTGTGCTTTTTTAATTCTTTGTTCATTTTCATCAGCATTCGCGGCAGCGAGCTCTGCCGTTGATGCTGCAATCGCAAACCCTTCACGACCCACAGATGATAAAAGTGCAGATGAGCGTCGTCACCCGCGCGATCTTCTCGAATTTTCACAAATTAAAGCAGGTGATACTGTCGTTGATGTGATTCCCGGCAAAGGCTATTTCACTCGTCTGTTTATTAATCTTGTGGGACCTCAAGGTCATGTCGTGGCATACGTGCCAAAAGAAATCGAAAATGCCCCGTTCAAACCTGTGGAGTTTGCCAAAAAAGCCGTTGAAGGTGCAAAGAATGCGGAGGTCAAAGTGACTCCCCTTCTGGAAGCCCCCGCACAAAATGTTGATGCTGTTTGGATTTCGCAAAACTATCACGATCTTCACCTTAAAAGTTTTATCAAGGCAGATGTAGCTGCCTACAACAGACTTCTTTTCAAAATGATTAAGCCTGGCGGCCATTTGATTATAGTGGATCACGTTGCTAATGCTGGAACTAAGGATTCTGATATAGAGAAGCTTCACCGCATTGATCCGCAAACTGTGAAAAAAGAAATTCTAGCTGCTGGTTTTGTCTTGGAAGCTGAGTCGAAAACTTTGGAAAGAAAAGAAGATCACAAGTTGAATGTCTTTGATCCGGCCATTCGCGGAAAGACAGATCAGTTTGCCTTCCGCTTTGTGAAGCCTAAGAAGTAGTTATTTTATCAATCAACTCCAGGCTGCCTCCGCAGCCTGGTCAGGCCTTACGCTTTCTTTATGGCTGGCAATAAAATTTGATCGATCAGCTTTCCATAATAAACTTTGCTGAACATTGTTCGTTGGAAATTTGTTTTATAAAAGGTCATCGCTTCGATAACCTCACATGCAAGATCAATATTAGCTTTTGTGGAAATCTCGCCTCGCTCTATTGCTCTTTGCATGAGTGTGCGATTCATCGCCGTCCACGGAGCAAAAACTCCCTGCATTGCTTCATCCGCAATTTTTTGATGTTCAGAAAAAAAAGAACCCAGCCCCGACAAAACACGAATTTTCCGCTGACCATGTTCTGAAGAATATGGCTTAACTATCGCAAGCAAGTCTTCTTTTAAGCTGCCTGTATCTGGCAAGTGATCGACATCGACAGAACTTTTACTCATAAAGATCAAAGCATCCCGAACAAGTTCCGGCTTTGAAGGCCATCGACGATAAAGCGTCGCCTTGCCTGACTTCGCATCAGCCGCAACCATGTCCATTGTCATACTATCAAAGCCTTTTTCAGCAAGAATGTTGAGCGTGGATTCTAAGATAGTATCATCAAGCTTCGGATCGCGTTTGCGCCCCAAAACTGCCGCCGATTTGGGCGTCTTTTTGCCAAGTGTTTTCTTTTTTACTTTCGCCATCTTCTTGTTATCACTCATATAATCACCATATTCGATACTATTTAGTTCCGGAACTTGAAAGTCTCGTAATTATGTGTTTTAATCTAAATGTGTTCAGCATTTAAATCCTACAAGGAGTATAGCACATGAAAACAGTATTAATCACGGGTTGCTCTTCTGGTTTCGGTCTTGAAACAGCAAAATATTTTCTGGAACGCGGATGGAAAGTCATCGCAACAATGCGTACACCGCGCGAAGACATTCTTCCTCGCTCTGAAAACCTAAGAATCCTTGCCCTTGATGTCAGCAAAACTGAAAGCATTCGCAAAGCCATCGCAGATGCGGGCCCTATTGATGCTTTGGTGAATAACGCTGGTATCGGGATGTTGAATCCATTGGAAGGCAGTTCGATCGATTCTATTCGCGAAATTTTCGAAACTAATACAATCGGCACCATCGCAATGACTCAAGCGGTTCTTCCGCAATTCCGCGAGCGCAAATCCGGCGTTATCGTCAATGTGACTTCGACTGTGACAGTGAAAGCCCTTCCACTACTTGCGGTCTACACTGCTAGTAAGGCTGCGATCAATGCCTTCACTGAATCCGTCGCGATTGAACTTGCGCCATTTAATATTCGCGCACGTTTGGTTTTGCCAGGTCTAGCACCACAAACAAATTTCGGAGCCAACGCAAGAACTCGCATGGGCACCGGACCTGAAGCCTACAGCGCCCTTGTTCAACAAGTGATGACGGGTTTAACTCAAGCGAGCGGTCCGATCACTCATTCTCAAGACGTTGCTGAGCAAATTTGGAAAGTCGTGACAGACCCCTCTGCACCAATGCGCAATCCCGCAGGCGAAGATGCAGTGATGTGGGCGAAAGAAACTAAGTTCATTTAATTTCTAAGGGGCGAGGTCCTCTAGTGAGAGGATCTCGCATACTTCGATACTTATCTAAGTGTCTGAATTCCCTGCAAAAGCCTGTGACTGGACAGAGTTCGCGTTTTCAAGTATTATATTACACATGACAACGACGAAAACAGTTCGCTTAACAGAAAAACAGTTCGAACAAATTGGAAAGGCCTTGGCAGAGCCACGTCGTTATATGATCTTGAAGCAAATCGGCTCTTGTAAGAATGACGGCACGATGTCGTGCGGCGCTTTACAAGAAGAGCACGAGATCAGTGCCGCGACCCTTTCCCATCACATCAAAGAACTTGAAACCGCAGGTCTGATAGAGATCACTCGCGAAGGCAAGTTCATGCGTATGTCTGTCCAACGCGAAGTTTTGCACGCCTATCTCGACAAACTAGCAAAAATCTAATTTTTCTTTGGCTCTAAGTATCCGTTTTTACGAGTCTTTTTGGTTACGTTTCGACAATTATCTAATCGTCGTATTGACAAAGCTTCTTTCATTTCGATATTTATCTAAGTATCGAACAATAAAAACCCCGGGTTCAACCGGATATTCAATGGAGTACGAAGTGAAAAAGTTAAATGGCAAAGTGGCGATCGTAACAGGAGCTTCTAAAGGCATCGGCGCTGCTATCGCAAAAGAATACGCAGCCAATGGCGCCTCTGTAGTTGTGAACTATTCCACAAGCAAAGAAGACGCCGATAGAGTCGTGAAAGAGATCGTCGCTAATGATGGCAAAGCTATCGCTGTTCAAGGTAGTGTTGCTAACGCGAGTGACGTTAAAAGAATTTTCGAACAGACAAAACAAGCCTTCGGAAAATTAGATATTCTCGTGAACAATGCCGGTATTTATAAATTCGGCACTATCGAAGAACTCACAGAAGAAGAATTTCATCGCCAATTCAATACAAATGTTTTGGGCACTCTTTTAACAGTTCGTGAAGCCGTGAAGTATTTCTCTAAAGAAGGCGGAAGCATTATTAATGTCAGCTCTGTCGTCAGCACAAGTCCTATGCCAGGCGTTGCGATCTATGCTGCTACCAAAGGTGCTGTAGATACATTAACAATCGGTTTAGCTCGTGAACTTGCGGGTCGTAACATCCGCGTGAACAACATTGCTCCGGGCGGTGTTGATACGGAAGGTGCGAAAACTTTGGGAATGATTGGCAGTGACATGGAAAAGCATATCGTTTCTCAAACTCCATTGGGACGTATTGGTCAACCACAAGACATCGCGAAAGTTGCGTTGTTCTTAGCTTCTGACGATTCCGGCTGGCTGACGGGTGAACGCATTCAAGCTTCCGGCGGTCTTCGTTAATTAATCTTCATTTAATTTTTTAAGCAAGAAGAGGTGCAGGTGGAACATTTTAGCGGCGATAACTTAATAGTGATTCTGTTAGCTGGATTTTCCAGCTTGGACCTCTTCAAGCGTATCGTAAAGCGAACACGTTCGTGGCACGAGAAAATAGATGAAGCCTCTTTGCCATCAGTAATGTCGACAGAGGCTGATCTTACTTTTCACATCAAAGAATGATTTTTAAATCAGCGATCTGTCTTTGATATTGGCCGGGTCGCGATTTAATAACTCGTTTAAACGCCACACTAAATGCACTTTCCGATTCATAACCAATGGCCTCTGCAACAGAGGCCACCGTTTGGCCCTCTGTACGAAGCAGATCACAAGCGATCTGCATTCTCCAGTTCGTTAAATAATCCAGAGGGGAAATCCCCACTTTCTTTTTAAATGCTAAGGCAAAACCCGAACGCGAAAGCCCAGCCACGTCAGCCAGACTTTCTAAAGACCAAGGATGTTGATACTGCAAATGCATTTTATCAAAGACCTTCGATAACTGCGGATCTGAAATCGCCATGAGCCAGTTCTGTTGCTTCTTATCTGAAGTTCCCAGGTAAATACGCAAGATCTGCAAAAGCATGATCGGAGTCAGATGATTCAGAATTAGTGCTCGGCCTGGATTTTTTCCGAAGAACTCTGCTTTGAAGCGTTCAAGACTCCAACGTAAAATAGCCGCTTGATCAGAATTTCCATCGACGTGAATGCATGCGGGCAAACCTTCGAATAAAACTTTTGGCAGATGTCCTTCGAATTCAAAATAAGTTCCGATGGATAACATATCGCCACCACCGTTGATCGTCATGGCTCCGCCGTTTTTGGTTTTCAATAGGTCTTCCATCTGAATTCGCTTTTTAACATTCAGATCTGTGCCCACAACCATCGGTTTTTTGCCTGTCATCAAAACACAATCACCTGCTTTGACATGAATGACTTTGGATTTTCCCTCACCGATATAATAGCGCTCGCCTTCTAAGACGACTTGCAATTTAAAGCCCTCAAATGGGGGATATTCGATGGCCCATTTGCCAGCGGCACTTAAAATGCCCGCCGAAGTAGATTTGAGGCGCATTTTCATTAAAACATCGGAAAGTGTGTCAGATTCCATGCATTAGACTATATCGCATAAAATATGGATTTTGTAGCATAGAAAGGCCAGTTTTTACTTGCTACATTAGATTTAATCGAAGTCCTAAAAAAGGACATTCAGACATTAGGAGATATCTATGAAAGTATTCGTAACGGGTGCTACCGGCTTTATCGGTTCGCGTATTGTTAAAGAGCTGATTCAAGGTGGACACCAAGTGATCGGCCTGACTCGTTCTGATGAAGGTGCGAAAATGCTAACTCAACTCGGAGCGACTCCATACCGAGGAACTTTAGATGAACCTGAAAGTCTTCGCGCAGGTGCTGCAGAATCTGACGGAGTTATTCACTGCGCATTCGATCACGACTTTTCAAAATTTGTCGCGAACTGCGAAAAAGACAAAGCCAATATCAAAGTGATCGCTGATGCCTTGAAGGGAACAAACCGTCCTCTATTAATCACTTCAGGTGTAGGCATCGGAAGTCAGGGACCCGGCAAACCAGCATTAGAAGATATTTTCGACGAACATCATCAAAATCCTCGCATCGCTTCAGAATATGCTGGCAGAGCTGCCTTGGAATTGGGCGTGAATGTTTCAGTCGTTCGCCTTCCGCAAGTTCACGATACTCACAAGCAGGGATTGATCAGCATGTTGATTCCACATGCGAAAGAAAAGAAAGTATCTGTCTATATCGATGAAGGAAGCAATCGTTGGTCAGCATGTCATGTAACGGATGTCGCTCACCTCTATAAGCTTGCTTTTGAAAGAGGCGAAAAAGGCGCGCGCTACAACGCTGTTGCTGAAGAAGGTGTTTCTATGCGCCACATCGCTGAAACTATCGGTGCAGGTTTAAAAGTTCCTGTGATCAGCATGTCCGCGAAAGATGCGGCAGCTCACTTCGGTTGGCTTGCGATGTTTGCAGGTATGGACTTGCCAGCTTCCAGTGAAAAAACTCGCCGAGTTTTAAATTGGAACCCGACAGGACCAGATCTGATCACAGATCTAAAGAATATGGATTATTCAAAAATATAATTTCGCAAAGTGCGCAGGAAGAATTACTTCTTGCGCACGCTATAGTCATAACGCTACAGCAAGATAAAAGACCTTTTATACCTATTACCTTGCTAAAGCTTCGAATCATATTTTGCGCGAGCCCGTTTTACGGAATCCCAATTTATCATTGTCCATTCTGTAAGAACTTTCATAGGCTCTAGAACGCTCAAGCCCAATTTGGTTAGTTGATATTCGACTCGTGGCGGAATCTCGGGGAATACTTCGCGCTCAACAATTCCGTCTCGCTCCAGACCTCGCAGCGTTGATGTTAGCATTGTCTGTGAAATTCCCACAATTCCCTTTTTTAGATCAGAAAATCGCGCTCGTGAGTCCTCATGACGAGACAATGCCAAAACAATCATGATGCTCCACTTATCACCAATACGACTGATGAATTCCTTCGTAGCTAAAGATCGTTCACTTTTGCAACCCTCCAGCGACGGGAGCTGTTTTCTTTTTCCCTTTTCTTTCATTAGTACGCCTCATCTGACTAAGGCAGAATATTCTGCCTTCTTTTTTGAAAATCGATTTAAGTATATTCTAAGTATGAATTTCATTCCAACAACGGAATCCATACTAGAGAAGGCTTTATGAAAAAAATTTTAGTTGTCGAATCAAGCCCTCGAGGCAAGATCTCTATCACTCGCGCATTGACTAGCGAAATTCTAAAAACGCTGAAGGCTGCAAACCCAGATGCCCATGTCATTGTACGTGACCTTGATAGTCCACAAACGCCCCACCTGACATCAGCGCAGACCACAGCGATTCTAATACCTTCTGAAAACCGAACTGCTTTAGATCAAGAAGCACTTCACTATTCCGATGAGTTAGTGAAAGAGGTTTTAGACGCCGATATCATCGTGATTGGCGCACCTATGTATAGCTTTTCTATTCCATCGAATTTGAAAGTCTGGCTGGATCTCATTTCAAGACCTCGGGTGACTTTTCAATACACACCAGAAGGACCTGTGGGCTTGGTAAAGGGCAAGAAAGTTTATCTTGCCGTCGCAACTGGAGGTGTCTATTCCCAAGGGCCTCAGAAGGCGTACGACTTTTTGGTTCCTTATCTAAGTACAGTCTTGGAATTCATGGGCATGGCAGACATCACCACTATTCGCGTTGAAGGCGTAGCCTTGCCAGAGTTTCAACGGGAAAAAGCTTTAGAGCTAGCGTTGCAAAAGGCCAAGTTGTCTTGACGATGATGAAAAGTGCGCAGGAAGAATTACTTCTTGCGCATGAATTTCAGTCTGCGGAAATAAAGCATGCGATTGTTCGCAGGCATTTCGAAATCACGAACTAGTTCGAATTCATTCTTAAACATCGCTGCGATCACGTCTTCAAAATTGCGAACTCCACTTTGCGGATCCTTTTCGCGCAAAGACTTATCGAACTCTTCGTTACTTTCAGTTGTTGATTTACCATTGTATTTGAAAGGTCCATAAATTAAAACCTTCCCACCTTCCTCCAAGCGGCCGCTGATTAACTTCATAAAGGTCTTACATTCCTTCCAAGACATGATGTGGAAGGTGTTTACAGTCAAAACAGCATCGAACATACGAATCGGAAAATCATCCTCGCCTACAACCATCTTAAACGGAGTCATGATGTTAGAAATTCCCGCTTCCTTAATGCGCTCGCGAAGCATCGGTAGATTTTCCGCAACCTCCGTCGGCTGCCAATCCATCCAGGGAAAAAACGGCGCAAAATAAACCGCATGCTGTCCCGTCCCCGCGCCTACTTCAAGAAGTCGCTCGTCTTCTGGACGAAGAACTTTCTTAAGTACTTCAAGAATGGGTTCTTTATTACGGTCTGCGGCTGCGGAAAATGGAAGGGTCATAGCTGTCCTTTAAATCCAATATTATGCGACATTTGCCTTCCGAATAGGGCAGATGACAAGTAGAAAAGATTAAACACAACAAGGATACTCCCCCATCTCAAATATAGCCACTTAATGAAAATATAATTGACCTAAAAGACACCAAGAAACGAAAGTTAATTGAGCCCGCACAATTCTGGCGTGGTCTATTCAATTATGGCGGTACAGGCGATGGCAGAAAATAAAAAAACAACCGGATATGCCCCGATTAACGGACTAAACATGTATTACGAAATCGAGGGGCAAGGCAAACCTCTGGTCTATATTCATCCAGCCTTTGGTTTCACAGGACTAAAATCTTTGCCCGAGCTATTTGATTCCCACCAAGTCATCTGCATGGACCTTCAAGGTCACGGCCGTACCGCAGATCTTGCAGATCGCCCTTTAAGTATCGAGCAGCATGCGAAAGACATCGTGGCACTTCTCAAGTATCTTAACATATCAAAAGCCAATTTTTTTGGAGAAAGCTACGGCGGTGCCATTGCCACCATGATTGCCGTTCGCAATCCAGAACTTGTCGATCGTGTTGCATCTTACGGAGGAACATTCGGCCCATCAAAGGATGCTCTCAATTTTGAAATGCTGAAGGATGTCTCAACGCAGACAGCGGACTCACAAAGCCTTTCCTTTCAGCGAGAAGGCTATAAAAAAGTTGCACCAATCCCAACCGATTGGTCTCAACTTTGGGCGAAGGCAACCGCGATGAAATGGGAAGGTTTTTCCGATGAAGAGTTATCTTCCATTAAAGCACCTCTGCTCATTCTTCTAGGAGACCACGACTTTGTTCGACTCGATCACGCCGTCGATACATTCAAAAAAATTCCAAATGCAGAACTTGCCGTGATTCCCGACGCGGGCCACTTTTTATTATTCTCTGAACCAGAACGAGCTATTCCTGTCGTTAAATATTTCCTAGAAAAGCCTGCAAAGAGAGAACCCATTGGCACCGGTGGAACAGGTTATCAACCTGAACGAACTAGATAAAAGGACTTTAGATGAAATCAACTCAAATGCCGCCTGAATCTCATCGCTCTGAACACATCGGCTGGCTTCGTGCAGCCGTTCTGGGTGCTAACGATGGAATTGTATCAACCGCAAGTCTTGTCGTGGGTGTTGCTGCCGCCAACTCTTCACATCAGAGTATCCTTATAACTGGAGTCGCGGGTCTCGTAGCTGGCGCAATGTCGATGGCCGCAGGAGAATATGTTTCCGTAAGCTCTCAAGCAGATACCGAGAATGCCGATCTTGCTCGAGAGAAGTCAGAGCTTGCTTCAAATATTGAATTTGAACGTGCTGAACTTGCACAAATTTACGTCGGTCGTGGACTTGAGCCTGAACTGGCATCGAAAGTTGCCGAGCAGCTGATGGCTCACGATGCGCTGGGGGCCCATGCCAGAGATGAATTGGGAATTACAGAAGCACTGAGCGCTCGTCCCATACAAGCGGCATTTGCATCAGCTGGTGCGTTTTCAGTTGGTGCAGTTCTTCCTCTATTGATGGTCCTGATTTCTTTGCCCCAAAATCTTATTGCGATTGTTTCCATTGCCTCTCTTGCTTTCTTAATAGTACTTGGTGTTGTAGCCGCTCGCGTAGGTGGTGCAAATATCTGGAAAGGAGCTTTGAGAGTAGGCTTCTGGGGAGCCTTAGCGATGGCTCTCACCGCAGGCATTGGTGCGTTGTTCGGTACGACTGTGTGAACTTAGCCGGCAGTTCTCGTCTTTTTACCTAGTTATAACAGGTACTTATGAATAGTAAACCATTTGGTTGACTGTTTATCTGACGTCATCTAATATTAAACCATATGGTTAACATTCTTTCGTCAGACTTAGACAGTCTCTTTTATGCGCTTTCAGATCCGACTCGCCGACAGATCTTGAAAATGTTGAACGAAGGCACTCACACAGTGGGAGCTCTCAGTGATCCTTTTCAAATGTCACTGCAAGCGATTTCGAAACACATCAAAATTCTCGAAAAAGCAAAACTCTTAAACCGGAAAAAACAGGGACGCATTCATGAATGCACTTTGAATCCGGAAGCCCTGAAGACCGCAGAAGAGTGCATTCAATTTTACACCAAGTTCTGGAATGACCATCTAGATTCATTTGCGGAAAATTTAGAATCAAAAAATAAATCATCGAAAGGAATCAAGTAAAATGACTTATCAAGTGAAAGCCGAAAAATTGATTGGCCGCCCGGCAAGTGAAGTCTTTAACGCCCTCAAAGACGGACTCCTTTTTATGAACTGCGGAGCTGACTCGGGTTCTATGCAAATAGATTTTCGTGTCGGTGGAAAATATCACATCAACTTTAAAAATAAAACCCTCGCAAATTTCGGAGAGTTTTTAGAAATCATTCCCAATAAGAAAATTGTTTTTAGTTGGTGTCAGACCTTCGGAGCCGATCAAAAACCCGACACTCAAGTCGTGATCGAACTTTTTGAGGACGGGTCTAAAACTCGACTGGTTCTGAATCACACGGGCTTTAAAGATCAAGCTACCAGAGACAACCATCAAATGGGCTGGGACGGTGGAATCAATGACTTCACCGCTCAAGTCGAAAATGGTCAATTGCGTATGTTGCGAGCTTATCCTGCTTCAGCCGAAAAGATTTTTGAAATTTGCAAAAACCAAGAGCGCTTTTTATCTCTTATGAGTGAAGCATTCCGTGACTCTGTAAATTTCAAAGTGGGTCCGAATAAAAAAATCGAACTTTCTGGTCTTGGCGGCACGGCCACACTTGCTTTCAACAGCAAGGAAGATGGCAGCTCGTTTATTGAAATTATTCATCAAGGACTTCACAGCCTCGCGGAACAAAAAGCACATCGTGCTGGCTGGGAATCCTTCACTAAAAAAATGACGGAGATTTTATGAGATCAAATAAGAACCTCACAATAACAATGTCTTTTGATGAGTCTCCAAAAAAAGTTTTCGATGCCATCGCCAATGTTCGCGGCTGGTGGGCCGAAGATCTAAAAGGCTCCTCAAACAAGCTGGGCGGCAAGTTTACCTATCAATACAAAGACATTCACAAGAGCACTCAGAAAGTGACTGAGTTTGTACCGAATAAAAAAATCGTCTGGCATGTTACTGAAAGTAATCTTAGTTTTTTAAAGCAAAAGGACGAATGGACTGGCACTGATGTGATCTTTGAAATCTCCAAGAAGGGCGATAAAACTCAGTTGCGCTTTACTCACGTGGGTCTGACTCCGGATGTGGAATGTTACGACGCCTGTTTTGAGGGCTGGGGATACTACATCAAAAAAAGTTTGAAGAGCTTGATCAAAACAGGCGAAGGCAAAACAAATCCGGAATGGTAATTGCGATGATAAGTCACGGATCCCTATTGCTGAAGAGAATACGGATCCGATTGAACGGACAACTCCTGATCTCCGTTGACAGTCAGAGTGTCAATAAGTCCCGGAAGTCTTTTCGTGCCGAATGTCTGGCAAACATCCACAGCAACACAAATTTTACGAGGCACAATAATATCAGGCCCCTGAGCTGTAGAAATATTCAAACTCACACCTTGTTCAAGCTGAACAAGGTGATTACCGTTAACGGCATTCACATTTTCTACTGCTCCAATGCGAGTCCCATTTACTAAAAGATTGCCTTCCTTAATGACCACCGTGGATTGGTGAGGTTGGATGTAAACATTGGCAGAAGTATCCAGCAATGCGCTCACAAAGATTGTTCCGTCCTGGGTCATACCGCCTTTTTGCACACAAATTGAATTAGCAGGACAGTCTCCCGCATAAACATAGGCGTCGATAGTGCGAGCAAAAGCAGAGGTGCTAACAAGGGCTGCCAGGGCAAAAGAGAAATAGCTTAATTTCATATAAAACTCCTATGAGGACGGATTCAAGCGATAACCATACCAGAGCCGAGACGGATTATTTCGTTTAAAGGCTGCAATCTGTGTCTAAGGCCTTTCACTAGAGCGAAAATTGCCACTTTTCTAATCGAGGGGGGCTTCGTTAAAGATTACTTTAAGATTACGGGATAATTACTTCGCCGGCTTGGCCATCTCTAGAAAGCTGCAAATGCAGTCAGCTCGCAGAAAGAAAAATGCGATGGACAATACAAAGCATTCGCGACCTAAAATCAACTAATCAGCGAAGCACCATTCTAAGCATCGAAGGGCTGTTTTCTTGATCATCTACCTGTTGTTCTAGGATTTCGAAACCCGCACCGGTAACTTCACTCACAACTTTGTCGGCGGGATAAATTCGACGTTGAGCACACCAATGCTGACCTTCAATCTCAAGAATGCCTCGATCGTTTGACGGTTTGACTTTGTGCCATAAAATAAAATCGTCGTCGAAGCGAAGCGTGTCGAACATTCTCGCCGGATCAACCTGACCAACGGGCATGACCATTGTGTCTAAAATGAAAATGCCGTTTGAAGAAAGAACACTTTTAACTCCTTCAAATACTTTTCTTCGGTCCTCTTCAAGAACAATGCAATGAAGAAAATGACTATCGTAAACTAAATCAAATTTTTGACCGAGTGATTTTAAATCTAAAGCATCGCCTGCAACGAACCGAATTTCTAGATTCTGCTGGCGAGCTAAATCCCGACCCATCTCAATAGCAGTTGCTGAAATGTCTATTCCAGTCGTTTGGAAACCATGTTTCGCGAAGGTGAACGCTGTCGTTCCAGTTCCACATCCAAGATCTAATGCCGACTTTGCGTTCACATACGAAAAGTATTTTCCGATTTTTTGTTTTAAATACTCATTAGTTTTTGCGTCGCCAAGTTCAGATAAGTTTTTTGCGTTTCCCCAGCCGACAAATCCTTTTGATTTAATTTGCTGATAAGCCGACTCGTGTGCGTGATAATAAGATTTCATTCCGAAATTCCTCTCGCCGTTTCTGAACCGTCAAAACGCCATTTCCGTATAAATTTTGCTTATGAAAATCGTATCGAATTCCTTGATGATTTCAAGAAACTGAATTGAGAAACCCGACTAATTATGAAATTAATCGTATTAATATTTAAAATTTAGAGGCGTGAGATCCAATCATGACCATCAGGGTAAGAAATCTGAAGAGCCTTTTTCAACCAACTGCGCTTATCTTGAGTCAGCGCTGGCAAAGTTGACTCGAAATCCTTAATGTCCTTTGGACGAAGTCCTTTTGACTTATAAAGAAGTTGAATTTCGGGCGCGAGGTACATTAATCCGTGCGAAGACTCTAACGCCATCGAATCCAAACTACCACGAATTGCAGAATTCCTTCGATAAACCCATTCATTGTTTTCAATATCGAAAAGCATGAATTGAATTTTCCAAGGAGACTCAGGGAATGGACGACCTCAGATATCGTGAATACCTTTGTTCAAAAACTCGCCCGGTTTCCAAACCCTCAAAGTACCAGGTGGATCACCAACCTGAAGATCCCAGCCTTTTAAGGACTCCTGAATCTCAAGTTGATCCTGTCGAGGTATCAAAATATCGATGTCAGAATGTTCTCTTGTTTGCTCTCTTAGAAAAATATCCAATGCCCATCCACCTGCCAACATCCATTGGCACTTTAAGATTTCAAGGTTTGAATGGCCTCATCAATCGACAGCGGCTGCCATTCGTGAATATTCTGTTGATACGACCGAAGACCCTTCTTCTTTGAATCATGAAAAGCCTCCCAATTAGAAAATTTCAATTCCTTTAGAATTGCTTCTGCCTTATCCCACGCAAGGCTTTCTTCTTCTAAAATTCTTCGTTTCTCATCAGGAGTCGCGCAATTGCCGTTGTCTCTGATTTTATCATATAGAGAATCAATCTCATGATCTGGCGAAAAATGGTGCCCAAATTCATGAGCCATACAAATTAGCTCGTCGAGATAGTCTGTACATTCGGAAAAAAACTCGTCGAATTGTGTATCGGTGCTGAGATAGCCTGGCTTGTCTTTGCGATATACTAAGATATGTGGGCGCTTAAATCCGTTGCTTTGAAGAGTTCTGCGGTATTGATACTTTGAATCTTGCGGAAGTAAGTACTCTCTCTTAATTTCAACAATATCAGTTTCGCTTCGAATTTTAGTAAGAAGATTCTTGTAGATGTCCTTTAATTCCATTTGCCTACAAACTTCCTCAAATAATCCAACCCGCTCGGAGTGCACCCAACTAATTGAATTCTCGCTAAAAATTCGTTGGATGACCAGCCAAAACTTGACAGGATTTTTCAAATGATGGAGGCGATAAGAATCGAAACCTGCCACAACTACATACTTAGTTCTTGGGCATCGGAAGCCAAGGCCCAGGAAAATTAGCCTTGGAAGATATTTTCGATGAACATCATCAAAATCCCCGCATCGCTTCTGAATACACTGGTAGAACAGCTTTGGAACTTGGTGTGAATGTTTCAGTGATTCGTCTTCCAGCGGTCATAGATTCTCTGCATAGTCTTTAAAAACTATTGTCCCGTTACTGAAATTTCGAGAGTTGCCCCCCCTCCACTAGTGATCTGCAATAAAAACGCTAGGTAATTAGTTAACGTCAGAAATTGGCTCTCGGGTTTCCACAGAATCGATCATTCTAGCATCTACTTCCCAACCCCATACTCCCGCTCCACCTTGCAAACCCTCGTCGAAAAACTCTCATACCATTTCGATCGCCCAAACTCCTGCGCGATTTTATGTTCCGAGTTCGACTTCCAAGCACTAATATCCTCAAGCGTCTGCCAATAAGAAACCGTGATTCCAAAGCCATCGCTTCCACGACTGCTTTCCATCCCCAGAAAACCTTTTTGAATTTTCGCAAGTTCAACCATGCGTTCGGCCATCTGCTCATAGCCTGCGCAGTCAGATGAATTTCGTTGAGAACTAAAAATGACGGCGTAATAGAAGGAATCTGATTTCATAAACACATTCGGTTGTTCCCAGTTAATGGTGGAATGCTAGGCGTTAGGACCTAAGAAAAAAGGGATCCAGTTAATTACACAATCTTCTTAAGATTTGGTTACGAAGCAAAATCTAAGAAAGCAGGTGTCATTAGTGGATCCCCAATGGAA
>NZ_DASVLT010000016.1:0-75573 GCF_036384735.1 Bdellovibrio sp. | reverse complement strand
TTTTTTCTTCGCAATGGTAACTCCGTGGTCATTTTGAAGGCTAAGATTACTCATTAAGCCCCCTACATGCCGCTTCTATCGCCAAAGCTCCTGCCTTCGCCTGAATTGCCGATGGAAAATCCTGGCAGGTTATTGTTTTCGACCACACCGCAAATAAATATCCCTTGAGCTTTCCATTCAACAAACGACCCGTCTCTCGGACTCCTTTTATCGTCTCCAAAATCCCGACATTTTGTCCCTCTCGAAAGCACGAACTGTTCTGAGGGTAAATAAGCTGCCACTTCTCATCCGGTCCGGTAGGCATTGAGTGCAACACTTCCGAGGAAAGACTTTTGATCCTCGATGCAATCATTAATGCGCCAGTTAGAGAAGCTGGACCAGCGTATGTTCCATATCTTGGATAGAAAGTGCCCCACCCATTGCAAGCCTCATGAGCACTAGGAGGAAAGGTTCCGATAGTTGGCAGTTCAAAACTGCAAGTCTCGCCGCCCCCTGAATATCCTCCATTTGCCCCCCCACTTGCCGACATAACGGCCCCCTTCAGTAAGCAGGCCTTTGGAGCCACACCCCATGCAAGAAAAAGAGGCTGAAGCAAATCACCTTTACCTGTTTTCCAGTGAACTCCGAAATGTTCGCTCATTCCATCAAAGCACATCTTATCGAATCTCGTTCCTCTAGCTGGCATGGTTGCAAACGCCATTGATGCAAATGGAATCACAATGCTTCTTGCTTGATAGCTTTGAGTGTCTTCTCCTTCCGAACCAAAAGGGACTTCCTTTATCTTAGATAACTGCGCCTTAGCCCCAGGAAGAGCAGAGAAATAGCTTTCTCCCTCATTCGGCCAAACTTCAATGTAGGTTTGCGGCACATAGTAAGAGATACTTGCACAAGGGTGCGGAGGAAAACCACAAGTACAAGCACCAACGTTTAACTCCAGACAGGAATTGAAGGAGCCAGCACCTACCACATTGCAAACATTTGGAATTGCCCCCAAGGATGTCATACAGAAAAAGATGGAAGCAAAACTCAAACGAGGTATCCATTTTCTCAAAAAACTGACGTTAGATTTCACCTTCGCTTTATCTAAAGATCTAATTACCTCTTCGTGAATAGTATTTATCTTTGGCAAGAAATCCGGCTTCAAATAAAGTTTTAAAAACTTCGTTTCAATTCCATCAAAAACCTGCGCGAAAGCTTCGAATGTTCTGAGCCTTGAAAAATCACCACTCATGACAAGATCTTCTTTTCTTTTTGAATGACTGATCGACTCGTTGAGATTTGAATTTTTAGAATCAAAATCTCCCGTCAATAAATTTAACTTTGCTGCCTGTGAAGTCTCTGATAATGAATGCGTTTCACTTTCATATTCATCCTTACCCGCAAGCTCACCAAATATCTTCGTCGTTTCAGTATCCAAAGAGTGACATGCAATTCGCGTCCTAAAATTCTGTAAAAGCTCCATCGCTGGACGAGGGCTTCCTACCGCATTTACAATCGAACTTACCGACTGAGTTGCTGCTAGAAAAAATGACTTTGATTCCCGGCTCTTCGCAACAAAACTCTCATCTCCCAGAGTACCACCACCGCCACAAGTCACTACATCCTGATACTCGTCAATTATAAGAGCATTTGTTACAGGCAAAGGACTGTTCTTAAGCTCAGCCATATTGTTTAGCACCGCTTGAGAATATAAAAGCTTAATAAAAGTTCCCATTGACCGAGATAGCCCAGGCTTTTGCACATCAAACAAAATAATCTTTCCATCTTTTACAAGTTCATCCATTGATTTAATGGTTAGATCCTCCAACTTTGGGCAAAAGACACGACTTGCTCCAAACTCTTGGAACTGATTTATAAAAGCTGTGCTTGTAGCTACAATGCCGGTTCTTACACGATCCTCAAGTTGGGAATATTCATTTTTAAAATATTCGATTGCTCTTCCGATATTGAATTGCTCCTCCTCGTCGAAAGAGCCTTCCTTGAGAGCTTCAGTCAATTCCTCTCCTAGATCATCTTTATTGGCCCTCACAATGGTTTGATACAAATCCAAAAGGGTGTAATAGCTCATCGTGGCCGCACAATAAACGATAGAATTCCGAATCAAATACGACGAAGAAACATCCCAAAAAGGAGAATCTGACGATTTTCCCATAAAGTTAATTGCCGCAGCCCTCACCATTTCTGCAATCTCACTAAATCTAGAATTTTTCAGAGGACGCTCACAGTAAATCGGGTTAATCGTGACTTTGCCGCCAAGGACGATTTTTACAATAAGGTGATCTAAGCCCAATGCCCGAATCATTGATTCCGCAACTTTAAGAAATGTTCCCTTCGGATCTATCGCTAGAATAGAAGGGACTCTTGCCTGGAATGTCAGTATTTGCTTCAAATATCTTAAAATCGTTCCTTGCGTCTTGCCGCTACCAATACTGCCAGTTACTAAAATTCCTGTATTGATTCCACGCCCAGGTATAGTCACCCATTCTTCCTTTGCATCTGATATATCATCTTCATGTGACAACTTACCGGGACTAGAACCTAAGATAAGCTCTCCTGTCTCAACACAGGGAACATCAAGTTTGTAGGTTCTATTTCTTGTCCATTTTAGGGACCTCAAAGAGCTCATCGATATCCATAAAATCAAACCCGATAACATTCCTAAATTTCCCGACAGGAAATGATTTAAAAGGTTCACATTATTCGGTAGCAAAAAAATCCATGCTTTTATCTTAGGTGGAACAACCCACATCAAAGATATTAAGTATGTAATAATGGAAACCGTGATTGCCCCCGCCTCGACGATCCCAAACTTAGAAGGTTTTCTTTTTCCTTGCAGAATTTCTAACTTACTTCCCTGGCGCTCAAGCCCAACGGATTGCTGAATATAAGAACCAAGAAATGCAAAGTTCGAAAGAATCGCAATCATTGAGACCGTCCAAAATCCACCGTTCAAAATAAAATCTTCTTGAAGACTGCCTAGTACGGTAGGATGAAACCTAAAGTAAGCAGCATAGGAGTATATGCCGACAACTATTAGCAAACATAACAATGCGACTGAGAGCGGAACGTCCTGCTTATAATCGCTCATAGCTACTTCACCTTAGTAGATACTGGCTCAAAACAACCTTGAAGATCTCTCAATGCCATCTGCACTCGAAGAGTTTGCCGTTTCAGCGCATAATTACGAGACTTCTCTGCCGTAGACACTTTTTGGAGAATCGAAGAAAATAAATTTGAAATTTCCTTAAACATATTTATCCCACTTCCTCAGTAACTTTTTTTGAAGAATTGAATCGACTAGGACTTTGATATCTCTTATTGCGCGGCCAATCTTCAACGCCTTGAAATCTTCCATCGTGAAAAATGAAGCGGAAACTTCCATAAAGAAGTGGACTACCATTTTCACAAACAAACTGTTTTTGAAGTCTCTTTGCCGCTTCTTCAATAATTTCCATGTCTGAAACTTTTTGAATATCTTGACTCATACGTTCCCCCTAAACTTATGTGCCCTGAAGCAAGGCTTTTTCCATAGCTTCAATTTCAGCGATCAATGCTTGGTTTTTCACTATTTCCTGGATCGACAGCATCGAGTACCAACGGCGAAATTCTTCCTTTAATTTTTTAAGAGCGATCTCCACGGCACTTTCTTGCGCTTTCTCTAGAATTTGGTTTGCCATTTCCCCTCCCGGCACTCTGGCTACATCATATTCATGTGTCGGCGCAGTCTCATCTCGGCAAGACGCCCGGCTTCCACTTGTTCTTGAATTGAGCACGGCTTCATGAACACATTGAATAGTGTGTTCCCGATATTTCTCAGCGTTAACCAAGACTTTTTTCCAAACCTCGCGGCTTTTTTAATCTTCTCTGAAAAATTAATTTGATTAGCCTCATTGTAATTCATTGTTACGATTCCTACTGGCAACATTACGCACCTCTCGATTCTTTTACGGTTTTAGTTTTTAATAACTTTGCGTCGGAGTTGACTTGGATAACTTGCTTCTGCCAGCCACCTTTTGATTCTGCCTTAGCTTGAATCACCTTCGCGTTTACGAAGCACTTTCCATAATTGCAGTTAGCGCAATACTCGTGACTTCGAAAAACTTCTAAGTGATGCTCTCCACATCTTGGGCATATCGTTAAGAAAGCCATACCCTCTCCATCGCTTCGTCGAGATCTTAAGAATCACCGTGATTCCGAAGCCGACATATTCCTACATATCAAAAATAGGTCCGCTGACCGTGCTTGTGCCACGACTTACTAACTACTTGCTTTCATTTGCTTTTGCAGAAGAGCGGTAAAAAACGACTGACCCGAAGGTGGCGAGAACTCGCCATAGAGAATTTACCAAATCAATAAAACCAATAACTTACATGTGGCGAGAAAAAACCACGCTGGTTCATTCTCGCCATAGTTTGGAAATACAAAGCGGCGGCTATTCTAAGTCGCGAATTTCTTGAATGAATATCGAATTGAAGAGTCTCAGCAAGATTGATTAAGGATCGCCAAATCGAAATTAAGATGGGTCCATCGTTGGCTAACCTCTTGCTCTATAGGCTTGCGAGAAACAGATACCATAAGGAGTTTCAAATGAACCAACAATTACTTTCTAAACTTTTAAATGAACTTAAGGGACTCGCCCTTTTCTGCCTCAAGCACGATCTTCAAGAACTATATCTTGAAGTAAAAATCCTAGAACGAGAATTCCAAGTTTATCAGATTTCAGATTTCAAAAAATAAATTCCAAATTGGAGGCACAAAGGAAATTAATATGAAAACAAACTTAGTATTGCCGATAGTTTTTAGCACAATTTTCTGTTCACACATTCCTGCCGCTTTCGCTCAAACCAAAACGGTGAAAGGTATAGCGATTGTCCATTTCTTACCATCGGCAAAGATTCCGTCTGTTCGCCCATTGAACAACGGGGAAATTGCCGTCTTCGAAAATGGAAATGCACTCTATAAAAATGTGTCTCTCCTTAATGACAACTATATCTCCTTAGAATGTGGCAAATGTGACGCCAAGAACGTCGCTAACAAACTTAAAAAAGGACAGCTCATGGGCGAAAAGATTGCCGTGGCTGAGAAACACCAGGGCACAATCGTCCACGCAAAAACTTGGGATAAGGGACATGGAGGATACACGATGATCTTTCCTGATAAATCAATCATCTATTTTCAAGGACCGGCTTTCAATAAAGCCTCACAGATAACAATTTAATAACACCAAAAAAATATCTATCTTTTAAGAAAAGGAAAAAAATGAAGACATCAACTAAGATTCTAAGCTCACTAATGTTTGCACTGACTTTAAACGCTTGTTCAAATGGAACCTCCAACTCCGCACAAGCAGTACCTTCAAAGCCAGATGTGAGAGTTAATGATAATTCAACCACAGTAGATTTCGACTATGGCCAACTAATGTATAAACATGATGGAACCTGCGCTCGGCAAGACATCAATGATCGTTTTGTAAGCGTACATGAGATCAAAATTGGAACTGCCACTGATGGCAAAGAAGTCTATGCCCAAGCTGATTTACTAATCTATCCAGATGGCACATACCGAGCCGAATATCAGGAGGAGGATTTGCTCTATCGTACTGAAACCAAATATGGGTATAAGCGATACCGAATTAGAAATTTAACGGGCTCTTGGTATGTAAAGGATGGAAAACTCGTTTTGGATAATCTGGGAATTCTTCAAGGGCGCATGGAAGACAATAAGATCGTGGCTGAATTCACTTACCAGCAGGACATCGTATCTTCAGGTCTGTCCGGAAAAATTGCGGAAGCATCACGGGTCTCATCAACTTCAGCAATCACTTACGGTAGAGAAATTTGTCCTGCGAGCGAAGATATTCCCGGAAAATTTGCTAGCGTCATGAATCAAAGTCATACAGTAAAAACTGAATTAAAATCATTGCAAGCACTAAACCCAACAGTATTATCAAGTGGATCTATCTTGGTGACACACATGGAGCTATTTCTAGAAACCGATGGCCGCTATTTTCTATTGATCAAACTGTTAGATCAGAATGTGCCACTAGGTCGCGAGAAGACCTACATCGTTGACGATATGGTATGGGAACGTACCTTTAACACGCTAGATTTATACTCTGGAAATTTATCTTTCGGAAACCCCGGCGAACTTGTATTGGATTTTGATAGAGATTTGCAGCTTGTTGAAAACGAGCAGATTGTAGGAACTTTACAGACAAACGGAAAATCTATCCGAATGAAGCTACAAAAAAGCGATTACACGATGGATGACCTCACGAGCGTCTATGCTGATGGAGGTACGCCAATCTATAGCCATTAGTTTTTAAGAATTTCATTTCTCCCTATATGCCAGAAGGCCCGACCTATTCGGGCCTTCTCTTTTACAGTTCACAATGCAGTAGTTTAACTACCTATGAACGGTTTTCCTAACAGTATATTTCTTCTCTCCATCCACAATTTTTGCACAATTGGAAATCTCTTCTTCCACATCGGTGATTCCTTCATCAGAGCAAAAGACTGCCTGGCGAGCAGTTCAGCAGCTTCATTGTCTGAGTGAAAATGAAGCCCACAGATTTCTCTGCGTAAGCTTATTTCACGTGCCGATTTAAAAAATTCTTCCTTTAAGCCTGGTTCAAATTCTGTCAGGAGGTAAGCAAATGTGTGCGCCTCGACACAACTTCCACATGGATAGGATGAATGGCCTGGAGTCTCGATAGTCGTTTCCCAACTAGGAATTACATCTATTGGACGCGCTCTGTTGAATTTTGGCTTAAGTGTGTAAAGTATAATATCGCTATCAGAGAAAACATCGTTGAAGAAATCCACCAGTTCATCCTTCTTTCCATGATAAAGGCGCAAATCCGCTATATGAACTGGCCCCAGAAAAAATGCCGTCGCAAACCTCTCGTTTCGTGTTTGTCGAAGAGTCTCTGGAGTGCGAAGCTTCACCAAATCCATGATTGTCTCAACATCCTTATAAAATTCCGGTGTTCCAAATGCAGGATAAGGAGGAAGGCTTATTTTCTTTTGCCAATCTTCTGGAATAAACATTCGCTGTTTATCTTTGCGATCTGTAAAGTAAGTATCTTCCTTCTCGAAGGCTTGACTAAATGTTACGTTTCGCAATTTCTTTTTGACCTCTTCCCTCAAAACGGCGTCGGCACCAAGGCAATTAAAAATAATAAACAGGGCGACAAGCCCGGCAACTTTGTTCAACATATTACTCTCCTATGTTTCCAATTCAAATATTTGAAAAAACACTTCGGAAATTGATAAATTCAATTTCCTCGTCGCTCTAAGTTCAGAGCGTCGTCACCAAAGTGTTGAATAGATTTTATTTTTACTTAAACGTCTTTTGACTCTCGAAGATCTGATTTGAGACCAGATACAGCCCTCTCAAAATTCTCACATACTCTATCGATATATTCCGCATTCCCCTCAGATAGCATTCCGTAATTTCTTAGATTTTTAGACCGCATATCATCAAATGCGATCTGAATAAAAGAAAGCGTCGCCATGATAGACTCAAATGTTTTTATCTTAGGAGTAAAGTTCTGAATATGAACTTGCTCTTGCAGCTCTCTTATCGCCGACCGAAGATTTTCAATCCCCGCTAGTGAGACGTTCTTTTGATCGACGGTCAGTGTTTGAACATACTCACCAGTCTCAGATCCCTCTGAAATAAGAGTCATCGCTTCACATTTATCAAGTAACTCACTAACGTGAAGAAGAGTGCTATTCACCGCATTCTTATGGTTGTGACTAAGTTCATCATTGTCATTTTCCTGGAATTCCACTGTCAGTCCTTTATACGCCGCTGATGTCGCTGTAGTCCTCGCCATGAGGTGTCTTTGGTACTTCGTGAGATTTAAAATAGTTATAAGTAAATACGAAGACCGGAGTCTCAGCCTGTCTCACAACTTTCCTAGTATTACTGCCGAGGATCGCTCCTCTGATAGGCCCTCGCTGCGCTTCCATCATTATTAAATCCGCACCAAATGCAATGGCCTTTTCGTGTATGAGAAGATCAACGGGATGACCGTCGGTTTCTATTACTACTGTTACAGTAATACCCTCTTTCTCAGCCGCTAAACGCCATTTCTCAGCACGCTTGACTTGCAAGTCCATATAAGATTGGAATGCCAACACTGCTTGCATGAGTTGAGGACTGGTTCGTGGAAGCCACGTTAAAGGATTAACTCGACCAGGCTTCGGTTCGCTAGGATCAGCAGCGACATGATAAAGTATGACTTCGGCGTGAGTAAGTTTGGCAAAAGAAATAACTCTTCTAAATACATCTCGTGAATGCTCGCCAAACTCCGTCGGAAAAAATATCTTTCTAATTGCGGTATGTTCTTTTCCTCGATATCCAGCAATTAAAACTGGAACCTTAGATCGCATCAAGAGAGTCTCTGCAAAACTCCCTAACATAAACCGATCAAGTCCCCGTTTTCCATGAGTGTTTGCAATTATGAAATCCGCATTTGAATTAAACGCGAAATCTGATACTGCATCAACAAGGTCTGAATCTGACGAACTAAATTCAGGATTGAGAATTGCTGGCTCTAAAATATTTTTAAGATTGAATTGCTTCATAATTCCAACGAAGCGTTCTTTTGCAAAATCAATATGCTTTTTTTCCCAAGTCTCTTCGACCTCTTGCCACCCCTGAATTTGCAGCCAATGATCTTCAAATTCGGCTGGCAAATCTCTGCTATAAGAAGTTAGAACATGAACAGGCTGGATCTCAATACTGCTTTCGCTATTGAAATACGCAACTAATTGGGCCGCTCTTTCAATAAGATCATCCTGCTCTTCAAAAACATCCACAGCCCAAACGGCACGCTTCATTGGTAAAATCGCTTTCATAAAACGATCCCTCCTCGATGAGAAAAATGAAAATCATCGAATTGACTTAAATTTGTTTCAAATGACTGGGGTTTTAGCAAAAAATCTGATTTCGAATATTTTACTGCTGATGTCTTCAAGGCACACTCCTACCACTGTTTTGGTAGGAGTCATCAGCGTATTCATCTTATTATGAATAGGCGGTTATGGCGGACTCCATCGCCTCTCTTTAAGTATAGATATCTTAGCCGAAAACTCAATAGCTCAATGACTAGATGCTAAGATGCACAATTATTTATACGATCTCATCGCAGGATGCACGGTTTCGAATACCAACTCTTCTCGATGACGAGTTTCTTTACTCTCTGGTCCGCGCCACTCCCACGCTGCCACATGAGTAAAGTTTGTGTCATCGCGCTTCGCTTCGTTGTCGGGAGTTTGAAACTCTTCTCTAAAATGCCCACCACAAGATTCGTTTCTTTCTAATGCGTCCCAACACATAAGCTCACTCAACTCAAGAAAGTCTGCAACTCTTCCTGCTTTCTCAAGCTCAGAATTTATATAGGTTGCCTCACCAGGAATTCTAAGGTCATGCCAGAATTCCTTACGCAACTGAGAAATGCTAGCCAGTGTTTCTTTAAGGCCAGAGGAGTTTCGGGACATCCCACAATATTCCCACATCAAATGCCCGAGCCTCTTGTGAAACGAATCTACCGTCTTACTTCCGCGGATCGACATCAGTGTATTTATCTGTCTTTGTACATTCTGCTCAGCATCCTTAAACTCGTCACGAGTTGTACTGATTGCTTCCGGCTTATTGGTAGCCAGATAATTTCCCAGTGTATAAGGGATAATAAAATAGCCGTCGGCAAGTCCTTGCATCATTGATGAAGCACCTAAACGATTCGCGCCGTGATCGGAGAAATTCGCCTCTCCCATAACGAACAATCCCGGTATTGTGCTTTGCAACTCATAGTCTACCCACAAGCCGCCCATTGTATAATGGGGCGCCGGGTAAATCTTCATAGGCCCTTTGAATGGATCTTCACCAGTGATCTTCTCGTACATCTCAAAAAGATTTCCATATCTTTCGACAATCTTGTTTTGTCCCAAGCTCTGAATTGCATCTCGTAAGTCAAGATAGACCGCCACTCCTGTTGAACCGACGCCTCGTCCTTCATCGACCCTAAACTTGGCCTGCCGTGAGGCCACATCCCTTGCAACGAGGTTGCCAAAGCTTGGATAAACTCTCTCCAAATAATAATCTCGATCCTGCTCTGGAATCTCTGCGGGAGGCCGCTTGTCTCCTTTTTCTTTCGGCACCCAGATTCGACCATCGTTCCGTAAGGACTCCGACATCAAGGTAAGCTTCGACTGATTTTCCCCATGAACTGGAATGCACGTTGGGTGAATCTGCGTAAAACAAGGATTTGCGAAATAAGCACCTCGCTTGTGTGCTTTCCAGGCCGCCGTCACCGCACAGGCCATTGCATTCGTTGATAGAAAATAGACATTCGAATATCCGCCTGTCGCCAAAAGAACTGCATCAGCGGAATGTGACTCTATTTCTCCGGTCAATAAATTACGAACGACAATGCCTTTTGCGTGACCATCAATCACCACCAAGTCCAGCATTTCCCGACGAGTATAGAGGTGTACCTGTTTTGAATCTACTTGTCTCATCAAACCCGAATAAGCTCCGAGAAGAAGCTGCTGACCAGTCTGTCCACTCGCATAGAAGGTCCTTGAAACTTGGGTTCCACCGAACGAACGATTCGCAAGAGTGCCCCCATACTCTCTCGCGAAAGGCACCCCTTGCGCCACACATTGATCTATGATTGCCGTTGAAATTTGTGCGAGACGATAGACATTGGCTTCACGTGATCTGAAGTCGCCGCCTTTGATCGTGTCATAGAAAAGTCTATAAATACTGTCACCATCGTTTTGATAATTTTTTGCGGCATTAATACCACCTTGAGCTGCGACAGAATGCGCACGTCGAGGACTTTCATGAACACAGAAGGCTTTTACATTATAGCCAAGCTCTCCAAGAGAAGAGGCAGCACTGGCACCCGCAAGTCCTGTTCCAACAATAATCACGGTATATTTCCGTTTATTAGCCGGGTTCACCAGCCGAGCGTGTGACTTATATAAATCCCATTTCTCTTCTAGGGGTCCCTCGGGAACTTTAGGATCTAATTTGTTTTCCATAATTAAAGACTCCTTCCTTCATCGCGCCGATGAGGAATGCGTTCCGTATTTTGAATTTGATTTTGTAGTGGTAATCGCAAGACAAACTCCTACCTTTGTTTTGGTAGGAGTCATTAGCTTATTCATTTCGAATGAATAAGCGGTTAATGGCGGAATCCATCGCCAACACTATTTCTATGAACTCAATCACTCAAAAGCTAAAGGTTTCTTCAGCAAATGCTAATCTACATCAAAACAGACTTTCTTAGTCTTTTGCAAACCATTCAATGATCTGTTCGCGGTCTCTCATAACATCGCCGTATCCGAGTTCTAACAATCTGTTAGTGTAGCTTTTCTCGAAAGCAAGGTAACTAATAAAATCAGAACCATGATGTTCTGAAGCCCCGAGACCTCTGAGGAAGTGCCTTAAGATCCAAGAGAAGTTTCTGAACTCTGTTCTCGCTAAATTTCCCAAATCTTCTGAGGGGCGAAGAGCCAACACCGGAATACTACGAAGTTTTTCGGGATGCTCTTTTCTCGCCTCTTCCGTCATAAGATCCAATGTTTGATTTATTCTCAGCATTCTCTCAACATCAGAATCGACAGCATCTAAAAACAACGAATTCAGCATCACACCAGAGATATCGGCAAGTCGGATCGTCTTCATGTGAAAGTGCTCATTTAATTTATAAGTCTCAGCGGGAGTTCGATGATAACGAACCCCTATGACGATCACCTTATCTGCCCCAAGGTGAATTGCAGGGCTTAAAGGAGAGGCCATTCTCATGCCACCGTCCCCATAAAACGCCCCACGAATTTTAGTAGGAGGAAACAGGACTGGAATCGCTGAGGATGCCAAGATATGCTTAAGACCAATTCTTGATCTTTTGCCTATTCGGTAGCTTCGCATCCAATGATTAATATGTTCAGCACTATCAAAAAATGTCACAGTACTGCCAGTACCATAATGTGTGGCAGTCACGCCGAAACCATTCAGAACATTATTGTCGATATGACGTGAGATTTTTCTAAAGTCGATTTTATTCTTTAAATACATTGCAAGAGGAGTTGTATCCAAGATTTGATTAGCAGAACTGCTTTGATACATTCCACCAGCACCGAGTTGTGCCACCATTCTTGCTGCAATAGCCAAAATGCGCGTTCCACTCGCATCAAATATGTCGCTCATGCGAATCGAGTTCCAACTCTCCCAGAGCTCTCGAATCCCAATCGGCAACTGATCGGCCCTAGATGCTAGATAGGCACTATTGATTGCACCGCCAGAAATGCCGCAAATAATCTGAAGCTGTAAAGGTCGGCCCAATGAAGTCACTAAAAGATCATTCAGGCCTAATAACACTCCCGCCTGATAAGAGGATCTAGCACCACCGCCAGGAAGAACGAGCGCTACTTTTTTCATGCTTGAGCCCAATCAAAATTCCGTTCATCTGGATTCTTGTACAAATCTCGCAACAAAAAACTTCTCTTTATAATTTGCTGAACTTCGCTCTCGCTCTCTTCGTGTGCATGGCAGTAATCTTGAGTTGTTGAAAACATCACGCTTTCAAGGGTGCTCTTGATTGCGAGAACTCGCGCATTAAGATCTGCAACGTTTGTGCGGAAATCTTTATCTAGTGTCTTAAAGAACTCCCAACGCAGCCCCTCATAGTTCATGTAAACGGCGTCTTCCATTACTCTCTTAAAATGTGATTTTAATAAAATACGACTTAGTTTCGATGGCAGCCAAGAAAGAGCAAACACATAGAAGCCCCCTAGCGTCGAAACACTTAAGGAGGGATTAAAAACCGCCTTGATCGCAGATAACCTAAAACGATTCTCTATATCGTGAGAGGGCAAAGACAAATCCAGAACTTTCGAAGCAGCACCATAGGCACTACTCAGTAACGAACTAATACGGTCATTATACCTATCAAGAAAGCCGCCATACTCCTTCTCTAAAAACTGTCGGAACAGCGGCTCAGATGTTTTAAGACCTTCAGATAAAGTGCCTTGAATAATGTCATAGCATTTCGCTAGATACTCTCGCGAAAAGATAGACCCTTGCGAAGAGAATTCATTCAAGCGTTTATCAATATTTCCTAAAGTTTCTTTCGCGAGCTTGTCCGTTAATTCGTTAAATCTCTTAACCAAATCCTGGTACTCTCCATTTATGGAATAAGATAGCGCCCTTTGGTTTTCCTGAGTTGCCTCGAAGATAAGATTTAACTCGCGATTTTTCTCGGACCGCCACTCTTCTTTTTCGCTAAGAAATTTCAACCGAGCACGAAGAAGGCTGCTTTCTGAATCAAGTAAATTCTCGAATTTTTTCTCACCGGCTACTAGCTCAATGCCTTTCTTCTCGTCACGAACTAGTTTTTCAAACCGCTCTCGCAGCTTTTCGATTCCAGATCGCTCATAAAATCCTTCATTTGCCCACTTTGAAGAAACGGGAAATATTTCAAACGAAGTATAGGGAAAGAATTTTACCAGTGACTCTCGGATATAGGTCACGACAGACGCTAAATCTTGCTCTGATAAGAGATCAATCTTATTGAGAGCAACAAGCATCAACGCTAAGTTTGGTTTTGCTTTTTGGAGAAACTGCATCTCTTGGACACTGAGCGGCTGATCCGCACTCAGTACCAGCACAGCCGCATCCGCCTGTGGCAAATACGACAATGTTGCCTCTGTGTTATGCTCATTCATCGAGTCCAGCCCTGGAGTATCAATAATCCTCATTCCAGATTCCAGTAGTTTGAAATCGGCCTGAACTTCTACGAGCTTCACAAGCTTTTCGTTCTCTGGATTCTTTTCTTCAGTAATGTACTCACTGAGCCTTCCCGAGTTCACCACTTCACTATGACCGTCCAAATAAAAAACTGTCGTATATCCCGGCCCATGACAGAGTATCGTTACTACTGAGGTAAGTGGAAGAGCACCAACTGGTAAAACTCCTTTTCCTATGAGCGCATTTATTAATGAGGATTTCCCACGCTTATATTGCCCGATAAAGACCAAGTTCAAGATGGATTCGCTTAGTTTTTTATCCAATGCACCGACCTCAACTCGGCAAATAGGACTTATCCACGAAAGCGCTTGGAAGGTCCGTAGACGGTCAAAAAGTTTCGATTGTTCATTTGCTGATTCTTGCTGCTTTAACTCATTCACTTCGTACAAATTCCTTTAACGTAACGATTGATAACCTGATTCAATGCCTGATTTTGAAAGCACCACCTGCCAAAGCTGATTCGTTCTCGCTCGAAACGATCCCGCGCAACTCAAAAGATAATATTTCCAACGGCGATAAAAGACCGGATCGAATTTTCTTTGAAGAATATCCCAATTTTTGTCGAAATTTTCAAACCAACAAAGAAGAGTCTTATCGTAGTCAGCACCAAAGTTGTGCCAATCTTCCATGACAAAAAGCCCCTCGATAGCTTTACCGATTTGTGAGACAGAAGGAATCATGCCATTGGGAAAAACGTATTTATCAATCCAAGGATCAGTAGTTTGCGTGGATTGATTTCCACCGATGGTATGAAGTAAAAAGAGGCCATCGTCATTTAAACAGCGAGCGACAGTTTCCATATAAGTACGATAATTCTTGTAACCAACGTGTTCAAACATTCCGAGCGAAATCACGCGATCAAAAGTGCTTTCAATTTTTCGATAATCACAAAGTAGAATATCGATTTTCTTTCCTTGGCATAATAAACGAGCAAGATCTGCTTGTTCTTTTGAAATAGTGAGCCCTATGCCAGTGATGCCGTAGTTTTCGGCGGCAAACCTTAAAAAACCGCCCCACCCGCATCCTATATCTAAAACCTTCATTCCGGGCTTCAATCCCATTTTCTTGCACACGAGATCAAGCTTTGCTTCTTGGGCTTCATCCAAGTTCTTTGCCTCTTTCCAGTAACCGCAGGTGTAAACCATGCGGCGATCTAGCATCGCTTGATAGAGATCATTACCTATATCGTAATGGGCTTCTCCCACTCGAAATGATCTAGACGAAGTTTGATGATTAAAAATTCGCGCTTTCAGTGCATGAAAAAGAAAACTTAGGGGCACAACTTTTTCGTCAAGCTTGGCCCTGCAAATGAGATAGAAGAAATGACTGAGGTCTTCACAATCCCACCAACCATCCATGTAACCTTCTCCAAGCCCGAGTGAGCCTTGGGCCAAAACACGGTCATATAGACGCTTATCATGTATTTGCAGATCGAATGGTCTTTCTCCATTAACTTCAATTCCAGAATTTCGAAGAAGATCTACGACTACAGACATAAATACTCCTACCAATGCAAAAATCGCTTTAGGTAGGAGTCATCAGCCGAGGAAAACGGCGGTTTTTGGCGAACTCCATCGCCAGTAATCAAGCAATCAGAACATCTTTATCAGAATCAATCAATACCCAAGCGATTGCCAATGCACACTTAGCGCATAGCATTTTCATTTATTTTAGTGCGTTCAATATTTTCTAATTCACGGTAGATTTTTGTTTGTATCTCGTGCATCTCCTCTGGAGATCGCCTTTTTGCTCTTTTATAGTCAATATCAGCCATTTGCCACGCCGGAATAAGGTGCAAGTGATAGTGAGGCACCTCAAATCCCATGACCATTTGGCCAACCCGAGTGGAACCTGTTGCCCTTTGAATAGCTCTGCCAATTTTTATTGAAACTCCATGAAGATATTCATAGAGGTCTAGCGGGACATCAAGCCAATGGTCGATTTCGTCCTTACAGATAAGAAGCGTATGTCCGAGACTAATTTGATCTAAAGCTAAGAATGCTATCACTTTTTCGTCTTCATAAATTTTATAACAAGGAAGCTTCCCTTGAATGATCTGAGTGAATACGGAACTCATGTTTTATTTTCCTCATTTGGATTCTGTATCTGCGGCACGTGATGAAGATGGGTATGATGGGGTCTACGTCTTCGTTTGCTCGGCGTATTTGCAAGCCCCTCCCCAATCCACGAAGCGATCATGACCGAGAACCAAGCAACTGGAAGAAGACCTGTTCCGCCCCACTCTGCCGCTAAAACAATCCCGGTCAGAGGCGCATTGTAATTCGCGGCTAAATAAGCGCAGACGCCAATGGCGGCCGCTGTTGCAGGATCAATAAACGGAACCAACGGCTGAACAGAAGCTCCGATAAGGCTTCCTACCGTGAGTGTGACAACCAGAAGACCCGCCACCCCTGTTGATCCAGCAGTTGCCCATACCGCACAAATTTTTAAAATTAACAGAACCAACGCTGCCACTCCAACAAACTGCCCGGCGAAAGCCAAATGTGAAAGCGGAAGGCCTGCTTGAAGTGTGTAAGTGTCCCCAAAATAGTGATATGCAATAAGACCAGTTGCAGAAGTTAAGACGCCTCCAACCAGGGATCTCACATACCAAGCTCGTCTTGCAGACATTGTTCGTATAAAGGTAAGGGCTCGCTGAAACCTTCTCGAAATAAACCCGGCAGCAAGTCCGATGAGCAAAGCAGCCAGAACCGAAGCAATACTGTGAGGAGCTGACTCAGGAAACGGTAGAAGTGGTTTATTATCCATCAAGAGACCATGAGTAAGAGAACCAACTACTGCGGCAATAGATGCCGGCAGAAGTGCAGGTCCCTCGATGTCTTTACTGAATGGTGTTTCTAGCGCGAGAAGAGTTCCAGCAAGTGGTGCTCTGAAAATCGCAGACACACCAGCGGCAGCACCAATCAACACGATTTGTGATTTTGAAAGACCACGCACAATATGATGCTTTGCTAGAAATCTTCTTACATAAAGTGCGATTCTGGTTCCAAGCCACTGACTCGGACCACCGAGCCCCAGCGAAGCACCAAAGCCCACAGTTCCAATGCACGCCAATGCTTTCATGGCATCTTCTTTTAAAGAAAGCTCATGAGGAGGCTCATGATAGTGAATCACGACTTCGTTGAGCATCCCGATCATGGCAACACCTAATCTGTGCAAAACCCAACCGGAAATCAAAAGCCCTAAAGGTGGAAATATTAGTCGCACTTCAATAGGTAACATCGTGATGTGGTTCCATAAAACGTTATTGCAAATATACTCTAAGAGTGAAACCCCAAGGCCAGCGATAATCCCAATAGGTACAGAAACCCAGAGCATCTGTCTAAGCTCTATAATTTTTCTGTACCAACTTCTTGGAATCATATTCGTCCTTTTAATATTTGCGTGATGTAGCAATAATCCCAGCTCCAACAAGAGAACTTACGATAACAAATCCCATTGCTAAAAGTGGAGTTACCGACCAAAGAATCCCCACTACTATGCTAGAAATCAAATCCCCAATACCGTTGATCGTCGCAAGCGCCCCAAAGCCAACTCCTCGAAGTTCTTGTGGCAACAGGGATGCCGCCGACGTGCTTTCCACTGTTTCCCAAATTCCCATGTAAAAACCAGAGAAAATAAACACGACGGCAAATTTTAAAATTGATCCACCGGGAATCATCAATGCAATAGCCGGAATCACCGCAATAACATATCCAAATGCCAAAACACGGTGTTTAGGATAGCGATCTGCAAAACTTCCACTCAGATAACAGGTCAGCGAATAGATAACATTGAATAGTACATAGAAACTCATCGCCATAGAAGTCGCTTTGACGGTTCCATAAATTGGCATCCACGACTGTGTTGCCCAAAGTATCAAAAGTGTATTCGAAAAGTCCCCAATCCCTGCGATCCCAACTCCGAATAAAAACTTTTTATACTGATGAGGAAGGGAGGAAAGACCCGACATGAGGCGCGTGTGAGGTTGCGACTTGTGTGGTTTTTCTTTTACTAAGAACCAAATACAAAGGGCCGCGAGAATTCCTGGAATCAACGTTAGAAAGAAAGTCTCTCGAAGACCTACTTGCGCCACAATTAGTGTCGCAAGTAATGGTCCAATGACCGCTCCAGCACTATCCATCGCACGCTCTAAACCAAATGCTTTTCCGTAAGTCTCTGGAGTAGTCGCCTCCGTTAGTAAAACATTTCTTACAGGTGTTCTTGCCCCACGGCCCACCCAACCAAAAGCTCTTCCTAAAAAGACATGCCAAAGCTTTGTTGCAACACCAAAGCTTGCCATCCCCGATGCCGTGACAAAATATCCGACAACAGCAAGCGGTTTTCGCTTTTCCAGACGATCACTGTAAAGACCAGAGAAGAGTTTTGCGAAGCTTGATAAGCCGTCAGCCAACCCTTCAATAATTCCTAATGTCGCAGAAGCTCCTCCAATAGTCGCAAGTAATGCCGGAAGTGCCGTCGTTGCCATCTCATGGCCCACGTCCGAGAAAAGACTTGCGATGCCAACACCAAGAATCGTTGAATTCAGCCAATGCCTTTTTGGAGCCTCGGCCCTGACCGGGAAGGAGTTCTCGTCATTCTTCATCAACCCCACCCTTTAAACGGAGCAACACCAGCATAGGTTGCCTTTTTTCCCATCTCGCGTTCGATCATCATAAGACGATTGTATTTAGCGACACGTTCACCACGACAAGGAGCACCTGTTTTAATTTGCTTTGCTCCTGTGGCGACAGCAAGATCGGCGATGAAATCATCCCATGTCTCACCGGATCTGTGACTGATGACTGTTCCATAACCCGCCTCTTGAGAGATTCGCATTGCTTCAAGAGTCTCGGACACAGTGCCGATTTGATTCAACTTAATAAGAGACGCATTCGCGACATTCTTGTCGATAGCCTTCTTGATGATCTTTGGATTGGTAACGAAAATATCGTCACCAACAAGTTGAAGATTCTTGCCCATTTTCTGGGTCATGAGTTCCCAGCCGCGCCAGTCATTTTCAGCAAGGCCATCTTCGATAGAAAGAATCGGATACTGTTGAACCCACTTTTCATAATACTCGATCATTTCTTCCGATGTTTTCTTTGAGCCATCCGATTTTTTAAAATTATACGCTCCATCCTCAAAAAACTCCGAAGATGCCGGATCTAAAGCGATCACAATATCCTTTCCAGCATTATACCCGGCCTTGCCGATAGCTTCTAAGATATACTCAACCGCTTCATTGTTGCCTTTGACTGAGGGAGCAAAGCCCCCTTCATCGCCAACGTTTGTGCCGAGGCCTCGAGATTTTAAAATTTGCTTCAGCGTATGATAAGTTTCGCTTGCCATTCGCACGGCTTCTTGCACATTAAGCGCACCAACAGGAGCAATCATAAATTCTTGAAAGTCGATAGTGTTGTCCGCGTGAACCCCGCCATTCATGACGTTGAACATCGGAACAGGCAGAATCATGTCGCGTTCACCATATAGGTACTTATTGATATATTGATAAAGAGGAATTCCATGACTCAAGGCTGCCGCTCTTGTTGCGGCCTGAGAAACACCTAATATCGCGTTAGCACCCAAGCGTGACTTGTTTTCAGTGCCATCAAGAGCAATCAGTTTCTTGTCCAGCTCTTTAATGAGTCCCACTTCAAAGCCTTTTATTTCTTTCGCGATCTCGGTATTTACATTGCTAATGGCTTTTAATACGCCTTTTCCTTGGTACCTTCTGGGGTCTTTATCACGAAGCTCAACGGCTTCCAGGGCGCCGGTTGAAGCCCCGGAAGGAACGGCGGACTTTGCACTCATCGAGTTATCTAGGATAACTTCAACTTCAAGTGTTGGATTTCCTCTGGAATCTAAAATCTCTTGAGCGTGAACGTGTTGAATTTTTGGCATGGTGCTGATCCTTTCTTCTATTGACGAAGAGTCGCTTTGATTCGTTTTGTATTTTTTAAAAGTTGCAGAGCGTGAATGACATTTGAAACTATCATTGTAGAATTCTCTAAGAGTTTCGAGAAAGTCCCATCGGGGCTAATCACCGCGATTGAGAAATCTGCTTCCTTGAACATCTCTACATCATTTTGTCCGTTTCCCATGACAAGCACGACGCGTTTTTGATCCTTGAGCGATTTCACAAACTGTCTTTTATCTTTGCCAGTCTCTACAACTTTCACCTTAAGATCGAGTCCTTCAAGACTTGCCGCCGCCGTTCCAAAGGTGTCAGCCGTTAACACTGTAAGCTGATAGCGATCTGAAATTTCATTTATCAATTCTCTCACACCGGGCAATATTTCTCCTCCCGAAGCAAGAGTTCCGTTATAATCCATCACAACATCGTCTATTTCTTCGATGATTTCATATAGTGACACTTCATAACTCCTTGATCGTTTGAATCAGACTTAAAGGATGCCCTTTTAATATCTTGGCGAGTGAGACCAATTGTTCCTTTTCTTTTCCAAGCACCAATCTCTCGTTTAAAGTTTCTAAAAATTCATAGGTGTCATTCTTAGATAAATACGAAAGTGGAAGCTGGATATGCGGAACACTTGAGTATCTTAATCTCTCGTGCTCTTTGACTGGAATACCGTTCTCCTCAATTGCGATAAATACATATCCTCGGTCGGCAAGAAAACGTAAAAACTCTGACTTCTGATGGCTCATTCTAACGATGTCATCAAGGATTACAAATCTTCTAACATCTCTCGTAGGATACAACCGTTCATGACGAAATAGCTTTCTCTTAAGAGTGGCCGGAGGATCGTTCAACGAAAGCCTTTGAACGACGGGAGAGAAATCACGTACACTTTCAAGTGCAAGTCGCGTTTTTCCCATGCCGTAAGAGCCCGAGATAAGAACATGATTCCCTTTTTTTAGGCTTTCCCTAATTTCATTGAGTTCTTTTTTTCGACCACAAAATGAATAAATATGCTTCATTGTCGATTTCCAAACTATGCCCTAAAAGATCCGCTTCAGATCTACTCAGGTTGTAAAACTTTGTTAGATCCATCGGGAAAAATAATCTTAATCTGCGGATAGGCGGCCTGAAGTAATTGCGACGGATTAGTAAAAACTAGCAATGAACCCGGATGTGCCCCGGCTTCAGGAGCCATTCCATTATCTATCTTAATTAAACGTCCACCCATCTTTGCGGCTGATCTGCCTTTGATGCCAAAAGCTGACGGCTGATGTCCAAAAACAATTCCATAAAGACCATTGCCGTTCATTCGGTAAAGAATGGGATTTAAAGTAACCTCGCTCTTTTCCCAATCTTTTGCCTCTAGAATCGAAGTATCACCAATCAAAAAACCATCTGCATAGTTTTGCAATGTAGTTACCCGCTGAGCCTGTGTAACAAAGTCACTCCAATTCATGTTAGGATAAAACCCTGAATGACAGAATAGCCATTTCCCCATCTTTAGTGCGACGGGCTCGCTATGTAAAAAAACTCCTCTTGGCGTCTGAGTCGAAGTCAAATCCGTGACAGGAACATTCTGCACCTGCAATTCGCTGATCAACTCACTTGCCTTTTTATCGGCTTCAGGATTTGCCAAAAATTCTGCTTCGTGATTTCCAAGAGTATGAATGAGTAGGCCGCCAGCTTCCGAGGCTTGCGATTGAAGTTTGATCCATAAGTCCATGACTTCAAGACTTTTAGGACCTTTATCAATCGAATCACCAGTCACAACAAAAAGTGTATTTCCAGCTATCCAGTTATTTTGACGATCAATCACCTGACCTGCTCTCAACAGCCCAACAAGCCGGTCATACATCCCATGCACATCGCTTATGACAATAACCTGCGAATACTTTGTGGACTCGCCAAGTTCAACAACACCAGGATTTGCTATAACACTTTGTGGGTCTCGATTAGCAAATCTTCCCTGCAAAGCCAAACTCGCACAATCTGCCGCGAAGACAAGATTCACAATTATAGTACATGCAATTACGTACTTTTTCACAACCCACCACTAGTCCTTTTTATTGCACGTCGAACGATGCTCCACGAAATTCGGATATTGACAAGGTTCATAAGCTAACGAAGCCCACTCTCTGCCCTGATACACTCGAATGAACTCATCCATAGCTGGATGAAACGATTCGAAGTGCAAATACTTAGGCGACAACTGCTCTAGAGCCTTTGTCTTAGGCAATTTCATTTCTTCTATTTGATACAGAGCCGAAACCATGCCCGTGCGATCCGCGCCACTTCGACAATGAATTAAAATCGGCTTCGGAGCGCTATGGAGAAGATCTAAAAGTTCGTTAAGATCTTCCTTGCTAGGAAAATAGTCCATCTCTAAAGCGAAAGAATGCAGTGGCACCTTTAGCCTTTTAAGAGTGGTCTCTTCCGGCTCTTCATCAAAGATTGCGGGTGGATTGCCACGCAAACTAATGACAGTCTTGATTCCATATTCTCTGACGACATCCTCTAATTCAAATTTGCTAAGTTGAGCAGACCGATAGAAACTACCTTTATCTACCTCATAGAAATTCTTCGTAAATCGGAAAATCGACGTATAATAAAAAACACCACCTAATAAACCCGCAACTAACGGCCAAATAATTCTAGCGATTTTCATTGGGCCTTCGCTTTCACTTCGATTGGCTTTTGCTTTAAAACTCGATACTGCAAATAACCAATGTAGATCGCAATTCCGATTAGGATTCCTAAGATAACACCGCCAATAACATCGAGCGGATAATGATCAATAAGATATATTCTAGAAATCGCAACTAAGATGACAGACGGAATTGTCCAAATAGCATTTCGTTTATTATAAAGACAAAGCACCACAGCCACCGCCGCAACATTCGTGCAGTGGGAGCTTACAAAGCCCCAACATTTACTCATAGTGCAAGTAGCATCATGGACGAAGTTTGGCCGTGGCCTTTCAACGAAGAACTTTACAACACGACGACTAAAAAGATCTCCGCAGATCACAGCAAGAATACTCAGAACTGTCGGCGTTAAAAGCTTTCTCCAGCCAAACTCAATGCCCAGAGTAAGAGCAAACAAAAACAAAAGTGGGAAGGATTCTTTTTGATCAGACCAGAACTTAAAAAATTCATATAACATTCCGGTGTGGGGCAAACTTCTCGCCCATGTCATGATCGCTTCTTCCCAAGCATAAACTTCCATATTACTTCCTTAAGGTTTCGCGTCTTTCCTGATAGTCAGAAAGAGCCTTCTTTAAAATCACGAGAGCATCGGGCTTATCTTTAAATCCTTCGACAGAGACTTTTTTATTTTCAAGTCCCTTATAGATTTCAAAGAAGTTCTGAATCTCTTTTAGTGTATGTGATGCTAAGTCGTTAATTGATTGTATCTCTGCCATCTCTGGATCATCGGCATGAACCGCGATGATCTTATCGTCGATATCACCTTGATCTATCATGCGCATAAACCCGATAGGTCGGGCCTTCATGATAGAGAGAGGATAAACTTCGGCCTGACCTAAAACCAAAATATCGAGTGGATCTTTATCATCCGAATAGCTTTGTGGAATGAAGCCATAATTCGCCGGATAGTGAACGGAACTATAAAGAACACGGTCCACTTTGAGGAGTCCCGTTTTTTTATCAAGCTCGAACTTTGTTTTCGAGAATCTCGGAATTTCAATAATCGCGTTAATGACTTCAGGTGCTTTTTCACCGACTTCAACGTCATGCCAAGGGTTCATATCAATTCCTCCTTTAAGTGGTTGTTTCTCTGTCTCTGGTTGAAATCACACGATGCAATTTAAAGACTTTCAGAAGTTGGTCTTTTTTCGAGTAGATAATTTTCTGATTTTTGTAAATACCCAGATGTCCCGTAAGGTAATATGCAACCCAGCAACTAATGAACATATAGGGTGCCGTCTGCCATCCGAAGATTTCACAACCCATAATCGCACAAGCTATTGGTGTATTTGCAGCAGCTCCAAATACCGTGACAAAACCAAGAGCCGTGATAAGTGGCATAGAGATCGCTAGGAATTGCGATAAGAAACTGCCTAAAGACGTGCCAATAAAGACAAGAGGCACAAACTCACCGCCCTTAAATCCTGAACCAATTGTTAACGAAGTAAAAAATATTTTTAGTACCGGATCATACCAGTGGCTTGCTTCGGTAAAAGAGTGTTGAATAAATGGAATACCAAGACCGACATAATTGTAAGAGCCTTCCAGCCCATACAGAATCACCAACAAAATACCTGCAAGCAAAGGTCGCAACATTGGATTTTTAACGTACTTCTTTTGAAGCTTCTCGATGAAGTGCGTGAATTGCACAAAAAGATTGGCGGTTATTCCAAAGGCCGCTCCAGCTAAAATGACAGCTCCAAAAGTCACAGGATTGAATACGACATTAGCGACATATTCAAAATGAGAGTGAGGCGCTCCTAGCCAGACACAAGTATAATAAGCGACGAAGGAAGCCACAAAACATTCAAACAGCGCAAACAATCGAAGTCTTCCTATCTGAATCACTTCAAGACCGAAGATTGTTCCAGCAAGAGGAGCACCAATAGCTGCGGCAAAGCCAGCACCGGCCCCCGCAATGAGAAGAATCTTTCTCTCTTCGGCTTCGATATGAAAGATATTTGAAAGTTGATCTGCAAGGGTAGATCCCATTTGGACAGCGGTTCCTTCACGGCCTGCCGAGCCGCCAAAGAAGTGTGTGATGACGGTTCCGAGCAAGACAAAAGGTGCCATCCTAAAAGGGATGATATGTTGAGGGTTATGGATCTCTTCTAGAATGAGTCCCGTTCCCCCTTCCGAACGCTTGCCGTAATGGTGGTAACAGAATCCTATGAATAGGCCCGCCAAAGGAAGAAGCCAGATAATCCAAGGATTGTGATCCCGATAATTGGTTGCCCAATTGAGTGAGATCAAAAAAATAGCGGCGGCTACGCCTGATAAGATACCGATGATGACACTATAAAAAGACCATCTTACATATCGTCTAAAAATTTGTTGTGGTGATTTGCGCACGAACTCCTACTTTCTGTGTAGGAGTCATTAGCTAGTCTTCGCTGCATTCCGAGAATCGGAACCGGGACTTTGCGGTTAAAGGCGGAACCCATCGCCTTGCTTTAAAGCTATTGAATCCCCATTTGTTTGTCAATTTTTTGAGTCAATTTTGCCTAAAATTGGGCAAAAACACAGTTATTCGACCATTTTAACGCGACCACTGCCATTTCGAACGATTTCTCAGCTTTTGATCCATTATTACCAGAAATACATTTGAGTTTATACGCTCTTACGTTCTACCATTTACGTCTGAGGGTGATGGAGTTCCACCGATAACCGCCATTTCCGGCTGATGACTCCTACGTTGGGCGTTGAATTACAACGTCATTGTAGGAGTACGCTATGAGTCTGTCAGGTGGTAGTCAGCATCATCTAAGCGGCAAATCCAAATTGCTGTTATCCAGCGGTTCACTTGCCTCACCTTCAATATTTTCTAAAGCCTTCATTTACAAACACTTCCCTCATCTTTGCCTCTCAGCGCTGGAAAAATATTTTCGTGTTGAAGTTGAAGGAATAGAAAACATTCCACGACAAGGAAGTGGAATTCTGCTGCCCAATCATTCAGGCTACCTTGGAGTCGATGCACTCATCTTACAACATTGGATCTATAAAAATAAAAAACGCATCCCAAGAATTCTTCTCCATAAATTCTGGTACAAGGGGAATGTTTTAAATCTTCATGCCAATCGCTTCGGCTTTGTCAAAGCAAGCTACAGAGCAGGGCTGCGCACCCTTCTCAGAAAAAGATTGATGATTATTTTTCCAGAAGGAGAACGAGGGAATTTCAAACCTATTAACGAGAAATATTCCTTACAAACCTTTAGAACAGGTTTTGCGAGAATGGCCCTCGAAACTGACGCTCCTATTATTCCAATCATTATTATCGGAGCCGAAGAAAGTCATATTAACATCGGACAGCTCTCAATTATGGGACAGCTACTACCTCTTCCCTTGAATACGTTCCCGCTACCTGCGAAATGGAAAATTAGAATTTTAAAACCAATTCCGCTGAAAGAACTCTGCGGCGAAGAGACCAATGGGCAAGTCAACTGCGATGAGATCGCTAAGAATTTAAGATTACTAATGCAAGAAACCTTAAAGCTTGAACTAGCAGATAGGAAGTACATCTATTTCCCATCAGACCCTACGGGCAGAAAGGCTTGAATAACTATGTCATTTCAAAGTATCTTATTTCCGAAAGAACTTATCTCTTCAGAAATTGCATCTTCTGAGATTTTGATTGACCTAAATCTCGATCAAGTCATATCAGCAATTACTGCAAAACAATCTCCTGATCTTGTTTCCCTATTCAGTACACCCGTCTCGAATTTTGAAACAATCAAGTACCGGCAAGACATTATGCGGGAACTCGAAGATGACAATCTTATGGAGATCATCAAGAACTTCTCACACGATTTAAGATGGGCATTGCAATTAATTGAGACATCGCAGAAGTCCTACTTTAAGCATGAACAAGAACAAACTTTTTTGGAGTCTGTCTTAGTCTATTGCAGCTCTATCAATTCTCTGCAAGAATCAATTAAAAACTCTGACTTAAAATCCCTTGGACTCATCACTCTCCGTGACTTTTTAGAAGCGTACACCAAAGAGGCTACCTTCCAAAGACTTTTGGCTGATTCAACAGCTCTCAAAAATAGATATTCTACAATCCGATACAACATTGTCATAAAAGGCAGCAGCATCACCGTTCGAGAAAACAAGAACGAACCTGACTACACTCCTGTTATAGAAAAAACTTTTGAAAAATTCAGGCAAGGCGCGGTTAAAGACTATTCAGCAAAAATCTCCCCAGGTGGCAGCATGGATCATATAAATTCTGCCATCCTCGACCGAGTATCACTGCTATTCCCTGAGATCTTTAAAGAGATGACGGAGTTTAAAAAGAATCATGCGGACTTCACAAACGCTTTCATTTTACAGTTCGAAAAAGATGTACAATTCTACATCTCGTTTCTTGCCTACATCAAACCTTTACGCCATCACGGACTAAAATTCTGTTATCCCAATATTTTAACGTCGAGCAAAGCCGTCAAAGGAAAAGAAACATTTGATATTGCACTCGCAAGCAAATCTGTAACGGAAAAGAAAAAGGTCATCGTCAATGATTTCTATCTTCAAGGCCCCGAGCGGATCTTCATTGTCTCAGGGCCAAATCACGGCGGAAAGACTACGTTTGCTCGGATGTTTGGTCAACTTCACTTTCTGGCCTGTCTTGGTTGCCCAGTACCGGGAATAGAATCCGATCTATTCCTTTTCGATAAACTCTTTACTCATTTTGAGCGTAAAGAAGATATTCGAAATCTTCGAGGCAAGCTTCAAGACGATCTGGTCCGAATAAAAGAGATACTTACTCAATCAACTACAAATAGCATCGTTATACTCAACGAGATTTTCTCATCAACATCTCTGCAAGATTCAATTTTTCTGAGTAAGATGATTCTTCAACAGATTTCGGATCTCGATATGATCGCAGTCTGCGTGACCTTTATTGATGAACTCGCTTCTTTCAACGAGAAGACTGTGAGCATGGTCAGTCAAGTAGATCCAAAAGATCCTGCAATACGAACGTTCAAATTACAAAGACAGCCCGCAACTGGAATCGCCTACGCTCTTTCAGTCGCGGAAAAACACGGTGTCACCTATCAACAACTTATGAAACGGATTGGTTATGAAAGTCTTTCTTCTTCACCGTAACCAGGATTTTAATCCCAAAGCAGAACGCCCGTGGAATGAGTTTTCACTGGCAACAGATCTTGAGCTTGGAACGATCTTCAATGCGATGGCAGGAGAAGACAAGTATATGGACCGCGTTGTTCAGAACGTCTTCTTTACTGGCTTTAATAACTCCACTGAAACGATCTTTTATCGTCAGGAGATCCTAAAAGATTGTTTGATAAATCCTTCGGTTGTTCGAGAAATATATCAACTCACTGTAGATACCGCTGAGGAAGAAAGAAAGCATTGGTGGTTAGACCTTAGTAAAACGCCAACCGGCGTACTCGTGGAATCAATCGATATTCTCGATATGCTCACCAACATGCTTCGAAAACTTCGTCAAATTTCAGAAGTCAATGAAGGTAAATTTAACTCTGAAGGATTCAAACGATTCTTTTCAATGATTCAAGCAGAAGTCGGAGAAAACTATCTACAAGAGGTGAGTAAAGACATTGACGAACTGAGATTTCGCCGGGGACTTCTTTTTAGCGCTGATCTGAAAGTAGAGGAAATTGACCCCAATTATATATTACGACAACCGCCAGGAAGAAAAAGCTGGTGGAGAGAATGGCTTCAGGAAAGAAGTAGCACAGCCTATACCTATCATCTCGATCCTCGAGATGAGGCTGGTGCAACCATTTTAGGAAATCTCAAAGACCGTGGCCTTAACCGTGTGGCGAATGCTCTTGGACAGGCTTCAGAACATGTCAGAAACTTTCTTCATGTGCTACGCGAAGAACTTGCGTTCTACGTTGGCTGCTTAAACCTCCATGAAAAGCTCTCGGCAAAAGGTGCCACAGTATGCTTTCCAGCGGCAATGCCCGCTACAGATCGATACCACGAATTTAAAGAGCTGCGTGACACTTCTTTGGTTTTAACTATGAACCAGCAGGTCGTAGGCAATATCGTCAATGCCAATAACAAGAACCTCATCATAATCACAGGTGCAAATCAAGGCGGCAAATCCAGTTTTCTTCGCAGTATTGGAGTTGCGCAAATCATGATGCAAAGTGGTTGTTTCGTTACCGCCGACGAATTTAGAGCTGAAATTTGCCCGGCACTCTTTACGCACTATAAACGTGAAGAAGACGCGACAATGACTCAAGGTAAATTCGATGAAGAGCTAGTCCGAATGAATGATATCGTGAAGCATATCAAGATTAACTCCATAGTTCTTTTCAATGAGTCCTTCGCGGCTACCAATGCCAGGGAAGGTGCCGAAATCGCAAGGCAGATCACCACCGCGCTTCTCGAAAAGAAAATGAAGGTGTTTTTCGTTTCTCACATTTATGAGTTCACACATCCCTTCTTCGTCGATGCAAAGGAAACGACTACTTTCCTGCGAGCCGAAAGAGAAGTAAATGGTACGAGATCCTTTCAACTCGTCGAGAAAGAACCATTGGAAACTAGCTATGGTGCGGACCTATACGCAGAAGTATTCGCCGACATAACTATAGCGAGCAACCCTTCAGACAATTGTAAAAATCACCCCGACCAAACCGAAAATGGGATCTCAAATGAATTATAACCACCGCTAAGGCGAGCGTGGCACTTTTTCGCCACGGCATTACCTACAAAAACGGCGGCCCTTCAATAGCTTAGAACGAAGGGCTAGAGCATCCCCAAAACCTTTGAATTTTTTATATATCGGGTTCGTCCCCTACCGAATATAGCGGTTCAAAATATAAACAACGAGCAGATTAAGAATGGCATTGCTTTTGAAACCTTTTACACACGGAGAATCGGATGAAGTTGAACGTACTGGTAATTGACGATGACCCCCTCATAAGAAACTCTTTGAAGCTAACCCTTCAAGATGCAGGTTATTTTGTGAAAACGGTCTCAAGTGGCGCAGAGGGAGTGGCACTTATAAGGCAGAATATCCTTCCGTTTTCTCTTGTTATCGTTGATTACCACATGCCGGAGGAAAAGGGCTCAGCAATCATAAACCAAATACAAGAGATAAATGAAAAGCTGCCTCTTATGGTATTTTCTGGAGACAAGTCCGATGAGGTTTATGACGAAGTTCTTACGTCCGGCGCACTAACAGTTTTAATAAAAGGATCTGATGAATCGAGAATTATACCGACAGCTCAAAGATTGATTCGGGAATACGAAAGATGGACTAAACTTTATAAGCCAGCTTCAAATACCAGTAATAATATAATGATTCAAAGTGTGGGAATGGTAGGCGAATCAGATCATTTGGCAGATGTAGCAAATCTAATTTTAAAGTTTGCTCCACTTGAGCAATCTGTTTTGATTCGAGGAGAAAATGGTACTGGAAAAGAAAAAGTTGCGATTGGTATTCACGAAAATTCAAAAAGAAGTCGATCACCTTATATAGCCATAAACTGTGCCGCCATCCCTAAAGATCTTGTCGAGTCTGAACTGTTCGGCAGCGAAAAGGGCGCATATACAGGGGCGATACAACGCAAAGGAAAGTTTCAAGCAGCACAAGGCGGAACAATCTTCTTAGATGAGATCGGTGATATGCCAGCCCCATCTCAGGCAACCCTTCTAAGGGTATTGCAGGAAAAAGAAGTAACACCAGTCGGCGGCACTCAACCAGTCAAACTAAATGTAAGAGTGGTAGCTGCGACGAATGCTGATCTTGAAGCAAAGATTAAAGACGGCTCGTTTCGACAAGATTTATTTTATCGTCTCAATGCCCTACAAATTAATCTGATTCCACTCAGAGACAGACCCGAAGATATTCCTCCGCTCGTGCAACATTTCCTTTCAATCATTAATAAAGAAAATGACACCAATAAAACTATCTTAGCTTCCACGGTAAAAGCTCTTCAAAGAATGCCTTGGTATGGAAACGTTCGAGAACTTTATGGAGCAATTGCACAAATGCACGCGCTTTCCCCTTCCGAGGTCTTAAGAGAAACTTTTGTTCAAAATGATGAGAACAAAGATGGCACGGAAAATGTAGAAGACATTTTTGACTATGATGTTTTTATTTACACAAAGGAGCAAAAGGAAAAAGAAATCATACTTAGAGCATTAAAAAACTCTTCTAACCTGGTGCAAACAGCGAAGATCCTAAACATCCCCAGAAGCACACTTAGAAGTCGCATGAAGGCTTTGAACATTGAAAATCCATTTTCCGAAAGGGAGGAAAAATAATGAAGAAATTAATCCTTATGTCCGTTGCATTTCTTATTGGTGGAAGCGCATACGCGCAGCAAGCAGCAGAGGTCTCAGATCAAAAACTTATTGAAGCAGTGATGACATTGGTGCGCGCCAACGCAGTTAAGGTCGAAGGCCCTGAGATGAAAGTAGACCAGAACCTAGTAGATAACTTGGTCAAATCAGGAATACTTAAAAACGACAAGTCCAAAGTATCCGTTATTTGCGGCGATGTTATTAAAGACTAATGAAGTAATAAAATGAAAAAGGTAGTAACCTTAACTCTATTAATAATTTTCGGGAGCCTTCTTATTATGTCGCATCAATTGAACAAAAATAGCAACAATTCTCTGCGTGTGGCGTTTCCATCATTCAATAGAGGTATAGATTACGATCCTGTTTCAATTCACTTAGCCTATGAATACATTTTTTTGGAGAACATTTATTCTCCATTGGTTGAAATCAGTCCAAAAGACGGCGGCATCACGGAAGGTGTCGCATCGAAGATGAGCTGGCATGGCGATGACCTCCATTTAGAAATAAGAGAAAATATGAAAACAGCAAGTGGCCGATCAATCACTGCTGATGATGTGATATTTTCTTTGAAGCGTCTTCTGATTTTATCAGGAAATACCCACGGAAATTTCGAAGATCTGGTTTGCCCCGGAGTCAAATTAAAAGACGTAGAAGATAACTGTCCTGGAATCTCAAAAAAGGGAAATACTGTAATCTTGAGCGCGTCGAAGAGAAAATCTTTTTTACTTCCGATGCTTGGAGCGATTGATTTTGCTGTCATTCCCAAACATGCCGTTGATCCAAAAACTCTGAAGATAGTAGACTACTCTGAAACAAGTGGTCCCTATTACGTCAAGAGTGCTACAGATGGAAGAATCCAACTGGCTGCCAATCCAAATCACTACCACTTCTCAAAAGAGATTGCTTCGAGTGTTGAGTTAATTCCTTTCGACCGATCAAAAGCAAACGCGGCATTACAGTTGTTCGAGAACAACGTCGTCGATCACATTATGACCACGAACTCAACTCCTATAGAAGATTTAATCACTTATGCTCGACAACATAAGGACACTACAAACCTTCACGTTACCATGAACATCAGAAATATAATTTTGGTCTTTACAGAAAGAGGCATCAAAGAAATCTCTCAATCTGAGAGAGAAAATATCGGACGCGGGATTAAATCGCAATTTACCGATATTTATCACGGTAAACCCGGATACGATCCGTCCTTCGATTTTTTTTCAAGTCTTGCAGACGGAGGGCTCTCGCAATCACAACAAGAAACTATTTCGCACAAGTATCAGGATCAGCCGGTACAAAATAGCACTTCTTTCGATATAGCTCTCTTAAAGAGTGGCGATATCACTCTTTGGAAAAATGCAGTTAAAAAAATTGCGCCAAATGCAAATTGTATTCAAGATATCAGAATACCGGATCTTTCGACTTATAATAATAACGAAAAGATCCCCCACGCATTCATCATTGCAACCGACTCAAGTTATTTTGAAGATATCAGTTTAATATCATACTCTTTAAATGCAGGCTACTTTGGCTTAACCAAAGAAAAAAGAAAAGAATGGCTTGCGCACTACATGGGTCTCGAAAGTAAAACGGACCGACTAGCCCTCTTAAGACAACTACACTTTGAATTTCTAAATGATGCGGTTCTTGTCCCTCTGGTCATTTCACCATTTGTTGCACTAGCAACAAAAAAATGGACGATGGAATTATCTCAACTCTATGCAAACAACCAACTATGGCTGCTGAAACACCAATAACCCACTGGGTCTTCACTCATAGAGAAATTCTAAAACCTGAAATGGTTGATCTTTCTTGGCCGAAAGATTTTGGACTCGATTTATGTGATGTTGAGTCTGCCATTTTCTGGAACGGCAGAAAATATATTGGTCGAGGAGCATCTGAAAACCTGTCGATAGCTGTCGAGAAAGCCTGCTCTGAGGCCCTAGAAAGACTCGCTTGTCACTATAACGGGGTTTCAACCACAGGAGCTGCGGCTCATTCTAATCCGAAGCTAGCAGAAGACAATGCAGTATTAGAGGCCAAGGAGCGCTATGCTTTAAATTGGTACTTAGATAAAAAAGTAACCCCATTGATATTGAGTCAGTTAGAAATCAATATTCCCATCTACAAATTGCCACGAGGGACATCGGTTCAACGATTTAATTTAATAAACTCATCAGAAGGGAATTCGTGTATCAGTATCTTCAAAACGGATACACAGTATTTTCTCGGACTGTCCGTTGCGCGGACTTTATCGGAAGCAGTTTCAAAATCAGACCTAGAAGCACTGAGAAACGTTTCTGCATACATTGGCGATAGCCACACTTTTTCGGAAGCCATCAAAAACTCTGGAGACTTGTGGTGTTGTGACAACAATTTTATCGAAAATCTTTTATCAGGTGCTCCGATGCAAGTCCCCAATTCGATACCAGAAATCAATTTTCACACAAAAACGCTCGACCTTCCCTCTGATGCCATTTTTAAAAATGCTCCAATTCATGTTCTTAGAGCTGAAACAACGGTGGAGGCCTAATGCAGTCCTTCGAGAAAACTATAGCAAAGGTACATAAAACCCAAGCTCTATTCTTATCAACAATTCTAATCGTGTTCCTTGCCGCTTCAATCGTGATCAACTATCTTTGGATTAGGGATTTCGCTTATGAATACGCCAACTTTATTCACCGACATGCGCGCGCAAACGACATGCGAGAAGTAGGTGTTACGATTCAAGAAACCAGTCAACGATACTTCACGGCTTTAATTTTCAAAACTTCTCGCCCTGGAGGATCTTTTACATTTCCGCCTTCTGAAGCATTTTCATCAAGTCAAAGCTTCTTCTCCCCGATTACTACTGGAAGAATAGCGGTGTCTATCGACAGAGATGGTGACGATGAGCAAATTACATTCTTTTACAACCGTTTTAGACTTATTTCGTATGCTGTGGGACTTTGGCTCCTATCGCTTTTAATTTCAATCCCTCAGACGCGCATTTTAAAAAGAAAAATGGCGGCGGACTATGCCAAGCAATTAGAAATTGAAAAAGCTATGGCAACGGACCAAGTATCTAGTAAAGTAAGACATAATATACGAACGCCGCTATCGGCCCTTATTAGTCTATCTAACCGCACTGTTTTTTCCAATGAAGATGAAGCAGCACTTTTTCAAAGTGTAATAAGCCAAATTCGTACTTTGATTTCTGATTTAGACACAAAAAAGACAACATCTTTGGAGGCTGAAGCTAGTTCAATAATTCCTTGCTTACATCAAGCAATTGGTGAAGCGAGACTTACTCTTCCCGAAGGTGCTCAAATTTTTGAATCTATCGATGAATCAAACAATTCGAATGTGGCTTTCATTCATCATGAACTTCGTTCGATGTTAGGTAATTTGATAAATAATGCTATTGAAGCAAATGCAACAGCTATTAATGTTGAACTTTCCGATCGAGGCACCGTTCTGCTTTTAAAAATAACGGATAACGGCTCAGGAATACCTAGCGAGTTGATTGACAAGGTTACTCAGAAAGGCTTCAGTCACGGAAAGATGAATGGTTCAGGATTGGGCTTGCATCACGCTCTTGAACAAATGACAAGCTGGAACGGAAGATTAAAAATTGAATCTAAAAATGGAAAAGGTACGACAATCCAACTACTGTTTCCAGTGGTCTCACGTTCAGATCTATATGTAGAAAACATTAACCTTTCTAATGATGATACGGTAATTGTAATCGACGATCAGCCTGCCATCCACAGAATGTGGAAACTTCGCTTAAATGAGCTTCATTTCGCTGGAAAAATAGAGGGATTTTTTTCTGTTGATGAGGCGAAGGATTTTCTTTCGAAGAATAGCCATAACAAAGTACACCTCTTTGTTGACTATGATTTAGGCGAAAATGAGGCGCGCGGAGTGACCATTTTTAAATTCATCAAAGACTTCAAATTTGCTGCAATGGTTACTGGTCATTTTGACGATGAAGAAGTCAGAACGTTTTGTCGTAAAAATAAGATCGGTCTACTTCCTAAGACGATGTTGCCTACTGTACCTATTTCTATAGGATAAATTTACTGTTAGAGAAAATGCCGAGCCTGCTGTAGCCGAATTTTCGGCTACTTCTTTTTATTTCCCCAAAACTTTCTTGTCATATCTTCCGTAATTTCAGCAATCTCGGAGCGAAGGACAATATCAAATATTTCATCCGCCGATACACCAAGAATTTCAGCAATTTTTTTGAGAGCTGAAACAGGTGGGCGAGCAATTGCACGCTCCCAGTTACTGATAAACTGTGGACTTCCATAACCAAGCTCGTCGGCGATATCGCCTTGTGATAACCCAGCAGCAAGTCTTTTCTCTTTTATGTACTTTGCTAATTCCATCTTATCTACCTTAACCGTGCTCACTTTTAATCTCCAATAGCTTTTCTATTTCTGTCACAAGTTTTTTTGGATGTGCTTTGCTAATTACCGCCTTCAAAGATCCCTTTAATTTACTCGGCAAATCTCGTGGAGATGACGTAAAGAAAATAAATGGCGTCTTTGAATTCACCTTCTCAAGTTCATCCAATAGGAACGGACCGTCTCCTTCGCTCATTTCGACATCACAAATTATCAAGTCGAACACCTCTGTCTCTAGAATTTTAAGTGCTTCTTGCCCAGAGTGTGCAAAAGTTTGGTGGAAATGCTGTTCGCCGAAATGTCTCTTTAAAAGCGCTGATAATAGACGATGAACATCTTTGTTGTCGTCTACAAGTAGAATTCGGTTCATGCTTACCCTCCTCTGTTTGAAGAAACGTGCAGCTTCAGAGTGGTTATTTTGAGGACTTTGCTTTTAGCTCAAGCTTCTTCTCAGTTTCTACAAGGGCCTCTTTTGTCGTATCGTCTAAACCGGCAAATGCCACAATCGCCGCTCTTGTCTTTAAATCATCTGCGCCAAGCGTATATTGCTTCGTGTATTGGTGACGAATTACTTCTTTGTTTTTGCTATCTTTCGGGTCTGGAAGCTTGATGATGATCTTTAAGTTTTCATAATCCAAAAAGGTCTCTTCATGCTCGATAACCTCACCCAGCTCTGATGCAAAAGACACTTTGAACCCCTCAAAGAAATAGCCATTCTTTCCGCTCTTTCCTCTGTTGCTCAGAATCCTGACAACTCCCCTTAATCCATATTGCAATTCATCTTCTGAGTGCAGGACCCCTCTCAGCGCTTCTCCGAGATCAGGAATTTCTGGAACCGTTGGGGCAGTAGGTTTTCTATCTTTTGCCATAACTCTCCATTTTCAACGACAACCAATAAAAGGTACGCTCCGTAATAAAGTACTATATGTATTACAGTACGCTCCGTATGTCCAGAAGATAAAAGCCCCTAAAATTCAAACAGTTAGACTAGCTCCGAATTAAGTGCTACGGTGACAATAGAGTGGGGACAAACGCTTGAAAGAACAGTATTCAAAACAGATTAGAGCCGCCTTTACGGAGACATTAGGAACCATGTATCCTGATGCCAAGTCTCTTCGAAAAGCTGCGGCAGAACTAGGTCTATCTTTTGAGGCTGCTCGTCACGCTAGAGACTATGGAAAAGGTAGCGTTGAGACTCTTATGGGGCTCCTCATGCACGGATTGAATATTGCTCCAAATTCGCTTCAAAAAAATCTTCCCAAAGTTCTTAAGATGTTCGACAAACCCGGTGCCTTAAACACTTTCGAAAGTTTGCTTCAACAGGCTATCGAAAACTACGGTCAAAATGAAATCATCGCTTGGATTCGATTGCTGAATGCCCGTCATGAGATTGAGAAGGAACTAGGACTTATTAAAAAGCCTGGCCGCCGCCCAAGATCGCCAAAATAAGCATTAATATGCGACAGCTCATCCTACTACGTCATGGGCAGAGTCAGTGGAACCAAGAAAATCGATTCACTGGTTGGTCGAACGTGCCGCTGACTGAATTAGGAATTCAAGAAGCTCACCAAGCCGGACAGATTATTAAACGATCTGACTTAACAATTAGTCTCATCTACAGCTCCGTCCTCGAAAGATGTGTTGAAACCAGCAAGATCATTCTAGAGGAGTTACAAGATCCTAAAATCCAGCTCATTACTACCTGGGAACTTAATGAACGCAGCTACGGAGCCCTAGAGGGCCTCAGTAAAGAGCAAATAGCGACTAAGTATGGTGAAGGGACTGTCAATGATTGGCGGCGCTCCTACGAGCTTCGTCCGCCGCAATTAGATACCAAAGATCCACGCAATCCAGCGAACAACTCTCAATATAAGGACGTTCCTAAAGAATTACTTCCAACGGGCGAGTCACTGGAAGATACAGAGGTACGAATCAGAAAATTTTGGGCTCGCGTCGTTCTGCCTGAGATAGCAAAGAAAAACAATGTGCTCGTTATATCTCACGGCAACAGCCTGCGAGTCTTTTCAAAGATATTAGAGAACCTTTCTATTGAATCCTTGGCGAAGCTTGAGATTCCAACGGGACAACCAATACTCTACAGCTTTGATGAAAACCTAGATCTCGTCGGCCCCCCTGAGTATCTAAAATATTAGCTCTCCCCACACATGCCTATTACTCAGGCACCAAAGTTTAAATTTACATATAATTTACATATTTTATTTGACGAAAGAATTGAAACTTTCTATTTCTGAAAAAGGAGGAGCAACTAACAAACTATGGAGGTTGCCGTGGGCGCATTCAAGGAAACAGAAATTCTGAAATTAGATCAACTCTTTGCAGAGGAAAGTGCTGAAGCCTTAAAACAAGGGACATTATTTCATTTAACGACTGAACAAACAGAGACAACTGAAACTGTTAGATCGCCGTCAATGATTGAAGAGCTCGCAAATGTCACCCAAGCGAGCTGATACTTATCGAAAGCCCGATCTCCCAATCTGGAAATGTGAAAAGCGAACAGCACCAAAAGGATCTGATGCCATTTGGTTTGTCGAGGCTGACGATCTTCGTGCAGCGATAGGAACGTCACCGAACTCAGATGAGGTCATCCGCAAAAAAATGGGTAGAGGTTATCATCACCTTGAACGTGCATTAGAGGGCGAACGACTTACTATGTATGAGGTAAGCCATATTGAGTATGGAATAACATAACAATCGGGACGTTTAACTACGTCCCGATACTGTTGTTAGAAAACAAAAAGGATATAGCGATTTAAATTGCGCAAACAAAAATTTAAAATCGTTCAAAGCTGAGATTTGCACAGCAGCAAAATGATTCAGCACAATCTTTTATTTTAGTTTTTCACAATCAAAAGTTATGATTGTCCTATGAGCGCAAAAGAATTCTTCACAATATGCTTTCTAATTTTCGCGATTATCGTAGTTCATAACTTTACTCCCGCCTTTCACTAATAAGTGAAGTCATAAAAAATGGCTCACCTTGTGGCGAGCCAAATGATAGTTTTCACTGCGATCACTAAAATCATAGTGATCCAAATTCTTTTCACTCCAAAGATGAGTCTGTAATCCTTCATTTGAAAGCGAAAATTCATTTCAATTGTTATGTAATTTTGATCTTGATTCATAAGCACCTCCTTGCACCCAAAGCGGAGCGCAAGTGAAGGAGGCGATTATGAATCAGAACTGCCTTACAAAAAATGGATTTTCTAAAACCTCATCGACGATCAAAAATTTGATTCGTCTGTTAATGAACAAGCCATCGCTCGGCTTCTGTCTCTATTATCGAAAGATCCGAAAACTTCTTCTCAATTATTTCTTTCGTGCAAAACCACAACTTGCAGGCTTCTCAGAGTGGGGCGAATCTTATAGATAACAAAGGGGGTTCAAAGTGGAAAGAGAGCCTTATGTTGAATTTACTCCTGAAATGGAGAAACTAGATCATCTTATTAAAGGCATTCCTGTCGCAATGATGACTACTATCACTACGGATGGGAAATTACAAAGCTTCCCACTTTTGAATCAAGATATAGAATTTGATGGGAGTCTCTGGTTTCTAATTTCTAAAAATTCACCATTCTTGCAAGAGATGCAAAAAAATACTGACATCAACCTATCTTACTCTGGGAATGGCAAGTACATTTCAATCACCGGGACAGTCGAGTTTATTAAAAACCGAGACATGGTTCGAGAAATTTGGTTGAAGCCACATGAGACTTGGTTTCCAGAAGGCCCCAGCGATCCGAACATTCAACTTCTGAAAGTCAATGTTCGCTCGGCGGAATATTGGGAGGAGCACACCTCTCCTGTTTATAAAATAATTGATTTTGTCAGGACTGCCACTGGAAAACCTGCTCAAAAGGAAAATCACGGTTCTCTCGATTTAAAGCACTGAACTATTGCCTAACTTGCCCTGAGCTTCACAATGGCTAAAGTAATAAAAGACTCTAATCTTTAGAAAGCATTTTCTCAAAGACCAACTTCTCCAATTACGGAATTTCATCCAGAACACCTCCGAAGTAAGAATTTGCGTCTTCGTCCGTAACTTGGAGCACTCAAACCTAATTCACAAGAATCTTGTCCGGGTTTTCTAAATCCATTTCTCCAATTTAAAAAGTATTTTGCTTGGGACGGTCGCTCCGCCTCCATGCCTTTTCCTCCCTTCGCAGAAGCTGCGCCAAGGGCCTCTGGCCTTTTTCTTGTCACAGCTTCTGCCGCTACCGCACCTCTCGGGTGCTCTCGCGTGGCGGTCGGGGCATTACGTCTACTCTCCCTCTTATCTCTCTCTTCGGGGCCTTCAGGGTTTCTGAAAGGCCCACTCGATAGAGAGGGAAAAACGCAAAAAACAATTTTAAAAGGAGAAAAATATGAAAAACGAAAACCAAACACAAGAAACTTCTAAAGTTCAAGGCTTCATCGCTAACACACAAGTTTACCTGAATAAAGAACGCGAAACTATCACTCACCGCCTCGGCGATGATCTGAGAATTGAAATGCCCGTAAATCTCTACAAACAGATTTTAGGAATTCCATTCGAAAAGAAAACATTCTCTAAAGAAGAAGCAGAGTCTACTTCTCGTAGAAATGTCTTCGGTTTAGTTGCTCGTCCCGCAATTTACCTTAGCAAAGATGGTCAATATCTGATCCACCGAGTTCTCGGCATCAGAGTTTCAAAACACATCAACTACTACAAGCAAATCTTGGGTGCTGAATATCAACCAAAGGCTTCTCAAAGCCTTCCTGCCTAAATAACAGGGCCTCGCAAGAGGCCCTTTCTCTTTAAAGAAAGGATTAATTTATGGAACCAAATCACGACATTCTTGCTTTCATTGAAGCGTTAATCACTCATTCGATAGATCCAAAAAACTTCTCTCAATTTAAAAATCACAATAGTGATTACTACTCCTTCAGAATAACCTTTAAAAATGGTCTGAAGTTTTGGATTGATAGCGATGATCTCAATAAAGTCAAACTCATCAAAAAGTTAATTCAATTCAATTTGAGAGTTCAATATCAAGAAGAAAGTCAGTTCAGATGCCTTCTTCATCTTCAAAAGGGACAAAAATATACTCTCATTACTCAGAGCGAACTCGGTATCGGTGCCGCCGTCATCCAATTTACAATGGAAGATATTTTACTCGGCCCTTGGGCTCAGTATTGGGACGCCGTAGGAATTATCTGCAAAAAGAAATCTGCTCGATCCTTCATCAAGCTCATGTTCTACGGAAACAAATCCTTTGCAATTTTTCACGGCTGGGTTTCTGTAAAAAACGATCTTTGGGAAGAGTCAGAAAATTCACCAATCAAAAGATCAAAGTATAGCTCATTCGATGAACGTTATTTAACAGATGCAATCGCCTCTGTTGGCAAACCACCACTTTATTCAATTATTTTTTAAGGAGATTACAATGAGTACTCAAGAAATCGCTTCGCAAAATCAAAACTCTCTCTCTGCACACGGAATTCGTGTGCAAGAGAAAATGACAACGCCTTCTCGTCCTGGTAAAAAGCCGCGACCTGTTTGGATTGCAACGGGAAATATTTTTGGTCTCGAAACCTTCTTCCGAGATATCGGCGGAAAAAAGTTTCGTGGACAATGGTCTTTCTTCGAAAATCCAGAAAGCTCTATTCTAGAGCGATTGTCTTCAGCAGGACGAGAATCCTTTGCCGAACAGATCGAAAGTCAATGCTCTCGCAAAGAGGAAAAAGCTGCTCGTTATGATCAATATGCCGAGAATGCGGAAAAACGCGCAGAAGTCGCCTATAATAATGCTTCAAAGATCGGCTCGATGATTCCGCTAGGCCAACCAATTCTTGTCGGCCATCACTCTGAGAAACGCCATAGACGCGATATAGAGCGAATCGACAATAATATGCGTAAGTCAGTCGAAGAATCCAAGAAATCTGAATACCTCTCTTCAAAAGCTTCAACTCTGCGCTATCATGCAAATCGCACAGAAAATCGTCGTTATGTCGGAAATCGTGTAAAAGAAGCAAAGTCTGAAGTTAACAAACTTCGCAAGTGGGTCACTGAAACCGATCCTCGCCTTCTCCACTCTCAGGAAAAGCTAGCGTTCTGGCAAAACCGACTCGCTGAAATCGACAACTCCCTTGCAGAAAAGGGAGAACTAGTTCCTTCCGCTGAGACTATCAGTGTTGGATCTTTAATTTACTTCATTGGTTCGTGGTATCCAGTTATTCGAGTGAACAAGAAGACTGTCACAATTTCTCACTGGCATGGCATTGAAACTATGACTTGGAAAGTGGACTATACGGAAATTAAGAAATTCAAATCAAAAGAGCCCTCTTAGGGGCTCTTTTTTATAGATCAATATCTCTGCTAATCGCGACTCTTCGAGCTGATGCTGGAAGCTGCGGCTGAGACTCAGAAGACTCATTGGAAAACTCATCACTATTTTCAGCGGACACAATATCAAAGTCGTATCGAGTTGAATCCCCAGCACGTTGAGGACTTCCCACTTGATACAACTGATATGTTTCCCAACCATTTTCAGCGGCACGAGTAGCCGCAATATCAATAGCCCTCTCTTGGATTTCCTCTAAAGAAAGCTCTAACTGGTCATTGATATGAAACGCATCGTGTTTAGTTTGGTCTGCCATACTTGCCTTATATGCGATTTAGGTGCCACAATCAAACATCTGAGGATGAGTATAATGCCTACGGCGAGTAATTTTTACACAAATCGGGCCGATCTGTCGCAATTTTTGATACACCTTACAAAAGACGGCGCCTATGAGAATTGGGTCCAAGTCACCGCAAATGGACTGGTCGGATACGACGCCTCCGGCTATACAACCGTAGCCGCACGGCCATCGCTTATCGACATTATCAATACCAAGAAAATCGAAGCACGCAGCCCCTTTGGCTATTTTAAGCTTAGGATCAATCGCTACCGTCCCTCTTACCAAAGAGTCTTCGTCAACGGCGGTGCGGACCCCGCCTGGATAAAATCGGTCTGCTTTTCCGAAACGCCGCTAAAAGAGCTTCGCAACTTTTATCAAACGACAGTGCATAAGAGAAACGCATATAAGAAGTACGGCCTAGCGTTTTGGCAAGATAACGTTCGCAATGTAGGCGGTAATCCAATTTTTTATGTCGATAGCCGTAAGACAACTTATCTACAATCACTGAATCAATCTCAGCAAAGCCATTTTATCCCCCTGATGCACTTGTGCGAAACATTTGGGCCTCCAGTTTTACTGACAGGTGGCTATTCTGACTTCAGATGGGAACGCGAATGGCGTAAGCTAGATAGCTACAACTTCGACTGGCATGATGTCGCATTCGGGATATGCCCAGATGAGGAAATCCCCTTCTTCGAAGGCTTAGCCTCGAATCGGGTTGTTTTCCTAGATCCCGATTGGGATGAGCCCACTCTTAGGCAATATCTCTCCGGCAAAGCTCCTCATTTATTAGCGCATTTATAGATCGAAAAAACAAAATATAGACTTTTTCATTGATGCCTATTATTTAGGCACACATGAGCATCTATTCAGGCCCGTGGGCACAAGTCGCCTATAGAACATTGCAGCCTTTGAGCAAAGCAAAACATCCACTCCAAGCGATGCTTGATGAGTGGTTTTACAATGGAAATCTCATCGAATACTCAACCGCAAATGAAACATGCGGTCTCTGTGGGCATGAGCATTTGAAATTTCATTTTGGGATCACAAACTCAAAAACAGAAAACGAACTTTTTGTTGGCTCTGAGTGCATCGGCAAATTCGACTTAAGCGGTATCGGCGAAAATGGCGAATACTTAGACCCAGAAAAAACGAAGCAAAAAGTGAAAAGAGACCGAGACAACCTGATCAAAGATAATAAGAAAAAGAGAGCATTACAGTGTCTCATTTTACTTTCAAGATCAGATACACAATTCGATTTTCAAAAGACAGTAAATAACTTCGAGGAGAAAAGCAGTTTTTCTCCCAATCAGTTAGCACTTATTTTTTCGAGATTTAGCGCTCATAAAATTAAATACAAGGCGTCTGACTTCAAAGTCTCTCTACGACGAGATCGTAATAAGTTGCAACTTGCAGGAATGAACGAGCGCAAATTTTTACTAATCAGAGATGCGCTCTCTCCGTCACAAAGAGCTTATTACTGGGATCGCATACCACAAAGAATATAAATTCAGGTGGCTACTGCGTCGATGGACTGCCACAGTTCAAACTTGAACTGTGGCTCCTTAGTGAATCCCGATAAGTTCCTTATCGGGATTTCTTTTTAGAACATCCTTACATATTTAATTCCACAACCTCTGTTGGAATCTGCTCGGATAAGAAGTCGATATAAGCGGCAGTCATCTGAAAATCTGTAAACTCTGCCTTTGAAATCGGACCACGAGTGGCAATATACTTTTGCCTCATTTGCTCTTTCCGATCATCACTACTTAAGGATTTTTCTTGAAGCATTTGGATATGCGCTGGTTGAATCAATGTCATGGCCAGTTCGAGCAATTCGGAAAGACGAACGTTCCGTCCATAGCCTTTCTTATTCACTGTTTTCAAAATCTCTTTTGCATTCTTTTTGGCTGTGAGACTGATACGGATAGACGCGGATTTTGCATCAGTCTTTACTGGAGTTTTAGAGCTTTTCTCTTTCATAAAATTTACCTTTCGCGCTTCGGGTGACATAGCACCCACTTCGAATTAATAAACATCACCTCCAGCCAGCGAAGCTCTGGCGTGGGTGACATGAAAACCTATGTCACCCATGTCACCCAATTTGCGTGAAAAGCCATGAAACCGAGTGAAAAACTCGTGAATCAGGATGACATGGAATGAATTAGGAAGTGCGCGAAAAGACTCTATTAATTCGTTATCTTATTGAGATCACTTGTAAATTTAAAACTGCCTTTTATACATCCGGAAGTTCTGGCATATTGTTCTTAATTAGATGAAAAGGGCCCACCTTACAAGCGCCGAAACTGCGGTGTCACCCTTTGTCACCTATCCGTATTCTTGCCGACATGAACGACCGCAAACTCTTAAGCCTTTCGTTTCATGCTCATGATCGCAGTGACAACAGCACTCGAAGCATTCGAGAACTCACTTTTCGCTCCCAAAGCGGTCTCATCGCTGACGGATTCACCCTTATCGGCTTTTCTAACGACGTCGGCGGCACATTTATGGAACTTAGCGTGCTCGACTTTCAGAGTTTTAAACTCAGGCAAGCTGCTGAACTTAGAGCCCTCACCATGAATCCATTTTCCCAAATCACATTTATGATCTTGTTGAATTTCATCCGGCTTCAGGGACCCATCCGGTTTTCTTAAGTAAGCTGAGAGTTTCATCTTCCACGAGCTGTGCGCTCTAATTGCCTCATCAAAATCCATACAGAAAATCCTTTTGTTAATTGAGTTCTATTTCAATGGACAGGTTGCAAATCCAAATACTCGATACAAAGGACAGAACCCCATGAGACCCGTGAGAAGTAGAACCAAACCGACGAGGCCCCATAATGTCTGCGGTCCTATAAAGACAAGACTCAGTAGTCCTAATCCGAGGATGATACGAAAAATGCGATCGACCTTACCTTCATTTGTTTTCATTTTTTTGCTCCTATGCGTTTTAGTCAGAGCAAACCACAGACCAGCCTTAACAAACGTATAACGCTTTAAAATCGTAGAGTTGGGTCATTTTGTCATAGGCCGTAACATCTTGTCTCAGCTTATTAATTTGAGACATCCAGGATGCATGCGTCCCCAAACTCCGCCTACTAAAAATTTGCGATATTACTTCGAATAATTTTGATAGCGATAGCAATCAACAAAACTCCGAAGAACTTCCTTAAGAATAAAATTCCTGAAGCACCTAGAACGCGTTCAATTTTCGCTGACAGCCTCAAAACAATAAATAACAAAACTAAGTTGATCAAAATCGCCGTGACGATATTGATCTTAGAAAACTCATGGCTGAGCGAAATTAACGATGTCATACTTCCCGCTCCGGCGTACAGCGGAAACGCCAACGGCACGATAGCAGATTTTCGAGCTTGGAATCCGTCGTTTTTGAAAATCTGAATTCCAATTAACATTTCCGAGCCGATCAAAAACAAGACAAACCCGCCCGCCATGGCGAAAGAACTGTAATCAATTCGGAAGGCCTCAAGAATAAATTCTCCCAAAAACAGATACAACATAAGCAAAATGCCAGTAGCGATCGTCACACCGACATAATTGATCGACTCGACGGTTCTTTTAAAATTGATAACGATAGGAATGGAACCCACGATATCCAAGATGGAAAAGAGAATCACTGTGACCGATAGAATTTCTTTAAAATCGAATACGTTATTCATAACTACCTACGCGAAAACAACATAATATCGAGGAAACAATTCACCAAAACAAAGCGCCCAAGACGGCCCCCGCCAAGACAACACTCCAGGACGGCGCCCTCCAAAATACGAGTGCAACAAAGGCTGCAATAGCCAGACAAAAATCCTTGGCGCTAACAATACCACTCGTCCAGACAGGATGATAAAAGGCCCCTAATAGAATGCCAACAACAGAGGCATTCACTCCTAACATTGCGTAACGCATGTTTTTAAAATCTCGCAATTTTTCCCAGTAAGGTAGTGTGCCGAAGACCAAAAGGAAGGCAGGCAAAAACGCTGCACATAAACAAAGAAGACCTCCGGACCAACCGTTGGGTGCTTGAGAAGAGACCGCACCAAGATAGGAAGTAAAAGTAAACAAAGGCCCCGGAACCGCCTGAGCGGCCCCATACCCCGCCATAAAAAGATTATTAGAAACCAATCCCGTGGGCACAACCTGAGCTTGCAATAACGGCAGAACAACATGTCCCCCGCCAAAAACCAGAGCCCCTGCTCTGAAAAATCCATCAAACATTTTTAAAGAGGAACTGTTCAAGGCCGCGGCTACGATCGGCAGTCCAAAAAGCAATCCCACCAATAAAGTCAGAAAGAAAGCGCCCCATTTTTTTGAAAGACGAATATCTAAAGGACGCGAAGGCAGTGTCGGAATTTTTCTAAGAAATAAAATTCCTGCAAGGCCACCAAGAACTATAACTCCGACTTGCATCCAGCCGCCGGGAAGCAGGCTCACCAGAACACAGCTTAAGCCGGCCATCGTGATTCTCTCTTTGTCAGGACATAGTTTTACACTCATACCCCAAATGGCTTGAGCCACAACCGCTACTGCAATCACTTTCAAAGCATGAAGCCAGCCAATATCGGCACTCACTGCAAAATCGGAAATACCGAGTCCAAAAAGAATTAATAAAATCGCTGACGGCAGAGTAAATCCCAACCAAGCAGCCAAAGCGCCTAAAATCCCGCCACGATTCAATCCAAGAGCAATCCCCACCTGACTGCTGGCTGGTCCCGGCAAAAATTGGCAAAGAGCCACCAAATCCGCATAGGCATGTTCTTCAATCCATTTTCGCCGATTGACGAATTCGTCATGGAAATAACTCAGATGAGCGACGGGCCCACCGAAAGATGTGCACCCTAAACGCAAGAAAACCCAGAAAACTTCAAATAGATTCTTCACAGGAAGGACTATAATAGTTCTCTAAGGTCTTGGCGAATGTTTTTGTTAGGGCGGAGTGAATTTTGAAAGATCATAAATGCCGTAGGCCCTCTCGAGTTCTGATATTTGCTGTACGACGCCCTCAAATCCCTCTTTTCCGAAAAGTTTGTGTTCACGATCTTCAAACTTCTCTCCCAGTTCTTCATACTCTTTCTTGCTCAACATCTCATGAAAGGCAGGAAATAAAACCGTGTCTTCTCGACTTTCATGAGGACGATACATTCGCACGAAAGATCGAAGTGACGAGACAAGTTTTGCTTTGTCGGATTCATTCTTAAGGGTGCTTTGAACAGAAAGTTTTTCGATATTCACCGTCAGTTTGCGACCTGCCTCGTGCTGAGCCTCTAACACCGTGACAAGATCCACGAGCTTACCGGCTTTTTTCATTCGTGGAAAAATATACTCTTCTTCGAGTTTTTCATGATAGTTCTCGATGAAATTGCGAATGATGGAGGCTGACTTCTTAATGACATCGAGATCCACCGATGGAGTTTCAATCCGTCGCAATCCCTCTTCATAAATCAGTAGAATTCTGTTAAGTCCGCCATGCTCACGCATAAGATCTTCTGCGGGGCCGACATCTTCTTTGCCTGTCTCCTTCGCCAGGATCGCGTTGGGAAGCAGAACAGCGAGCCCCGTTGCGCCTCCCATAAAAAGCAAACCTCGACGCTCTTTTGAAAATGAATTTTCCATCCCGGATCCCTTTCTTTAAATTCTGCCGACAGAATGACTCATAAACGCAAATCGATCAGGGGTTATAAAGGCTTCTTGTTAGCTTGCAAGAAAAGCCATGTCTTTTATCCGCTGCTATTGACGAGATCCTTTCTTGTTTCAAAATCAAAGGTCATGAATATCTATGAAGCGATTCGCCGAGATCATGCAATCATCTTTTCCTGGGCACAACGTCTTGGAGAAACCTTAGATCATGATCTAGTCACGCGTCAGTTCCTAGTCGGACAGCTCACGTACATCTTTGAGGATCTTTCGCGCCTTCAATACTTGGCATTCTATCTTCCCTTACGCTTGGCAACGCCCTACCCCGACCCCACAGTTGATTCAGTAGAAAACCACAAAGAGCTCAACGAGCTTCTTATGATTTTAAAAACGGTGCTTAAAAACGACCTGTGGTTTGAATGTCTTTCCGACTTTCAACGCATTTTAGAAAATCACATCGCACAAGAGCAGACTTTCCTATTTTTCGTTGCACAAGAGCATTTTAGCGACACAGATTCTGAAGAGATCGGCAACTGCTACGAATTTTTAAAACAACAAGGCTTGCGCTGCGCTCTGGACGCAAGAAACCTGGATCAGGCTCTGCAATTGCTCCCATCACGATTCGCCAAGCCGTTGAGAAAAGTCTTTTTCGATGAACGGGCTTCTGATTCTGGCGCTAGAAGCGCATAATATGAACGAAGCTCATGAGCCTTCAGTCTAGAAAAACCCGTTAGACACAAAATCTTCCAACGAGTGGCAGCTTTTCAATTAATTTTAAATCTCTACCATTCATTGGAGATTCTGGATGATGAAGCTTTTGATCAGCATTAAAGATCACGTTATTAAATTTAATGATTTTCTCAAAAAAATGGAACAGATGCCTCTACGCCGCTTTCACGGCGACTTTTACGAGGAAGAAGAAGATAAAAAACCAGCGAAACGTGCACCACGAAAAAACAATGTCAGCGTTGAAGATCTTCGTCCCCAACGCCCGACGGACGAATCTAATAATTAGAGACTTCGATTAAATTTTGATCGGGATCTCTAAAATAGACCGAGCGAATCTTACCCAGAGCTCCCGTACGTTCAACAGGCCCCTCCGTAATTTCCACTTTGCATTCCTTGAGCCACTTCATAACTTCCTCCAACGGTTTCTCAGAAATCAGGCAAATATCCATGGCGCCCGTTGTTGGGTGCAACGCTTTTGGTTCAAACTCCTTACCTTTTTGATGGAGGTTGATTTTCTGTTTTCCAAAAACCAAAGCCCTGCGCCCCTGCCCGAATGATTCTTCTTTCATTCCCAGAACTCGAGTATAGAACTCGACCGTCTTATCGATATCAGCCACTGTGAAAACAATGTGATCAACTCTTTGAATGAGATCTTTCATCTCCAGAAGCCCTTTTTAGTATAATTTCCCTAAGTCGCTTCGGTTGAAACCTTTCAACTCGGAAGAGCGACCTGCTTTAATTTTTTGAACCCAATCAGGATCAGCCAGAAGAGCGCGTCCCACAGCGATCAAATCAAACTCACCCTTATCAAAACGTTTTACCACGTCTTCAAGGCCACGAGCTTCAGAACCTTCTCCACGGAATGCAGCAGTGAATTCACCAGATAGCCCCACGGAACCAACCGAGATCGTCGCTTTGCCCGTGATCTTTTTTGCCCACCCCGCAAAATTCAAATCAGAACCTTCGAATTCGGGCTCCCAGAAACGACGTTGCGAGCAGTGGAAAATATCAACACCTGCATCTGCTAAAGGCTGTAGCCACTCTTCCATCTCGCGTGGAGTTTTTGCCAATTTAAAATTATAATCGTCGGGTTTCCATTGCGATAAGCGTAAGATCACGGGATAGTCCTCACCGACAGCCTTACGAACCGCTTTCACTGTTTCTACGGCAAAACGTGCACGCTCTTTTAAAGAATGTCCACCGTAACCATCCGTGCGGGTGTTCGTGACTTGCCACATAAATTGATCGATCAAATATCCATGGGCTCCATGAATTTCAACGGCATCAAAACCAAGACGTTTTGAATCTTTCGCCGCTTGTGCAAAAGCATCAATAGTTGCTTCAATGTCCGCTATTGTCATCGCGACACCATTCACTTTACCGGAGCCTGTTCTATTAGAAGGTCCTTCAAATGGTTTTGCCGGAGTCCAACCGTGGCGACCATTCGGCTGAACGCCCATGTGCCAAATCTGCGGAGCCATCGCACCACCGGACTGATGAACTTGCTCGATCACATACTTCCAGCCGTGTAAAGCGGCCTCCCCATAAAAATGCGGAATATCTTTTTCATTCGAAGAAGCCACGCGATTGATCACAGTACCTTCCGAAAGAATCAATCCCACTTCACCTTGAGCCCGACGCTTGTAATAAGCCGCCACCTCAGAGGTTGGAATACCATTTGGTGAAAAGACTCTTGTCATCGGAGCCATAACAAAACGGTTTCTTAGTTTTAAAGTTTTTAATTCGAAAGGTTTAAACAGACTGTTCGCATCACTCACAGGAAGACCTCCGTGAAAAGTTAATGCTGCCATTCTGATCCTGAAAAAGCCATCGGCCAAGCTTTGACCTCGCGAGTTGGACCTTTCGCGTTCGAGCTTTATTATGGGCCCAAAAGTGTGTAACCTTGAGATATGAAATTCACTCTGCAAAATGTCTTGCTATTTTTATTTCTGGGTTTAGGTTTGGCGGCACAAGCTGCAGGAAAAAACGAATTGAGTATCGCTTTAAATGCAGAGTTCGATACCATCAATCCGATCGTCAACACCATGATGACAGGCACCATGGTTGATGACGCCGTCTTACGCCCCATGGTGATGTTGACTCCGGAAGGTCATCCAAAACCTGTCCTTATCAAAGAAATCCCTTCGTTAGAAAATAAAAAAGCCACCTTCATTCAAGATGCCCAAGGAAAGCATCTTAAAACTGAATTTGAATTTCTTCCTGAAGCACACTGGGGTGACGGCACACCCGTGACATGTAACGACTTGAAAGCGGCGTGGAGAATCGGCAGCGATCCGATGGTGGCAACCCCTAATCGCGATGATTATAAAAATATTCAGAGCATCACGGTGGATAGTAAAAACCCCAAGAAATGTACGTTGATTTTTAAAAAACCGTTTTATGATTTCTATTTAAACTTACCTCGTCCCTTGCCTGCTCATCTCGAACTTCCCGTTTTAGAGGCTAACAAAAATAAAGCCCAAGGATACGAACACAATTCCCTCTACGTCACAGATGTTCGCAACGTGGGACTTTACAACGGACCTTATCGTGTCAGCGAAATTAAATTTGGCAGTCACATCATTCTCGTCCCAAATGAAACGTTTTATGGTGAAAAACCTTACTTTAAGAAAATCATCTTCCGCTTCATTTTAAATTCGACAGCTATGGAGGCGAATCTTCTCAGCGGCAACGTTCAGATGATTTCTTCTTCCGGATTGAGTTTTGATCAGGCCTTGGCTTTTGAAAAAAAAGTGAAGGCGCAGAATCTTCCCTATGAAGTTCAGTTCGTCCCTGGCGTCATGTACTCTCACATTGACGTCAATTTAGATGATCCTATTTTAAGCGATAAGAAAGTTCGGCAGGCTTTAGCCTATTCCTTCAATCGTGATGATTTAGTGAAGGCCTTCTTTGATAACCGCCAACCTCCGGCTTATCATTTCTCTACAAAATTTGACGATTGGTTCACAGACAACCCCAAAGACATCACGATCTATACCTTCAGCCGCCATAAGGCCGAGAAACTTTTAGATGAGGCCGGATGGAAAATGAATGCCGATGGCTATCGTCGAAAGGACGGTAAGAAATTAACTCTGACACTTTCAGGAGTCACCGATACAAAGCTTAATGAAATGCTTGCCGTGTATCTGCAAAATCAATGGAAACAAGTCGGCGTTGAACTTCAAATCAGAAACTATCCCGCGCGGGTTTTCTTTTCAGATATCCTTCGTCATCGTCAATTTCAGTTGGCGCTGTTGACCTGGGTGAACCCGCCAAACATTGTAGATTACAATAGTCTTCACTCATCAATGATTCCTTCAGCAACTAATGGCTGGGCTGGCCATAATCGCTCAGGCTGGAAGAATGCTGAGGTTGATAAATGGATTTCACAAGCTCAACAAGAATTTGATACAAACAAACGCGTTGAGCTTATGCACAAAGTCCTTAAGCAATACACGGAAGATCTTCCCTCACTGCCCGCTTATTATCGCTCGAACAATTGCGTGATTCCCAAGGGTCTTAAGGGTTATCAGATGTCGGGACATAACTATACAGAATTTCTACAAGTGGAAAAGTGGCATTACTGATTCAACTATATCACAAGATCCACAATCGCACGAATTCCGTTAGCTCCTCCCATAGCAGAGACAAGACTGCGAATGGCGTTGATATTTCTTCCGCCTTGTCCGATAACTCGGGCCTTGCTACCAACCGGCATCTCGATCGAGTATACTGTCGTGTGCTCCCCGACGATATATTTCACATTGATAATACCGTCACAATGAGACATCTCACGAAGAAGCAATTGTAAAATTGCTGCGATGCGATCTCTTAATTCAGGACTTTCAAAACTCTCTACAGATTTTAATGACTCTTCACTCATATGATCAGTGTCACTTTCAGACATTATCATACGCAACCATTTGTCGGACTTCTTGCTATCAAAGCGCTCCGTGAAGATCGCCCAGATTTTATTCTGAGCTTTATAACTAATTATCCCACTGGACTTCAAATGTTCCGTTTTTACAGAAGATACCAGCAAGCGCGGACTCGCTGGCTTCTCCAACATCAACTACGCTATTAATATTAATAGTGTCATTAGCGCTTTGCACTTGAGTCGTTACCTGCACCACTGGCGTTTTATATCTTACAATAAAGCCTAAAGCATTCACGCTGCAGGAAATCTTATTTCCTTTGTTCGTGACCGAAGATTTCATCGAGACGCCGTCATTCAATTTCAAATTATAAGTCGCATAATTGTTATTGGTTTTTCCCTCCACAACACCCGCCGCGATCTGCACATTTCCTTGCTGAACCATGACGTCGCTGCCATTGGCCGGAACCATAATTTGAACGTCATTTGGAACACTCATATATACAGACTTTGAAAGAGGCGTAGATAGCATTGTGCCATACAAAATTGTTCCCGCCTGATTGGTCATTCCGCCCACTGATAAGCAGTAACCAGAAGCTGCCTGACAGTCATCAGCATGCGCTTGATTCATCTGTACGAACTGCAAAAGACCCATTGATACCAGCGTTCCCAAAACGAGCTTCTTCATAAACTTTTCCTTTTTCATTTATTTCGCGAGTTGAACTCTCAGGGATTCAGCAAGAGACATACCCGATTAACAAATGTGTATTTCTTCTTGAGAAGGGCCACCGAGAAAAAAAGATAAGGATGTATAAATAGTGATCACCGCGGAGGAGAGGCCGGAGACTCATTCACCGGCTCCTGAAAAGACCAGCGGGTCAGCCCATAAATAATGCCGCTGGAAAGAAAAGAGGCCGTTTCAACGCTGCCCTTAAGAGCCCGAATCATTGGAATTAAAAGCAGAAAGAAAAATGAAAAAAGCAGACTTGCGGCAAGAACTCGCTTCCACCCTAAATTAGATTTATCAGTCATCCCCACAAGGCTTGATCCTAAGAAAGCGGCCTGCATCATCGTATTGAATGGATGATGAATTGGCCACGTCAATCCTATAAAAAGCAAGGTCGCAAGACATGCCGCCCGTACAGTTGTAAAACCTAGATAGTGGATCATGAGAAAGGTGCCGACGGCTCCGACGGCACCGGAAGCAACAATCAGAAAGTAGTCAAAAATCACAACCACCTCCTGGCACCGTAGGCCAGAACTCCCGAAATCAAAGCGATGATTCCAATTCGCAGTCCCATATTCACAAAAAACATTCTTAAGAAGAAATAAATCCCCACACCGCAAAGTGAAATCCATAAAATTTGCTCTGGGTCGAATTGCACAACACGAAATCCCACAGCAAGCAAAGCTCCCCCAAGTACACTTGCATGCACGTGGCTTTTTTCAATTTTTCTAGATTCAGGCAGCAAGGTTCCAATAAATCCTGTCAGCGCCGCCGATGTGATGGCAGTCAACTCCCATCGAGCTTGTAGAAAAAAACATAGATAACATCCACCTAGTAAAAAGAAAAACTTCAACAAAAGAATTTCGAGATGCTTCCACGTCATCGTAACAAACCTCTGGTTTTTAATTTACCATTACCGACGAGCCTCACAGAAGCGGCCAGCTCAAATAACAAGGTTTGTACTCAGGACCGAAATCTCGAAAATGAATTCATTCTTATTTCTCATCATGCGACAGAGGTGTGGGTTTATGCTTACAAACTTGCAACCATGTTAAGTTCCCGTAAAACCATACCGAAATTTAAATCATACTTAAGCTACAGGGTGAATCATGGATATATTTAAAACTCTCAAGGCTCGTTTATTATTAATTTGCGGGATTCTTTCCTTGGCTTTAATAATTGTCGGAGCCACGGGGTACGTCACTCTCAAATTTGTTTCCGAATATTACAACCACGTGACAACAATTAATCTTCCAAACGCAAGCTCTCTCCAGGATATGTCTGCAGCAACCGGCGTCGCGACACCACAGATGGTGAGAATGGGATACACAGACTTAAGTGCGCAGGAAATTGATCACTTAGTCAAAAAATATTCGGCAGCAGTAGATATGTACAACAAGGCAGATAAGATCTATCAAGATGTTCCATTCGTTGAGGGCGAAAGCAAGCTCTATGACGAAGTTGCCAAGAACTGGAAAGATGCCAACGTTGCCGCTGCAAAAATTATTGAATCTCGACGAGTCGGCGATATAAAAACAGCCCGCGATTTGCTCGACGGCGCCTATCGCATTGCCTATGATGCTCATGGAAAAGCTTTGGGCGTTTTAATGGACTTTCAAGACAGCCAGGCGAAACTCTGGGGAAAGAAAGCTCAAGATACAAAAACTCAGGCTCAGCAATATTTAATTGTGATTTCGGTCTTAGGTTTTCTATTGGGTGCGGTGGCCGCCTATGCCCTTGCCTCCAGATTGCAAACAGATTTACGCTTGATCGCTGACTCCGTGGAAGAATCAAAAGACAGCGTTGAACAAGCCAGCGAACAGTTAAGCGCTGCAAGCCAACAGCTTGCCAATAGCTCGACTGAAGCTGCGGCATCTCTTGAGGAAACGGTCGCCTCGATCGAGGAATTATCTAGCATGGTCAGGGTCAACTCGACCAATGCTGAGCAAGCAAGCTCATTATCAAGAAAAAGCGAAGAGACGGCTTTGAAAGGCAATCAAGAGATTTCGCAATTGATCTCGGCCATGTCAGATATTAACTCTTCTTCAAAAAAAATTCGCGAGATCACGAACGTCATCGATGACATCGCATTTCAAACCAATTTGCTAGCTTTGAATGCCGCCGTTGAAGCTGCCCGCGCCGGGGAGCAAGGAAAAGGCTTCTCCGTCGTAGCTGAAGCCGTGCGGAGTCTTGCACAACGGTCCGCTCAAGCCGCTAAAGAAATTTCGGGACTCATCACCGACTCCGTTGAAAAAGTCGAAAAGGGAGCCGAGATTGCCGATCGCAGTGGCGAATCTTTAAAAGAGATCGTTCAATCTGTAAAAGTTGTGTCAACCTTAAATGCGGAGATTTCTACGGCCTCAACCGAACAATCTACGGGCATCGCACAAATCTCAACTTCAATGAATCAACTCGATCAAGCGACTCAAGTCAACGCAGCGTCTGCGGAAGAAGCGGCGGCCTCCTCTGAAATGCTCTTGAAACAGGCACGCAATTTGAGTGACCAAGTGCAAAACCTCAAGGCCATCGTGGGTTAAATCCCGATTCATCTTTGTAAAGTAGTTGCATTTTGCAACGAAGCCTACAAGGATGCTACCTATGTCGACGCAAGAGATGAAACAAGAAAACAGCTGGATGAATCTGATCTTTAATATCATTCTTCCAGTTTTGATCCTGAATAAATTAACAAAGTACCTTGGCCCTTTGAATGCCCTGCTCTTGGCTTTGGCGTTCCCACTCTGTTATGGCATTTACGATCTTATCAAACGTAAAAAAGTGAATGCATTTTCGGCATTAGGTTTGATCAACGTGAGCGTGACAGGGGGTTTGGCTCTTTTGGGTATCCACGGTTTTTGGTTCGCCGTAAAAGAGGCCGCCTTCCCGACTCTTGTGGGTCTCTTCGTTTTTGGATCCGCATTTTCCAAAAAACCGTTTATTGAATCTATTTTCTTAAATCCTGGCGTGATGAAGGTAGATTTGCTGGAAGAAAAACTGAAGCTCCATGACAAGCAAGGCGAATTCCATCAACATTTAAGAAAAGCTACTATGTGGCTATCCCTATCGTTTGTATTCAGCGCCATTTGCAATTTTTTACTAGCTCGTCATATCTTCACAAACATCAACGCCGATTTAACAAGTGAAGCAAAATCCATTTTACTCAACGAGCAAATCGCAAAAATGACAACATGGTCCATGACCATCATTATGGTTCCATCCATTTTATTCCTCTTGGGAATCTTTTGGTACCTAATGCGCGGAGTAAAAGAATACAGCGGTCTCACAACCGACGACCTCATGAAGGAATAACCGACTTAGAATTCTCCAGAGCCTTCTTCATTGAATGGCATTGGTGGCGGTGGAGGTGCTGTAAAATCACCGGAACCGTTATCAAATCCGCCGCCAAACGTATCATTACCAAAACCTGGCGGTGGCGGAGGAGGTGGTGGTGGCACATCACCGAAATCTTCTGGCAAATTCGGAGCCGGCACATAGCCGCCACTGCTTCCTGAACCACCGAAATCGTCAAATGTTGGCGGAGGTGGGAAACCGGTGTTGCTGCCAGAGCTTGAGCCACCGCCGAAACGGCCCCCTCCGACACTTCCCACTTTTGTTTTAGCTCCAAAGATGGCACGTTTTCGATAATCATAACGCGGACGTAACTCATCAAGCCCCAATTCATGGGCCTCTGTCGGAAGATGCTTCTGCTCCCGATCCACTTGCTCTTTGTGACTTTGCGCCAGATAGTCGCGACGATTTTTATCGTACTCGTCAGCTAACTTTTTCTTGTCCGCCGCATCAGCCCTAAATTCTGGGCCGTCGTCAGTCATTTCTTTTTCTTTTTTGGATTTTTTAAAGCCATCAAGTTCGCGCTGACGCTGATTTTCCCACTGCTCGGCTTCTTCGAGATAGGCACGTTCCCCTTGGGTTCTGGCTTTATCAAACTGAGAGTCCTCACTTTGATGCTCAGCGAAACCACGCAGGCGCTCTTCTTCTGCGCCCGCAGCGAAACTTCGCTGAGCCAGCGTAGAGAGCAATAGAAGAAATATGAGTTTTCTAGGAAGAATCATCCAGGCTCAGTCTAACAGGAGTGAGTATTTTTTTTGAGCAAACAAAAAAGATGCTCGACCTTTGGCTAATTCCTGAATACTTTAATCCCCTGTTTCACCCTCAGGAGTCGTATGGACGCAATGCAAAGCATCGGAGTTTTCGCAGCAGAAACATTCCTCATCCTTTTTGCCATCATCGTGGTGATCCTTGTGATCGCGATGATCGCCGCAAAAGCTGCAGGTCAAAAATCTGAAATCGAAGTGGAACTCTTGCACAAGAAATACAAGAACTTCCGCAATCTTCTTAAAGCTCACACTTTGACAAAAACTGAGCGCAAAGAAATGAAGAAAAAGCTGAAAGCCGAACACAAAGAAAATGAAGGCAAGTCTCGCACTCAAGAGAAAAAAATCTTTGTCATCGATTTCGAGGGCGACGTAAAGGCGTCTGCTGTTGAAAATTTGCGTGAAGAGATCACGGCGGTTCTAACGTCTGCAACCCCACAGGATGAAGTGGTGGTGCGCATTGAAAGCCCTGGCGGCGTGGTTCATGGTTATGGACTTGCGGCAGCTCAATTAATTCGTCTTCGTGATAAAAGTATTCCTTTAACTGTTTGCGTGGATAAAGTTGCAGCCAGCGGCGGTTACATGATGTCTGTGACAGCTAACAAAATCATGTCTGCCCCATTTGCGATCGTGGGCTCTATTGGTGTCGTGGCTCAAGTTCCAAATCTTCACCGCATCTTGAAAAAACACGACGTGGATGTGAAAGAATACACAGCCGGCGAATACAAACGCACCGTGAGCTTGCTGGGTGAAATCACTCCAAAAGGCGAAGAGAAATTTAAACAACAACTTGAAGAAACCCACGTATTGTTCAAAACATTCGTACAAAAATTCCGCCCTCACTTAAATCTAGAGCAAGTGGCAACGGGTGAATACTGGTACGGCGAACAAGCGATCGCTTTGGGCTTGGTGGATGAAATTCGCACAAGCGACGATTACTTGATGTCTTTGGCGGAGAAACATCAAATTATTAAAGTAACTTATCAACAACACGAAAGCATCAGTGACAAACTGACTGGCATCATCGGAAAGGCCATTAAAAAAGGAACTCTTTCCATCGTCGAGGACCTTGAAACTCGACGCTTTCTTTAATTGAAGGAATTTAAGAAGTGCAAAATCTTGTTGAAGTAAAGAATCTTGAAACAACCTTCAATACGAAGGCTGGACCTTTCAAAGCTGTGAACAACATCAGCTACGAAATCGAAAAAGGTAAAACTTTGGGTATCGTAGGTGAATCCGGCTGTGGAAAGTCAGTGACGTCTTATTCCTTGATGCGTTTGATTCAATCTCCAGGTCAAGTGACTGGCGGCCAAGTTCTATTGAACGGCCGTGATCTTTTGAAATTGAATGAATCACAAATGGAAGATGTTCGCGGTGGCGAAATGGCCATGATCTTCCAAGAGCCTATGACAGCTCTCAACCCTGTTTTGACCATCGGATTCCAGATGGACGAACAGATTATGAAACACAAAAAATGTTCTCAGAAGGAATCTAAAGAGCGCGCCATCGAAATGTTGCGCTTGGTAGGTATTCCTTCTCCAGAAGAGCGATACAACTCGTACCCTCACCAACTTTCGGGCGGTATGAGACAACGTGCGATGATCGCCATGGCTTTGTCTTGCGATCCTAAATTCCTGATTGCTGACGAACCAACAACAGCTTTGGACGTAACAATCCAAGCTCAGATCTTGGAGCTCATCCAAAATTTGCAAGAAAAGTTCAACATGACTGTGCAGTTTATTACTCATGACTTAGGCGTGATCTCTGAGATCTCGGACCGCGTGATGGTGATGTACGGCGGTCAAACTTGCGAACAAGCAGAGACTCAAGATCTTTTCTTGAATCCTCATCACCCGTACACAGCGGCTTTGATCGCGTCTCGCCCTAAATTTGGTGAGCGTGTGAAACGTCTGGCGACGATCGAAGGCAGCGTTCCTGCTCCTCACGAACTGCCAAAAGGTTGTCCGTTTGTGAATCGTTGCCCTCGCGCAGTGGCTGAGTGTCCTGCAGTTAAACCACAACTTCTTGAAGTTTCTCCGGGCCACAAAGTGGCTTGCTTCAACCCACTATAAAGGATGAATGAGATGAACGAAATCATTCTTGAAGCAAAGAATATTAAAAAGCACTTCCCTATTAAAAAAGGTCTTTTCATGCGCCAAGTAGCAAGCGTGAAGGCCGTTGACGATGTCTCTTTGACGGTTCGCAAAGGCGAGACCCTTGGTCTTGTGGGCGAGTCTGGTTGCGGCAAATCAACATTGGGTCGCACTTTGATTCGTCTTTATGAACCCACATCTGGCGAGATCGCATTCGACGGTCAAGATTTCCTTAAACTAAAAGGTGAATCTTTGCGTTTGAAACGCAAGAACATGCAGATGATCTTCCAAGATCCTTATGCTTCTTTGGATCCGCGCATGACTGTAGGTCAAGCCATTCGTCAACCTATGGACATTCACAATGTCGGTACTTCTGCCGAGCGTACAGCTCGTGTTTTAGAACTGATCGAACTTGTGGGGCTTCGTAAGTCTGCGGTAAACCGTTACCCTCATGAATTTTCTGGCGGTCAACGTCAACGCATCAGCATTGCTCGCGCGATTGCTTTGAATCCAGAGTTGATTATCTGTGATGAGCCCGTGAGCGCTTTGGACGTTTCTATCCAAGCTCAGATCCTCAACTTGCTTGAAGATCTTCAAGAAAAGTTGGGTCTTACCTATATTTTTATTTCTCATGACCTTTCTGTGATTGAGCATGTTTGTGATCGTATCGCTGTGATGTACTTGGGCAAAATCGTTGAAGTCGCAAGTCGCGATGAACTTTTCGCGAACCCACAACATCCGTACACACAAGCTTTGATCGGTGCAATCCCTCGCGTAGGTGCCGGCAAAAAGAAAATGAAGAAATCATTGGGCGGCGAAGTTCCAAGTCCAATCAACCCACCGTCTGGTTGTTCGTTCCATACACGTTGTCCTTATAAAATGGATATCTGCGTATCGAAAACACCGGTGCTTGAAGGCACTGACTCGCACAAAAAAGCGTGCTGGTTGGAAAAAGCACCAAGTATGAAAGCGGAATAATTTTAAGAATCAACAAGGAGTATATGATGTTGAATACATTTGCGAAGGGATTGCTTGCAGTAGTGGCTCTAGGCCTCGGCACTCAAGCCATCGCTGCACCGACGAATGCTGAACTTAAAATCGGTATTTCTCAAGAATTCGAGACAATGAATCCATTGATCATGACAATGTCTGCATCTGCATACATGTATCGTATGGTGGGTCGTTCTCTTGTGAATCTAACTGCGGATGGCAAGTGGGTTCCGCAATTGGCAAAAGACATTCCGTCTATTGAAAAAGGCACTGCTAAAATCGTTGACCATGGCGGCAAAAAGAAAATCGTTGCGACTTGGGAAATCATCGACGGCGCTAAATGGGGCGACGGCAAACCTTTGATCTGCCAAGATTTCATCACAGCTCACGATATCGCTATCGCACCAACAGTGACTGTCGGTGAAAAAGAAAGCTGGACGCAAGTTGAAAAGATCGAAGTCGACCCAAAAAATCCTAAAAAATGTACTTTCACTTACGACAAAGCAAAGTGGGATTTCTACCAACTTGCTCAGTTTTTCCCAGTGCCAACTCACTTGGAAAAAGCAATCTTTGATAAATACGGTAAACAAAAAGAAGGTTACGAGAAAAACTCTAACTATGTTCGCAATCCGACAAACCCGGGTCTTTACAATGGACCTTACGTGATCAGCGAAGTTAAACTGAGCTCTCACGTAGCGTTTGCTCCGAACAAATTCTTCTATGGCAAACAACCAAATATCAAAAAGATCATCGTAAAATTGATTCCAAATACTGGAACAATGGAAGCGAATCTTCGTTCTGGCACAATTGATATGATTTCTGTCCTTGGTTTGGATTTCGACCAAGCTCTTGCTTTCGATAAAAAAGTAAAAGCAGAAGGTCTTCCTTACGAAACAGTTTTCGTTCCTTCTGTGACTTACGAACACATCGACCTGAATTTGGACAATCCAATTCTGAAAGATGTGCGTGTTCGCAAAGCTCTTCTTTTGTCTATCAATCGCGAAGACCTTGTAAAAGCTCTTTTCGAAGGAAAACAAGAAGTGGCAATCCACTTCCTTTCTCCTAAAGATGCTTGGTTCACAAAAGATCCTAAAGTGATCACTTTGTACCCTTACTCTAAACGTAATGCTGGAAAACTTTTGGATGAAGCTGGCTGGAAAATGGGTGCGGATGGTTATCGTTCTAAAGATGGCAAACGTTTGTCATTGGTATTCCAAACAACTGCGGGCAACAAAACTCGTGAGCTAGTTCAGGTTTATCTGCAAAACCAATGGAAACAAGCCGGTATCGAAGTGAATATCAAAAACGAGCCTGCTCGTGTGTTCTTCGGTGATACTATGACTCATCGTAAATTCGGTGCGCTGGCATTGTTTGCGTGGGTTTCTAGCCCAGAGAACAGCCCCCGCTCGAACGTTTCATCAAAAGCTATTCCAACACAAAAGAACAGCTGGTCTGGCCAAAACTTCATGGGTTGGTCAAATGCAAATGTCGACAAAGCACTTGATGCGTTGGATCTTGAGTTCAATGCAAAAAAACGTGCCGAAGACGTAGCGACTATTTTGAAATACTACACTGAAGACGTGCCAGTATTGCCATTGTACTTCCGCTCTGACATCTCTGTAGTTCCTAAAGGAATGAAAAACTACAGAATGACAGGTCACCAATTCTACGAAACAAACAACGTAGAGGACTGGAGCCTGTAGGCGGGTCTGCACTCCTGCTTTGCAGGAGTAAGAAAGTCTAATCTCGGCTTCGGCCGAGATACTTTGACGGCTTCAGCGAAAGCTGGAGCCATTGTTTGAATTGATTCTGTATTTTTGAATGAGGTTACCGTGACTACATTTATCGCCCGCCGCATTTTGCAAACTCTCGCTGTGATAGTTGTTCTATCATTCGTGGTCTTTTACATGATGAGCTTAATGCCCGGAGATCCGGTGGACATGATGGTCGCCTCAAACCCTAAGATCACCTCTGAAGACGTGGCTCGTTTGAAAGCTCTTTACGGTTTAGATCAGCCGATCTACAAACGCTACGGAAGCTGGATGGGATCGTTGCTAACCGGAGACCTTGGTTACAGCCGTACTTACCGTGTTCCTGTTCAAGAACTTCTTGGCCCACGCCTTTGGAATACGTTCATTCTTTCTTTCTTATCTTTGGTAATCTCTATTATCATCGCTGTTCCCTTGGGAGTCCTGTCTGCTCTCAAGCCAGGTAGTAAGATAGACACCACCGTCAGCCTCCTGTCCTTCGCGGGGATTTCGATTCCTTCGTTCTGGCTGGCCATCGTTTTGATTATTATTTTTGCTGTTAAATTCCCTTTCCTTCCAGCTGGTGGGACACAAACAATTGATGTGGGCGACATGGGCTTCTGGGCTGACACTTGGGATCGTATGAAATACCTCGTCCTTCCTGTAGCTTCTTTGTCCATTCAACAGATTGGTCGTTTTTCACGATTCACTCGCTCAGCCATGGCCGAGGCAATGCGCCACGATTTCATTCGCACAGCACGCGCCAAAGGTCTTTCAACTCAAACAGTGATCTGGCAACACGGCTTTAGAAATGCATTGATCCCACTGATCACAATCTTGGCTGTGAGCATTTCAAGTTTGTTCTCGGGCGCTCTTTTGACCGAGACTGTGTTCGCTTACCAAGGCGTCGGTAAACTTGTTTATGACTCTATTATTGGTAACGACTACAACGTGGCGATGATTGCACTTGTCATCTCTGTTACCAGCGTTTTGATTATGAACTTAGTCGCAGATATCTCTTACGGATTCGCAGATCCGCGAATTGCATATAAGTAGGTCGCCCGTGTCGGAAATTACTATGTCTGAAGTTGAAGTCACCTCGCACCTTTCTGAAAAAGAGAGAGCGGAACTAGAAAAAGCGCAACCGATGTGGAAGATGGTCCTTTCACAATTCATGGACCACAAGCCTGCGGTCGTCAGCGCATTCATTATCATTTTCCTTTTGTTGGTTTCTATTTTTGCAAATCAAATTCAATCCATCACGGATTTGGATCCGGACGCGCAAAACGTAGCAAACCGCTATTTGGCTCCGATGACTCACGCGGAAGCGGGTCCCGATGTGCGCGAGACTGAAGTCGAAAGATACATCAACGCTCATCCCGATGAGGCTTCAAAGATTCAAACGGCTTTGCTTGCAAAAGGCATTGTCACATCTGCAGATCCAAAAGATGCCATCTATGATCTTGCAAACAAAGAAATGCCAGAAGCCATCAAGTCTTTAAAATCTTTGGATATGCCAGAAGCTAAAGAACTGATTTCAACATTCAAAGGATTTGACACATACCACCTCTTCGGAACCGACGAGCTAGGTCGTGATGTTTTCATTCGCCTTGTTTATGGGACCCGTATCTCGATGGGTGTAGGTATTCTAGTCGCCATTGCCTCTGCCCTTATCGGTCTTTTGATCGGCAGTGTGGCGGGCTTCTATGGCGGAGTTGTCGACTCGGTCTTAATGCGTGTCACAGACGGTTTGTTGGCTTTGCCGATGATTCCAGTTTTGATCGTGATCGCAGCAGTTGATTTGACGAAGCTCCCGGCCTTAAAAGCTTTCATATCAACATCCAACGAAAGTGTCGTGAAGATGATCATCATTCTTTGCTTGTTTTCATGGATGACAGTGGCATTGCTTGTGCGTGGAAGTATTCTTTCTTTGCGTGAACGTGAATTCGTTCTAGCAGCTCGCACTTTGGGTGCGAAAGACAGCACGATCATCGTTCGTCATATGTTCCCGAACGTGATTGCACCAATGCTTGTTTCTATTACTTTGGGTGTGGGCGAATCGATCTTGTTTGAATCTGCCTTAAGCTTCTTGGGTCTTGGTATCATGCCACCGACACCAAGTTGGGGTAATATGATCAACAATGCACAAGAGTTGATCTATCAAGCTCCGTTCTTGGCCATCCTTCCAGGTGTGATGATCATTATCACAACTGTGAGCTTCAACTATTTGGGTGATGGTCTTCAAGACGCTATCGATCCAAAATCAATGCGTCGCTAATAATTTTACGGTTTATCTAGAAGCTGGATCTGTGTGATGATCCAGCTTTTGTAAGCAGCAAGACGTGTATAAATCGTGTAACCGACACATTCAAATTTAGGATCCGACTTTAATTCCGAACGACTGTCGATTGCTAGCAATTGAATTCCTTCAGAAGAAACCACATAGGCAGGCCCTCCGGAGTCCCCATGGCAAGAGGCTTTTCCTTGAGTCGTATCCAAAAGAATCTCTGACGAACTCCATGCACTGTCTTTTAAAGTCACCGCCGCTTGTCGCAAGCTATCACTTCGCACTTGCTGAACTCCATTGGTGAATCCAAAACCCGCAATATAAACAGGACTGCCATTCGCCGGAAGATTTTGAGTCATAGCAATAGGATGATAACCCGCCGGCAAATCGCCCGAGATTTTCAATAGAGCAATATCATGCCAGTCCTTTTCAGGCCTCACACCATCAACCAGCCATCCATCGGCAATAGCACTGGTTTCAACCATGCGCAGATTATCTGAATTACTCTTTAGATCTTCGAAGAACTGGAAAATGTTTTGAGGAATTGTGGAAGAGAAATAAATATAATTTTGCTCATTCGCCCCAGCCACACAATGAGCCGCTGTTAAAACGACGTGATTAGCGATCACATTGCCCGTACAGGTCGTAATAGTTTGATTGCTTGCAGTCACTTTATAAACTTGCACAGTGCTAGCAGCAATAGGATCTGCCACCGTGACCTCCACGCCGCCTACGATGGCAGAAGCCTTGTTCGGCGAAGATACTTGCAGGGACATTTCTGACGAACATCCCAATAGAATAAGAGCACTTAACAGCAGCCACTTCATGTTGGCACCAGTTAGCGTCATGAGCACCGGCCTTGCAATAGGAACTGACAATTGGCTGTTCACCCCTGAAAAAAGGTGAACCCTTCCCCTGCCGGGAAGGCCCTATATTGGATTCGAGTCGGCATAGAACTTGTTAATAACTCCGCTGATAGGGGTATCTTATGAAAACGGTATTTTCATTTATTGCTATGATCTTGTTTACTACGAATGCGTTTCCGCAAACTTCGTATGAACTGACTTGCCGCGCGAAAGCGAAGGAGCTTGCAGCTCAGACTTACGCTTCCTGCGTCACAGAGTCCCGCAATGCTCAGGTCGAACAGATCAGAACAAACTACCAAAAAGAATTGGCGGCTCTAAAATCCAAATACGATAAAGAGCTCAAGAAAATGGCGGGTCCAAATTCAGCAGCTCACTCCTCAAAAAAGACAGCTAAAAACGCCTCTAAGGCTCAAAATAGCCAGGCTGTAGCAACTCAGCTCCCAGTGAAAGCTGGCGGAACATCTGACGCAACTCCTGTTCAGACTGTCTCAGAAGGATCTAAAGTCGTAGCCGTGGGTACTGACAAAGGTTCGGAAAACATCGAAAAAGAGGCTTCTGACGCAGATCAGGTCGAAATTATTGAAACTCCGGCAGAATAAGCCAGACAGGCATTGATTTTCCTCTCGGACCGTCATAAAACGTGTAAACTATTTAAGTTACTAAGAGTTACTGTTTTAAGTAACTGCTACTGGGAGGAAATCCGTGGGTGAGTTTAGCCTAACACATCTTTTACTTCTTGCTTTGATCTTCTTGATCTTCTTCGGTCCAAGCCGTTTGCCACAATTAGGTCAATCTTTGGGTAAAGCCATCCGTGGTTTTAAACAAGGTTTGAACGAGATCGATGTTGATGCAAAAGACATCAAAGATACTCACCAACAAGTATCTCACCAAAATCAGCAACAAGGTCAAAACGTAGCTCAAGCTCAAAAAACGACTGAGACACACAACTCTTAGTTCTGACCTTCAATTTTGCTTAAAATTAAGAACCTTCATGGGCTTTGCTTATGAAGGTTTTCTTTTTTCTGACATCTGCTCATCGCCGACAGTTGGAAAATTTAAACGCAGATAGACTCGCCGAACCTCGGCCTCAACCCAGGTTAATGAAGAGTGTCCGAGATAATGCTTAAAGCCCCATGATCTAAAAGTTTGCGGGCTTTTTCTGCCTCGTTCACTGTCCAGAATGCCACGGGAATTTTTCTTTTTCTAAAGTGTTCCAGCTCTTCCAAAGAGACATAATTGTGATCTAAATGCAGAACATTTAAATTCACATAAGGCGCTAACAACAAAAGTTTTAAATAAAATCTATTTGCGGGATCTTTTTCTCGGGTTGCAAGCAGCGCGCGAGGTACTTCTGGCAAAAGTTTACTTAAGCGATAAATCGCCAGCGGATTAAAACTTGAAAACAAAATGCGCTTTTGAGCTTGGTGTTTTTTAATTAACATTGCCACCGCAACTTCAAGTTCGCTTTCAAAAGCTTTACCAGTTTTAAGTTCGATATTTAAAAACTGTGGAATTTCCTTACTAAGAAGAACTTCCTCCAACGTAGGAATGTCTGCAAGCTTTGCTAACTCAGAAGCGGTGAGGCTTTCAACTTTCTGATCCACGTGACCAATGCGCTTGAGATCATCGTCGTGAAATACAACAACTTGCTTGTCACTGGAAAGACGCACATCCATTTCAATCATTTGCAGACCACGATCCTTCGCTGCTTTAAACGAAGCCATGGTATTTTCCTGCGCTCCACCTTTCCAGTAACCACGATGCCCTTGGTATGTCGGTGGCCGCATTCCACCTTCAGGCCATGATTGAGCCTTCCAGAAAAAGTGACTGGCAACAAGATAGATAACGGCGATGGCAACAACGACAAGAGCAATCATTATTTCCTCACGCGATGCGAGTTTTCATTCTCAAGAGTCAGTACTGGCTGTTCGCGATTTCCGTCCAGAGAATATCTCTTAACGGTCTTACCATCGCGAACCTGCACGCTTCCTTTCAGTTGACCGAGCTCGTCCCACGCCCCATCCACTGAGAATTTGTGATCTTTACCCATTTTCCCCTGGAAGTTTCTCCACTGAAGATGCTTTAAGTCTTTGAAGTGAAACTGGCCGTTCATATCTTGAATATCCAAAGCTTGATCTACCCACCACTCAGGCTGAGTGATCTGGCGCATGACAACAGCCCCTGGCGATTGCAAACCCACTTTCAAGTTTTGAACTTTCGTATTCATAAGAATTTCATTTTTAGAGTAGTCAAATTCACCGCGAGTTTTTCCAAACTCCATGCCTTCGATATTCATGTTGTCGATGCGTAAAAGTCCTTTTAAGTAGCTCAAATTTCCGTTCTCGACTTTAGCGTCAGCGTTAACACTGGCAAGCCCCACCTCCCCGCCATTCGTCATCAGCTTTTGAATTGCCGGGGCAAAAGTGATTTCATCAATATGAGCTTTCAGATCCACGGTTTTAAAGTCGCGATCTGCTTTCATCTTCACGTTGCCCAAGAACGTACCGTTGCGCGGTTCAACACGATTTACCTGGAAGGTCCAAAAGTCTCCTTGCAAATCGATATCACCCAGCATGCGATCAATCACTTGCAACTCGCGCTGGCCTTTATTTGAGAAAATAAATTCTAGTCCGGTGTGCTCACCTGCCAAATGAATCGAATTTTCAGACTTAATTTCTGCGCGCCCGGAAAAACTTCCCAGATCACCCAAGATCTTGTGACTTTGATTGCGATTCAGGAAATTGAGTAACTGATTCACGCGCATTTTTTTAACATCAATCCCAATAGGACGATATTTCAACGGATCAAGACTTGTGAACGTGATCTGCTCGGAATACATCTCGCCCAAATCCCCTTCGACCAGGAAATTTTTAACTTCAAGAGGAGCTTCTCTCAACTTCTGCGCATCCGCTGTCATGCGAGCATTTGCGGAAATCCATACCTGCTTCCCATTCAAATCTTTAGAAACAAGATTGTACTTCTGCAAAAGCGACAAGACCTGACTAAGCGGAATATGTTTCAAGTCAGTCTCAATATTCAACAAATGATCGGCGATAGTGTAATTCGCGATCATACTGTAGTGCCCTTCGCGCCAGTTTCCAAAAAAATGACTTTGCACCTGTTGTTCAGGGGACTCTTTGTATTCAATGAAAAGATTCGCGTGAGAAAGATAATCCCCGACACTTTCATCTTTCAATAAGTGAGTTTTCGCTGTGACCTCGATCACCTTCGGTTCAAATGATTTCACTTTCACAACGAAATCCAGAAGCTCTGAAGGGTATTGCGGATATTCATTCAAGACGATTTTAAAGTCGCGAATGGAGAGCTCATTGACGGCATTTTGATATTTCTCGGCTTGCTGGTTTTGCGACAGCGTCACCAAAGGTGCAGGAGCAGGCTTTTCTTCTTTCGCCTCTTCCTGTTTACGCTCGCAATCTTTGATGTTGCCACGCAAAGTGAGGGTGACGTTGTCAGCCTCTACCGCTTTAATCAGAGAGTGACCTGTTACTAAACCCCAAATAGAAATCGGCAGGCGCAATTCATCGATTTGCAAAATCGGCGACATCCAACAAGCTTGATCAGATTCCATTTCGGCATTTTTAATGACCACGGAAAAACGCGGCAAGATGCCATCGGAAAGACTGACTTGCGCATCATCAAAACGGACTTTGATGTCCTTATGAATATGACCCGCGGCTTTTTCGATTTGCGCTGAAACTCGCGACGGAGACAGAACTGATTTAACGATGTAGCCGATAAAGAATGACAAGATAAGTCCAATAATAAGGACCCGCATGCCAGGTTGTTCTGTGACGAGATATTTATCAGAGCGAAGTCGACGATCCATAGCTTATTGTGACTGTGAAAGCTATGGACCGACAATGTCTTTTAAAAGATTTTTACTTATATTGAAGGGACAAGATTTCGAATTCCTTGTCGCCTTTTGGACTTTGAACTGTGACTGTGTCACCTACTTTTTTGCCGATCATGGCACGAGCCAAAGGTGAAAGGACAGAGATCATGCCTTTTTTAACGTCAGCTTCATCAACGCCAACGATTTGATAAGCGATCTCTTCTTCCGTTTCTGTATCAACGGCTGTGACGTGTGCACCAAAGACCACACGGTCAGATTTAATAGCTGACACATCAATCACATCTGCACCGGCAATTTTGCCTTGAATTTCAGCAATACGACCTTCGATCATAGCTTGACGCTCTTTTGCGGCTTCATATTCCGCATTCTCAGAGATATCACCCTGAGCACGAGCTTCTTCAATGGCCAAAATAACCGAAGGTCTTTCCTCTAACAAAAGCTTCTTAAGCTCTGCATCAAGCATCGCTTTTCCGCGAATTGTCATAGGAAGTTTGTCATTAGCGCCATTAGACATGTTTGTCTCCACTGTTAGAAGGACATTTCTTTTACCGGATTCCCTGAAACTTATCAACTCGCGAAGGGTTGGCGCAGAACACCCCGCGTTAAGCCTGGTGCATTGCATTGAAATAGCCAAAAGCGTATCATAGATCCATGGGAGCGAAAAAAAAGTCCGAAATTATTTGTCGATGCAACAATGTGTCCCGCGAGACCATTGAGCAAGCTATTCGTGACGGCGCCCAGACCATGAATGATATTTTCGACACAACCAGTGCCGGTGTAGGCCCTTGCGGAGGATCCTGCCGCCGTAAAATTGGTCCTTTTCTTGAGCATTACTTAAAAACCGGCCAATTCCCCGAAAAAATGGTGGAAGATCTGACCGGTAAAGATGACACGAAAAAATCAGGCTGATTGTTTGTTCAGACGATAGTCTATGATTTTCTGAACATTCGGACGACATGTTCCACAGGCTGTACTTGCCGAAGTCTGACGAGTCACGATCTCAGGAGTGTGCGCCCCCGCAATGATCGCTTGATCAATCATCTGAGTCGAAATCGTTCTGCAATGACAAACTTCATCTTCCTCGTAAGGAAATTTCCATTCACCGCGAAGTTTCAAAATCATTTCACGCAAAAGAATCGCACCGTGATCCTGAGTTTCTGGCAAAGGCCATTTCGATGGATCCACGCCAAAATTGCGCTTCATCGCTTGCATCATATCCATAAATTCAGTACAGCCCACCATGGACACCTTCAACACAGGACCTGGAGTACGCAGATCTTCACCTGCACACTCTACTTCTAAGAAATCACGGCCCTCGAGTTCGACTTTGATCTTCATATAAGCTAAAATCATAATTCATACGCTCTTTCAGCCCAAGGCCAGATCATGCGAATACTCATATTGAGTCGGAAATTTGAAATCTATAGCACCCGTCGCTTGGTCGAGGAATTTTCGCATGCAGGACACTCTGTCTTCCTGTGGGATCCGGGATGGCCTACGGAAAAACTTCGAGGCTGCTTTGATGTTCTTATTCCCCGCTTAGGAAGCTTTCATTTTGAAGAAGCCTTAGAGTCGGTGGAAATGCTTTCGTCTCGCTGTGGAGTTGTTGTGAACACTCTAGAGGCCTATCGCAAGGCTCGCAATAAGTGGTCTTCCTATATTGCATTTCTCGAGGGAAAAATACCCACACCCTTTTCTCAGCTTGTCTCAAATGGAGACGCTGTTTTATGGAGCCGGGCCTTCCCTTGTATTGTAAAAGAACTTGAATCAGCCAAAGGTGAAGGCGTTTTTTTGGCTCGCTCTACAGACGAGCTTTTACAAATTGCTTCACGTATAAGCCCCTCTTCCGAGTATCTCGTTCAAGAAGCATTTCCCGAAAGCTTTGGCGAAGATGTTCGGATATTTGTGGTAGGTGGTAAAATTATTGCTTCGATGAAACGAAAATCAACGAAAGATTTTCGTAGCAACTTGGCTCAGGGCGGGATCGGAGAGTTTTGTACGATCACCGAAGCAGAAGCGGCTCTTGCCTTAAATGCAGCCTCTGTTCTGGGATTGCAAATTGCGGGTGTCGATATTTTGCGAACCCACAAAGGAAGTCTCATTCTGGAGGCAAACCCCTGCCCCGGTCTTGAAGGTATTGAAAAATACACATCAGTCAATGTGGCCCATGCTATCATCAAGTTCATAGAGGAGCACCACCATGGCCATGCGCCCTAGGGTTGAATTAATACCCATCTTTGAGGATAACTATGTCTTTATGCTGATCGATGATGAGCGTAAAGAAGTCGTTGCCGTGGACCCCGGCGAAACCGCTGCTGTAAGTAAATATCTTGAAGACAATAGTTTAAAACTTGCGGGTATCTTGCTCACTCACCATCACAATGATCACATTGGTGGGGTTAAAGGTTTGATTGGAAAACACCCAGCCCCGGTCTATGCACCTCAAAAAAATCAGAACCAAATCAACTCTGCCGATCACTGGGTGAAAGAGGGCGATACTATTTCCGTGGGTCCCTTTGAGTTTTCCGTTTTAGAATTGCCCGGGCATACGTTGGGGCATGTGGCTTTTTGGAATGACACCTACAAATGGCTTTTTTCCGGAGATGTTCTTTTTGGACTTGGCTGCGGCAGACTCTTCGAAGGAACTTACGAACAAATGTACAACAGTCTTCAACGTATTAAAGAATTGCCTGCCGAAACACTGATCTATTGCACTCATGAATATACCGAGACTAATCTGCAATTCTGTAAAATGCTTTGCAATTTAGATAATTCCCCCATCACTGGCGATGACGAAGACCTGGAACTTTATGAAAATGAACTTATGAATCGTCGCGACATTGGACTCCCCTCCGTTCCCTTGAAGTTATCCATAGAACGAAAGGTAAATCCTTTTTTACTTGCCCACTCAGTGAATCAATTCGCTTATCTACGAGATTTAAGAAACAAACAATAGCGTCTATTGCTTGCTGTCCTCATGGGACATCTGCGCGATATAATTACGACGGAACTTAAAAATTTCTTCGACATCTTTTTTAACGAAACTTCCAGCCACAAGCCAGCCCACATAGCCTAAAGGCAGACGGTAACGAACACGGTCCACCATCAAGGTTCCGCCACAGAATGGTCTAAATTCGTGAGTATGATGCCAAAGGCGATAAGGTCCTTTAAGTTGATTATCTACGAATTTAAATGGTGGCTGCCACTCATCTATTTCTGTTTTCCATTTCGCCGGAACGCCGTGGATTTTTAAATTATAATCAATCAGCGTACCTTGTTCGATTTGCTTTGTAGAAACTGCCTCTACATGAAAATTCAAAGTCGGTGGCGTGATTTGTTCAAGATTGTGAGGATCACGGAAGAACGGAAAAATCTTTTCAGGTGGTGCTTCGACGAACTGTTCCGCATAGAAGATTTCCTCCCCGTTTTTATAGGGCAGACAGATTTCTCTTAACGCGGGCTCGAGCTCATTGTAGGCAAAATGATAACCGAGAGATTCAGCTTTCTCGGCGCTGCCGCGAATAGAACTTACGATAGTTTCAGCGGCTTCACCGTAAAGAGTTTTGATGGCAAGCTTTGGCACTGGAAGTGCCAAAGGCTTTCCCAAACTTTCAGCTAAAGATTTTGAGAATTCTTTATTTGTCGCCGGCAAGGGGGCCGCACCATTGATCGGACCTGTCACATGATCATTCTCAAGAGCAAAAACAAAAAGTCCCACAATGTCCTTGATGTGAATCCAACTCATCCACTGTTTGCCGTCACCAAGTATTCCGCCAATACCGGCCTTGAATGGAAACATCATTTGCTCTAGAGCCCCGCCTTGAGGGGCCAGAACGATTCCAGTACGGATCATCGACACACGACCTGGGGCTTTTTGTGTCTCAGCCTCCCAATCCACGGTCACGGCGGCCAGAAAATCCTTTCCTGCTTCATGGTCCTCACGGCAAATCTCATCGCCGCAATCGCCATAATAACCAATGGCTGAACCACCTACGAATGTTTTTAGATTTTTTGAAAGACTTTGAATTAAATGACGAGTTCCTATCACTCGTGAATCATGGATTCTCTTTTTCAATTCTGGATTCCATCTTGGTCCCACTACCGGCTCACCCATGAGGTTGATCACCGCTTCAATTTTTTGCATGCGTTCGTCACGGAGTGGTTCTTTGGAAAGATCCCCTTGAATCACTTCACAAGGAAAAGGAAGGGACTCTTTAGCCTTTTTCTGGTTGCGTGAAATTGCGAAAATTTTATGCCCTTTTCCAGCTAAAACTTTTCCCACTTCTTTGCCAATAAGACCTGTCGCGCCTGTGATCAGAATATTCATAGCCATCCTCGATATTACTTTTTCAGAGCTTTTGTAAATGCCTGCAAACAACGTCCCCGTGCTTCGTTATGATCTACGATAGGGGCTGGATATTTGCTGGTATTCAGTTCAGGAATCCATTTGCCGATGTACTCTCCGTCAGGATCAAATTTTTTTGCTTGAGTCATGGGATTAAAGATTCGGAAATACGGAGCCGCATCACAGCCCGATCCCGCAGCCCATTGCCAATTCCCATTATTTGATGACAGATCGAAATCTAAAAGTTTTTTCGCGAAGTAACGCTCTCCTTCGTACCAATGAATCAGCAGATGCTTACACAGGAAGCTTGCAACTGCCATGCGCACGCGGTTGTGCATGAAGCCTGTGGCATTGAGTTCTCTCATCCCGGCGTCAACAAGGGGGTATCCAGTCATTCCTTCGCGCCATCGATCGAAGTCACTTTTGGATTTACGCCACGCAATTTTATCGTATTCAGGGCGAAAGCTTGTTGTTTCAACATGTGGGTAGTGCCACAGGATTTGCATAAAGAAATCTCGCCAAATCAACTCGCTCAACCATGTTTCGGAATATTTTTGTGCAGTACGAGCCATTTCGCGAATACTCACCGTGCCGAATCTAAGATGCAAACCCAAATGAGATGTTCCACCTTCAATAGCCGGGAAATTTCGATGCTCCTCATATCCTTTCAACATTTTCATAGAAAGATCTTTGGATGGGAATTCAATGGACGTTCTTGAAAACCCAAGCTCCTTCAATGCTGGCATTTTCTCGTGAGGGGAAGTCTTATGATACGAAGACAGGTAGTTCTCATTCGGGTAAGACCTCAAATAAAATGGCGTTAGATTTTCAAGGACCTTTCGTTTGTAGGGAGTAAAAACAGTATAGGCCTTTTCCGTGCCCGTCAGGATTTCGTCCTTCTCAAAAAGCGTTTGATCTTTGAACGTCTTAAACTCAACGCCTTGGCTTTTTGCAAGCTTCTCGATGGCTTCGTCACGTTTTCGGGCATAAGGTTCGTAATCGTGATTTGTATAAATCGCCTCGATCTTATGGCTTTGTATAAGTTCTTTGAAAATCTCTATGGGTTTTCCATGACGCACCCACAGATCACTATGCCCTTTTTGCAGCTGATTTTTGATGTCTGACACTGTGTCATGAATAAATGTGACCCGCGCATCTTGAGGATCATCAAGCCTCTGTAAGATATCGGAATCGAAAATGAAAATAGGTTGAACGTGTTTGCGTTCCTTCAGTGCATGATATAGCCCTGCATTATCAGAAAGTCGCAAATCTCGGCGGAACCAAAACAGTGTTAATTTTGTCATATACGAAGTCTAGTTGCAGTTCACCGAAATGGCGAGCATACTTTTGTGGTGTATCATTGCTTACAGGTAAGGTAAACGAGTTGTCCATGGACGAGAAAAAATCTGTCAAAAAGCAAAGTCCACAAAAAGGTCTTAATAAGATCAAGTCCTCGGTTCTTTCGCGAAGTCTTTCTATCGCTAAACTAACTGTGCAAACCGGCGCCTCCATCGCTCAGCATGGAATTACGACGGCTTTAAAAAGTAAAGAGGACAAAGAAGCTATTTGGAAGAAGCTTTTGCAAAGCCAGGCCTCTTTAATCAGTTCTGAATTGGGTGAACTTAAAGGAAGTCTCATGAAAGCAGGACAGATGCTTTCTATGTACGGCGAACACTTCTTGCCTCGCGAAGCCAATGAACTCTTAAAGTCATTGCAGTCAGACTCCCCACCATTGACTTGGGCTGCTATCGAACCCACTTTGCGCAAAAATTTACCTGCAGAAAAATTGGATGAACTTGAAATTGAAAAGGAGGCTTTAGCTTCTGCTTCGATGGGACAAGTTCATCGAGCGCGCATCAGACGAACTGGCGAAAGCATTGTTCTTAAAATCCAATATCCCAACGTGGATCGCGCCATTGATAGCGACCTGAAGGCTATCCGTACTTTGCTTGGCACTTTAAAACTGCTTCCGAAGGATTTTAATTTGAATCCTCTTTTTGAAGAAGTGCGTGAGATGCTGGTTCAAGAAACCAATTATGAATTGGAAGCTCAGCTGACGGAAGAGTATTACACCCGGTTGCAAAACGACCCTCGTTTTATCGTTCCCCGCGTGCATCGTGAATTTTCTGGTCCTAAGATTTTGGCAACGTCTTTTGAACGTGGACTTCGGGTGGATGACTCGCTGATTCAAAGTCTTCCTCAGGAGCGCCGCAATCGTCTGGCTTTGAACTTCTTAGATTTGTATTTCAAAGAGGTCTTCGACTGGGGTGTCGTGCAAACGGATCCTCATAGTGGCAACTATCGCATTCGTATTGACCCCCAAGGTCGAGATCAATTAGTGCTTTTTGATTTTGGAGCAACTCGCACCTATCCGGAAAATTTCTTAACCCCTTATCGCCGCATGATCAAAGGTGCTTTGTATAATAATCGCGACATCTTTACACAAGCTGCTTTGGATCTGCGCTTTATCGAAAAT
>NZ_DASVLT010000015.1:0-29971 GCF_036384735.1 Bdellovibrio sp. | reverse complement strand
TATTCAATTTCAGATTCTTTTTGTGAACGATGTAGTACGGAATAAGCGTGCCGTCTTTACTCTTTGTTTCAAACTGTTCAACCATCAGATTTTTTGTATTAAATCTTGGCGGAGACTGTTTCAGCAAAGTCCAATGCAAATTCTGATCAGGCGGCGAGCCTAAGTAAATCGATGAAGGAGTCAGGAAGTCAGTGTAAGACACCAGGAACAAGTCATCAAACTCATTTGAGTCATAAACTGCCGTCGTTCCATTGGCACCCAGAGGAAGATCTGCAGTCTGCCATGTGCCGGTTTCTTGACGAGTCATGCGCGCAATTTTTCCTTGAACGTTATCAAGGACATTCAAGTAAATCGCTGACTTTGCAATAGAAACAGAATTCAAATATCTTTTCGCACGAGGTGCAAAAAGGATATCTAGGAAATCCAAAGCGGTGTCTTTGTTTTTTAAGCGCTCCATGGGAAGTGAAACCAAACTTCCGGCAGGAATCAAGCGAGTATTTGTCTTAAGCTCTTCGCGCAAAGTGAATAAGAATCCGTCGTTGAAGACACCGACAAATTCTGCGCTTGATGGCAGCGGCAGGAGAGTGCGCACACCTTTATCTGTTTCATACCAAACTTCATTTTCAAAGAAGGAAGCCGTACGAATGTGGAAGCGATAATTCTTCTGTGGTGTGAAGTATGTGTAACTTCCACCAGACATATCTTTGGCGCCGACCTTGAAAACCTCTTTGGCTTCTGACAAAGGCTGACCGCGTTTCCAGATTTTGGAAATCATCGGATAACCAGAGTCTGTCATCGTGCCGGGTCCGAAATCAGTTCCCACATAAACGGTGTCAAAATCAATCCATGACACGCGGGATTTTGCTTCAGGCAAAGTGAATCCGTTTTTGACGAACTCTTTTGTCTTCATGTCGAATTCACGAACAACGGTGGCGTCTTTGCCGCCGCGAGAAAGATTGATCAAGCAACGACTGTTAGCAGGCGGTAGGCAGTGATACCAACCCCACACCCAGTTTTCTTTTTCTTTTTTTGCCAGAGCATCAAGATCCAAAATTGTTTCCCATTTTGGTTTCTTATTTTGGAATTCTTGAATGGAAGTTTTGCGCCAGATGCCGCGCGTGTGTTTCTTGTCTTGCCAGAAGTTGTAAAATTCGCCGTTCATCAATGTGATGCTGGGAAGTTTGTCATCGGCAAAAGCGATTTTAGAAATATTAGATTCAATTTTTTTAAATTGAGGATCGCGCTTGAAGTGCGCCACAGTTCGTTTGCTTTCTGCTTTCGCAAAAGCTAAAGCTTTGGGGCTTTCAACGTCTTCTAACCACAAATAAGGATCTTGAGAGTTTTCCTTAGGCATGGTTTCTTTTTTAACTTGAGTCGTTTTAGTCGTGCAAGAAGAGAGTGCGAATAAAAGTAAAAGAACTAAATAACGCATGAATCGAGGCCCCTTATTGAGGCCCCGAATATAAGTCAGAATTTAGTCACGCTCAAGAATATACAGATAGGCATTGTCGACACCGAAGTCGCCACCTCCACCGCGCACGATGCGGATGTCTTCATCCACGTAGACATTCGCCAATGTGCCTTTTTTCCCCACGGGACTTGTGCCGGGAGGGAAAGTTGTCGGATTTCCATCGTAAGTACCGAATTCTGCGAGCATAGCTTGACGTGTCGGCTCGGCAAAACTCCACGTCGGATTCGTCACGGCCTTGGTAAATTCAATCGAAAGTGCATTATCTCCCACCGTAAATTTCCCGCGCAAGTAGCCCATGTTTTTTATTTGACCATATTGGTCACGAGCCACGTTCCAGTAGTAGCCTTCGGGGAAAACGACTTGCCAGATCGAGTCTGCTAAAGCGCCTTGGCCTGGTTGGCCGCCTGGTCCGTCGGCCCAAACCTGATACCAAGTGCCGATCACATCCACCAACTTTTGCTGTTCTGTTCTTTTAGGAGCTAGCGCCACCAATTGGTCTACAAGTGGATCTAACTTCTGGCGAACCTCTGGATTGTTGTCGTCACTATCGTAAGTGCCCTGAGCATCGAATGCGATTTGCAAAATCTCGTACTTGAGTTGTTGGATTTGATCGGCGGTATCATCTGCGTGAGCAAGGGGGATGAAAAGTATTAAAGCCGTTGCGAAAGCAGCCATAAGTCGAGCCATGGGAAGCCTCCATTTGGTTTTTTTGATAAGCGACTTCAAAGATACCCTCGGAACTTCATGCTGCCATGTTGTTTTTGGGCAGAAACTGTTTGTGAAGTTCTATGGAACATTGATTAAGACTTCACCCGATTGTGAAAAAGCCGAAAAGAATCGCGGGAGTTGTCATTGTTTTTTGTTCGCGTCCTAGCCCTTGTGCTAGTTCCTCTTTATGGCTTTGCATTTGATGGATCGTCCATAGGTCTGTTAGCCCTCTGCTCTCAATCAAAAAGCTGTTTATTATCAAGTAATGAATACGTTAAGAATTTGGTAAGCACTTGCAACATGCAGATGAAGGCCTTGGATTGCGACGGCCTTGCGCAAAAAAATCCTGAAATGAAATCCTTGTTGAAGCATTGTGATTTCCAATCTCAGTGTAAAGAGCAGGAAGAGTACGAGAAGAGCAAAGAGCTTGCCTGCTTACGAGGATATAAAAATGCTTTGGTGGATACAGGCATCGCCCTTAAGGATCTAACTGTTTCACTTGGCAGTTTCATCGAATCAAGTTGGGATCATTTCAAGACCAGTGTAAAGCAAAGAAACGAATTCATTCGCCAGTGCAACAAGTCGATTGCGTGTAAACGGGACCTTGTTAAAGAGGATCATCGTTACAATACGATGAGTGATGACCAACTTAATAAGTACACGGCCGCTTATCTTTACGTTCAGGCTCAAGACATGAAGGCTTATCAAGCTTCTTTAGATCGGGCTCCAGGCCGACCTCGTGCAACTCCACCGTCAAATAATCGTCTAACGCCGGTACAAGAGACTATGCTCAGCGATCTTATGAACATGGTTGGGGATAAAATCGGCCAGGAATATCAGAAATTTTCCTGTTACAGTGGTTTAGCAAAGGTTGAGATGGCTTGTTATGTTATCGGCAACGTCGTGGATCCCACTCTTCTGGCGGGAGCGGCCTTTAAAGGGGCTCGTCTTGTGGCTGCGACAGGGCGAGCAATTGCCGCGGAAGAAGCCATCCGTGCAACTGACGAAGTAAGTGCCGTCGGCAAGTTGTATCGTGGTTCAATAATGACACGTGAGGCGCTGGTAAAAGATTTCCTGACCTATTCGCCAACGACTGTGACAGAGAATGAAAAATGGATCGCTATTGCTGAAAAGGGTGTCAATTCTAAAGTTCGATTCTTGGATGTGGAAAATAGTCAGTTGAAGGGCTTGAATGATACTTTGAAAGATAAAAATCTTGTGACAAGTCTGACAAATTATCACAAGAAGCTTCTGTTTGATAAAATCGAAGAACTTAAAAAGCAATTTCCAGATCTTGTTATCGATCAGTACTCGGACTTTAAGTCTTCTCGATTTGCTTTTAGTGGCAAGATCCCGAAAGATCTTGATCAGCGTTTGCAGCAAATTTTTAAAGAGACAAATCAGGAGTTCGCACAATTTTTGAAACTACAAAAAGTTGTTCGTGACGGAGACGCCTCGACGGATTGGTTTCGTGCTGGTGTCGGTCAGTCCGCAGAACAAGCTAATGTGGCGGCTCGCTATTCCCGCTCGCAAGCAGACAATATTGTGCAAAGCTACGCGCAAGAGAATCTTTCTGGCGATTTGACAAGCAAGCTTATGAACGTCGAAAAATCCCGTCAAAATTTGCGCACCAGCTTAAATGGAACTTCCGTCTTAGAAGGCAATACATTGAATTCGGATGCGTTTGACATCGTTCGCAAAAACATGGGCAACGATGATAAAATTGCCGCGGCTCTAAAGGATCGTTTCGCTTTAACCAACATTCCTTCTTCGACAGTTAAAGAGCTGCAAACCTATGTGAAAAGCACGGATGAATTTTCTCCGGGGATTTTCGTTCCTCAGCGTGAGGTGGCTCATTTGAATGATGCGGTTCAAGGGGGCTTTTCTGCAGACGTGATAGGCCTAGGGGCTTCGAATATAAAGGGAACTGCGGAAGCTCTTTCGAAATCTTCAAATTTGGATCAGGCTTTGATTGAAACTCGCAAGGCGGAAAAATCTGTAACAGTCGAATTTAAGGCTCAAAAGAAATTTTTTGAAGATACTGTTACAAAGGCTGTTGATCCAGGAAAAATCCGCACAGTGTGCTCCGGGGATGACTGTGTCGCTATTGCCGTGAAGCCATTAAATGATACGGACAAAAAGAAAATTTTAACAGCTTTGGCTGACAGCAAATACTCTGGGAAATTCCGCCTGGCGTTTGTTCCAGATGGTGTCACCGATATCGCAACTAGAAATGTTCTTAGTACTCACGGAGAAAGCGTAGAAAAACTGCTTCGTGCATCACTAAGCAGCGTTATGGAACCACGTAAGCTTCAAGGTCTTACCTTTGGTCTCGATATGCGCACGCAGGTTTTGAATGACGGTACCGTTAAGTTATTAATTGGAGAGGCACCGGGTGTAAAGTTATCCGTCCAGGAGCGCGCATTGATTCAGAAGAAATTCGAGGAGTCTTTGCGTTCATTCAACCAAAGTTTCACGAGTAAGGGGACTCCTTCCAATTATTCTCCTTAATCAAACCTCTGGGCTGCGGCGGCCTTCCACAGTTGTGTAGTTTTCAGAATTATGCGATTATAGCTTCATGTTAAAGCAATATTATCCCACTCACGAATTCCTAGGTCTTTTATTTGATTTCGATGGCACTGTTGTGGACACGATGGGTGTTCATCTAGAGGCTTGGAATTTATCCCTTGCTCAATACGGTTTGAGTCTAAGTAAAGAGCAACATCAGGCTTGGGCGGGAATCCCTACTAAAAAAATTGTCGAGCTATTAAATGAAATGCATGGCTCAAAAATTCAGGCCGATCAGTTCTTGAAAGAAAAAGAAGTTCACTATTTAGGGTCCTTGAAATCTGTGACAACGATTTCACCAGTCATGGATATTATAAAGCACTATCACGGCGAACTTCCTATGGCGATCGTGACGGGCAGTCGTCGCAAGATCGTTGAGCTGACCATGCAAGAACTGGGCATTGGAAGATATTTTGATGCGCTCGTTTGTGCGGAAGATTATTCTCACGGAAAGCCCGCACCGGATTGTTTTCTCAAGGGAGCTGAACTTTTAAATCTTCAGCCACAAAACTGTTTAGCTTTTGAAGATGCCGATTTAGGAATTCAATCAGCCCACAGTGCAGGCATGCAATGCCTCAAAGTCATGAGTGATTTGAAATTGCGTCCGCAAGTAAAGTTTTAAGTTGTATGACGAAGCAGGTGACTGTGGAATTCGCTTGGTTTCTTGAAGATCTTGATCTCATCGAAAACGGCTTTGGCTTCTTGATTTTTCAGTGACAAGGCTTTTAACCATTGCTTCGTGCGTGACACGGCAAAGTAGTCATTGATGTAGGAAGTGCTGGCATCAAAAAATTGTGGCAGCAATGGTTTTGCATTGGCCCAATTCATCTCATCCACTGTTTCTTTCGCGAGGCTTTGCTTGATTTGTTTAAAGATGAATGGGTTGCTCATCACTCCGCGGCCGATCATATAGTCTTCACATTGAGTCACTTCAACACAGCGATGAAAATCAGAGACATTCCAGATTTCGCCATTCGCGATAATCTTGATGTTGGTTTTTTCTTTAATGCGCGGAATCCAATCCCAATAAGCAGGTGGTTTGTAGCCATCTGTTTTTGTGCGACAGTGGATCGTGATCCAATTGGCATTAGCTTCTTGAACGGCTTGTGCGATTTCAATGCACTTTGTAGGATCGTCAAAGCCCAGGCGGATTTTCGCCGTCACAGGCACATGGGCAGGGACGGCTTTGCGAACTGTATCGACGATCGTGAAGACGCGATCGCAGGATTTTAAAAGACTTGCACCACCATCATGACGATTGACGGTTTTAGCGGGGCAGCCGAAGTTCAGATCAACACCCAGGGCGCCAAGCTTCACCGCTCTTTGGGCATTCAATGCCAAGGGTTCGGCATGACCACCAAGAAGTTGCACAAACACCGGGATTCCTGCGCGAGTGCGGGATCCTGTTTTTAGCTCGGGACAATTTTTGTAGAAGACACTTTCAGGGTGCAGACGATCCGTGACGCGCAGAAACTCTGTCACGCACTGATCGATGCCTCCTAATTGTGTGAGAGTGTCGCGCATAACCCAATCAACGACACCTTCCATCGGAGCTAAAAACAACTTCATTCTTAAAGACCGCCCATTTTCTTAACGATTTCGAAGTGTTTTTTATCAACAGGCTGGACAGAAAGGCGAGAACCTTTTGCGAGAACGAGCATTTCTTGCAATTTATCGTTGTCGCGAAGGTCTTGCAGGCTTACCAGCTCTTTAAATTTTTCTACAAAGCCTACTTCGGTGCAGAACCAGATCGGCTTTTCCTTGGTGGCTTTGGCGTCATAGTATTCTGATTTTTTATCAAATTGCTGTTTATCGGGCTCGGCCTTGTGAGTGATTTTGGCAATTCCCGCCACGCCAGGTGGTTCGGCGTTCGAGTGATAGAACAAAACAAGATCGCCCACTTCCATGTCTTTCATCATGAAATTGCGAGCTTGATAGTTGCGTACACCTTCCCACCAAGTTGTTTTATCTTTTTTCAGTTGGTCGATAGAGTAAACATCGGGCTCTGATTTCATTAACCAGTATTTCATGCTTTGGCCTCTTTCACTTTTCCTGATTTAAAGAACCACTCGCCGGATTGTTTGCGGAATGTGCTGACTTCGTGATGGATGTATTCTTCATCATCTACAGAATAGAAAGCTTTGAACTCCACAGTTCCTTTGGTTCCTTTTTCTTCGGTTTTCAAAATTTCTAATTTTAAAAACTTCGCACGCTCGGCCCACTCTTGATTGGCCTCTTCGTCGATTTCCTGCAAAGTCTGAGGATCCGTCGTGTCCTTCAGGTACTGCATTTGATTTTTTGCAAAAGCACTATAACGGGAACGCATCAGCGCTTCTGCCGTCGGAGCTTGGGCTTTTCCAGAGTGGTAAAGGCCACAACATTCTAAATAATCTTTTTGGGATCCACATGGACATTGCATAACCCGAGAATCTAACAAGCACCCGCCCAAAAAGGTACGCCGTACCTTTTTGCGATGCGTGGCATTAAGTGGTGTGGGGTTGGGAAAGGGCTCTAACGCGAAGGAGCTAGCCAAAGTTTCGGAGCAGGATCACCATAAATCACTGAGGTAAAAATGGCAAAATGGGCGTTAATTACGGGGGCGAGTTCAGGTATTGGTTGGGCGACGGCAGAAGCTTTGGGAGCGCAAGGCTTTTCATTATTCCTAACAGGTCGTCGCACGGAGCGATTGAATAATCTTGCCGGCCATCTTCGTACAAAGTTTCCAGGCATCCAAACCAAGTTGGGCTCGTTCGATATTTCAGATCGTGATGAAACTCAAGAATTTCTAAAAGCTCATTATGCAGATCTTGCGCATGTTGATGTTCTAGTTAACAACGCAGGTCTTGCCCGCGGAGTCGATAAAATTCAACACGCGGACATTCATGATTGGGACATCATGATCGACACAAACGTAAAAGGTCTTTTGTATATGACTCGCGGAGTGGTCGAGCACATGGTTCGCAGAAATTCAGGTCATATTGTCAACATCGGTTCCGTGGCAGGTCGTTGGACATATCCAGGTGGTGGAGTTTACTGCGCCACTAAGTTTGCAGTGCGTGCAATTTCAGAGGGACTTCGCATGGATTTGTCAGGAACAGATGTGCGCGTGACAAATATTGAACCCGGCATGGTGAATACGGAGTTTTCTAAAGTTCGTCTGCAAGATCAGCAAAAGGCCGACAAGGTTTATGAGGGAATGACTCCGCTTCGTGCTGAAGATATCGCCGAGACGATTGCTTGGTGTGTGGGACGTCCAAAACATGTGAACATACAAGAACTCGTCATTTACCCAACAGATCAAGCCCATGTTGGAATAGTTTCTAGGAGGTCTGAATGAGTTTTCGTGTAGAAAAAGACACCATGGGAGAAGTGCAGGTCCCCGCAGATAAATTCTGGGGAGCACAGACTCAAAGATCGACTCAAAACTTCCGCATCGGCGGAGATCATTTTCCTCGCGAGATGATTCGTGCTTTGGGGATCTTAAAAAAATGCGCGGCTCAAACGAACCTTCAGTTGGGAATTCTGGAGGCAAAAAAAGCGGATCTTGTTATCAAGGCCGCTGACGAAGTGATCGCTGGAAAATTAGATGCGCACTTTCCATTGGTAGTGTGGCAGACGGGCTCGGGTACTCAGACAAATATGAATGCCAACGAGGTGATTGCAAATCGCGCGATGGATATGATGGGAATTAAACTTCCCTCGAAAGAAATTCATCCGAATGATGATGTGAACAAAGGGCAGTCATCAAACGATACATTCCCGACGGCGATGCATATTGCCGTCGCAGAGCAAATCCATCATCGCTTGATTCCGATGATGGAAAAGCTGCAAAAAGCTCTCGAAAAAAAACAAAATGAATTTAAAGACATCGTGAAAATTGGTCGCACGCATTTGATGGACGCGACTCCACTCACGCTGGGCCAAGAATTTTCTGGCTATGCGACCCAAATGAAACACGGCATTCAAAGAGTGAAAAACACTCTGCCGCATTTGTACGAGCTGGCACTTGGTGGAACAGCGGTGGGCACAGGACTTAATACTCATATTAAGTTTCCAGTGGAAGCAGCTAAGGCCATCGCAAAAGAAACAGGATTGCCGTTTGTTTCAGCTGAAAATAAATTTGAAGCGTTGGCGACTCATGATGCATTGGTGGAAGTCAGCGGCTCCCTGAATTCAGCGGCGGTTTCTTTGATGAAAATTGCTAACGACATTCGCCTTTTAGGCTCAGGCCCTCGCTGTGGAATTGGCGAGTTGCATCTTCCTGAAAATGAGCCGGGCAGTTCGATTATGCCGGGGAAAGTGAATCCGACGCAGAGTGAAGCCATGACTATGGTCTGTGCTCAAGTCATGGGAAATCACGTGGCAGCAAGCATTGGCGGAGCTACGGGACACTTTGAGCTGAACGTTTTTAAACCTCTTATTGTTTTCAATGTGCTGAATTCCGTGCGTTTGATCGCTGATGCCTGCGAAAGCTTCACGGATCACTGTGTTGACGGCATCGAAGCGAATAAAAAGCAAATTCAAAAGCATCTGGAACATTCTTTGATGCTGGTGACAGCTTTAAATCCTCGCATTGGCTACGACAACGCAGCCAAAATCGCCAAAACTGCCCACAAAAATGGCACAACACTGCGCGAAGAAGCCATTAATCTTGGACTCCTTTCTGGCGAAGAATTTGATAAGATAGTTAAACCGGAAGACATGGTTCATCCGAAATAGAATTGGGAATCAATGAACGAGTTACTTAAAAAAGCAAACTGGTTAGAAAGCGATGACATAAGACCTTATGTTTTCGTTCGTCACGAAAATGAAATCGCACAGCCAGGTTCTTTTCATCGTTTGGATTGGTTTCCGCAGACTCCTATTTTGAAAGATCCATTGGATATTACCGAAGTGGCCTTTGCGGATCGCATTTACTCCATTGAAGAGCGTGCCTTTGGTCCTTCGAATATGGCGATGCCTCGCTGGGTATTTTATGACTGCGCGGTGATGCCGGGATTTGTGGCGGGTTTCGCTGCGAGACCGAAGGTGTTGTCCAAGATGGTTCGCGAGGTTTTGGATCCGAAGAAATATCCTGCGACCTTAAGCCCTATTAAAACTTCTAAGGTTTTAAAAGAAATTGAATCTCTGGATGAGATGGATTGGGTTCCGCTTTCTTTGTTTATTATCATCCCTACGATGCACAAGGGCGAATGGGTCGCTCACAACCTATGTTCGGTGAATTCGCTTTTACCTAAGGAAGAGCAGTTCTATGGGCTTGGTTTTATGTCTAAAGCCTTTGGATTGTGGTACGCGAACGTCGAACAGTGCTCTGGAATGACTCAATGGGGCAGTCCAGCATTGAAACTCCACTCGCATTACGGACATTTAGAGGTGATTGGGGCTTACGCTCCGGTGCACTCTCATGCTAAAACTATTACTTACCGTGTACAGGTGAATACGAATTGTTGGGAGAAATTCTTCAACAAGGAACAAGACCTCGCTTTCTTGGAAAAGTACGGCCCGACAGGGACCTTCATCGACCCGCAGAGCGAAGACAGCATGGTAGACTTGCAACAAAAAATCGAGTTGGAGCAAGGACCTTACTTCTTGAGCGCCGGTGAGATTGCGCAAAAGAACTTAGATGAAAAATTAATGATTTATCGATTGAAACAACAATACTAGATAGGAAGAAATAATGACGATGAATACTCTGCCGCCCGTCGCGAAATCTTTTTTTGCATTCTGTAAAAAATGTGATGCTGATAGATACCATGTTGTACTAGCTCACACTTCGGCGACGTCAGCAAAGATCAAATGCGAAATCTGCGGATCGCAAAAAACATATTCTCTTCCAAAAGCACAAACTCGTACGGGCAAACCATTGACGGGTGCAGCAGCTAAAAAACGTGAACAAACCTTGAGCTCACGTAAATCAAGTCACCGCAACGAATACGAAATGTTGATGTCTAACGAAGGCGCGCCGACAGCGACATACAACATGAAATCTAAATTCGATAAAAACACAAAACTTCAACATCCAAAATTCGGTTTGGGCTTCATCAAAGATGCAGCCAGCGACAAAATCGAAGTCGTTTTCGAAGACGAAGTAAGAACACTCATCCACAACAGAGTCTAGCTTGCACTCCGACTTCGTCGGAGTATTAAAGTCTACTCGCTGTGATTAAGTTCTTTCATATTAGTTAGGAAATTTTTTTTGGATTGGATGAAGGGTCTGAACCCCGAACAACAAAAGGCCGTAAAGCATAATTACGGCCCTTTGCTTATTTTGGCAGGGGCGGGTTCAGGCAAAACAACAGTTTTGGTTTCTCGTACGGGTCGTATGATTTCTGAAAGAGTCGCAAAGGCTCCAGAGATCTGCGTGTTAACCTTTACGAACAAGGCTGCTCGTGAGTTGAAACACCGAGTAGGGCAGAAGCTCGGTGGTGCGGGCGAGGGCTTGTGGGCCGGGACATTCCATTCCTTTGGTTTGCAGATCCTGCGTCGCTTTCATAAACACGCGGGTCTTTCACCTTACTTCGGGATCGTGGACCAAACCGACTGCAATGCTGTTCTGAAAGAGCTTATCAAAGACATTAAAATTTCCACGAAAGACAAATTCGACATCGATAAAATCCTTACGATGATCAATGACAAGCGGACGGGGGTTGCGCCCGTCCATGAAGGTCAGGACGAATACCATGAAGTGGTAGAGCTTCTTGCGCCGAAGTTCGCAAAGCGTCTTGAACATTTGGGGGTGGTTGATTTCGAAGGCCTTTTGATCAAGCCCTTGCAGCTTTTCAAAGAGCATCCAGAGATTCTTGAGAAAGTTCAAAATCAGTTTTCGCAAGTGATGGTGGATGAGTTCCAAGATACCAACCGCATCCAAATGGATTTGATTCAACAGATCGTGCGTTCGCATAGGAACATCACCGTTGTCGGTGACGACGATCAATCCATCTATGGCTGGCGTGGAGCGGAAGTAAAAAATATTTTGAACTTTCCCCACGAAAATAAAAACTGCGAAGTGATCAAGCTTGAGCGCAATTATCGTTCTTCAGGTGAAATTTTGGCGGTGGCTAATGCCGCGATCTCGAAAAATAAGAATCGTCACGGTAAGGTTTTGAAAGCGGAAGCTGCACAAACGACCGGCGATCTTCCAGAAGTCTTCGTCCTAGAAAGGGAAGAAGATGAATGTGAATTTGTTGTCAGCGAGATCCTGCATTTCCAGCGCGAAGGTTTTAAGTTGAAAGACTTTGCTGTGCTTTACCGTTCCAACACGCAAGGAGGCTTGATTGAAGCGTCTCTTCGTCGTGCCGGTATTGCTTATAATATCTCGGGTGGGACATCGATTTTTGATCGCAAAGAGATCAAAGACATCATGGCCTATCTAAAGCAGTCTTTTGCACCGAACGAGGTGTCTTTGCGTCGTATTATCAACGTGCCGCCAAGAGGTATTGGTGACACGACTATTGAAAAGCTCACAGAGTTTTCACAAAAACGTCGTGTGAGTTTCTTGGATGCATGTCGTTTGTGGAAAGACGCCGAGATTCCCGATAAAACCGGTGAGTCTATCGATGATCTTCTTGGCTTTATCGAGTGGCTTCCGAAACACATCCTGGATTTCCCGGTAGGATCTTCACCTGGTGCGAAATTGGTAGAGCTATTTCAACAATTGGGTTATCGCGAATATGTATACTCGACAGCTGCCGATCCAGCAGGGGCCGAGAAAAAATGGATGGTCGTCGAGATCCTTGGTCGCATTCTTGATTCTTACTTAGGCCGTCGTGCATACGAAGTTGAGTACATCAAATCATTTGTTGATTCGATGATGCTTCGAGATGATTTGAACGAAGACGAAGAAGATAAAAATAAAGTCCAATTGATGACATTGCATGCTTCAAAGGGTCTCGAGTTCCCAGTCGTGATTTTGGCTGGAATTGAAGAAGACCTTTTGCCACATAAGAATTTAGGTTCTGATATCGATGAAGAGCGTCGCCTGTTCTATGTGGGGGTCACTCGTGCGAAGAAACGCCTGGTGATGTCGCGCTGTCAACAACGCAAAAAAAATGGCGTGGTAAGACCGTCAGTTCCATCTCGCTTTTTAGTCGAAATCCCGTCGGAGCTCTATAAAGAATATCCCTTAGGTGCTCGCCCGGTCAGTAGTCAAGAGCGTGATGATCTGGTCGCAAGTTTCCTTTCAAAATTAGATAGCAAGATTAATAAGTAATCTTGCGCATCCACTGAAGCATTTCTTGATCGTTCGTATGAGGGCTTTCTTCTAAGTGCTTTTGAACTTTTAATTGATCTGGATCTTTTCTGTTTTGGCTCAACTTAAATTTGCCCTCTATAGATTCGACATGAATTCTGAGCCCCACGATGGCACGCACTAATCCTTCCCGGAATTTTTGCGGAAGTTCGTAACTCCAATTAGTTTGGTTGCGCTTTTCAAAATGCTGTACGGACTTATTCAGAATTTCTTCAATCCCTTCAAAGCTTGTGATCAAATCCACGCGGCCTCGCACTTGAACGGCGGCGTAATTCCAGGTGGGAACCTCCAGAGTGCTTTCATACCATGACGGCGAGATATAGCGATCAGGCCCTTGAAAGCCGATAACGACGGTGCTTCCGTCGAGCAGATTCATTTGTGGATTATTTTTTGCCGCGTGGGCAATCAATGACAAAGAACTGCCTTCAGAATCAAAAACGAAAGGCAGATAATTCATCTGCAACGAGTTTTCTTGAGAAGAGATTAGTGTTCCCAATGGATAAGTTGCGATGAAGTCTTTTAAGGTTTCGAGATCGTCGAGCTTAAAGTGTTGCGGACGATACATTGTACTTCTCCATGTATCCGTGAAGTGTTTTCTTCACGTTCGGCCATTCGCTTTCGATAATTGAAAACCATTGATAGTCCCGCATTCTTCCGTCAGGAAGACGACGGTAATTGCGAATTTCACCTTCGTATTTAGCGCCAAGTCTGCGTACAGCCCGTTGCGAGTTAAAATTGAAAGCATCAACTTTGAATGCCACACGTTGGGCTTTTAAAACTTCGAAGGCATGTTGAAGCATTAAAAGTTTTGTTTCGGTGTTCACATAACTTTTTTGATACTCAACGCCAATGCGTGTACGACCAATTTCGATGGTGTAGTCACGGCGATTTATAAACATATAGTTGCTGTAGCCTACGGCCTCGCCAGATGTCTTATCGATGATGGCGAAACCATTTTCTTGCTTGTTGGTGCGGGCCTGAAGACAGTGTTGGATTTCTTTTTCGACATCCTGGCGAGTCACACAGCCGCCGAAATCGTCTATAAAGTTTTTAGGAAAAAGGACATGGCGAGCGAGGCTATCCAAGTGCTTCAGTGCTATAGGCTCAAGGCGCAATTTGTTGCCTTCAAGAGTTGTTTCCATCGTCCAAATGTCCTGTGTATTTTCCATGATGCCAATATAGGCTTTATCTGGTATATTAATAAGAACCAGATTTTAAAAAGGCGATAGACCAGATGAAAAGCCTCAATCTAAAGCTCCAAGATGCGGGAAAGCCTAAGTACGCGCGCATTTATCAAACATTTCTGTCCGCGATTCAACAGGGGGTGTTGAAGCCTGGGGAGGTCATTCCTTCCACGCGTGAATTGGCGAAAACATATGCCTGCCATCGTTTAACTGTCATGAATGCGCTTCAGGCTTTGGTTGCAGAAGGATGGCTCGAGGCCCAAGAGAAATCTCACTATTTTGTGTCGGAAAAAACGCCAATCACAGGATCCGTGCGGGAAAAGAAAGCCTCGCAAAAAACTCCGAAATTTGCCACTCGAAAAACTTCATTTTCTTTAGCAGAACGACGGGCCAAATTTAAAATCGCCTTCTGGGGAGGTCATCCGGACTTGCACCTGTTCCCGAAGGATGAATTTCGCTTGATGATGTCAGAGGCCTTGCGCCGAGTAAAACCCGATCAGCTGAATTATGGCTCTATCGAAGGCCTTGATGTTTTTCGTACCCAAGTTGCCGAGTACTTCCGCCGGACGCGATCTATTGTGGACCGAAGTTATATAATTACGAATGGCTCGCAAGAGGGAATCTATCTTATTGCTCAAGCACTGTTGCAACCCGGCGATGAAGTAGCGATGGAAGCCAAGGGCTATCCTCCGGTGTGGAGTCTTTTTGAAAACCTGGGATTTAAAATCGTTCCTATTCCTGTTGATGAAGAAGGTTTGAATACGGAAGTTCTGGCGAAAGAGATGGCTTCCAAAAAAATTAAAATGATTTATGTGACGCCACTTCATCAATATCCCACTACGGTGACCATGAGTCCTCGTCGTCGGCAGCATTTGCTGCAATTGGCGGAAAAATATCAGACTCCTGTTTTGGAAGACGATTACGATCACGAGTTTCATTATTTAAGTCCTCCGCCGGCGCCCCTGGCAACGCAAAGTCCTTATGCTGTTTATATCGCGAGCTTTTCTAAAAATTTGTTTCCAGGAGCTCGGTTGGGAGTCATTGCCTGTCATGAAACTCTTTATGATGCGTTGGCAGAACAAAAGTTTTTGGTCTCAAGACAGACGGACACCTTGTCGCAATTGGCTTTGGCTCTGTGGATGAAAGACGGTGGCTTTGAGCGACATCTTCGTCGCATGACTAGGATTTACGAAAAAAGATTTATGCTCATGCAAGAAGAGCTCGAAAAATTAAAAACGCACCACGATATTTCTTATCGCGTCCCAAACGGAGGAATGTCTTTTTGGGTGAACTTGAACGCAAGCTCGCGCCAGGTCGCAGCTGAAGCGGCCCGAAGAGAAATCTTTTTTCAGGAAGAATCATCTGTCGATTATCATAAGAAAGACGGGACTCACTTCCGAATTGGCTTTGCCGGTGTGAATGAAAATGAAATTCGAACGGGCTTAAATATTTTGGGGCAAATTCTAAAGAGGTTTTAAAAGCGCCAGTTTAAAACAAGAGGGCTCAGGAAGTATTGCCCGTATCGATCGCGCTCGAGATAAGGTGAAACATACTTAGCATTTGCCTGCCAGAAGCCCCATTTTATGGCGACACCCCATTCGTGACGATAAGGTCTTACTTCGTCATAAAAATGACTTGTAGTCTGCATAACAAAACGATTTTCTGCCGCGAAGCTCAGTGATTCGTTGAAGCGATAAATAAAATTAGTGGCAATAGTGTATTCTTCCATGATCACGCTGTTTGAGTAATAGGCCATGGAAAGAAGCCAATCGCTCCATATGTAACCAAGTCCGACATTATAAGAGGCATAAGTTCCTTCGAATCTTTGTCCATAGCGGTCCCAATCGTCAGGAGAGTTCACGATTGTATGAATATATCGGTAAACCGCATCGCCATGATAATTTCCGAAGAAGTCACCTTCATAGGCGAGTTCTAATTTAAAGCGGCCGAATAAACGGCTGTAGGCAAGTTGTAAAGCAAGCCACTCTGCCAAAATTCCGATAGGAGGGTGCAAGTAGGGCTCGCCAAATTTGACTTTGGTGATCGGAGTCAGAAGGCGCGAACCCAAGCTCACGCTAAAGGCTTCTGGAATGCCCGCATCGTCTTTGCCCTTGGTCTGAAGAGTTTTAAAATAAGAGATATTCGAGGAAAACGTCAGAAGTTTGTCTGTTTGGCCGATCCAATCGTTGTTGTGAATATCAAAGACCATTCCGGGTTCGGTTAAGAATAAAGTTCCTTCTTCACCAATGCCTGCACTAGGAGGATTGGGCAATCCCCAGTCCGCCGCCTTCACCGTGAGGCCCGCAAAAATAGTCAGAAGGAAGAAAAGGAATTTAAAGCTCATGTTCCCTTCAGGAGTTTCTCGAAATCCTCTGGCAGAGGAGCTTCAAACACGTGCTCTTGGCCGTCGATGGAAATTTTTAAACGAGCGGCATGTAGAAACATTCGCTCTGTTCCATACAGATCGGCCATACGCTCATTGTACTTGGGGTCTCCATAACGGGCATCGCCGACAATACTGTGTTTTGCCAATGCAGAGTGTTTGCGGATTTGATGTTGTCTGCCCGTCATAAGTTTGACTTCGATGAGCGAGAAATACTTTGAACTTTTGACGACATGAAAATCGGTGTGTGCCTCTACGCGATCCTTTGCGAGGCCTTGAGGGTTTTTTCTTCCTTCGGCTTTGTCAGAAATAGGTTGATTCCATGACTGCCAGAGTTCTGATGGAGGAATGCTTCCACGAAGCAGCGCAAAGTAAATTTTTTTGCAGTCGCGAGCTTGGAATTTCTCTGCCAAGTCCTTGGCGGCCTTTGCATTCAGCGCAATCAATAGCAAGCCACTTGTTTCTTTATCCAGACGGTGCACGGGGTGAATGTCTTCAAATGTTCCGGCTTTAAGTTGTTTGCGTAAAAGCTGAACGACATCCTGCGGGTCATTGTGAACACTGACGCCGGAAGGTTTATTTATGACAAGCCACGAAGGCCCGTGAGCTATAATGGGTAAATTCACCATGTTATGAAGCATAGTTATCTTCGTGATTCTTGGCAAGAAGGGCACATCTTCGTCGGACACAGTCATGCTTTGGGCACAAAATAGAAAGTGTGGGGGTTCCTATGAATTTCTATATTCAGGAGTTTCTTGATTTCCTCGATAAAGAAGACGACATCGATTATGGCGACTTCAAGCGTGAAGTGGACCTGCATCTTCTGCGTTTGGCAGAAAGCTTAAGACCTCTGACTAACGAGCAGTTATGGCGCATGCGCAAACTCCGCGAAGAACTACTATGGATGTATAATGATGATGTCGACGAGATGCGCGCCCATATCCGGGATGAAGTGTCTCGTTTAGAGCTTCCTGTCTATACGCCGGCTTCCCTGTAGACTGGTTTATACTTCGACTTCGTCGGAGTCCTGTTAAGACTGAGCGACGCGGCTTTTCATTTGCATTTCAGAGCTTCGCATTTCCCCGGAAATGAGGTTACGCTTTGGAGTGTAAAGGGAGGTCTTTGTGTCGTCACTCGCGCAACAAGAGTTTTGCATCACTTTAAGCGATCTCGCTGCCTTTCTGGAAATCACTCCTGCGGAAATAAAAAAGAAAGCCGAAGCCGTTCTTGAAAAGAAAATTAAATCGCCGTGGCTTCTTCCTGAGGAAGTTCGTCAGGTGGTTTTGGCTGAAGGGTACAAATACCCGCAGAAAATCGTTTCAATCCAAATGCTCAAAGGTGGAGTTGCAAAAACAACATCTGTTTTGAACATGGGGCTTCGTGCCGCAATGTATGGTGCTCGTGTGCTCTTCATCGATTTGGATCAGCAAGCCAATTTGAGTTTTGCGTTAGGGGTGGAGGATGAAAGTCTTCCAGTCTGGGTGGACGTTGTTGAAAAGAAACGTCAGATCGAAGAATGCGTTCGTTTCATTGAGCCCCATGTGGACCTAATTCCATCAAGCTTGAATAACTCTGTGTTGGATCGCGTTTTGATGAACTCGAACCGCAACTGGGCTCAGGCCGTAAAGGTTCCTTTAGAGAAGATCAAGCATCGCTATGATCTGATTTTGATTGATACGGCGCCCGCTTTAAGTGCCACAAACACGGCTGTAACTATTGCTTCTGACGAGGTGATTTTGCCAGTGAATCCCGACAAGTTTGCCTTCTTGGGATTGCAAAAGAACTTAAGCGAGCTCGAAGATATTAAAGAAGATTTCGAACTGAGCTTTACAAAAAAGATTTTGTTCACAAAGTTTGATGGGCGGGAAAACACCAGTCATGAGCTTTTGCAAAAGTGCATCGATTCCTTTGAGGGAAGTTTGATGCAGGGGTATATTCGTACTTCGTCAGAGGTTAAAAACTCTGTGCGGTCGGGCAAAAGCCTTTTTGCCGGAAAATCCCCGGTGAAAGCAGATTATGACTTTGTGACCCGCGAATTGCTCGGTTTCGTATAAGTTTGAAAGTTTAATTACAGAGAGGTTGTTATGCCAAAAATCGATAACTACGACGGTAAAAAGAAAAGCCACGGACACAGTCACAAGTCCCACTCACACTCTCACGATACGCACCATGCGAAAAAACGTCGCCCGCATCATGAGGCCTCTGCTGAAGAAATAGAAGAACAGCACTTGATGGAGGAGTCCGAAACAATTCACGATGCCAACGAATTGAATGAACAAGCTGCTGACATCGCAGAGGAGACTCAAGCTATCAACACAGAGGCGCAAAACGAAGGCGTTAAGGCCTATTCGCAAAACGCACACTTCGGAGAATCTTCAGAAACAGAGATGAATTCGGAAGGTGGGCACAGCGAACCTGCACCTGAAAAAATTCACTTAGAATTCTATGGCAGCGAAGTGATTCGTCAAAAAGCTCCAAAGGTGATGGAGCTGGCCGACACCGTTGCCGATGAGTGGATGAAAGACGGCCAGTTTGAAGGTCTTCCAGTCGGAAATCCAATAGCGCAATTAGCGGCAGCAAAAGTTTTGCGCAAAGCTAAGGACGTTGAAAAGAAACTGGAAGAAAAAGGCGTTTTCGCAATGGCCAAAATGGGCCTTGAATACGCTAAGTCAGAAATCGAAAAAAGAAAAAAACACTAATGTCTTCTCGTGAATCCCGTATCAGAGAAAGTTTGGAAAAGGCTCTCGTCCCAACATTGTTGGAAATCGAAAACGAGAGCCACATGCACTCGGGTCCAAAGAGCGACACGCATTTCAAAGTCTTGATCGTGTCGCCCTCTTTCGAAGGAAAATCTCGAATTGACCGTCAGCGTATAGTCAACGATCTCTTAAAAGAAGAATTACAAACAGGTCTACATGCTCTGACGCAAAAAGCGTTAACGCCGCAAGAGTTCGAAGTTCAAAAAGACGCTTTAAACTTCATCTCTCCAGAATGTCGCGGCGGCAGTAAACGGTCCTAGATCGTAGTCCTTGCTCGGAGTTTGAAGTGGAAGCTTCCCTAGCTTCGCGCTTCGTGGGGCGCGCCTTCCAGGCTCGCCGTCGCCGCAGCAAGCTGCGGTTCGCGCATCCATGCGCCGACGGAGGCCCCACTTCGGCGAAGCTAGGGAAGCTTCCACTTCAAACTCCGAAAGAAGAATTGTGTAGGAAGGTTTCTGCCGTTGAGGCGGCCCGCGCGTAAAGGATTAGACTTTTACAAATTAAAAAAAGCACTGTGAAGTGAAACACCAAATCTCAAAACCACACCGAATCTTATCCATCCAACTTCCTTCGAAGCTAAATTTGCCTTTCCTAAGAGGGGATTTCCCTTAAACCTGCGCGTAGAGGGGCCTCCGTCGGCGCAGGATGCGCGAACCGCAGCTTGCTGCGGCGACGGCGAGCCCGGAAGGCGTGCCCCACAAAGCGCAGGTTTAAGGGAAATCCCCTCTTAGGAAAGGCAAATCATCGCCCCGAACGAAAGATTGTGGTGGAAAGATCACTCGCCAAATTCCGCAAGTTTAGATTTCAATTCTCCGAGAAGTTTCTTAACTTCACAAAGTTGCTCTTCTTCAGGAGACATCTTATTGGTCATCTGTTCAGTCAGAACTTCCCAAGTATCAAGAGCTTGTTTTAAGTCAGAATTGAGGTTCCCGAAAATAGACTTGCGAGAACTCTCTTTCGAGTTCTCTTTGGCGCTGGGGGCCACGGTTTCGGGTTGTTTTTCTAAGATGTCATCACTCATTATGCTTAAAAACTATCCAGTTTTGCTGTCGTAAGACGCTTCGTGCGTCTCGGCTTCTCTTTCGAGAGTGCGACAGTCTCATCAATGGAACTCCATTTGACAAGTACTTTTAGCCTGATAAATTGCTCTTTTCATCAGTAAAGCATGCACTTGTTAGGAGAGCGACATCATGTCTCAAGAGATTATCTACACAATGAAGGGTGTAAGTAAAGTATATCCTCCAAATCGTTACGTTTTGAAGGACATCTACCTTTCATACTTCTATGGCGCGAAAATCGGTGTTCTTGGTTTGAACGGTTCTGGTAAATCCACTTTGCTTAGAATCATGGCAGGCGTAGATAAAGATTTTATCGGTGAAGCTTTCCCATCTAAGACAATGAAAGTCGGCTACTTCGAGCAAGAACCACAATTGGATGACAAACTCACTGTAAAAGAAAACATTTTCGCGGGCATGGGTGAACTTCCAAAAGTGATGGCCGAGTACAATGCGATCAATGATAAATTCGCAGATCCAGATTTGGATCCAGATGAGATGAATAAACTCATCGAGAAGCAGGGCGCTCTTCAAGAAAAACTTGATGCCTTGGGCGCATGGGATGTCGATCAAAAGATCGAAATCGTGATGGATGCTCTTCGTTGTCCAGATGGCGATATGCCTGTGACAAATTTGTCGGGTGGTGAAAAGCGCCGTGTGGCTCTTGCACGTTTGATTATGTCTGAACCAGACATTTTGCTTTTGGATGAGCCGACGAATCACTTGGATGCAGAATCCGTTGCTTGGCTAGAGCAATACCTTTCTAAATTCCCTGGAACAGTGATCGCTGTAACCCATGACCGTTACTTCCTAGATAATGTTGCCGGTTGGATTCTTGAATTGGATCGCGGTGAAGGCATTCCTTGGAAAGGAAACTATACGTCTTGGCTAGAACAAAAAGACAAACGCACGGCTCAAGAGCAAAAAGACCAAGCTCGTAAAGCCAAAACTCTTGAAAGAGAGTTGGATTGGATTCGTCAAGGTGCGAAAGCTCGTCAGGCGAAATCAAAAGCGCGTATTTCTAACTACGAAAACCTATTGAAAGAAGCATCTCCAGAGAAAATCCAAGAGATGTCTATCTATATCCCACCGGGACCTCGTTTGGGCGATATCGTTGTGGAAGCGAAAGGCATCACAAAAGCCTACGATCATAAAGTCTTGTTGGATGACGTGAGCTTCACAATTCCCAAAGGTGCTATTGTGGGCGTTATCGGTCCGAACGGTGTGGGTAAATCAACATTGTTCCGTATGATCACGGGTAAAGAGTCTCCCGATAAAGGTTCTTTCAAAGTGGGCGAGACAGTGAAGATTGCTTATGTGGATCAAACACGTGAGACTTTGGATCCAAACAAATCCATCTTTGAAGAGCTTTCTGGTGGTGCGGATGTGATTCAATTAGGCACTCGCGAGATCAACTCTCGTCAGTACGTTTCATGGTTTAACTTCTCGGGTTCTGACCAACAGAAAAAAGTCGGTCAGTTGTCGGGTGGCGAAAGAAACCGTGTGAACATGGCAAAAATCTTGAAACAAGGTGCAAACTTATTGCTTCTGGATGAGCCAACGAATGACTTGGACGTCAATACAATGCGTGCTCTCGAGGAAGCATTGTTAGAGTTCGGTGGATCTGCTGTGGTGATCTCGCATGATCGCTGGTTCTTGGACCGCGTCTGCACACACATCATGGCTTTCGAGGGTGAATCAAAAATCGAATTCTTCCCTGGAAACTTCTCTGAATACGAAGAGGACCGCAAAAAACGTTTGGGCGAGAACGCGGGTCCTAAGCGCATCAGATTTAAGATGGTTTAACGGCGGCGCCGACAGAACCGAAGTCCCGATAGGGATGGAAACTGAAACAACTAAAAAGGAGCCCGAGAGGCTCCTTTTTTATTGAGTCACAAGTGGCATTTTCAAAATCACTTTCGTTCCCCGTGGATGATCTTTATGGTCGACCTCTCGAGAACTGACCTGAATACTTCCGCCCATCATCTGCAGATATTCTCGGACCAAAGGCATTCCGTAGCCTGTGCCCTTTTCGCCCTGAGTGCCGACCCGGGTTGTGGCCGAATTCAAACTAAATAGATTTTCCATCAAATCATCCGGAATGCCGATACCATAATCTTGAATTTCGATAATGGCAGAGGACTCGGTCGAATAAGCACGTAGATCAATGCGGTTGCCTGGATGAGAAAATTTCACGGCGTTGTTCATGAGGTTTAATAGAACGACGTTACTTAATATAGTCTTCTCTCCATGAACGACCATTTTGTCGCGGGTAAGATCCAAAGCGATCTTAATACCCTTTTGGGTCGCCATAGGTTCGCTCTTCTCAAAGACCTCATTCAGAACAATGGCAAGGGAAACCGGCTTCAGCGGCATTTCGGTTTTACCATCTTTCACGGCTTTCAAGTGGCGCACCTGAGTCAGAAGATTGTTAATGTCTTCTACGGCGCGTTCAATTTTGTCGAGCTCGTTGTGGGCTGGGAGGTTTTCCTGCTCCTCGCGGGCTTTGATCAAGTTATAAGTCATCGTCGATAAAGTGTTTGCGATGTCATGCAAGAGAACCCGCAAAAGATTTTCGACGTCATTGTTTTGCTCTTGCAGCTTACGGTTAAGCTTTTCTTCCCCACGGATAAAGTGATGAGTCGTAAAGGCGGAGAAAGTCAGGAACGTGATAACGTTAAAACTCTTTTCGTAAGCATAGTTGCCATACTCAGCAATAACGTTCGGACCGGCATTGATACCTTTTAAATACCAGAACCAGGCCATACAACCCAAGACGACGGCATAGCCGCTAACGGCACCCACGACCTGCAAGAGGATCGCCCATACAAGAGGAACGGCTGACAGCCAGAAAATTCCCGGAGCGTCGACGCCCCCCGACAGATAAAGCAGGTACATCAACAAGGTAGTGGCAAAAAGACAAACTGACACCGCCGAGTAAAAGAAAGAGCGGAAGTAATAAAGTAGAACCGGCGGAATGATGGCCGTTAGAAGCCAGGACGTCAGCAAAGTCGGATTGTACTGGTGAAGGTGGTACTCGAAGTTGAACTTCAATATATAGATAGACGAAACCGCAAGGACTATCAGGTAGATTGCCTTCAGGTAGTGAAGTCTCTTTTGTTGTGCCTCTTCAGCTGTAAATGGACGTTTGAGCATCTTGTGGTGATTGTATTCCTCTTCTTAGGAGATATCGGCGTTTGCAGGACCTCGCGGAAGGCCTTTACATATATGTAATGCGGAATATGATTCATCCTGAAACAAGGAAGAAAAATTTATCCGAGTCTTTACGGGATGTTCGAACAGACGTTCGCTCGAGTGAAAAGTCGATTTTCTCGACGAGGAAGGTTCTAGCGAGGGGCTAGAACAGTCTTTAAGACTTCGAAGTGCCCCTTAAGTTCCATGAACTGTTGGGTGTTGCCACCTTGGTCTGGATGAAGAATCATCGCAGCTTGGCGAAAGGCTTTTTTCAGCTCGCTCTCGTTATAGCCCTCTGAAAGATCATGGATCCAAGTCTTAAGAAACTCGAAGGACTGACGTTGAGAGCTAGAAAAAGAGTGGGGTTTGCGCTGAGGACGTACCTTTGGTGCGGCATATTGTCCACGTGGTTTTTGGAACTCGAAGCGACCCATTTGACCCATAAGATAGGCTAGATTGGCAGGTTCACTGTGGTTTTCAGAGGAGAAATTCGCCTGCGTAGAGGCTCCATCATTCATTTTCTCTTTAAGAATTTGGCTGAAACTCGCTTGAAAACTCATGCTTTTCTCTTCGGCTCCGAGGGAAATTGCACGAGTCTAGAGTTGTTTCAAGAGGGGAAATCACTACAAAAGAGCAATTTTCAGAGGGAAAAACAGCCTTTTCCCTCGAGGAAAGCGGCTTTCCCGAGGGGAAAATGAAAAAAAATGTATTTACCCTGCATTTTTTTTTGGACAAACACCTGGACTTAGATACACACTAAGCTCATTCGATAGAAACAAGACAATAATCCTAACGGAGGAATTGAAAATGGCAAAAGCCGCAAAAAAAGCTACTACTAAGAAAGCTGCAGCTAAAAAAGCTGCTCCAAAAAAAGCTGCTGCTAAGAAAGCTGCTGCTCCAAAAAAAGCTACTGCTAAAAAAGCAGCTGCTCCAAAAAAAGCTAAATCTGCTCGCAAACCAAATGCAGCATTCATGAAAGCTTTGACTCCATCTGCAGCTTTGGCAGCAGTTGTTGGTGCTTCTCCACTTCCACGCACTGAAGTTGTTAAAAAACTTTGGGCTTACATCAAGAAGAACAATCTTCAAGATTCTAAAAACAAAAGAAACATCAATGCTGACGCAAAACTTAAAGAAGTTTTCGGCGGTAAAACTACTGTTTCTATGTTCGACATGACTAAATTGGTTTCTAAGCACCTTAAATAGGTCTTAGACTCAGATTTATCTGAATCGACGAAAAGCCTGGGGTGACCCGGGCTTTTTTCATTTAAGGTCTCGGTATCAGACGAAGACGTAGCTTTGAATAGCGCCCTGGATGTGTTATATCTAGGCCCTATGGGAATTAAGCCTCTATCTCGTGAAGAGATCAAAAAAATGACGGTAGCCTGCCGTATCGCAGCCGACACTCTTACCTATCTTGATAAATATGTAAAAGCTGGAATCACAACACAAGAAATCGACGATCTTGCGAACGATTTCATGCAAACTCGCGGCGCTAAATCGGCATGCTTGGGCTATCACGGCTATCCTAAGTACACTTGCACATCGGTGAACGAAGTGGTCTGCCATGGAGTTCCTGACAGCACTGTTTTAAAAGATGGCGACATCATCAATGTCGATGTGACGTCCTTTATCGACGGCTTCTTTGGTGACACCTCAAAGATGTATATGATCGGCAATGTTTCTGATGAACATCGCGATCTTGTAGAAACCGCTATGATGGCCCGCGATAAAGGTATCGAAGCGATCACTCCCAATGGCTACACAGGCGATATTGGATTTGAAACAAACAAGTACGTGACTCGTAAGGGCTATACCACCGTGAAAGAGATCGGTGGTCACGGTGTGGGCCGTATTTTCCATGAAGAGCCTTTCGTTCCTTCATTCGGTAAAAAGGGCAAAGGCGATCGTCTTGTCCCATTTCACTGCATCACAGTAGAGCCAATGGTCAACCAAGGCACAGAAGAAGTGGTCGAGTACAATATCCATGGCTCGAGCGTTAAGTATTACCACACCGCAGATGGTCTTTGGTCAGCACAGTTCGAGCACACAGTACTCGTGACGGACACAGGCTACGAAATCCTAACGTTGCCATAACAACGGTAGGTGAAGAGGCCCGGTCGACGGCGTCGTCGGGTTTTGTCCTCGCCTTGCGCCCGAACCTTTTTGACCAGCGTTGGTCTGTGAAGGGGAGAGTTGTTGATGAGGTCGAGGAAATAGATTTAGAATTAAGAGCGTTTTACAAATTAACAAGGAAGATTCAATGTCACTAACGACTACGAACGGAAAAGCTATGAAGAAAAATGCGAAGCCAGTAAAAGTGGCTGCAAAAGCTACAGCAACTGCAACTAAAACTTCAAACCGTGATTTCATGGTTGTGAAAGAGGCGATGGAGAACCCAGAAGTTTTCGATAAACTTGCTAAATGGGGTCGTGAGGAAATCAAGATTGCTGAAACAGAAATGCCTGGTTTGATGGCTCTTCGTAAAGAGTACGGCAAACAAAAACCTCTTAAAGGTGCGAAAATCGCTGGTTGCCTTCACATGACAATCCAAACTGCAGTGTTGATCGAAACACTTGTAGAGCTTGGCGCGGAAATCCGTTGGTCTTCATGCAACATCTTCTCGACACAAGATCACGCTGCTGTAGCAATTGCTGCTGCTGGTATCCCAGTTTTTGCTTGGAAAGGCCTGACTGAGCAAGAGTTCAACTGGTGTATCGAACAGACTATCACTGGTTGGGGCAAAGACGGCTTCAACATGATCTTGGACGACGGTGGTGACTTGACGAACATGATGCACGAACCACGTTTCGCTAAAGAGTTGAAAAAAATCATCGGTATCTCTGAAGAGACAACAACTGGTGTGCACAATCTTGAAGTGATGTTGAAAGCTGGAAAATTGAAAGTTCCAGCAATCAACATCAATGACTCTGTCACTAAATCTAAATTCGACAACTTGTACGGTTGCCGCGAGTCATTGGCTGACGGTATCAAACGTGCCACTGACGTGATGGTAGCTGGTAAAATCTGCGTTGTTGCAGGTTACGGCGACGTAGGTAAAGGTTCTGCGCACTCTTTGCGTGGTCTTGGTGCTCGCGTTCTTATCACTGAAATCGATCCTATCTGTGCTCTTCAAGCGGCGATGGAAGGATTCGAAGTGACAACTATGGATGAAGCTGCGAAATTGGGCGACATCTTCGTAACTGCAACTGGCTGCTGCGATATCATCACTGATAAGCACTTCCAATCTATGAAAAACAATGCCATCGTGTGCAACATCGGTCACTTCGATATCGAAATCGATATGGCTTGGTTGAACAAAAATTCAAAAATCCGTGAAGTGAAGCCACAAGTTGATATTCACACTTTGAAAAACGGCAACCAAATCATCATCCTTGCAAAAGGTCGTTTGGTAAACTTGGGCTGTGCGACGGGTCACCCAAGCTTCGTTATGTCGAACTCGTTCACGAACCAAGTGTTGGCTCAAATGGAACTTTTCAACAACCGTGATAAGTATCAAGAGATCGCAGTTTACCGTCTTCCAAAACACTTGGATGAAAAAGTTGCTGCTCTTCACCTTGGTAAATTGGGTGTTAAGTTGACCAAGCTTACTCAAAAACAAGCGAAATACTTGCACATGAACCAAAACGGTCCGTTCAAACCAGAACACTACCGTTACTAACCCGCGGAAGCTGGGCATATAGGTGTTCAAAATCTTCGGACAGTCCTCGCTCGAGGCTGTCCGATTTTTTTTTGCTTTTTTGCTGGCTCGCTTGCGGAACTTGATTTTGAACACCTATATGCCCAGCTTTCGCTGGAGCAATGGGGTTAGGATTTTAGGGTTTTGTTTGTGGAGTTGGTGTTAGGGTAGAGATGTTTTTAAGGGCGAGCAACTTTGAATTGTTGCTCGCTTTTTTGTTTAGTTGGGGTGGACTTCGGCTGGTTGTGGTTGAGTCTTTGGTTGTAGGGACTTGTCTACTTTTTGGGTTCTTGATTGGAAGCTCCAGCCCATTGAGGTTCTTATGACTTTGTCGTTTTTGAAGGCGCCTGTTTCGATGACCATGAGTGTTTGGGTGTCGATGACTATGTACTCTGAATCTACGAAGGCATGATCTACGTCGGCGCCTTCGCGAACGACGACGTTAAATAGGACCTGTCTTTTTCCTGACAGGGAGCCGCCGTGAAGCTCTTTGGAAAAATATTTTCTTAGTTGATCCCAGTTTGTGAATTTGCCTTTTGGGCTTTCGAAAGACAGTCCGCTTTTAACCCAGCAGTCCATTAAAGCGTCTTCTTCGCCGTTATCGATGCAGCGGTTGTAGCGCGAGCATAAATCTAAAATCTCGAAGCGATCGTTTGCAGAAATTAAAGTCATAGCAGACTCCTTTTTCTAGCAGTCTGCTTGGATTTGGCGCGGACTCTCAATGAAAAGGCTTGGGCCCTGAGAAGAAACAAAAGTTGCTTCAGCTTGCGCGGCCTTCGCCGCTTCAGCTCTGCGGGCAGCGCCCGTTATTTTTTGAAATTGATGTTGTCGCAATAATGTCGCAACTCTTGAATACTTTCGCGGATGTCATCCAAGGCGCGGTGCTTATTTGACTTCTGGTATACATAGTTGAACTTGTTATTGATGATCACCTTCCATGAAGACACGTCCACCATGCGATAGTGAAGTCGTCCTGCAAAGTCAGGCATGTATTTATTAATGAACAAGCGATCTTGCATGATCGAGTTGCCTGCAAGCACCGGGCGATCTTTTGGATCTGGGAAGTGTTTTTTCACCATGTCGACAAGCTTGGCTTCCACTTGGTCTTGAGCCATGCCATTTGGAACTTTGGCAGTCAGGCCTGATTTGCCGTGATGCTCTTTGTTCCAAGCGTCCATACTATCCAAGTATTTTTGAGGTTGTTTGACGACAGTTTCAAATGTTTCAAGTTCTGCGAAATTCAAATCGGTTACAATGGCTGCAACTTCGATGATCACTTCTTTTTCGACATCAAGACCTGTCATCTCCATGTCGATCCAAAAAAGCTTATTCATGGAATTAAATCCTATTCTAGGGCGAGTGCCCGGATGATTTAACCATGATGGATCAACTTCATAAGAGGGGCAAGGAAAGCTTTAAGGTTTACGTGACTCTTGGCCTGACTGAAGGGCTTTTTGCACTGTCTGGATCAAATGGTGCTCATTCCAGGGCTTATCAATGAAGGCAAACACACCTAAGCGCTGTGCTTCTTGCACCATTTCTTTTTGACCGTAGCCAGTATGAATAATGAAGGGAGTGTTGATATTGTTTTCTCGCATCCATTTCAGAACATCGAGGCCGGATTTCTTAGGCATCTTTTCGTCAGACAAGACCGCGTCGAACTTTTCATTTTGTAGCATTTGAATGCCTTCGGCACCGTTCGCGGCCTGGCAGATATCGCCAGTGGTGTCTTCAAGAAGAGCAATTAGAACCTCACGCAGTTCCGACTCATCATCGATGATCAGCAAGCGGCCTTTTTTTTCTGTCGAAATTTCAGAAGAAACATGTGTCATATCTGCTTCTAGTATCGCAAATATTTGGGGCTTCGTCACTCGCAGGACATGAGGTTGACGGTCAATTTACTGTGAAGGATTTTTTCTGTCTCGAGAAAGATCGGTAAAGGGAATTATTGTTTCGCAAAAGTTGTGATTTGCTCTCTCACGGATACGTGTATTCTGCGTAATAGAAAAGAGGCATTTTCTAGAACATGTCGCCATCTTAATTTATTTCGTTTTAAGAGCTTTCTTTTTCCCACAACTTTTTTTAACGGATGAGTTTAAGAATTTTGAAAAATACGCGATTGAAATATTTAATACACTAACGAGTTTTCGAAATATCAGCCCACGAAGGGGAGTCTCTGTTAGAGACATTTGCCGAGCAATTAATCAAAACCTCCTCTGTCCACCGAGAGGCCCCTAAATGCGGGCAGTTTGTGCTTAAAAAAGCGGCATTAAACACCTTGTAAAAGAAATTTTTGAAATTATTGTTGTCTTGGACCATTACAGTCGCTATAACAAGTCTTCCAAAACACCACTGGGGTGGTAGTTAAGTTGGTTATAACGTCCGCCTGTCACGCGGAAGGCCGCGGGTTCGAGTCCCGTCCACCCCGCCATTTTTTCGAAAATGGTCAAAATCACCGAAGCTTAGTCTTCGGTTTTTTTATGCCTAACTCGAACTCGCATGGTCGCAGTCAGCTTTTAATTTAGAAGAAATCCAAGAAATCAAAATAATATTTAATGTCATTAACGGTTCTACTCTCTTCATGGTGGGTACTTCAGCCAAACCCTTATCCAATCAAGCATTCAGGACACGAAGCCGGTAGTTTTCAGGGTTCTTGAATCCGTAACCCCGCTTCTGTATTGTCTTTGCGACGTTGTTAAACCCTTC
>NZ_DASVLT010000014.1:0-26706 GCF_036384735.1 Bdellovibrio sp. | reverse complement strand
TCGATTCAAAAACAACAGCAATATGATGCCGTCGAGGCTTCGCAACGCTATTTGCAACTGGCGACCAGTCGATACAAGTTGGGACTTGATCCTTATCTGAATGTCTTGTCCGCGCAAATCACCTTGCTAACAAATCAACAGACAGATTTGAATTTGAAGATGCAACAGCTCACCTCAACGGTGCGATTGATTGAGTCCCTCGGCGGCGGTTGGGATAGTTCTCGCTTGCCGACAGAAAAAGAGCTTTTAGGTGATTCGGCAGATGAATCGAAAAATAAAAAGAAAGATTAACGGGGTTTTAGAAACTAAAAAACCAGCTTGCGGCTGGTTCGTTTAGATAAAAATGGCTCAGGAGGAGGGACTCGAACCCCCGACCCAGCGGTTAACAGCCGCTTGCTCTACCGACTGAGCTACTCCTGAACATCGGTGAAGGACCAAATTAGTGGTTTCAGCCTTTCTTGTCAAATACAAATCTAGTGGGAGCCTGCGTGGGATGAACGTTCCACAGCCTTTTGTAACATCGGAGAACTAAAGGGCATTCCCTGAACTCGAAATAGGGAACCATCTTCAGATTGTTCAAGAATTTTGCGCACTTTATCAGAATTACTGGACACAATGCGGTCGTGAAAAACGGCTTTTACCAGCTGATCTTGGTTTACTCCGCCGATCATGGTCTCGCACAAAGAGCTAATTTCTTGAGATGACTCCACCGTTCGTTGAATTTGACCGTTATTATCAAGAAGCTCGAGTCGCAGAGTTTTTTCGGGGCACCAATTCAACGGACGCACATCACTGCCTAGCAAAAGAGACATCGCACTGTCAGGATTTTGAGAATTTCTTGTAAACTCAGGAGACTTCAGAGTTTTGATTCCGAAAATAACAACACCGAAAGAAACTAGAAGCATTAGAACTTTAAAAATGAGCCTTTTATCCACATGATCTCCGAAAGATAAAGGTCATACACAAGCTCGACAGAGTCTTCTCTTGATTTATCGCGTTATGTTTTCATTATTTAGAGGGAAAAAATGGTGCACTCGAGAGGATTCGAACCTCTGACCACTTGATTCGTAGTCAAGTACTCTATCCAGCTGAGCTACGAGTGCACTGTGAAAGAGACGTATATCTAAGCTGCGGTCACAGAAAAATCAAGCATTCTTACCAAAAATTGCAAAAAGCACCTAGCCAAAGCAATCCCAATCCTTGCTTTGACGAGCTGCCTATGGCAACTTGAGCGTTCTAGTCGCTTATAACGACCGCGGGAAGGTGGGTGAGTGGCTGAAACCAAGCGTTTGCTAAACGCTCGTACACTCAAAAGGTGTACCGCGGGTTCAAATCCCGCCCTTTCCGCCATTTCGCTTACTAAGTGCACACTTCCAACATGTGCCCGTCCGGCATATAGAAATAAACTCTGCCTTTGCCGCCGAGGAAATCAGATGTTTCAAAGTTAGTCGGATTCTCATGGTCATTGCCGTACACGAGCCCGATCCTTTTTAAGTTCGCCACAACCTCAGAAAATTTTCGCTCACTGACTCTGAACGCGCAGTGAACGAGATCAATCTTTTGCTTTGTCTCAGTAAACATGATCTGCGTTCCGCCGAAAGCGACGCAATAAAATGGATCTTCAGGATGCCCGTCGGTAAATGTGTCAATCCCAAGAATTGCCGCCAACAGCTCCGCACTTTTCTTGGCGTCGGTTGTTGGGATCGCAAGATGGTCCAATTGAATATCGTTATTTGTCTTCATGGTTATTCCTCCAACATTTACAGAAAAAAGGTCTGCTTAATGTCTAGGACTGCCGCCTTCTAATAAGAGGCTCAGCTTGATGGCTTCGTAGGGGACCTACTTAGCTGACCGGGGCTTACCAAACCGGTCCACCATTTTCGACCTCGCCAGTATAACACGCCATAGCCTTGCATCTGCAAATAAAATTGGAAACACTTAACAGTATGGCAAAAGCAGGAACAAAACTTTCATTTCAAGCTAAGTTAGAAAATTGGGCCGAGGGCATGGATTATTGTGCCATTGCCGTTCCCGCCAAAATCACTCAAGCACTAGGTACAAAAAAGGCCGTTCTTGTGATGGCTTCTTTGAACGGTTGTGAACCATTTCAGGTAAGCCTATTCCCTGCCGGTGAAGGAAAGCACTACATCCGCGTTCGTGCAAAAGTTCGCAAACAAGCTGATCTTCATGAAGGTGATAAAGTCAAAGTTCAGATCACTGTCCAAGATAGAGCTGACGTCGATCTTCCTCCAGATCTAGTCGCGGCCCTTAAAACCGAAGGAGCATTAAAGGAATTCAATGCGCTGACCCCCGGCAAGAAGAATTATGCAGTTAGAAAAATCAACGACGTGGTTAAACCTGAAACAAGAAAAAAGCGCATTGCGGAAGCTGTCGAACTTGCTTTGCAAGAGGCCGAACGCAAAGCAGATCGAAAAAAGTAGTTTCATACTAAAGAGTTAGGTCGCTCCAGTTTCAATCATAAATCACGAATTTAATACGCTGGTCTTTTTTTGCGGCCTCTGCGGGAATTTGCTATCAAATTCGCTCGCTTCTTTTGCTTCACTTTAGCTTTAAATATTTCTGCTAATTAAAAGGGAGTAAGCGACTGCGAATTCGTTCGCAAAAAAAACGTGTCTTCCTCTGTTGCTCTCGATGATGAAGGCTCTTAGACTTTCGCTTTTAACATCGACAAAATTCCCAACGATAGCCAACTGAATTGAGTAATTTGCAAACTTCTGAAGAATTTCTCCGGCAAGCCGACTTTTGAGGTCGAAAAATTCTGGCGTAATATTTTCTTGATGAAGAATGATCTTCCGACATCCCTCAGCGGCAATATCCATCATTAATTGAACAGCATCTTGGGGAGATCGAATGAAAATTCCTTCCCCAAAAACCTCGACTATCTTCGTTCCATCTTTATCATGAACCAGCGTCGTCATCTTCTTTTCCTGGTGATATAAGTTTGGAAAAAAGTACCCGAATAGCTTCTATTCCGTCTTGCTCTAGAGCTTTATGTATCGTTTTTTGTGCCTTCTTCCAGCCAACCATGCACCTGTCATAAAGATTCTCTCCGGACCTAGTTATCTCAACTTCGAGACCGCGATCGGCAGCAGAGATCCGAATCCATCCAGCTTCTTCCATAAGCTTCAGATTGCGCGAAAGAGTCGACCTTTCCAAATGAATGGCTTTGCCAATACGAGCCGGAGAAATCGGCCCTGCCTGTATAATAACTGTCAAAACATTCAATTGACTGAGTGTCAGATTAAAGGGAGCAAGCGCTTCATCATAAATCGAGTTCACAATGCGATTCATTATTCGCAACTTGAAGCCAGCGCAGCCTTTTTGAACTTCGCGGGCCTGTCTAATTAAGGAAGATTTCTCGGGTTTCATATTCAAATCGTATCATTGTTGCATATACAACACAAGGCTGAAATTCTGTATTCCAAGACACTTAATTAAAATCATCATCTTACCGATGATATAAATATGTTGTATATACAACATGTTTATAAGGAAACCTTTTGGAGGGCAGGACGATGGTTAAAAAAATCTTAGTTATCGGAGCAACAGGAGCTCAAGGAGCTTCCGTAGTAAGATCTCTAGTCGCAGACAAGCACTATGAGGTCGTCATTTTCACTCGCAATTCTTCCTCAGAACAGGCGCAAACACTGCTAACTCTTCCCGGGGTGACAGCCTTTCAGGGCAATGCCACGTGCGAAAAAGACGTTTATCAGGCACTGCGAATTGTGGATGCTGTCTATTGCAATCTCGATGGATTCGCGATTGGTGAGATTAACGAGACCTACTGGGGAATTCGAATTTTTGAAATGGCAGTGGAATTAGGCATTCAACATTATGTTTGGGGAAGCCTCGACTACCTCGTAAAAAAAGGTGGATACAATCTAAAATATCGCTGCGGACACTACGATGCAAAAGGCCGAGTGGCTGAATTTATTTTGCAGCAGAAAGTTGAAGCTATGAAGATTTCTGTTCTGACTTCTGGGCCTTATATGGAAATGCTTTTTGACGGTGTCTTTGCTCCTCGTACGCAAGCTGATGGGACACTTCTCTACGCACATCCAATCGGTGACGGAAAAGTTCCAATGATTCATCTTGATGATCTTGGTCAGTACGCCAGATGGATTTTCGATCATCCCGAAAGATCAAACGGCATGGATCTCGAAGTGGCGACGGCCCACGTTGGGTGGCATGAGTTAGTGAACTGTATTCATCGTCTCACTGGGAAGAAGGCGGTTTTTGTAAATGTAGATCAAAAGCAATTCTTTGCGAATTCTCCGATGAGCGAGCAGTCACCAGCGGCATGGGCTCAGACCTCAGATTCTAAAGTTGTTGGCGGCCAGACATATTGGGAAAATTTCTCGGGGTGGTGGTCCGCCTGGCATGACAATATTGTCAGTCGGGATTATCATCTCCTTGATGAGATTTTGCCAGGTCGAGTGCGTTCCCTTGAAGAGTGGATTTTAAAGACTAAATACGATGGCTCGTTTCGCCCCGTACTGAAAGACCTCTCAGACAGAAGGAAAGCCGCAAATTACCGCTAATTTCATTCGCCCATCGTGGAAGACGACACAAAAAAAGAGCCCGCAGCTTCTGCAGGCTCTTCTATTCGCAAAGATTCTAAAGACATTTCCATATTACGTGGAATTATCTATAGCCCCAAAAGCATTCAACCCCTGTATTAGCGGTTGGCGAGCATGCCTGTTCACTGTCAAGTTGCTGGCAAACATGTTCATATTCAAAAACGGATTGTCGACTGTGACATGAGGCTGTTCCACAAGTGAATACGGCCGATACTTGCACAATGCCATAATGAATGACTTTAGTGCTCCAATCCGAAATTCTTTCTGGCTGAGCTGAGTTACAAATAGTCTGCGCGTGTGCCGTTGCATCTGCCTGAGCAGAGGCTGCAGCCACTGAACAGTCAGTGTCGCACTCGCGAGATCCCACTGCCGTGAAGACATTGTTGCCTGCATATGCTGAAGCTTGAGTCACAAAAACCACTGCCATTAATACAAAAATCTTTTTCACTGAATATCTCCTTATCTCTGTTTCGATACGAACAACCGTAAAACGAAACACATGCATAGGTAAAACTGGTAAAAGATTATTTATAAATTAGGTAGATACCTATCATGAGAAGACTCAGAAGAATTAAAGAGAGGTTGGGAAAAGAAAATCGAAAATATATTCTGAATTAAATTCCTAATTTGGAGCATTTGCCGAAAGGCAAGACCCGCGCTATTCACGCGGGTCCTAAGAACTAATAAGGTTTGTCGTCTTTACCAATCACGAACGGTGAAAGTTCCCCGTATACGCCGTTCACTGTTGTGCCGCCGTTATGAATAGACGGGAACATTGGCTGCATGTTTTGCGGGAATCCAAATTTTGGCTTCGTCAACGCGTCCAAATGATCCAAGTCTTCGCTCGTTAAATTAATCTCTAAAGATTTCAAATTGTCCTCTAGTTGTGTCATTCGACGTGCGCCGATAATCGTAGAAGTCACTCCAGGTTGTGCGCGAACCCATGCCAATGCGACACGAGCCGGAGTGCTGTCATACTTTTTCGCAATGGCTTCAAGTTCATCAATGATTTGATAGGTGTTCTCAGTCCAAATGCCATCAATGAACGCGGCTCGATCCGCGATCTGCTGCCCGGCATTTTTGCGATTATATTTTCCGCTTAAAACTCCACTCTTCAAAGGCGACCATGGAGTAATGCCGATATCAAACTCAAGAGCCAGTGGAACAAGTTCTTGTTCAATACTTCTTTCAAGAAGCGAATATTCCATCTGCATACCAATGAATGCGCTCCATCCACGGAAGTGAGAAATCATATTGGCTTGAGCAATCTTCCACGCTGGAGTATCCGAAACGCCGATGTAACGAACTTTTCCATCACGAACGAGATCATCGAGTGCACGCATGGTTTCTTCTATAGGTGTGTTAATATCCCAGTTATGAAGCCAATAAAGATCGATGTAATCTGTTTGCAAACGGCGAAGCGAATTTTCTGCCTGTTCAATAATAGATTTTCTGTTAGAGCCTCCACCGTTGGGATCTCCCGGATAAAGATTGCCGCTGAATTTTGTCGCAATAACTAAGCGATCGCGACGAGACTTGTGGCGACCCACATGATCACCGATAATTTTCTCAGAATGACTTTTTGTATAGAAATTTGCGGTGTCTAAAAAATTCCCGCCCAGTTCGATATAGCGGTCCATGATCTTCGTCGATTCCTCAACACTAGATCCCCAACCTAAGTCTTCTCCGAATGTCATAGTTCCTAGAGCCAACGGACTTACACGCAAGCCCGATTTTCCCAATGTGATGTATTTATTAAGAGACATAAAAACTCCTTCTTTCTGCCTAATCAATATAAGTGGGATACTCTGTTCAAGGTGAGCCTGATTCTATCCACTTATTGCCTAATTCTCTCGACATGAATAGTTCCTACCACAAGGGCGTTTCTCAATCCTGGATTTTTGTGATAGTATTTAGAAATACATGAGGATCTAAGTATGAGTAAGGTTGCCAAATTATCTCAACAGGAAGAGCTTGAGGCTATTCGTGTTCGCTTGGAAAAAGTCATTGCAGAATTTTCTGAAAGCAATGCTACACCTTCAACGGCAATCCCATGGTTAAGTATGGCAATGACCACAGCCCCCTTGCAGCCAACCGCGCATATTTACGAGCCTAGCCTTTGTATTTGTGTGCGAGGTCGCAAAAAAGTTTTAGTAGGTAAAGACCTTCTTTATTACGACGAGAACCATTACCTTCTAACATGTATCGAGGTTCCCACAATCATCTCAATAGCTAAGGCCAGTCCGAAGGTTCCCTATGCAGGTATCGCTGTTCGCTTAGACATGGAAATGGTTCGGTCCATCATTGCAGAGATGGAAATTTCTGGCACTCCTGTAGAGCATTCCGAACCTGGTATTGCAATTCGCCCGGTGACAGAAAATTTGCTAGAGCCAGTTCTTAGATCCGCAACCTTGGCATCACAAAAAAAAGACATCTCGATCATGGCGCCACTTCTGCAAAGAGAAATTCTTTATCGCTTACTCTCTGGTCCAAGCGGAGATCGTCTGCGCCAATTCGCTCAATTTGGATCACAAACCAATCGTGTGAGCAAAGCGGTCAACTGGATTCGTGAAAACTATCATAAGAAAATTTCAATAGAAGCTTTGGCAAAAATGGCCAACATGGGGGTTTCAACTTTCCACCGCCATTTCTCGGAGATTACCACGATGAGTCCCATTCAATATCAAAAGCAACTGCGCTTGCACGAGGCTCGTCGTCTAATGATTACCCAAGATATCGACGCTGCAACCAGCGCCATCCAAGTCGGTTACGAAAGTGTGACCCAGTTCAATCGGGAATATCGTCGTCTCTTCGGCCAACCCCCAGCAACGGATAAAAAGAAAATTTTGAATTCGGACCTACAAGGTGTGGACTCAGTCGTTTAAAATTTCAAACCACTCCTAACAGCTTTTGTGCCCAAATACCGCACCTGTCTAAAGATCAAACACCTGAATGTTCCTAGGATCTAATATGATTTATCTACGGAAAATTCTCTCGGGTATGGAACTTGATAGATTGCTCCCGGGAATAAAAACTAAGGAGCAATTATGAAACGTCATTTGATCGTTGGTGTATTGGCGTGTCTTTCTATGTCGCAAGTTGTACATGCACAATCTATTACGGATCTTCCGGATCCAGATGGCCAAGGCGTGCCTGTTCTACAAAACAATCAAGGTGGCTCTGCTCAAACGGTTCAAACTTCGACTGTTCAACGTGAAGCTATTAGTTCTATCGTTATTAATGCCATTTCCAGAAAATCCGGCGGAGAGTTGTATCGTGTGGAGCTGGCTCGTCCTCTGAATATTAGTCGTGTTAATATTCGCGTGGCAAAAAGCCGTCTGAAAATTGTTAAAGCAGAGGCTGTAACTGATCGTGGTCAACGCATTTTGCTTCGTCAATTAATGGGTGATGCTTTGCTTGATACCGGCAGCACTCTTTCTTCTGAAGGCATCAATGCGAATGTTAAGTTTGTCGAAATCACGGGTGAATCTTACTCTCAAGAAGCTGATGTTTCATTGTCAGTAGTTTCTGTTGTCGGCAAAGCAGAGCTTTCATTGAAGCGTCCTGTAATCGCTGCTCCTCCAGTAAGTTACGGAGCTTCTTGCAGTACCAATAGCGGCGAAGGCGTCTTGAAGAATCTTTTAGACCAAGTTCAAACTTGGGCTCAACGAGCTGCTGACTCTAGCGGAGGCATTCAAGAGGAATTTGCAGCAAAGCAAGCTGAGGTCTATGTACAGCAAATTCTTGGTCTCTTAAATACTAATAATGGCTCTGCTTCGCCAGAATATCTGCAACAACTTATGAATTTCTACGGTCAGAAATATGACTCTGCTGCGTCTGGAAGCCGTGCTGAAAGTATCTATTCGCGTTTAAGAAACGCTTTTGGTGATGCTTATGCCAGAGCCTCTACAGAAAGAATGAACTGCCAAATTGCTCGTGGTGCTTCTTCTATTCAATTGATTGCTCAAATCGTTGATGCTCGTGCGAAGTACGATGCGGCTAGATCTGGTTCTCGTGAGGAAGCAGTTTATTCGCAGCTATCGAATGCTCTTCGTCCGTTGGTTGTTCCAACTTATCAGCGCGAACTTCAATCTATCACCGATTTTAAAACTCTTGAAGGTGCGTTCTTTACGAACATGGACCGTTACGATCATGCAGCATCGGGTTCATTCCTAGAATCTGTCTATAGAGATATGGGAAATGTGGCTCGCGCAAGAGCGCTTGAAGTTATCAGCCGTCAATCCGAATCTATGGGGCCAGAGGCTAAATACCAAATGATCGTTGATTATCAACGTCGCTATAATGCAGCCTCATCAGGAAGTGCTGTTGAATCTTTCGCAAGAGATGTTTTGCAGATTCTGAGCCGCTAATTTTTTAATTTAGTAGAGTTAAAGAAAGCCCTGTCGAAGAGACAGGGCTTTCTTTTTATGGGCTTGGCTGACGAACTTCTTCTTTATACTCAGACTGAGCGTGTCCGTGGAATTGCTCCTCGGTGGATCCTAGCAGGGCACCCGTAGAGGCTTTTCCTTCCATAATCGTTTGCAGCACCTCATCGAAATATCCTGTTCCTACTTCCGCTTGATGCTTCACCGCTGTGTATCCACGGCTTGCTGCCGCGAATTCTTGCTCTTGAAGCGCTACATAAGCAGACATGCCTTCATTCGCATAATGGTGAGCCAGATCAAATGTGTGATAGTTCAACAAATGCCATCCTGCCAAAGTAATGAATTGAAATTTGTATCCCAGCTTGCCTAAGCGACCTTGGAACTCTGCGATCTCGCTATCAGACAAGTGCAGCTTCCAATTGAACGATGGCGAACAGTTATATGCCAAAATTTTTTCTGGATAGTGCTTGTGAATTTCATGCGCAAAGATTTCGGCCTCTTTCATGTCCGGCTTGGAGGTTTCAAACCATAGAACGTCAGCCCATTCTGCATAGGCCAAGGATCTTGCAATGGCATAATCAAGGCCGCCGCGAATGCAATAGTAGCCTTCTGGAGTTCTTTCACCTGTTAGGAAGGGGCGATCAGCAAGATCAATATCCGAAGTCATCAAAGTCGCACTTAAAGCGTCCGTACGAGCCACAATCACTGTTGGCACATCAAGAACATCCGAAGCTAATCTTGCTGACTGTAACGTACGCACGAAAGTGCTTGTCGGCACAAGAACTTTGCCCGCAAGATGGCCGCATTTCTTTTCCGCTGCCAATTGATCTTCGAAGTGAACTCCCGAAGCTCCGGCATCGATCATTGATTTCATCAATTCAAAGGCGTGCAAAGGACCGCCGAAACCTGCTTCCGCATCCGCGACAATCGGCGCATACCAATCAAGACCACGTACATCCTTATTTGTTTGGTTCGCAATTTGATCTGCGCGAGTCAGTGCATTGTTAATACGTTTCACCACGGCAGGAACAGAGTTCGATGGATACAAACTTTGATCGGGATACGTTTGACCAGATAAATTCGCATCCGCAGCAACTTGCCAACCACTTAGATAGATTGACTGCAACCCGGCTTTCACCATCTGCACAGCTTGTCCACCTGTCATCGCTCCAAAAGTATTCAGATAGCCTTCTGAATTTAAACTTTTCCAAAGCTTTCGTGCACCCAAATCTGCCAGTGTGTACTTCACTGGAATCGTTGAGCGAAGTTTCACCACATCTGTCGAGGAATAATTTCTTTTAATACCCCTCCATCTTTTATCTGTACTCCAATTATATTCTAACTGGCGCGATTGCAATTCGTTGCTCAAGATCATCCTGCACTCCTTTTTGTTTGTTCTGAATTTGATTAAGAATTTCATAAGCCATGGTTGTTAAAAATTCCGGGAATTGATTTCCAAGAACCAACGCATTTAAAATACTAATGGCCTTATCTAAATGCTGAAGTTTTTGTGGAATCAGCTTGTGAACTTCATCCCGCAAAATTTCATGATAAAGCTCTACCGAGAACAAACGACCGTCGCTCAATTGAACTTCATGATGAAGCCATTGCCATAGTTGACTGCGCGAGATCTCTGCGGTGGCCACATCTTCCATCAGGTTGTTTATTGCAGCAGCACCGATCCCGGAAAGCCATTTGTCTATATAAAGAAGGCTGACACTGATATTCGCTCGTACACCGAGAGCCGTGATCAGACCGTCTGCCGATGGTAAAAATAGCAGTTCTTGCTCACGAACTGCCACAGGCGGTATCACATCTTTTTGATGAGGACGGGTTTGCAAAGCATCTGTAAGTTTTTGTTCGGCAATAGGAATCAGATCCGGGTGAGCCACCCAAGTCCCGTCAAATCCAATACGCGCTTCGCGTTCCTTGTCTCGCGCCACTTTCTCGAGAGCTTTTCGACTTAATTCAGGATCTTGTCGATTCGGAATGAAGGCAGCCATGCCACCAATGGCGTGAGCCTGTCTGTGATGACAGGTCTGAACAAGCAGTCGGCAGTAAGCATCCATGAATGGAGTGCTCATCGTTATCAAGCTACGATCGGGGGTAATAAACTCATCTTGAAGATGAAATTTTTTGATGATGCTAAAGATATAATCCCAACGACCCGCATTCAGTCCTGCGGCATGTTCGCGTAAGACATAAAGAATTTCATCCATCTCGAAAGCCGCAGTGATTGTTTCAATCAGGACAGTTGCACGAATAGTTCCACGAGGAATTCCCAGGCGCTCTTGAGCAAAGATAAACACATCATTCCACCAGTTGGCTTCTTCGTGATTTTCTAACTTCGGCAAATAAAAATAGGGTCCACTTCCGCGATCTATCAATTCTTGCGCGTTATGAAAGAAATAAAGCCCGAAATCAAACAACGAAGCCGAAATCGACTGACCTCGAATTTGAAAATTTCGTTCCTCCAAATGCAAACCGCGAGGGCGAACAATCAGGGTCGCAAGGTTGTTATTTAGTGAATAAACCTTCCCGCTTTCATTTTCGTAAGAAAGAGTGCGGCGAACAGCTTCATAAAGGGATCTCTGCGCTTGAAGGATATTTTCCCAAGTAGGCGATAAAGAGTCTTCAATATCAGCCATAAAAACCTTTGCACCCGAGTTGAGTGCATTGATCATCATCTTCGGCTCAGCAGGGCCTGTGATTTCAACACGACGATCATTTAAGTCCGTAGGAGCTTCAGCGACACTCCAATCAGATTCACGAATGCTTTTAGTTTCCTCAAGAAACCCAGGTCTTAGACCTTGAGAGAATTGTGCAGCTTTTGTTCTTCTCTTAATCAAGAGATGTCGTCTAAGATTGTCGAAGCGTTCATGCAAAGCGATTAAAAACTCTGCCGCCTCTGGCGAAATAATTTGTGATTTCAAATTAAGCTGATCCATCCAAGCACTCCTTTATGAAGTTCAAGAGTGCTTGTTCGATCCAATGACTTCAAATGAAGTCCTTGCAATTTCTCACATAATTTCAAGTAGTTAGAGTCTTTATTCCAGAATAAATATTCTAAAGATGTGATCTAACACAGGGATCAACCCGTAGTTAACATTCCGCTGGCGACACCGGATACAGTTTCACGAAGAAGTCTGACATCCTTCGTATCTAGCGCAACCATCTGAAGAATATTTAATGGATGTATCAACGGAGATCGAAGCGCAATGCTTGTCTCTAGCCAAGGCCGATACCAAAGAAGACTTTGCTTGCCAGTAATTTCGTGGACGAACTTAAGGCATAATTTATACTCTTCACGGAAAAGTCGATCGAATTTTTCCACAACATTTCGATCAAGCTTTGAACCGTGCAAATACATCGAGAATACATCCAATTCGATTTTTGCGAGTGTGAATCCTAAAACTTTCACGTAAGAGCCAAAAACAGCCGACTCCTGAAGAGACTTCTTCAAATTTCTTTTTTCACCCGCGGAAAGAGTTTGCCAGTACCGTCCCACACCCCACCAACTTGGAAAATGCGCGCGTGTCTGTGTCCAGCAAAGGACCCAAGGAATAGCTCTTAAATTTTTAATCTGAACAGCGCCTTGACGCTTGGACGGACGAGATCCCAAACGTACATCTTTAAGAAATGAGTAGGGTGTTGCATGTTCGATTAACTGAAGAAAGTCAGGGTCTTTTAAAATTGTCTGATATTGATTTTGAACGAAGTCTGCAAGACCTACCAACGCTTTGTGGGTCCCACGCTTTTGCACCGGTGAAGGCTTTGCATTTCGCGCATCTCGAGCCTCTGCAAGTAAATCTAAATGGCGAAGTAGAAGCTCTCTTGAGGTATAATTACGATAAATCACTTCACCTTGAATAGTCATTTTCACTGTTGCGAGCGCGGAAGCGGGCCACCACGCTGTTTGCTCCTGAATAGAGCCGCCGCCACGCTCAACACTGCCACCCGATCCGTGAAAGAAAATGGGAGTGATTTTTTTTCTTTTAATGACGGTTTCCAAATTGGAAATCGCCGAATAGATCAAATAGCGCGAAGGAAACGATCCATTTTCCTTCATCGAGTCTGAATAACCCAACATCACTTCAAACTGTCCGCCCCAGCGTTTGCGAACCATATCTTGAGTTTTCTTTTCTTTTAAAAACTCCTCAACAATACTCACAGAATTCTTCAGGGAATGAGAACTCTCAAATAACGGAACGACTGGCAGTTTTGCTTTTCCCACATATTTTTCCACAAGCTTTGTGCCTGCCATGATATCCTTGGCAGACTCTGTCTGACTTAAAACGAAACCACGTACATAAAATCGGGGATCATGGGTCGGCGAAAGTTGTCCCAATAGATTCATCATGCGCGAGATATTATATTTTTGTGTCGAAGCTTCCAGTGCCTCATGGACCAGGGCAGAATCCTCACGAAGCTCTAGTGGCACCACCAGGCCCGGAAATACTTTTAATGCTTCTGTGATCGAGCTGATCTGTTCCGAACTAGAGCCAAAATTTTTGATAAAAGATTTCTCTAAGGCTTGGCACCTTTCTTTAAATCCATGAACGCGTTTCGAGTCATTCACACGGATCTTTTTCAGGTCTCGCAACAAAGCTTTTAATTTTCTTGTATCAGAGACAAGCGCCGCAATTCTTTCTCGCCCCTCTAAGGAACTTCCAGAAATTGGCGTCAATTCTAAAATAATTTCGTCGAAGCATTTCATCAGCCAGGCAGAAATTGATGCTCTAGAAAGTTCCAAACTTCCCAACATCGTTGTTTCATCGACGCCGGGGTGACCATCCTTATCGCCGCCAACCCACGTGCGAATATAGAAGGGCATGTTTTCACGGCGCTGGCGAACATATAGATCGATAATATCTTCGTGAAGAGCCATCGAGTAAATATATTGTGCTTCATCCATCACACTTGGTTTGCGCTGTTTTGATAACGGCGTTTTCCAAACAATACTGATATTTTTAAAAAGCTCTTCCTCGTGAATGGCTTCGGGGCTTTCTAAATGACGAACTAAAAGCTCTTGAATAATTTTAAAATAGAAAACAGCGGAGGGGTTGCGTGACTCTGTAGGGTGCGCTGTCAGAACGTGAATAATTCGACCGGGAGTGTGTTTTAGAGAAGATTCTGCCGGAAGCTCAGCCATTAAGCGATGGATGCGGTAAGCAGCCTCGCAGGCATTGATAAGTTCTAACATCAAGGCAAAGGCGTGAGCGATTTTAAAGCGCTCGTCCGGCGAAAGCCTTGCTAGATCTTTTTTTAGGCTTAAAAGACCCTGAAGACTTCCGCCTTTTTTTGATTTAACGTAGCGGCGAATTTTTTCAATGCGATCAAAAGATTTCTTTCCCGCTTCACGCTGAATCACCCTGCCTAGTGTTGATACGGTCCAATCGACAAGGTGGGTAAATTCAGGGGAAAGTTCTTTTTGCATCTGTGAAGCCCTCTACTTTGCTAGTACAGTTTACTAAGCTCCATCGAATATTTGCCAGGAGCAAATTCAGTCAGACGCTTTTGCCAAAGATCTTGGAAGAATTTTTCTTTATTGCCATAACTTGCATAAGGAAAAATCGCGATGCCTCCACGCGGAGTAAATTCACCGACGACTTCCAGATATTTAGGTTTCAAAAGTTTCACTAGGTCATCGCAAATTGTTTGAACACAGTCTTCATGGAAATCACCGTGATTTCTGAAGCTGAACAAATAAAGCTTTGCAGATTTTGATTCCACCATCTTTTTATCAGCAATATAGTTGATAAAGATTTTCGCGAAATCAGGTTGACCAGTTTTCGGGCATAGTGAAGTGAACTCTGTGCAAACAAAAGTTGTCCAGGCGACCTTGCCCGGATTTTTGTTATCAAAAGCCTCTAGGACCTCGGGTGCATAAGTTTGTGGATATTGGGTATTACTTTCACCCAATGCGAATTCTTTAAGTTCTGCGCTATCTCTGCCTGTTTTCTTTTTCATGATGGTTCTTCTATCCGATCAAAATATGAATATCAATTCTTCTAATTAAGGTTTGGAATTCGTGCATATCTAGCCAGCCAATATCCGTAAAGGTAATCGACTCCAGAGTACTCAATCCCCTTCGGGTGGATTCCTTTAAAGAGAAAAGCATCATCTTTCCACAAGAAGTTACTATCGAGGCCTGATTTTTCAAAGACAGGGTAGTCGTAAAGACCTTGATAAAAATAATCTATAGATGAAGGTTTTCTTACCGCCTTCCAGAACATTCGCGGAATTGGCGACATCACAAATTCGGGGCTTAAAGAGTGATCGTACTGAATATCTAAGTTAGGTCGTGGATAAGGGATCTCACGAAGTCCCCAAACAACCTGTCCCAAAGACATCCTAAATTTTTCTTCGCTGCTATTTGCTTTAAAATTATTGCCCCGAGTTCCCTGCGAGTAAGCAAGACCGTACGCCGCTAACGTCACCAAGGCACTTTGTGATGGCGAGTAAGTCACCCAAGAGTCCATTAAACGCTCGCGAAGTGTATCGCGTATCTGAGATTCGCCTAAACGATCCGCAATCATAATATTCGTGATATCGCTGACAACGCCCTGATTGACGCCTCCCCAATCTGCAGTGCCGTGCCAATAGAACGAAGTGCTATATCGATAATCGATTTCTCTTCCGAAGTTTGAGTTAAAGCTACGTACATATTCTTCATGCAGTGAGGAACTTTTTGTGACAAGAGCCGCAAGACCCATAGCTGTATTACGACTTTGGGTTTTATCATTCAGCACATTAAGATCCAGCAGACGACGGGATTTCTCGCGCAAGTGAGCCCAGATTTCCGTTTCAGTCTCGGGTATCACGATACTTGCCCACAAGAATCCGTGAGTAAGGCCCCTCATCATGTCCTTATCGCCGCCCTCCAGCCACATGATGTTTTGAAACGGAGCTTCTCCTTGATGCCATCCTTCTGGCAGTGGTGCGCCTGGAGCATATGGCATCACCGTTCTGGCGAATTCACCCTTGTCTTTCGTAATGTCCATCAAGATGAACAATCCCTTTAAAGATCTTTTCACGTTGGCTAAAGCCTCAGGATTTTTTGTGACCAAATAGCGCATGGCCTGGGACCCAAGATACATTCCCGTCCACAAAGCCGCGTCGTTATCAGCTTCATAGCGAACGAAACGATTTTGCTCATCCGTAATCGCCGTACTGACCATACCGAATTCATTCAAGTGACGATCGATGGTGTTTTTCTCGTAACCAGTTTGTTTTTCCTCTAACGTCGGCGCATAGGCATTTCTTTTTATAGAGGCCTCAGTAATGCTGATCGCGTCCGTGATTTTATTTATCACCCGAATGACGTCTTTATTTTGGCGGTAGTAACCAAAATCAGTCGGATCAAAAACAATGTAGGGGTGTTCATCGCGGAACTCTTTACGGTTCTTGAATGATTTAATGATCGGATCTTTATCATATCCGATTTTAATTTTCGCAGCATTGATCGCAGCGCGAACAGGAGCCGGAATATTTGGTCCTTTAGCATCGATGTTTTCGCGCTCGTTCACCCACAAATGTTGACCTTCCAAATTGCGATGAGTCGTCAACCACTCCGTATAATTTGAAGCCTTGCGATCTGTGAACGTTGTCGTTAAGCCTTTATCTGAAGGAGAGAATCTTTCAATGACATTTAAATTATTTCTGAACTCCGAAGGCTCCCGACTGGCTCCATTGAGATGAGTCACAAAGTCTGCTTGCTTCAGGTCATAGCTCACTGTCAGAAAATTTCCTTCGGCCACGGCTCGGCCAGTCCACACTTCTTGAACTTTCAAACCTTCATAAAAATAATTGATATAGGTCACGACACGAATTGCATGATAAGTACCGTCACCTGCACGGTACAATTCTAGCTCACCATTGTAAGGTCCACGAGCAGAGCTTGTGCCCTGCAAAAACCAAATGCCCTCAACACCGTTGTTGATTTGTAGTGAGGCAATATCGCGAGGAAGTTGTCTTGTTTTCGTTGCGCAAGATGAGAAGACGAGAACGCTCAAAAATAAAAAGAGGAATGATAGATTTCTCATTCCTCCATTGTCTCTAAGAAGATGGACCGCTTGCAGTCCTGATCTGTTTACTGGGCCTAGGTAGTGGCATCAGTTCTGCGTCGGAAGTGGCTTTTTTTGTACGACTGGAAGACGCGGATAGCTGCGGCTTCTTAAAATCTGTTCTGCTTTGTCACCCACAATTTTTTGATATGGAACAGCTGTCTTGGTATCGTCGAAGCCCAATTTACGGAACGGATTTTTTGCATCCCTCCAGCTGAGAAAGCCCGAGTAAAAATCGAAACGACCTTTCCCGTTAATTCCGCGGCCCTGATCGCGCACAATGAAGTAACCGTTATGCGTCGATCCATCCGGAAGTTTCAAACCAACAACCGAAGGAATGAAAATAACATCTCCAGCTTTGTAAATGTCCATGTCTGCTGCCAGTGTATAGAATGGGTCCAAGCACGAGCTTTTGACTCCATATCCATATGGACATTCTTTATTTGTCATTTCGAAAAAGCGATCTACTCCGTTTACGCGATCAGAAATATTGAAGCTACGACGAACGCCTTTTTGTATGATAGCACACGAGCCTTGAAGGCCACAGGCAGCAAGAGTGTTCGGGCACACGTTCATGATTTTTTCGCCGTTCACACCGTGCAAAGTTTTAACGTCGCCCTTATCACACAAGTCTTTGTCTTCATTGAAGACAGGGAAGTAATAAACTGTAGGCTTGATATTTCCTGCCTCCGCCACTTTGCCGTCGACATGTGGAGGAGTGGGTTTCACTGGTTCAGATGGCTTTGGATCTGTCTTCGGAACTTGCGGAGTTGCCGTTGTATCGTTATTCGCACTCGTTTCTGTAGAAGTTGTTGTCGAAGATGTCGGATTGCTGTCATCAACAACAGGTGACTGTGCTTGAACCGTTGAATTGTCGGAAGCGTAGTCGCTGTCGATTTCATCAGCTGGCGTGCCGCCTGTATCATGCAAAGGAATTGTCTGAAGAAGATCCGGCACAAACTGTGTGTCTTCCGCTTGCGCTGTCGTAGCTTTAGATTTTGCTGAGATATCAGAGGCGGGACTAATGCTTGCCGACATGTTTCCACAAGCCACTAGCGAGGCTAGCGAAAATAAAACCGTCATGTTTTTCAGGATGTAAGCAACAGATCTCATGTGGGTCTTCCTCTTTAAAGACTCCACAAAGATATCAACATTTACGGGCATTTCGATGAAATTGGCGCCTTTGGAAAAGAGGAAAAATCAGGCGCCGAAGAATGGCACCGGCGGCACGCCCCCTAGGCGCGCTTGGATTTTCGGCTCTTAATCCAAGGTATTAGCATAGGAATTAGGGACACGAAAATAACTCCGAAAATCACGAGGTGGAAGTAGCGTTGTACAACGGGTAGACTGCCAAAAAAGTAGCCAGCCAGGGTGAACGTAAAGACCCACGCAAAGGCCCCAATAACGTTATAAGAGAAGAATTTCTTGTATTCCATAATGCCAATCCCAGCCACAAACGGAGCAAATGTTCTCACGATAGGAGCAAAACGGGAGGCGATGATCGTAAAACCTCCCCACCGATTATAGAACTCCTGCGTCTGTTCGAGATGTTTCTTCTTAAAGAAGCGATTGTTACCTTCAAAGACTTTATAGCCTAACATCTTTCCAATCGAATAATTGGTGGCATCCCCAAGAATACCGGCCACTGTCAAACTAGACAGAAGAATCCACAAATTCAAATCACCACGGGCAGCCACCGCCCCCAAAGCGAAAAGCAATGAATCCCCCGGCAAAAACGGAGTCACTACAAGCCCTGTCTCTGCGAAGATAATTAAGAATACAAGAACGTATAGCCAAACACCGAAGAATTCGATCCATTGAGAAAGATGTTGATCAAGATGCAAAATAATATCGACGATGTTCGACATGCTGTGGTTCCTTTTTAATGAATTCTATATCTAGCGCACAGCTGACGATTTGTCTTTGCGCCCTGCTGCGGACCCAGCATTGCTTCCTGATGACGGAGTCACACTTACGGACATCACATCGCAAACTCTGGCAAATTGCGTCTGCGTTTTTTCAGAATAGTCGTTGAAGTAAGAACATTTTTTCTGCACCTTCGCAGACGTTATCGGAGTCATATTCGCACAATCCGATTTCTTCATATAACAACGAGCCCCGTCGAATTCTGCGGTAGCGTCGCTGATCGAGCAGTCCTGGTTGAAATAAAAAACAGAGACATGCTTGCCATCGATGATCGAAAAACCCTGCAGGCTTTTGCTTTTCGCATCGTCGAAGACGCGAATCTCTTCCGTGCCCTTTTGATATTGCTGAACGCTTGTGAATTGTTTCTTGTCCTGCAAGAACAACTCATAATCATCACCCAGCGCAAAGATGTCTCCATAAACAGGATCTTTTTTATAGTTATAAATTGCATGGGAAACGTAGTATTCGCGACGAGCTACGATTTTGCGTGAATCAAACACGCGATCCTTTTTGGAGACTCCAACCATGCCTTGCTGTTTTAAGATAGCATTCATCTCAGGCTTGCAGTCAGCCGCGAAAGAGTTCACAGATAGAAACGTCAAAACAAATAAGATTATAAGCTTCATGCTTTTATCATACCCGAGCTCTCAAGACGTCTCACCAATTCTCAGATGGACAGGTCTAACATCTAGGATTGCTTACAAATACTTTTCAGTGAGCCTGTGAATATAAGCTCCCAAAACAATGCCGGGGACTTGATAGATTTGCATCAACACCAAGAAATCGAAAAAAGATATGGGCATGCCCGCCTCCCATTCAATGATATGCGAAACGGGGCAACGCGCCCTCTGGGCGGCCTCGGTCTGTGTCAACCGCACTCCTTCGCGTCGCGACCGCAACCATGTGCTGATATCTCTTGCTACTAAGACTTTTGCTTCATTCACGCGTCCCCCTTAATGACATCAAAAACAGACGACTTTTTAAGAGGAGATATGTAAATTATATGTAAACAAAAATCGAATTTAAAATCAGAATCTCGAATTCAATGTCCGCAAGTCGGACATGCGAACATTTGTCTTACTTGGATTTCTTATTAAGAGCTTCCAGTTCTCTTTTAATGCGAAATGATTCTTTGGCTATTTCGGCAAGGTAACGAGCCTCATCTTCGCTCGCGCCCAATTGATTTTTGATAGAAAACCATACTTGATCTGATTTCGCGACAGGAGCTCTTACGCGAAGTTCATCTTGCAAACCGCTCAGACTCTTTTCATTGAGCCCGTATAAATATGCGAACGCTTTAATCCAAACATCCAGACCGCCTTCTCCTTTATAGAGCATTTTCTTAACCAAGCTCGGAGTTTTTCCTAAGACCTTCGCTAAGCGGTCAATATCCTTTTTATCTTGAACGTGGGCCTTGAGCAGACTTTGGAAAGTCTCCCGTGTAAGAAGCGCGATGTTTTCAAGTTCTTTGTCAGTCTTCTTCGTGTCAGCCACGCTTAATAAATTACACAGCCGTTCGCGCTTGTCTAACATTCCTTCAGTTGGTTCGCCTTCCGAAGGCAGTTCTCATTTGTAAAGATAATTTTATTGACCTTTTGTATTAATTTGGTCAATTATTTTATATCAAACGTGGAGGAGTTTATGAGGAAGAAATTAAAACAGCCTATAACCGCCAACCTCCCATCTCACGAGGATGAATTTTTAGTGGAAAGTCCCGACAAGGCCGCCCAACAACTGGACGCCTTGCTGTTTTTCATTCACAAGCACTACGCAAAGACGACCACAACCACGCTGCCGGATCTAGGAAAGTTTTTAATCACGCGTGCGGAGGTGATCTTTTCGAGTAAACTGCATGCCATTCAGATTCAAAAACGTCCTGACAAAAATGTCCTGCAAATCCTTGCACCTTTGGTCGAAAATGAAGTTCAAGAAAAGCGACGGATTTATCTTCTGAATGAGTTTTCAGAACTCATCATCAAATGCCAGAAGCAAGCGTATCTGCAGATTCGCGAAATGGTTTTGCGAATCACCGATAGTGAAAGTCACGAAATGCTCATTAGAGATTTCGAACGATACAAGACCGAACAAAAAGCAAATAACGCTGAGTAGAGCATGGATGCACAAGCGAAACTCAGACGAACACTCACAGATTTACGTTTGCGCCAAGGTCTTACTCAAAGTGGCCTTGCATCCCTGCTTGGTTATTCAAATGGACAATTCATTTCAAACTGGGAGCGCGGACTTGCTTTGCCACCCATTCCAACTTTATTTCCACTTGCAAAGATTTTCGAGGTTTCGGCCGAATCTTTGTTCAATCTTGTCTTAGCGGCCACGTTGGAAATCGTCAGCGATGAGATGATTAGACGTTTTAATGAAAAGGAAAGATGATTTGAGACAAGCAAGCACCTCTCTGGAGAGAAGTGCCTGCTTAATTTCGTGCAAAAGCAACCGACTTTAAATCGTTATTTTCTTTCCAGAGCGATCTTTCTTTTTATCTGTAGTACTTCTTCTTCTGAAATGTCCTGCTGTGCTTGGCGACCCATTGCGCTGGCCAAGTATGTAAATATCCTGCCACGGCCCATATTGCTTAATGGTCGATGCTGGCTCACATAATGTCCCGGCGAGAAGCTCAGACGCTCGCACATCGCAGTGAGTTCGGGGTTTCGAGCATCTTGAGGATCAAAAGTTATATTGGCCACTGGAAATGACGGCGAATGTGTTTCGGTCCACTCCACAAGATTGTCTTCGATCGGTGTCTCGTCGCCGCCATGTTCAAGCTGAGCATTTAGCATAAATTTGATCGGATACGTGCTGGCTCTATCTGCAAGGTCATTTGCTAGATAGTCTTTATTCAAGGTATTTGCAAGCTGAGCCAAGCGGCCATGTTGATTGTTAAAGTTGTCTTTAGCTGCAAAATTTCTTACTTGATCCTCCAAGGGAGCATTCAACGGGAATTCTGATTTTGCCAGACGAATAGTTTCTTCAAGCTTGGCATTTTTGTAGGCAGTCTTAACCGGTGTCATGTTAAGCTTCATCGCCTGGTCAGGATGCAACAAATAAGCATGTCCTGCCCAATAGCGCTGAGTCGTGACGCTAGCTACGGGAACTGACGCTGGAATAAGTCTCTTTGCAACTTTTGGATGAGTGATTAAAAACCACGGCAAAGAGCCGACTTTGTATCCATATTCAATCGGGCTCGACGGATGTGGTTTTAGATGCCAAAGATTGGCTTTCATGAACTCAACGAATTTGGCCTGGTCCGTTCCAAAAGGAGTCGGAGAATTAGTCATTGTGAAGTCGACCGTCTTGCTCTCTCCAGTTTGCTGATCCACGACGCCAAAGATTTTAATGGCCATCCCTTTTACATCAGGATTGAGATCGTGAAGGCTCACACTTGTGCCGTTTGAGAATCGAGCAATGACTGTATAGCTTTGCTTTCCTTTATCAGAGAAAAGCCCCGTCATGGTATCGCTAGGTCGATCTGAATATAAGCTCATTTGACCAATAAGACATCCGTGGCTCTTAATGTTCGATGGCCTGAATTTCAATCTCAGCAGGCTTTTCTTGAAGTGCCTCAGTGTAAGCACTAATAAGCGTACCCTCCGCGCAAAAATTCCTGATGAATCTCCCTCCATCAGAATCAATATAGCAAACACGAAACAGGCCTTTGACAACAAAACCTATGTGCCCATTTGTGTCGCCGAGAGAAATGAAACTCTCATCCCGAGAAATAAATTGGGTCCTAACAAAGGTCGAAAAATCCGTCCACTCCTCGGGGGGAATGTCGGAGTACTGTGAGAAAAACTGTTGCAGCTCAGGAAACGTCATAAATAAATTCAATCATGACGAGAAAAAATTGTAATTATCCTATGATAAATGTGGACTGGTCTATCGTCTAAAATGGCATTCCTAGCTACACTGAGGCAAACCCCTTGCCTGGCTTCAAGTTTGGACTAGCCCCCTCAATTGAAGACCAGACAAGCTTTGCTTTTTATTTTAAAGTCGAAGAGTGGAACAAAATAAAACTGCCCCCTCAGCCGGAGATTCTCATCGCCAGTATCGTCAGTCATTGGGCGATCAAGTCAGCACAATCGAACAGGAAGCACGCATGGTGCTTCCGGGCGTTCAAGCGCTGTTTGGTTTTCAACTGATGGCCGTATTTAACCAAGGGTTCAAAACCGTTCTCTCTGAAAACGAGCAGGCAATGCACTTAGCGGCTTTGCTGTTGGTCGCACTGGCTTCCATTTTAGTAGTCGCTCCTGCGGCCTACCATCGTCAGGCGAACCATCAAATTTCGAAACATTTCGTTGAGCTTTCTAGTCGTTACCTAGCGTGGGCTTTGGCGCCATTAGCTTTGGGAACGTGTTTGGATATCTATCTTGTCGCACGCATAATTTTGGGATCTGTCGTCGCAAGTCTGATTACGACCTTCGTCATTTCGGCTGTTTATCTTTGGACGTGGTTTATCTTTCCGAAAATCCGCGCCGTGCGAATAGAAAAATTGCCTCTTCATGAGTTGGGTTCCGAGGCGAAGACAAAATAAAAAGCCAAAAACTGTTTGAGAGAGATAACCAAGTAATTTGATCTCAAAAAAAGACTGAGAACGCTTTTAAAAGAAAATCATTTTTATGCAAATGATTTTCTTAGGTTCAAGCTTTGATCGGCCGTTAAGCTATTGCAATCAATGCTTAATGTTTGTGGAGGTGAGATATGAGATTCAATATCTTGTGTTTTTTCACTGCTGTTTTTCTATCATCGTGCGGAATTGCCGCAAGTAATTCAACTTCGGGAACTTTAACCGGGACTGGGACTCAGGGATATATACCATATTATAGTGCCTCGTCAGTTCTGACGAATTCACCGATCTACACGACCAGCCAAAATGTGGGTATAGGCACTGCTTCACCGGCAGCGGCATTGGATGTGAATGGCCACATAGGTAACTCGGCTAGTAGTGCACCTAGTGTAGCAACAACATGCGCCGTAGGCGTGAGTCTTGTGGGCAATGATACCAGGGGACAAGTCACTTTAGCGGCCGCACCTGCGGCATCTATCTGTACTGTGACGATCACATTTGCATCGGCTTACGCGTCCGTCCCATATTGTGTTTTTTCTCCGGTTACTGCTGGGACGGGAGCATCTGCTCCAGGAGTGAACTCTGTGTCTACTTCAGCGGTGGTTGTCGACCTGAGTAGTATTTCAGTGTCAGGGCGTAACACAACTTATGGGTTGATCCCTCTTGCCTTCAACTATATTTGTTTACAGTGAATTATACGGTTTCCTTTAGTTCGGTGATGTGGATTGGTGCAGTTATTTTGGCTGCTCTTTCAATTATGGCTGTTATAAAAAATCACCATGTTAAGCTTGAACAGAACATGGTGATCACTCTTAGTTTCCTGAGTTCCCCGTAATGACACTTCCAGTTGTCCCAGAGTCGAGAAGAATACTTCCCTGACCTGGCTGATTTCCTAAATTAGCCGAGTTTTGGGTGGTATTTCCCGCATAGCCTTGTAAAGGACCCACATAAATCGAAGGGGAATATCCAACATAAATGGCAGAACTCGGTGAATTCGAAATATTGTTTGCAGCTAAGACCGACATGCCGTTGGAATTATTGCCATACAGAGCGATGCCGACATCACCAGGATAGTTGACGGTATTTTGGTAAACATGAATATGATCTGATTGAGTTACATAGATAGCATCATGATATTTTCCGCTGGCAGTATTGGAAATATTATTTCCTAATACGACGACATTCGAAGCGTAGTCTTCGATATGAATTCCTTGAACGTTTGCTGACCCGGCAGGGGTTCCCGTGCCGGAAATTGTATTCCCGGAAATAATTGAGTTAATACCTCCGGCGAAGCCGATGCCAAACTCTCCTGAATTCGTGATGTTATTATTGGTGATGGCGATATTTTGTACGGCCACCCCGGGTGTTTTAGAACCATTCGACATATTCATAACAGGGGAATTGATCTCGATAGCATCTGACGAGAGGTTCGAGAATGTATTATTATCGATCGTGATATTGTTCGCATAGTTCGAAAGATTCGTGCCTTGATTTCCGGTATTGAGAAGAATTCCATAACCCGCACCACTGAATGTATTTCCTTGGATTAAGACATTGTTGGTTGGACCGCCCGGCGAAATATAAAGAGACTCTGGTGCACTTCCAGTGATTGTGCTGTTTTTGAAGGAAATATTTTTTATCGAGCTTGTGATGTTCACAATGGGTGCATTGGGAGGCGTTCCCTGTTGTTGGATGTTTAATCCGCAGACGGAAATAGAGTTTCCGCCAATGGCAAGCGTGACTGTGGATGATTTTGACAGAAGCGTACTTGTATTTCCGATCAAGGTCTTATTTGCTGGAACCCAGATCTGGCCGCTAACCAGGAACTTTTGATTGGCAGGAAAGACGATTGTCGAATTAGGACCATTGATGAAATTATTGAGACAGGAAGTGACATCGGTGACGCCATCTCCAGCACAGGTAACGTTCACAGTACCTGTAGGGCAAGCCGTGACAGAGGGCGAGGGATTATAAGTAATCGTCGCCATATCTATGCCCGAAGTTCCGTTTCCAGAATTGCTTAACGATGAAATATTTCCGGCTTGGTCTTCCGCCCAAGCATAAACAGTATAAGAGCCTGCCTGATTCCCAAGCTCGTACGAATAACCTGAAATTGTGATCGAAGTACTTGGCGTTTGGCTTCCGGCAAGCCAGGACGAAACCGATACCCAGCAAGAATCCGAAGCTGATGGAGGCGTGATTGTGTTGTACTTAAGACAGAATGAAGACACGGCGGAATTGCCCGCGAGTTGAAGATTCACGCTTAAGAAATTCGAATGAGCTGAAGAGGCTCCCCCATTTAAACTGATGATATTGACTGCTGGCATCGATGCAAGAGTCTGCGTTGCTGATACTATCAAAAAGAGAAACAAGACGAGTGAATTAAATCGCATAAACACAACGATCTCCCGTTGATGAAATTATTTAGGACATAATCAAATATTAGTTTTCTTACAAAACTGGATGTTAAATAGTCCTTCTGAAGAGTCAATTTTCTCCGGACTATTTTTTTTCAACAATGATCTCAGAGATAATTTGAGATCATTGAGATCACGATTGTTCTTGAGAGCAATATTACGGGCAGGTCTTATAGTCGTTCAAATATTTGATTGCTCCAAAGATGTTAACAAAAAAAAGATTGTAACTTACAGTTGTCGAGCCGGAGGGAGCATCATTTCCTCCCATCATTGTCGAAAGAGTCGGCGTAAATGCGGCCTTCGCCGTATGCTGCTGTGGTATCAAGGCTCCCTGTATCGGCTCTCCGCTCCTTCAAGAAGTGAGACAGATCACACCTGGAGTCACTCTCAGTTTCGTTACTGAGGGAAAAGCAGACATCGAGTCCTTACGAAAAGGTGCAATTGATTTTGATATTGGCTCCATCGCCGAGCCACACCCTGAGCTCGTAAGCCAATCACTTTATTCCGATGAATTTGTCTGCATAGCCTCCCAAAAGGAGAAGCTTTCCGGAAAACAAATTTCCATGCTCGTCCGTGCCCAATTAGGGCTTGAGATCTGGTTGTTCCCAGTTAATGGTGGAACGCTAGGCGTTAGGACCTAAGAAAAAAGGGATCCAGTTAATTACACAATCTTCTTAAGATTTGGTTACGAAGCAAAATCTAAGAAAGCAGGTGTCATTAGTGGATCCCCAATGG
>NZ_DASVLT010000013.1:0-34356 GCF_036384735.1 Bdellovibrio sp. | reverse complement strand
GGTTACTAAAACTTGAAATGAATATCTTGTTCCCGCCATGGAATTCGCAGGTGACCACTTCAATACACCACTTGTCGAAATAGTTAAACCACTTGGCCCCGAAATCAGCGCATAGTTTACACCCAAATTAGGAGTAGAAGTTGCGTTATTGGGATCATAACAATAAGCCGTAAGATCTATCGAATTCATGCGATTGGCTTTGAGCGAAAGAGTGATTGGCTCCGCGCAAACCGGAGCGCGATTTGCTCGGGCGACCTCATAATGGATTGTGATGTTATTCCCCAGAGTCGTGCTATCAAATGTAGGCTTGAAATCGACCGACACTTGATCTTCATTCGTAAAAGTGTATGTCAAATCGCCGCCACCCAAAGTTTCAGTCGAGTTATCGGCACGAGTTAACAACCAAGAGGTAGGACGAATTGCCGTGGTCGATTGCTCGGGATGAATAAGTAAGACAGAAGTAGTCACCGTCTCCAGTTGTTTCGAGCTTTGCGCCCCATATCCCGGCGTCGAAAGAACTGGAGAACTATAGGCATAATAAAGCGACGGATTCCACGAGTAGGTAAGATTTAAACCAGGATTTTCCACATTCAAAATTGTTTGAATTTGTCCCAGCAAGTCCGAGCGACTCTGAATAAAACTAAGCACTTGGCTATTTGTTTTCGCACGACAGTTTGAGCAGATGAGTTCGACACTAGTAACAATACTACTGAACGAGTTCTGAGAAATCTTCAAAGATGGACTATTATAACCCCAACGTAGTAGCCAAGTCACAGCTGTTGTCACGTTGGTAATCGCCACATCCGGGCCAAGGAGCGGTGCTTCGAATAAAAAATCTCCACTGGGATGAGATGAATTATACGCTTTAACATTTAAATCCATAGTTTGCGCCACAGAAGGATCCGTGCGCGTACCGTAATCACCTTTAGTCAATGTTGATGGAATCTGCAAGACACCAGAGTTCGAGGTCAATTCTGTGACAAATGTTCCAAGCCCGCTGACATCCGTGCTTGCAACTTCGAAAACGCGCACTTTTGTGTCTGAAGAAAGATAGTATGTCGCACTGGAAAGAGTATTTTGTGAGCCTGAACTTGTCAGGTCACTTTCTCTACATCCAATAAGCGCGCATATACATATTAGGATCGCCAGAAACAAACGCATAATCTATCTTCTCGGCCATCCGGGCCATCGCTCAAAACATTTTGCTTCTATGTGCTCCACAAAAAAACACCGACAGTACTTTGATGATGATCTTTGAAAATCCATGATCAAGTCGGAAGACGAGAATCATGTTTTACAAAAACATTTCGCAGAGAACGAAAATATAAAGAAAAACATATAGACTAAACACAAACACGTTAATCCCCCGCAAACACAACTCTATGCCTGTTTTCCCTCTGAAAAAATAGTTTCCGCACCTCCGTGCACATAATGATTCACACAGGGTGATCCGCAAGCATCCATGGATTCTCGTGCGACAAAATGAGAATCTCTATTCCGGAAACAGTCCTTATGTCTGATTTAAGAAATCAAAATGAGACCGATAAAACAAGCGACTTGGAGGTTTCAGTGAAAGGGATTTTATTGGCGTTGTTGCTTAGCTTAAGCGCTTGCACATCAAAAATGATAGTGCAAAGCGAGCCGTCCAATGCGGCGGTTTATGTCTCCACTGCGGGAAAAGCCGATCGCGTAAAAATCGGCGAAACTCCTCTTGAACTAACTGAATCACAAATTAACGAAACCTTGAAACTGACATCTGAATCAGCTCAATGGGTCGAATTCACGTTAGAGAAAAAAGACTTTCAAGGAAAGACCGTCTTTCTTCCATCCAACAGATGGGGCGAGCTTTCTAAAATTGTGAAAATCAAGTTGAAACCTTCAGAGGACTCATCAACGACTGTTGATAAGCTTCTGAAGCATTTTTTCAACGCGAAGAAATTCGTAGAGACTCGTCAATACGAGGCCGCTCATCAGGAAATCGATCACGTTCTTGAAGTTGATAGCAAGATGACTCAAGCCCTGAATATGAAAGCAGGCATCTACTATCTTCAAGGAAACATCGACGAATCCCGCAAGCTATATAAAAAATCCCTGGATATCGATCCAGGATCTAACGACGCCATCAAGATGCTCGAAAAAATTCAAAAAGAACAAGGCGGAGGATCTGTCGAATGAAAAAGTTCATCTACTTGATCATCTCTCTATTTGCTGTGAGCGCGCTTGCGCAGAATCTCGCTTCTGACGTCATGAAAATGCGTAACACGATCGAGTCTGACGTGCGCAAAAACTTGGAAGACTTAATTTCCACCAAACTTGAAAGAAAGACTTTCAACGTGGCGGTTCGTGCACAGGTGGCACCGATTCAGCCTCCAAAGAAAGACAAGCACGAAAATAACGAGCGTATGCCTGAAGGTATGGACATCGGCTCCATTGACGTGCGCAATCTTGTCGACTCTTACGAAAAGAAAATTGAGGAAATGAAGATCCAAAAGGATCAGTCTAAAGACGGCAAGCAATATCAAATTTCGTCATTGGAAGTTTTCGTAGGCCTTGATGAAAGCTACACTGAAGAATACAGCAAAGAGTTACAAAAGTGGCTGCAAACACGTCTAACAAAAGACTACGGCCATGTTGCAAAAGCTAGCGTCGGCTCAATTATGGTTCAAGACAAGAAAATGCCAGAACCAAACGAGAGCGCCTTCTTAAAGAAGCTTCGCCCTTGGATGACGGTGATCGCTGCTTTGGCATTGGCATTGGCTCTTCTGGCTCTGGGAATGTTGTTGAAGGCCGGAATGAAAACAATTGCGACAGCAAACAAACCCATTTCGCTGGATCAAAAAGGACAGTTGGAAACAACCGCTTTGCCTGCTCCATCTGATGCGAATGCAGACGAAGAATTGCCGGGCTCAAGCCCAGTGGCCCGCATCGGCACTGAAGACGTAGACCAAATGATCAAGAAAATCGCTTTCGTATGCTTGGAGGTTGGCGCGAAAGTGAACGATCTTGTGAAGGTTTGGATTGATGCGAATGAAGATGGCTTCAAGAAAACAGCTCTTCTTGTGGATTGCCTTGTGTGCGCCCGTGAAAAAATCATGACTGAAACAGGCGCCCTGGCACCACTGCGCATCCCTATCGAGCAAGAAATGATCGCAAACTATGAAGAACACTTATCTGAAGCTTATAGAAGTGTTTCCGCAATGGACGAGTCAGAGAAACTAGAATGGATGAATGTCATTTACTGGGATTTGATCAGTGTTAGAACATTAGGCCTTCAATCTCTACGTCGCCCATTTGACTTCCTGTCACAGTCAGAGGCTTCTGAAGTGGTCGAAGTTCTACAAAGCCAAAACGAGGACACGAAGGCGTTAGCGTTGATGTATCTTCCAAAAGAAACACAATCTGATGTTTTAGGTCAAATGGATGAATTCAATCGTATGAACACCATTCGCTCGATGCTGATGAACTCGGAAGTCGACGCACGCAAACTGTGGGATCACGATACAAGTGTTAAAGTGGTTGTCGAGACCCAAAACTCGAAGGATCAGGTTCGCCTTGTGAATCTTTTCCCAAGAACTTTAGAAGCGATCCAATCATTGTCTCCACTGGATGAAATCGCAACATTGAGAAAAGTATGTCCATCGCTTCCAAATGACGGCAAAAACTTGAAGCACAACTATGTGACACTAGCTTTTGTTGATGAATGGAAGGCTGAATCATTGCGACGCCTCACTCAAGTTGCAACTGCGGATGAAGTTCTGCAATTGATGCGCACAGTTCCAACAGCGCAAAATCAATTGTTGCAGGAATGCCCTCCGATGATGCGCACGATTTTGGAAGATGATTTGAAGCTTTCTTCAATTACGGATCCGAATATCCAAAATCAGAAACTTAAGGGTTTGAGAAATAAATGGGCGAAACTTCTTCAATCAGAAAACATCGCCTTGTCCAGAATCTACATGGACAACAAGCAACACGACGAGGCTTCTCATGCTGCGTAAGCTGATCATGTTAAACATTCTTTGCGCAGCGCTGGCAACGCCAGCTTTGGCTGGATTTCGAGTGTCCGTAGGTGGTGGCTTAGGCCAAACACAGGCTAGCAATGAAATCACGGAGACAGAGGGACCTTTCACCTCGCTTGTGACCATGGACTATGTAATCACCTCGCGACAAATGGTGGGGTTAGAGCATTTGCGCTCGGTCTCTTTGAGCCCGATGAGCACATCCATGTCTTTCACTGGCATTTACTATAGCTACTATATGAATGCCATTCCAACACCTTACGTTTCTGTCGACAAAATCGATTCTGAAGAGATCGTCTTCCGTGACATTGGCTACTTCGTTGGAATGGGAATCGGTATGGCACAATCGAATAATCTTCCAGATGCTGACGGTAAGACGTCAAACTCTGCGGGATTTTATATCTCGCCAAGAGTCGGCGGTGATTTTCAGCTGACTCGAAGCTTGGGCGCACGTGGTGAACTTATCATCGCCAACACAATGATGGGAACGGGCACAATCATGTCCACATCATTAGTGGGATCTTTATTTTGGTGTTTTTAATTTAATTTATAAGGAGTACGGAAATGAATTTATCAGCATTATTAGGGATTCTACTGGCGTCTTCAGTGTTAATCGGTGCGATTATTACCTCCACTGATAAAGCAAAAGTCTTTCTGGATCCACACGCATTCGTCATCGTCATCGGTGGAACATTGGCAGCGAGTCTTTTGAGCTTCTCTGCAAAAAAGATGTTCTTACTTATGAAAGTGTTCTTCAAAAAAGTTCTTGGTAAAAACGAGGAAATCAGCGTTGCCATCTCTGAAATCGTCGATCTCGCCAAAGGCTATCGCGAAAACGAAAATTATCTTCGTGATAAGGCAACAACACTGAAAACACCGTTTTTAAAAGAAGCCGTCGACATGTTTGTGTCTGGCGCTGTAGATCCAGATGATATGGATCGCATTCTCTCTAAACGCGCTGTAAACATGCACCATCGCCATGAAGAAGACGCCGAAATCTTTAAAGCCTTATCAAAATTCCCACCGGCATTCGGTCTCTTGGGAGCGGTTATTGGAATGATTTCGATGATGCAGAACATGGGTGGCGCTGACGCGTTCTCGAAAGTAGGTCCGTCCCTTGCGGTAGCTCTTGTCGCAACGATGTACGGAATCGCAGTCGCAAACTTTGTGTTCCTTCCATTGGGCGAAAACTTGGCGAAAGCAAATCGTATGGATGGCATCATCCGCCAAATGGTGATTGATGGCTTCAAACTGATCAGACAGAAGAAACATCCACTGGTTGTGGAAGAAAGTATCAAATCTTACTTGTTACCAAGCGAAAGAACTGATGCTTCACCTCAGAAAGCGGCGTAATTATGGGTTTGCGAAGACGAAATCTGCAAGTCGCAGACAATCATTCCGATCCAAAGAAGACTCCTCCACACTTGCAAGTGGCTCACGATGACCATGATGAGATGCATGGTCCGGCACCTGTCATAAAAAAGGAAGAGGGCGAAGGACCCTGGCTTGTAAGTTACGCGGATATGATGACATTGTTGATGGGCTTCTTTGCTTTGATGGCGAGTATGTCAAAGCCAGATCAAAAACAAATGGAAATCGTAAAGCAATCCGCCGTGAAACAATTTGGCGGCCACTACGAGCAACCTTACAAGCAGCTTGAGCAAAACTTGAAGAAAGTCATCGCCAGCAATGGCCTTGATAAGCAAGTTCAAGTGGAAGCAAGTTATGATGGTGTGACAATGACTTTCACGGGCACTTTGTTCTTTGACTCAGGCGACTACAAAGTAAAGCCCGAAGCCGTCAGCATCGTGACAAAGCTTGCCAGTACTATTCAGAAAGAGGCCAAGAACTACGATATCAAAGTTGAAGGTCATACGGATGATGCACCAATCACTCATCCGATCATTTCATCAAACTGGGAGCTATCAGGAATTCGTGCGGCTCGTATCGCGCAGGTTTTTGAAACTCAAGGCTTTCAAAAGAAACAGCTCACTTTGATGGGTTGGGGTGAAACGAAGCCAGTTGCCCCTAATGAAAACCCGGATGGCTCTGCCAATGCAGAAAATCGCACGAAGAACCGTCGGGTGGTCATCAAAGTATATAAAGACAATCCAGCTTCATAAAAAAAGGATCCGCAAGGATCCTTTTCAATTTATTGAATGCAGTAAACGCAAGTCACACCGTTGTGAGTCCCGGCTGTGAAATTCGGCAAACAGCTTGTCGCATTGACATCACATTTGTCGCAAGACTCTGCATTTGCAGAAGCGCAGCCTTGAAAAGCTTGAATGCGCAGAGACGCAATATCAGTCGGAGCCGGATAGCAACCACCGGGATAGCCTGGAGATGGGTGAGGAGTTCCTCCTCCGCCGCCACATTCCCCTGGCAAACAACCGATTGCAGCTGCGGCAAACTGAGCCTGAGCCAAAACACCAACTAAAGCGAACATTGCAAAAAATAATTTCATAAGTACCTCCGATAAGCACAACCTACACAACCGATGCGTTTTTGCCTGTTGACTTTAATGCAGTTCCGAATTTACAAATCGTCAACATGACACGGTTTGAAATCCCCCCAGAAGACTGCCTAGTTGCCTTAGAGTTCCGTGATTCCGCGACCTTACGCGAAGTTGCCACGCGCCTTAGTTGCGATCCATCAGCTCTGGTCCGCAAGGTTCAACGTATTGCTAACGAGCATGGCTTATTGGAAAAAATAAAGGGTCGTTGGGTTTTAACAGCAAAAGGTCATTTGCTAAATCGCTGGACTGAAGACTCTTTGATGTCGCAGAAAAAACTTTTGGATTCAAAGCCGCAGATGCGCATCGGAACCACAATGTGGCTTTCTGAACAAGTCATCGTTCCTTACTACTCGCTCTTACACAAAACCACAGAGGATCATTATAATTGGGTGGTATTAACCCCGAGCAGAAGCTTTGAAACAGAGCTCGTCGAAGGCACCTGTGATTATATTATCACCTGTGGCGCCCCTGTTGATCCACTGATTGCTTATAAAAGAATTCTTCCTGAAGAATGGGTTTTAATTGCTCCAGAATCGTGGCAGAGGGATTTTAAAAAAACAGATGATGATGAAACTATTGAAAAACTGCTAGAGAAGCCCTTCGTTCGTCATTACGATATGAATCCTCAAGATTTTCTGAATCTTCCAGAACAAATTCAAAATATCTCGATCACTGTTGATAACATGATTGGTATCCGCTCAGCCGTTACAAAAGGTTATGGCTGGAGCGTAGTGCCTCGCCTTTCAGTTCTAAACGAGCTTGAAAATCAAGAAGTGATTGAGATCCCCTATGGGAAGTTGAAGAATTTAAAACAGAGTCATCTGTCGTTGTGGTGGCTCCGCTCACGCAAAGAGCCCCATCAACTGGTTGGCAAGATTCAGCAGTGGTTGCTCGAATCTATTTCTTAACGAATAAGTGAAGCATTTCGAACATCGCATCCATTCCAGCCAAAGCTGTAATGTCGCTTTGGTCGAACGGTGGCGAGATCTCAACAATGTCGCAACCTACTAGATTTGGAATCTCCAAGGCGCGGAAAATTCTTTGCACTTCGTAAGTTGTTAAACCACCCGGAACCGGAGTACCTGTTCCCGGAGCACAAGACGGGTCCAAATTATCGATGTCGTAGCTGATGTATGTCGGTGTATTATCGAACTTTGGAAGATCGTGAAGAAACTCGTTGATGTTTTTACTGCGAACTTCATCCACAGTGATCACACGAATGCCGTGCTTATTTACGAAATCGAGATCATCGCCACCCGCCAATGGACCGCGAATTCCAATCTGCACCATTTTCTTTGGATCCACCAATCCTTCTTCAACGGCATGACGAGCAAAAGCACCGTGATGGTATTCTTGCCCCCAAGCCGCCGGGTAAGTGTCCAAGTGCGCGTCGAAATGAACGAAGGCCAAAGGCTGTCCATATTTCTTTCTTAACGCACGCAAAACAGGAAGTGTCGTCGAATGATCTCCTCCCACAGAGACGAATTTCTTGTTGTGAGATAAAACTTCGCCAACAAATTTTTCAATGCGTTCGTAAGTTTGCTTGATATCAATAGGAACTGTTGGACAGTCACCGATATCTGCGACTTTTAATTTCTCGAAGAAATTTTCCATGCGAGTCATGTGGAAACCACGACCCAAAGAAGAAATTTCCCTAACTTTTGTTGGCGCAAAGCGTGCACCAGGACGGTAGGAAACTCCACCATCAAAAGGAATTCCGAAGATTCCCACGTCATAGTCTGCCCCTACTTCAACATAAGGCAGGCGGAAGAAAGTTTTGATTGCGGAAAATCGAGGAAACTCGCGTCCGCTCAGAGGTTTGTAATCCATATTGACTCCCCAAATATCTCGAGAATACATTAGCGCGAATGAGTTCAAAATACGACCATAATTCCGATCACAAAAACGATCATAAAAACTTAGTGCAGTGGTACAAAAAGAATCAACGTGCCCTGCCTTGGAGAATAAGCAAAGACCCTTATAGAATTTGGCTCTCCGAAGTGATGCTGCAGCAGACCACAGTTGTTGCGGTCATTCCGTATTTTGAAAAATTCCTAGAGAAATTTCCGACCGTAGAAGATCTTGCGAATGCTCCGGAATCAGAAGTTTTAGAGGCATGGGCAGGTCTAGGATACTATTCACGAGCTCGCAATCTTCACAAAGCCGCTAAGGCCTTGGCGACAAACGGCTTTCCCAAAACTGCGGCAGAACTTTTAGAGCTTCCTGGTTTTGGTCCTTACACCTCACGAGCTGTTTCAAGCATCGCTTTCGGCGAGAAAGTTGGCGTCTTAGACGGAAACGTCATTCGCGTGCTGTCACGCAAGTACGGACTCAAGCTAGAGTGGTGGAATAATAAAGCTCGCAACGAACTTCAAAAAATTTCTGATGATCTTGCAGCGTTTGGCCAATCGGATTCCCTGAATCAAGGTCTGATGGAGTTGGGCGCAACTGTCTGCACTCCACAAAAAGTCATGTGCATGCTCTGTCCTTGGTCTGCGGATTGTGTGGCTCGCGAAAAAAATCTTATTGAGAAACTTCCTCTGAAAAAGCCTCGCAAAGAAAGCGAAGTCTGGGTCTGGAAACCTGTTGTATCAATCAAAGACCGTAAGGTTGCATTGATTAAAAACGATTATGCTCCATTCTTAAAAGGCCAGATGATTTTTCCTGGAGAGATCGCCTTAGAACAAGACAAGCCTAAGGACTATGATGCTAAACACAACATCACTCACCACGATATTTTTATTCAAATCACTCAGAAAAAATCACTCGCAGGCCGAAACATACAGTGGGTAGAATTGAAAGAACTTAAGAAGGTCAATCCCTCTTCCCTATTACAAAAAGTTTTAGCCAAGGTAGATGTATGAAACGTGTTGTGAAGATCCTCGCTATGATGGGACTGCTGAGCAGTTGCTCCCATTTGAGCGTCACTAAGGATCTTCTCACACCTGATTATCTTCTTGCGAAGGGAACTGTGCAGGTGACTTTCCAAGGAGATAACGAACATCCCCGCTTTTCTCCGGACGGCACAAAGCTCGTTTACTCTAGCAGTGGCCGACAGAATCACAAAGGGTCACAAATTTACGAAATGGATCTGACTCGCAATAAAGAGCGTCGCGTGACGTACTCTGATGGCGATGCCTTTGATCCCGATTACGTGAGTGACTCTGAGATTATCTATGCTTCGACAACGGACGAGATCAAGGAAAGTCCATTCATCAATAAAAACTTTGATCGCAATTATCCGCCTTCGGATTTGTACATGAGTGATCGCTTTGGCAGCGAGATTTTACGTCTGACCCAACAACCTGGATTTGATGCGGAACCTGTTTTTGTCTCTCATCCGACGAAGCCGTTTATTTTATTCACTGCGAACCATGGCGATCTTCTCGGTATTGATCGCATGGATTTAAAGAATCTAGCCGTCTCACCTGTTTCTGCGACTGCGGATAAAGAACGCAGATTCCCTGCGATCACTCCGGATCACAAGCAGATCATTTACGTCGAAAAAGATAAAAAGACTCAAGAACAAAGCCTGGTTTTGTTCACGATCAGGAATAAGAAATCCGAAGTTTTGAAATCTGGCGAGGGCACCTATCGCGATTTGGCCTTTGCTCCGCGTACGCCGAATCGTCTTTTCTATAGCATCCTTCGCAAAGGCGAAAAGCAATACCAGCTTGAGACTTACGATCTTGAGGATAAGTGCACGCAAGTGGTGTTCAAAGGGGTTGACTCTTTGGCAGGCCCCGCCGTTTCTGATGACAGCCGCGAGCGCATTGCTTTCACTCGTAATTTCCAAGGTAAAAAACAAATCTACGTGGTGTATTTGCCAGATGATTTAGGTCCTTGTTTAGAAACAAAAAACTCAAGTCCGGCAATACCGGTCACGCCACCAACTCCCCCGGTGCAACCGAAAGAGCCCGCACCTCAGACGACACCTACGGTGACAGTTCCAAGCCCGCAAGCCTCTGTCAGCCCTGCGCTAAAAGCCGCTGAGCCGACATCAACTGCAACCTCTGCGAATTGAGATATAAATTTTTTCTGATAGATTCTCCTCTTGCATTCAGTTTCGGGGTCTTGCTAGCCTTAAAGAGTGAAGACTTTTGTTTTAACTCTTTTATTTCCAATGATCAGCTTCGCAGCGCCACATCCTGCGACGAGCACGTCGTCTTTGACGGCGCCGGAAAATGGGCTATATTTCTTGCACAAGGGTTTCACATTGAAGACCGATGGAAGCGATTGGGTTCCGGTTGCTGATTCTGAATCTTCAGTTTTGGATACAGTTCGTTTTGCAGCAAAAGGCTCTACGCCGCAAACAGGCTTCTTAAGCGTTCGCACGGACAAAGTCGCCAAGAGTGCTTCGCTTGAATTGTACACACGTAAGTGGATGCGCGATTATCCCAGCTATGGATTCGAAGTTCTTTCAACAAAACAATTTGCTTTGAACGGACAACCTGCTTTGATCGTAGACATGCTGTCTCGTTCGAAGGGAAAACAAATTCGTCAGGTTGTTTTAAAAAATGAAGACAAAGTGGCGATCATGACCTGCATGGACAATCGGGACTCTTTTTCGAAATCCGTCCAGCAATGCAACCAAATCATGAAGACATTCCATTGGAGCACGCCAGAAGAAACCGCGGCTCCGTCAGTAAAAAAATAACGCATCGTAGACCCAAAAAAACGACAGGCACCTTTTAGGTGTTGAGCCATTCTGCCATTGGGAGGGCGAAGTAGGTGAAGATCACGTCGGCGCCGGCGCGTCTCATGGAGTAGAGTGTCTCGACCATGGCGCGGGTTTCGTCGATGATTCCTGCTTTGGCGCCAGCTTTGATTAGGCCGTACTCGCCACTCACGTTGTAGGCAGCTACAGGCACGTTGCAATGTGCTTTCACTTTTGCGATCACATCCAGATAACTGAGGGCTGGCTTCACCATCACCATGTCGGCACCTTCGGCAACATCAAGATCGATCTCGCGAAGAGCTTCACGGGAATTTCTGAAATCCATTTGATAAGTTTTTTTATCTCCAAATTTCGGAGCAGAATCCAAAGCCTCGCGGAATGGACCGTAGAAACTGGAAGCGTATTTTACTGAATAAGACAGAATCCCCGTGTCTGTGAAACCTTCTGAATCCAACATTTCGCGGATCGCACCCACACGACCATCCATCATGTCACTTGGAGAGACCATGTCGGCTCCGGCTTTGGCATGCACCACACACATTTTTGCGAGGATTTCGACGGTTTCATCATTCACGATGATGCCATCACGCACAACCCCGTCATGCCCATCTGAAGAGTACGGATCAAGGGCCACATCTGTGATTAAAGTCACATCTGGGTACTTATCGCGAATCATCTTCAAGGTCGTAGGAAGCAATCCATTCGGGTTGAGGGACTCAGTCCCCGTAGAGTCCTTTTTTGACTCGGGCAAAGCTGGAAAAAGGTCGAAAGTTTTGACTCCCAATTGAGCAGCTTTTCCAATTTCTTCAAGGATCAAATCCGGACTTAAACGAAAAATGCCCGGCATTGAGGCAATTGCTTGCTTTTGCCCTTTCCCTTCGACTAGAAACAGGGGCAAAACCAGTTGAGAAACACGCAATTCTGTCTCGGCGATCATTTGGCGCAGGGCTTCAGAACGACGATTACGGCGGGGTCTTTGAGTGAGCTTCATAATTCCTCCAACCACCAGGTTGAATTTTGAGACCTTAGGGATGACCGGCAGCGGTTATGACATTTCAATGACACTTTGATGAAAGTTTAGTGATAAACCTGATGCCAATGGAAGATATACTTCTCGTTCACCGAAAATCCAATAGAAACTTTTCTGAGTCACTTCAGGATGCAGCGATCTGGACAACTTGTCTTCGCAAGATCATGTTCTGTCGTGAAGACGAGTTGAACAACTATTTGGATTGTCTTGAATCGGATGATCAAATTCTTCGCGGCGAAAAAGCTCTTAGTCATCTTCTTGAAATTTTGTGCGGCCTTCATTCACCTATCGTCGGCGAGACTGAAGTGTTCGGTCAATTCAGAGCCTTCGTTGATTCGCGCAAACAACTTAATGATACATTATTCTCCGACAGCCAGAAGTGGTTGAACTTCATCACAGCGGAAGTGAAGAAGACTCGTTCTGAACATCTTGTTGGTATCGGCTCGCAAAGCTACGGAAGCCTTTTGCGTCGTCACACCAAAGATCTTGAATCCGTCACTATTTGCGGTTCAGGCCAGCTTGCTCAAGAAATTCTTCCTTGGCTTGCTCATAAGAAATCCGTTCAGATCATCTGCAGAGAGCCAGCAAAGATGCAAGCCTTCGCAGAGAAATACGATAATCTAACAATTTCCACTTACAACGAAGCTTATGTTCATGGTGAAGCGATGGTGATCGCGGCCCCTGTTGGTGATGCACGTATTTTGGAACTGATGAGCAAACAAGACACTCGCCCCCTAGCGATTTTTGATTTGCGTGGTGAAGAGAACCAACTTCCTACTCTTGTAGAACAACAATTCCCTCGAGTTAAAGTCATGGCTCTTCAACAATTCTTCAGTGAAATCGAAGAAACAAAAAAAGATACGCAAACCAAATTGCAGGCCATTCGCGCGCACTTGCTCGAAAAGGCTTTGGCCTTCACACAAAGAACAGAACTTCGTCCTCTTGGTTGGGACGATATATGCGCCTGAGAATTTCCGCTCGCAAAAGTGATCTAGCCCGCCTCCAGGCTTATATGGTTGGCGACTCTTTAAAAGAAAAAATCCCGGGACTTGAAGTTGTCTATCGTTTCAAAGAATCTTTGGGCGATATCAACCTGACGGATCCTTTGTGGAAAATCCCTGAAAAGGGAGTTTTCACTGAAGATTTTTATGGCGAGTTGATTAACAACGAAACTGATATGGTTGTTCACTCGTGGAAAGACCTTCCAACAGAAATAAAAACGGACACTGCGATTGTTGCGACTTTGCCTCGGGCTGATCAACGTGACTTGTTGCTGGTCAAGAAGTCACACTTCGATAAATTGCGTACATCGAAAGCGATGCGCGTATTTAGTTCTTCACCTCGTCGTGAATACAATCTAACAAATTTCTTTAAGGCGAATCTTCCATTCGGCTTAGAGAGTGTGAAATTTGAAAGTGTTCGCGGAAATATCCCGACACGCATTCGCAAACTTCTTGAAGCTAACGAAATCGATGGTTTGATCGTTGCCAAAGCGGCACTTGATCGCTTGTTGATGGCTCCGCAGGAAGAATTCAAAGACGTGCAGGCATTGCTTCGAGGTTATTTGAAAGATCTTGAATGGGCGGCCTTGCCTTTGACTGTGAGTCCCAATGCGGCAGCTCAAGGGGCTTTAGCTGTCGAGATTCTTGCGACTCGTTCTGACCTAAAAGACTTGCTTGCGAAGATCGATCATCCTTCGACTTTCGCTTGTGCTCAGAAAGAAAGAAAAATTCTTGCGAGCTTTGGTGGTGGTTGCCATCAAAAAATCGGCGTCGCAGTTTTGGATCGCTCTTATGGTGAAATCACAGTTCTTAAAGGTCTGACTGACGGTGGAACTGTTCTTGATAAAAAGGAACTAGATCTTTCAACACCTGCACCCAAATTTTCTGCGGAACAAATGTGGACTGGTGAGGTTCATGCCGATCGCCAAGCACTCAATGACTGGAAATTGCCTGCGGGCACAAATGCTTTGTATGTCGCTCGCAGCGAAGCGTGGCCTGATTCTTTTGATTTTAATCAATTTGTGTGGACTGCGGGTTTAAAAACTTGGCGCAGTCTTGCCCAAAAAGGTATTTGGGTTCATGGCAGCTCGGAAGGTTTAGGAGAGCAGGAAGAAGCTCGCTTAGATATTCTTGCGGGTGTTCCGGTGAAGTGGGCGAAGTTGTCTCACGCTACAGGATTTGCTGAAAATGCAGCGACAATGCCTTTGGTTGCGACTTATACGCTAAATGCAAAAGACAATGACTCTGCGATCTCTGGCAAAGAAGCTTTCTTTTGGAACAGCGGCAGCCAATTCATCGCCCTCGCAGAGAAGCACCCAGAGATTCTTAAAAAGAATCATGCGTGCGGACCTGGCAACACTTTCAAAGTGATTCGCCAGTACTTAGAAGAAAAAAACATGTTTGATCCAACTCGCTTGAGAATTTTCTTGGATCAAGAAGACTGGAGACAACAATGCACAAAGTAACATCTGAAGAACTTTTCCAACGCGCTTTAAAAGTATCCCCGGGCGGAGTTCACTCCCCTGTTCGTTCTTTCAAAGGTTTGGATCGTGCTCCTGTTTTCTTTAAACAAGCAGAAGGTGCTTTCCTGACTTCTGTTGAAGACAAAAAGTACATCGACTTCTGCCAAAGCTTTGGGCCATTGATTTTAGGTCACCGCGATCCAGAGGTTGCTGAAGAAGTTCATCGCATGGTGGATACAGCTTGGACATTTGGTGCGACAGAGATTTACTCTTTGGAATTGGCAGAGTGGATCACTTCGACTTTGCCGTTCATGCAAAAACTTCGCTTCGTGTCTTCAGGCACGGAAGCAGTTATGTCAGCGTTACGTGTTGCTCGTGCAGCTACAGGTCGTAGCAAAATATTGAAGTTTGAAGGTTGCTATCACGGTCACGTTGATAACTTGCTTGTGAAAGCAGGCTCAGGCCTTGCGGGCGCTGCAGCTTCTTCTTCGGCAGGTATTTCTGCTGAGGTGGCGAATACGACTGTTGTCGCTCCACTTGATGACGAAGCAAAATTAGCTGAGGTGTTTGCAGCTCAAGGTAAAGATATCGCGGCTGTGATCATTGAACCACTTCCTGCAAACTATGGTCTTTTAATTCAACGCCAAGAATTCTTGCAAAAAGTTTCTGAGCTTTGCAAAAAGAATGGTTCACTGTTGATCTTTGACGAAGTGATCTCTGGCTTCCGTGTTGGCTTGGCCGGCATGGTTGAAAAAACAGGAATCACTCCGGATCTGGTGACTTACGGTAAAATCATTGGCGGTGGCTTCCCAGTGGGTTGCTACGGCGGCCGCGCAGAACTTATGAATATGGTTGCACCAAGCGGTGACGTTTACCAAGCCGGCACTTTGAGCGCGAATCCCATCGGTATGCGTGCGGGTCTTACGACTTTGAAGAAGATGCAACGCCTTGACGGTTGGAATGTTCTGGAAAAGCGCACTCAAAAGTTCGTCGAAACATTGCGTGCTGGTTTTACAAAAAAAGGTCTTCCTTTGAAAGTGGAATCGACAGCTTCTTTGTTCTGGATCCATGGCAATACATCTTCAACGATTAGAACAATCGAACAAATCCCGTCGAATCAAGGTGCCACGTTCAAAAAATTATTCCTTAAATCTTTGGACAAAGGTGTTTACTTGGCACCGAATGCTTACGAAGTTGGTTTCGTTTCTATGGCTCACACGGATGAATTGTTAGCGGAAGCTGCACACATCATCATCGACTCTGCGGAGTAATTGAAACATGAAGAAGATCATCCGTCCCAATGTGAAAACGATTTTGGCGATCCTCTGGTTCGCCTTTACGTTTTCCCTTGTGACGTGGTGGTGGGTTTTCTTCTTAGTTAAATTTCAAAGCCAATCCTCTCACAAAATGTTTGCCTGGGAAGGATCGATCCTTCTCGGTTTCATTTTGGTGGGCGGCATTTCTTTGATTCTTTTCAGCTACCGTGATCAAAAACGTCACCAACGCTTGAGATTCTTTTTTTCAACATTCAGTCATGACATCAAAACTTCTATCGCTCGTTTGCGCCTGCAGGCCGAAGTTTTAGAAGAAGATCTTCATGGAAACAACAATCCTGTGATGAAACGCTTGATCCAAGACATTCAACGCTTGGACTTGCAGCTTGAAAACTCTTTGTTGTTAGCGAATATCGAGGAAAGTCCGCTTCTTCGTGAGGACGTTTCTTTGAACGAGCTTCTTGGCAATCTTCGCAATGAATTCCCGGACCTTTCAATTGATCTTGAGCGTGAAGCCTATATCGTGGGTGATCGTCGTGCTTTGATGAGCGTATTCCGCAATCTTTTACAAAACTCGGTCCTGCATGGAAAAGCGACGACTGTGAGCTTCAAAGTTCGCGCCATCAGCGGCAATCGCCTTGAAATCATCGCACAAGACAACGGCCTTGGTTTTAAAGGCAGCCCGGGCAAATTGGGCTCGGAGATTTTGATCTCGACTGATTCCCGTGGCAACGGCATCGGTCTTTTGATAACGAAACGCCTTGTAGAAAAAATGAAAGGCGATATTCGCTTTGAATCACAAGAGAACGCAGGATTCAAATCCCTTCTTCACGTGGAGGGTCGTCTATGATGCGCAAAATTCTTTTAGTCGAAGATGATCTTTCCCTGGGAGAAACACTGACAGAACGTCTGCGTAAAGACTATGAAGTGTCATGGGCTAAAAACTTGGCCGATGCGTGGTCCGTATTTTCGCAAGCTAAAGATTTTGATTTGGTTCTTCTAGATGTAGGACTTCCCGATGGCAGCGGCTTTGAGTTGGCTGCGAAGATCAAACAAGTGTCCCCCGTTTTGTTTTTATTCCTGACTGCCCAAGCCGATGCGGAATCTCGCCTTCAAGGTTTTGAATTGGGCGCTGAGGAATACATTCCAAAGCCTTTCCATTTGAAAGAGCTTTTGATCCGCGTAAAACATGTTCTGGATGCTCATGCTCCAATGCGTGAAATCGTTCTGGAATCTTGTGTGATCAATTTCTCGAACATGTCTGTTAAAAGAAAATCAGGAAAGATCGAGTATCCTCCTGTGACAGACATGAAGATCTTGCAGTTATTAATCGATAAAGCCCCAAGAGTCCTAAGCCGTGATGAGATCATGGATGAGATTTGGGGCGTGGACAAAAATCCCAGTGGTCGCACCATCGACAATACCATCGTTCGCCTTCGCCAAATGCTGGGCGATGATGGGGAAAAGCATATTCGCTCGGTCCGTGGTGTTGGATATCAATGGGCGACGGAGGAAACACCATGAATTTACTTTTTCAAAACGCACTTCAAAGAAAAGCACAGAAAACTCCGCCGATTTGGTTTATGCGCCAAGCTGGTCGTTATCATCAGCACTATCAAGCATTGCGCGCGAAGCATTCCTTCATGGAACTTTGCAAACAGCCGGAACTTGCTGCTGAAGTGGCTCTAGGCCCTGTCGCGGAATTTGATTTCGACGTTTCTATTTTGTTCAGCGATATCTTGTTCCCGCTTGAAGCTTTGGGAATGGGACTTGATTACACGGATCACGGCCCGCAGTTGGCTTACCGTTTGACCCCTGAAACTATCGGTCAATTAGGTGATGTGAATGAAGCGATCAATTTCATGCACTTCCAAAAAGAAGCTGTAAAAGCAACGCGTGCGGTTTTACCAACGACGAAAAGTTTGATTGGTTTCATTGGTGGTCCTTGGACTTTGTTCGTTTATGCAGCAGAGGGCTCTCATGCGGGCTCTTTGATTCAATCTAAAAAATTGATTCACTTGTTCCCTCAATTCCTCGAGAAAATGTATCCATTATTAAAAGAGAACATCCGTCTTCAACTTGAAGGTGGTGCAGAGATCGTAAATATTTTCGATACGGCAGCTGGTGAAGTGTCACCCATGTTCTTCCAAGAATGGATTCAACCTGTGATTTCGAACTTGGCGAAGGAATACCCTGGCAAGATTGGTTATTACTCTAAAGGCACACAACCTGTGTTCTTTAATAAGGCGTTCACGGATCTTCCATGGGCTGGTCAAGGTTTCGATCACCGTTGCTTCATGCCTGATTGTTTTAAAATTCAAAACAAAGGCTTTGTTCAAGGAAACTTCGATCAAAGTTTACTATTCGCTGATGATGCGGATTTCAAGCGCGCCTTGCACAATTTCCTAGGTCCAATGAAAGACATGAGCATTGAGCAACGTGCGGGTTGGGTTTGTGGTCTTGGTCACGGTGTTCTTCCGAAAACTCCGGAAAAGAACGTGAAATTGTTCGTCGATACTGTTCGTGAGGTCCTGTCATGATGAAAGATTTGTTAGCAAAATACGATGTGCCAGCTCCGCGCTATACATCTTATCCCACTGTTCCGTACTGGGAAACAAACCCAACCACAGAACAATGGGTGAGCCACCTTAAAACAACTTTGAAAGAGGGCCAGGGCGGATACTCTTTGTATCTGCATATTCCTTACTGTGAATCCCTGTGCACGTTCTGCGGTTGCAACACGATCATCACGAAGGATCATAAAAAAGAATATCCTTACGTCGAAATGATTTTGAAAGAATGGCAGCTTTATCTAGAACAAGTACCAGAACTTCTTGAAAAGCCTTTGAAACACATCCATTTGGGTGGTGGTACGCCGACATTCTTGTCAGCGGAAGCGTTGACTCAACTTCTTCGTCCTATTTTGTCTCGTGTGAAAATTGACGCGAATGACTTTGAAGGTTCGATCGAAGTCGATCCTCGCCGTACAACAGCAGAGCAATTGAAAGCTTTGCGTGAACTTGGCTTCACTCGTGTCAGCATGGGAGTTCAAGATTTTAATCCGGAAGTGCAACGTCTGGTAAATCGTATTCAACCATTCGAAATCACCGAGCGCCTCACAAATGCTGCTCGTGAAATGGGTTATACCTCCGTAAACTTTGACTTGATCTATGGTTTAGCGAAGCAAACTGCGGAATCCATCCGTGATACTGCAGAAGCCACTGTAAAACTTCGTCCAGATCGTATCGCTTTGTACAGTTTCGCTTTGGTTCCTTGGATTAAACCTCAACAGCGTCTCTTCAAAGATGAAGATCTTCCTAAAGCTGCTGAAAAGCGTGAGCTTTATGAAATAGCACGCGGCATCTTATTGAAAGCCGGATACGTTGAAGTGGGTATGGATCACTTCGCATTGCCTACTGACAACCTGAGCATCGCTATGAAAGAAAAGCGTTTGCATCGAAATTTCATGGGCTACACAGATCAGCGCACGGATGTGTTGTTGGGTTTGGGCGTGTCCTCGATTTCTGAAACTCCGTACAGCTTTCATCAAAACGAAAAAGTACTTCCTTTGTATGAAGGCGCTTTGAATGAAGGTCGCTTGCCGACACTTCGCGGTCACATTTTGACCGAAGAAGATCGCGTTCGTCGCCAGCAAATTCTAAAACTAATGACTCAATATGAAGTCGAATTCACGGATGAGAATCAGGAAAAGCTTTCAGAAGATTTCCTTCACGAGATGATTAAAGATCACTTGGTTGAGATTCATGACCACAAGCTCGTAGTTAAGGAAGCTGGCCGTCCGTTCCTGCGTAATGCCTGTGTATTTTTCGACGAGCGTTTGAAAACCAAACAACCTCAGACAAAGATTTTTTCTCAATCTATATGAAAAAAGTTTCGATAGTCGGAGCAGGTTTCGCAGGACTGACAGTCGCCTTGAGGCTTGCACAAAAAGGTTTCCAAGTGGATTTGTACGAGAAATCTTCCCGCGTCGGTGGTCTATTGGGCACTGATCGCACGGAATTTGGCATTGCTGAAAAAGCCGCCAATGCTTTGATTCGTACAGAACGTGCCGAAAAGCTTTTTGCTGAACTGGGAGTTCCACAAAGTCTTCCACTGGCATCGTCTAAAAAACGCTTTATCTATCGCCATAAACCAAGAACCTGGCCTTTAACCATAGGAGAAACCTTATTCTTCATGGTGAAGCTGATTCCACGTTTTTTGATCAACAAGAAGTCCTTGGCACCTCAAGACAATGAAACTTTGGATTCTTGGGGGCGTCGCTATTTGGGTGGCTCCGCAACCGAATATCTTTTGGGGCCGGCAATGCAGGGTATTTACGGAAATGAAATTTCCGGACTTAGTTCTAAATTAATTCTATCTCCTTTATTCAAAGAGCATCGGGAAAAATACAAGGGTCTTTTGACGGGTCCCGGTGGCATGCAAGATTTAGTAAATCATTTAGAAGTACGCCTGAGTGAAATGGGTGTGCGTATTCATACGAACAGCCCTGTGAATATCAAGGATCTGCAAGGACCTGTGGTGATCGCGACTCCGGCGAATGCGGCAGCGGCATTGCTAAGTGAATCACAACCTGAACTCAGTAAAGCATTGTCACAGATTCAGATGAGTTCACTGATGAGCGTGACTTTATTCTTTAAAAAACCTCAAACAAAGTTCAAAGGTTTTGGCTGCCTGATTCCCCGGGGTTTTGATTTAAAAACACTGGGCATCTTGATGAACTCATACATCTTCCAAGGTCGCGATAAAGTTTATAACGAAACCTGGATCATGGGTGGCGTAAAAGAGTCATCGCTACTTGATCTTGAAGATACTGAAATTTTAAAATTGATCGCTGAAGAGCGTTTCAAAATCCTTGGTACCAAAGAAGGTCTTCTTGATTACCGCATCAATCGATGGAAGAACGCCTTGCCTTACTACGATTTGAATCTAGAAAAAGCTCAGGGTGAGATTCGGGCTTTCGCCACCTCCGATAAAATCTTCCTTCACGGAAACTATCTTTACGGTATCGGGCTTAGTAAAATTCTTGAACAAAGCGACATCTTGGCAGAAGAAATAGTGAGACTGCATGGCTAAAACTGGCGTAATTCTTTTTAACATTGGCACTCCCCGTTCTTATGAAGTGAATGACGTTAAGGAATATCTTCTTGAGTTCTTGATGGACAAAGACGTTATTAATTTGCCATTCATTGTGCGCTGGCCGTTGGTTCATGGATTGATTGTGCCCCGTCGTGCGCCCTTCTCCGCTGAAAATTACAAAAAGGTTTGGCTGAAAGAAGGTTCGCCTTTGTGGGTGTACTCAAAACACTTCGCGGAAAAACTGCAGAATGAATTGGGTAACGACTACGTTGTAAAAATGGGGATGCGTTATAGCGAGCCCACTATTGAACATGCCCTGGAAGATCTGATCGTAGAGCAAGTTGATTCTTTATTACTTGTGCCCATGTTCCCACAATATGCCGAAGCCACAACGGGATCTGTTCTAAAAGAGTTCGAGCGCGCAAAGAAACACCTGGGTGTGAATATTCCAAGTAGAGTTGTCCGTGATTTCTATGCCGAGGATAGCTTTATCAATCCTTCGGTCGAACTTCTGGAAGAGACATTAGATAATAAGAATATCGATCACTATCTTTTCTCGTTCCATGGCTTACCAGAAAGTCACATTCGCAAAAACGATGGATGCTTAAGATCCGAGGACTGCTGTTTTGAAAAATCGGCGTGTGATAAACCTTGTTACCGGGCGCAGTGCTTTGCGACCGCGACGAAAATCGCTGAAAGTTTGAGTCTTGCCTCGACTCAATGGAGTGTTTCGTTTCAATCACGTCTAGGTCGTGCGGAATGGCTCAAGCCTGCAACTGATCACACTCTTGAAGTTTTGGCGAAAACTGGAAAGAAAAACGTTGCGGTGATCTGCCCTTCCTTCGTCGCTGATTGCATCGAGACACTGGAAGAAATCGCAATCGGCGGAGCAGAAACTTTCCATCACGCCGGGGGGGAGAAATTCATTATGATCCCATGTGTGAATGCCGATGATCGTTGGGTTACGGGATTTTCAGCTTTCTTGAAGTCTCACACTTAACCCTAAGGGAAGGTCTAGTTTGCAACCAAATTACGGTGCAAAATGAGTTCGATTTCATCTCTTTTTGAATCATCGGAACTTTAGAAGTACGAATAAAATGCCGTTAAGAAACCATCATGTTGTTTTCGGAGCGTGCTTGTAACTTATGGTCTTTGTTAGTTTTCTTCCTGCTGACTTTGGGGAGCGTCGTTACGTTTGCCTCCCCCACTCAACTAACTTATCAAGGTCGTATTCTAAGAACAGACGGTACTCCGCTCGAGTACGCCAATGTCTCATTTATTTTTCAAATCACAGATCCCGCTGGCAGTTGCATTATCTATCAAGAGCAAGTGACTGGCTATAGCATGGTCAATTCCGGTGGGGTTTTCGATGTGCCTATTGGTAATGGTACCGTGCAATTTCCTTTGAGTGGTCCTTCCACTGTTTTGGATGCTTTCAATAACTTATCTTCATTCAATTGCGGAGTATGCTCTTCTTCAGGCGGCACTTATTCCTGCTCTGTCGGCTCAAGCACCTATACTGGATCTTCCGGCGACGGTCGTAAGTTGCGGGTTTCTTTTTATGATGGCTCCGGCTGGAAAACAATTTCGCCAGACTCGGTGATTCGTTCTGTTCCATTCGCGGGTTATTCTTTGTCAGCAGAAAAATTGGGAACAAACTCTGCCAATGACTTCCTTTTGAAAGCAGGTATTCCGACGTGTTCTTCAGGAACCTTTCTCGCGTGGGACGGAAGCGCCTTAAGTTGTGCTGGTGTTGCGGGCTCTTCTGGAGGTACCGTTACAAACCTCACATCGGGAAATTCGTACATCACAATCACAAATCCCGCATCAACCCCGCAAATAACATTGCAAGTGGGCACTGGAGCTAACACCGTTGCGGCCGGCAATGACAGTCGAATTGTGAATGCCATTCAATCGGGTGGAGCCGCGGGAGGAGATCTCAGCGGAACTTATCCAAACCCTACCATAGCAAAAATCAACGGCATCGCTTTGTCGATCGCCTCGCTGACTTCGGGCAATTATTTAAAATATAACGGAACGAATTGGATCAATGCGGGTCTTTCCTCGGCAGATCTTTCGGATGCCTCAAGTCTGATTAAAGCAAGTCAAATGCCAGCAAATTGCACGGCAAATCAGACTCTCACATTTTCGAGTCCTACAGGAACATGGACATGTTCTTCGATCACTATTACGGGCTCTGCCTTTGGATCGCAGAATCAAAATCTAGTTTTAGCTTCGCCAGATGGTTCAAGCGGCACACCGACATTCCGTGCACTGTCTGCATCTGATTTGCCTGCAGGAACTTTGTCTGGAGCAGGTACTGCTGGCTATCTTCCTTATTATAGTGCAACTACAACGTTTGCGAACTCACCGCTTTATACGACCGGTGGAAACGTCGGTATCAACACCACAGCGCCGGCTGCGAAATTTCACACAGTCGATGAAGGCCTTGGCATTTGGTACAATGACAACTACTCTTCAGCAGCTGGAAGTAACCCAGCTATGATTGGTCGTAAAGCCAGCGGCACTGCCGCAAGTCCAACTGCGGTACAAAGCGGTCAAGTTCTTATGTTTGTGGGTGGTCGTGGCTATGATGGCTCTGCATTTTCAACGACATCTAAAGCATCAATCACCATGGCTGCGAATGAAAATTGGAGCAGCACAAGTCAAGGCTCACGCATTACATTTACGACGACAGCAAATGGCTCTACTACTTCCGCAGAGCGAATGAGAATCGATAATAACGGTTATTTGGGTCTGGGAACCTCGACTCCATCCAGCTTACTTGAAGTGCGCGGAAACCTGACACTTTCAAGTCCAAGTATTGGCTCTGCTTTTTATTTCAAACCGGAAGATCAAGGCGGTACTTATACAAATACTGCTGATCAAAGACAGTTTCTTTTGGGAACAACAGGCATCGGCACTGATTTCGGCTATAAGTTCTCGTGGCGAAATGCTGACGGATCTGTTCGTCAGGACGCTCTGACCTTCGTTAAGGACGGTAGCATCGTTGCCGGAGCTAATTTGGCAATCGGAACGACTGCTCCGGTCACTAAATTCCAAATTTCCAGTGCGACACCAGCTACCGCTAATTATCCCCTGGCGGCCATAGGTAACGCTCCATTTGATGGAACGACAACTGGGTTCTTCACCGGAAATGCGAATGGAACTGTCATCGGTATCAACAACTCGAGTGCATACACTGGTGACTTCCTAAACTTCCAAATCGCGGGTGTGCCAAAATTCAAAGTCGATAATGCGGGCAACATCACCACGGCCGGCAATACAACATCATCTGGAAATACAACTTCGACAGGCAACTACTCGACTTCGGGAAATATCGCGACCACAGGTACTGGAACCGTGACAAGCGCGGGTCAATTGACTGCGAACTCTGGAGCGGCTTCGACATCTTCGTCTACTGGAGCTTTAGTTGTAAATGGTGGCGCCGGCATTAGCGGAGCTGTGAATGTCGACGGAGCCATCACTTCTGGAGGACTTGTCTCTGCCACCGGCTATCACGCTTCTATGGGAGTACCGAATAACGCTGACAGCAGTACAAATGGTTTTGCGTTCAATCCAGATGGCGACACTGGTATTTTCAATCCAGGCTCTGGTTCTGCCAGCGGTACTCTTGCTTTCTACAGTAACAATACGGAAAGAATGCGCATCGCAGGAAATAACGTCGCAATTGGCACGACGTCTCCTGCGGCTTCATCTCGTTTGCATATCTCTGATACAGGAAGCTCATGGGGCTCACCGAAACTCTTAATTCAAAACACGGCGGCTTCGGATCAAATCCCTTTGGGATTCAAAAATGCTGCGGCGACAGTTCCCTATGATTGGGAGTTTGGCGGACTAAATGCAACCGGAGCTTTGCAGTTCCAGGACGTGCAAAACTCTGTCGCCAAAATGATTCTTTACCCAGGGACAACGGGCGCCATTTCTTTACAGCCAAATGGTACAGGCAATGTCGGTATCGGAACGACAAGCCCTAGCGCAGGTCTTGATGTTTATAGTACATTGACAGGAACCTCAGGCAGCCAAATAGGTTCACGCTCACAAGCCTCTGCGAATCCTTCGGCGGCAACAACTGCAAGCTACTGGGGAGGATGGAATGTGGCCATCAACTCTTCCGCAAATACGGCATACAATATCACTGGAACTTTACGTGGCATTGAGGCACAAGCTTCCAATCAAAGTTCGACAACTGTTGCTAATGCTTGGGGCGCCAATGGTGACGTCTTCAATACAGGTTCAGGCATTATCACCAATGCTGTCGGTGTTTACTCATACGTCACTAATAGCGGAACAGGGTCGATCACCAACGGTTACGGTCTTTATACAGGAAATATTCAAGCCACTAACAAATGGTCCGTCTATGCGAGTGACTCAACAGCCCCTAGCTATTTCGCCGGCAATGTTGGAATCGGTACAAATTCCCCAGTTTATCAATTTGACATGCAAGGAGCTGTCAGCAGTTTTTCGCAATTAAGATCTGTGGCAAATGCCAATGGACCCGATATCTACTTAAGCAAAGATCGTGGTTCGGTAGGAAGTCCAGCTGCTGTTCAAAGCGGCGATACTTTAGGTAACATCAGCTTCCGCGGATATGATGGCTCAGCTTATACGCGAGGCGCTTTAATTCAAGGCACTGTAACAGCGACGCCCGGCGCGAATCAAATGACAGCCGACTTGAGGTTCTTAACAAACAATGGCGCCAGCGACGCCACGGAAAGAATGCGCATCACCTCTCTTGGCTACTTGGGTCTTGGATCAACGAGTCCATCCGCAAACCTTCACGTTGTGAGCACAAATGGTGGCGGCACGGCAGCTGCCATTTTAGAGAATGATGGTACTGTATCAGTTCCGGCTCAATTAAGTGTTCGCGGCCATACAAACACAAATCAGCAACTACTTATTGGTTATAATACGACAAGTGACTACGGCTCAATTCAAGCGATTAAGCAATCGGTTAGCAATATGCCGTTAGCATTGAATCCATCCGGAGGATATGTTGGTATCGGTACAACAGCTCCCGATACAAAGCTAACTTTGGCGACGGCTCCTTATGCTACTGCAACTGACGGTTTGAAATTTAAAAGTAATGACAACTCTGTTCACGCGATCATTCAGCCTCTGAAAATTGCAAATGGCTATATGAATTTATGGGTGGCGGCCAATTCCTATATCGATACTGCAGGTGTTCCGCAAAGATTCGATACGAGCACAGCTTCATCCGGCATCAACATTCGATCTACAGAGGGCGCGATTGGCTTCTGGACAGGAAATTCATCGAGTGCTCCAACCACACGAATGTGGGTCGATCCGAGTGGTAACGTCGGAATCGGAACACAATCACCGTCCTACACGCTAGATGTCAATGGCAGTGCCCGTGCCACGGGAAGTGTCGCGGCCTGGTCGGATATCCGTGCAAAGAAAAATATTGAAACTATTCCAGATGCTTTAAATAAAATTCTTCAAGTCAGAGGCGTCACTTTCGATTGGAGAACTGACGAATTCCCAGATAAGAAATTTAAAACCACCCGCGATATGGGTGTTATCGCTCAAGAAATCGAAAAGGTTTTCCCCGAAACAGTACAAACAGCTCCAGATGGATATAAATCTGTGGCTTACCCAGAACTAATTGCTCCGTTGATCAATGCGGTAAAAGAGCTTTATGCAAAATGGTCTAGCGATAGCCAAGTCGTTCACAGGGAGATTGCTTCACTTAAAGAAGAAAACACGCAGATCAAAAAAGAAAATGCTGATATCAAGGCCGAGAACGCGGCGATCAAATCATATCTTTGTCAGAAAGATGCTTCTGCGCCGTTCTGCAAAAAGCACTAAGGAATAAGCGATAACAATAACGGCACCAGGATCGCAGTGCTGAGACCATTTAATGCCATGGCAAGACCAGCAAAAGCACCTGCGATAGCCGAAACTTGAAACGCTCTCGCCGTCCCAAATCCGTGAGAAGATAACCCTAAGGCAAATCCGCGCACAGCTGGGTCCTTCACACGAATCATATTCAAGATCGATGTTGCGAAAGCCGCACCAAACAATCCCGTAATCATGACAAACACTGTTGATAGGGATGCGATTCCGCCAATTTTTTCTGAAACTCCCATGGCAATCGGAGTCGTCACTGATTTTGGTGCTAACGATAACAAGATATTATGCGGAAGTTTAAAGTAAGCGCCAATCAAAACCGCGCTGAAAATTCCTATCACAGAGCCCACAAGCAAAGAGATGCACAAGGGCACTATTAATTTCTTCAAACGCGACAACTGTGCATAGAGTGGTAACGCCAATGACACTGTTGCTGGTCCTAACATAAAGTGAATGGGTTTTGCTCCTTGGAAATAGTCTGCATAGGGGATATGAAAAACTAGAAGAATGGCCGAGATCACGACAATGGACAGAACAGCGGGGCTTAGCAAAGGATGATCATTTAATTTAGTGCTCAACTTACGTGCTGCCAGGTAAGCTCCCAAAGTCAGGAAGAGCGAGAAAAGCTCAATCATGGGTTTCTCCTTTTCCTGTTATTTTCAAAAGCCAGTTAAAAAGTAAAGCTGTGGTCACAATGGTGACAGTGGTGCTTAATATAATAGTCAGCACCATGCCCCAGCCGTACTTTCCAAAAAGATCAAAGTACTCGATCATGCCCACGCCTGCGGGCACATAAAATAGCGACAGATGGCGGGTGATGAAATTCGTTAGATTTTCAACGTAGCCCCTCATTGGCCTCCATATAAGAAGTGCAATCAGGAAGAAAACCATGCCCAAAACAGGTCCCGGAATGAACAGATTCAGGAGTCGAACGACCCCTTCCCCAAGTACTTGAAAAGAAAGAAGGATAAATAGAGCCAGAAGCATAAGGACAATCTAACGCCATCGTGTCTCAAATTGAACCGCAATTTTTGGCACTGTTCATTAATGATACAGCTGTAACTGAAAGAAACGGAGCTAGAGCTGGTATAGAACTTGGAAATTGCAGCTCGAGTTTAAAGATAGGAGCCCGTTGATGATCTCACGTAAGCTGATAAATGCTGCCTCCCTCTCGTTGGGTATTAGCCTTATGGCCTCTGCCGCTATGGCAAAGGTTGAACTGAATGCTATGTGTTTCATGAACCAGAAGGACACTGTAGCCCATGCGTTTAATCCCACGAAAGCTGAGATCGCCGATGACTCTGTATTGAAAAAGAACAACGTCACAACGTCAGATAAAGATATAGATACGAAGTTTCGTATTGCCTCATTATCGAAACTTCTGACCACAGACTGGGCGATGAACAAACTGGGGCCCGAATACAGATTCAAAACCAAGATTTATGTAACACCGGGTTCTAAAACTGGAAGTTGCAACCTTCACATCGAAGGTGACATGGATCCTTACATGGGTCGCGAGATGTTATCTCGCATCTTCACTCAGCTTAAACCGAAATTGCAGGCGCAAAGCTGCAAATATGTAGAGACATTCTCATACGACGAACATTTCCCAGTTTATCTTGATGTTATGAAACATCAGACAGCGCACGATGTGGGTTGGGAAGATCCAGCTCGTTATTTCAATAGCAATAAAACGAAGAGCGACTTAACGGCGTTCTTGAAAATCAAGTCGGGCCTTAGCGGCAATTTCAACAATATCGGCATGGTGACGAAAGAACATTATGATGAATATTTGAAAGGCATTCCGTATAAGGCGTACTCTGTGAAGTCGCGTCCTCTTTATATGATCGTAAAGGATATGAATAAGTATTCTTATAACTATCCACCCAATGTGATCTTCGAAAAATTGGGCGGAGCTGCGAACTACAAACTGTTCGTTCAGCAAAAAATGAAATTGAATAGTGAAGACGTTGAAATGTACAACGGCTCTGGCTACCCGGCGATGATCGATGGCGAGAAGAAGTACAACCTCGTATCTTGTTCTTCTATTGTGACGATCTTGAAAGATCTTGATAAAACATTGCAAAACTACAAGGGCAGCCGTCCTTTCCAAATGGCCGATGTTATGGCAGTTGGTGGACCGGGCGAGACATATTCAACATTCAAAGGTTTGTACGCTGGTGGTACTTACAACAATACGCTTGTAGCGAAAACGGGCTCCGCAGATAAAGCGATCACTTTCGGCGGTATGCTTTCAACAACTGACGGAGATCTCTTCTTCGCAGTGTTAACAAGCCCTGATAACTACGGTGGTGCTGATAGTACCAATGCGCGTGTTTTAATTCGCTCTATGGTACAGACATTGGCGGAACGAAACAAATTGAAGAAATTCGATTACAAGCAACTCGGTGATATGAAAGCGACAGACGAAGGTTCTAACATGGTTGATGAACCAAGCAGCACGAAATCATCTTCAAGTTTGAAATAGGAGAACCGTTATGAATTCAAAACTCGCTGTTGTATTAAGCCTGTCCATGGCTCTTGCTTCTCAGGTTGCTTGTGCAAGCAATTCTGTTCCAAAAGAAGTAGCTGCAACGACGACATCAAGTCCCACCTTGCTGAGCGCATCGGCAGAGGGAAATTTGAAGTCTTTGAATTCCTTGTTAAAGTCGAAAGTCGACGTGAATGCAAAAGATGGAAAGGGTTATACAGCTTTGATGGTTGCCGCTTCAAACGGCCATCGCGATGCTGTGAAGCTTCTTCTGGATAATAAAGCCGACGTAAATATTAAAAATGATGATGGTCAAACCGCTTTGTATATGGCGTTGATTGCCGAACAAAGTGATGTGGCATTGGATTTGATCAACCATGGTGCGAACATCGATGACGTTACTGGCGATAATGAATCGGCTCTTTTGATTGCAACAACCGCAAACCAAAATGCTGTGATGTCAGTGCTCATCAAAAAGAAATCCGCCTTGGTCAACAAAGCGAGCAACTCTGGAACAACTCCTTTGATGGAAGCTGCTCGATTCGGTACAGCCAAAACAGTAACTATGCTTTTGAAAGCTGGTGCAGATAAAAAAGCGAAAAACCAAAGTGGCAAGACTCCGCTGGATATTGCCATCAAGGCACAGAATGACGACGCTGCGAAACTCTTAAAATAGCTGGCTTACACTCCCACCTCACACCGGAGTACGAAGTCTGCTTCCTATTTTTAAACTCTCTTCTCTCAAAATAAAAAAGGAGCCCACAAGCTCCTTTTTTATTTTCTGCATTTCGCAAGATTGACCTAAGTGAACAGCTTTTTGAAGAAGCCAGCGATCTTCTGACCGACCGATTTCGGTGCAGGAGTCGGCGCGCGTTTCGCGTGCTGGAAACCACCCGGCTTGCGGCCTTCTTGTTTTTTGGCTTGGTAGCCGCCTTGATCTCGGCGTTGATTTTGATCACGCTTTTGGTGTGGCTTACCCTCGTGACGTTTGCCCTCTGGACGTGGTCCACGTTCTGGGCGATTGCCTTGAGCTTGTGGTCCTGGTCCACCAGCTTGAGCAGCTTTGTGCTCAGGACGTGGGCCTCTGTTGTCACGACGTTCACCACGGTTCTCGCGGTTGCCACCTTCACGACGAGGACCTCTGCCTCCGCCTTCGCGTCGTGGACCACGTTCGCCACCTTGGCGAGGACCACGGTCCCCGCGCTCGCCACGATCCAATGATTTTGAATAATGACCATCAAAGTGAGATGGGAATGGCTTAAACTCTTGAAGTAACTGGTCGTTTTCAAGATAGCCTACTTCGACTTTGTGTTTTAAATAATCCTCAATACGTGACAAAGAGTCGATATCCTTATCACCTACCAACGAGAACGCTTGCCCTGTTGTTCCCGCACGGCCTGTACGACCGATACGGTGAACGTAAGATTCGCTATCCATTGGAAGTTCGTAGTTGATCACAAGATCAACGCCCTTGATATCCAAACCACGAGCGGCCACGTCAGTTGCAACTAAGATGTTCAAATTATTCTCGGCCTTGAACTGCTCGATCACACGGTTGCGTTGAGCTTGAGTCAAAAGGCTTGAGATCGCCATCGCAGGAATGCCGTTATCAACCAAGAACTTCGCGATCTTCTCAACATTCAATTTGAAGTTTGTGAAGATGATCGCTTGTTTTGGATTGTGCACCTTTAATAAGGAAAGCAAGTGCTGTGGCTTTTCATCGCTGCCCACGTGGAAGATTTGGTCTTTCACGTTTTCTGCTTTAGCTTGGTCGCGGCTGATGTTGATTTCAACAGGTTCGGAACCAAATTGGTAAATTGTATTCAAAACATCGAAGTTCAAAGTTGCAGAGAACACAAGCAAGTGACGTTCACGAGGAACCCGTTGCAAGATGTACTTCATGTCGTCTTTGAATCCCATGTCGAACATGCGATCTGCCTCATCGAACACGATGGCGCGAACTTGTTTAAGATCGACCAAGTGCTCTTTGTACAAATCAATCAAGCGACCTGGAGTCGCCACGATGAATTCAACGCCGTTCTTCAGCGCTTCTTTTTGCTTATCGTAACCAGTGCCGCCGTAAATAGCGAAACCGCGCAAACCTGAATCAGCGCTAAGCTTCGAGATGTTATCTTGCACCTGCTCGGCCAATTCGCGAGTCGGTACTAAGATCAAAATGAAGTTTTGCGGTTTCCAGTCTTTGAAGGCACGTTTTTCGACAAGGGCTTTTGTTTCTTCACTGGGCTCGCCTTGTAGCGGGCGAGAGCGCAAGATACGCTCCATCATTGGGATAACAAATGCCGCTGTTTTTCCTGTACCTGTTTGTGCGAGACCGGCAACATCTTTGCCGTCAAGGACGTGTGGAATGGCCTGCTCTTGAATTGGTGTGCAATCTTCAAAACCCAATTTTTGGATTGCGGAGGCCAAACTCGGTTCTAAATTTAACTCTGCGAATTTCAACTTTTTCTACTCCGGTATATAAGATTCGAAATTACTTTTCAGGGAGCGGAAAGTCACCAACAAAGCTCTTCAGGGCCTCTACAAAGGCCTGAGGTTGATCTGAGTGGACCCAATGTCCCGCCTTCGCAATTTCGACGCCCTTAATCATTGGATTGCTAGCCAGCATGGCCTTGTAGGTTTCAGGGCTCAGTTCTTTCGAATTTTCCCCGCGAATCAAGAGGGATGGCATTTTCAGGCTTTCCAGCTCTTGCCAACGATCACGATCTCGACCGGCTTTGACTGACTCAATGATACCATTTTTTGAGAAGCGCCAATCAACGGTCCCGTCCGGTTTTTCATCCATATTGCTATAAAAAAATTTAGACATCACGTCGACATTTTCGCGGGTCTTTGCGATTTTCACAAAGTCCTCGGCAAAAAACTGACGGGCCTCATCTCGATTCGCAAACGGAGTCGGGGCCAAATTCAATAAATAATCGTAATATTCAGAAGCATTGGGGCTGGCTTCGGGTCCGATGTCCTCGATCACAAGCTTCTCGACATACTCGGGATACTTGGCGGCAAAGACCAAAACATTTCGCCCCCCCATGGAGTGGCCCACCAAAATGAATTTCTTCCAGCCAAGTTCGTCCACGATCTTCTTCAAATCATCCGCGTAATCTTCTGGAGAATAGCCCGTCGCAGGTTTAAAGGAGCGCCCATGTCCGCGCTGATCGTAGGCAAAGCATCTTTCCGTTTGTTCTAGACCAGAAATGATTCGGCGCCAGTTTTGGCCAAAACCCATAAGCCCGTGAATAAAGATCCATTTTCGGCCCTCTTCTGGACCATAGAAGTGGTAATTGAAATTGTCGATATATGCCATGATTTCCACATCCTGCGCCCCCGTTTCAGGTATTTCAAGTTTGAATTTTAACGCGAACGAGAGTAGATTCACCCACGATGAGTTCTCTACAAAAACCGCAGCTTCACGAAGACTGGATTGACTCCTACGCCCTTCGAATCGTTAAAAACCTCCAAGAGTCTGGTTTCGAAACCTACCTAGTGGGCGGTTGCGTGCGTGATCTTCTTGTGGGAATTCACCCTAAGGACTTCGATATCGCGACAAGTGCGTTACCGAACCAAGTCCGCAAAAAAGTTCCAAACGCCTATGTCATCGGTCGTCGATTTAAACTTGTCCTGGTAAAACGCGGGGACCTGCAATTCGAAGTGGCTACATTCCGCCGCAACATCACAGCCGAAGAAGCTTCTGCAAAAGCGGAAGGCTCTGCGGATGACGATGGAGTCGAAGGCGATAATTATTTCGGAACTTGCGAAGAGGATGCTCAACGCCGTGATTTCACAGCGAACGCGATCTTCTACGATCCAGTAAACCACAAGCTCATCGACTACATGGGCGGCATTCAAGACATCAACAATCGCATTCTTCGCATGATCGGCGATCCAAAAGATCGTTTCATCGAAGATCCCATTCGTATTCTCCGTGCGATCCGTTTGTCCCACAAGTTGCACTTCTCGATCGAAACGAGCATGCGTGCAGCAATCGCTGAATGCAGTGGCGAACTTAAAAAATCCGTTCTGCCTCGCCGCCGTGAAGAGTGGTTGAAGTTCTTGCGCTTGAAAGAACCGCACCTGGCCTTCATGGAGCTTTTCGATTTGCACATCTTGGAACAAATTCTTCCGGGCCTTCATTCTGTTTTCATGGACCCGACAAAAATGGAAATCTTCGAGATGCACCTTGCACGCATCAACCACGCGGGGATCGACAAGCAAGATCCTGTCGAACTTTTCGCAGGCTTTATGTTTGCCTTTATGAAAGCACAGTATGGCGAGGGCGCATGGTCAAACGCAGAAGTTTACGATGATCCAAAGCTTGCTTACTTCATGCGCGAGGAAATGGGCATCTTCAAACAAGAGGCCATGATGATTTTGAAAGCCATGCACTTAATGCCAGGTCTTCGTAAAATCGACCTTTATTCTCGCAAAGGCGAGCGTCGTCAAATGGCCTTCGTAACAAACGAAGCCTTCGGATTAGCTTTAAAACTTTCTTTGATAGATTATTCTTTGTCAGCCAGCGAGATTCACTACTGGCTGCAACAGATCGAAAAGTACAGCGGCAGTCATCCCGCTCCTGTACATTAATCAAAACCTTCAGCGCTAAAAACGAAAAACCGGAGGATGACCTGACAAGGGCACCCTCCATTTATTTAGGCGGCATTTCTGACTGATACTTGTTTTAGCAAGTCGCCGGCAATTTTATCCAAAGGAAGAATTTTATCCGCGGCTCCTAATGCAACGGCTGCTGCTGGCATTCCGTAAACCACACAAGTCTCTTCGTTTTGCGCGACCGTGTAGGCACCAGCATTCTTCATCTCTAACAAACCTCCAGCACCGTCTTTGCCCATACCGGTCAAAACAACACCCAAGGCATTCTTACCA
>NZ_DASVLT010000012.1:0-43083 GCF_036384735.1 Bdellovibrio sp. | reverse complement strand
ATATGGCGCAGATCCGTAAGCATGTCATTGTGCCACTGGCCCGCCCGAAAGCTTGGTCTCCGGTGCTGGAGTCTTCTTTTAGAACCTATTTGATGAAATCGTCTGTAGATTTACTTCAGAAAAAACTTTCAAGCCTTGGATATCATCCAGCCATTGAAAAGCTTGTGCAAGCACAGCTGGTTAAGCCCACAGTACCGCAGTGCCATGGGATTTTCACAAACTAAATCAATTTTGAGAATGAAGAGAACGCCACGGGTTTTGAGAATAAATAACCTTGGCCATAGCGAGAACCTAAGGTCTCAAGGACAATGGATTCTTCGTTGGTTTCGATGCCCTCGGCGATAATTTCGATATCCATGGCATGAGCTAAGTGAATGATGGCGCTGACGACGGCGCGGGATTTCGGATCATTCAAAACTTTCATTACAAAGGAGCGATCGATTTTCAGGAAACTGATAGGCATTTGTGTTAAGTACTGCAAGCTGGAAAAACCAGTACCAAAATCATCAATAGAAATCGCATAGCCCTGAGCACGGCACTGTTGTAGTGCCTCTAAAGCAATCGCGCCGTCCATCATAATTCTTTCAGTCATTTCAAGCTTGATGTTCTTAGTTGGAAGATCGTGTTTGTCGCGAAGATCTTCCAAGTTGTTCACAAAGTCTGAATGAGTGAACTGTCTGCCGGAAATATTGATACTCATCATGAAATCATCAGCAAGTTTTTGCTTTCCAGAAGCAATCAATTGATCGCGGATGGATTTCAAGTCTTTCAAAGCCTGATTGATAATCCAATGTCCAATTGGGATGACCATGGATGAGTTCTCAATCACATCGATAAAGATATTCGGCGAAATCAATCCCTGGGTGGGACTGTTCCAACGAAGCAGGGCTTCGGCGCCAATAATCTTGCGGGATTTAAGCTCAACGATAGGCTGATAATACAATTCAAATTCTTTGTTTTGGAAAGCCAGGAAAATCTGATTTTCCAATTTGATTTGATCTAGGGCTGTTTGAGTTCTGTCGTCCCCAGCGCCTGTATTTTCGATTTGCAATTCGCCAATGCGAGTGATGCCGCGCGAGTGGGTGTTATTGCGACGAAGGCGTTTCAGTAAAACGCGCATCAACAATTGCACAACTGTGTCCGCTGTTGAGATACGCTCTAAGAGTTGTTGTTTTGTGACGATTCCTAAACGCACATCTTCAAGAGCACGTACGGAAGCAGAGCGATTTTGATTGTCGATCAAAGACATCTCGCCAAAAATTTCACCTTCACCTAGAATTGACAAAGGAATTTCTTCTTTATCTTTAGTGATATAAACAAGGACGCGGCCTTTTTCGATGATGTAGGCACAATCGCCGGCGTCACCTTCGCTGAAAATGTTTTGATCCTTGTGAATATCGACGGACTGGGCTGATGATGTCATAGGCCCTTAGTTTAAGGGCTAGGATGTAAGTCAGACAAGTCCAGCTGATTCATTTGATTCAATTTCCAGCCAGAAAACGATCCTTTAGCAAGAATTGAAAAGTGAATGGCGCCCATTGGGATGATGAGGTGACGATTCATAAGATATTCTACGCCGGATAAACAAAGCTTTCGTTGTTCCACGGTGTTTGTTGTGCGTCCCAAAGTCTCTAGAATTTTTTGATATTCAGGAGAGTTAAGACGAATAAAATTTTCTGGACTGTCTTTTGAAAATGTCTCAAGAGCCGCATAACAAGTCGGGCGATCGACAGCGACACCTTTTCTAAAGAGAGGCGGGGTGTTGTTCTCGAGATCATGCAAATAGACTTTATTTTCTTTCACTTGAAGGTTCACTTGAAGATGGGCATTCTTTCTCCACTGGTCCTGAAGCCACTCTGTGGCCCGTTTGTGGTCCTCACCGCCCAGTGTGGAAAACATAAATGTATAAATTTTTGAGCTTTTCACATCAGGAACTTTTTTAAGATCGAAATCAAAACACGGTGCTTGTTTTGGGAACCATGAATCAGGCAATCCCGCGCAGCCGGGTTTTCCTTTTGACGAGAAAATTCTTTGAAGCTCTTCATAGTTGAGTGAATAAGTGAAGGCCTTGCGAATATCTTCGTTGGTCGCAAGTTCAGGTCCAAAACCAATATAATCAAATCTTGTGACTGGAATCCAGTAAAAGTCTTTGCGATCTTTATAAGACGGAATAAATAGCGTCGGCAGTCTTCTTAAGAATTGCAATTCGTTTTTCTCGTATAATTGCAAAGCTACGGTGTCTTCTTCGACAAAAAGAAACTCGACAAGAGGGCGGCGGGAATTGCCGCCTTTATATTTCAAATTGGGTTCGAGAACGAGCTTTTGACCTTTTTTCCACTCTTTAATTTTGTAAGGACCTGAAAAGATATTCAGATCCTCTTTGGTCGGAGCCAGAATGAAGTTCGTCAGGTTGTATTCGAAATCAGGATCCGGTTCTGAAAATTCAAATTTCAAAGTCCATTTGTCTGGAGCCGTGATTCCCAAAGCGTCTGGGGACTTTTCTTTACGATAAATGGCTTTAGCATTTTTGATCTTGAATAACAAATCCGCGCGGGGAGCTGCTGTCTTAGGGTCTAAGATTTTTTTATAAGTGCGAATAAAATCTTCAGCGGTAAGGGGCGTGCTATCGCTCCAGTAAAGATCTTTTTTTAGTTTGCAGGTCAGGGATTTATCTTTGTTGTGAACGCATGCTTCGCCAAGGTCGGGCTGTAAACCTTTAGCATCGTCGAAAGTAAAAATATTTCGAAAGAGGTTTCCAAGAAGGTAACTTGAAGCAGAGGTTTTCTGTTTATTTGGATCTAGATTGGAAGGTTCATTAGAAAGATGAAGTCTAAAAACAGAGGGGGTTGATTTTTGATCAACACCCCAGCTTTGAGTCGAGAAAAATAAACTAAGAAGAAGCGCCGGGATTAATCTCATGCGCTTATTCTGTACCGAATGCCGGGGGAAGTCCAGCGCGCGGAGCGCAGGAGGCTGGACCGCCGGCAGGCATGGCTGGACTTACTTATCCAACTCCATTTTTGCGATTGTCTGAAGTTGCATATTCGTCGTTCCCTCGTAGATCTGACCGATTTTTGCGTCTCTCCAGAACTTTTCAACTGGGTATTCTTTAGTGAAACCGTTACCGCCGAAAAGATCGATAGCTTTAGAAGTGATTTTCTCTGCTGCACGAGAAGCGTAAAGTTTTGCCATAGCTGCAGATTCGATGAAGTCTTGACCTGCGTCTTTTAAGCGAGCCGCATTGTAAACCATCAAACGAGCTGCTTCCAACTCTGTACGCATTTCTGCCAGTTGGAATTGAACGCCTTGGAAGTGAGCGATTGGTTTGCCGAATTGCTCGCGACCTTTCACATAGTTCAAAGCTGCTTCGTAAGCGCCTTGAGCGATACCGATCATTTGTGCACCGATACCGATACGACCTTCATTCAATGTCTCAATCGCGATTTTGTAGCCTTTGCCCACTTCGCCCAAAACATTTTCTTTTGGAACTTCGCAGTTTTCGAACAACAATTCGCAAGTTGAAGAAGCACGGATGCCTAGTTTGTCTTCTTTCTTACCAACTTTGAAACCTGGGAATGATTTTTCAACGATGAAGGCTGTGATTCCTTTGTAGCCTTTAGAAGAATCGATGTTGGCAAACACGATGAACACGTTCGCTTCGTTTCCATTTGTGATCCACAATTTAGAACCGTTCAATACGTATTTGTCACCTTTGTCTTCTGCTTTTAATTTCAATGCGAAAGCATCAGATCCGGAAGAGGATTCAGACAAAGCGTAAGCACCCACCCATTGAGAAGCCATCTTGCTCAAGTATTTTTCTTTTTGAGCTTCGTTGCCCCATTTAAGGAATGCGTTTGTAGTCAAAGTGTTTTGAACGTCAACAAGAACAGAAACAGATCCATCAACACGTCCGATTTCCTCAACAGCTAAGCAAGCCATTGTGAATGTAGAACCTGCACCACCGTATTTTTCTGGAGTTTCAATACCCATCAAACCCATTTCGAAAAGTTTCGTCAGGATTTCAGGTTTCATTTTTGCTTCTTCGTCCATGTGTGTCACATGAGGTTTGATTTCAGATTCAGCAAAAGATCTGACAGCATCACGGAATGCCAATTCATCTTCAGAAAGTGTCGTTAAAGCAGGACGTGCATTTACGTCGGACATTTTATTTCCCTTCGTTCGAAGGCGCATAACTAAAGGGTTGATTCCAGGGTTGCTGTGGCCTCATCCCTTTAGTTATGCGCACCTTTATTTAGTCGAAAGACCATATCCAGTTCGCATCTTTTATTCAAGAGCTTGAAAGGACGAGAGCTTTTCTCTTAACAAGCTGTGTTACACTAGTTGCACTTTATATGTGCAAGTGATGTGTCACACTAGACAAGAGTCTAGGGATGCTTTTAAGCTCTTAGAGGTATGAATATGGATTTGATCGAAATCGGCGCCAAAATTGGTATTTACTTTATCCCGTTTCTTTTTGCTTTGTGCTTCCACGAATTTGCACACGGATGGGTGGCGCGTCTTCGCGGTGATAACACGGCACAGATGATGGGTCGTCTCACAATGAACCCTCTGGCTCATATGGATTTGATTGGCACGGTGATTTTGCCTTTGGTTTCCATTGTTCTTGCGACACCGATTTTTTTTGGATGGGCGAAGCCGGTTCCAGTGAATGCGCGCAATCTTAAAAATCCGCGCACAGACATGTTCTGGATTGCACTTGCAGGGCCTGTTTCGAATCTTTTCCTCGCTGCGGTAGGATCTATCCTGATTGCTTGTGTGGCGAAATTTCTTCTGACTGCAAGCTTTGCGAGCGGCTTGATTGAGATTCTCAAAGCATTCATTGTGACGAATTTATTTTTGGCATTCTTCAACTTGATTCCATTGCACCCACTTGATGGTGGTAAAGTTCTTGCGCGCTTTTTGCCTGCGCAAATGAATTATAAGTTGGAACAAAATGAACACATCACAAGCATGATCTTAATGGCTCTTGTATTGACAGGTACTTTGCGCTTCTTGGCGGTTCCTGTTTTGTGGAGCTATAATCACCTTGTTACTCTGGCTCTAGGGGGCTTTGGGGTATGAGTGAGGCAAACAGTCCAGTCTCTGCGCCATCTGGCGCGCCGACACCCTCGGCTTCCGCCGCAGTACCTGCACGCAAACCAAGAGTGATGTCTGGTATGCGCGTGACGGGCCGTTTGCACATCGGTCACTATTTTGGTGCGCTTCAGAATTGGGTTTCTTTGCAAAATGACTATGAATGTTTCTTTGGTGCGATGGATTGGCATGGGATGACCACGGCCTATAAATCTCCCAAAGAAATTGTACCGTGGACTCGTGAGATGATCGCAGAGTTTATTGCGTGGGGAGTGGATCCTGAAAAATGTACTTTGTTTGTGCAAAGCATGGTTCCGGAGCACATTGAACTTTTCATGATCTTTATGAATCTGACTCCGATGGGTTGGTTAGAACGCGTGAATACGTGGAAAGATGCCGTCGAAGAAATGAAAGCCAACGACACCTACAATCTGGGGCGTTTCGCTTATCCTGTTTTGCAAGCGGCAGATATCGCTATTTATCGCGCACAAAAAGTTCCTGTGGGACAAGATCAGGTATCGCATTTAGAGATCTCTCGTGAGATCGTGCGTCGTTTCAATCATTTATATAAAGCTAAACTTCCAGAGATGACTCCGATGCTGACGGAAATTCCGTTGGTGACGGGTCTTGATGGAAGAAAGATGTCGAAATCCTATGGCAATACTTTGTATTTGACCGAGGATTCTGAAAAAGACCTTAAGAAAAAGGTCAATATGATGGTGACAGATCCTTCCCGTGTGCGTCGTGAAGACGTGGGCGAGCCTGCGAAATGTTCCGTCTATGGTTATCATAAACTTTATTCCACTGCAGAGGATTTGCAGTGGGTGGAAGCGGGATGTCGCTCTGCAGGAATCGGTTGCGGTGATTGCAAAGGACGCTTGGCGCAAAACCTCGAGAAAATCTCGGCGGGGCCAAGAGAAAAGAAAAAAGAGTTGTTGAATAATCCAACCCACCTTGATTCAATCATCGCCGCTGGATGCGCCAAGGCACGCAAGGAAGCTCAAAAGACTTTGGAAATAGTGCGTTCAAGTATGAAGTGGTAGAGGGGACCTATTTCATGAGTATTAATGTACAATTGCCTAAATTCGAAGGCCCATTGGGTCTTCTATTGTATCTCATCCGTAAGGAAGAGATGGACATCATGGATATTAAAATCCATGAGATCACAAAACAATACTTCGAATACATCAAGCTGATGAAAGAGTTGGATCTAGAAGTAGCCGGCGAATTTGTCGCTATGGCTTCGACTTTGATTCAAATCAAATCTCGTATGCTTCTTCCTCAGTATGACGAAAATGGCGAAGTGATCGAAACGGAAGATCCACGCAAAGAGCTGGTTCAAAAACTTTTGGAATACCAAAAGTATCAAGAGGCCGCAAAGTTACTTTACGAACGCCCCCTTGTAGGTCGTGACGTATGGTTGCGCGGAACTCGTGAAAGCCTGACAGAAAAAGAAGAAGAAATTGTTCTAGAAGAGAACGCTCTTTTCGCTTTGATCGCCTCTTATAGAAAAGCTCTTCGTTCTGTGAAGAAAAAAGTCCATCAGGTTACAGCGAAAGCTCAGTCTATTGCGAGTCGTGTTTTGGAAATCAAAGATCTTTTGATCCCAGGTAAACGCGTGACAATGATGGATTTGGTTACTGCAACGGAGGAACGTGCTCGCCAAGCGTTGATTACTTTCTTATCTTTGCTTGAGCTTGGTAAAATGGGTTTCGTTGGTCTTTATCAATCCGAAACTTACGGTGACATCTGGGTTGATTCTAAAAAGCCGATCGAAACAGACGTTTTGGCTCGCGTGGAAGAATACGATTCTATGCGCGCAGACCAAGTGGCTGAAAAGATGATGGCTGACGCTCAGAAAATTGATCTTGAAGCTGAGCTTGCAGAGACTGAGGCGGAAACTTCAGAGCCAAATATCGCAGAAGCACCTCTGGACCCACAAATGGGCTTTGATCTTGAATCTTTGAATCAAGAAATCGCCGATATGGCTTCCGATGAGGAAATCCTAGCCGCAGAAGCAGCAGATGGTATCTCTGAAGCCCCATTAATGGCTGATATTGCAACAGACTTTACATTAGATGAGTCTTCTGAAATGTCTGGACAAACAACAGAAGTTACTTTCGCAGAAGAAGCAATTTCTGAAGACGTTATCGCTGAAATTCCAGCCGAAGAGGCAATGATTGCAGAGTCTCTTGAAGCATCTGAAATGACGGAAGAAGTGGCTAGTGAAGAAGCTTCGTTTGCGTCAGCAACAGAAGAAACAGTTGTAACTGAACAAGCAGAAACTTCAATTGAAGCTTCTGAAGCGGTGTTTGTCGAAGAAGCTGAAACTGTGGTCGAGGCGACTCTTTCAGGAGTCGAATTCACTGAGGTTTCTCTTGAAGAAGAGACTCCAAGACCCGCAGCGCCAATTGAATTTAATAAAGACGACGTAACGGAAGTATAAGATGGCTAGAAAAAAGAAAAATCAAGTTGTAGAAAATGCCGAAACTGCAGTTATGGAAACGGAAGTAGCCGTAGCGGAAGTTGAAACTGAAGTAACTGAAGAAATTCTTGAAGCCCACGCTGACGAGCTTTCTGATGAAACAGCTGAGCTAGACATCGAATCTGACGCATCAGTTTTCTTGACTGAAGACAATGAAGAGTCTGAAGGTTTCTTGCCTGAGGCTTCTGATGAAGAAGTTGCTGAAATGGAAGCTTCCGAAAGTGAAGAAGACGAAGTTTCTGTTGAAGGCACTGAACTTGATGGTTTTGACTCTGCCGAAATCGAAGAAGTTGAGTTTGTTGAAGAAGAGCGTCTTGAAAGTATCGTTGAGTCGGTTCTTTTCGCTAGTGATCGTCCGGTCAGTTTGGCTTCTTTGAAATTGTTGTTCAAGGGCACAAATATTAAAGGTGATAAAATTCGCAGAGCTCTTGATCAATTGGCTGTGGAGTATGCGGGCGGCCGTCGTGGCGTGACTTTAGAAGAAGTTCCGGGTGGCTACCAACTTCGTACTAAAATGGACAATATGGATTTCTTGAAGCGCACGTTGAAAACACGTCAATTCAAGCTTTCTGGTCCAGCATTGGAAGTTTTGGCAATCGTTGCTTACAAACAACCTTGCGTTAAATTGGAAGTTGATGAAATCCGTGGTGTTGAATCAGGTCACTTGCTTCGTGCCTTGATGGAGAAAAACCTGGTGGCTTTCGAAGGAAAGTCAGAACTTCCAGGTCGTCCAATGCAATACGGGACAACAAAAAAATTCCTAGAGATCTTCGGTCTTCGTACTTTGAAAGAGCTTCCAACCCTTTCTCAAATCGACGAGTTGCTGCCTGAAGGTATTGACGAGCAACAGGCTGAAGAAAAACCAACATTGTCTGCTGTGGCAGATTCATTGGCAGAGCGTGTAGATGCTGTTAGCTATTCTTCAGGTGAAGAAGAATTAATGAAAATCCAAGAACAATTGGAAGAAATCACAACTTCTTCGAACTTCTTCGAAGAGGAAAAGCGTCGTCAAGCTGAAAAGCGCGACCAAGAGCGTGCTCAAAATATCCGTGAGGCTCTCGCAATGGGCGAACCGGTGTCGAATCGTGATGCGAACTGGTTGAAGAAATTCGACGATGCTTTGGCTGCTGGAACGACTTTAGTCGCTATGAAGGCGGCCGAATTTGAAGCTAAAAAGGCGTCTTTCGGCAAAACAGTTGAGGGTGAAACTTCTCAGGAAAACGCGGAACAACTCGATAATGAAAATACTGGTGATTCAGAGGATTCTCTCGAGGCTGCCTCAGAAAGTGAGGGGGACGGTGGAGAAGAAAATGAATTGACGGATGCTATCGAAGCTTTCGACAATGATGAGGACACTGAAATGGCGTCCGACGATCAACTGTTCGCTGATAGCGAGGAAGAGTCTGAGGACGATGAACTTCCTTTCTATGGAGAAGCGGACGATATCGATGAAGAAGGCGAAACTTCTGTGTAAGGTTCTGCTGAGCCTTTGGATTGTATATAATATCTTTACTCTGCTGATGATGCCCAATATAGGTAACTACCTTGGGCGCGTCAGCTCGAGATTCATCACTCCTTACGCAAATACTGTGGGGCTTAATGCCAGCTGGAACTTCTTTTCTCCAGACCCCGCTCACACGATGTATATCAAATACCTTATCAACTACACCGATAAAGATGGCAATCCCACCAAGGATGCCGTGGAAGGTTTTTTTCCTCCCGAAAAGAATCAGGGGATTCCGTCGATCTTCAGAAAGCGTGAGCTTTATGTGATGCGCTTCATGGTGATTGATGCCAAACGTTTAAAGGTCTTTATGGGGCCGTGGTTGTGTCGTCAGTACCCGGGGGCTACTTCTGTGGATATGGAGCATGTGATTGAAACAGTGCCTGCTCTGGATCAAGTGGTGACTTTGAAAGATGAAGGTGTTCGAGACCTTTCTCAAGAGCTCCAAATGTCCCGCGAATCATTCTCATGTATAGATACTCCGGATGAGGTGACTTTATGATTAAAAAGCTTTGGTCACAGTGGGATCGATTTTGGTTTGCCCCTCAGAATTTATTAAGTCTAGCGTTTATGCGCATCTTCCTTTGTTCGACGATGTTGTATATGTACAGCGTTCGTCTAGCGAATTTGAATTACTATACAGATGACAGTTGGATTCCCAAGGCAAAAGCTTTGGATGTGATGGGGGAGCTGTATCGTCCATTATTTTTATGGCAAGTTTGGCCTGATTCTTTAAATCCAGCGATGCACATTTTGCTGGTGGTTTTGCTGGCTTTGTTGGTTTTAGGTATTGGTGGACGTTGGATCATGTGGCTTGCTTGGGTGATTGATGCGGCCTTCATTCAACGCAACTATGCGGTGAATTTCGGTGCGGATATTATTGCGGCTCTTTTTCTGTTTTATATGAGCTTCACACAATCCTGCGAGCGTTTGAGTATTTTAAATCTTTTTAGAAACAAGAAAGAATTCAAATCAAGCGATACGGTCAGTTCTATGATGATTCGCATGATGCAAGTTCAGATCTCCGTTCTTTATGCCTATACAGGTTGGGAAAAACTAAAAGGCATGAGTTGGTGGGACGGCACGGCTTTATGGAGTGTTTTAGCGAACCCGCAAATGACGACGATGAATTTCGATTTCTTAAGACACGTGCCTTGGGTGATTCCGGCGGTAGCTTATGGAACGGTGATGTTTGAAGTTTATTTCCCGGCGGGTGTTGCCAATAAGAAGACTCGCTACTTGTGGCTACTACTCGGGGTGTTCTTCCATTCAGGAATTGTCCTGTTCATGGGTCTAGGTGCTTTTGCCATGGCGATGATGTCGACATATTTCTTATTCATCGATCCTCTCATTTTGGAACAGAAGATCGTCTCAAAGCTAGACTTACGAAAAAACTGATTTAGTTTCCCCTACAGGCTTATTATTCTAGAGTGAGTGGGGGAAATATGAAGACCGTTTTTTCTATTCTGGCATTGTCGCTGGCATTTGCGAATTTAGTCGCATGCTCTAGCACCAGTGATAACTCCCTATTAACCAATGATGCGACCTCGGCTTCCTCCTCGGTTAATACGACTCCTAATGCCACTGAACTTTCGATTGCATCCGATGCAGGATCTATCGTTATTCCTTCAGGTGCAGATCAATTTGAAATTTCCGGCAATTGCTATACTTCGACTTATACCGCTCACTATATCACAGTTTCATTGGTTAACTTGAACGCGAATACCTCAAGCCAATTGGCGACAATGGATCCAAAGCTTGGTGCAAATAGCAACCAAAGTTTATGCCGTAACGGCCGTTATGATGTGATCGTATACTCAGGAGCTTTAGCTTCCGGCTCAAACAGCGTGAAGGTCCAATTATATGTTTTGGACAACGGAAGCTATACAACGAATGATGCGAACTCTTCGCAGGTTATCACGGTTATCAAGTAGTAAGATCTAAAATTCTGAATAAAGAAAGCCGTCGCAAAAGACGGCTTTTTATTTTCAAATTAAGATCCGGCCCGATGTTACAGAGATAATCCGAAATCATTTTTAAGCTTTAACTTGGCATCGATATCTTTTTTATTGATCAGTAAAGTGTCTTTAAGCCGCAAATCACGAACATAGGGTGCTCGACGCTGTAAAGGTAAAGCTTTGTCAGAGACTTGAGATAATGCGCTATTAAATGGCGTTTGGATCAATACTTTTTCTTGCAGAGCTGGAGTGGTCAAAACATTTAAAATCTCAAGAGCCAGGTCTTTCTTATCGGAGTTCGTCGGAATCACAGCCCCCCAAATTAGAAGAGCACTGAGTTGATTTTCAACTTGAAGTTCCGGATGAAGTTCATTAGAGGGAACTTCCATGGCGCCATTGCGATCTGTTTTTAAAATTTCTTCCAGCGGAAGAGTTAGAATTTTTTTCTGCGAAACATAAGAACTTAAACCTTGATCCTGCCATACATCGAAGTGCTTTAAGATCAAATCTTCGTCGGCGATAAGGAATAAAACTTTTTCGTTCTTATCCTTTAAAAAGCTTTCAAAGCTCTTGTTGTCAGCAGTTAAAAATCCAGTCTTAATCCAATAGATCGGGAGGAAATCAAAATCCTTTTTGGAGGTGTCGACAAAATCAGGCGCCAGTCTTTGAAAAAGCTCGCTGTCCTTTGAACCCAAGCTGCTTAAAAGATTTTGTTGGCGCAAAGTTTCGGCCCAATAAGAAGGAAGCAGAACCAAATCTTCAGACGGTGTTGCCACCGTTTTTGCCAGCAACGTATTCCAATCACGAGTGAGTGTGACCTCAAGCTTTACATGAAGTTCATCTTCAAGAAGTGAACGTAGTTCTTTAGGAATTAGCAGCTCGTCCGTGGTAAGAATGCGAACTTTAGTGGGGCGGATCAGGTAATCCCTAGAAATGCCTTGGGGCAGGTATCCGTGTAGGAAACCCACCCCCATGCATAGGAAAAATAAAATAATCCAAAGAAGGCTGACTCTAGAACGCTTCATCGAAGGCTACTGAGCCGCCAACACCCATTTGGTAAGCGGAAACGCGTCTTTCAAAGAAGTTCGCAAGTTCCTGCATGTCTTGAAGCTCCATGAACGCAAATGGATTTTTCACGTTGTATCTTGGAGCAATATTCAAGCTTTCCAAACGTTGGTCAGCACAATACTCAAGGTATTGTCTCATGTCTTTAGCAGAAAGACCCGCAACGCCCAATTGAAGAACGTCGTTGGCAAAAGCCATTTCGCATTCGATAGCGTCTTCAAGCATTTGTGTAACCATGTCTTCCATTTGAGAGTTGAAAAGATCTGGTTCTTCTTTACGAGCTGTTTTGATCACTTCGATCGCAAAAGCCATATGCATGGATTCGTCACGGAATACCCAGTTCGTGCCGCTTGCAAGGCCCGCTAGCAAACCTTTAGAACGCAAGAAGTAAACGTAAGCAAACGCTGCATAGAAGAACAAACCTTCAACGCAAGTGGCGAAGCAGATCAAGTTCATCAAGAAACGGCGACGGTCTTCTTTGTTGTTCAAAGTGTCTAGTTCATTGATTGAATCAATCCATTTAAAGCAGAAGTCCGCTTTTGTTTTGATTGAAGGAATCGTTTCGATTGCACGGAAAGCCTCTGCGCGTTCGTCTGGATTTGGAATGTAGTTATCTAACAAAGTGAGATAGAACTGCACGTGCAAAGCTTCTTCATAAAGCTGACGAGATAAGTACATACGCGCTTCTGGAGAATTCACGTGTTTGTACAAATTCAAAACCAAGTTGTTACCCACGATAGAGTCACCTGTTGCGAAGAATGCAACAAGGCGGCGAATCAAGTGTTTTTCAGACTCCGTCAATTTAGAGTGAAGATCTACAAGGTCAGTGGAAAAATCGATTTCTTCAACAGTCCAAGTGTTTTTGATCCCGTTCTTGAACATTTCAAAGAACACAGGATATTTCATTGGACGTAAAGTTAGGTCAAAGCCCGGATTTAGAATCATAACAACGTTCCCCTCTATGGAAATCGGATAGAAAATTTCTTAACGTGACGGAAAGACCCCTCAGACTTTCCGTCACTGATTTATAATTGCTTCAGTCTGCGCGCTTATAGCACTTCGACTCTGCCGGCATCTGCCGACTACTGGCAAGCCTCGCAGGCTTCTGGGTTTTCCAGAGAGCATGCAATCACTTCTGCGTCTGAGTAGGTCTTCTTCGGAGCTGCATCCTGATTTTGAGCAGGAGCTGCGTCCATTGAATTCCCTGGAGCGTTTGTATTTACTCCAGTGCTAGAAGAAGCTTTCACAGTCGTTTTTGCGATCTTAGTCGCTGGACGAGAACGAAGGTAATAAGTTGTCTTAACTCCACGTTTCCATGTGTACATGTACATAGAAGACAATTTACCGATCGTTGGGCTTTCCATGAACAAGTTTAAAGATTGAGCTTGGTCAATGTATGCTCCACGGTCTGCAGCCATGTCGACCAAAGACTTCATTGGGATTTCCCAAACTGTTCTGTAAAGTTCTTTAATTTGTGGAGGAATTGCCGCCACTTCATCAATAGAACCGTCATGAAGCTTGATCTCGTTACGAAGATCTTCGTTCCATAAACCCATCGCTTTAAGATCAGCAACCAAGTACTTATTGATCTGCATGAACTCACCAGACAGTGTTTCACGCTTAAACAAGTTAGATACTTGAGGTTCGATAGCTTCATAGCAACCTACGATAGAAGCGATAGTCGCAGTTGGCGCAATCGCGATCATCAAAGAGTTACGAAGACCGTGCTTCTTGATCTTCTCTTTCAAAGCATTGAAGCGCTCCGGTTGAGATGGAGTGACACCCCAAAGATCATATTGCAACAAACCTTTCGCTGCTTTTGTTTGCTCGTAAGCACCGTGAGGACCATGCTTTTCAGCCAATTCACAAGAAGTCACTAGCGCATTGTAGTAGATCTCTTCTTGGATTTTCGCAGACAAATCACGAGCCGCTGCAGAGTCAAAAGGCAACTTCAATTGGAAGAAGGCGTCTTGCAAGCCCATAACTCCCAAACCGACGGGACGCCATTTGTGGTTAGAGTCTTTAGCAGTTGCAATAGGGTAGAAGTTGATATCAACAACGCGGTCTAAGTACTTCACAGCTGCGCGAACTGTTTTTGCAAGCTTTTCGAAGTTGAATTGACCATTTTCAATGTGACGACCCAAGTTGACAGAACCCAAGTTGCACACTGCTGTTTCTTTATCAGAAGTCACTTCAAGGATCTCTGTGCAAAGGTTTGACAAGTGAATCACGTTGCCAGCTTCGCCAGTTTGGTTCGCTTTCATGTTTGAAGCGTCTTTGAAAGTCATCCAACCGTTACCAGTTTGGGCCAAAGTCTTCATCATGCGAGAATAAAGATCACGAGCCTTGATTTGTTTTACATAAAGCTTTTTCGCTTCAGCTTCTTCAAAAGCTTTTTCGAATTCAGGACCATACGTATCAACAAAGTGAGGAACAACGCGTGGGTCGAACAAAGACCACATTGCATCTGCTTCAACACGTTTCATGAACAAATCTGGAACCCAGTTTGCCAAGTTCAAGTTATGAGTACGTTTTGCTTCGTCACCTGTATTGTCACGAAGTTCAAGGAATTCTTCGATGTCCGCATGCCATGTCTCTAGGTACACACACGCAGCACCTTTACGTTTACCGCCTTGGTTTACAGCGGAAACAGAAGAGTCCATTGTTTTCAACCAAGGAATGATACCGTTAGAGTGACCGTTTGTTCCTTTGATCAAAGAACCACGTGAACGGATGCGAGAGTAAGCTACGCCAATGCCACCTGCAAATTTAGAAAGTAAGGCGATGTCTGTGTACTTCTTATAGATAGCTTCAAGGTCATCTGTTGGAGAATCCAAAAGATAGCAAGAAGACATCTGTGGACGTTGAGTCCCAGAGTTAAACAACGTCGGAGTAGAAGCCATGTAATCATGAGAAGAAATCAAACGATAGAACTCAACCGCTTCTTCAACAGTTTGAGCAAGACCGCAGGCAACACGCATAAAGAAGTATTGAGGAGTCTCGAAGACCTGACGGCTAGTTGGGTTTTTCAATAGATAACGATCGTAAACGGTTCTTAAACCGAAGTATTCGAAACGATCTGTACGATAAGGTTCGATCGCTGCACAAAGAGCTGCTTTGTTCGCTTCAACGAATTTAAAAGTAGCTTCAGACAACAATCCTACAGAGAAACCGAAAGAAACAGAGTCTGCGAAGGATTGGATTTTTTGAGAACGAACTTCTTCATCAATATAGACAGAAAGAAGACGGGCCGCCAAACGAGAATACTCGGGCTCTTCACCGATCAATAAAGAAGCTGTTTGAATACAAAGATTGTCTAGCTCATTCGTAGTTGCACCATCATAAAGACCGCTGATCGCTTTAGTAGCTACGCGAAGTGGATCTACCTGTGTAAGGCCTTGAGTGTTTCTTGTAACGCGTTCAACGATCTTCGTGACGTCGACCGGCTCAAGTGTGCCATCTCTTTTTTTAACTCTCATGATGTGAGCTGTTGTTTCCAACATGTTGTATCCCCTCTGCCCCGTTCCATTTGGGCAAAAAAATCCCGTCTCCGAATTTAACCCCTCGTAAAATTCAGACACTGGTTCAATATATAAATGTGATGATTGTGAGATTGAGCGCTAATCCTTAGCTGTTTTCTACTACCGCTGTTGGTCTAGTTTTCTTCATCTGCCAAAGATTAGCTTAGTGCTATTCTACTTCAGCTCCGCCGAAGTGTAAGACAGTTGAAGAGCTTTCGAACCTCCCTCGTTGACCCCTATATCTAGGGGTTGTTCATAGGTGCCTTGTCCATAAGGCGGGTATCGATCTCAATTCCAACTGTGTAATTCTTTCGGATAAGTTGCAAGGATATTTTTCACTATAACGCCAACTTTTTTGTGACGTTGCTCATCAATTAAGCAGCAATATTGATCTTCTTGACTCATCTGTCGTGCAAAAAAGAAGGGCAATGGACTGTCATTTCCCGTCGACAACACCAAGGTCCAGGGCTAAATACCCGTTTTGCCGTATTTAGAACCTCAATTTCCCTGTACTGATCTTACATGATCTTAAATTGTTCAGAAAACAGGCAGAAGTTAGATGATAGGGCGGGACTTTTTGGTCAAAATATTTTGCTTTTCAAGATCTGTTGCGGATTCTGCGGCAAAAAGCTGGGATTGATACGAAGATTTCGCACGCAATTGATCGATAATATACTGATGCGTGCCCATTTTATCTTTCGTCCACTCTGGAGCCACCAGTTCATCCCAGCGAGATGAATAAGCGGCCAAACGATGAAGAGCAAAGCGAGGTGAAAGATGTTGTAAGAACAGCTCCACGCGGCGTGCATAGGTCTCACGATCAATCGGAGAGAACTCTCCCGCGTGATACATTCCTTCTAAGGGAGTCTCTTTTAAAACGTGCAAGTTGTGAAGTTTCACGTTCGTGATAGGCAGGCCATTCACGATTTCTGCGGTCTTCACGATATGTTCATCAGTTTCCCCGGGATTTCCGAAGATCAAATGAATCCCTAGATCCACTTTTGTATTGTCGGCAATCTTGTGAATAGCCTCGATAGAAGCTTCTGCTGTGTGGCCTCGGCGCATGAACTCAAGCTGATCATTAAAGAAGCTTTGAACACCCATTTCGACCGCAACAAAAGACTTCTCGTGATACTCATTCCATAGATCAAAAACAGACTTCGAAAGGCAATCCGGGCGAGTGCCCACTGTGAAGCCTTTCACCCAAGGGTAAGACAGCGCGATATCAAAATTATTTCGTAGGGCTGAAACTTTCGTAAACGTATTAGTGTAGGCTTGGAAGTAAATCAAAAAAGCCTTGGCTTTATATTTTCGCGCAATCAATTCGTGATACTTTTCAATTTGCGAACGCAGTTCCATGGACAAGGTTTCTTTGTTGGCGGCGGAGCCCCACACGTCGCAGAACACGCAAGTTTGCATACCCTTCAAGCCCATACGGTTTGGACAATTATCAACCACAGTGACAGGGATCTTATAAACCTTCTCACCAAAGAGTTGATTGTAGTGCTCGCTAATAGTGTGATAGGGAAGTCCCAACCAGCCTTTTTCCATAAGGCATGTATAGGTTTTTTCTGCAGGAAGTCAACCAAATGAAGGCGTGGCAAGATATCGGCTTTGAGATTGAGATCACTGGAGACGGCTCCCCAAGTCTGCGTCTTTTGGCTTCCGTAGATCCTCTGAAAGATAAAGGGGAGTCCATGCATCACTCTGGGGGTGCTGCCGCTGAAACGAATTTAATTTATGGTGAACCTATTGCGGAAATCCTAGCGAAGATCACAAAACCCAAATTTTTAGTGGTGGGCCTGGGGCTCGGTTATATAGAGATGGTCATCGCCCGAGAATCCTTGCTTGCCAAAAGAAATGCTGAAGATATCGCTTCGATCGCAAGTTATGAAAGTGTGCCTGAGCTTCGCGAATTCTTTATTTCATGGCTTCAAAACCAAGAACTTCACCCCGAGGTCAAAAGCACTTACGATTTGGTGCTAGAGCATGTACTAAAAGGTTCGGGAGTCTCGGCAGCGGATGTAAAATCTTTCTTACTTGTCCATTTCCCAGAGGTTCGTGCGGTTCATGGTGCTCTATATCCTGAGATCGCGATGGAAGATCAATATCACTGCATTCTTTATGATGCTTTCAGCTCTAAGACCTCGCCATTTCTTTGGGAGGAAGACTTCCTTCGCCGTATTCTAAAAGAAGGCAGCGCTGAAAGCAGTGTCCTTGCAACCTATGCGTGTAAGGGAAGTTTGAAAAGGGCTCTCAAGGACCAAGGTTTTGAAGTGATTGTCCGTGAAGGTTTTCAGGGAAAAAGAAATTCTACCCAGGGCCGACGTCAATTTCCAAAAATGTAACTGCCATAACTATATAAAAGCTTGATTATTTAGGTAAATAATTTTTTACTTAGATATGTCACTTTTTCGGTACGTTCTTCTGTTACTGGTGATTTCTTCACAGGTCTATGCGAAGCCTTTGCGCTTTGTGACCTTCACTATTCCTTTGATGGTTGAAAATCGCGATAAGGGTCTTTTCGTAGAGCTTACGAAAGAAATCGCAAGAAGAAATAATATCGAAGTGACTATTGATCTTATGCCTCCCGCAAAATCGTTTTTAGCTTTTTCCGGCGGTCAGGCTGAAGCACTTTTTCCTGCGTTGGATGGCGATACACCTAAAAATGGCGCCCGGTCGGTGGCTTTCTATGAAAAAGTGGATTTCGTTTTCTATCGTGAAGGCCACCCGTTTTCCACAATGAAAGATCTTTCTGGGAAAAAAGTGGGACTGACGTTTCGATATCGTTATGCTCGCGACCTATTGGATAATAAAAAAATTCATTTTGAATATTCTGATGATGATGTCACGAACATGAAGAAACTCAGTGCAGGGGAGTTGGATGCTTTTGTTGTTGAAGAAAGATCCGGCCTTAAAGCTGTACAGCTGAGCGGAGCAAAAAACATTCAATATAAAGCCAGCCAGCCTATTTCTAAGCAAGAAGTGTTCTATGCATTTCAGGACTCTGAAGAAGGGCGAAATCTCGCCCAACGCTTTTCAAAAACAATTGCAAAATTGAAAAGCGAAGGCGTCTTTGATCAGATTATGATCAATCATCCGAAGACAAAGATTTTGGAGTAAACTTCGAGGATTTGAGGCCTTGGTTTAATTTAATGTCCGATAAGACGATATCGGTACCGCGCTTATTTTGAACGTTACGAATTTTAATTTTTCCAGCGCGATATTTATTTCCAGGTAATTTTTTGTAATCACTGAAATCAATAATTTTCAAAAGCTTTGATTGCTTGTCATAACACTCGGCCTTGATGGGCAGATATTGAGTCGCAGAAACATAGCTTATAACTTTTGAATAGTTCGGTGAACTTGAAGAGACATCGCTTTCCACAAGATAGTACTTGCTGCCTTTGACTTCGATCTCTTTTTTAACTGCGCTGTTTGCAGACGAGTCACGATTGAAATCAAAATCTTCCGCATTGAGCTCGGACCCCAGGATGCCGCCTTTGCTGCTTTCACCGGTTAAGCGGCGAACCTGCTTTGTTGAGGGAAGATAGATCCATTTGTCTTCCGTATCGTTCTTAAGGGTAGCTAGCAAGGCCGTGCCCTTAAGGTCGGCGGGCTTTTGCATCTTAACCATTAGCGAGTGATCTTTTTTAGAGGGACTGATGCGCCAGATCTGCATTTGACGATCTTTGCTTGAGCCATCTGCTTCAATAATTTTCATATCAACGACAAAGGTTTCGTCTTTTGTGCTGATGCGAGAATTCATCTCTTGGCCGATTTTAGCGGCGGTGATAGCTGGAGGATTTTGCGCCCATGATTTCACAGAGCTGCCAAATACAACAAGTGCCAGAATAAGTGAGCCTGTAGTGATCATAATTTTCTCCTTCTTCCAAGCTACTGGACGAAGTAGCCATGGGCAACTTTTCAACATTGTTGGCAAAAGAATCAAATCTCCGACAAGACCGGCCAGCATTGATAGAAGCATATAGAAGCCAAAAATACGATTCATGGCAAAATACGACGCCATAAATACAGAGAAGCCCGATACTAAAGTCAGACTTGAAATTAAGCACGGATTGCCCTCAAGCCATAAAGTTTTTTCGACATCAAGGATGCGACTTTTCGTGTGTCTTTGCAGTGTGCGAAGTCGCTCAAGGAAGTAGACAGTGTTGTTGAATGCCAAACCTAATGCGATGGAAAAGATAATGGCGACACTCGGTTTGATAGGCGTTTCAGAGACCGCTAAAAATCCTAAAAGAGCTGCAGGGGGAACCAGATTCGGAACGCAAGCGACCAAGGCCCAACGAAGTGATTTGAATACCACTATAAGAACAATGACGATGGCTAGCATCGATTGCCAGAATCCAAAAATCAACTCGTGAGATAGATCATTATTGAGGTGATGAATGGTTGACCCCATACCTGTGACTTGCACCTGCATATTCGGGAATGTCACCTCTGTTTTGTGGCGAATTTCCTCGACCAACTGATGAAGTTGATTTCCTGGCAGGTCTTGAGTTCGCACAGAGATACGTGTTTTTGAGCTATCCGCATTTAAGAAATTCTTTAAAGGACTTTCGTTCGATAAAGAATAAAGAAAGAAAATTTCTGCTGTCGAGCTGCGGCTTGCAGGCAGGCGAGAATGATGAAGATTAGCTGCCGCAATCAAATCCGGAAGACTGACAACGCTGCCCACACCTTGCGTGTGACGAATATCAGTCGAAAGGGAATCCAACTTTTTAATTAAAGTCGGATCGTTCCACGCATCTTGAGATCCTGTGACTTCAACATCAACAGGAATCATTCCGCCTAATTCTTTATCGATGGTCTCTGTTGAAAGGCGAACTTGATGATTTTGAGGCAAGTCATCAAAAAGACGGGCGGACCAAGACAGACTTTGTCCTTTCAATGCCAGCCCAAGAGAGATGATGATGATGCCTGTGGTCCAAAGCCCACTGCGACGAAATAGATAGAGTCCCCAACGAGCTTTGCTCCAGGCCCATTCGCGAGCCCGAGGTCCCGGCAGGAATAATAAAAGTGGCAACAAAAGAATTGTCGTCACAATCCATCCCAAGGTGATTGAGATCGCCGCCGTAATTCCGTAATCACGGATCAATGGAACATTGGTTGTTAAAAGACTTAGGAACCCAATCATCGTGGTTGTTGAAGCTATCAGATTGGGCTTGATGATGGCTTTTAAGGTCGTCACTACAATTTCTTCGTGAGTTTTATGCGGAGAATTCTTGCGCTCCTCCGCATATCTTAAAAGTGTGTGAATGCATAAAGAGACCACGTCAACTGTTGTCAGAATAGGAATCGTTGTGGAAAGAATCGAAAATGGAAATCCAGCAAGGGCCATCGCAGCCACAACTAAGATGTTGGCACAAATAATAACGACAAAAGAAATAATTAAGGGCGAGAAGTTTGAAAAGATGAGGCCTAAGACAAAGAAGCACGCCACAAACCCTAAAACGACGAAATTGCGAAGTTCTGTTTGTAGTAAAAGACCAACATCAGTTTGAACTGCCGGAGTTCCGCCGATCTTAACTTCTGCAAATGGGATTGAGGCGGCAGCAGTCACTTCGAGATTTTGACGAAGGGCTGTCATTTCGTGGTTATTGAGGTGTTGAATATTAACAATGATAGACGCTGTTTTGCCATCTTTAGAAATCAATGTGGGTGCAATTAGCGGGTTTGCTAAGCTCTCACTTTTCCATTTTTCAAGGGGAAGGCTTTTAAGAAGTGGTCCTACGCTCAATCCAGATTCGCTGCTGATGGCCCCCTGGACTGTCGCAAGACTTAAGGAGTTGCGCACGCCGGGAAAATGAGCCAGAAGATCTGTGAGACGTTCAAGATCGCCGATTTTCGCTTGATTAAACCAGTCGGTGTTTCCGTCGCTGATCTTAGCCGTGATAATAAATGGTTGAACTTCAGAAAGCTGAAATGTCTGACGGCTTCTTTCGTCCTCTTTTAAGAGTGGATTGTCTTTAGGAAGAAATTGTTTAAGGCTGTATTGCGTTTGTAATTTCGGCAACGCAAACAAGCTGACAAGGGTGATAAGGATTACACCCACCAGTGAACTGATGGCTGTTGTCTTCAAAGATAAGTTGAAAGGCATTCGCTTCATTCTCAGAAAGTCCTTTTCTTTAAAAGAGTTCTAAGCCTAGTCATTCGTATCGGATGTCTTTTTTCCTCTCTGGAATGTGCAAAAAAACGACTACTTTCTGAACAAAAAAATCCTGATTTCTAAAGGCCCGAGAAGTTTAATGATAAAGGACGATCATGGAAATTCTGCCGAAAAAAGTAAAAAAGTTCTTCGATGTCGGACCTTTTGCTAGAGTATAAGTGAGAATATATCCGAACGAAAAAGTTCAAAAAAAATTAATGTCTTCTTTCGGACCTTTTACAAAAAGTCTCTTTAGATTTTGCCTGAATCACCGTAACTTAAAGTCCATGACTAAAAAACAAATCACTAAAAGTCTTTTTGTCTTTGCTGCTTTTATGTTTTCTCAGCAGGCATTTTCCTCTGCCACTGTAGAATCTGAGTTTGAGCTAGTTCTTCCAAAGCAGTTCCAACAAAATCTAATCGAGGAAAAATGGAAGACGCTGATCAATCAGAAATTTCAAGCCAACTGGCAATTTCCGGATCAAACAATGCAGGCGCAAAATGGAGTGCAGGTTCAGTTGAGCGGAATCTCTCTGGCGGTTGCATCGCAAATGGAAAAGCCAGATCTAGGCACTTCTCAAACGCAGCTGCTTTTGCAAAGCAAATCGATGTCAGCGCAATTGACTATCGGGAGTATCTCGGTGGACCAATGGATTGAACAAACGGTGAGCGGTATCACAGGGCGTTTTCATCTTCAGGCTCAATGCTCTCATGTTGTCCTGAATATGAAGGCAGGGGCTGGAAACTTCTCTATTGCTTTAACGCCAGCGGTGGGGGCAAGTCAGGCCACTACGGATGTACAAGATGTGGCTCTGTCCTGGCAGCCGGATGCATGGGTCGCGCAAAGCTTTTCTTGCTCAGGAGCTGAGGGATTTTCTGATATCGTAAATCAACAAATTATTCAGATTTCCCAAGACTCGGCAAGTTTTGTGAATCCGAAGAAAGTATTGATCATTTCCTACATTAAACAATATTTGGGAGGCTGGACTTTCGACTTTTCAAAAGCTCGTGAATTGGTTAGTTCTCGAGCTGATATTAACATGAGCATGGTCGTTGATAGTTTTGATGATTCCAATCCCAATTTAGCAATTGCAAAGGGACGGGTGATCATCAATTTCACACGCTCTTCGCAATCAGGAACTAAGACCCTAAGTCTTGCGACAAGTGAACCCACTTATAGTTCTACGGGAACAAATGCGTTGATTCGCTTGCCAGCTTCTTTTGCAAAGGAAGTGATGACTCAAGCGTATTCAGCGAACTCATGGGTGCATCAGTTCTATTCAACCCAAGTATCGGGTTTCTCGACAATTATGAATTCTCGTTTCGTGCAATTCTTTGTTTGGCCTGAGTTGATGAACTATTCCAAGTCGAGCAAGTTCTTGTTTAATGTCTATTCTAATAAGGACCCGAAAATCACAGGCTCTGGATTGCAATATCAAGTGAGCATGAATTTGCTCTCGCAAATGCAGGCGCCACAAAATAACAGCTATATTCCTTTTATGAACTTTGTCGTACCGTTCTCAAGCAAAGTGGCTATTGGAGTGGCATCAAGTAAAGCCAATGTGACATTTACTAATACGGGCTTGGATCTGCAATATCAGTGGGACCCTTCGTATGTCAGTAAGTACGATCCGTCACAGCGTTTCGGTTCTTCAACAATTCAAGGTAAAATTTTGAGCGCGATTTCAGGTCAATCTTTCAGCTTTGCATTGCCGTCAATTCCGTTGATGGAAGGTGTAACTTTGAAAATTAACAAGGCTTCGACATTGGCGAATTCGGATTTGCTCTTGCAGCTTGCCCCTTAAAAAGAGCGGCTTAACGTTAGTAGATAAGAATCATTTTTTGAATATAAACCCAGCGGGTTTTCACTGCTACCAGTGATGAAATCCGCTGTTAAGTTTAAAGTCCACGCATCAAAAAATCTTCTTCCCACGGAAACCTCTTCAAAGTGACTGGAATGAATGGTGTCGTAAAGACCTAAAACGGAAGCATTCCAAACTTCTTTCCAAGTAAGGCGTCCTCCGGCCATCCAGGCCCTGCGGAAAATTTCAGTGATGGAAATATTCGAATCATTTTGCCTTTGGGTATCAAGAAAAGAATATTGAAGAATTCCGATAAATGTTCCATCTGTAAAGTTGAAGGTTTTTTCCAGCCCCAAAACACTTTCATGAACCCAGCCTGGCAGATTGGTATAATCACCGTAATCGGATGTGTAAGTCGTTTCGTATTTAAATAGAAAATCCCATTGATGACTAACCAATGAAAATCCACCTTCTCGAACGCGATAGTTCTTGGTGTTTAAAGTGACATCGGGGTCCACTTGAATGACTGTTTTAGGGGAAACTTGAACGATATTGCCCGTCACTTGCGGCTCGATAATTGGGTAGGGGGCGGCACCATCATAGCCATAAAGGCTTAGGTCGAAAATTGAAATGGTTTTTTGCATGCGCAAAGCAAAGTTATTATCTAAAGCATTATTTAAACTCTCGTTGGTTCCATAGTGATATCGAAGATTTGCCGGCAGCAATAAAACCAAATTATTTTGCGGTACCTGAGGGACAAAAACTTCTCGTGGCAGCCAGCGGCTGTCTGTTCCGGGTAGAATGGCCTCGCGAGCGCGCGGAATATAAAGAAAATCATAGTCGAACCACTTAAGAGATTCCGAAATCATTAACGAAGGCACCCCTAATTTTTTTGAGCGGATAGGGTCGAAGATCTGCTTCGTGTTGACCATGTCGGCAGGATTGTAGCCGTCGGTGACTCCCCAGGTGACGATGTTGTAGCCCAGTTGAATGTTTAAGACATCCTTCTGAAATTTGATGTAAGCCTCTGAAGGTTCAAAGAAATATTTTTCATTGTCGGATTTATTATCGGGGTTGGCGACAAAGACAGGCTTAAAATAAAAACGCCAATGATCGCCCGATTTCCATTTTAGCAAAGGATCTATTTCCAACTTAAAAAGACTGTCATTGGTTTCATCGCCATAACTTTGCGGAAAGTATTGCTCGCCCATTTGTAGATCGGCTCCGAAATTCCATTCGGATTCAGCCTTTGCAGAGGCAAGAAATGATAAAGTCACAAAAATAAAAAGGGCGATTTTCATCGCCCTAGTTTAGACATAATACTTAAGTCCGTCTTCATGAATCTTAACATTTACACAGTCGCAAATTTATTAACGTATTCGATGATTGAGCTTTTGAATTCTTCAGTAAGACCGACAAAGCGAAGGCCGGCATAACCATCGGCTCCCACATAGACCACTTCGCACACGCTGTCTATCGTAACATAAAGATTCGGACTTGTAAGCGTTCCATTGAAGCGATCACCGATTTGCAAATTTTGGGCGTCGTTCACACCAAGCCCACCTTCGCTGATAGAAATCACACGACAAGAAAAAGAGCCTTTTGCTCCTTCGCATTGAAGAGTTCCTACAATAGGGACACGGGGGTGAGATCTGCGGCTGATTCCAAGATCATCGACGACTTTTTGAAAGGAGAAAATCTCTTTCCAGCCTGAATTGCCAAAACTTAAATCCACGTTCGAGAAATCCTGGAGGTTTTTTAAGTAAGCTAAGAGATCCGTGTACTTCATCGGCGATTTTTCATTGAGGTCAATGCGGATCTTCCAAAGAAGTTGTGGATCTGGCTCTGATCGGAATGAAGAAGACTCTTTAAGTGCCGAATGCCATTTCGCTTGAGTCATCCATTCGGCGTGGCCGCGGCCCCAGATTTGAGCATTCGGAAGATTTGCGACCTTCGAGTCAACTTCGTCTTGATCAAAGGGACCTGTAACTTGGCCTTCGTTGAGAATAAACCAGATCTTTAAGTTCACAAACGTACTCCGAAGATGTTATCAATGTTCTACTCCGGCAACGCTGGAGTGTAATTAGATTAGATCGAATTGTACGTGGCTTTGTCCAGGGGAATTAGAAAATGAAATACATCATCGCAGGCACAGATCGTCCGGGTTCAAACACTTTGAAGGTGGCAAAATATATTCAAGGTCTTTACAGGGATCAAGGTGAAGCCGTTGAGATCATCGATCTTGTTGAAGTAAAACCGCATCTTCACACAGGCCCTCACTATGGTAAGGATGAGCCTGCGTTGAAACCTGTCCTTGAGAAGATCATGCACAGTGAAGGTCTGATTGTTGTTTGCCCCGAGTACAATGGTTCCATGCCGGGCGTTTTGAAGTACTTCATTGATCACTTGAAATTCCCAGAGTCTTTCGAATACAGACCCGTTTGTTTTGTGGGATTGAGCGCGGGAATGTTCGGTGGTCTTCGTCCTGTTGAACATCTTCAACAGATTTTTGGATATCGTAATGCCTTCATCTTCCCAGAGCGCGTATTTATCATGGCATCACACAAAGCCCTCGATGCTCAGGGCCAGATCTCTGACGACATGATAAAAGGTCTTTTAACTCAACAAGTGAAAAACTTCCGTCGATTCACAGAAGCTTTGTCATTTGCAAAACTGGATGCGAATTCATTTATGGAGTCGAAGAAGCATCCACAGCCGTAGGAACGCGGTTGTCAGCTACAATTCTTGAATTCAGGCGACCTTCAAAGTAGGCAAGTCCTAGCAAAATGAGGGTCGCAAGAAGCCATTTCGAATGGAAAAAAGCGGAACGAAACATAGGTTTACACTCCTAGTCACTGACCTTATTTTCCCTCAGTGCTGAAAACAAATGCAACTGAACATACTGTAATGTGGGTTATTGCGTCATAGACTGAGGACGAATAGCTGACATTTGAGATCAGTTTTTCTAAACTTAAGTCTTGAGCTAAATTTGAAGCGGAGTTGAAACATAGAACAATCATCGAGTCATGGCAGCAATACAAATTTATGGATGCTCTCTTTGGGAGCGTTGGGAGTGGTATTCGGAGATATCGGTACCAGCCCGCTGTACGCTATGCGCGAATGTTTTGGTGAGTACGGTATTGCGGCTTCTCCAGAAAATGTTCTTGGAATTCTCTCACTTATTTTCTGGACACTTTTCCTTGTTATTTGCGTAAAGTACATGGCCTTCGTCATGCGCGCAGACAATAAAGGCGAAGGTGGAATTCTTTCTTTGATGGCTTTGGCTGTACGAAGTCAGCATATTAAAGACGTCACTCATCGCCGCTGGATCATGACGATCTTAGGTTTGTTTGGTGCAGCTCTTCTTTATGGTGACGGCGTTATCACGCCGGCAATCTCGGTTCTGTCGGCGATGGAAGGATTGACAATCGTTGCTCCGAACTTTGATCCGTTCATTATTCCAATCACAATCTTTGTGATGAATGCTTTGTTCTTGATGCAAAAATATGGAACAGGTCGCATTGGTGTAATCTTCGGGCCAATTCTTTTTATCTGGTTTCTGACTTTAGGTGTTTTGGGTATTCACGGAATTACTTTAAATCCTGGTATTGCGGAGGCGTTATTGCCTCATCACGCGATTCAATTCTTCTTAAATAATGGTTTGCATGGATTCCTTGTTTTGGGATCTGTATTTCTGGTTGTGACGGGTGGCGAAGCTCTTTATGCAGATATGGGTCACTTTGGTAAACGTCCGATTCGTTTAGCGTGGTTCTTTGTGGCATTACCAGCGTTGGTTTTAAACTACTTCGGTCAGGGGGCGTTGTTGCTTACATCGCCGGATGCTGTTTCGAATCCATTCTATTTGCTTGCGCCGAAATGGGCTGTGTTGCCGATGGTTATTCTTTCGACGATGGCGACCGTTATCGCATCGCAAGCATTGATCTCGGGTGTATTCTCTATCACTCGTCAAGCGATTCAATTGGGCTTCTGTCCGCGTATTTCGATCATCCATACCTCCAGTCAAGAGATTGGTCAGATTTATATTCCAGCTGTGAACTGGGCTTTATTCATTGGTGTGATCTGGTTGGTTCTGACGTTTAGAACCTCCAGCAATTTGGCTGCGGCTTACGGTATCGCTGTAACTGGGACGATGGTCATCACGACAATTCTTGCTTACGAGGTCGCTCGTCAGAAATGGAATTGGAGTTTTTTAAAAGCCGCTGGAATTTTTGGTGTGTTCTTGGTGATGGATATGGCCTTCTTCTCGGCGAACATTCATAAAATTCCTCATGGTGGTTGGGTGCCTCTTGTTATTGGTGCATTGATTTATTTATTGATGACGACTTGGCAGAAAGGTCGTCAGGTCCTGTTCCGCCGCTTGAAAGAGCGCTCGATGCCAGTCGAGGAATTTTGTCAGAAGATTTTGCGTGAACCGCCCATACGTGTTCCAGGGACAGCTATTTATATGTCCGGTGATCCTTGGGGTGTTCCAGTTCCATTGTTGCATAACCTAAAACACAACAGAGTTCTCCATCAGCGTGTTGCTGTGTTAACAATTCAAACACGCGAAGTACCGTTTGTGACTAAGAAAGATCGGATTTCGATTCAAGAAGTCATTCCAAACTTCTATCGCATTCTTGCTTATTACGGATTTATGGAAACGCCGAAGATGAAACACATCCTCGAGGCGTGTCGTCAACGTGATATCAATTTCAATGTGAACGAAACCACATTCGTCTTGGGACGCGAGACAATCATCGCTGTGCCGGGTGCTCCGCGCCCAGGGGAGCCGGGAATGTCTCATTGGCGCGAACGTTTGTTTGCAGTGATGTCTAAAAATGCGCAACGTCCAACAGCGTTTTTCCGTATTCCTCCCAATCAAGTGATTGAAGTAGGTATTCAAGTCGAAATCTAAGGTTTGATTTCCTGTTGGCCGGTGATCAAAGTGTTTTCGTCAGTAAAGAATCGAACGATCTGTTCTTTCTGTCTCATAGCATCCTCAAAACCGAGTTCTTGAAGATGCTGACAGTAAGTTTTTTCAAATAAAAGAAAACTTGTGATTTCGCTGGCCTCTTCCAAAGACCCTAAACCACGCAAAAGATAACGAATCATTCGCGGTAGATCGCCGGATTTGTTTGCGGCAATTTCCGACAGATCTCTTGAGGGCGCAATCCAAAGAGCATCAACGATTCTGACTGAAAGTTTTTTCCTTTCAGTCTCAATAATATTTTTCATATCTCTGTTAATGCGCTCGATACGCTCGATATCTAACTCGATCCCATCCATCATGACGGCATGTAAAAGTACACTGACAATACGGGCCACGGTTGGAGCTTCCTCTAACGGGTTATTTTTTTGCGAATTGCAGGGATCTGATTTGCAGCGAACACCAATGGCTAAAATTCGATCACAGCCTAGAAAAATAGCTGGCGCACAAGGGCTTAGATTGCGAATGCTGCCGTCACCAAAATATCCATAAGGATCCACCTCCACGGGGGGAAATAAAATAGGAATAGCCGCGGACGCCATAAGGTGATCAACAGTGATTTTTGCGCTGACGCTTTTTCTGCGAACTCGATTCCAAGAGGGAGTATCTTTTATTCCTTGAACAAAGGTTGTTGAGTTCGCATTTAAATAGTCAAGAGCTGTGATAGCAAGGGCTTGCATTTCTCCCGTATCAATTTTTTTCTGAATGCGGCTGAAGTCCACATGCTTTTCGATTAGTTTTCGCAAGGGCGCTGTATCAAGAAGTGACTTCCCAGGAGTGGATTTTTTTATTCCCCCCATGGATAAATCCAACAACCAATGAATTCCGGTGCCAGTTAATGAAACAGGATTGCTAACAAACACATCCTCACTTTCAATGTTGGACCACAGATCTAAAAGACGTTTGCATGCCAGGCTGAAGTTACCATCATGGGAAGTGATGACACTGGTGTTCACAGCGCCGGCACTAACGCCTGAGTATATTTGAAATGGGTTTTTAATTTTGAGTTCAGAGCATATATCACCGATAGCAGCCAAGGCGCCAGCCTGATAAGCGGCACGAGCGCCACCTCCTGAAAGAACAAGACCTAGAGTCTGCATGTTGATTCTCCTTCTTGAAAATGTTCTCAACTGGAGAGATAATGTTTTCAAGTACAGAGCGCTATAATCTTCTACAGATTATGGATTCCACTGAAGGAAACAAATGACTCTGTAAAAGGGAGCCTATGGCTCCCTTCTTTTTTGTTTATGGCGACGGGGAGATTGATTTTCTTTTTTCCTTCTCGCGAGCACGTTCCAAACGAAGCTCCTCATCTAATAATTCAGATAATAAAGTCCGACGAGCTTTTACAAGACTGTCGATTTTGGTGAGATATGTCGCCAAATGATGAAAGAGCTTTTCTGTTTCCACATCGATCTCGAGCCGACCTTCTTCTTCTTTAATTTCTTCCGTCAGGCGGTCGACAATAAAAAGTGCTGCGTTCAAAGAGACACCGACGTCATGGAGAAAATCTCGTTCTTGATAAACGGGGCCATTTTGGTGCGTCATGCAACTACTCCCGGTTGTTCCCAATTTTTCGCGAAATTGATTTACTGAATTCTGTTTTTTTATTTGCTACTGACATTATGCGAGAGGCTGTGAAACCCCTCAATATGTAGGGTTACAACGTGTGATTGAAAATTCTTCTAAGCGAATTTGAGGAGATCTCGATGGGTTTATTTCCATGTGACGCAGTGCTTTCTTTTTAAGCAGCAACAGCTGTTAATTTGCGAATTAATTTAAGAATTCGTCAAGAATTGGTGTTGAAACGGGACTAAAGTTCTGGCACCTTACTTGCTCATTACGCCTTGTGGATCCATTTTGGGACCATTTAGAGCGGTGTTTGTGAAGTAAGTACTTTATATCGCAAACAACTTATTAATTACGAAATTAAAAGTGTTTTTTAAAGAAACAAATAACCATTTACGAAAGGGAAAACAGTGAAAAAACAAATTCTTGTATCACTGGTTTTGGCGGGGTCCTTGGTAGCTTCTTTTGCGCATGCGGAAGAACAAAAAGATCAAAGCCAAACGGCAAACTCATCATCAGTTAAAATTACTGATGTTCAGAAAAAAGACGAGCAAGTTGGCGATATCGACAACGAAATCACAAATGCAAAAATGCGCGCTGACTCTGGCGCAAAATCAAAATGGTCAATCAAAGGTGACATCACTTATAACGGTGGATCTCTTGAAATTCCATTCGGTCCAATCCGTCCAAACTACGCAGGTGTTGCTGGTTCTGACACCAACACTACAATCAGCGGTACATTGGCTGCAGCCTACCGTCTAACTATGCGTGACACTCTTCGCTTCGGTGCAGGTGTGAACATCAATACTCCGTTCCAAAACTCGACTTCAGATTTGACGAACTCAAACGGTTCACGCAAATCTTCAGTTAATACTCCATACGTTTCTTGGGGTCGTGCTTTCAAAGCATGGGGCATCCAACAAAGTCTTGATGCTGAAGTAGATTACTACACAATCCCAGCGTACGTTGATAATTACAAAATGCAGTCTGCCGCATCTGCAAGCTGGACGGGTATCTTTGATATCGCAAACTCTAACTGGCAGCCAGGCTTGAGCTTGAGCTTGAGCAACGTATTCTATAAAGATGGCGAAAACGCTTTTGATACAGCTTCTAATCCAGAAGATGGTCGTTCTGATTACTCTATTGGCTTGTTCCCATTCGTAGAGTACGCATTCAACGACACATTGTCTTTCAGAACTGTCTTCCGCTTCTTGACGTTCGACCACTATCGTGACGATGCTAAATCTACATTCTACCATGAAATGTGGACTCAATCAGTTGGTATTGGTATCTCTGTGACTCGTGATATCTACTTGTATCCAAACTTCCAATTCGCTCCAGAGTACATGAGAGCGGATACTACAAACGTAGGTCTTTCTACTTCATTCAGCGTATTCTAATCGCTGTTCGGAAAAGACTTTACGAAAAAGGCAGCCCTTTAACAGGCTGCCTTTTTTTTATTCTGACACGAATTCCGCAAATTCCGGTTAAGTTATTTCTGCTGACGAGATTCCCGGAATTTTACGATCTTGCTTTGTAAGCGCTTAAAGGCTTCGAGATCCCTCGGTTTAGACCAGTCATTTCCTACCAAGGCTAAATCGCGATCGTCCTTTTTAAGACCTAGCGAGCGCAAATAATCCTCATCACCTACAAAGTAATCCTTTTGATAAGGTACAATGATCCCATTGATTTCCTCAGCGTGACGGCGAGCCTCTTCATAAGAGCGATACCAGTGCATTGTGCTGGGGCCTGATCCTCGATTTAAAAATAGCTCTGTCTCCTCAAGGTTCTTTTTTAGATCTCGCCAATTTGCAAATCCATTCAGCGATGCGATTTTATTTAAAGCATCCTTCAGCTTGAGATCTTTGTTTTGCTCCAAAGCAGATTTATGAAAACGTTTGGCGCGTTTTTTCAGTTCATCGACACGGGACGGGGGATTTTTAGACATAAAAACTCCTCATACGACTTTCTACCGCGTGAGAGTCAAAAGAGTTTTCTGATTCAATAAGAAAAAGGCAGAGTGACAAAGTCTTTGGCGGTGAAGGTGTTCTCTGCAAAACCTTCTTGCCTAAGAATACAAAATAAAAACGGCCACGTCAATGTGGCCTGATTGTGCTTTAAATGCCGGCTGTTGCCGTGTGAGGAAGAAGTGGGAGTGGATCCACGGGACCTCTGTTATGACGGATCTCAAAGTGCAAGTGAACGCCTGTGGCACGACCTGTGCGACCCATGGCTCCGATCACTTCACCTTTGCGAACCTTTTGGCCTTCAGAGATCAAAATTTTATCGAAGTGAGCATAAAGAGTCGCCCAACCTTCGCCGGATTCAATCAAAACCATTTTACCGTAACCACGGAATTCGCGTCCCGCATAGATCACTGTTCCTGCCTGAGCTGCTAAGATCGGCGTCCCCTTAGGAGCTGCCAAATCAATACCCAAGTGAGGGCGGCGCTTCTTAGGTAAAAAACCACGAGTCATGCGGGCACTGTCTACTGGCCAGTCGAAATTCACATCTTGAATGATTGGTAAAGGCTGATCCGAAGCTGCCGTGCGAGCTTGAACCACTTTCTTTTCAGTTGTTGGGGCGCCTGCCTGGAAATTTCCCTCAGAAAGAGAAGATCTATAAGTGGCACAAGAGATCAAAGATCCTGTGATTAACATGCATCCTGCTGTCGTAACGAGCTGCTTCCATCCTGGTGTCATATCTCTACTATAGACCATAAGAGGCCGAATCCAAAGCATATTTTCCTCGAAACTTACATGGTTTTCATATTTCTGCGCGAACTTTCAAGGCACAGAAATACGATACCTTTATCGGTCAAGCCCAGAGCGGATTTAAGGAATTTTTCAGTCTTAATTTACGGATGCGATTTTATGAAATCTGACGAAAAAATGTTCTGCAATGAGAATAAAAAAGCCGCGAAACGAGCCTGTAGGGCGGATTTCACGGCCATAATCGAGCTAAGAGTCTAGTAAATAGGGAAGTGCTTGCAGAGCGCTTTTACTTCTTCGTGCACTCTATTTTTTAAGGTCGCATCTTCCGGATTGTTCAGGACTTGAGAAATCCATTTTGCAATTTGCTTCATTTCAGAAGCACCCATTCCACGAGTTGTTAAAGCTGGTGTGCCGATGCGAACGCCACTTGTTACGAATGGCGAACGTTTTTCATTTGGCACAGTGTTTTTATTTACTGTGATCCCTGCTTCATCCAAAGAAGTCTCAGCCAGTTTTCCTGTGATCTCGCGATCGCTCAAATCAACCAAAATCAAGTGATTGTCGGTGCCACCAGTCACAAGTTTAAATCCTAGAGATATCATTTCCTCGGCCAATGCTTTCGCATTTTGTATCACTTGTTCGCTGTATTTTTTGAATTCAGGTTTTAAAGCTTCGCCGAAAGCAACAGCTTTACCAGCGATAACGTGTTCAAGAGGTCCACCTTGAATGCCAGGGAAGATTCTTGAGTTCATCACTTTTGCTTTTTCTTCAGAGTTCGTAAGAATCATACCACCCCGAGGACCACGCAAAGTCTTATGCGTCGTTGTTGTCACATAGTCAGCATATTGAGCCGGGGATGGATGGTGTCCAGTCGCTACAAGACCTGCAAAGTGCGCCATATCTACAAGTAATTGTGCGCCTACTTCATCTGCGATCTCGCGGAATTTTGCAAAATCCAAAGTTCTCGGATAAGCACTGTAGCCAGCGATGATAAGTTTAGGTTGAACCTCTTTTGCAGTAGCGCGAATTGTATCATAATTCAAACGACCCGATTCTGGATCTAGTTTGTAAGAAGCTGCCTTAAAAAGAAGACCGCTAAAATTCACAGGTGATCCGTGAGTTAAGTGACCACCATGAGATAAATCCATGCCTAAGATTGTATCGCCCGCTTTGCATGCCGCCAGGTAGACGCCCATATTAGCTTGTGAGCCTGAATGTGGTTGGACATTGGCATAATTCATTCCGAAAAGTTTTTTTGCGCGTTCGATCGCCATAGATTCAATGGTATCGACATTCACACAGCCGCCATAATAGCGTTTGCCTGGGTACCCTTCGGCATACTTGTTTGTCAGAATAGAGCCCTGAGCTTCCATAACAGCTTTCGAGGTGTAGTTTTCCGAAGCGATCATTTCTAGACCGAACTGTTGACGTTCAGATTCTTTTTGAATCGCGTTTAAAACTTCAGGATCTACTTGAGCTAATGACAAAGACGTTGAATTCATGGGTTACCTCTTAGTGGAAAAGTATCCCTTGAATAATTGCGAATTAAAAGTCTCAACAACCCGTGTTGCTGTCAGCAATAAGTTTAGATTTTATTCTAAGTCTATGAGGACGTTATTATTTATGTCTCGATCGTTGGGGACTCTTAAGAAGGACCACCACTAATTAACAAGGATTTGAAAGCTTATCGACACGGCGCTGGTGACGGCCGCCTTCAAACTTCGTTGCGAAGAATTCACGAACCATTTTTTCCGCCAAGTCAGGAGCTGTAAAGCGAGCGCTTAAAACCAAAATGTTCGCATTATTATGTTCACGAGAAAGGCGAGCAATGTCTTCATTCCAGCAAAGCGCCGCACGCACCTGTGGGTAACGATTTGCGCGAATAGCCATGCCTTGACCAGAACCACAGATCAAAAGCCCCATGGCAGGCCCTTTAAGAGGATCTACGATGTTGTTCTTTTTATTTTCAAGTTCAACAGCAGTGATCTCTTTGCAGACTTTGTCGGCATAGTCAGGATAATCCACAGAATCAGGAGAGAATGTGCCTTGGTCTTTCCATTGAATATCGGGAAATGCCGCCATCACTTTAAGTTTCAAATCCAAACCTGCATGATCGCAACCAATGTAGACAAGCATTCTAAAATCCTGTTGTGTGGATCAAAGACAAGTTGTCTTCGATCTTTGATAAAGAACTACTTCCACGACGCCGACTTTGTCGGTTTAGGGATTGTATTTCGAGAAGATCATACAAGCATTGGTTCCACCGAAACCAAAGCTGTTATTTAGGACGTGATTCAATTTTCCTTCACGAGCTTTGTGTGGAACATAATCAAGATCGCAATCTTCACTTGGATTATCAAGGTTGATCGTAGGTGGAACTTTTTGATCACGAAGTGCCATCACACAGAAAGCAGATTCGATCGCACCAGCAGCACCCAAAGCGTGTCCCGTCATGGATTTCGTGCTAGAAACCCAAACTTTCTTCGCATGATCGCCCATAAGTTTTTTGATCGCAAAAGACTCTAGACCGTCACCAACTGGCGTACTAGTTCCATGAGCATTCACGTAATTGATATCTGAAGGAGCAATACCTGCATCTTTCACCGCCATTTGCATAGCTGCATAACCACCAGCACCTTCAGGTGCCGGAGATGTCATGTGATAAGCATCTGACGAAACGCCGTAACCCGTGATTTCGCAAAGGATGTTTGCACCACGTTTTTCTGCATGTTCTAAAGATTCGATCACAAGAACGGCCGCGCCTTCTCCAAGAACAAAACCATCACGGTCTTTATCCCAAGGACGGCTGGCTTTTTCAGGAGCGTCGTTGCGAGTAGAAAGGGCCTTCATCGCCGCAAATCCACCAACTGCAAGACCGCACACTGTACTTTCCGCACCACCAGCCAACATTACGTCAGCCACGCCATCACGGATGTATCTAACAGCATCACCGATAGAGTGAACGCCAGAAGCACAAGCAGATGTCACAGAGTAGTTTGGACCTTTCAAACCAAGAGCAATTGAAACCTGACCTGCAGCCAAGTTTGTGATCACGCTTGGAATAAAGAAAGGACTGATACGACCAGGTCCTTTCTCTTTCATTTTGATGGAGGTTTCTTGGATTGTATCCAATCCGCCGATACCTACACCAATGATAACTCCCGTGGTTTCTCTTTCCTTTTCAGAAAGTTCCAATTTCGCCATCTCTACCGCCATTTTTGAAGCGGCGATAGAGTAGTGAATGAACTCGTCCATCTTCTTTTGCTCTTTCTTTTCGATGTAAAGATCAGGATTGAAACCCTTCACTTCACCAGCAAAAGTGACATCAAAGCCCGTTGTATCAAACTTTGTGATCTTGGCGATGCCAGATTGACCACGAAGAGCGGCTGCCCAGCTTTCCTCGATATTATTACCAAGGGGAGTGACTGCGCCTACGCCTGTTACAACAACTCTTTTTTGTGTCTTAGATGGACGTTCAAATCGGGAGTTCATAAAAAACTACGCTTTTCCTTTTTTCTCAAGGTAAGAAGCTACGTCTTGAACTGTTTTAAGCTTTTCAGCATCTTCATCAGGGATTTCAAGATCGAATTCTTCTTCCATTGCCATTACAAGCTCAACGATATCAAGGCTGTCTGCACCTAGATCGTCGATGAAAGAAGCTTCTGGCTTCACTTTCTCTGGATCTACGCCAAGTTGTTCAACGATGATGTCTTTTACTTTTGGATGCAATGCCATTTAATCCTCCTCAGGTACATTCATTCCTAAATTAATAAATTTAAAGTCCAGTTCTTACTGCTTTCGCTTTAATTCAAAAGCAGATCTTGTTCCTTTTATGAATGCGAATTTTTTAAATTCTCATTCGGAAATCCCTTCGCATTCACCTGTTACCGGTTGTTTGCGAGTGGTGGAACTATTCCATGAACATGCCACCGTTCACGCTCAAAGTTTGTCCAGTGATGTATTTCGATTCATCACTGAGCAAAAATCTTACCGCTTGCGCAACGTCAGTTCCTTCGCCAATTTTTCCAAGAGGAACTTTCTCAAGAATTTTTGCTTTCACTTCCTCTGGCAAAACTTCGGTCATTTCTGTCGCGATATAACCAGGTGCTACGTTGTTCACGCGCACATTGCGAGAAGCAAGCTCAAGAGCCACAGATTTCGCAAACGCCACAGTTCCTGCTTTCGAAGCTGCATAGTTCGCTTGGCCTGCGTTACCAGTTTGTCCAATAACTGAAGTGATATTAACGATAGAGCCTTTGCGCGCTTTCATCATGGGCTTCGTGAAAGCTTTTGTGACTAGGAACGTGCCACGAAGATTTGTGGCGATAACGTTGTCGAAGTCTTCGGCTTTCATGCGCAAAAGAAGTTGGTCTTTCGTGATGCCAGCATTGTTCACAACACCGTCTACTTCAGGCCATTTTTCAAGAATGTGCTCAACAGCTTCATTCACAGATTGTTCGTTAGCAACATCCATCTTGATGTAGAAATGTCCGTCGCCCTTTAATGTGTGAGCAACTTGTTGGGCGGCTTCTTCACGAGATGAAAAAGTAAATGCCACTTGAGCGCCTTCGTCAGCTAAAAGCTTTACGATGGCAGCGCCGATTCCACGGCTTCCGCCTGTCACGACGATTTTCTTTCCTTGAAGCGAGTTTCCACTCATTCGTGCATTCCTTTAACCAAACTATTTCTAAAACCAACAAAACATTAAAACCAGAAATAGACTGAATACTCCGGCGAAGCTGGAGTGTAAGCCAGCCAGGCTCAGACTGTGACCGAACTCTGAATAAAGCTCAAGAAAAATTAATGACTCGAAGCTTTCAAAAATTCCTCAATCATTTTGATATCTTCGATGCTCGAAGTTGTCATAACTTTGAAGAATTCAGAATCAATCTTCTTTAGAAGACCTTGAAGCACTTTGCCAGCGCCACATTCGATGATTTGTGAGTGGCCCGCAGCTTTTAAAGTTTCCATGCTTTGTGTCCAACGAACGGGTGCTGAAACTTGACGGATCAAATTCTCGCGAAGAACAGCACCTTCAGTTTCAAACTGAGCGTGGAAATTTTGAACGATAGGAAATGCGGCCTTCTTGAATTCCATGGCAGTCAACACTTCACGCATTTTTTCCTCTGCAGGTTTCATCATCTCGCAGTGGAAAGGGGCTGATACAGTCAATGGAATCAATTTCGCGCGCTTTGGAGCTTCAGCCCAGATCAATTCTGGTTTGAAATTATCTTTCAACCAATCAATGGCTTTTTGTGAACCACTGATAACGATTTGGCCTGGAGAGTTAAAGTTCGCAGGCGATAAAGGACCCACGCCCGAATTTTTAACAACATAGTGACAAAGAGTTTCAACTTGATCCGGTTCCAACCCAAGAACTGCAACCATTCCACCTTGTCCCACTGGAACCGCAGATTGCATGGCTTGTCCACGAGTGCGAACGGCACGCATAGATTGATCAAAGCGAACAACATCTGCTGCGACTAGAGCTGCATATTCACCGATAGAGTGACCAGCGGCTGACTGAACTTTGACGCTAAATTCATTGCGAAGAACTCGCTGAGTTGCCGTTGATACCAACAACAGAGCGGGCTGAGTGTTTTCAGTCAAAGCAAGTTCCGCTTCAGTTCCTTCGAAGCAAAGCTTTTTCATGTCTTGCTTTAAAGCTTCAGAGGCTTCTTCGAAAGTCTCCTGTGCGATTTTGAAGTTATTAAACAAAAAACGGCCCATGCCAGGTTGCTGGCTACCTTGTCCTGGAAATACAAGTGTGAACATGTTTTAGTACCTCAATAGAATTGAACCAGAAGTCAGACCTGCACCGAAAGCGGTTAGCAGAATACTTTGACCTCGTTTGATTTTTCCATTTTTAACGGCCCAGTCAAAGGCCAAAGGAATAGAGGCAGCAGATGTGTTACCAGTTTCTTGAAGGTACACAATCACGCGCTCCATTGGGAAATCAAATTGATCAGCCACGGCTTCAATGATGCGCTTATTGGCTTGATGAGGAATGATCCAATCAATTTGCTCAGGAGAAACATTGTTCTGCGCAAGGGCCTCTTTGCAGCAAAGAGCCATTGTGCGAACGGCGTTCTTAAAGATCTCACGACCTCTCATTTGAACGAATTGAAGATTATTATCGATGACTTCTTTTGATTGCGGCATAATGCTTCCGCCACCAGGAACTGTTAATAGTTCCGCAAGATCGCCATCGGCATGAAGGTGAGTACTCGCGATAATGTTTGTGTCATTGGCTTCCGCACGAGATACAACCCATGCGCCAGCTCCATCACCAAACAGGATGCAAGTTTCGCGATCTTTGTAGTTTACAAAACGATGAAGAACTTCCGCGCCGACAACGAGGATATGTTTATACATTCCAGTGCGAATAAATTGGTCAGCGATAGAGACGCCATAAATGAATCCAGAACATGCGGCATTCAAATCGAATGACATCACGTTGCGGGCACCTAATTTACTTTGAAGATAGCAGGCAGTTGAAGGCATCTGACGATCACCAGTTACTGTGCCGACGATGATCATATCTAAATCTTCTGCTTTGAGATTTGCGTCTTGAAGTGCTCTTTGAGCGGCATGAAGGGCCAAATCAGAAGTTGACTGACCCTCGGCGGCCATATGACGGCGCTCGATCCCGGTGCGTTCGACAATCCACTGATCGCTCGTCTCTACCATTTTTTCGAGATCTTGGTTCGTGAGAACCTTCTCTGGTAAATAAGAGCCTATCCCTGCAACTCGAGATCGATGTAGTCCTGCCATGGATACCACCTAAATCTTAGATTATTTTGCTGCGCTGATTTGTTTGCCTTTGTAGTACAAGGCACCGTCAGCACCTTTAGAAGCGCGGTGAGGGCGAACAAGTTCACCAGTTTTTTTCTCAACAGCTACTGCAGGAGCAGACAAACCGTCGTGTGAACGGCGCATATCACGTTTTGAGCGAGATGTTTTCTTCTTAGGAGTTGGCATTTCTAACCTCTTTGTTACTTACACTTAAACTTGCGTTTAAGCAGGAATTCCAAATTAAATAGCGAAGAAATCGGGATTTTTAGAGCCTGAATTGTTCGCGTGAAGATCGGTAATCTATCTAAACCTCGATAAAAATCAAGAATTTAATTGATCTTTATATTCTTTAAAGCAGCAAATGGATTCTGCGGTTTTTCGACAGGCATTTCCTCGTCGTAGCTAAAACTGCGTCCTCGCACAGGAATTTCGCAAATAGAGCAATCTCCATCTTCATTCTCGGGGCCTGCCGGATTAAAAGGCGCAGCAAGAGCGACCACTTCGTGCAAGTATTCACCCATATCGAAATGTTGACCATCGTACTCGACGGATTCTGGGCCGTTGTCAGGTAAATCACTAACATGATTCACTTTTGAATACTTCCCACCGCGAGGTTGGCTCTGTTTGGGGATCAAAATTTCGTGGAATTTCTCGTTCACTGGGAATGCGAAATCGATCCCGCAACGAGAACACTGCTCTGGTAAAGTGGTTTTAATAACCCCAGTCAGCTCGAAATCGCGAGACGTGATGGGTTTAATAAAGAACTCTGTTTGATACTGAACTTTTCCAATAAGATCGGCAAGGACGGTTGAAATTTCACCTGTTTGGCTGTTCCAAGCAAATGATTTACCTTCTTCTGGAATGTCTAAAAGATTAATTTTCATAGATAGCTCCGAGCGAGGAATTCGTTCTATTAGATATGGGACGGCAGGTCAAGACCCAAATTATGAGGGCGCCTCTGGCAATAGGTTCTATTTAGCAATTTGATGACTATGAAGCTCTGTCGTGAAACTTAGCTCCCCTTGGGTGATCGTCAGTGCATTTTCATGTCGAAGCAGGCTCCAGCGATTGTCCCTTTGGATTTCGGCACCTAGGGCATCCAGAAACTTAGGATCGAGAGAAAAAACTTCGATGTCATCCGCTCGGAAGATATTCTGCCCTTGGCATTCACGCAAAAAATCGGACGGGTTTTTATAAGTATAAACTTTTACAGCCTTGGCTGTTTTTGCGGCCTTATGTAATTTCTTAGGATTCGTATTGCCGATCTCGATCCACAATGAAATGCCACCCGTAAGGTCTTGCACGCGCAAAGCGGGTGCCTCGGGATCATGCAGTCCTTCAGGTGAAAAATCCAGGCCCTCTTGTGCATTCAAGGCGTAAGCAATTACGCGGGTCAGAAGGTATTGCATGGATTCAGATGGGTGCTGGGCTACGCGAAAATCCAGGGCCTCGTAAACGCTGCGATCGACGTCGGATAGATCAATACGAAAACGATAAAGAGTGACCGATTGAGCCATCAGTAGGCCACTGTTTCAAATAAATCAGAAGACTTTAGTGAGCTTTTAATAAGTCCCAAATCTTTTAACTGAGAAACAAGTTCGTCCCAACGCTGTGCTGTCATTGAACCAAGTTTTGCACCTTTTGTTTCAATCAAAGGTTTTTGAATATCAGCGGCCGCTTTGAAGGTTTCAAGATTCAAACTTTTATTTAGTCCAGCCATATATTGGTTGGCTTGGCTGGGATCCTTCAAATAAGTCTGCCAACCTTTATCAATGGCTTTCAAAAGTTTCTTTACTATGTCGGGATGAGATTTCAGATTGTTCTCCGTTGTCGCAACAACAACGAGATAAGGATTAAAACCTTCATCTGCAATCAGGAAGTTCTTAACCTTGGCTCCAGCCTTTTCCGCACTTAACGGTTCTGTCGTCAGGAATCCTTGTTGGGAAAAGTTCTTATCAGATAGAAAGTTTGCAACACCACCAAGATATGGAACCACGTGCACTTTGGGCTTTCCGAGTTTCTTAACTAGATATTGGTAATAGGGAAGACCTGACTGAATCGAAAGAGTACCCTCAGATTCAAATACCTCTTTCAAGTTTTTGAAATTACGTTCAGCGTGAGTCATCACGATGTAGGGAGCTTTTTGATAAACGGCGAACAAGGCTTTCACCTTATTTTTACTATTGCGATCTTGAGATAAAATGATTTCATCGGCACTGACGACGGCAAAATCTACTTTGTCATTGGCAAGCATTTGCACTGTCGGTGTTCCTGAGCCACCGGGAAGAATTTCGACATCAAGATGTTGCTCCTTAAAATAGCCGCTCAATTGGGCTTGATAGAATCCGCCAAATTCAGGTTCGGGTTTCCAATTTAAAGCCAATGTTATTTTCGCAAAAGAATTTACGGAACATAATAAGGCGAAGCTAAAGATCAGTGATTTCATAGGTCCCCGGACGTCGTCATAAAAGGTCTTCGTAGCAAGATCAATCGATTCGTTAGATTTAGAAGGCCAATCAGGATAATTCCTAAAAGTGACAGTAAGAGTAAGGCTACAAAAACAATATCCACGCGCTGTTGAGTTCTTGCAGCGTCGATCATCGCTCCTAGGCCGCCTCCAGCGACAAATTCACCAGCGACACTTCCGATGATTGATAGACCGATCGCGACCTTTAATCCAGACAATATATACGGATAGGCATTGGGAAGTTTTAACTTCCATAATGTTTGAAAGCGTGTGGCTTGATAGATCTTAAAGAGATCGATTTGTTGTGGTGTCGCGCTTTCTAGGCCAGCCAATGTGTTTGCGATGATCGGGAATATCGAGACAATAAAGCTTGATGCAATCACCGTTGGAGAACCAAAACCAAAATAAATCACCAAAAGAGGTGCTATGGCGATAATAGGAACCGTTTGAAAGAACACGGCGAATGGCAAAATCGCACGCTTCAAAAGATCAGAAAGTGAAAATAAGAATGCAATTATATTCCCAATAACGATACTTAAAAAAAGTCCCGCTAAAGTATTGCGAAGAGTTTCCAGCAAAGCATTTTGAAAATCACTATGAAGTTCGAGCAACGTCTTTACAATTTGCGTAGGGGCGGGAATCAAGGTATCGACAACAAGGCCACTTTGAACGATAACTTCAAGACCCAGGACTAAAATAAGAAATGCAAAGACTGCTGGTGCAACTCTTTTCACTGGCGCAGCCTTTCGGAAAGTTGTCGAAGCAAAGAGTTAAACTCTTCTGATGTCTTAAGAACTTCTGTGCGAATGACCGGCAGCGATAGTTTCTGATCCAGAACAATTTTAGCTCCAGGTCCCTTTAACATAATAACTCGTTCAGCAAGATACAGTGCTTCACTCAAAGAATGAGTGACAAACACGACGGTCATTTTTTCTTTCAGCCACAATTCACGT
>NZ_DASVLT010000011.1:0-87081 GCF_036384735.1 Bdellovibrio sp. | reverse complement strand
ACTTTGCTCTGGTCCTGCACCAAATCCGTCTAAGGACACCGAAAACGCTGCGACTTTAACTTGGCCCATAAGTTTTCTCCTTAAAGTAAATCGTCGAACAAGGATTTAATTTGAACAAGCAAATTCGGCTCACCCAATGGTTTTGCAGAAGTGGTTTTAATCACTGGTTGCGAATTTCTATCTTTAGAAGCCGCTGATTTTGGCGCGGATCTTTTTGGCTTCTTTGGTTTTATGGTTTCGCCTGCAGCACATGGTTCCCATTTTTCAGATATAACATGACCTACGCAGATCTCACGAATGGCAGACGTCTGCATTTCGACACCATCTGAAACAATTAAAAAGCGAAATTGAATCTGATGCTGGTATTTCAACCAAACCTCAGCTGTATATTTCACAGTTTTCTTTGTCTCGACAATCTTCATTGCAAATCTCTGCACAAAACCAAATTCATCAGTTAACTCAAAGAACAAAGATTCGCCTGGTTGCAAGGTTACGTTCAATAGCTCTACGTTGGTGACGACTTTGTCACCAACGGGCTTCGTTGAATCTACAAAAAGAGGATTGATGGTACTCAAGCCCACATTTCCGCAGCTAAATTAGCCAAAGCAAGGCCCGCCGGGTTTTTCGGAGAGTACTCTAACATTGGCAAATGATTGTGATGGGCTTCTTCAACCACGATAGATTCCGGAATGTAGTTGTTAAACACAGGGATTGTATATGTCATTCGAAGATCGTTGATTACTTTTTCAACGATGCGACGGTTGCGGTATTTAGAAATAATGATTCCACGCACTTCAACTTTGTGACCCAACCCTGTATGGATGTGTTTCAAAGTATCAAGAATCAAATCGATACCTTTTAAAGAGAAATACTCTGGACAGATTGGAATCACGATATCTTTAGACGCGATTAAGGCGTTTACAGTGAGTAAACCCAAAGACGGTGAACAGTCGATCACAACGATGTCATAGTTTTCTTTGATTTCGGCCAAAGCTCGCTTCAAAATGCTTTCACGGCCGAATTTAGTGGCCATGTGAATTTCGATGCCGCTCAACATGATTTCCGCAGGAATCACGTCAATGCCGAATGCTTCTGAAGGAACGACGGCATCTTGGGCCTCGATCTCTCCAGTCAAAACGTCATAAACTGTGTTTTCAAAATCTGTATCCCCAAAGATTGCGCGTGTTGCGGAAGACTGGGGATCTAAATCAACCAAAAGGATTTTCTTTCCTTCTTTCGCCCATTGTGCTGAAACGTTGATAGCTGTTGTCGTCTTTGCGACGCCACCCTTTTGATTGATAAATGAAACAACACTGCCCATGGATTTCCTCCGCTGTCGTAAATGATGCTCCATACTTTAGGCTAGGTTTTACCTATTGAGAAGAGCCTAAAGAGGTTTGGCAAGACGAAGGTCTAGGTGAGCAATTCTTATGTCACGTGAATTAGCAGGTGGCTTGTAATGAGTCCGATGACCGAAGCACAATTTAATTTAATCACCAAGGAGTACTTCATATGAGAAAGCTGAAAATCATCGAACATATTTCTCTAGACGGCGTCATACAATCCGGCACTGATACAGAGGGTGATTTTTCTCATGGTGATTGGAGTGGTCCTTATCGCAGCCCTGCGGGATTGGCGATTGTGCTCGCGGAATATGGTGAAAAATTCGATGTGCTCATAGGTCGTAAAACCTATGATATGTGGTCAAGCTTTTGGCCAAAAGCACCGCAAAGCCCGATGGCAGACAGATTGAATGCGGCAACAAAATACGTTGTCACACACAGGCCAGAAAGTTTGCAGTGGGGACCGTTTAAAAGCATCAATTCTAATCTCGTTGAAGGTGTTCGCACTCTGAAAGATTCGACAGGACCAACCCTCGTTGTCTCTGGCAGTTCGACACTGACTTCGACCCTGCTGCAACACGGACTTGCTGATGAAGTACTTCTCTTGGTCAATCCTGTCTTGCTTGGAACAGGAAAACGCTTTTTTGCTGAGGGAACCCCCGCGCAAACCCTCGCCCTCGATAGCTCAAGAGCATTGCCGTCAGGAATTATCATCAACTCATATAAGGTTGCTGGTCCCCTTTCAAGCCAAGAAATTTAAATCTTTCCCACAGAAATGCCGTTATCAGTACTGAATATAACTAAGCCTCTATATTGAAATAAATTTCCTAGCAGATAGACCAAAACTTTTCGACTTCCTCGAGAAGGATTGTCTGTCTGCATAAGCTCTCGCGATAATAGAAGAATGAAAATTCGAATCTCCATTGTTCTTTTGGGATGCTTTTTATCGATTCAAACACAGGCCGCAGATAATGCGCAGACGTGTTCAACGACGGATTTATCCAAAAGTCCAGGCCTTGAAGCTCCGATCAATCGTGACGGAACAGGCTGGTGCTATGCGTACTCTGCTGCCGACCTAGTATCTTTTAAAATGAAACAGCGGGTTTCGGCTTTCGATATTGCAGCGAATTTTCACGAAATGATTCGCACAAGCATTATCAAAAGATTCACTCACGTAAAGACTCAAAATATTATTGATAGCGGTGGCAATATTGACGAGGCGTTAGAATCTGTTTCTGGCAAAGCCGTTTGCTCTGAAAAAGAATTGCCAAGCGATTATAATAATAATGATTTGCAGAAATATCTTCGCAAAGTCATGGCTCTGCCAGGAAAACAAGAAGATGCGGCTTCCTGCGCCGCGATCTCAAAGGCCTACCCGACCATCTTATCTAAAGACATAAAGGGAATTCTAGAAGCCTATGGAGGAGATCGCCGCATCATCGAACTAGCCAAAGCTAGTTGCAAACACAGAATTCAAGTCTCTGATTTGAAGTTTCATACAGAAAAAATCAAGAATCAGGATATTTCAATATTGGACACGCAGTTGGATAAGGGAAATATCGTCAGCTTCGAACATGACCCTGGATTTTTCTTCTTAGGTCCGAACTACAATCCCGATAAGAAAATTTATGATCATCAGGCCACTATTGTGGGCCGTCGTTTTAAAGACGGTCAATGTCAGTATCTTGTCAAAGGCTCGAGTGGTCGCGACAAGAATTATAAATATGCGGCTCCTTATAAAGACAATAATACTGGTGGGTACGTTTGGGTCGATAAGGATACCATCGCAAAATTTACGGGATCTATGACTTATGTGGAATAAATTTCTTTTGTTGATTTTAGCTCTGACGACTCAATCGGCCTTTGCTTGGCAAGCTCCGACTTCTTGTCTTGAGGGTCAAATCAAGACTGTGACTTTAGGAAAAACCGAAATCGAAAGGGCCACTTACTGTACCAATACGGCAGGTAGCGAGTTGCTTTCACAAAACTGCACAAGGAATACCGAGTGTGAAGCCTTAAGATCAAAGGAAACTTTAGAACGTAAAAATCTGCGCATGACTGCGGTGGGAACACCGGGTTTTCACTTGTGCACTGATCTAAAGGGCGAAGGGCAGATTATCGAATTTACCGTTTCAGACAAGAAATGGGTGAAGTTAGATCGCTGCCTATTCTCTGACGGATCATTCATCGATGTGGGATCTTTATTGGAAAATACCTATAAAGATTAAGAATGATCCCCATGCTCGTCTTCAAGTTTAACATGATGAAGTTTGGCAATCACCAAAACCGAAAGCATTGCCAGTACCGCAGATCCAATAAGCATCACCGAACTGAATGCCATTGTGTAAGCACCTTTGGACTGGCTTATTAAGCTTTCACTCGCTGAACCCGCTGACTTGGCAATCTCAATGGCATTTTCTAAAGTCGTGGAAGCCACTTTTTTAATCCCAGGGTTTATGTTCCCTAAAATTATCTGAGACATTTGTTGTCGATAAATAAATGTTCCTACACTTCCCAAGATAGCGATTCCAAGAGCACCGCCCATTTCATTTCCTGTTTCCGAAATTGCGGCCGCTGCCCCTGCCTTTTCCGGAGGAGCACTATTCACAAGCATGTTTGTAGTGAATAGCAAGACCGGAGGTGTGCCAAGCGATTGGAAAACCGATCCCAGAATCAACCAGCCTAAATCTTGCGCGCCATTCACGCGAGAAATAATGATAAATCCGATGGCTCCTAAAAACAGACCAAATCCCATTATAAAGGCAGGTTTGATTTTCTTTGCTAACTGCGGTGATAGCGAAGAACTGATAATCATTGCAACTGTCGATGGCAAAGACCACATACCGGCAAGCAATGGCGAAAATCCCATGACTAACTGGATGTACTGAGTTTGAAACAGAAATGTTCCGAAGAAAACTGACATCGTTAGCGAGTTCGTTAAAATCAATGCGTTGAATGTGAAACCTTTAAACAAATTCACGTCAATAAGTGGGTGCTCTAGCTGCTCCTGTCGACGAATAAAAAACCCGCCTAAAGCAAGACCGACAATTGCGCTGATAACGGCCACCGCTTGAAAACCGACCTCTGCGAATTTTTTCAAAGCGAAAACAATTAATAAGATGGATACCAAAGATACAGCAGCACTGAGCAGATCTAACTTTCCCCCGTTCTCGTCCTTGAACTCTGGCAATAGCTTCGGCGCAATGATTAGCAGAAGAATCAGTATTGGGACGTTGATAAGAAAAACAGATCCCCACCAAAAATGTTCAATCAATGCTCCGCCTACCAAGGGACCAATTAATCCACCCAAAGAAAAACTAGTTCCCCATAAACCAACAGCTTGCGCCCGTTGCTTTGGGTTTTTAAAAAGCACACGAATCAACGATAACGTCGATGGAGCCAGCGTTGCACCAGCAATTCCTTGAATCGCACGCATAACGATCAGCATCTCTGCACTTCTGGAAAACGCCGCGATGGCAGAAGCAACAGCGAAAATACTGCTGCCAACAAGAAGAATTTTTCTTCGTCCAATGAGATCACCTAAGGTTCCCATCGTGATCAGTGAACCTGCTAGAAAAAATCCGTAAATATCGACGATCCATAAAAGTTGCGAAGCGCTGGGGTGCAAATCCAGACTAAGCTGTGGAATGGCAAGGTTCAGAACCATGAGGTCCATCGAGTAAAGCATGCATGGTAAAGCCAGAACTAACAGGCCTATCCACTCTTTCTTGGTTGCATTCAAAGATTCCATTGAATTAGTCATATCCTAGTTTAAGAGCGTCGCCGCTTATTTCGGACAAAAATCTTCACATTATCGCCTCGCGCAATACCGTGCATCTGAGACCCATGAAAGTTTCTCAAAGAACCTAGATTTAACTACGAATTTTCATGGGTTACAGTTAAGTTCCCTGACATGAATACATTTCCTGACTTCGGCCTGCTGCCATCTCTTATTAAAACCCTCAAAGCTCTGAAAATTCACACTCCAACTGAGATTCAGAAAAATGCGATTCCGATGATGATGTCGGGCCAATCGGTTGTTGGGGTTTCAGAAACCGGCAGCGGAAAAACATTAACTTACGCCCTTCCTATTTTGCATTTGCTTAAAACTTTGGAAAACGAAGGCAATCCCGTAAGCGAAGGTGGCACACCTCGCGCCATCGTTCTTGTCCCTTCAAGAGACTTGGGCGAACAGGTTTCCAAGGTCTTTAAAAATTATACTCATGATACTCGCTTAAGAGTTCGCCCTGTCTTAGGGGGCACTACATTCGAGCAAAGTCGCAGAAGCATTCAAGGTGAGTTCGAAATATTATTAGCGACTCCTGGCAGACTTCTTCAACTCATGGATAAAGACCTGATTAGTTTTTCTGACGTACGCTTTATCGTCTTCGACGAAGCCGATCAGATGCTTGATGATGGGTTCCTGCGGGAATCACAAGAAATCGTCAATGCATGCCCTGAAGATACCCCCTTGGCGCTTTTCTCTGCGACGGTCTCTCAGCCCGTGCAAGAGCTTATGAACTCCCTCTTCACAAAAGCGGAAGTGGTTCGTTCAAGTGGTGCAGGCAAAGTTGTAAAAACTTTGACGACGAAAAATGAAACTGTGATCGATGGTCTTCGCTGGCCGATTTTTGAAAAGTTAATTAAACAAAAGCCCGAAGGTGGTACCATTGTTTTCACGAATACGCGTGAACAGTGTGACAAGCTTGCTGATGAAATTGAAAAGAAGGGTTTTTCCTGCGTTGTTTACCGCGGCGAAATGGATAAAAATCACCGTCGCACAAACCTGAATAAATTCCGTAAAGGTGAAGTGGATTTATTGATTTCTACAGACCTTGCAGCTCGTGGTTTGGATTTAGCAAACGTCGGGCGAGTTATTAATTTCCATTTGCCTCAAGATATGTCGAACTACCTTCACCGTGTAGGCCGTACTGCTCGCGCAGGAAAAGAGGGTTTGGTTGTTAACTTAGTCACCGAGCGTGACTTGCCACTGATTGCGAAACTCGAAGGTAAAGGTCAAAGTGTTAAGGAATTAAAGTCGCGTTTTAAAGACAAAGACGGCAAGCGTTTGCACGCTCCCGAAGAGCTGCGCAAGCCAAAACCGGTTAAGGCAAAGACAAAAAAAACAGAAAAACCCGAACAATCCAAAAGAAAAAGTTCGAAGCCTAAATTTAAACCAAAGCCCTACAATCCTAAGAAGTAAGATTTACGTTCATGCTCAGGATCTACGAACCTTACGCAAACTAAGTTACTTCGATAATACTGTCTCTTTTTATATTCCGTCTCTAAACTTGATGGCCAAACCATCAAGTTTAGTTCATCATTTTTTGTAAAAGACGAATTCAAGAGGAGGCTTCAATGCCGTGGCTACATTATGTGTCCTATTTCTTCGGAGGAATTTTTCTGACAAACTCAGTTCCACATCTTGTCTGTGGCTTGGCGGGAAGACCATTTCAAAGTCCTTTTGCCAAACCTTCCGGAAAAGGACTTTCATCATCAACAGTGAATGTACTTTGGGGTTGGTTCAATGTATGCGTCGGATATTTTCTTATAGCACATATTGGAAATTTCGATCTTCACTCGTTCTTGGATGTTGGTATCTTCATCTTCGGAGGACTTTTAATATCTCTTTTCGCTGCTCGCCATTTCGGACAATTCCATGGAGGCAATTCGCAGTAGCTTTACTCGACTTAAGACCGGCCGCTTTAGTTTTCTGAGGCAATGCTCGATAAGTTGTTAAGAATGTTTGTTCAACAACGGGAGCTTCCTTAGTGGGCCTAAAAAAACCTCTCCAGTTATTGCATGTCGATGACTCTGCGATTTTTCGCAAGACGATTCATCGTGGCCTCGAGGCATTTAAAGACCACTACGAAGTGACTCAGGCAAGCTCTGTCGACGAAACTCTGAATTTGCTTACTTCCTCAGGAAAGCAGTTCGACCTTATTCTTACCGATTGGTTAATGAGCGGAAAAAGTGGATTCGATTTGTTGCGTGCCTTGAAAGCTCATCCGACTTATCATCACTTACCTGTTTTCTTCTTGACCTCAGAGTACGACAGCTCAAATCTCATCAGCGTTGTAACTTATGGTGCTGCGGGGATTCTGAAAAAGCCTATCACTGGGCCCGAAGTTCATGCCTACTTGCAAAAACGAATGTCCTTCATCGAAGATGCACACACTTCAAAAGAAGATTTCTTTATCACAGAGGCCAAGAGTCTTTTAAGTAACATCAGTCAAATTTTACCGCTCAAAGGATTACAAGATCTGACAATCTGCTCTCAGCTTCTACAAGATTTGAAAAGCAAGGCGACGGCTGCGAAGTGGCCCCTGCTTGCAGAGTACTGCCAACAAATCGAGAATGTTATTCAGGCTACAATAAAGAAAGAGATAGAATTACCCACACCGTTAAGTGGATTGATTCAAGAGTTTCACTTGTTTCTCAATTTGTCTTTAGCGGAAATCGAAAATGGAAAACCCCATCCATTTATTTCAAGCGAGGCCGACAAGAACTTGAAAAACTATCTAACAGGTCTTGAAGCTGGTTGGTTCGCAAATCAAAATTCCAACAAATCTGACGATGGTGTTTTGCTTCCGTGGGACGTCATCAACGAACTTCGTCAGCACTTGTCACCAGCGGGTCTTGCACTTTTAGAAAAGCATATCAATACCCATAAGAAAGCTGCATAATCTGTAGTTATGAATACGAAGAATACGATTCCGGATCACACAGCCGTTCGAGTTGCTCTTTGGCGTGCGATGCACGCGCAATTGGATGCCAAGCCTTCAGTTCTTGAAGACGAAGTTGGTCTTAAGCTTGTTGCGCCTGATGAAAATTGGAAGCAACGTCCAGACATGCACCCTCAGGGAACTCGCGGATACCGCGGAGCTATCATCGCGCGCGCTCGCTTTATTGAAGATCTGGTGATCGAACAGTCACAGCATGGAGTCAACCAATACGTTATCCTTGGTGCAGGACTTGATAGCTTTGCACAAAGAAGACCCACCATGGCTTCAAACGTTCAGGTTTTTGAAATCGACAAGGCGGAAACACAAAGTTGGAAACGTCAACGTCTTCAGGAAACGGGTTTCGGCATCCCAAATTATCTTCACTTTGTGCCCGTAGATTTCGAAGCTGGTGAATCTTGGATTCAAAAGCTAAAGGCAAATGGATTTGACGCAAAAAAGCCGGCAGTGATCTCCTCTACCGGGGTTGCCATGTATTTAACAAGAGAAGCCAATCTTGCAAGTCTTCGCGAAATTGCGACTCTAGCGCCGGGCTCGACATTGGCGTTATCATTCCTGTTGCCGTTGGATCTTATTGACCCCGCGGAACGCCCAGGACACGAAATGGTCTATGAAAAAGCTAAAGCCGCAGGAACACCTATTATCAGTTTTTTCCGTCCCGAAGAAATCGTGGCATTAGCTAAAGAGGCTGGGTTCAAAGACGCGAAGTACATCTCGAGAGAAGATCTTATTAAAAAATATTTCGCTGGCAGATCCGACGGTCTTGTTCCAGGCAGCGGCGAAGAAATTCTAGTTGCTTCAACTTGATGGAAATCCTAAACACCGCAGAAGCTGTAAAATGTTTCTGACGGTCCTAAGATTGCCATTCTAAAGTTTGCTTACACTCAGTGAAGTGATAGAGTTTCTTTACTGAGGTCTCAATGTCACAACCTATTCATCTCACCCAAACGGTTAAAAAGGGCGGATGCGCTGCCAAGGTCGCTGCCCACGAATTACGAGCTATTCTGAGTCGTGTTCAGTTTCCTCCTCAAGATTCTGCAGTTCTAGTTGATGGTGGTCTTTTTGATGATGCCGCTATCTACAAAGTCACTGATGACATAGCACTTGTGCAAACTTTAGATTTCTTTACTCCGATTGTAGACTCTCCCCGCATATTTGGTGCTGTTGCCGCAGCCAATTCTTTGTCAGATGTTTATGCCATGGGCGGGACACCAAAAACAGCGATGGCTATTTTGGCCTTCCCACTTGCAACAATGGAAAATCAAGTTGCCGTAGAAGTTTTGCAAGGCGCTAGCGATATCATGACTCAAGCAGGAGTTAATTTCGTCGGTGGACATTCTATCGATGACGACACATTAAAATTCGGTCTGTCGGTTACGGGTTTCGTAAATCCACAAAGAGTCTGGTCTAATGCAAAGGCTAAAGAGGGCGATCACCTTATTTTAACTAAGGCTTTAGGCACAGGAACTTGCATGGCAGCCTTGAAGCGCCAAGAGTTTACTGAAGCCGACTTGCAAGAACCGTTAGAGAGTATGATGGCTTTAAATCAAATTCTTGATTTACTTTCTGAAGACGAAGAAAGTGCCATCCATACGGCGACTGATATTACCGGGTTTGGGCTTCTAGGTCATAGCCAACAAATGAGCCAAGCAAGTCAGAAGAAGTTTGTCTTTAATTTTAAAAATTTGCCGCTCTTTGAACAGACACTTCAATGCCTTGAAAAAGGTTTTCTGACAAAGGCCCACGGCACAAACGCACAATACACCAAGGATCAGTGCCGCTTATTCGACCTTACGGACACTCAGAAATATGTTCTTTGCGATCCACAAACTAGCGGTGGTCTTATGCTCAGCATCTCTCCGGAAATGTCTGGGCAAATTCTTGAGAAGCTCAGATCACGCTTTAAGAAGGCTGCCCTGGTCGGTCATGTTGAAGCCAAAGGTGATGTTGCTGTGGAAGTGCTTGGTTAATGAATCCAACAAGCTTGCTCATCACTCCTGAAGAAGTATGGCTTCGTCTTTTACAAGATAAAGTCCATCTTATTGACGTGCGGGCTCCTGTCGAATTTAGTGCAGGTAGGATTCCCTCCTCGGTAAATCATCCAATTTTGAATGATGAAGAACGTACTTTAGTTGGAACGACATACAAGCAGCAAGGTTCTGCCGAGGCAGTCGCTTTAGGACATCGTCTTATTCAAGGTGAAGTTAAGGAATCGCGTGTGCAGGCCTGGGTGCAAGAGTTTAAAAAAGACCCTGAGCACACATTCGTTACATGTTTCCGTGGCGGAATGCGTTCACAAATCACACAGACGTGGCTTGCGGAAAAAGGCATCTATATCCCTCGCATAGCAGGCGGTTATAAAAAAATGCGCCAGCTATTTTTAGATCAGCTAGAGTCTTTTTCTCGCACTGAAAAGATGCTTGTTTTGACCGGAAAAACGGGTTCAGGAAAAACTCAGTTACTTCAAGATATTCAAGGGCATCCTACTTTGAATCTAGAGTTTCTGGCGCAACATCGCGGTTCTACTTTTGGCGCCTATAAAAATCGTCAGCCTTCACAAATTGATTTCGAAAACAATTTGACTCTAGAGTGGGGCCGGCAGAAACAGCTATTCGCAACAAAACCTATCCTTGTCGAAGATGAAAGCCGCTTGATTGGTCGCTGCGTACAACCGGATTCTTTTTTCGAGCTACTCCGTCAATCGCCTGTTTTATTTTTGGATGAGCCCATTGAAAAGCGTATTGAAAATATCCTACAGGAGTATGTCATTATACGTTCTGAAGACGTAAATTTATTTGCAGATCTTTCTTATTCATTAGGAAAAATTAGGAATAAATTGGGGGGCCTTCGTTACGCAGAAATTTCTGAAGATCTCGAAGCTGCTCGCAAAGCCTTTGCAGATCATCGCGACCATTCACTTTCTCGTGTGTGGATCGAGAAATTGATCCTTTGGTACTATGATCCTCTTTATCAGTCTTCGTTAGATAAAAGAAATCCAGAAATTTTAGCGCGCGGTGACCGCAATCACATTTTAAGTGTTATTGGTTAAATCAAGTCCGTGGATTTCTATAGCATTTTTAAAAATTCATATGCAAATGTATGGGCATCACCTGGCCATCGCGCAGATAGATAATTTCCGTCGCGCACGCAGAAGCCTGATTTTAAATTCTCTTCACTATCGCGAGAGATAGCAATTGGTCCCGAAATAAACTGTGCCGGGGACGCTAGGTTTGCCCGAACTTCCGCTTCGACTGTCTGCGGGTAAGTGCGATAATAATCACCCAACCACAGACGAGTCATTCTCCATGCTAAGAGCTCTTGACGTGCTAATAGTGAGGTCGTTCTGCGATTCTTTAGTACGCTTGCACCATTCAATTGGCTGCGCACAACTAAAACAACGCCGTGGCAAATTGCCCCCACTGGCTTATCCTTGCTAAAGAAGGCTGCTGTCAGATTTTGCAAATCCTTGGATTCAAGATAAGGCCTCATCCCCTGAGCATGTCCACCCGGTAAAATCAAACCATCGAAATCATCCATCTTAACTTCAGACCACTTTAATGGGTTTTGAAACTCATGATGTTTCTCTAGCAGAGTGTAGGCGCGAAAAGCATTGCGATCTGCCGCCAAAAGGACCTTGAAAATTCCAAGATCGGTTCCATGAAGCATGCGCTGATCACAAGAAGCGATCTTTCCATCTGGGGTAGCAAAACGGACTAGCACCCCATGATCGGTTAAGATCTTCCACGGAATCGCACATTCAGTCGGATCAAAATCTTGAGAAGGAAGTGGGATTAGAATCGTCTTTTGCATACCTCAAAGTATTCCCGGCGGCCTCGAGGTATGCAAGTCGTGAAAGGACTATTTCTTCTTTTTACGTCGTTTAGATTTTTCGAATTCTTCAGCACTAGCAATCAAATCTTCCAAGTCCAAGCCTTCTTCAGGTTGGTTTGCAATGATTTGATAATCCTGCTTGCTCACTTTTATCACTTCAATTTTTTTCGTTAAGAGTGCTTCGATATCTTCCAACAGTGGTTTCTCTTCCGTTGCACAGAATGAAACAGCAATGCCCTTGTTGAATCCGCGACCTGTACGACCGATGCGGTGAACATAGTTTTCCGGCTTTTCTGGAAGGTCATAGTTAATCACGTGAGTTACATCTGGAATGTCGACACCGCGAGCACTGACGTCAGTCGCAATCATGACTTTGCATTTGCCATCGCGGAAAGCTTTCATCACATCCGCGCGATCCAATTGATCTTTCTCGCCATGAATAGTCAGTGTTTCGATTTCAGCACGAGCCATAGCTTTCGCAACACGTTCTGCGCGAACACGGGTACGAACGAAGATAATGAATTTTCCTTCAGGATGTTGACGAAGATATTCAGCCAAGAAGAAGCGCTTATCATCCATCTCAACAAACATCACAAAGTGGCTGATGTTTTTAGAAACAGGATCTTCCGGAGAGATTTGGATACGAATGGCATTACTACGCACTTGTGAAAACGCCAATTTTTTGATTTCAGGATTGATTGTTGCCGAGAAAAACAATGTTTGATGACGGCGAGTCAGTTTACGTTTTACTGATTCAATGTCTTCGATAAAACCGAGATCTAACATGTGATCGGCCTCATCCAAAACCAAAGTTTCAATTTGACTGATGTTTACGAAACCCTGGCTGATCAAATCAAACATGCGACCCGGGGTCGAAATCAAGATATCGATACCATCTTGAAGCTTGCGAATCTGCGCATCTTGCTCAACCCCACCGAACAACGCAAAGGCTTTTGCTTTTGTGTGCTTTGCAAAACGATTAAAGACCTCGCCGATTTGTTGGGCAAGTTCACGAGTTGGAACAAGGACCAAACAACGAATACCCGTCGAACGTTTGCTGCTTTTATCACTGTGGATCATGTTGATGATAGGAATAGCAAAAGCGGCGGTTTTTCCAGTGCCCGTTTGAGCGATGGCTAAAACATCCTCACCCTTTAAGATGGATGGAATAGCTTTGTACTGGATGTCCGTAGTTCTAAAAAGACCGTTATCATTGAGGTTACGAAGCAAATCTTCAGACAGGTGGAACTTTTCGAATTTCAAGGGAAACCTCACAATGGAAACAGCAATTTTGGATGACAGGATTTACCATGGCAGGGCCTCTGATTGAACCAGAAATTTGGTCTTTTTAGATCCCGCCCGTGAAATGCGATTTAATGGCTCCTAGGCCTATAAACTAGGTAGTTCTTGAGGTCTTTCAGAGAAATCTTAATAGGATTTACATTGTTATGAATCCGAGGTCGAGGCAACTCCGAATTTATTCCACTCTGTGAATTTCACTTTCACCGAGCCTTCAGGAGCGTCGGCGATTCATTCATCGCCGACTTTCTTGAGGCCTTTTGCTAGGCCAGAGGCTCATTATGAATAACGACCGAAATGTCTTCAGATTCGAAAGTCATAAATCCTCTCAGTAAACTTTTAAATTACTTACGACGGAATAGTTGTTTTACAGATGGAGAGTACGGTGCCGAGAAAAATGCAAGATACACCAACAACAAGCCGATGATAATCGCAAGAGGCAATCCACTTGGCTCCATGAATGTGTGCACCAGGAAAATATTAAGAACGATTGGCGCTAGAATGACTAAAGCCAATGGCACCCACATACCAATCAACAAAAGAAGACCGCAGATAGTTTCAGTCAATTTCAAGAACGGCATGAAATAAACCGTCGCCTCAAGACCTTTATTGAACGTCATAAGACGCTCTGGCAAATCCGGCGGTGTCGGAATAAGTTTTAAAAGCCCCATTAAACCAAAAACAAAAAAGACAAGACCTAATAACACACGCGCAATAAGGGGTAACTTCGATTTCATGAACGGAATCTCCTTTTCTATATCCCACCCTAAAATTGTTAGGGCGGCAAGTTAAGTGTTCTTGTTCAGTCCTCGACGAAGGATTTTAATCTCTTCAAAGCGTCATCCCACTGCTCTGAAACAAGATTGAGGTAACTCTTCACTTCTTGGAGTGGCTTGGGGTTGAGCTCGAACAAATTTTCCCGACCTGAAGGGACACTTTTCACGACACCTGCGTCTTCAAGAACACGCAGGTGCTTTGTCACCCCTTGACGAGTGAGTTCCGTCCCCTTTGTAAGTTCTGAAATCGAACGGGATTGCCCATCACTAAGCTCTGCCACCAGAGAAAGACGTGTAGCGTCTCCTAAAGCGGCAAAGACAGTAGCGTGAGCTAACTTTTTAGCTGCGGAATTATTTCTTCGTGACATATTCGTTTATATTAACCATTTGTTGTGTCCAACCGCCATCATTCATGCGAAGAGCTTCGGCTCTGCGATGAGCTGGAACTTTATCGAAACCTGATTCAACAACTCTTAAAAGAGTGCCTGTTTCTGTTTTTTCTAAAAAGAATTCAACCAAAGTTGGTTCTTCTTTGGAATAATCCACATTCAAATCCACAGCGTAGGGATGCCAAGTAAAAGAAAAATATTTTTCTTTGTCCATCGACTTCACAACGGCTTCCCATTTGTAGTGTTCATAGCCAGGATAAGTGATGTTGCCTCTTGCTGTTTCGCCGATTTTGAACGGACTTTCCAATTTGACTCGAAACCACTCACCGAATTGCCTGTGATCTGTCAGCGCCTCCCACACTCGGGATACAGGAGCTCTGATGTCCACTTTCTTTTCAATACGATCGCTATTCATAGGCAACCTCTCAGTTGCATATTAACTCAGAAGAAATAATATGCAACCAAATTGTTGCATATCAATGTGAACTTCGATGTGCTAACTTTGATCACGTAGTTTGACACTCGAATCATGTTAAACCCCAGTGACTCCATGCGAATGTTTGAATAAGTTCACAAAAGTGATAATGATCGAGGAAATAAATTTTTGGATTCGTAAAGGAGTCACATGAAAGCACTGTTTTGCCTTTTTGCGATGACGCTTATTGTGGGTGTTCGCGCTCATGCTCAGGAAGTAAATGTTTCTGACGAATTGTCATCACAACAAAAATACTCTTCTGTTGATGATGAAAACGTAAACTCTGATGATATTTATAGATTCGGTGGTCACGGCGGTGGCGGCTGGCATCCAGGCCATGGCGGTCCAATGCCAGGTCATGGCCCCGTTCCAGGTCACGGTGGGGTTCCTTATCCGGGTGGTCACTGGCCTCCGGGACATGAACATGGCCATGATCCGATTCATCGCGGTCACATCGGTGGCTGGCAACCTCGCCCGGGATGGCACAATACGTGGCACTGGGATCATGGTTACCGTCGTCCACACTGGTGGCATGTAGGTATTCGCTTTCCAATCTTTGCTTGGATTCCTGGCATGAGTCACGGTTTCTGGCAATGCACAGCTTATAGTGAAGACATGCAAGCGTACTCTGCAACCGGCAGAGACGTAGAACTAGCATCTTACAATGCTTTATATGATTGTGGTGGTCCAAACGCCGAAGATCGTGGTTGCTACATCCCCGAGGGTTACTGTAATTACTATCGCTAATTTGTAGCGCAACAAAGCCCGCGATGATCTCGCGGGCTTTTTATTTTTCGCAATCCCATCTCGATCCATATGTCCTTTATCTGGCCTACATCTCTTTGGAAAATTTCAATGCTATCTTCGACATTGAAAACCCCAACAACAATGATGAGGTCACTATGCTTAAGTTTCTTGTGTCGGTTCTTATCGTCTTCATTTCCCAGGTAAGTTTTGCCATCGACATTCCAAAAGGATTCACCAAAGAAATGGTTCAGATCCCAGGAGTCAAACTGAACGTTTACAAAGGCGGCAGCGGCAAGCCTCTTGTTTTGCTTCACGGCTACGGAGAATCCGCATTGATGTGGCACGATGCCATGGAAAAATTCGCGAAGAACTATACAGTCATTGCACCCGATTTGCGCGGCGGAGGCCTTAGTGAAGTCACGAAGGACGGTTACACGAAAGTGCAGATGGCAAAAGATATTAAAGCTTTGCTTGATCACTATAATATTTCAAAGGCCTACATTGTTGGTCATGATATCGGCCTCATGGTAGCGTACGCATTTGCCGCTCAATATCCCGATGCCACAGAAAAGCTTGTCTTGATGGACGCATTCATCCCAGGGGTTGAACCCGCTGATGCCATTTACAATGATCCAAATATTTGGCACTTCCGTGTCTACGGCCCCTTCGCGGAAAAACTAGTCAAAGGCCGCGAGAAAATTTACCTCGATGCTTTATGGACTTCATTCTCTGCAAATCCAAAATCTTTTCCAGACGCCAAAAAGAATTTCTTCACCAAAGAATACGCAGCGCCCGGTCACATGAGAGCCGGCTTTGAATGGTTCCATGCCTTCCCTCAGGATGCGAAAGACAATCAAGAGTTCTCGAAGAAGAAACTTGCAATGCCAGTCCTTTCTATCGGTGGTGACAAATCCATGGGAAATAAACTCGCTCAATCCACAAAGATTGTAGCTCCGCAAGCACAGACAATCATTCTTCCCGACACGGGTCACTGGCTGCTGGAGGAAAACCCGAAATCAACTTTGCAAGCAATGGATGACTTCTTAAAAGACAAAACCACAATGCAGTAAAATCTAGGGGACGGCAGCGTCCCCTTTCTATGACCTAAGACTTGTCATAAACAATTATCTATTTTTAAGAGATATAAATTTCTATACTCGAATAAACTCTATTTGATGTAGGAACTTATGCGTCTTCTTTTTCAATTCTTGCTGACTGTTTTAACTATTCAAATCTCAAGTTACGCTTTTGCTGGTGATGAAGATGTCGTCATCGTAAAAGAATCTCCCGCGGACTCCGTCGTTGAAAATTCGAGTGCTCACAATCGAATGAACAAAAAGTACAGTCTTACAGTGATGCCCATTGGATTCGGTCCCTTGAATGGAATTGATTCGGAAATAAATGTCGGATACTTCTTAGATCGAAAATCCATCGTTTCTGTTCGATATAATAATTTAGTTAAAGGTAATACCTGCACAGGCTCACTGAGTTGCAGCGATTCCGGAAAGGCCTATGGAGTTTCCTATAAACGTTTCTTTGGAAATTCATTCTATGTTAATACGGCGATCGATCAACGCGAAATCAGCTATAGTGAGACTCAGTCCGATTTAGGTGCAGGCAATTACTGGTTTAACTTTAAAGGCTCCAGCACTATTTTCAGTGTCGTGGTTGGCAATCAATGGCAATGGAAAAGCTTTACACTGGGCTGCGATTGGGCGGGCCTGGGCGTTCCTTTGGCTCATCAAATCACAAACGAAAACGACAGTGGTGACAACGCATGGTCGGCATCAAATAGATCTGACCGCGAAACCATGTATGTTTCTGGCAGCGTCGCAATGGCTTTGAGATTTTATTTAGGCGCCAGCTTCTAACAGTATTATTTGAAAATAGATTCGAACCCTTAGTATATCGCTGAAGGTCTTTCGCAAATTTAAAGTGGCAAGCAACTCTTGCGGGATTACATTATAGTCTCAATGGAGACCTTATGAAAATTCTCGTACTTGGTGCTGGCGCTACAGGTGGATATTTTGGCGGAAGACTTTTTGAAAGTGGCGCCGATGTGACTTTTCTTGTTCGCGAAAAGCGCTTTGAGATTCTAAAGAAAAATGGTTTGCACATCGTCAGTCCCAAAGGCGATGTCACACTCAGTCCGAAACTTGTGACAGCGGATTCTCTTCATGACTCTTATGATCTTGTGATCCTTAGTTGCAAAGCTTACGACTTGCAAAGCTCCATGGACTCCATTCGTTCTGCAATTAAAGAAAAAACTGTGATTCTTCCTTTCCTCAACGGTATTGGTCATCTTGATATTCTTGATAAAGAATTCGGACAAGAGCACGTTCTTGGTGGAGTCGTCTACATTCCAGCGACTCTTGGCTCAGACGGAGAGGTCCGTCACCTAGGCGCTTTAAGCAAAATGACTTTCGGTGCAAGAAAAGAATCACAGAAAGCCATTGTTGAGCAATTTGCGAAGATAGCATCCCAGGCGAAATTTGATTCAGAATTAAGTCAGAACGTCATGCAAGACATGTGGGAAAAATTTGTTTTTCTAACCACGCTTGCAGGAATGACCTGCCTGATGAGAAGTCCCGTGGGAAATATCGTTGCCACGGATGAAGGCGAACAAATCTCTTTAGAATTTTTAAAAGAGTGCGAATCTGTCAGCGCAGGTTTTGGATACCCGGTTACAGAAAAAGCTCATAAAAATGCAGTCGAGTCTATTACCCAAAAAGGTTCTCCAGCGACCTCGTCTATGTTCCGTGATTTACAGAATGGATTCCGTGTTGAACTTGACTCCATCGTAGGCGACATGCTGAAGCGTGGACGCGCTAAGAATCTGACTTTGCCTCTTCTGCGAGTGGCTTATGCCCATCTTCAGGCCTATGACTATGGCTTAAAGCAATCTCAGAAATAGCAGTTGCGTCAAAAATGAGCAGTCACGTCTAGCTCCCGTGTCCTTTCCTTATCCAGTCTTAGACAAATCTTCGAAAAAACGATAGGTTGGTTCAACTGCTGAAAGGGCAAAGAAATGCAAACGACTCTAGTTAAAACATTGTATCGCGAGACTGAAAAATATCTCGATAAAGAAGTTCATCTTTCTGGTTGGGTTCGTAAGATTCGTGACCAAAAAAATTTCGGCTTCATCGAATTGAATGACGGAAGTTTCTTTAAAGGCGTTCAAGTAGTCTTCGATAATAATTTGTCTAACTTTGATGAAGTTGCAAAACTTTCGATCGCCAGTTCTATTTACGTGACGGGCAAAGTGATCAGGTCTCAAGGCGCTGGTCAAACCTTTGAAGTCATGGCTACTAAAATTGAAGTCTACCAAAAGGCTTCCGCCGAATACCCGTTGCAAAACAAACGTCACTCTTTCGAGTATCTTCGCGAGATCGCTCACTTACGACCACGTGGTAATACATTTTCCGCTGTATTCCGTGTTCGTTCTGTCTTGTCTTTTGCGATTCACAAGTTCTTCCAAGAGCAAAATTTCGTTTACGTGCATACGCCAATCATCACAGGCTCTGATGCTGAAGGTGCCGGTGAAATGTTCCGCGTAACAACTTTGAAGTTGGATAATCCTCCACGTACAGCTGATGGCAAGATTGATTCATCAAAAGACTTCTTCGGTAAAGAGACAAACCTGACTGTGAGCGGTCAATTGAACGGCGAAACTTTCTGTGCTGCCTTTAGAGACATCTACACATTCGGCCCTACTTTCCGCGCAGAAAACTCGAACACATCTCGTCATGCTGCCGAGTTCTGGATGATCGAGCCAGAGATCGCCTTTGCCGATTTGAACGCCAACATGGATTTGGGCGAAGAGATGATCAAGTATTTGATCCGTTACGTGATGGAACAATGTCCAGAAGAGATGGAATTCTTCAACCAATTCATCGAAAAAGGTTTATTCGATAAGTTGAACAACGTTTTGAACAACGAGTTCGGTCGTGTGACTTATACAGAAGCCATCGACATCTTGAAAAAATCTGGTAAGAAATTCGAATACCCAGTTGAATGGGGTATCGACATGCAATCCGAGCATGAAAGATTCTTGGCGGAAGAACATTTCAAAAAACCTGTATTCGTGACGGATTATCCTAAGAACATCAAAGCTTTCTACATGAAACAAAATTCAGATGGAAAGACTGTTCGTGCGATGGATTTGCTTGCTCCAGGTATTGGTGAAATCATCGGCGGATCTCAAAGGGAAGATAACATCGAGATCCTTGAAGCACGCATGAAAGAAGTAGGTCTTCACCCTGAAGATTACTCTTTCTATTTGGATTTGCGCCGTTACGGTAGCTTCCCACATGCAGGCTTCGGCTTAGGCTTCGAGCGCATGTTGATGTATGTGACCGGTATGACAAATATTCGCGACGTTATTCCGTTCCCTCGTACACCGAACAATGCTCTATTCTAGATTTGAATTTAAATCGGGAAATAAAAAAGGAAGCTTCGGCTTCCTTTTTTATTGTCTTTTCTTTTTCGCAAATCCTGACTTGCCGGACCCCGATTTTCCTTTCGATGCTGACTTACTACCCTGTTTGGATGAAGTTTGCTTACCCGTTCCTGCTTCTTTTTTTTCAAAGCGGAACTTTCTTGAGCGATCGATAAATTCAAATTGCGGATCGACTTTAATTTCTTCAGCGCCTTTCAAGTACATTTGAATCTTTTTGTACATGCGCGTATCTGACGGAGTCACAAAAGTAATTGCTTGTCCTGAACGACCCGCACGTGCGGTTCTGCCAATGCGGTGAAGAAAATCTTCTGCTTGAAATGGAAGATCGAAATTCACAACGTTATCCACATGGGGAACATCCAACCCGCGAGCAATCAAATCGGTCGCCACCAAAACGCGGATTTCGCCTTCACGGAATTCACGCATCACACGATTGCGCTGACCTTGCGAAAGACCTCCATGAATCAAATCAGTCTCATAACCATAGTCCTTTAAATATTGGCCTAAGGCTTCGCAGTTTTCCTGATTGCCTGTAAAAACAATCACACCACCACGAGCGGCATTCAGTTCATCCAGCAAGCGATCGTTTTTCATTGTACGGTCTAACAGCAAGACTTTTTGCTTCAAAGCTGCGACAGGGGCCTCCGCTTGCGCTGATCTAATCATCATGACTTTGTGATTCATGAAAAGTTGTGCAATCGATTCAACGTTCTTTCCAAAGCTTGCAGAGAACATCAAAGTCTGTCTTGCACCACGTAAAGTATTTTGGATAGTCTTTAATTGCGGCGCAAATCCCATATCCAACATACGATCTGCCTCATCGATAACGATGACTTCTACGTTTTGCAGCAAAAGCTTATTCGTCATCAAGTGATCATTCATACGACCTGGAGTCGCAATAATTAAACGCGGATTTTTTTTAAGCTGATTAATCTGCTTAGATCCTGTACTGCCGCCAATGACCAAACACGCTGACACGGGCATCTCTGCACAAAGCTCTAAAAAAACTTTATAGATTTGCTGAGCCATTTCACGACTCGGGGCTAACACTAAGGCACGTGCCGCCTCCTTCTTAGCTAAAGTCGTCAGAATAGAGAGAGCATAAGCTAATGTCTTGCCACTACCCGTTTGAGCAATCGCAATCACGTCGGTTCCATTCAAACTATTTGGGATCGCTTCGCTTTGAATCGCAGTGGGCTTAGAAATCGACATCTTCTGAAGCGCACGCATCAAAGCGGGCTCTAAATTCATTTCTGCAAAGCTATTAAGGCGCAAGGTCGGAGTTTCAATCTTCATAGACGCACGTGTAGCACGATCACTGACCGCGCGCCTTCATTTTTTCTTTATAGAAGGACTTTTTTGCCACATAGATGGTTTTGTCAATCTCGGCACACACAGCACCCTCTTCAGTCTTCAACTGAATTTGCCAAGTGAAAGTTCCCTCACTGTTTTCTTCAATCGCCGTGTGAACTTCGCCCAATTTTTCAGGGGAAATATAAAACTCGGTGTAAAGAGTTTCGGTGCCAGGTCTTTTAAAACGTATTGTGCCTGCCTTGTCCCAAACGACATAATCTTTACCTAAAATTTCCATCAGCATCAGCATAAAGAACGGATCCGTAGCTCCGTACATGCTGCCGCCGTAAATGGTGCCTACGCGATTGCGAGTTCTCCAATTAAGAGGAATCTTTACTTTAAGCAACGTAAAGTCTGACGAAAGATAATAAATTCTTCCGCCGGTTCCACGAATGCAGGGCCAAATATTTAAAGCATGGCGATAAAACTGACTCCACAAGTACTGCTTCATAACTCCCTCTAAGGATTCGGCATTTCAAAAACTTTAGCCTTAATCGCAGCTGGACGAGCCATCAATCTTTCCATATACGCTTTGATTGGTGGATTCGGTTCCACAAGGTAATCCCAAGCGCCCGGAATGATCGCCGCTAACATGATATCAGCCGCTGAAAAGCCGCTTAGTAAAATGTATTCTTGCTTACTTAAAACGGGAAGCAATGCCAGTTTCAAAATCTCGCACTGCTCTTTAACGAATTTATGAGTCACTGCCGTTTCTTCTGGAGTCGACACATGTGTGAACATACGGGCAATCACACATTCCAAACTGCCGACGGACCAAACCATCCACTGTAAATACGCAGGACGCTCTGGAGAATCCAATTCGGGAGCAAGTTTTGCCTCGCTAAAGCGATCTGCAAGATAAAGACAAATAGCACCTGATTCAAAAAGGACTGTGCCGTTATCATTGATCGTTGGAACCCGACCCATCGGATTGAGGGCGCGATACTCCGGCGCATTCATATCGCCATTTTTCTTTTTCAAATAATGATCTTTATAAGGAACCTGTAGCTCTTCGAGAAGCCAACGAACGCGATCACTGCGATCTTGATTGGCCATGCAGTAAATATCGATAGGTTGCATAATCGGTAACTCCGTTTATTCCAAGAAGCTTACCGCCAAATTCATCCATCGAGAATAGTAAAACCACCGACCGCGTTGAGCTAGTCGATGGTCATGGCTATTAGGCACTTTCTTTGGTGACCTTTAAAATCTTGCGCGGTTCAATCACGTGATCGATCAAACCGAAATCCTTCGCCTCTTCAGAACTCATATAGTGATCACGCTCCATCAAACGAGTTAATGCCTTTGTGTCCTTACCAGTGTGATGAGAGTACAGCTCTGTCAGTCTTTTTTTTGAACGCACCAACTCCCTTGCATGGATCTCGATATCAGTGATTTGTCCACTTAAAGAGCCTTCGCCCAAATGTGGCTGATGAATAAGAATGCGACTGTTCGGCATTGCATACCGCTTACCAGCGGTCCCCGCGCTTAACAAGAATGATCCCATGCTGGCTGCAAGACCGAAACAATAAGTCGCAATATCGCATTTCACGAAATTCATCACATCATAAAGTGCCAGTCCCGCAGAAACAGAACCGCCTGGCGAGTTGATATAAAGGTGAATCTCTTTATCGGGATTATCGACTTCAAGAAATAAAATCTGCGCGATCAAACTATTTGCAACCTCATCGGTCACCGCCGAGCCTAAAATCAGAATACGATCTTTCAGTAGTCTTGAGTAAACATCATAACTGCGTTCGCCCTGCGGGGTTTGCTCGATAACTTGGGGAATAATAAGTGCCATGGCTTCTCTCTCCTCTGTGAACGTGTAAATGAGATGAAGAGTTCTCATTGCAAGCACCATGCAGGAAAATGTGCTCTCGCAGAGTGTTTCAAGCTGATTCAATACTTTCACGGGAAGAATTTTAAGCAGAGATCATTTCTGATAGAAGAATTTGTTATAGCGATGATAAGGCCAAGATTGTCAGAAAAGAGACTGAAAATGTCGCAGATCTATTAAAAGGAGACCGCCCCGTGAGGATGCATCCACGGGACGGCCTGGCAGGTTCAGTATTTTTTTAGGATGGATAGAAGTTTGGCTTTCACTTCCTCGTCATGCAGGTCACACTTCGTTTGCACCAATCCAAAAATGGATTTGAAGCTACCGCGTGTTTGCTCAAGTTCTGCAGCGGAAATGAAGTTCCATTCTTTTTGCAGTTCGCTTTTCAGCTTTTGCCAAGTCTCTTTGTTTAATTGAATGTCCTTCATACATTTGCTCCTTCACATTTCTGCGAATAAGCTTGTGCAGTCAGGGTGCCATCTCGTACGGTGATTTATTTCGATCTGAACTGGTGTACAGGGAAAATTACCCCAGATATTTGAGGCGTTTCTACTCAAGACATCTGAGCCGTTCGTTTTAGACCGACAGCGATTGTCATTTCTCCAAGCAATCCGGCTAGTCTCATTTTAGAAGGCATGAGCGCGAAGTGCTTCGATCTCGTCGACTTCTTTCGGAACGGATGTCAGATATTGATAACCATCTTGAGTGACTACGATATCATCTTCGATGCGCACACCAAGTCCTTTGAACGCAGCAATCCCCTCTAATCCTGAGCGAAAATAAAGGCCCGGCTCTACAGTAAAGCACATCCCTGCTTCAAGTTTCAGAGCATTACCTGAATCATCACAGTAAGCGGAAGGGTCATGAACATCCAAGCCGATCCAATGTGAAGTTGAATGTGGCATTAATTTTAAAATATCGTCTTGAATGCGTGATTTATCGTAGCCCTGACGAAGAAGCCCCGCTGACATTGCCGATAGCGACAACAAATGAAGCTCTTGCAAATCGGTTCCTGGCTTTATCGCCTGTATGATTTCCTTTTGCGCCTCTAAGACAATGTTATAAAGATCTCTTTGCGCTTTCGAAAATTTCTTGCCCGATATAAAGACACGAGTGATGTCTCCGCAATAACCGGCATATTCACCGCCCGCATCCACTAAGACAAATTCATTATCTTGAATGATACGATCCGTAGCTCTTGCATGTAATAGAGTTGAACGCTCTGCCGAGCCCACGATTGTTTGATAAGCGACCCACAACATTCCCTGAGACATAAACTGCGACTCAATCCAATGGGCAATGTCTCTTTCAGATCTACCGATCACGGATTGCTTCATTAATTCGGTATGAACATACGATGTACGCATGCCAGCCTCACGCATCAGCGCAATTTCGCCTTCATCTTTTTTCAAGCGCAAAGTCCCAGTCAATAATCTTGAATCGCATAAAGCGACTGGCGAGACAGGCGTGTTTCGTCCTTTCAGTCTCTTTTCATAGGAGGCAAGAGAAACAATCTGTGAGTCCAACTTAGAGTCACGACCTAATGCAAACGCAATCCGATCCACCTGAGAAGCGTGAGCGCGTAAGATATCCTCAAGACGATTTACATTTTCAAAGCGAATCCCGAATAATTTCTCTGCCCGATCTTTATCACTTATAAATCCTTCGTCATCCCAGACTGCGGCTTCCGCTGAATTTGATTTAGTGAGAAGATATTGATCTTTTCCTGCGACTATCAACAAGGCATCTGAAATTTCTAAACCCGTTAGATAGTAAAAGTCAGATGACACCTTAAAACGATAAGCCACCGAATGAGACCTTTTCGCCTCGGAACCGGAGCCAATCACAAAAAGAGTTCTTGAGTATCTTTGTCCTAATTCGATTCTTCTTTTGGAAAATACATCTGTTTTCATGATTTAAGTATATTTTAAGGAACTTATTTGGTGATAATAATTATCAAAAGGTCCCTATTAAGGTACTTTTTAAGGGGTAAAGGAGAACGCCATGGAACACTCCATCTATCTTGAAGGTATCAAACGAGCCTTGCGCAATCAGGGGGTGACGTATTCAGCTCTTTCCAAAGAGCTACGTATGACCGAATCAGGCGTGAAGAAAATGTTGAATGCCAAAGACATTTCCTTTCGCCGGGTTTTGCAGATTTGCGATGTCTTAAATATTCTTCCTGGACAGTTATTTTCTTTATCAGAAAAATCTTCTATTGAAGAGGTTCATCTAAGCGATCATCAACAAGAAGTCCTCTTGAAAAATAGGACTCTGCTGGCTGTCTATTGGCGTCTTGCCATCGAACACTGCTCGACAGACGAAATTGAAGCCCTGCAAAAGTTATCCAGGTCAGAATTGAAAAGGCATTTGGATAGACTTGTCAGTCTGGATCTTCTTTCTGTGCGCAAAGGAGTTTATAAAGCTAAGCACCTAGGAAAATTCAAATGGCCCGATGATTCTAAGATTGCGAAAGCCTTGAATAAGGAATGGTCTGAGTTGGTTTTGCAAAGAACCTTGCAGAACAAGAACTCCCCTGAAACCCTACATCGTCTTATTGCGATGAAATTAAGTGCGAAGTCTTATCAAGAATTCTTAAGGCGGCTTTCAAACCTTGTCGATGAAACCATTCAGGAATCTGAAAGAGAAGAGCTGACCTTAGCTAAAAGTCAGCTCTTTAATATTACAAGTCTGCTGGCTATCTCGCCCAAGGGGTTTTTCGACAGCTAAAGAACCTGAAGGACAATCTTTCCAGTGTGATGACTTGATTCCATCAGCGCGTGCCCTTCAGAAGCCTTCTCTAAAGGAAGTACTTTGTAAATTAAAGGCCTCATTTGTCCTTTATTTAACAATGGCCAAATGTTTTTCTCTAGGGCCTGGGCAATCCGAGATTTTTCCGCAACGGACCGAGGACGCAATGTAGATCCTGTTAACATCAAACGCTTTTGCATGATTTGACGCAGATCCAATTGAACCTGAGCTCCTTGCAAAGTTGCGATCTGGACAAGCCGACCTTGGGAGGTTAACGCTTCTAAATTTCTTTGGAAGTAAGAACCACCTACCATATCTAAGATGACATTCACACCTTTCCCCTGTGTGAATTCTTTTGCGATCGTGACAAAGTCTTCCTCCTTATAAAGAATCACACGATCTGCACCAAGTTTTTTGCATTCTTCAACGGATTCCCGTTTTCCTACTGTTGTTAAAACTTTTGAGCCCAATAAGTGAGCCATTTGGATAGCCGTTGTCCCGATGCCACCTGATCCACCATGAATCAAAGTGGTTTCGCCGTCTTTCAAACGACCGTCTTCAAAAAGATTTGTCCAAACAGTAAAGAATGTTTCAGGCAGTGCCGCTGCATGAATAAAGTCGAAATCTTTTGGGATCGGCAGACACTGTCCTTCCGGAGCCACGGCGTATTCAGCATATCCACCGCCACTTAAAAGCGCGCATACCTGATCGCCTTTTTTCCAACGTGTGACGCTGGCACCGCACTCTTTCACAACGCCAGCTACTTCGAGACCCAAAACAAGCGAGGCCCCTGGTGGTGGTGGATAATTTCCTTGGCGTTGAAAACAATCAGGTCGATTGATACCCGCCGCATGCACTTCAATCAAAACCTCACCAGCAGCGGGTTTTGGAGTTTCAACTTCCGCGACTTTCAAAACTTCCGGGCCACCCGGTTTTTCCATGTTAATAAACTTCATCGCTCTTCTCCGTTGTGTTAGCTTATGTTAGCTCTCGGTTCGGTTTCCTAATGCTCTGAGACCTAGATCCAGTTCTTTTAAGTAAACAGACGGGACTTTTGACAGGTCACAAGACTCAATAGAGCCTTTACTCATGCTACAAATTATATTTTCACTACTCGTTTCAATTCACGCCCCAGCGGCTTCTACTAACTATTCTACTGTGCTTGATGGTCTTAAAAAGATCCAACAAGAGAATCCAACTACAACACAGTGGATCGACCTCGGAATGTCTGACTCGGGTCAGATGATCTCTGGTCTTAAAATTGGCAACGGTGAAGTTGCTGATCTTATTGTTGCCACTCACCACGGCAACGAATATGGATCCACAGCTGTTGCAATGGGAGCCGCAGCCTCTTTCGCGAAAAATCCACTTGCTGGTCACACAGTTTACGTGATCCCGGTTTTAAATATCTCTGGCTACAACTCTAGCAACCGCTACGAAAAAGTTCCAAGTGGCATGCTCGATGATAACCGTGACTATCCAGGACCATGTGTTCAAGGTAAATCATTCCAATCTAAAGCAACTAAAGCTCTGGCAGATTTCATCGATAAGAAAAATATCGTAGCTTCTGCAACTCTTCACACTTACTGGCCAGCGGTTCTTTACCCTTGGGGCTTTTCTACTAATGACGTGAGCACTCAGTATGACTCACAATTTATTAGTTTGAGTAAAGATGCCACTGTTGAAAGTGGTTACGATGTTGGTAACTCGAAAGTACTTCTTTATGCCGCTGATGGAGCATTTGAAGACTACGCTTTCTGGCAACACGGCATCTGGTCGCTTCTTTTCGAAATGGGTGACTCACACACTCCTTCTCAACCAGATATGGATAAGATGGTTGCTACAAATGTTCCTGGTCTTCGCCGTTTCTTTGAAAATGCTCCGAAGACCCGCGCTGAAAACCACGCCTTTACAGGCAAATGTGATTACAACCGCGCACAACAACGTGTTCACCTAGAATAGTTCTAACCGTGAGACTCAACAACACCGTGACCTGAGTCCTTCAGGTCCGGTGGCAGTTGCCAGAAAATCCAGGCCGAACTGCACGTGATAATTCCCATACAAACAAATGTCGCTCTGAAAGCCTCGATGGCAAATTCCTGTCCTTGTGCAACCCCGTAATGTTTCGCAAACGTACTTAGCAGAGCACCGGCCGCTGCCACTGCGAAACTCATAGCCAACATCTGGATCATAGAAAATAAACTATTCCCACTGCTTGCCAACTTAAAATCCAAATCTTTCAGCGTTAGTGTGTTCATCGCCGTGAATTGAACCGAATTCACCGTACCGAAAAATAGCAACTGAATCAGTCGGATCAAATAAGGTTCGCTTGGACTGAATAAAGCAAAGCTTGCCATAGCAAGGCCCACACAAATTGTGTTACTCACTAACACCTTCCGATAGCCCATTTTTACTATCAACGGAGTCGCCAAACGCTTTGCAAAAATTCCCGCAAGAGCCACAGGTACCATTGTCATACCGGCCTCGAGTGGTGAAAACTTTAAGCTCACTTGCAGAAGCAGCGGAATTAAGAAGGGCATGCTACTGCTTCCGATGCGTGCAAATAGATTTCCCAAAAGACCAATAGTATAAGTATCCGATTTGAACAGACTTAGTGAAAACAACGGATTGGGGCGACGAGAAGCATGCAACCAATAGCTTGTTAACGCTGACAGACCAAAGATCAAAAGCATTAACACTGTGGCATGTTGGAATCCGAGCTCTGATAATCCGTCCAAAGAAAAGGAAATACACACCATGCTGGCTGATAACATAATGAATCCTGGAAGATCAAAGTGGCGCTGCTCCCCACGGCTGTCAGGCATGTGGTAATAAGTCGCGATGACTCCCAAAATTCCCACTGGAATATTGATTAGGAAAATCCAATGCCATGAAGCCACCTCAACAAGCCATCCCCCCAAAGTTGGGCCGATGAGTGGGCCTACCAAAGCTGGAATCGTCACAAAACTAATCGCACGCAGAAATTCTTTTTGCGGAAAGGCACGCAAAACTGCAAGACGCCCTACCGGCATCATCATTGCGCCTCCCGTGCCTTGTAAAACGCGAGAAAGGACGAGTTCTGTTAACGTGTGCGACATCGAACAAGCTAAAGATCCCAGAGTGAATAAGATCAATGCCGAGAAAAAAATTTTTCTTGTTCCAAATTTATCTGCGATCCAGCCCGTTGCGGGAATAACGATGGCAATGGTCAATGAATAAGCAATCACCACGGACTGCATAAGAAGCGGACTTTCCCCTAAGCTTTTCGCCATAGAAGGTAGCGCAGTATTTACGATCGTGGCATCCAAAGTTTCCATGAAGAAACCAATTGCCACCAGCCAAAGAAGAATATTTTTAGAGACAGGACTTTTACCAGCACTCGTCACCGCGACTTCCATCAAAACTGTCCCTCCCGTTAGCTATAGTCTCGGAATTTGATGTTGTTAGCAATGTTGATATGCTGTCAACGACCCACGCCAAGCATAGGTCGCCAAAGCGGTGTCACTATTTTGTTACCGATTTCTTTTCTGTCCTTACGGGTACTTGTTGGAAATAAAGCGCAAGAGCTTGGATGTCCTTATCACTTAATTTTTTGGCGATCTCTAGCATCTGACTAGAGCTATTTTTTCGGGTTCCATTTTTCCAGGCCTTCAACTGACTTTCAGTATAATTTGCATACTGTCCTGCCAGAGCCGGAATTGCCGGCGCCAACCCGACGCCTCCCGGTCCATGGCAATTGTTGCAACCTTGAATTTCCAACTTTGCATCACCAGTCATTGCCAAAACCTCCCCGCGTTTCAATACAACAGCAGAAGCCTTCTTCACTTTTGGACTTGGAAATAAAATTTCTGAATAATAAGCCGCTACATTTTCTTTCTCTTCATCGGTCAGGGCTTTTGCTATCGGTCCCATCACTGCATTGGCACGTACACCCGTGGCATAGTCCTTTAACTGATTCACAATATAATAACGTGACTGATTGAACAGACGAGGAAACGAGTCCGTCTTTGGCTCTTCCTCGCGAGTTCCATGACATGCGATGCAAGCGGTGGCTCCCGCTTGTGTCCCATTTCTTGCGATCACCTCGCCGGCTTTTAAAGCAGACACATTATCGGCTGCGCGAACTGATCCTGCGATACACAAAATCAAGGCCGTAATAAGAATATTTTTATTTTTCATATCACACCAACGATCCTGGAGATTTCACATATTTTTTTAATGCCTCTGCCGCCCAGTAAGTCAATGCACCAACTGTTCCTGTGGGATTGTAACAAGCATTTTGTGGAAATGCGGATGCGCCGACGACAAATAAATTTGAAACATCCCAGCTTTGCAAATACCTATTCACAGCACTTGTACTTGGATCAGTTCCCATCACAACTCCGCCTGTGTTGTGAGTTGTTTGATAAACTGTCGTATCCCAAGATTTCTGACGAGCTTGAACAGCCACCTGCTTACCACCCATCGCATCGCCAATTTGTTTCGCCTTGGAAGTCACGAACTGGGCCATGCGGATGTCATTATCTGGAAAGTCAAACGTCATTCTTAAAAGCGGTAATCCCCAGGCATCCTTATAAGTTGGATCAAGATCCAAATAATTCTGACGAGCCGCTGTCGAACTTCCGTGAATATTTAAATTCAAGGTGTGATTGTAGTGACGAGCCACTGCCTTTTTCCACTCGACACCCCACTTCGGCGTCCCGGGAGGAGTTGGCCGATATTCGATAGGACGACCATTTGTATTAATCGCGCCAATGTAAGCACCACCAATGAATTTCAAAGGTCCATGGTCAAAGTTATCGCCAGAAAAATCATCAATCAAAGTGCCTGAGGATCCCGATGCCATGAATGGGTTGATGTTCACGTCTTCGCCAAAGAAGACTTGTCCAGAGCTCATCGTTTGATAAGCATAATTGCGACCAATGACACCCTTGCCAGTTTTGGGATCATACGGAGCTCCAATTCCCGACAGCAGCATCATGCGCACATTGTTGAGTGAGAACGCCGTTAGCAGAACAAGATCTGCGGTTTGCTCAAATTCCCGGCCTGCGCTGTCAATGTAAGTAACACCTGTCGCCTTTTTCTTTGTACTATCTAGATTAATTCTTAAAACCTGACAGCCATTGCGCAGTTCATAGTTTTTATTGGCTAACGCCACCGGCAAAATTATTGTCTGCGGGCTTGCTTTAGCAAAATGCTCGCAGCCAAAACGCTCGCAAAAACCACAGAACGAACATGTTTGTAAAGTCTGCCCCTCGAAGTTAGTGTAAGGCTCGCTTAAGTTGGAAGAAGGTTGGGGGAAAGGATGATAACCAAGACTTGTGGTTGCCTTTCCAAAAATAGCACCCGCATGATGTTCTTTCATAGCCTTCGTTGGATATTCGCGCGAACGCCAACCTTCAAATGGATTTCCCCCAGGCTTAATTTTTCCTTTCACGTTCCCTGCGGTGCCACTGGTGCCACATAAATATTCGAACTTATCATAGTGAGGTTCAAGTTCGTCGTAGGTCACACCCCAATCTTGAATTTGCAGATCTTTATCTAAAAAGTTTTTTCCATAGCGCTGCTCAATGTGCGTCTTGTAAATAAAATCCGCCACTTGAAAACGATATGTTTGTCCGTTCCAGTGAACCATCGCTCCACCAAGTCCCGTGCCAGGAAGAAAGCTATCCCAGCGTCGAATTGGCAAAGCTGTTTGATCTAAACTGTTGCGAACTGTAATGGCCTCTTTGGTATTGTCTTGCATCAATCCCTTACGAACTGCATAGCGAAGTTCATCGTGCATATTCGTCGATTGAAAATCTGGAACCGTATCGATATGCGGACCGCGTTCTAGCCCCACAACTTTCAAACCTAGCGCCGCCAATTCTTTCCCCAGAATAGCGCCGGTCATTCCTACACCAATCGTTAATACATCAACGTGCTTCAATTTTGTTGCCATAATTACTCCTTAACGGCCTAGATGAGCTGGAATATTTGGATGTTGATGAACCATTCCCATTGAATCTTCCGCAAGACTCGTTGGAGCACGATCAATCTTAATTCCATGTTTATCGACAACGTCGTAATAACTTCCATAAGCACCAGGGAATCCAATCATGCGCCAGGAAAGCATGTCATAGTTGCCTCCGTAAACGGGATCCGAAAAAAATCCCTCCATTGTCATTTGTAAAAGTGACGAGAAGAATATTTGCGAAGGGACTCCGCCAAGATCTGCCCCACCCTTCTCAAGATCCTTTAAGAAATTGTCCTGCTCAGTAGCTGACATCTTTGCTAATGGAGTTTTCATTGTCTTTTGCAAGGCCTTAAAAGCTGTTCTAAAAAGTTCAGCCGGAGTATAGGGTAATTGATAGCCCTGTGTTTTTGTTCCTTGCTGCCATGGACCGCTTCGATAAAGTCTTTCGCCGGCTCCCCAACTGCCCCCCAATTGCTTATCGATGTAATTCGGCACACCGGCTTCGATGGCGCCTCCCCACTTTTCGTCAGGTGGAATCAAGCGGGCGGTCGCGGCTTCGACAAATGATGCTTCCCATTTATTTAAAAATATATATGTGGTTTTACCTGGAGAGTTCTTATGTGACAAGGCTGCCTTGCCCTTACTAATGGCGGCCTCAGCTTTTTCTGCTGCAGCTGTAATCGGAAGTGTTGCTAACAATCCCGTCGCTGCAATTTTAATAGCCTCACGTCGAGAAACTTTTAGTTTCTCTGATGAATCGTCACTCACAGATCCCCCTTTTTGAAATGCTCTTTAGATGAGAATTAGAATCTGCGAGGAATATTTATGAGACAAACAAACATGAACATTCGTGCTAAGGATCATTCTGGATGTTCGAGATTTGGCCTTAATGATTTTTAAAAACAGTGGACAATAAGGTACAAAGGAGTCTTTATGAAACACCTCTTTCTGTTTTCTGCATTTTTAATTATTTGCCTTACCACACTGAAAGTTAGGGCCATAGAGGTTCAGCCGTCCCTAACTTGTACAACAAGTGTGATCAATTCCATTTATATTCCAAAACTTCGCGCAGTCGCGGATTGGACTGACGATCAATTACGCCCTTATGCAATTCAACTTTGTAATTTAGATGTGCAAAGATCCGCCTTACAGCTATCAATCAAAAACCGTGCGGATCAGCTTCGCACGGGCAATTGGCGCATTTGCAAAGAGGTTATTCCGGGAAATCCAAATCCCACAGATGCCCAATGTAAAGCAGCTTATGCACAAACTATCAATGATTTGATTGATCACTGCATCAGCGTTGTAAACATGGGACACAATCCTCACAACGTTCAGCTGTTGATCGATCCAGAGAAAGTCGAAGTTGCATGCCTAAAAGGCGTGAACACAGCTCTTCAATGATAAAGAAGAGCACGGGTTAGAATGATATGGCCAGCAAGGGCTCCGCCAATGCAGACGGGGCCTATGAAAGCATAGGGCATGTGAAATACCAGTTGCAACGGTGGCTGCACTCCCCAAGTAAATTTAAATGGCGACGACATCACAGAAACATATATGGCATTCGCTAATGAAATCATACCGGCAATATTAAAGATCCAAGTGAGTTTCCGATAGGTCCCCGCCAGAGGCGCAATCGTCAATGCGAAAAGTCCCGTGAGTACATCAAAGTTTTTTCCAGCCACCGTCATGGTCGAAGGAATTGTTCCCTGTTCGGCCCAACTGGCCATTACTAATTCAAGCGGCAGCCGATAGACATGAAAAGCAACGATGAATACCAAAGGAATCGACAAAGCAATCTTTGCTCCCCAATGAGAAAATCCAAAAAGGACGGCCACTGACAAAAGAGACAAATGAAACAAAGGAACCGTAGGAACTGGGTAAGCTTGCAGAATTCCGCTTTGCACGATTGTTGTCGCCATTGAAAGCCACAACACAAGCAGGAAAGCCATTAGCAAAGTATTCGTCCATGGCTTTTCTAAAAGTCTTCGACTCGCATAGTAGATAGCCGCAAGGAACATTCCGACTTCAAAAAGAAGAACCAATCCAAAGGCTATAAGTGACGGCAGACTTGCTGGAGTGAATTTCATAACCTATTCTAGGTTCATGAAAATCGCCACGTCACTTTTAATTGTGTTTTTTTCGCATTTTGTTTTTGCTGCTGACTGCCACGAAAATCGTGGCGCCTTGGACATTGGCTCTGGAACGACAAAAGGTCTCGTGGCCGAAGTGGACACATGCGAGAAAAAGATCGTAAAAGTTCTTTTCGAAAATCATATCGCCATTGCTTTCAATGAGGCTCTTGAAAAATCTGGAAATCAAACTTTGCCTGAATCGGCGGTGGAAGCCGCGATCCCGCTCATGCAATCACTCGTAAATCGTATGCAGGCGTTCAAACCCACAAGCATTCGCGCAGTCGCGACCTCCGTATTCCGTATTGCTCACAACGGCACCGAGGCCTCAGCAAAACTGACAAGGGCCTTGCACCTCCCAGTAACTGTGATCTCTCAAGAGCAAGAAGCTCACTTAGGATATCTATCGGCCTTAAGTCAGAAAGAGGTTTCATCGAAAGAAAACCTCATCGTTTGGGATATTGGTGGCGGGTCCATGCAAATGTATTCCATGACAGGACGTAAGAGTCATTTGTTCGAAGGAAATTTAGCGTCAGTCACTTTTAAAAATAAAATTCTAGAGGTTCTGCAATTTAAGGACGTGAAGTCAGCGTCTTCTCCAAATCCGCTGGGCCGCAGTCGCGAGGCCGCTATCCAACTTGCAAAAAATCACGCTTATCTAAATGTTCCTGCCTATTTCAAGCAAGCAGCAAAAAAGTCCCGCTGGATCGGCGTCGGTGGAGTTTTATCCGCATCAATTCAGGATCAAGTAAACTCAAAAGGTCATGGCTTCACACAAGAGGAATTGGAAAAGACGTTAGAAAAGAGTTCGACGCTGACTGATGATCAAATCGACAGCGATTACAGAACAACACAAGTAAGCAACTTGGCTTTGGTTCTTGGATACATGAAAGCTTTGGGCATTAAGAAGATTGAAACTGCAAAAGTCTCGCTAGGCCAAGGTGTTCTAACCCAAGGACTGAGATAAAAAAAGCCTTCGGGTCTTGCGAAGGCTTTCTTTTATTCTTAATCTTTAAAAAGTTTTTTAAAACCCTGCCAGCAATCTTGATAGTCATCTTGCAAGAAACCTTTTTGAATTGCAAAGTCCGTTAGCATGTAAGGCACACGGCACTCGAACATGAAAGCCATTGTCTGATCGATTTTGTGTGGCTTCAATTCGGCCTCGCTAGCCTTTTCAAAAGATCCCGCATCAGGACCGTGAGCCGAATAGAAGTTATGCAAACTTCCGCCGCCGGGAATAAAGCCACCACTTGTTTTCGCATCGTAAACGCCATAGATCAAACCCATGTATTCACTCATGCAGTTGCGATGGAAATATGGAGGACGGAATGTATTTTCGGCAACCATCCAACGTGGAGGGAAAATCACAAAGTCCACATTCGCAGTTCCCGGTGAATCACTTGGCGAAGTCAGGACTGTGAAGATCGAAGGATCTGGATGATCGAAACTGACTGTGTTGATAGTATTGAACTTGCGAAGATCATATTTATAGGGAGCATAGTTCCCATGCCACGCCACCACATCCAGCGGTGAGTGATTCATCGGTGCCACCCAAAGTTCGCCCGCAAATTTTCCAACAAGTTCAAAGCTTCCTTCAAGGTCTTCGAAGGCTGCCACGGGCACCATGAAGTGCCTACGATGGGCGAGACCATTCGCGCCGATCGGCCCCAACTCTGGCAAATGAAAAGGAGCGCCAAAGTTTTCACCGATATAGCCATTGCACATAGAGCCTTTTAACGGATTCACTTGGAATTTCATTCCGCGCGGAACCAAGGCAATCTCACCCGCTTCTACCTCCAAAAAGCCAAGCTCCGTCTTGATTTGCATGTTGCCCGCCTGAGGCACGAACAAGAAATCACCATCGGCATTCATCATGTAGCGATTTCCCATAGGCTCACTAAATGAATACAGATGAATATGCAAACCGCGCTGTTCATGGCTGTTCCCAGTTCCACAAACTGTGCGAATGCTTTCCAGAAAATTTTGTTTCGATGGCGCCACTGGATACGGATTCCAACGCATTTGGTTGGGATTCGTATACTTTGGTTTCATAAATGTTTTTTCTGTCAGTTCTTTCATCGGAGTGAATGCCTTATGCATCACCGAAGGGCGAATGCGATAAAGCCAAGAATACAGATTGTGCGCTCGTGGAACTGTGAAGGCCGTACCACTCAATTGCTCTGCATAAAGACCTTTCGGTGCTTTCTGTGGAGAATTTTGATCAAGAGGCAATGTGTTAGGACGCGCTTCAGAAGAAAAGTGATTTCCGAATCCGGACAGATATTGTTTTTCCATACGCCCAGCTAAACAGAGTTCACGCTCTAAAGTCAAGACTTGCTCATTTCGTCCACCCAGGTTTCAATAAACTCCGCCGAAGGAGTACATCATGAATCTTAGACTTATGCTTCTGGTCTCAAGCTTTTTGTTCGCAGCAAACCATGCCCTTGCCGACGAAGGCATGTGGACACTAAATAACTTCCCAACAAAGACGGTTGAAGAAAAATACAAATTCAAAGCCACAGGCCCATGGCTAGATCACGTGCGTTTGTCATCTGCTCGCCTTGCTGGCGGATGTTCTGCAAGTTTTGTGTCATCTAACGGGCTGGTAATGACAAATCATCACTGTGCTCACTCTTGTATTGAACAACTTTCCACAGCAAAAAAAGATTTCGTTGAAAGCGGCTTCTACGCGAAAACACAAGCTGACGAAGTTCGTTGTCCTGAAATCGAGGTGAATAAACTTGTGGAAATCACAGATGTCACAGCTCGTATTCAGAGGAAGGTAAAAGGCTTACAGGGCAAAGAGTACAACGAAGCCCTGAAAGCGGAAATGTCCACTCTTGAAAAGGAATGTTCACAGGGAAATGATCAACTTCGTTGCGACACCGTGACTTTGTATCACGGCGGTCAATACAACCTTTATAAATACAAGCGTTATCAGGATGTGCGCTTGGTGTTTGCTCCAGAGTTCGCAATCGCATTCTTCGGTGGTGATCCTGACAACTTTATGTTCCCACGCTATGATTTTGATATCTCTTTCCTAAGAGTTTATGAAAACAATCAGCCGCTAAAGACGCAAGATTACTTCAAGTGGTCACCTGCAGGCGCTCATGAAAATGAGTTGACGTTTGTGACGGGCCACCCAGGAAGCACGTCACGTTTATTGACTGTCAGCGAGCTTGAATATATTCGCGACGTACGTGCACCTGAATACCTGATGTATCTTTCTGAGCTTCGCGGAATTCTGACAGAGTTCCAAACAAAAGGGGCAGAGCAGAAGCGTATCGCCAACTCACAACTTTTCGGTGTTGAAAACAGTTTGAAAGGCCTTAAGGGTCGCTTCTTCACTTTGACGGACAAGAAATTCTTTGCCAAAAAAGTTGCTGATGAGAACGCATTCCGTGCAAAAGTAAATGGCAATCCAACCTGGAAAAAAGCTTATGGCACAGCTTGGGACGAAATGGCTTTGGCCGAACACGATCTTAAGAACATTCACACCCAACTTCAGTGGAAAGAAGACAGCTGGTATGGCTCTCGCCTTTTTGGCATTGCGAAAACTTTAGTGCGTGCAGCCAGCGAGCTTCCTAAGCCGAATGAGAAACGCTATAGAGAATTTGCTGATTCAGCTTTACCGCAAATGAAACAACGTTTGCTTAGCACAGCCCCGATTTACGACGATCTTGAAATTACAAACTTGACGTTCAATCTAACAAAAATGCGCGAACAACTCACAGCAGATGATCCCTTTGTTCGCAAAGTTTTGGGTAACAAATCTCCTGCAGAGTTAGCAACAGAGCTTGTGAAAAATACGCACCTGAAAGACATCAAAGTTCGTGAAGAACTTTTGAATGGCGGACAAAAGGCTATTGAGGCTTCAAAAGACCCACTGATTAAACTTCTTGTGGCTCTTGATTCAGAGGCACGTGCTATCCGCCAGAAATTCGAAGATGATATTGAGCCACGTCTACGTCGTGCGAGCGAAAAGGTCGCACAAGCACAATTCGCAGTTTTTGGTTCAAAAACTTATCCAGACGCAACTTTCACTTTGCGCATCTCCTATGGTCAGATGAAGGGTTATAGCGAAAACGGAAAATGGGTAAAGCCCTATACAACTATCGGCGGTGCTTATGAGCGCGCAACCGGTAGCGATCCCTTTGCATTGCCTGAGTCTTGGCTGAAAGCCAAAGAATCCGTGAATAAAGAAACTGATTTAAATTTCTGCACGACAAACGATATCATCGGTGGAAATTCGGGCTCACCAGTGATCAACAAAGAAGCCGAGATTGTCGGTCTTATCTTCGACGGGAATATTCAATCACTTGGAGGTGACTACGGTTACGACGGCACGGTGAATCGCGCTGTAGCGGTACACAGTGCTTCAGTCTTGGAGCTTCTTCAGAAAGTTTATAAAGCCGAAAGAATTGTTCAGGACATCAAAGGAACAACTCCTTAATTGATTATCCACAGAGACAATTACACACGGGTTTTCCTCAATATAAGGGCAGCTTACACTGCCCTTATTAACAGGAGGAGAGCCAATGAAAACACTAAAGATCCTTTTAACATCCGCCCTCTTACTATTCTCAGTCAAATCCATGGCCGTAGGCTTGTTCCTTGAACCTGGCGTATTCTATGAAAAAGGCGATAACAATATTGATTGGCCTTCTCCATTAAGTTCTTCAACGGGAACAACAAAAGGATTTGGTGTCGACCTGAAATTAGGTTTGCACTGGAACTCTGTGGTGTTCTTGGCACTTGACGGAACTTATTCGAAGGTAAAATTTGAAAACTCCGCGACGAATTATAGCGCCGATGCGACATCAACAACATATGGTGCCGTGATCGGTGGGCAATTCCCTGTCTTGGGATTGCGTGCCTGGGGTGGCTATGTTTTCGGCGGCACATTAGATCCAGATGAAGATGGCGGCTATGATGTAAAATTCGAAGATCCAAAAGGTTTGAAAGTCGGTGTGGGCTTTAAAATCTTCTTCGTCAGTATCAATGTCGAATATATGGATTTGAAATACGACAAATCTTATATCGAAAAGCCTGCCAATATGAGTTTCGATAATAAGCTTGAAAACAAGGTGGGCGTGGTCAGCTTGAGCTTTCCTCTTGCACTGTAGTTTACTTCACGAAATCTTGGACGCTCTTACCCATGTCTAGGAGAAGTTTACGAACAGAATCGTAGTCTTTATCTGTGCAGTCCTTAAAGCCCGTTAAGTGATATAAATTCTTAAGGGCTTTAGCTCCTTCCGGAGTTGAACCAAAACTTTTGAGCGCGCTTATCAGCTTTGCTTCAATTTCGGGAGGAAGATTTTTTCGAACCACCACTGGATCACTTGGAATCGGTCCCGTGAGTTTCAAGATACGAACTTTCTCATACACATCTGGAAATTGTTGAACCACCAGGCGACGCGCGTCCTGAGGAACACCATTTTCAGCTGGCGTATTGTATGTAGCGCCAGCATCAATGCGACCTTGATAAACCATTGTGACAACACTGTCGTGCTTGCCTGCAAACATCACCTCAGAGGGTTTGATGTTTTCATCCTTCATCAATTTTGCAGCTAATAGATATCCCGATGTAGACGCTGGATCGACAAAGGCAAACTTCTTCCCATTCAGATCTTTCAAACTTTGGATCTTAGGATTCGCCGTGATGATTTGGCCCCAATACTCTGAATGCCCCAAATTCACCCCAATCAGGCGGGCCGAGGCTTGGTATTTTTCGTGAGCCATAATGTAACCAAAGGTATTCACAATGGCGATGTCGACTCGCTGCGAACCCAATCCTTCCACAACTGCAATAAAACTCACTGGAACTTGCATTTTGACGTAGAGCCCCGTCTGATCGTGAATCCATTTTTCTAGAATTTTCCCGTTCTCCATGAGGACAGCGGAATCTTGCCCGGGAACCAATGCAAATTGGATGGGTCGACTTTCACTTCCCAATTCTTTTTTTTGAGTGCAAGAAACGGATGCCACAAGAGCTAAAAAAATCAGAATTTTCTTCATCACGAGAGCGTTCCTTATGAATACTTTCGTGCCAATCTACTCTTGTTATTAAATGTATGCAATAAACTGTATTCTAAACATAAAGGGATTGAAACATCATTGGCTTTCACGAGATAAGGAGTCCATGGCAATGGCTAAGACAAAAATTGAAATTGATGCTGATCTACAGGATTTGATTCCGCAATTCCTGGAAAATCGTAAAAAAGATATCGCATCTCTGCAGGCCCTCATTGATCAAAAAGATCTCGTGGCGATTGCAGCCCTTGCTCACAAAATCAAAGGGGCCGCTGCAGGGTACGGTTTCGCAGACCTGAGCTCGATGGCCGCTGAAATAGAAATAGCTGCCAAAGCTAGCGACGTAAATCCTCTTTCCGGCATTGTCTCCAACATGAAAACTCACTTCGAAAATATCGAAATACATTTTGTTGAAATGTAGTAGAAAAATATGACCACCCGTTCCCGCCTGCTTCTTTTCACGATCGTCCTGGTTTTGGGCGCCATGGCGGCGGCCGGAATGATTGGCTATCGAATGGGAGGTTCGTCGCTAGAAACCAGCTTCAGCGAACGACTGGCTCAAGCGCGCCAAACTAAAGCCGCTGCTCTCCAATCTGAATTCGAAAATATCGGCAAATCTTTACTTATCACCGCGGAATTAAGTCGTACGCGAGATTCACTTCGCGACTTCCTTCACACCGAGAACCAAACATTTCGTTGGCTGACAAAAAATTCCAATCAGGAGGAATGGCGGGATCAACTAATCCGGGCCTATAGTCCTTCTGAAGACTCTGATCTTGCGAAAGCTATTCACCATCTGCATAAATTCCCCCTATTTTTACAAGCCCAGTTCATTAAGCAATCTCTGATAGAAGATATTCCCACAAAAAGCGTTGTTAGCGTTCCAACGCGTTCGGGTCTTTCGTTCTTTCGATTGCATGAATCTGTTCATCCGTTCTTTCTAGATTATGCTGATCGCTTCGGCATCAATGACATTCTGCTTGTCGATAATACGGGGACGATCGTCTATACTCTTCAGAAGGGTTTAAATTTCGGCACGAATTTGAATTCAGGAATTTTTGCAAGCTCCTCTTTAGGGGACGCCTATCGCTGGTCCCTGAATGCAACACCTCGTAGTTTTAAGTTTTTTGATTTCACGCCTGCCACGTTTGCAGATCAACCACCTCCTGCTTATTTTGTCAGTCCCGTTTTCGATAAGTCTCAATATTTAGGAGCGGTGATCTTTCAGATCTCTTTAGATCGCATTGATCAGATCCTAAGTGACAGCCATCAGTGGAAGAAATCGGGCCTAAAAGAAACCGGCGAGGTTCTTGCCGTCGGACCTGAAGGTCTTTTTCGCAATAACTCTCGCTTCTTTTTTGAAAATCCAGTTGGTTTTCTCAATAAATTCAAAAAAGCTGGCGGCAGCGAGCAAGTTGCAAAATCTATCGAAGATGCAAAGACGACCGCACTTAAATTGGGTCTTCCCATTGAAAAAGTCCGTCATTACTTCCGAACAGATGAAACTGTTGAATCCGACAAAGACTATTTAGGTCAAGAGTCCCTCGCATCTGCGGGTAAAGTTCATCTGCCGGGTGGAGGCGATTGGGTTTTGATAGCCAAGATCGATCGCGATGAAGCCGTGGCGCCACTCAGTCAGTATCTAGTGCTATTCGGGTTGGGCACTTTTGTTTTGCTTGCAACGTTTATTATCATTTTCCTAATTCTTTCTCGACGCCTCACAACGCCCCTTCGTTCCTTGGAAGTTGCGATGTCACGTCTCATGCATCATGATTGGAAGCAACGACTTCACTACGACCAAAAAGATGAGTACGCAAAGGTTTTTGAAAATTACAATCAACTCGCAGAAAATTTAGAACAAACCACCGAGGCTAAAGAAGCATTAGAAGCGATTCTTGATACTTTGGGCGAGCTCCTGTTAACGGTCGAGCTGATCACAGAAGAAGACCGCCATCAGTTCATCGTTCGCACTGCCAACGCAACGGCCGGAGCCTTAACGGGTGTTCCTAAGGTTTCTCTGGTCAATTCAGATTTAAAGCTTTGGATTGATACGAATTTTGAAAAAGTACTGAGGGAAATTCAGTCTGAAATTCCTGACGTTACACCTTTCGAAGGAACGCTGAAACGCATTTCCGGCGAGAAAATCCCGTTGATGATTTCCCTGGGCAAAGCCAACTTATCTTCGTCAACAGCCAAAGAGTTTTTGCTAATTGCCTCAGATATCAGCCAGCAAAAGGAAGTCGAAAGACAGCTGTTGGATAAAGAAAATCTTTTGCGTGATTCACAGTCATTAGCTAATACCGGCATCTTTCGTTGGGAGCCAAAGACTGGCAAAGCTTTTTGGACAGATCAGCTTTATAAAATTTTAGGACTTAATCCACAAAAGGCCGAAGCATCTGACAATTTATTAAAGTCTTTGATTTTTACAGAAGATCTTCCTTTGCTAGAGAACGCTTATCAAGAGGCTCAAAACACTCTCAAGCCTTACAAAGTTGATTTCCGTATTCGTCGCGCTGACACTCACGAATTGGCGTGGCTTCGTGCCATCGGTCAGATTGAATACGATCAGTACGGACTTCCCGCTCTTACTTCGGGAGTCATGCAAGATGTGACAGACTTAAAACGCACCGAGCTTGCATTGATCTCTGCAAAAGACGAAGCCTTGAAATCTTCTCAGGCAAAATCAGAATTCTTAGCACACATGAGCCACGAGATTCGTACTCCTATGAACGCTATCATGGGTATGGCCGAGCTTCTGCGTGAGACAAAGCTTACCGATGACCAGGAATATTACATAAAGATCTTCTGCAAGGCTGGTGAAGTTTTAATGGCCTTGATTAATGATATTTTAGATCTTTCGAAAATCGAAGCCGGTGAAGTTTCCATCGAAAATATCCCGTTTGATTTGGTAAAAATGATGACGGATATCCAAGATATGATGAAACCTCGAGCCTTGGAAAAAGGCCTCGGCTACTCCTATGAGATTGCAAAGGGTATCAACCCTCAGTTGATGGGTGACCCCAATAAACTTCGTCAGGTTCTAATCAATCTTGTCAGCAACTCGATTAAGTTCACGGATCGTGGACAAATTCGAGTGATGGTTTCAAAAAATCCGACAAAAAAAGACAGCTTGATGATCAGCGTAAGCGATTCGGGTGTAGGTATTGCCCCCTCCAAGCAACATCTGATTTTCCAAAAATTTTCGCAGGCTGATAGTTCGATTACACGCAAATACGGTGGAACTGGCCTCGGTTTGGCGATCTCCAAAAGCTTAGTTGAGTTGATGGGCGGGCAAATTTGGTTTAAAAGTCGCGAGGGCGTGGGAACTACTTTCTTTTTCACCGTTCCACAGCGAGAACAAATTTACAGCGTTCTGACGCAAAAACCCGTCCCTATGCAGACTCCAGCTCTTGATTTCAAACCCTCTGAAATTGAAAAGTCACGCGATCCAAATAAAAAAGTTCGTATCTTGCTTGCCGATGATACAGAAGATAACCGCATTCTATTCACTCGTTATTTGAAAAATGGACCTTTTGAAATTGTTGAAGCCGAGAATGGACTTGAGGCGGTAAATAAGATAAAGTCAGATGAGTTTGATGTCGTCTTTATGGACGTGCAAATGCCAGAAATGGACGGTTACGCGGCGACGGAGCAAATCCGCGAGTGGGAAAAAAGCGTGCATCACGCCCACATTCCTATCATCGCCTTAACAGCCCATGCCCTTTCTGATGACAGAGAAAAATCTTTGCGTGCGGGATGTGACGATCACATCACAAAGCCGTTTAAGAAAAATACTCTGCTAGATGTTATCGATCGGTATTCACACTAAGGAGCGTTATGGCCGCGGCCCCTGAAGAAAAAACCAGACTTCTGATCGTCGAAGACGACTCGGACATTCGTGAATTGCTCAAGCATTTCATGAAAGAGTTCGTGGATGAAATCGTCGAAGCAGAAAATGGAGCGGCCGCTCTGAAGTACGTAAAGGAACAAGAATTCGACACAATTCTTTCTGATATCGAAATGCCTCAGATGAACGGTCTTAAGTTTTTGGCTTATGTTCGCTCATTGGGTCATATGACTCCGTTCGTGGTTTTGACAGCTCATGGCGATCATGCCCGCGCCTTGGAAGCTCTGTCTCTAGGTGCTTTTGACTTCATCACTAAGGATTCCAAAAAGAAATTTGTGATTGAAAGCGTGTGCTCTGCTCTGAAAATCGGTCGCGAAATGAAAGCTTCTAAAAACGATGCAGTTCGCTCGAATCATCTTCGTAAGCTTTATGCAGACATGTCTAAGTCTTCAGAGCTGCGTCTTCGTAAAATCATCGAAGACATGTCCTCAAATAATTGACCTCATCCGTATTTGGGGTAACTTAGAGCATGCAATTCTCTAGGAGGTCCTCATGGTCAAAATGTCCGCAATCTATCAAGGCGAAAAGCACTGCGAAGCTACTCACGAACCTTCGAACTCTCATATCGTAACGGATGCCCCAAAAGATAATAATGGTAAAGGTGAAGCATTTTCCCCAACAGATCTAGTGGGTGTTGCCGCTGGTACCTGCATGCTGACAACGATGGCGATCAACTGTGAAAAAGAAGGTGTCAGCATTAAAGGCTCGCGCGTTACTGTTGAAAAAGAAATGTCTGCAAATCCACGTCGTATTGCAAAATTGAACATCGTCATTCATCTGCCGCAAAATATTCCTCATGATTATAGAAAGAAATTAGAAGGTTTCGCTTTGAACTGTCCGGTGAAGGCAAGTCTTCGCGATGACGTGCAAATGCCAGTGGCTTTCCACTACGATATGTAATCGGTCACTTAACGATCACTTCGACTTTCTGGGTGGCAATCTTTCCGCTCAGAAGTTCGAAGATGTGATGTCCAGGAGTTGGTGTCCATAGATAGGGATCCTTTGCAGATACCAATTTCTTTCCATTAATTCTCCACGAGAATTTTTCCTTTTTTTCCCCTTCAGCAAGTAGCGGCATTTTCTGATTGCTTAGAGGAATCGCAGGATCCACAGCCAAGACCATCCCATCTTGTGGATATAAAATTCTTACCTGAGGATAAGCTTTCGGACTGGAATTTTTATTTGTTCTGGCAAGATTCAAGTTAAATCCTGGCGAGGGATAATGATCTTGAAGCCACGTCATCACCTGACTCCAAATCGGGCCTGCCCCTGTGATTCCCATCACATTCCACATAGGCTGGCCGCTAAAGTTGCCAACCCATACACCCACTGTGAAGCGATCATTATACCCCACACACCAATTATCACGCATATCTTTGCTAGTACCGGTCTTCACTGCGGCATCACTCGACAACGACAAGGTAGAGTCCATACCAAAACCCAAAGCACGATTTTCCTTAGACGAAAGAATAGAAGTGATTTCTTGGCTCACCTCTTCACTAAATATTCTCTCATCAGAAACCTCTGATTTTTTTTGAGTAAACTGCAAAGGCGACCACACTCCCCCCCGAGCCAAAGTACGATAAGCTTGGGTCAGATCTTCCAACGTCACATCGGCAACACCTAATGTTAAAGCGGGTCCATAGAAGTCAGGCTCTTGAAGATTTTTAAAATGCAAGCCCTGCAACTTGTTCCAAAATGACGTATCATTCAGAAGTTTAAAAACCTTGACTGCAGGTACGTTCAACGAAGAAGCCAACGCCGTTTTCGCACGAACCCAACCATAAAACGTATGATCGTGATTTTGTGGTTTATAAACGCCGCGATCAAATACTATATCTACCGCAGAGTCTTCAATCCACGAATCTGGTTTTAAAATATTTTTCTCGAAAGCTGTCGCATATAAAAAGGGTTTTAGGGTAGATCCCGCCTGACGGTACGACTGAATTCCATCAACGTATGGAGCACTGGAAAGTGCCCCGCCGCTACCACCAACATAAGCCCATACTTGCCCTGTTTTATTTTCCAGAACAATCACTGCCGCATCGTGAACATTTTGATCTATCAACCCTTGAATCTGTCCGTTGACCGTTTGCTGAATATATTTTTGCAAATTTAGATCAATTGTCGTTTGCAAAGGTCCGACCCTATGACTCTGCGAGAGCCGCTGAGCCAGATGCAAAGCACTCCGGCCCTCTTGAGGAAACAATCCCAGATTCATTGTCGATTGGGCGATCAAACGAGCAAAGTCTTTGCACAAAGACGGTTCTTGCCAACAAGCTCTAGCTGCCCATTCCTTTTCTGCCGCATTCGGAGACCTTAAAAGCACCGCCAGCAAAGTTGATTCCTTTTGCGTCAATCCCCACGGAGATTTTCCAAATAAAGCCCACGATGCTGCAGACAATCCGCGATACTCCCCTCGAAAAGGGGCCAAGTTTACATAGCTTTCAAGGATTTCCTCTTTGGTCCAATCGCGCTCCATTTTTACAGCGGCAATGACCTGTCGAATCTTTCCAATGACTCCACGCCATTTTGTATCCGGCATGGATAACTTCACAACCTGCATTGATATTGTACTAGCGCCACGAGATGAATTTTTAAAGAGTCTCTGGTACAAAGACGCCAAGATCGCGCGTACATCAACACCCGAATGTCTAAAGAAATTTTTGTCTTCAGATTTAAGTAAGGCCGGAACAAACGTCGACGAGATTTCTTTCAGAGAAACCCACGCAAAGGTGCGTGTTTTTTTATCCTGACGCCATTGATGTAAAAGCTGTCCATTTCGATCCAATAAAATAAGATCTGAACTTTGATGAGCTGATTTTATTACCTCGAAGTTCGGAATAGAAGGCGTCGTGGCAACTAGAAAGCTGCCACTAGCCAATGCGATTGCAATCAAAGCGCTCAGAATGTGCTTCTTCATTGCTGAACCTGCCATGTGCTTTCAGGAAGTTCTGCAAAAGTATCTGGACTGTACATTGCTTCAATACGCGATGACGGAAGCTTGAACGTGCCCGCTTGGTTAAATCTTACGGTGTATTCGAAAATCTGTTCACCCTGTGGAAACCAATCTTGATAAAAACGAACAAGCTCCGCTTTTCTTTCCACGGCGGTTGCATAAGTGGCGGTCACGACAGTTGATCCCGCGGGAATTGGATCTTCGACGACAACCCATGTTTGCGCCGATTGACCTTTTACTTTTAACTGTACTTTCGCTGTGTCACCGACATGCCAGTGACCTTTCTCTTTTTGCTCAACAGGAGCGATTGTTTTTTCGACGCTAAATCCAGCGAAGATAGGTTTTACTACAGGAATAGCTGCCTTTGCGGAAACCGTAATCCAAGGCTTACCTGTTCCCTCTTGAATCATCGCGATTTTTTTCTCTTCATGATTCCAAGGGAAGGTAAAGGAGATCGCCTTCGATGATGTCCAGTGGCCTTTCTGCTCTTGCTTATCCAGGGAGGCCTGGAACTGACCGGTCACTTTTTCTTTTTGGAATGTTTCATCGAAACGTTCCAGTGCCAATCGTCCCCAAGCATTCGATGTAGTTAATAACCATGAGCCTTCATGCTGGCGAGCCAACGCCCCTTGCATCATTCGAGGCGCATCGGATTTCCAAGATGGCTCTTTCATTGTCGCAAGCAATAAGCGCAAAGTCGCACCATCAGCATCCCGCATAAGCCACGACATCATGTCTAAACTTTCTTCCTTCAATTGAAGCTTTCTGGCAGAGAAATAAAATTTATTTCTCAAGAGAGTCTCTGTCTGGGCCAGCTTTTGAGCTCTTTGCGGAATATTCTTTTCCCACATCAAAATCTCGTACCATTCCACCAGAGTGCTTAAAGGCCACTGATTTCCTTGAAAGTTGATGGTCGTTAATAAATCTATATTCAGACGACGATGGCGAGATAGCGCCTCAAAGACCGAGATTTTCTTAAGAACTTCGTCAACACGTCCTGACTCAGATGGCTCTTTCAGGCGACCCTCAGCATAGGACGACAGAGCTTCCAGCAATTTCGCTTCGTGTTCTTCGCTCAACGAGAAACCCGCCTCGTTGGCGATACTGACAATATATGATGTCAACGAGATGCTTCCCTGACCACCCTCTGGGAAGAAACGCAGAAGACCACGATCATCCATGTACGTTCCTAGCTTTCCTTCGATCTTACTCCATAAAGCCGCATCGTGAAGGCTGACGGCTCGAGACACTTGCTGTTCAAGACAGTTGTACTGATAGTTCTGCCAGAAATCTTTAATACCGCTGGAGGAATCTCCCAAAGAGGCCGCAGCTTCTACAAGAATAAAACTTTTCCCCTTCTCGGATCCTACCGGCTCTTTAACGGCGACCTCTTTAAATGTTGGCCACTGACCGAACTCACTTTGATAAATACGGGCTTCACGCAAAGATAAAACTTTTTGAGATTTTTTGATCTCATCCAGTCTGTGTCCTTGAGAGTCCCTGGCTGTTAGCAGGTATTCAATATTCGAAACACCTGTCGATTTTATTTTCCACGAGATTTCTTTTGAAGCTCCGCCTTCAAGTTTAATCTTCTGTGGTTCAAAGCTCTGACCCGGAAGATTCGTCGACAATGTCACATTTACTTCCTTGGATTCACTTGTCGAGTTGCGAACGGTGAAGCCAGCACTAAACTCATCGCCCTCACGAGCGACACTTGCAATTCCCGGCAAGATCATAAGATCTTGTGTTGATTGAATGGACGTCCATCCCGTTCCAAATTGATCGGCGCGCTGTTGAGCGATGGCTACGATTCGGAAGCTTGTTGTTGAATCGTTTAACTTAAACTCAATATTCGCTTTGCCTTGCTTGTCGAGTTTCACTCGAGGATTCCAGTAAAGAAGGGTGTCAAACAACTCGCGGGTCAATCCTCCACGTCCATCTCCGCCTATTGGCAAGGCCTTCAATCCGAAATGTCTTTTTCCGACAATAAGTGTCTGTGCCGTTGCTGTGCGAATATTGAAGGGATGAAGTTGCATCATCGCCGACAGCAAATCCCAAGAACTGTTGTCACGAAGCTCGAGCAGTCCCTCATCTACGGCAACCAGGGCCACTTCGCCCGAGGATGCTGGCTTCCCGGATGAATCCACGACATTCACTTGAACCTTTGCAGTCTCTCTCGCTTTGTAAACTTTCTTGTCACTGACAACATGAACCTTCAGGGTGTTTTCTCTCCAGCCGACTTTGATCTCGGTCATACCAAGCTTGAAGGCAGGCTTTCCCAAATCCACTAAGGCCGTTGGCTGAGGTTGTCCTAAGCGACCACGAATTGCGAAGGCAGAAATCACCACATTGGGAGCATATTCTTTTTTAATCGGAATCTTAATCACGGGTTTATCGCTTTTCACTTCGATAACCTCCGTATGCAAAACGGATTCACGCTCTACCGTGACCAGAACTCTCGATTCAGGGAACGGCGTGCGCAACTGCAGCTCTGCCGTTTCGCCGGGCTCATAATTCTTTTTAAACGGAATCAAATCAGTACGATCATTATCATCCGATCCAAACCATTGGTTTTCACCAGGTGCGATAATCCATTGATGAACGTTTGCAAAGCTTTGATTGCCCTTAGAGTCTTTTGCAGAAACGACAGCTATCACAGAACCGGCGTAAGAAGATTTTCCTATGCAGTTGAACTCCCCGTGACTGTCAGTGGTGCCATGGCAAAGCTCGCCAATTTTTTTCACTTCTTCGAAAGAGTCATAAGAATAAAATCCACCGACCAAGCGTTTACGATGAGAGTAATAGCGACTTGTATATAAATTCACCGCCACATCTTGGTTTTTCACAGGCTTCTGCTGTAGATCCAACGCCGCGACTTGGAACTCAACTTTCTCTTTTGTGGCAGACCAACCTTTGGCTTTGATGCCTAAGACCAGAGAAGACGGCCATAATCCAAATGAGCGAACCGCACTTTGAATTTCTCCATTTGGATCTTTATACTCTGCCTCAACACGAAGACGCTGGGGTCCCAGGGCATACTTGATTTTTTCTAAATCAATTTTCACAGCGCCGGTTTTATCGAGAGTTACATCTTTCACACCGGATTGAGGGATATGTCGAGCAACTTCATCTTCGCCTGACCGGAAGAGACCCTCTTTCACTCCCCCGTTAGCAAACGAATACTCTTGAAGATCGTCATCTTGGGCATAGAACGAGTCAGGCTCAACACTCCATCGAACCTTCATAGACAGCTGACTTGCAGGTCCTCCGGAGAAATAATTTCCGCTGATCTGCACTGGCACTGTACTTTGCTGAACAAATTGTGGTGAAGCGGCCTGCAAACGCACTTGCACAAGAGGTACACGGAAATTCTCGACTCGAACATCTCCTACGTCGAGATATGTTGCGGGTTCTTTGCGTTGCAATTGTAAAGTCCAACGTCCCAACTTTACGCCTGCCGGGATTTCCCATTTTACCAGAGCTGTTCCATCCTTTTTGTCCCACTTTAGGGGAAACTTAAAGGACTGCATTCCAGACTCATGAGTTACAACCAAATCCGTCGGCCAATCATTTGCCGCTGGCAGCACAAGTCCACGAGCGTCAGGCTTGCGCAGAAGAATCTTCGCTGACATTGTCTCTTCTGGCTTTAGAAGAGTGCGATCTAGAATGGCATGTCCAATCAAACGCTCTGCTCTGCCACCAATAGAAAGTTGATAGCGCCAACTTTCTATTCCGCGATCCCACATAGAATGCGTAAAGGTGAAGTCATCGCCTTTTTCAGCCACGGCAAAGAACCCACTGCCATAAGAAGAGTATGATGACTCGCGATGCGGAAGCTTCTCGATATTTGTGGAAATTTTCAAACTGATAAGACCTTGCTGATCAGTGATACCTTCAACAAGTTTATGTCCAAACACATCGTACAAACTGACTTTGGCATTGGCAACTGGCGCCGTCGTCTTTAAATCTGTGACCCAAGCCCACACTTGATTCTCGTTGTATTTAACATGCACAGCCATCTTAGTCACAAGAGCTGCAGTGCGAACATAGTACGGCGCTTTTTTATCAAGAAGGCTTTGGCCTAACAGAGGGCTTGCCATCTCGATTACATAAAAGCCCGTCTCTTTCAGTGGAATTCCAATCACTTCAGTCTGTGCAGGTGCTAGAGGCTTTTGAATTTGAATCTTCTTTTGTGGAGATGTGCCCCAAGATGCAAAAGGTTTCTCGCCTGTTGGATTGTTTTCAATTTCATTCAGAGCATTTAGAAGCTCGCCGAATTTTTCGGCATTCCATTTGCCAGTCCAACCCACAAACTTGGTATCAACACTTTTTTCCACACGACGCAAAGTCACGGCCATAGCGGCATTGGGCTCCGCTTCGATAATTCCAAAATTCGCGGCAAATTTTAGCAAAGCGGGGTTTTCACCCGTTCTCACCAGCAGCGGAAATTGAGATTTATTGCTCAGCTCGCGTCCTCCGTCGTCTTTGATGGATGAAGGAAGCGTGATCTTCATTTGGGTGTTTTCCGGAAACGGACCTTTGAACTCAACATATGTTTTAAAATCCTGGTCACTATCAGAATCGCGCATTGTCGGCGCGATCTTTTTCCCATTAGGCAATTCCAGCACGATCTTGCGAAGATCCGATGTCGCGACCGGAGCGGTAAAAGTTAAATGCAGAGGCAAAAGAGGCACGCAAGGCTTTGTCGGACCCTCACGATCACAGCTGAATTCCGCCTTGAAAGCCTGTTCAACTGTGAACTCGAAGGTTTCATCCTCTTTCGAGGCGCTTCCAGAGACACTTTGCACACCTTTGCCCCACACCAAAGTCACCTTCGAACCTGGGGGAAAATTTCTTTGTGCCTTGATAACGATCGCTTCACCCTCGAAGGCATCTTTTTCATATTTGTATTGTTCTTTTGCCGCTTCGATAATTTTTTTGGAATCGGCCCCTTCAACAATGTTCACAGGAATTTGATCGCCAACGCCTTCAATCACAAAGTACCCGGACGCCAAACTTTCCTTCTTCACAGGGGCATCAAGAATAAGAACAAAATTTTGCGCGCCATCGATGGGCTGATACACACGAGGAAAAGTATTCAAAATATGCGGCCCGCCCGTATTAAAGCTAAAGCTTTGTCCGTGTACTTTCACATCGCAGACAACTCCGCCGCGCAATGGCTTCGTATAGTCAAAAACCCAGTTGCGCGTGTCGATCCAACGACCTTGCCCCTCTTTAAAGCAAGAACTCTGCGCGGGAGCCGCTAAGTTGAATTCGCCTAATTTCACCATGGGCTTCGCAAATTGAATACGAATCTGCTCGACGGACTTCACTGTTCCTTGTGGGAAGAAGCTTTGAACCTGAACTTTTTCTTGAGCATAAGAATTTAGAACGAAGAAAAGAGCGAGAAGACTTAGCACGAAAAACTCCTTGTGGTTATCTAAGCTTCCCCGGCCTCCTTCAAAGGTGTCATCTCTTAATGCTCCAAGACGACGAAACGAAGGGGATTCGATGCCGGTCTTTGAACCTTTTAAGAACCATTTCAAAGTGAGAAGATGAGACGCCAATGAGAAAATGCCCGATAACAATAATCTATAGTAGAGTTAGAAAATATCGATTAGGCCCCGAGTCCTCCGCCGTGAGATACTGACTATGGAATGGAGGCTTATATGACAGTCCAAGCCAGCACCGCAGTCCTCGCAAAAAAAGTTAGAACCGGCCGCATGGTCCTGATGTTCTATGTCATTACATTCTTGTCAGTCGAAATTCTTCGTCACTCGTTAAATCAATAGTGACAGCTCTGTTTAGGGGAGTAAGATAATTTTCATGTAAAAACGCAAGAAGGAGATTACATGAAGAAACTTGCAACCGCAGTCCTTGTCAGTATCGCTCTAGGCGCTTGTGCGCAAAAACCAACTCCGCCACCGGCACCGGTAGCTCCACCTCCACCGCCAGCTCCAACAAAAGCTCAAGCAGTTTTGAAACCTGCTAAGGGCAAAGCAAAAGGCATGATCCACTTCACAGATCTTGGTGGTGGAAAATTGCAAATGGAAGTTATGGTTGAAGGCTTGAAAGCAGGTCCTCACGGCTTCCATATTCACGAAAATGGTGATTGCTCTGGCAAAGATTTCTCTGCAGCTGGTGGTCACTTCAATCCTGAACACGTAAAACACGGTGGTCCAACTGGTCATGAGCATCATGCTGGCGATCTTGGCAACTTGATGGTTGATAAAAAGGGTAAGGCAACTGTGACTATCACGGCTGAAGGATTGGATCTAGGTCCAGGTCCTCACGGTATCGTTGGTAAATCAGTTATCGTGCACAAAGGTAAAGATGATTTGAAATCTCAACCTGCTGGCAACTCTGGCGCGCGCGTATTGTGTGGCGTGATCGAGGCTATGTAGTTAGAAAAATTGGTGAAGGCCTAAACAGCCTTCACCTTTTGAGAGATCTTCCCGAAAATATTTTCGCCCTTTTCATTGAACATCTGAATCTCAACAGTATCTCCGGCTTTCATAAACGGAGTTTTAGGCGCACCCTGCTCGATCGTCTCAATCATTCGAACTTCAGCCAAACAGCTGGAACCCATAGAATGATCGTCATTGGAAACAGTACCGCTTCCAATCACAGTTCCCGCAGCTAAGTTGCGAGTCTTTGCCGCGTGAGCAATCAATTGACCAAAGTGGAAGTGCATCGCACCTGCATTTGCTTTTCCAAAGAATTTTCCGTTATAAGAAACATTCAATGGCAAATGGATACGACCTTCTTTATAGGCGGAACCTAATTCGTCCTCAGTCACGGTGAACGGCGACAATGCTGAAGCTGGTTTACTTTGGAAGAAGCCAAAACCTGAAGCAAGTTCTTCTGGAATCAAACCACGAAGTGAAACGTCATTAATCAAAACAAAAAGTTTGATATGCTTTAGTGCCTCTTCTGGCTTCACACCCATAGGAACGAAGTCTGTGATCACACCCACTTCGCCTTCGAAGTCTGTTCCATGAGAAACATCTCTTTGAGGAATATCTTCGGTTGGCGCCAGGAACTGCCCACATTCACCTTGATACATCAAAGGAACGGTCGTCAAAGTTTCCGGCAGTGGAGCCTTACGCGCCATGCGTACAAGTTTTACGTGATAGATAAAGGCTGAACCATCAGCAAACAACCAAGTTCTTGGTAATGCCGAATGAAAATCTTCCTCTTTCACGGGGAAAGCACCTGTTGCCTTCCCTTCATTTAAATCGTTATAAACTTTCTTGAGTTGCGATTCCTTGTCGTTCCACTTTTCAACAGCTTCACGCAAATTCGCAGAGATCTGTGGAACCTTCACAGCCATTTTCAAATCACGGCTGATAACACAAAGCTCCCCATCAAGACTTTCTTTTGACTTCAAAGACCCAAGCTTCACAAAAACACCTTATCTAGAAAGTGATCATCAAATTGGCGCCAACCGCACGATAGTTTTTCATCGTGTACGGAGGAACTGTAGCCAATGTATCTCCATAACTTTCGAAGTAGATCGTCGCACCCAATTGCGGAGCAAACTTAAAGTTCGCACCAAAAATGAATGGCAAGATCGGAGTTTTTACATCATTCACTTCACAATTTGGGGCATCACAAGATTTATCCAAGTTCAGTCCCAAGGAAACTCCTCCGAAAACGCCTGCATAATCTTCGAATTTGTACATCACTGCAACTGGAACATCGAGATAGTTCATAGATATTTTGTCTTCGACACCAGAACCATCTTTCACCTGCAATGGACGTTGTGTGTAAAGCATTCCGGTACGGAGATACCAACTACCAGAGATAGGTAAATGAACGACGCCACCGAATTGAACTGCCGTTTGAGATGTTGTTGAAGAGGTTCCGCCACTCGCGTCGCCTGATTGAGAGCGAATACCCACTTCAAGACCGTAATCAGCATCACCTGCTGCCAAAGCTGCCGAAGAAATAAATCCAAATGCCAACAAAACCGATAGTACCAGTTTTTTCATAACGTCCTCCATGAGAGAAAGTCTGTCATAATTTGGACTATTTATCAAAACACCAGATAGGATTCAGGGCCATTTCGTTGAGAGCTTTGCTGTTTGATACCTCGCTGTGCTCCAAATTCAAATGATGCGGAGTTACTGTGCCTCGCGCGGCTAAGAAAATCAGGACCAAGGGAAGTAAGATTCTTAGTGCGACTTCGCCACGACGAGCCGGATGCGGAGAATACTCGTCCTTCCAATCACCAAAATTCAAAGCTTTGATTAACATGTGACCCAGCACCAGTAAAACCACAGTCACTATAGTGAATACAATCACCTGATGAATCTGCAATGCTTTCGCCTGCTCAATCAAGGTTTCAAAATTCCAACCGTCATACTCTGCAAAACGCATGCGTTTGCCATGATGGACAAAGAAAAAGAAATCGACGTAATTTAAAGCGCAAATCAAAATCCAGATAAGGCCGAAGTAAGTTTTGTAAACGAAATACAAACTGCGCGGCCATTTCTCAAAGGCTGCTTGAATCAACAGTAGCAAATAAACCGGAATAAAAAAGAAACCAAAAATCAAAATGTCAAAACGAATGCCCGCAATAAACGATTGTATGATTTCGCCTGGATTTAATTCTGGCAACACATAGTAGACGTTCAAGAAAAACAAATTCAAACGGAATAAGCTCATGAAGAAAATCATGGCTAAAGATAACTTCAATAGCTTAACAAACACTTTTGATGAAAAGCGCAGTGAAAAGATAAATCTACTTGGCATAGAAAAGTCCTTTGACTGAGTTTGGAAAGGGGAATGAAATGCTCAAACCAACAGGAGTCAGTGTATATGTCCTCTTTTGTACTTTACAACTATTTTCGAAGCTCAACATCTTTCCGTGCCCGTGTAGCTTTGAACATCAAAGGTATCGAGTTCGACTACAAAGCCATTAATCTTTTGAAGGACGAACAGCACTCTGAAGAGTATCAGAAGCTAAATCCCATGCAGGGAATTCCAACACTAGTTCACGACGGCAAGGTCATTCCCGACTCGGCAGCAATTCTTTGGTATTTGGAAGACATTCGTCCAGAGCCCCCTTTGCAACCAAAAGATGCTTACTTAAAAGCTCGCATGCGCCAGATCTGCGAGATCGTAAACTCGTCGATGCATCCTTATGGCAATTTGAAAATCACGAAGGCTTTAACAAAAGATTACGGATTCTCAGAAGAACAAAAAAACGAATGGTTCCATCGCTGGATCGGACAAGGCCTGACAGCACTAGAAAAAGTCTTGCCGGAAATTGCTGGAACTTATTGCGTAGGCGATCAAGTAACAATGGCCGATATCTTTTTATATCCGCAAATCATCACCTGCCAACGCTTCAAGGTAGATCTAACTCCGTACCCAACAATCATGAAGATCTTCGCAAACTGCGACAAGAACCCGCACTTCAAGAAAGCCCACTTCAGCCGCCAAATCGACACCCCAGAAGAACTACGCGCCAAAGATTAAACAGTCAGTCACATCAAACATGCAGCTCTGAATTTGTCGAAAAAGATGGAGTAAGGAATGGCTTGTAGGAGGCAGGGCTTTGCAGAAAGCTTTGCCGAAGACGGCCTTTGTCGGCGCCACGATGGCGCGAACCGCAGCAAAGCTGCGGCGACAACTGAGCCCGGATGGCGCGCCGACGAAGTGCAAGGATTTCTGCAAAGCCCTGCCTCCTAAAAGCCATTCCGGTCGCCTTAATTACTAGAGATGAAAAGGAAGTTCCATTTGTCGATCACCGGAATCACGATGAAGACAAGCATACTAACGTTCAACCACATAAAGAATGCCATCCATCGCTCAGTACCGTTGGATTTGTAATAGCGATGACATTCTTGCATCACCTTGAAGACAAAAGGAATCGTCAACAAAACGTAAAGCCAGCTAGCATGCACGAACAATGGAGCCGCCAAAGCAACACCCACATAAGCGAATGTATACATGGCGATTTGATACAGAGTTTTTGGAATCCCCTTCGCTACTGGCAAAGTTGGAATTCCACCCGCAGCGTAATCGTCCTTATAGCGAATCGCCAAAACCCAGAAGTGCGGCATTTGCCACAAGAACATAATCAGGAACAGATACAAAGACTCTGAATTAAAGATATCAGGATTTGCCGCCGCATAACCAATCGTCACAGGCAACGCACCTGGAAGTGCACCCGGAACCGCAGCGTAAGCCCACTGGCGTTTTAGGTATAATGTGTAGGGACCGTTGTAGAAAACCACACAAGCAAGCCCTACCCAACCCGCAACAGGTTCAATTTCGAAAAGCAAATTCAAGCCCACAAAAATGAAAGCGACTGAAAGAATTCCCGCAGCTGCAGGTTTGATTTTTCCAGAAGGGATCGGGCGTTTTGCCGTACGAGGCATCTTTGCATCGAGCTTCCAGTCTTGAACTTGGTTCAAAGCCAAAGAACCAGAACTAAGAAAGTAAATCCCTAGCAATGTTTCAAGAAAGATTTTCCAGTCAAAGGAATGCTCGATTTGAAAACCGGTGGCATAGCCGGCAAGGCCCGCAAGGACCGAGAACACGACTATGCCAAACTTGGTAAGGTCACCGTATACTTTGAGCACGGGCCTAAAGAGGACTTACCTCTACAACGCGAGTCCAAATATCGATAGCGCTGAAGAAGAGAAGAACTAGTAAGAAGAAGAAACCAGACGCAAAGATCACGCGGTTCATATTGTTATCGTCCTTCAAGTGCATGAAGTACAATAATACGAACGTCGCTTTAATAGCGGCGATCAAGAATGCGATAGGCGCTGCCAAAACTCCCAATACTTCGTGGAAGTGGTGAGCGACAACCGTCAAAACTGTCAACGCGAACAACGTCGCTGCCACCTTCACGTACATTGAAGTTGGAGAAATATGCGGATGAAGAACGTTTGGATCGTGTTTATGATTATTGCTAGCCATGATTAACCCACCAAATAAAGAAGAGGGAATAGGAAGATCCAGATCAAATCGACGATATGCCAGAAGATACCAATACCTTCTACTGGGATCCAGTATTGGGAGTGGAAATCACCGCGAATCGTTCTGATCAACAACCAAGTGATCAAACCCATACCGATCAACACGTGAAGACCGTGAAGACCTGTCATGCAGTAATAGAAACCGAAGTACATACCAAGGTTCGCATGTTCTGCGTGAGTTTGCGCAACGTCAAGGTAACGACCTGGGTAGAAGCCTAAGTGGAATTTATGTGTCCACTCGAAGTACTTGATAACCATGAAGATCGCACCGCAAAGAATCGTCGTCGCCATCGCGATCGCCGCTTGCTTCGTTTTATTACGTTGGATCAACTGGATTGAAATCGCCATTGTGAAAGAAGAGAAGATCAACACGAGCGTGTTGACGAAACCCAATCTCCAATCAAGCTCTTTCGCACCTTCCGCGAACATCGCTGGATAGATAAGATGGAAGATACCGTAGCCGATCAAGATGGCACCGAACATAAGAATCTCGGTAACCATGAACAACCAAATACCTTGCTTACCGCTGTCGTACTCTTGTGTCGCATCTTTAAAGTGATGAGACACATGAGCTGAATGTGGATGTGCTGTTGTGCTATCTGTACTCATAAGGCCCCGCAGTTACTACTGGTTCAACATCGAAGTTAAAGTGAGGAGGTGGAGAAGACGTTTGCCACTCAAGGGTTTTAGCACCCCAAGGGTTCATCGGAGCCTTCTCGCCTTTTCTGATACCTTGAACGATTGTATATAGACCGATCAAGAATCCAGTCAGGATCAACCACGAACCTACAGTCGAAATTTTATTCAAAGTTTCGTATGCAGGAATGTAGTCGAAATAACGACGTGGCATACCCATCGCACCCAATACGAATTGAGGGAAGAACGTCACGTTGAAACCGATGAAGATGAAGACGAAAGACAAGCGAGCTAGTGATTCATTAAACATCTTCCCGAACATTTTCGGGAACCAGTAGTAAAAACCACCCATCAACGCCATCAATGTACCACCCACCATCACATAGTGGAAGTGAGCCACCACGAAGTAAGTATCATGGAAGTGAACGTCGATCGGAAGAACCGCCAACATGATACCCGTCACACCACCGATGGCGAACAAGAACATGAAGCCCAATGCGAACAACATCGGGGAATCAAAACGAATCGAACCTTTATAAAGAGTCGCACACCAGTTGAACATCTTGATCGCAGTAGGAACACCCACAAGCATCGTGATGAACGAGAAGATGATACCTGCCGTAGCTGATTGACCAGATACGAACATGTGGTGACCCCAAACGAAGAAGGAAACCGCTGCGATACCTAGTGAAGAGTAAGCAATCGCTGTGTAACCGAAGATGACTTTGCGAGAGAACGCTGTCAAAAGTTCAGAAACGATACCCATCGCTGGAAGGATCATGATGTAAACCGCAGGATGCGAATAGAACCAGAAGAAATGCTGGAACAATACCGGGTCACCGCCAAGTTTAGGATCGAAGATACCAACACCGAAGATTTTCTCTGCAGCCAACAACAAAAGTGTGATCGCCAAAACTGGAGTCGCCAACATTTGAAGGATCGCTGTTGAGTAAAGCGCCCAAACAAACAAAGGCATACGATGCATTGTCATGCCCGGAGCTCTCAATTTGTGAACAGTCACGATGAAGTTCAAACCTGTCAATACAGAGGACATACCCATAATGAAGGCTCCAAGAACCATCAATACAGTCGATGTACCAGTGCGGATTGAGTAAGGAGTGTAGAACGTCCAACCCGTATCAATTTTGTGAGTGAAGAACGTTGCGATCGCCAAAGCCGCACCCGCCATGAAGCAGTACCAGCTTAGAAGGTTGATCTTAGGGAATGCCACGTCTTTCGCACCAATGTGAATTGGAAGGAAGAAGTTACCAAGGATCGCTGGGATACCAGGAACGATAACCATGAAGACCATGATCGCACCGTGATAAGTCAGCACTTGGTTGTATACGTCACCGCTTTTCAGAACTTGGCCAACACCTTGAACTGTGTTTGGTGCAAAAAGCTCCAAACGAAGAAGAAGGGCCATAATACCGCCGATGAAGAAGAACGTCATCACGGTGATCATGTACATAAGACCAATACGTTTGTGATCGACAGTTGTTAACCAAGACCACAAACCTTTTTCATGATTCAAATAATTTTCGCCGGCAGCTGATGAATGATTTCCCATTAGCTACTCTCCTTATTTACCACTCAAGCTTTTAACGTACTCGACAAGTGCGTTAAGCTCGTTTTCGTTAATTTGACCTTGGAACGTCGGCATAACGCCGTGAGGGAACCCGTTCACAATTTTAGCGTTAGGTTGAAGAATCGATTCACGAACGTAGTTTTCGTCAACCATGATCTTCACGCCGCCTTCAAGAGTTTCTTCAGTTCCGAATTTCTTGAACAATGAAGGACCCACTTTGACTGCAGGATTGTCAACAGAGTGGCAAGATGCACAAGCCTTCAATTGGAAAAGTTTTTCACCACGTTTAGCTAGTGGCAATTGACCTTCTTCTTGGCCTTCTTCCATGTACTTATTGAACTCTTCTTGAGTCACAACACGCAACTTTCCGATCATGCCCGAGTGAGAAGTACCGCAGTACTCAGCACAGAAGATGTGGAACTCACCCAACTTCGTAGCGTTGAACCACAAAGCCGTGTAACGACCTGGAACCGCATCTTGTTTCATACGGAAGCTTGGTACGAAGAATGAGTGGATAACGTCTTGAGAAGTCAGAAGAAGTTTAACATTCGTATTAATTGGCACGACAACTTCGTTCACAGCTTTGTAACCGTTTTTGTATTCGATTTCCCAAGCCCATTGTTTACCAAGAACGTTAATCTCTAGAGCATCTTTCGGCATAGTTCTCATGCCGTGGTAGATGTACCAACCCCATGCGAATACTGCGAGGAAGATCACAAGTGGAATGAATGACCACAAGAATTCCAAAGCCGTATTGTGAGAGATGTATGCTGTCTTATCGTTGTCTGATTTACGTTTATATTTATAAACGAAATAAATCATGCCGCCGATAACGAGCACGCAGGCGATGAAACTTGTAATCAGCAAGAAACCGTAAAGATTGTCCACCTGCTTGGCAATCTCGGTCCCTTCTGTTGGCATGAAGGATTGGGCCTTCGCTAAATTAAACCACATCATGTACCTTTATCTCCCCGCCGACTTAGCTCTGCGTGAGCGAATGTAAATCGGCAATAACCATAAAACCATCAACAGAACAGCTAATGCGCCACCCAGTTTCATAATTTGAACGGCAGCGAGCACAAACTTGCTCTGTTTTGGGTCATACTTAAAACAATACAGCACTAAGGTGTCGACGAACGTGCCAATTTTGCCCGCTGTCGCTTCGTTAAGTGCAATCTTAACATCTTGAGGATTGAACATAATTCCAGGAAGGTAACGAGAGATCGTTCCATCCGGAGAGATCACCACCGCAGCCGATGCGTGAGCCCATTCTTTAGATTGTTCATCCCATCTGAATTTAAAACCAAGATCACTAGTAATCGCCTTAACCGCAGTTTCATTGCCTGTTAAGAAGTGCCAAGAGTCGGCAGCTTCAGGACGACCATACAATTTGATATAAGTATCTTTTTTGTGAGCCGCGAGATCCGGAGTTTCACGAGAATCAAAACTTACCGACAAGACTTTATACTTCTTGCCCACAGTCCATTCTTTGTCCATGGCTTTAAGAGCATCAGTCAAACCGTTAAGATGGAAGTTGCAAAGACCAGGACAAGCAAAATACACAGGAGAGATAATCACCGGATGTTTACCATCAAAGTAAGAACCCAACGTAACTTCTTTTCCGCTTTCGTCTTTGAACTTAGTATTGAAATCGATTTTCTTACCAAGCTTTTCATCAATGCCAACGCCTTGAAGCTCGGGTGCTTTTTGATCAGCAGATAATCCCGCATCGGGACCGTTGTAAGCGCGACTCACCTGACCTGAAAACAAAACGAGAAAAACAGCTGCAAACAGAGCTGTTCCCGTTGTTTTTGTTTTCAAAACAAGTTTGTTTTTAAACATTTCTAACTTCCTAATTACTGCGCAGTTTTCGCAAACTCAGCAACTTTAACAGGATCGTCTTTTGATTTATTATTTGTGATCGATTCAATGAACTGAAGAACTGCCCAACGATCAGCTGGTTTGAAATGTGCGAAAGACGCCATTGAAGAACCAGGGATACCGTGTTGCAAAACTTTGAAGTGAGCGATGATACCCTCACCTTGAGTCCACTTACCTTCGACAAAGTTACGAGGACGAGGATTCAAAGCCATACCCGCAGGGCCATCGCCTTTACCTTCGTCGCCGTGGCACATAGCACAGTTCGTTTTAAAGAATTTATGACCGTATGTTACTAGCTCAGGAGAAGAAACCCATGGTTCTTTCACAGTGTTGATGTCGAAAGCAGGACCGGCAGCCACTGCTGACTGAGCATTGGGATCAACAACGTTTTCACCCAAATCCACACCCTTGTTTACCACAACGATGTAGAAGAAGAATGCGAATACGAACACCATTGAAAAGGCGAACGCAAGCATACCACCGCGATTATAAAAATCTCTATTTTCAGACATAGGCCAACACTCCCAAGGGGATGCAAAATAGTTTTGTCACAGTATTGTAATAATGTTCGATAACTACCGGAAAACCCTAGGGACCGCAACAAATTACACCTCACCTCGACGAGATACTTTTATTGCGGCGCAAAAGACTGGCGGCTTAGAAAAGGAAATTGCTCGTGATGTTCACGAATTTTTCGGGAGCTTCAACGTTAGAACAATGTCCCTGCCCCTCAACGATTTGAAATTTTCCTCGCGAAAATAGTCGAGACAGAGCTTCGGAATCTTCCTGCGGAAGAAGTTTGTCGTGCTCACCATGAAGAACTAAAACTTCGTTTTTCACATGCTTCAATTCTTCACGAACATCAAGCCCATCAAGGGCCTCAAGCACCCAGTGACCAACGGCTTTGACCGAATGGAATGCGTCTTCAACAAGCACATTTTTAAAGAAGTCGCTATTCGGATTATTATTATGAATCGTAGATCCGATCACGATACCTGTAAGATTCTTATCAGCTTTCATTTGCTCAAAGGCGGCGATCATCGATTTGTCGAATGTCACCCCTTGTGCACCAACTGGATCAAGCAAAACTGCTTTTTTGAAAAGCGTCGGCTCTTTAGCAAGCATCAAAGCAGCAACTAAGCCCCCGGTGGAGTGACCAACTAGATGCAATGGCCCACGATTCAATTTTTTTGCTAGAGCGATGAAGTCGTCAGCGAAGAGATGCATATTCACTTCGCTAGAGTCTTTAGGTGCTGAGCTTTTTCCGCAACCGCGGAATTCGGCAAAGATCAAAGCCCCTTTGAGGTTCTTCCCAGCAGCATTTTTCTTCCAAACGTCAGCAGCAGGATACCACCAACGATTCGAAGCTAGATTTCCGTGAATAAACAGAACATCTTCCGGGACAACACCTTCAACGACTTCGTAGTTGATCATTATTCGACAACCTTTATTACAGATCCGTCGTTCGTGTTCACGGCATTACCCAAAGTTGGATAGCCCTCGTAAGCCTGACCGCCGGAAAGTTTTGGATTATTCATAAGAATTTCATAAACCCAGCCTGACGTGAACAAAGGAACCGCCTCAACCATTTTGTGCTCAGAACCATTCACGAACAAACGACTTGCGCGAGAGGCTGCAGGAACTTTATCCCAGTAGTCTTGAAAAACATTTTGCGGAATATATTGATCCTGGCGAGCTTGCATCAAGTGCAAAGCACCCGCAGGAATAGATGACGTTACGTTTTCAGCGCTAAAATGACGAATTCCTTGAGCCAAACGGAAAACCGCCTCAAGCTTGAACGGGTTTTCCAACACGATCGGTTCCGCAGACGGATAAGTCGCGTAAACGATTTGATGAAGATAGTAATCATACAAATCGTCATCAGAATATTGATTGTAAGGGAACATCCAGCGAGTCGCTGTCACTTGCGCCTTAATCCAAGAATCCTGGCTATCCAGGGGACGCGTGAACGGAGACATCATAATCATCTTATTCATTTGTTCTGGATAAGCGGCGGCAAAAGCCGCAGCCAAGCCGCCGCCGTAAGATAGCCCAGCTAAATTATAAGGGCCTTTAATATTCATAGTAAGAAGAAGTGCTTCCAAATCGTTAACTTGGTCTTCGATTGGAATCACCGCAAGGATGGGAGCATACTTCAAAAGAGTTTGCCCCATTCCGTAGGGATCGTAACGAAGAACGCCGATACCTTTTGCAAGAAGTGGCTGAGTAAACGCCTCAAACTGCAATGTGGTATAAGTGAGCCCATTTAAAAGGATCACTGTTGGCATTCCAGGTTTTGCCTCAACATAGTCTACGTAAAGACTGCGTTGATTGCTGACTGCGACGAAGCCTTTGAAATTTCTAGCGTTCGCAATGGAACAGAAAGAAACCAGGATCGTAAGAACCGAAATAAATGCCTTCATAAAAATCCCCCTTTTAGAAGAGCTTTCTGCCTTACCGACGTCGCAATTTTACTAGTGCTGTCGTTCTACTATAGAACAATGCCACCATCGACGCTCAATGTAGCGCCGTTGATATAAGAAGCCTGTTCACTTGCCAAGAACAAAACAGCATTAGCAATATCTTCAACTTCGCCTAGGCGCACAACAGGAACTTTAGCTGCCATACCTTCTAGGACTTCTTTAGGCATTGCCTTCGTCATAGCTGTTGCAATGAAGCCTGGAGCGATCGCATTGGCTGTAAAGCCTTTACGACCCAATTCTTTACCCCAAGTTTTAGTCATACCGATAACGCCCGCTTTTGCTGCTGCGTAGTTAAGCTGACCAAAGTTTCCATACAATCCAACAACTGAGGAGATGCTGATAATACGTTTATGAGCAGATGATGCGTTAAATTTTTCTAACAAAGACTTTGTAACGTTAAACAAACCAGTCAAGTTTGTGTTGATAACTGCATCCCATTCTTCAGGGCCCATTTTCGCAAAGGACTTATCGCGAGTGATGCCAGCATTATTTACAAGGATATCTACAGCCCATGGCAAAGAAGCTGCTGCTTTCGCTACAGAATCACGGTCGCCAACGTTCACTTGCGCAAAGTGAATTTGAGAAGCGTATTGAGCGAATTCTGCTTTGGCAGTTGCCAAACCTTGCTCAGAGAAATCCCAAACAGAAACGTTGCCGCCTGCTTCTAGAAAAGATTTTGTGATTTGAAAACCGATACCAGATGCACCACCAGTAACGATCGCATTTTTATTTTTGAAATTAAAAGTAATGTTGTTCATGTCGAATGTCGTACCTCAGCTCTACCTATCGCCGTCAAAGGAAATCGCATTTTTTCGCTCTGAGGATAGAGTAAATGCTCTGTTTTTTAGTGCTTGCAAAAGCAGCGAAAATGTCTTGTAGATGGGCACATATATATAAGTTACTTCGACGAAGTTGAAGTGCAGACCCGAGGAGAAAATACTATGAGACGCGCAGTAATTGTTGGAACTGGAATGTACGCACCAGAGCGTGTGATCACAAATCAATACTTCAATGATCTTTATAAAAAAGATATCGGCACTTTCTTGGAATCAAGCCGCAACATTAAAGAACGTCGCTGGATGAAGGAAGATCAGCGCACATCTGATCTTATTATTCCTGCGGCTGAAGAAGCGATGAAAAACGCGGGCATCACAGCTAAGGATTTGGATTTGATCATCGTATCTACGGATACTCCTGATTATCTTTCACCTTCAACAGCTTCTGTCGTTGCGTACCGCATGGGAGCAGCGAACGCAGGCACATTCGACATCAACACTGCATGCGCTGGCTTCGTTGTGGGTTGTGATATGGCCAGCAAGTACATCGCAGCGGACACGAAATACAAAAATGTTTTGGTCGTTGGCGCTTACGCAATGTCCAAATATTTGAATTTTGATGATTACAAAATTGCATCATTGTTTGCTGACGGTGCCGGTGCGGTTGTAATTCAACCTTCTAAAGACAACTCTGGCTTCATCGACAGTCAAATGTACACAGATGGCCAATACCACGACTATATGGGAATCTATGCTGGCGGCTCAGCTCAGCCGATTACTCATTGTGTGATCGAGAATAAGCAGCATTTGCTAGCTTTCCCAAAACGTATTCCACCTGAAACTAACGGTATTCACTGGCCGCGTTTGACGAACGTTCTTTTGGATCGTTTGCAAAAACCAGCTTCTGCGATCAACCACTTCTTCATCACCCAATTTAACGTACAAAGCATTTACGAAACTTTGGACAAGTTGAATTTGTCTCGCGACCGCGCTCACTACGTTATGGATCGCTTCGGCTACACAGGCTCAGCTTCAATTGGTATGGCCATCGCAGATGCTGCCCGCCAAAAGAAAATGAAAAAAGGTGATTTGGTATTTATGTTGGGCTCTGGCGGTGGTATGAGCATGGCCGCTCTTGCAATGGAATGGGGCTATGACTGCTAATATCGAACTCGATTGGTTAAAAAGATGGAATCTGTATTCTCCGCAGAATATCGCTATTAAAGATGGCGAAACGGGGCGTGAGTTTTCCTATGCCCAACTTTTTGAACTTGCGAACCGCGGAGCTAACTACCTTCGCGGTGAGTTCGGCGTCAGCAAAGGGGACCGCGTTGCGGTTCTTGCGACGAACGAACTTGAATACGTGATCTTATTCTTTGCTTTGCAACGTTTGGGCGCCATCATGGTCCCAGTGAATTTCCGCCTCACTCAACGCGAGGTGGATCACATCATCACGGATTCCGCTCCAAAATTAGTTCTGCATCAAGAGGCCTTCGCAAATATTATCGCACATCTTCCGACAACGGTCCGAGTGGAAAAACTTCTTCTTCAAGGCCCGAACAGCTTCGCCGAAAATATTTTGAAATCCTCTTCAGAGATCTATCCCTTTGTCCCTGAAGAAGCAGATCCAGTGATGATCCTTTACACTTCTGGCACGACAGGCGCTCCGAAGGGTGCGGTTCTGACTCATAAAATGATCTTCTGGAACTCGATCAATACAACTTTCCGTCTGAACATTTCGCAAAATGATTGCACGGTCAGCTTTCTTCCATTCTTCCATACAGGTGGATGGAATGTTTTGACGAATCCATTCCTTCACCGTGGCGCAAAGATCGTGATTTTGAAGAAATTCGACGCAGATCAAATCTTAGAACTTTCTGCGAAGGAAAATGCGACAATTCTGTTCGGCGTGCCGACAACAATGGACATGATGGCTCGCTCGCCGATGTTTACAAAATGCGATCTTTCAAAGATTCGTTATGCAATTGTTGGCGGCGAACCAATGCCCATCGAGCTCATTAAAGTTTGGGATAAAAAAGGCATTCCAGTTCGTCAGGGTTATGGCCTGACAGAGTTCGGCCCAAGTGTATTCTCTTTGAACGAAGAAGATGCACTTCGCAAGATCGGTTCTATCGGATTCCCGAACTTCTATGTTGAAGCGAAAGTTGTTGATAACGACGGTCGCGAATTGGGTGCTGATGAGATCGGCGAATTGATATTGCGCGGTCCCGCCTGCATGCAGGGTTACTGGCACAATGAAAAAGCCACGAAAGAGACAATTCGGGACGGATGGCTCTACACGGGCGATCTTGTGCGCCGAGATTCTGAAGGCTACTACTATGTTGTAGGTCGCAAAAAAGAGATGTTCATTTCAGGTGGTGAAAACGTTTACCCTGTTGAGCTTGAACAAGTTCTGCGTACCTGCCCAGGGGTTTTGGAAGTCGCTGTGATTGGCGTCCCTGACGAAAAATGGGGCGAAGTCGGAAAAGCCTTCGTTGTGCGCCAAGGTGAAAATCTTCAAGTGCAACAATTGATGGATTATTGCCTACAGAATTTGGCAAAATTCAAAATTCCGAAGCATTTCATCTTTATTGATTCATTGCCTAAAGGCGATAGCGGTAAAATTTTAAAGCGTAAGCTTCAGGAAATGGCTTAACGAAAGTTTCCTACTTGGGGGACCACCTCTTCAGGCATCACGCTTGTGAATGCCAGAGGCAATCCCCCATTAATAAAATCATCCACCATCTTACAACGAACACTTGCAAACTTTGTTGCCATACCCTGATCCACCTGAAATGTGGAATTGTGTTTGCAACCTTGCTTCAATGAGCATTGATCATCGGTCTGGATCCATTCGTTTCTTTGATCTCTGTAAATCAAAGTGCGAAGACCGCCCTCATTGGAACCACTAATCGTAATCGCAGTCTGTGCTTTTCCGTCTTTGTTTTCGACATATAAAGCTTCCAGATTTTGCACACTGGAAAACCCACCCTTAAGCGGATTTAGAATTCCTAGAGCCTTCATGCGCAAGTGGTTTGTATGCATTTGGTCTAAGTACTCGAATCGAAATTGACCTGAACGACGCTCCACCCACATAGACCAGCCGTTACTCGAGTGTGCGCCGACGAAATGTTTATCTTGGCGAAGATAGATCGTAAAAAAATCCTTACCGTTGACCTTCAGGCTCACACGCTGATCCCATGCGGATGACTGTGATAACGAGTTCAATGTCTCACTCTTCACTTCTATCTTTGTCAAAGAATAAGGCGGCAAGGCATCCGAACATTCGATGGGAATATTCAAAGATTCCTTTTCGTGCCACTGACCATCGTAACCCAGCAGATGGGCTCGCTCTAAACCACACAAGGTCGCTGCTTCAGATAAAATGACTCCACGATAGCTTGGATCAAAACCCAACTCAGGCAGACTTTTCCAAGTACTCAGCAAGAATGAAAATACAATATCAACGAACATAACATCACCCAATTAAACATGAATTTGTTGTAAAAACAAAATGTTGTTGAACTTCTAGTCCCCGACGTGCTCTCCCAGAGGAAACGAAACGTTTCAAAATGAAACTTTGGTCTAGGTCCTCTGCGAGTTTTCTTCGCATCGAACCCTAGCCCTAGTGTAGAATATCAGGTGTGGGGGCTCCAAATGACTGAGGCTCGAAAACTCAAGCTTTCATGGCAATTAAAAAGCATCGCAGCTCTGCTGGTGCTTACACCTGTTTCAAGTGCCATGTTCTCTATTTTCGACAAAGCTTCTCTTCCATTCGCCCCTGCCGCCTCAAGTGGACGCGGGATCGCCTCTGTTTCCGACGAACCCGTGAGCGAATTTAATGCTGAAGAAGCCAGCATCGATCTTTCAGGCCTTTCAAATTCTGAGCTGCAGAAAACTTTTAAATATCAAATTCTGCGCGATGCCCGTGCTACGAAATTCCAAGACTCCGTGAATGTGACAATGGGATTATTTTATGTCCGCGGCCTTAGCGGCAATAAAGTTTATGTGTGTGAACGCTTCCAAGAAATCGAAGTTACACTGACATCATCACAGAATATCCAAAAGACTATTAAAGCTCCGTGCAATATCAGTGATGATCAAAGTCATATAGAAGCTTCTGTGATTAATTTTGAAAGTTCTGGAAACACTCAATGGGAAGTGACTGATGTGAAACTTCTCGGCGAGAAAAAAGATTCTTTGGAAGTCAGCGCGAAGGATTTCCGCGCCGTTCTGGGTAAAGAGCTAGCCCTCGAAGACGTTAATAACTAACGAATCTGTTCGAACGTAGGCACGTAGCGAACTTTATCTTCCCCTCGAGTTTTAGATTGATAGGCATCGTAATCGCCGCGATGTTGCTGTTGATCCTTTGCTAATTGATCAGCAACTTCTTGATCTTGTTTTGCATTACGTGCATCGATTGCGGCGGCAGATTGATTGACTTCTGGCTCCCAATGTTCGCCCACGTAAATGGCGTTGCCGTCAAAGAACTGCACTTCTTTCTGGAAGTGAATGTGGCTGTCATAGAAATTATAGAACCACCGGTCTTTACCGTGGAAGCGTTGGGTTTGCTGGGGGCTGCCCATAATAGCTAAGACTTCGGCTTTCTCCATGCCAGGCCTTACTTCCTCAAATTGCTTTACCATGGAAGTCTGGCAGGCCGATGTGAACAGCACCGTAACTGCGACGAACGGAATCGTCAAATGTCGAAGCATAGTTCCCCCATCTTTAAAAGATATCAGTTTACCCTTAACCACGAAAGCGGACTTCGCTTTCTTGTATCAAAACGATGCAGAAAAATAAATCCGCTTTTTTCCTGGCGAACTCATAGACGAACTATTATGTCAGACGAAAATTTCGACAGCCTATTTCTTTAGAACAACAGGCTCTGTCAAACTAGGTGTGGATGGCGATGACTTCTTGTTTGCCTCTTCTGCTGACTTTTCAGCACGGGCTTTTACATCTTCCGGAGTATCGTATTGGCTGCGGACTTTCTTAAGCGTGCGATTCACACTCGTTGTCAGACTCATTTGCGACTCCATGTCTTCGATGGATTTAACGTCGATGCGTTCGTATTCACGTTCGCCCGTAAGACCTTTTTCAGGATAACGATACTTCAAAAGGGCACGCTGTTGATCGTAGTCTTTGACGTTTTTCTGCAATTCTTTATGAATGCCCAACATCTGTTTTACGATTTCGCTGACTTTAGCAGGATCTTTTGTAGATTGCTTTTCTTCGATTAATTTTTCGATTTCTTCTTGGCCTGATTTTACTTTAGCCTCTAAGGCCGCTACGCGAGCAGCGACAACGGAATAACTATCTTCGGAAGACTTCACTTCCTTCTTTTCTTCCTTGCCGGCTTCGCCTTCTTTCTTGCCCTCTTCTTTTTTCTCTTCCTTCTTTTCCTCACCCGCATGCGCGTACGAAGCTGCGAAAGCCATCAAGAAAACAGTGAAAAACTTAAGAACCTGAGAGAACATCTTGCCTCCACGAAATTTTAAAAGGCAGATATTTAATTCGGTTGATCAGAACGGATGCTTTAGCTGGACTCAAAGCTGGGAGCACCAAACGTCCACCCCCCACTTGATTTAAAAGATCAGCGACATCCCATCCAAAACGTGAGTCTGTCATAGCCTCTTTTAACTGATAGAGGAGCTGGCTTGATTCAATGCCATCAATAACAACCACATAGGTAATCGGACCCGCCGTTGTGTCAGCATTCGCAAAGTTAGTCACATCCGAAAAATCAGCACTGTCAGAAACCGACATTGGCGCCGGAGCCTGAGCTGGAACTTGATCCAAAGTCTGGCTGAAATCAACTGGCGCTTCCTCGGAAGGAGTTTCGCCATATTCATTTTGCGAAGATTCAAAATCATTGCTGGCCGATGAGAATTCGGTATTTGTGGAACCAGCAGAGTTTTGATCAAAACTCTGCCCACCATTAAATTCCTGAGCCTCACCGTATTGTTGCGATTGTTCGCCGTAATTTTGCTCTGCCTCGTTGCCGAAGTTTTGTTCCGAAGATGCAAAAGCCTCCGCAGAATTGTCTACGTCGGGATTTTGGAAATCATTTTGTGCAGAGAAATTTTGCTCGCCATACCCTTGATTAGGATCAGCTTCGACGGGAGGAGCACCGTACGCAGTGGGCTCCCCAACAGGAGTCTCTGGTTCCGCTTCGTGGTTTGCCATTTCCGGTTGACCATCAAAATTGACAAAGAAAACTGCGCCGCAGTGGGGACAAGTAAACAAGGTCCCCAAATGCTTATCAAGAATCTCTACCGGCTTGTGGCAACTCGGACAAGGAATCAACTAGCGTTTTCCTTTATTGCTTTTCTCCAAGCGACGACGTTCCTCACGATTCATCACTCGGTCATCTTGCGCAGGGCCACTTTGGAAAGTCATTTTACGCTTCGGAGGTTCTTCAGAAACTGAAGACGCCGCCGCAGTTTGTGGCAATGAATGTCCAATGTCCGCTTCAGATGGCGAAGAATAGTTCAAATCATCCAAATCAGCCTCTTCAGGACGAAGGCTTTCTAGAACGTCAGCCTCGGACTGTTGAGCAACCAATTGAACGCGCATGATCTTTTCAATCGCATCAGATTTGATTGTGTTATTTAGCTTCTCGAAAGTATCAAAAGCCTCTTTTTTATACTCGATCAATGGATCTTTTTGAGCATAACCACGAAGGCCGATACCCTCTTTCAATTTATCGATCACTGCCAAATGCATTTTCCAGTGATTGTCGATCGATTGAAGCAGGATCATTTTCTGAACTTGTTCAAAGAATGGTCCCATTGAAGATTTTTGTCTTTCGTAAGTCGCTTTAACTCCCTCACGAACTTTTTCCAGAACCGTTTCGCCATTAACCGGACCATTTTCAAGATCCAATTTAAAGCCGAATGTCTGCGCCAAAGAGTTGTTCAAACCCTCGATGCTCCATTCTTCTTTTTTACCGTCTTCAGGAACGTAAGTATCAAGCATGTTAGAAACAACATCGCCCAACATATCTAAAACAGTACGCTCGATCTCTTGACCCTCAAGAACACGGCGACGCATTCCATAGATCGCATTTCTTTGCGCATTCATGACAGAGTCGTACTCCATCAAGTTTTTACGAATATCGAAGTTGTGACCTTCCACTTTACGTTGAGCGCCTTCAATTGCGTTCGTCACCATTTTTGCTGTGATGGGTTCATCTTCAGGGATATTCAACATTTCCATGATTTTTTGAATACGCTCACCATTGAAGATTCGCATCAAATTGTCTTCAAGTGACAAATAGAAACGAGACTCACCCGGGTCACCTTGACGACCCGAACGACCACGCAATTGGTTGTCGATACGACGAGACTCATGGCGTTCCGTACCGATGATATACAAACCACCCGCCGCACGAACTTCCGCCCGTTCTGCCTCAACACGAGGTTTGATTTGCGCGTAAGCTTCCTGGAATTCAGGGCTGTCATCGTTACCTACTTGTGCTTTCGCAAGCATCTCGGCATTACCACCCAACATGATGTCGGTACCACGACCGGCCATGTTTGTCGCGATAGTTACCGCACCTTTACGACCCGCTTGCGCTACGATTTCCGCTTCACGTTCGTGGTGTTTCGCATTCAAGACTTCATGTTTGATTCCCTCTTTACGAAGGAACGAGCTCAAAGCTTCAGACTTTTCGATAGACGCCGTACCCACTAGGATTGGCTGGCCTTTCGCAGTTCTTTCTTTGATATCAGCAGTGATAGCCTTGAACTTCGCTTTTTCTGATTTGTAAACAACGTCTTCTTGGTCTTGACGCTGAATTGGTTTATTTGTCGGGATCACGTTGACAGAAAGTTTGTAGATCTTCTGGAACTCGACAGCTTCTGTATCAGCAGTACCCGTCATACCAGAAAGCTTTGAATACATTAGGAAGTAGTTTTGGAAAGTGATTGTCGCCAAAGTTTGGTTTTCACTTTTCACTTCTACTTTTTCTTTAGCTTCGATCGCTTGGTGAAGACCATCGCTCCAGCGACGACCCGGCATCAAACGGCCAGTGAACTCATCCACGATCACGATTTCACCGTCTTTGATCATGTATTCCACATCCAAACGGTAAAGATGATAAGCTTTCAACGCTTGGTAAACGTGGTGAAGAAGTTCGATGTTTTGCGGATCGTATAGATTTCCTACGCCCAACAACTCTTCAACCTTCGCGTTGCCTTCTTCAGTCAAAGAGGCTGTTTTTGATTTCTCCTCCATCGTGAAGTGCACATCACGCTTCAGGTGAGGAACGATCGCATCAACGATTTGGTATTTCTCAGTCGAAGCTTCCGCTGGACCAGAAATGATCAATGGAGTACGAGCTTCGTCGACTAGAATCGAGTCACACTCATCCACAATCGCGAAGTTGTGACCACGTTGAACGTAATCATTCAAATCGAATTTCATGTTGTCACGAAGATAGTCGAAACCAATTTCGTTGTTCGTGCAATAAGTGATGTCGCAAGCGTACATTTGCTTACGCTCTTGATCGTTCAAGCCGTGAACGATGATACCCGTTGTAAGACCCAACCATCCGTACAAGCGACCCATGTGTTCGGCATCACGACGAACCAAGTAGTCATTCACTGTTACTACATGCACACCTTTACCAGTCAGTGCATTCAAGTAAACTGGAAGAGTGGCAACCAGAGTTTTACCTTCACCCGTTCTCATCTCGGCAATGCTGCCGCGATTAAGAACGATACCACCGATCAATTGAACGTCATAGTGGCGCATGCTAAGAACACGTACTGAAGCTTCACGACAAACAGCAAACGCCTCTGGCAAAATATCATCAACAGTTTCGCCTTTTCTAAGACGCTCCTGGAATTCCGGCGTTTTTGCTTTAAGTTGTTCATCCGTGAGTGCCTTCATGCTCGGTTCAAGAGCATTGATTTGATCCACTAGAGGCTGGAGCTTTTTCATTTCACGGTCGTGCTTCGTACCAAAAATTTTTGTAAGAATCTGTGTTACCATAGTCCCTGAGAATAGCCTCAAATGTATAATGCCTGCAAGCACTTGACACTTTTTAGACTGTAAAAGGCGCACCTAGACTAAAGGCCCTCTTCACGACGCATGAGATTGAAACTTACAATGGAATCCAGAGGAGAATTCTCATGCTCAATCTGGGACTTGTTCTCTCAGGAGGAGGAGCGCGCGGCGCCTATCAGGCAGGTGTGCTTGCTGCTATCTCTGAGGTCGCCACGCGTAACGGACTTGAAAATCCATTTCCGCTCCTCACAGGTGTGAGTGCTGGCTCGATCAATGCGGCCATCGTCGCTGGCTTTCCCGGAAATTTCGCGAAGTCAGCAACTCGACTGACACAACTATGGTCCGAGATTTCGACAGATTCTGTCTTTTATGCCGATCTTTTAACGTTGTCTCGGGGAAGCTTCGATTGGGTTACAGATTTTTCATTCCGAAAAAAAGAAAACGGCACCTCTTTGCGCTCGATTTTCAGTACGACGCCACTGAGAGGTCTCTTAACGAAATCCTGTCATTTCGAAAACATTCAAAGAAAAATCGATAAAGGAATTTTGAACGCCGTCTCAATTTCTACGCTTGAGTATGACAGCATTTCTTCAAAAACATTTTTCCAAGGCAAACCCGATTTGAAAACCTGGGAGCGCCCCATGCATCGCGGTGAAAAAGCGCAACTCACCGTAGATCACGTCATGGCCTCTGCAGCAATTCCAATTTTATTTCCACCTGTGAAAATTGGTGATCGTTTTTATGGTGATGGGTGCATTCGCAATCAGTCCCCTTGTGCCTCTGCGATTTATCTTGGTGCAGAAAGGATTATCGCTGTTGGTGTTCGTCGCAAGCTGGATACTTGGTACACCTATCATCACTCTGAAAGTGGATCGTCACCTAGCATGGCAAGATTAATCAACGTCATTTTTCACTCGGTGATGATGGATGGACTTGAATCTGATGTTGAACGCATCACCCAGACAAATCATCACTTAGCGTTGCTAACTCAAGAACAAAAAAAGACCTTATCTGTGCGTGAAGTAGAGTGTTTATGGATTGCTCCGTCCGTAGATTTTTCAAAACTGGCTTATCAAAAAAGCGACAAGCTTCCACGACTGATTCGCTACATCCTAAGTGGACCTGGATCACTTTCAGAATCCAGCGAACTGATTAGCTACCTGCTTTTCGAAAAATCTTATTGCGAACAATTGGTTGAAATCGGATTCGCCGATGGCATGCGCGAAAAAGAAGCCATTGAAAAATTTCTTTCACAGTAAACTAAAAACGTGAGCGCCAAAATAATTTGCCGGCAATTTCAGAGTATAAATTGGCGATATTAATCACCAGCAAACAAATCCACGCAGGCATTGCCGGGTTCACATAATAATAAGCTGCAAGACCCATCAGAGCGATCAGCGTCACTTTGCTTTGTAATTCAGACGCTTTTAGTTCAATCAACTGCGCGCGCTCATCTTTGATTTGCTTACGATCCCAAAAGTTGAAACCAAGATAGATAAGAATTGAAAGTGCGACGAGAATGTTGATCACGACAACTCCCCAGAGAAATAAAAAATATCTTCCACTTTGCTATTTAAGATTTTAGCAATTTTCAAAGCGAGCTCTACTGACGGAACAAACTTTCCACTTTCGATGGAATGAATCGTCTGACGTGAACATCCGACCTTGTCTGCTAAATCTTGTTGAGTCAGATCACCCTGAGCAACCCGGGCGAGCTTCAATTTGTTTTCTAACTTCATCTGGATCTCAGTGTACTATTAACTTTACTTTTTGTAAAGCATACTTTACATTATGTCTTACATACTTGTCGGAGATAATATGAAAATTCTCGATTTACTTAAGAAAAACAAGGGCTTCATAGCGGGCATCTTAGTTCTTATGGCACTGCGCTGGTGCTTTGCGGATCAGTACCGCGTGCCTTCTGGCTCTATGGAGCCAAGTATCCATATCGGTGATCACATCGCAGTAAACAAAGCTGCTTACAATTTGAAAGTTCCATTCACCGAAAGCATGTTTGTAAAAACAGGCGAGCCACAACGTGGCGACGTTGTGGTCTTCATTTGGCCCGTCGACAACTCGACAATCTTTGTGAAGCGTTTGATTGGCGTTCCCGGCGATCACATTCAAGTTCACAATGGCTTTATCACTATTAATGGCGAGCCCCTTAAAGGCACTGATGAAGGCGAACGCGGTCTGCAAGCACAAACAAATCAAACATTCCACTACCAAGAAACATTGGCCGATCATCACTATAGTGTGCAGCGCCTACCTGAGTGGGCTCATGCCGATGACCTGGACATCACAGTTCCCGCAGATTCTTATTTTTTCATGGGAGACAACCGCGACAATAGCGAAGACAGCCGCTATTGGGGCTTTGTGAAAAGGGAAAACCTCAAAGGAAAAGCAGAAAGGATTTTGTGGAATATCACTTTCACAAAACTTGTTCCCGCTATGGATTTCCAAAGGATTTTACACAAGCTCGATTAGACAGAAAACTGATTCTGACGAAGGCCCTCGTAAGCCGCGATCGCAACGCTGGTTGCAAGATTCAAGCTGCGCGCGCCTTCTCCGACCATTGGAATCGTCACCGTTTGATTTGGAAACTTCGCAAGCAGATCGGGATCAAGGCCTTTGGTCTCTTTCCCGAAGACGAGCCAGTCACCTGGTTGAAATTTTGGTTCGAAATAAGTGCGTTTTGTCTTCGTCGTGAAAAACCATACCCTGGAAGGGTCTTCCACTTTCTGCCACCAATCCTCAAACGTCACATGACGATGCCATGTTAGATGAGGCCAGTAATCCAGCCCCGCACGTTTTAGATTGGTATCATTGATTTCAAAGCCCATCTTCCCCACAAGGTGCAACTCGCAGTTTGTAGCTACACAGGTGCGCCCGATATTCCCCGTATTCTGTGGAATTTCGGGCTCGATCAATACAATGCGGAAAAGTTTCTCTGAATTAGGCAAGATGTCTGAAAACCTCTTGGCCAAGTTTAGAAAGTGCTAGACGGCGACCTTTATCCACGATCAATTCAAGATTCATCAATTCGCGGTAAAGAGCCAAGTCAATAGGGACGATCTCTCGGCCTGTCGAACGCCCTAATCTTTGAATATAAGTCATTTGCTTTTCTGTCAGCTTCGAAGTGAGTGCCGGCTGATCTTCGATGGATTTTTTCCAATCTCCACCTGGAATCAACGCTGCGTTCACAGGAAGTTTCAATGGATTCAAAAAGTAGGTGTAGGCCTTCACAGGCTCTGAGGAGCCTTCGACATACACATCAACCTCTTCTTTAGAGTAAAGACTTTGCTCTGGATCTAACGGGTTGAATCCATAGAATTCATCCAAAAGAGTCTTTAGTAGTTCGGAACCTTTGAGTTCCATCAGCTGTCCCGGAACCAAGTCACTGCCACCTTTCGTCAAAGCAGGAAAACCCACTTTTAAACGATAGGCTGTGGCTTTAATTCTAGCAAAAGCTAGTGATTCCACGAAGTTCTGGATCTTTGAGAAATGAATCATCCCCTCGCTCAACGAGCCATAGATGAAAAAACGTTTTGCAGTCATTATCCCCCCCGGTCAGACAACAATATTGGTTTTTCCTTAAAGCGGACCCGTGTGTACCAAATGCCACACACCTGAGCAACTACTCTGTGAAGTTAAATGCGGCAATTTTTCATTTTTTCCAACTTGGTGACACTTACTGTTTCGCGTTAATGGCAATTAAATAAATTAAATTCATTCAGGGAATTTTTGCTTTCTACAGCGTGTTTGCTATCCTCTCCAGAAGCGCACACTGGTGAGATTTCATTCTGTAGCAGAACCTTGTAGAACGATGAGACCAAATGAAAAAAATTGAGGCGATTATCAAACCCTTCAAACTTGATGATGTCGTCGATGCCCTAGCGGAAGTCGGCGTAGAGGGAGTGACTGTCTCTGAAGTTCGTGGTTTCGGTCGTCAAAAAGGTCGTACAGAAGTCTACAAAGGTGCGGAATACGTCGTCGACTTTCTCCCAAAAATTAAATTGGAAGTGGTTCTGCCTGAAGCCCTCGTGGACAGTGCCGTGGAAGCTATTCGGAAAACTGCTCATACTGGAAAAATCGGCGACGGAAAAATATTTGTGATTCCTGTGGAATCAGCGCTGCGTATTCGTACCGGCGAAAAAAATGAAGAAGCTTTATAACTTATTAAATTTTTTGGAAACTCTGTTTTGCAAGGAGACAGCAAAATGACCGCTAAAGAAGCCCTGAAGTTTGCGCATGAAAAAGGCGCTAAAATGGTTGATCTTAAGTTCTGTGATATGATCGGAACTTGGCAACATCTTACAATTCCTCTTCATCAACTTGAAGAAGACTCTTTCGAAAACGGTTTCGGTTTCGATGGAAGTTCGATCCGCGGCTGGAGAGGTATCGAAGAATCAGACATGATCATTAAGCCAGATCCTGCATCTGCGATGATGGATCCATTCATGGAAACTCCAACATTGTCTTTGATCTGTGACGTGTGCTTGCCAGAAACTCTTCAGGCTTACAATCGTGATCCTCGCCAGGTTGTGAAAAAAGCCATCGCATACATGCAATCAACTGGTATCGCTGATACAGCTTTCTTCGGTCCTGAAGCTGAATTCTTTATCTTTGATGATGTTCGTTATGAACAAACAACAAATTCTGGCTTCTATATGATCGACAGCAATGAAGCTGCTTGGAACACAGGTCGCGATGAAGGTAACAACAATCTTGGTTACAAAATCCGTCCTAAGGAAGGTTACTTCCCTGCTCTTCCAACAGACACTTTGCAAGACATTCGCTCTGAAATCTGCCTTGAGATGGAAAGATGCGGAATGCGCGTTGAACGTCATCACCACGAAGTGGCTTCTGCAGGTCAATGTGAAATTAATTTCCAATATGACACGGCTTTGAACATGGGCGATAAAATGATGTGGTTCAAATACATCGTGAAAAACGTGTGTGCTCGTCATGGTAAAACTGCGACGTTCATGCCGAAACCATTGTACGGCGATAACGGTTCAGGAATGCACATCCATATGTCTCTATGGAAAGATGGCAAAAACCTTTTCGCGGGTAACAAGTATGCGGGTCTTTCTGAAATGGCTCTTTACTATATCGGTGGTGTGTTGAAACATGCACCGGCTCTTTGCGGCATCATCAATCCGACGACAAACTCATATAAGCGTTTGGTTCCTGGTTTCGAAGCTCCAACGAAACTTGCTTACAGCTTTAAAAATCGTTCAGCTGCGATGAGGATTCCAAACTCTGGACCAAATCCTAAAGCAAAACGTATTGAATTCCGCACTCCAGATCCTGGCGCAAATATTTATTTGGCAGAAGCAGCGATCTTGATGGCGGGTCTAGATGGTATCATCAACAAGATTCATCCAGGTGATCCCCTTGATAAAGATATCTACGGTTTGCCTCCTCAAGAAGCTGCGGCGATTCCTTCTGTTCCTGGAACTTTGGAAGAGTCATTGAATAACCTGATGGCGAACTGCAGTTTCTTGAAAAAAGGCGATGTTTTCTCTGACGACTTGATTGAAACTTGGGTTCAGTACAAAATCGACAAAGAGATTCGTCCGGTTCAACAAAGACCTGTTCCCTACGAATTCCACTTGTATTACGATTGCTAAAACGACGACGGAGAGTAAATGGCATCAGATGACGTAAGAAATTTCATGGGCTATATGTGGATCCGCCAAGAAGATGGAATCATCACTATTGGCATCAACGAAGATGGCCTTGAAGACTTTGAATCAATCAACTCTGTAGAGCTTCCCGCTGAACACGAGAAAGTTGACGCAGAATCTGTGATCGGAACTATCGAAACTGATGACGGTCCATTGGATATTTATTCTCCGGTTGAAGGAACAATCATCGAAGTAAATACTCAGGTTGTTGAGGATCCTTCTATCATCATGGAAGACCCTTACGAAGAAGGTTGGCTTGTTCGCATCGAAGCTGATGAAGACTACGATGAGGATGAAGAAGACGAAGATGATGAGGACGATGAAGATGAAGACGATGATTACGAGGATGATGAAGACTAATTCTTCTCTTCTTAAACTAGGATTTATTCTAAAACCCGCAGTAAAACTGCGGGTTTTTCATTTTTCGCTCAAGATTCGGTGAGATTTCTGTCATTCCTCGGCAGTACCCTGCTAAATAGTTAAACAGCTTTTTACCTCTAATTTCGTCTCACGCTGAGACATCCAAAGTTCAAAGGAAATTTAACAAAGTTTAACGGCGACGGTCCGTTCTTTGAACATTAACGGAGCAGGAGGAATCCATGAGATCCCTGCGTATAGTTGCGACGTTTTTATTAAGCCTATTTATATCAAGTTGGGCCTTCGCTCAAAAGACCCTCATTCTATATTCATCTATAGGTATGGGACATTTGAGTGCTTCTCGTGCAATCGAGGAACGCATTAAAGCGCAGAATCCAAATGCCGAAGTAGAGCTTAAAAACATCCGTGATTTCATGGGTCCAACCGCTCGTAAAATTGACGAGAAACTTTACTGGTTTGTCTTTAAGAATCTTCCAGAAACTTTCAATAAAGCCTATTTGAAATCCATGGAAAATGGTCTGCAAGTGAACGACCTTTCCGAAATCAAAACAGGTTATAGCGAAGAAGCTTTGTTGGAATATATTAAGTCTTCTCACGCTGATACTGTGATCGCAACTCACTACGGATCAGCTATCAATCTTGGCAATTTGAAAACGTCAGGTAAACTTCCAGGCATCAAAACCGCTTGGGTCCATACAGATTATATTGAACATTTCTTCCCACGCATTTCACAACGTCTTGATAAAACATTCCTGGGTCACTCGGAACTTGCCAACTCTTGGCAAGATGTCGGTGTAAATCCAGATAAGGTTGCGGTAACTGGTATTCCAGTTCGGAACTTGCCCGAGCCAGGTGAAGCGCAAAGAAAACCAGTTCTTGAAGCCGTGGGATTGCAGGCAGAACCAGTGACATTCGTTATGTCAGGTGGGTCTGAAGGTTTGAAAGATTACCCAACTGCGATCAAATCATTGGCAAATCAATTCAAAGAGCCCATTCAAATCGTAGCGATTTGCGGTAAAAACGAAAAAGCAAAGGCAGATTTGGAAAAACTAGCTGCAACACTTCCCTCAAATGTTGTATTGAAACCACTTGGCTTTATCCCGAACAAACAGTTGATCGATCTTGTCTCTGTTGCGGACCTTTACGTAACAAAAGCAGGTGGCTTGTCTCCAACTGAAGGTGCGTTATTGATGCGCCCTCTGGTGTTGATCAATGAATATGGCGGTCACGAAGCAGAAAACGCTGTGTTCTTTAAAAAGACTGAAATGGCGGAAGTCGTAGACTCTTCAAAAGATCTTGGCCAAAAGGCTGCGGATGTTTTGGCAAATCCGGCCTTGATGGAAAAAATGATGGAACACCAGCGCGAGTATCGCAACTCTGTGAATTTAGATTATATCGTAAAATGGAATGCAGAACCCAAATCTCAAGAGTCCATCCGCTTTGATCTTGGTCTTAAAGAAGGCGCTGCGGTTCAAGGCTCTGAAGCCGCTCTTGCAAAACTTGATAAAGATTTTCCAGGTGATGTGGAAGTTCTTTTGAGCTACGCAAAATCTAAAAATGGCAAATATCTTGGTGATGGCAAAGAAAGCAATCCATTCGGTCACATCGCGATTCGTGTTGGCAATGACGTTTACACAATCAACCATATGGCCGAACGTGGCACTGAGCCTCACGTGATTCACAAGACAACTTTGAATGAATACCTGTACTCGGTTCAAGAATACTATAAGAATGAAGAGTTCACAGGCATGCAAGGTCAGGCTTATGCGAAAGACACAATTTCGGTTCGTATCGACGGACTGAGTGACGCAAGCAAAAAAGCGATGATCGCACAGCTTTCAAAAATTGATGCTGATTGGACACAAGGTCGTATGAACTACGATGCGAAAGGTTGCAACTGCGCAGATGTGACTTTGCAGGCTCTAAGCGCCGCAGGTCTTGTATCCGATCAAAAACTTGAAAATCGTAAAGTGAAGTTGCCTTTGGATGTTTTCGACGCTGCCGTGAAAGCTGCGGAGGCTCGCGGTGACTTGCAAAGTTCATTGATCCACTATGGCTATGTGAAAAGCTCTAAGAATGAGTACAAAACTGCTGGTTTTCCATTGAGCTTTTATCAAATCAAACGCGCGATCTTGGATATGTTCCGTAAAGGTCGTGACAAGATCGAAAACAAAGTCGTAGCAAGACTGTCTGTAGATAAAGATTCTTCTGAAGTTCGCTATGAAAGAGTTCGCCCGGCGAAAGAAGCGGTTCAAGCTCTGACAGGTCTTCGTTGCGAAGCTGTGTTTATGTAGGCAGCTCGCAAAAAAATCGATAAATAAGTTCAAGCCCGCTGCCGAACAGGTTGCGGGCTTTTGTTTCTGTGATAGGTTGAATGCATGAATCTTTTCTTGTATTCCGTATGCACTCTTATTTGGGGCTCGACTTGGTTAGTGATTACTTTCCAGGTTGGAGATGCGTCCCCGATCACCTCTGTTTTCTATCGCTTTCTTCTTGGAGCGATTCTTTTAGCGATCTATGCGCTAGCTTCAAAAAAACCGATGAAATATGACAAGAAAGATCATTTGTTGTTTCTGGGCCAGGGCATTTGTATGTTTTCGATCAACTACATGCTTTTCTATATCTCTGAAACCATGGTCAGTTCGGGAATGACAGCTGTTGCTTTTACCTCTTTGGTTTATTTCAACATGTTTGGAATGTGGTTCTTTTTCGGAAAGCCCATCACTAAAAATGTGGTATGGGGTTCTGTCTTAGGTGGTTTGGGAATCATTCTTTTATTCTTAAATGAAATTTTGAAATTGAATTCCGATGCTAAAACTATTTGGGGAATCGTTATCGGTGCTACGGCTACAATAGGTTCCTCTTTAGGAAATATGCTTTCACAGAAGACTTATCGCAAGGGAATTCCGGTGGTTGTGACAAACACCTATGGGATGTTCTATGGAAGCTTTTTTACTTTGTTGATCGCACTTCTATTCAAGCAGAATCTTGCCATTCCACTGACCCCTAAATTTTTAGGAGCTTTACTTTATTTGGCTTTGTTTGGGTCCGTCATTGCCTTCGGCGCCTACCTAACATTATCAGGTCGCATTGGCGCAGAAAAAGCGGCCTACACAAGCGTCGTATCACCCGTGATCGCTCTAACATTGTCGAGTATTTTTGAAGGATTCAAGTGGACGCCATATATTTTCTCTGGCGTAGTCTTGTGTCTATTAGGAAATATCCTGACATTAAAAAAGAAAGCGACTTAGCGTAGACGCGCTCACCATTTTCCCAGTTCACGTCTCTGAATAGATTTTATGAAATTCTCTTGATTAAGTGATAACCAAAACGTGTCCGTACTGGCTTTGTGGAAATTTCACCGGGCTTTAAAGCCAAAGCCGCATCCGCAAAATCATCATCCAAGCGATTCGGATTCACGTCACCAAGATCGCCGCCTTCTTGCGAAGAAGGACATGTTGAATATTTCTTTGCAAGCTCTTCAAAAGATTTTCCCTCTTTCAATGATCGCAGCAAATCCTGGGCTTCAAATTCTTTACTTACGAGGATGTGATAAACGCGGATCGTCTTCATAAATACAGTGTACGAGGCGGAATCTAATTTCGCCACTTGTGTTTGTTAGTATCAGGATTTTATTTGCTCAATGCGAGAAAACTTTGAAGAATAAACATGCGCTAAAGGAGAATTCATGAAATCACTTTTACTTCTGATGACATTGACCCCTGTATTTGCTTTCGCGAATCCTAACTACAGTCGTTTTATTGGCAGCTACAAAGTGGTTTCAGTAGAATATTTTGAAAACGATCAACCAGCGAGCAATCCAGGCTGGAGCACCGCCATCGAAATTTACGTTCGCGGTGATGAACTCTGTGTGAAAGAAATTAAAAGGGATGGTTTTGCTTCACTTCACTGCATGACAGAAGGCACAGTTCAACACGATGACGACTCTCAAGGATATCCAGGACAAGTGCTTGAGTCCGCAACTTTCACTGAAGATACTTTGAATTATACGTATAATTTTTCGGCAACAAACGAACCAATTTATCAACAAGGTAAGATCGCTTTGAAAAAAATCGGGAATCAATACATTATGACTTCTGATTACGAGGAAGCCAGTTCACTGGATAACTATTCTGAATCTCGTCAGTATGTCCTTGAAAAAACTAAGTAGTCCGAAAAAAAATAAGGTCCTGACGCCACGTCCTCTGTAAATTAGCAATTTTCGCCGACGCGAACTCTCGTCTATACTTGAACCTCAATCTTCAGAGAGAGGTTCCTATGTTCAAGACAAAAGGTTATGCCGCTCCGGCACCTAAAGCTCCCCTTGCACCATTTTCATTTGAACGACGCGATCTTCGCGACAACGATGTGCACATCGAAATTCAATACTGCGGAGTTTGCCACTCTGACGTTCACCAAGCTCGCGATGAATGGGGCCGCGGAATGTTTCCCATGGTACCAGGACACGAAATTGTTGGTAAAGTTATCGGCGTTGGTGGCAAAGTAAAAAAATTCAAAGTTGGTGATCTTGCAGGAGTAGGTTGCATGGTGGACTCATGCCTTGACTGCAAATCATGCAAAGAAGGTCTTGAGCAATTCTGTGAAAATGGTTTTGTTGGAACTTATAACGGCAAAAATAAAGACGGCACGCCTACATTTGGCGGATACTCTTCAAACATCGTCGTTCGTGAAGAGTTCTGTTTGAAGATCTCTCCGAAATTAAACTTGGCTGCGGTTGCTCCACTATTATGCGCGGGTATCACGACTTATTCTCCACTTCGTCATTGGAAAGTTTCTAAAGGACAAAAAGTCGGTGTTGTCGGCTTAGGTGGTCTTGGACATATGGGTGTAAAACTGGCAAATGCGATGGGAGCCCACGTCGTGGTGTTCACAACTTCCGCTTCTAAAGTCGAAGATGCAAAACGTCTTGGCGCTCATGAAGTTGTTATTTCAAAAGATATGGATCAGATGAAAGCGCATCTGAATTCTTTTGATTTCATCTTAGATACAGTTTCAGCACCTCATGACTACGACTTATTCCTTTCACTTCTTCACCGTGATGGAACAATGGTTCTTGTCGGCCTTCCTGACAAACCGCCAGAACTGCACGCGGCCGCTTTGATTATGGGTCGTCGCCGTTTAGCAGGGTCATTGATCGGTGGCATCGAAGAAACTCAGGAAATGTTGGATTTCTGTGCTGAACACAATATCGTTTCTGACATTGAGATGATTCCAATTCAGAAGATCAACGAAGCTTACGAGCGTATGATTCGCAGTGATGTGAAATACCGCTTCGTCATCGATATCCAGTCTTTGAACGCATAAATTCCTTTCAGGAACAAAAATTAAAGGGAGTGGCGAAAAACCATTCCCTTTTTTATTTTAAATCAGCGAACATAAGGCTCTTGGAGGTCCTATGAAGTATCTTGTCGCTGTACTTTTCAGCATTTTTTTATTTCAGTCAGCCATGGCTGAAGAAGTCAGCGTGCGCTGCCGCGGATCTGCTCCCGATCAAGATATGCTTTTTAAGTACGAGATCACCGGCGATAATGTGACCAATATCTATCGCAGCCATCTGATCGTAATGGTGGGTTATAACAATTCAAAAGACTTTGGCTGGAAGACTGTGATGGCCATGAATGGGAAGATGTTGGTTGATAGCCCATTTCCACAATATCAGGCCTTAATTAAGCAAAAAGGATCACGCTTTGATTTGCTTTTACTTGATCCAAAAACCGGCGTTCCTATCGAGCAATTTCCTTACGACAATTTTACATGTGTTGTTCGCCAGTAGTTATCGAACCAAGCACGTCTTTATTAATTTGTTGAGCAATCTCGGCACTGAAAAAAATTACCGCCGCGGAATAATAAACCCACATCAATAAAACAATAAAAGACCCTGCGGCTCCATATAGAGAAGCTACCGCACTTTGCCCAAGATAAGCACCAATCAAGCTTTTTCCAATCGAGAACAATAAAGCTGTGATCACTCCAGAAGTAAAAGCCACTTTTCCCACGACCTTTGTTTGCGGCAAAAAATAGTAAATACCCGCAAATAGCACCGCAAAAATAAAGACAGATACCAAAAAATTAATGGTCTGCCCCACAAGGGCCTCGGTCCCTTTCAGTGAAATTGAGATCACCGACGATACAATCAAGGACACTATCGAGATAAATACAAAAGTTAAGACCATTCCCATATTGAAAAGCTTCGACTTTAAAAAGCTCCATGAGCTGCCAATCACTCCGCCGTCTGACTTTTCCTTCGTATCGCTTGCTTCAAAAATCTTATTAAGCGATGTTCGAAGTTCCCCGAAAATTGCTCCTGCCGAAAACATCAAGGTAACAAAACCTATTAGGCCGGCCCATTGTCGAAGATCTGCGCGATCATCGACATTCTTTGCAATATCTTGAATGATAGCCCCCGCCTGAGAGCCCACAAGAGTTCGAATTTGAACTAAAAGTTGATTCCGAAATTCTTGATGAATTAATGAGATAAATGTGAGCATCAGAATTAAAAGAGGAGCTAAAGACAGAGCTGTATAATAGGCCAAGGACGCCGACATTTCAAAGATGTCGTCTCTTCCCAGCTTCGATAAGAAGTCTTTTCCTAAAATCTTTTTAGTTTTTTCCCATATCTT
>NZ_DASVLT010000010.1:0-255797 GCF_036384735.1 Bdellovibrio sp. | reverse complement strand
TTGCCTCCCGACCGCACTATCGTGCAGCCAGTGCTCTGCTTTCTATTTGGAGTGGTCAATGAAGCGTGTCTTCTGGATCTTGATTACTCCAACATTGGCGTTTTTAATTTTGTGGGCACTAGGCACTTGGTTGGTCATGCCACGACTTGAAAGTTGGGCGTTGCAAGAGATGCAACGCTATTCGAAGTCGTCATTGCCCGTGGAAGTCAAGGCTGCCAAGTTGCACCTTAGAATTTTACGTCCTTCTTTGGTCTTAGAAGACATTTCAGTCACACCCAAACCAGGCAATGAGATCGCCGATATTTTATCGGTGGCCCGTATAGCCAGCGTTCGTGTTCATTTGGACTTCTTCCAATTACTTGGCGGTCGAGTCAATTTGTCTGCAGTGGTTATTGACTCTCCGGAAGTTCGTATCAATATCGACCCCCTTTTGAAAAGCCAAGGCCCAGCGAAGGAAATTCCCGTGGATGCAATTTTTTCGATCACCGAGAGATTGCCTTTGCAAAAAATCTTCCTGCAAAACATTCACGTGCTGGTCGAATCCAAGCAACTAGGCCTTGCCATTGAAGCGCAAAATGGCGGTTTGCTTTTAACCAACATGGGAAAAAATTTAACAGCCAAAGCGGATGTTCCTGATTTAAAAGTTCATTCTGAATTAGGAAACTTCTCTGGTTCTTTTGACACTCATCTCTATGCAACTCGTCAGTCCCTTCGCATTTTACAATTGGGTACACACTTAGATCAATCTGACTTCATTCTTCGCGGCGAGCTGACTCCGTTTAAAGATATTCCCATCAAACCCGCAGGGGTTCTTTCTTTGTCCGCTAAAGTTTCTTTGAACGATGTATTTAAAGAAATTAAACAGATTAAACCTCAAATGAAGTTCCCGAATTTGGCGGGGCAATTGGATACAGAAGTGGAAGCACACTTCAATGGCCTTAACGATTTGCACGGAAAGGCTGAAATCAATACCCAGTCTGTCGTCGTTGATAAATTTGAATTGGGTGATGCGAATATCCAAGGTCAATTTAAAAACCGCGTGATTTCCTTTTCTGAAATCAAGGTGAAGCACCCTGCCGGTGATGCCTCATTAACGAAATCACAAATCGAATTAGATCACGACTTTGCATTCAAATCTCGTGTGAAAGTAGATAACGTTGATTTGCAGAAGTTTTTTGCGTCGATGGATTTAAAAAATATTCCAGCGGGTCTGCAAGCTAAAGGAGAACTTCCCTGCTCTGGGACTCTTCGTCCTTTGAATGTGACTTGCGAAAATGCGACCTTGAGCGCAAGCGATATTTGGGTGAAGTCAGAGAACAATGCCAAGGGCAATCCCATTTTGAATTTGAAATCAATGTCGGCTCAGGGAAATGTTCAAGTGACTCCGCAAGCGGTGGCTTATCAGGCGAACCTGACTTTAGGCGACAGCGTTGGCAGTAGCGATGGTGTCATTGATTTCGACAAAGGTTTTAAAGTAAATTATAAAACCAAAAAACTTGATTTCAAAAATGTACAGAACTTAGCAAATCTTCGCATGAGTGGTAGCGCCAGCATCGAGGGCAGCACCGAGGGAGATTCTTCTACCGCCACTTTTGATATGAGCGTGAATGCCCGTGACTTTGTGTTCGAGACATTCGATTTGGGCAACGTTATTTCCAACGTGGCCTTGCGTAAAGGACATCTGATCTTTACAAATTTAGCCGGAGCTCAGAACAAAACCCAATACATTGGCGATCTTGATGTGGATCTTGCTCATGATCACATTGAGGGTAATTTCTCGTCTCCGACAACAGAACTTGGTGACGTGGCTAAGATCTTAGATCAATTTTATCACTTCCCTATTAACATGCAGGGTTCAGGCGCCGCCAAAGCTCATGTTGAAGGCCCTCTGAACTTCTGGAAATTAAGCTATAAGGTTGAATCTGCATTCAAAAGCGTCACTCTGGGACAAGAAAGCTTCGACCAATTAAACTTCAATGTCGATGCTGACAATGGAAACTTGAAAGCTCAGAAGGTTCAGCTTTTGAAAAATGCTTCTATCGTGAACGTCACGGGCGGTATTAGTTCTGATCAAGTTATGAACCTGGCCATCGATGGCAAGAACTGGAAGATGGAAGAATCTTCAATAGTGACGAAGATCAATTCTAGCATCTATGGAACTTTGAATTTCTCGTCTGAACTTAAAGACACGATCAAGAATCCACACATGCTGATCAAAGGCGCGATCACCGACACCGTTTTGGAAGATCAAGAAATTCCGAACTCAAACTTTATCTTAAAGATCAGCCGTCAAAGCCTAGGCGGCAAAGTCAGTCTTTTCGGCGACAAAGTAAATGGTGATTTCCAATATCCATTCGAAAAAGGCACTCCGTTAATCATTAAAATGAAAACAGATAACTGGAGTTTCTCAAGTTTGTTAGCCTTAGTCGGTGGCGCAAATTTAGCGGCTGAATACGAGTCTTCGATGACGTCGAACATTGATCTTCGTTCGGACTCTGGTGATTTCTTTAGATCTTCAGGCAAAATTCACACAGATAAATTTTTCCTGAAACGCGGGCATTTGAGTTTGCAAAATAACGGCCCAATGGATGTTGTTTCAGAAAATGGTTTGATCAGTTTTAAGAACTTCAACCTTCAGGGTCCCCACAGTCAGATCCGCTTTACAGGAAATAACTTTACAACAGAACGCCTGAATATGGGCGTCAGCGCCATGGTAGATTTGCGTCTGTTGCAAATCTTCCTGCCGTTTTTGGAAGACCTCGGTGGTCCACTGAATATGGAGGCCTCGGTCTCCGGCAAATTAACAAAGCCTGAAATTATTGGAACTGCTAATTTGAATAACGCCTTTGTGAAGCTGAAAGGTTTCCCCCACGCCATCGAACGCCTTTCAACGAACGTGTCATTCTCGCAAAGCAAAATTTTGATTAACGATATTCGTGGTCAAATGGCTGGAGGAACGATTTCAGGAGAAGGCAGTATTATTATCAATGGCCCTAGAGATCTTCAAACATCCATTCGCTTTCACGTCGACAATGCCACATTGAATGTCCCTGATAAAGTCAGCACAACAGGCAGCGGTGATTTGACATTTGCTGGCCGTTGGTTCCCATTCACACTTTCTGGCGTATATCACGTCAGCAACGGTTTGTTCGCAAAAGAATTCACGGATGACGCCGGCGGTGGCATCTCGGGTGTTCGTCAAAGTATTTACCTGCCAAAAGTTTTGCGTGAATCGCATTTTGAACCGGTCCTTTTCGATTTGCAGATCATTCTTGATAAAAGCTTGCCTGTGAAGAACTCGTTCTTTGATGGTTCCGTATCTGGAACTCTTCAAGTGAAAGGATCGCCAACAAACCCACTGCTTTTCGGCCGCATCACAGCTGATCGCAGATCGAAATTGATTTTTAAAGATAAGCTTTTTGATGTGCAAAATGCAGTGATCGACTTCACAGATCCAAACGAAATCAATCCGAACGTATTCGTCACTGCAAACTCTCGTATCACCGAATACGACGTGACCTTGATTGCGCAGGGTCCGGCCAAAAATCCAATAATCAAATTGTCCTCTGTTCCGCCATTGACGGATCAAGATATTATTTCTTTGATTGCATTAGGTGTAACTTCAACAAATTTGGATCAGACAGCGGGACAACAAAAAGCCGTTGCAGAACAAACTGGTGCTGAAATCGGCGGAGCCGTTCTTGCCAAACCAATTAACAAAGGTCTGGAAGCAACAGGTTTGGGGCTGAATTTCTCGGTGACGTCGCAATACGATTCCACTCGAAATATCAGTATTCCAAAAATCACTTTGAGCCGTCAGCTTTCTGAGCGCTTCAAGGTTTCGGGCAGCCGCCAGGTCGGCGATTTTGATAACTATGACGTGAAGCTTGAGTATCTTTTGAACAGTAATATTACAGCCGTAGGTTCTTACGAGCAAAAGAGCTTGTACGACAATACGACAATTTTAAATTCTCCGCAGGAAACCGAAAACGTTTTCGGTCTGGATCTTGAGTTTAAGCGGGAGTTTAAATGATTTTATCTTCGCAAGCGTTCCGCTTTTCCGCAGCTTTACTCTTGTGTCTGGTTTTAAGTACCCCTGCATTTGCGAAAAAGGTCTTAAACCTTTCGGATATTCCTCCACAGGTTCGAGCTGAAATTTACAAGCGCTACCCTCAAGCTGAAAAGGAAAAAATCACCTTAGATCAGGTAGATGATATTATTCGCCTGCTTCAATTAAAGCCTGAGTTTGACCGGCTTCAAGTTTTTGACGAAGGCAACGAATACAAATTGCATTTTATCAAAACAAAACGCCTTGGCGACGTGAGCTTCAGTGGAATCAAATATTTCTCAAACAGCGAAACTTCAAATATCTTTGCCGTCAAAGGCGGCGATCCCTTTGACCAGCAAACTTTGATCGAACAGGGTGAAAAACTCCGTCAAGCCTATAAAGATCAGGGTTATTTTAATGCTGTTGTTGATATCGAAATGCCTCCTCGTCCCGATGGCAATGTCGATATTTTGGTGAAGGTCACCGAAAACAAACGCACCATCATCAGCAAAATCAATCTACAAAGCCCGAACAATGAACTCAATCGCGGTCTTGGAAATAAATTAGAATCAAACCTCGATGATCCTTTAACTGAAAAAACTTTATCGGACATCAACAAGAAGGCGCGTACTTACCTAACCAAAAATCGCTATGTGCGTGCTGATTTCACGGGACCAACGATTGCTTACAATAGCGACGAATCCGAAGCCACGCTGACCTATCGTTTGGAAAGAGTCGAAAAATTCGACTTTGAACTTAAAGGAGTCCATTTCATCCGAGTAGGTCGTATTGAAGATGCCATTGACCTCAACTCTTACACCTCGGCAAATCCGGCGGTAGGAGCTGATATCGCTCAAAAGATTCGTGCATATTATATTTCTCAGGGTTATGCCCGCGCCGAAGTGGCTCACGAAGAATCCAACGACGGTTCGTTCAATCGCAAAATCACTTTCAATATCGATGAAGGCCCTCGCATCGCCATTGCCGGAATCAACATCACGGGGAAATTCAGCCGCAAAGCAAGCTACTACGAAGACTTTATTAAAGAGCACAGCTCGTCCACGGTTGCAGATAATTACTTCAACAAAGACGACCTTGATACGGGAATGCGCAATCTCGTTTTGCAATTGCAAAACGAAGGTTTTCTGCAAGCAAAAATTCTTTCAACGCGCATTCAATACAACCGCGAAAAGACTGAAGTGACTTTGCACGTAAATATCGACGAAGGCCCTTTAACGTCGATTAAATCTGTCGAATTCAGCGGCAACACGTCTTATACAAACGAGCAACTTCTAAAAGTGACGGGCCTCAAGCCAGGTCCCCTTCGTTTGAATCAGATTGAAGCTGCGGTAACGAATATCAAAAATTATTATCACGATAATGGTTACATCGAGATGCAACTTCTGAATGAAAAAGAAGATCTGGTCACTTACGATGAAACCAGCACTCAAGCGACTTTGCACTTTAAGATCCTCGAAGGTCCGCAAGTTCGTGCCGCCTCGATCGTGATCGAGGGCAACTCTTTCACACGTGATTCTGTGATTTTGATGGAGCTTGAGATTCGTCAAGGCGAGCTGATTACTCCGCAAAAAATCGATGACTCTATCACTCATTTGCAGCGCACAGGCTTTTTTGGAAATGTCGAGATTCACACACTGGAAGAAAAAACCAATGTGGCCAATCGTACTGTGATTGTGAAGGTCAGCGAACGCGATCCAGGTGTTTTCACAGTGGGCGCTGGTGCGACGAATGAACGAGACTTTACACTGCGTGGTTACACAAGTGTGGCTTATCGAAACCTATTGGGTACCGGACGCGGGGTTTCTTTGCGTCTGGAAGGAAACTACAACGTCGCGCACTTTAAGTACCTGGAAAGCAAAGCCGTGCTTGGATATTTAGAGCCTTATCTGTTCAATACCCATGTGCGTGGTCGTATCAATATCACTTACTCAAGTCAGATCACCGACTACACTGTTCATCAGGTTACGGATTTAAAGTCATACACTTACTCAATTGAAAAAGACATCACGACTCATATCTTGGGAACGTGGGATCTTTATTCACAAGCGCAAGTCCATGACTACGGTTTGGACAGTACTTATCCGTACACTCCGACGAACCAGATTATCGTTACAACGGGACCTAACGTCGATATTGATTATCGCGATAATCCATTCAACCCAACTCGCGGAACGTTCACTCGTATCAATGCGGAATACGCAGACCCGGCATTCGGTTCGAATGATACGATTCAATACTGGCGCGCAGTTGCAAGTTTCAGTCACTACTGGAAAGTGGGAATGTCACAAAAACAGCCTGTTGTTTGGGCGAACCAAATTCGCGGTGGCTATTTGAAGAACATAGCAACGGTAGATTCACCGACAAACGGTGTTCCATGGGATAAAAAAGGTTTCAGCCTTGGTGGCACCTCCACAGTTCGTGGTTATGAGGCCGGAACCGAATACTTCCCGAACAATAAAGATTTAGGTATTCAAAACACGAACAACAAGTACTATCTGACAACAGATTCTTCGATGTTCTTGATTAAGTCTGAATTGCGCTTTCCGGTTTGGGGAAGCTTGGGTGGCGCTATTTTCTATGATGGTGGCGAAGTCTTGATTCAAGGACTTGATATCAATCAGCCATATCGCGCAGGCACTGGCTTCGGCATTCGCTATAATACTCCAGTCGGGCCTTTGAGTATCGATATGGCTTGGAAACTAGAAATGCAACCTGGTGAAAGCCCGTGGCGTATTCACTTATCCATCGGTACATTCTAAAATTAATTTTGCAGAGTTGACTTCACTTGCTGAATACAAATGTAACCCGTTTGCGCTTTTTCATCATGCAAAGGGGCCACCCACACGGACTCGCAAAGCATTTGCAGTCTTTCTAAGGAAGCTCTCTCTGTGATGAAGTGCGGAGGCACTTCTAGGCGCATGATGCCGTCGTACTCTCCCCTTAAAACGGGAGCTGCCAGAACCATTAATTGTTCCGCAATTTTATCCTCGCGTTCATAGAGGGAATACCAGGGGCGACAATACATATCTTCGATAGTGTAGCTGGTATATTCGAAGCAGTTAAAGGTGCGGAAAATCTGCATGTGATTCAGACTGTAGAATTCAACGGCATGCCCCTCTTCGATCAACTCATCTACATCTTCGTGGAAGGACATCGAATAGTGTTCAAGAGCCTTATTCACAAGGAAGCGGGCATCTTTAATTGGATACCCCTCCGCCATCGTCTTTTTACAAATAAGAAGATAATCTTGAATCTGCTTCAGGACCCCGTCCTGCAGGTCATCAGAAAGAGCCTGGAAATAAGGTAGAGTAGAAGATTGGTACGGACGAACCGCCCATCCCTCATTTTCAATGAGATGGCTCAGCTCTTCACTAAAAGATAAGAACATTTTGATACGATTATTCATTTCCAGAAGCACCTACTAAATCCAGGTCAATTTACTTCGAAAATCGATTTCGCAAAAGAAAAAAGCCCCTTTTTGTGGGGCTTTTTGAAAAATTAACCTGTGTTTAGGCCTAACGAGCCTTGCTTGTGGCGAATTTCTTGCGCAAATCCTGGGTCACTTCTTGAATTGTGGCATTCAAAGTCACTTCAAAAAGGTCTTCGGCTGAAACCTTGTAAAGATCGCCAAGGCGTTTCAACGCGTTGATGGGAGGATGAGACACACCACGCTCCCAGTTAGAAATAAACTGCGGAGTTGAGTAACCAAGCTTATCAGCCACATCTCTTTGAGAGAGGCCGGCAGCGATACGCTTTTGCTTTAAAAAATCTGCTAACATATTTTTTTGTTTCATCTGAATTCCACCTAAATCTTGGTTTAGAATAAACATACTCGCATTATCATGACAAGTATTTGCTTTTAACTTGCACGGTTGTTTATGTTAATAACTAGTTAACTAGGTCGCTCTAAACAAATACAGTATACCCATAAATGGATAAATTACTTCCTGTTTTTTTGCAAAACTTAGTTCAGTTTGAAAGCCAAACTCATGTTTTGTTACACCAGCATTACACAAGAGGAGTTTTCTCTTTATGGCTCATGAAGTGAAACGCATATGGCGAGAAAATTTTAAGATCACCAGCATTCTTGTCAACCCTTTGGGGCGACTTGGGTTGTACGGAATCTTAAATCTCATTCAGGAAACCGCATGGATGCACGCAGAGACTTTGGGCTTTGGAATGAAGGACATGGAACGCCAAGGTCTCTTTTGGGTTCTAACTCGTCAAAACCTTGAAATGGATGAATGGCCTTCTTTTGGACAAAATGTAGTCATCGAAACTTGGCTGCGTCCACCAGAAGGAGCATTTGTTTCCCGCGAGTTTTACATTAAAACGCCTGAGGATCGCATCATTGGAAAATGCTCCACTAGCTGGTTGGCTTTGGATCGCAATACCAAAAAAATTCTTCCCTCTGCGGACCTACGGCCCTGGGCAGATATTTGTTTCGATCAAAGTAATGGTCTTTCAACCGAAAAAATTCCTGTCCAAGGTGAATATGAAAAATTGGCGCGCTTTCGTGTGCGCAACTCTGACATCGACACGAATCAACATGTTAACAATACGAAATATGCGCAGTGGATTTTAGATTCGATTTCCTATGATCTTCATCGCAGCTTAACGCTGAAGGCCTACTCGGTGAATTTCCTTTCAGAAACTCATCTTGGCGATAAAGTAATGGTTGAACGTTCTGCTTCATCCTCACACCATGAAAGCACAAATTCAGGAGCATCAATATACAAAGGCGTGATCATGCCGAAAGACTCAAGTGATCCTGACGCAAAAACTCAGACATGCTTTACAGCTCGGATTGATTGGGAGAAGATCAAAGCATGAACCCTTTAAAACCTTACCTGACAACCGAATTCACTGAGACACTGACTTTCGAAGTAGAGGCTTTCAAAAGCGCGCCGGATGAATTGTTGATCGAGTATCGCTTAAAAGGAGGCTTAGATAAAATCCGTTTCCCCGAGTCGTCTTTGGTGGAATCTCGTCGGGACGAACTTTGGAAACACACCTGTCTTGAAGCTTTTTTTGCGGAAAGCGATGACGACAACTCCCCTTACTTTGAAATCAATTGCTCACCCAATGGAGATTGGAATGCCTATGCTTTCAGCAGTTATCGTCAAGGTATGCAGCCTTCGGAGTCGTTGCGCGTGAAATTAGTGAGCCGAGAAGGCCATGATCGCGAAGCCCTTTTCCGAATTCGCATTTCTGGAGACGATTTGAAGAAGGCTCATCATCTGGGACTGACCGCCGTTATTGAGTTTATTGACGGAAGTCGCAGTTTTTTTGCCTTGGCTCATCCCGGAGCACAACCTGATTTTCATTTAAGAAAAGCCTGTCTGATTTCGCTCTGAATCAACCTGCCTGTTTCTTGACCCTTATTTGAGGCCAAGTTAGCTTTGCTTGTTTCATATTAATTTAATAATGCGCCGCACTCATCGACCTTGTCGTCCCAGTGTTGCGCTCTTCGTTTTCTAGTCGAAAGGGACTCCATGAAAAAACACACTGTACGTGTTTATCCGTCTAAAGAAAAATTGGATCGCAAAGATCAACTTGCTTGGAAAATTGCAGAGATCGCTTCGGACAATGCTCCGATCAAAGCTGATGTTGTCGATATGGTTATCAACCGTATCATCGATAATGCCTCTGTTGCGATTGCAGCTGCTAACCGTCGTCCGGTGGCTTCGGCTCGTGCGATGGCGATTGCTCACCCTCGTCCAACAGGTGCGACTGTGTTCGGTATGCCGAACGATCAAAAATTTGACTGTGAATGGGCTGCTTGGGCGAACGGCACTGCGGTTCGTGAGTTGGATTTCCATGATACTTTCTTGGCTGCCGATTACTCTCACCCTGGTGACAACATTCCTGCGATCTTGGCAGTAGCTCAGCAAATGAACAAAACTGGTAAAGAGCTTCTAAAAGGTATCGTGACTGGTTATGAGGTTCACGTTGATCTAGTGAAGGCAATCTGCTTACACGAATACAAAAAAGACCATATCGCTCACCTGTGCCCGGCTCAAGCTGCGGGTATTGGTACTTTGTTGGCTCTTCCAACTGAAACTATTTTCCAAGCTGTGCAACAAGCGGTTCACGTTTCTTTCACGACTCGTCAGTCTCGTAAAGGCGAAATCTCTTCTTGGAAAGCTTACGCTCCGGCGCACGCTGGTAAACTAGCTGTTGAAGCTGTTGACCGCGTGATGCGTGGTGAAGGCGCTCCATCTCCAATTTATGAGGGTGAAGATTCGGTTATCGCTTGGATGCTTTCTGGCAAAAACGGTAAGTACGAAGTTCCACTTCCAGAAGTGGGCGAAGAAAAGCGCGCGATCCTTGAGACGTATACAAAAGAACACTCTGCTGAATACCAATCTCAAGCATTGATCGACTTGGCTCGCAAAATGAAGCCAATGATCAAAAACTTCGACGATATCGCGAACATCGTAATCCACACTTCTCACCATACACACTACGTAATTGGTACCGGTGCGAACGATCCACAAAAAATGGATCCAAATGCGTCTCGCGAAACTCTTGATCACTCGATCATGTACATCTTTGCAGTGGCTCTTCAAGATGGAACTTGGCACCACGTGAATTCCTACGCTCCAGAGCGTGCGAAACGTGCTGACACTGTGGCTTTATGGCACAAAATTTCTACTGTTGAAGACAAACAATGGACTGCTTGGTACCACGAGACAGATCCAGATAAAAAACGCTTCGGCGGTCGCGTAGAAATCACAATGAAAGACGGCTCTAAAATCGTTGATGAACTTGGCGTAGCTGATGCGCATCCAGCAGGTGCTCGTCCATTCAAACGTGCTGACTACATCCGCAAGTTTGACACTTTGACGGAAGGAATCATCACGAAGGAAGAACGCAACCGTTTCATCGGTCTGGTGGAGCGTCTGGAATCTTTGACTGCTGACGAAGTGAAGCAATTGAACGTTCAGATTCCTATCGACAAGTTGACAAACAACAAGCGCGATACAAAAGGTATTTTCTAGTTGCGACGAACGGTAGCGGAGAGGGAGAGCTGGGTTCCTACGGGACGCGGCAGCCTGCCTCGCCGCTCCAGCCTTCGGCTGGGGGCCATCCAGGCCCCGCGGAGGTCCCTTCGTAACCCAGCTCTCCCTCTCCGCCACCTCATTGCTACCTGAAGACATTTGTTCACATTATTCTTAACAACTATCTTTAGGTTTTGAATTCACTGTGAATTATTCAGCTATGAGGATTTCATTCTCAAAAAAACTCGAAATGGCGTGATTGTAGGAGTAAGATATAACCTTGAAATCCAGGTTTATCGAATTGCTACGAAGTGTGATTTTAATTTTCTTTTTTTAAATTTCCTTGGAGGAAATTATGTTGTTTCCTGAGTTAACTCCGGCGCAGAAACGTGCGAATTTTAGAGCGGCTTTGAAGACTGGTAAATTGCTTCAGTTTCCTGGGGCTTGGTCTCCGTTGGTTTCAATGGCGATTGAAAAACAGGGATTTGATGGAGTTTATATTTCTGGTTCTGTTCTTTCGAATGATTTGGGCTATCCAGACATCGGTTTGACTTCACTGACTGAGATTGGGCTTCGTGGCCGTCAAATTGCTCGCACAACAAAACTTCCAACAATCATCGATATTGATACTGGTTTCGGTGAGCCGATGAGTGCGACTCGCACAGTGCAAGAAATGATCGAAATGGGTTTGGCTGGTTGCCATATTGAAGACCAAGTAAATCCAAAACGCTGCGGTCACTTGGATGGTAAATCTTTGGTGAGCCGTGATGAAGCCTCTCGCAAAGTCGCAGCAGCGGCTCGCGGTAAAAAATTGGACGAGAACTTTCTTTTGATCGCACGCACTGATGCTCGTGCCTCTGAAGGTCTGGATGCAGCCATTGATCGCGCAAAAGCTTACATCGATGCAGGCGCAGATTGCATCTTCACTGAAGCGTTGGAAAATGAAAAAGAATTCGAAACTTTCCGTAAGTCAGTCAACGTTCCCTTACTTGCAAACATGACTGAATTTGGCAAAGGCCGTCTTTTCACGTATCAAGAGCTTTCAAATCTTGGCTACAACATCGTGATCTACCCTGTGACGACATTCCGTCTTGCAATGGGTGCCACAGTGGATGGCTTGGCAGAGATTAAAGCAAAAGGCACTCAAGAAGGTCTTCTTCCAAAAATGCAAACTCGTAAGGATCTTTACGCGCTAACTCGCTATGATGAGTACAATTCTTTCGACCAGAATATCTTTAACTTCACTCTGAAGTAATCCCACGAACTGGACCGCCGCAAGGCATCGCAAAAAGGTACGGCGTACCTTGCTATACCTTGCTAAGGTCCAGTTTAGAATCCTCTATTAAGATCCGATAAAAACAGCATGGTTCAACTTTGGATTGTCATCGGATTGGCACTATCAGCAGTTGCTGTTTCCTGCTTAGGAGCCACATTCTCTATTTTGGGTCTCGGAAAATTATTTTCCGGTGCTGTGCTTGCCGTTTGGCTCATGGCGGGAGCTTTGGAGTTAGCAAAGTTCGTCGTCGCGGCTTACCTTCATCAAACTTGGACAAGCGTTGGAAAGATCTTCCGCGCGTATCTCGTTATTTGTGTTGTTGTTTTAAGTGCTATCACGAGCATGGGTATTTTCGGTTTCTTATCTGATGCCTACTCGACATCTTCTGCAACTTTGGAGTCTGAAGACATCAAACTTCAGCGCCTGCAAAGTGAACTCGCTATGACCAATGCAGAAGTGGCGCGCATCACTCATTCTGTAGATGAGATTCCGGATGCGCGTATCACGAAAAAACTAAAAGCCCGCGCAGATGCTGAACCCGCGATTCGCGACTTGAAAAATAAAATTTCAAATATCGACCAGCAGATTGCCAATGCTAAGATTAATATCATTTCTGTAAAACAAAAAGTCGGTCCTTTGATTTATATTTCAAAGGCCTTCAATATGGATATCGATACCGTTGTAAAATATCTGATCTTAGTGTTCGTTTCTGTATTCGATCCTCTTGCAATTTGCTTGGTCATTGCGCTAAGTGATGCCCTCATTAAACGTGCTCGCAAAGAATCCCAGCCAGAAGAGACAATGACCGTCTCCGCTGAGTCTGTTCCTGCAGAAGAAGTCATCGCAAGCCTTAAAATGTCTTTTGATGATGAAACTCCCGAGTCTGCCAACCGAGGCACCGGCTCATGAGCCAGAAAAAATCATGGCTGAGAGATGAAAGACTTCTCCGCATAGCGGGAGTCTTTCTTATTATCTCTCCCCTGATGAATTTCCTTATTAGTATGGCGACAATGAACGTTAACGTTCCTGACAAGTGGGCGCCGCATAATTTGATTTCTTCATTTATGGTGGCTACAAATCTTTCTTGGATCAGTCGTATTTCCAATGTTGTTGTGGGTATTTTAATGGCCCGGGGGAAGAGCTCTGCTTGGATTCCCGTTCTGGCAATTTTGGGATTCACCATCGCTAAGAATTTTATCACTTTCAAATATGATTATGGCGTAAATCACTTCCAAACAATTGCATCACTGGCCGTCAACGTCCTTTTATTCCTTTTGGTTTTCCAAGCTGAATATCATGCGAATAAAGAACTAGATCAGCGTTTGCAAGCGGTTCGGGCTGGGAAGAAAAATACAGCAGCGGGACCTCATGTCCCAACGGCAAACGAAGCAACAAAATCAAAAACTTCGCTAACAACGTCACAACAAACTGTTTCAACTGCGCAGAGAACTCAGCCGAAAGTTGTGCCCACTATGAAAGTTCAACCGACGATTCCTGCAAAGCCTCGCCTTCGTCACGTGGAATTTGTTGTGAAGCGTGGAATGCCCATCGTGTTTGATGGGCACGGTAAAATCGCCGAAGTCATTCACTGCACGGATCAAGAATTGTGGCTCAAGCCCACCAATCACCTGCCGCGCGATATTCATAAGCGCACGGTGACACTGCAAGATCCTGCTCATAAGGGAAAAGTTCGTTTGAAGTTCAGTGGACTTAGGGAAGACTCGGTCATCGTTTTCCGTTTGATAGGCTAATTTCACCGTGCAATTCCTTTAAAAAACGGGGCCATTTTGCACCTAATTTCAAATATTTAAGCGCTTAAAGAGATTATTTTGCATGATCCTTAAAATTCCGTTTGACCCATCTATAACTTTTGTTAACTTCTTGGGCCATCGGAGGCTCCATGAGAAATTGGCTTTTAGCCCTCTCTGCCCTTTTAGCGTTGTCCGTGAATGCATCTGCCGATGATTCACTTTCTATCACTCCCCAAGATAGTCATACACTTTTCAATGACAGTATCGATCAGGCCAAAACTTCGATTGATATGATGATGTATCACTTGTCTGACTTGGAAGTGGTTAAACACCTAGTCGCTGCCCAACAACGTGGTGTGAAAGTTCGCATCATCTTGGACGGCAAAAATTTGGCCGGAACGACTGCAAAGAATATTGGTCAGCAACTGAGCTCGGTCGGTGTTGCGGTAGTTGCAAGCTCTCCGGCTTTCTCGATCACTCATGTGAAATCTGCGGTGTTTGATAATTCTTGGGCCCTCGTCACCTCGATCAATTTGACTCGCACTGATTGGTACACTCGTGATTTTGGTATTCGCACAGAAGATCCAAATGTGATTTCTGAATTCGAAAAGGTTTTCGAAGCTGATTTAGTGAATGCACAAAACAAGACGATGGACACACCTGAACTCAGCAATGGCAAATTGGCTTGGAGCCCGGTGAATTCCAAAGACAAAATTTTGGCTTTGATCAACGAAGCTCAAAAGTACATTGGTTTAGAAGTAGAAAATCTTGGCGATAGTGACGTTTTAGCAGCTCTTGAGGCGAAAGCTAAAAGCGGTCTTAAAGTTGTTGTGATCGTTCCAGCATGTGTTGAGGGTGGCGGAACTCGCAATCTTCCATTCATGCAGCAATTAGCAGCCGCTGGAGTGGATGCACGCTTGAATGTGCCTCCTTACACTGGTTCAAATCCTTACCTTCATGCAAAGACGATCGTTGTCGATGGCAATGATTTCTATGTCGGATCTGAAAACTTCAGCTATAACAGTCTGACTCTAGCCCGTGAGCTGGGAATCATCGAAACAAATTCAGCCATTGCATCACAAATTCTTTCGACGATCGCTAAGGATGCTGCACTTGCAACTCCTTCCGCACAGATGTCATCGACATTCACCTGCGCTTCTCAAACGAACAGCGGCACTGCCACTGCTGGCAATTAAGTCTTTTTATTCTGGCCCTTGATGGATCTATCAGGGGCTGATTTCCTCCGAAGAATAAACACCTCTTGCGCACAGCACTCTGCCTTGATGAAACTTGACCCGCTAGAGTCACAGCGCTAGCTTGAACCATTACTTTTTACCAAACCAACGCGCTGCATTTAGGTTGTCAAACCTCAGCGCCCGCATGGAGGAAATAATGGCTGAATATATCAATCCAGATTATGTGCCAGAACCAGAGAAGATGAACGTTAAAAAAGGTCTTGAAGGCGTTGTGATGGATACATCTTCTGTATCTAAGGTAAACCCTCACACAAACTCTTTGATCTATCGTGGTTACCCAGTTCAAGATTTGGCTGAGAACTGCTCTTTCGAAGAAGTTGCTTTCTTGATGTACAATGGCGAATTGCCAAATGCAGCTCAATTGGCTGACTTCACTAAAAAAGAGCGCGGCTACCGCGAGATCACTGCCACTTTGTTGAACGTGATCAAAGCTCTTCCACAAAAATGCCATCCAATGGATTCTATCCGCACGGCAGTTTCTTTCTTGGGCGCCGAAGATCCTCGTATTTGGGATGCGTCCCCTGCAACCAACATGGACAAAGCGATCCAATTATTGGCAAAAATCCCAACTATGGTTGCTGCTGACTACCGCTTCAAAAAAGGTTTGGATTTCATTCCTCCAAAAGCGGATTTGTCTATCGCTGAAAACTTCTTCCACATGTGTTTCGGTAAAGTTCCACAAAAAGAAGTTGTTAAAGCTTTCGACGTTTCTTTGATCCTTTACGCTGAACACAGCTTCAATGCTTCCACTTTCACGGCACGTGTAGTGACTTCAACTCAATCTGATATCTACTCTGCAACTGTCGCGGGTATCGGTGCATTGAAAGGTCCTTTGCATGGTGGTGCAAACGAAATGGTTATGCACATGATGAAAGAGATCGCTGATCCTGCAAAAGCAGAACAATGGATGTTGGATGCTCTAGCTCAGAAGAAAAAAGTTATGGGCTTCGGTCACCGCGTTTACCGCTCTGGCGATTCTCGCGTTCCAACGATGAAGAAGTACGCTCAAGTTATGGCTGATGTGACTGGTGAGCAAAAATGGATGCAGATGTATACAGCTTTGGAAAAAGTTATGGTTGAGAAGAAGAAAATCTACCCTAACTTGGATTTCCCAGCGGGTCCTGCTTACTACATGATGGGCTTCGAGATCGATTTCTTCACACCGATCTTCGTTATGGCTCGTACAACAGGTTGGTCCGCTCACATCATGGAGCAAGCAAAAGACAACCGCATCATCCGTCCTCTTTCTGAGTACGTAGGTGCTGAACAACGTAAAGTTGTTCCTTTGTCTGAACGCAAGTAGTCTGCACTCCGACTTTGTCGGATTATTAAAGTCTACTTTTTATTTTAGAGCAGAAAAAAAGCCCAGCGTCGCAAGACCTGGGCTTTTTCGCCAAATTACTAATTAGCGTCGCAACAACCTACGAGTAGTTTGTTATTCAACGTCACCCACACCTCGCGTGAGTAAAGCTTATCTGACATTCCGTCATTGCATTTGCCGTCCTCACGAACTATCATATGAACAGATGTTTTTTCATCTTGAGCAATGATCGCCTCACCGACGGATTCAGACATTCCCTGTGGATAAAGTCTTTGCGTGATTTTTAAAGTCATATCTTGTTCACCGGGGGCACCGACCTTGAGTGAATCACCGACGACACTGATGTTCCAAAACGGCTCCGTACCCACACACTTATAGTTTTTTGCTGCGAATGCAGGACTTGCCATCATCACACAGATCCATGCGAAAAGAGCTTTTTTCATGAAGAACTCCTTTTTTTAAAAAAATCATCTTAATAAACTAACTTCGAAATTTTCTTCAACTTGCTATGTGCAAGTTCATCGATTCCCACGATTACCTTTCGTTGAATGCGAAACGAATCATCTTCTGATCAAAGCCAACACGTTCCGTGTTATAGGCGGCTAAAGTAGTTTCAAAAGTTTTGGCAAAAGTCGTATTCCGGCGAGCCGTTTCCAAACTTTCACGAGAGATGGCTAGCGATAACAGATAATCACTTTTCACAAGCAAGTTTTGAAACTCAAATTCGTTCAGTTTTGCAAAAGGGCCGCGTTTACGGTGTTCTTTAAACAAGAATGTCATGCGACTCATGTGCACCATAAGCTCTTCCGCATATTGTGCTTTCATCTGATCTTCATCGATATTATTCCACCACTTTTTAAAGGCACTTTGAGACATCGCATCGATGATTTTTCCGGCCTTGTCATCAAGACTGTCAGCCAAGGTATTCGCCGACTTTAAGCAATTCTGGATAGCGCGGGTCTTGCTGCCGTCTGCCGTCACCGCAGAGACTTTCTGCGTCTGTCTCACCTTGAGATTAGACTTCTTCACTCGCGCGTGGGCTGCGCTAAAGTTCATTAAAACGGCAATGGCCAAAAAGAATTGAGAGCACTTGGTCATTCTTATCCTCGCTGAAGTTCTTTGAAGATAAGTGATACAAACCTCGTGCCCTGTCTCAATCCAGGATAACTATCTGTGTGAGGCTCTCCAGTCCGCGGAGCCATAGGGACGATGGAGACTTTGCGGTTTATTTATTAAGGATCGCGCCCAAATGCTGATCTCGTCAGCTGTGGCACTTAAATCTTTCTCGTTCAAAATCGTAGATGGGATATCCACTTCACCGATGAAATTTTGTGCATCGTCGTGTGCTCCTTGCACCATCACGAATCCTTTGCAGACATCAGTTTCGCGAATCGCGCGAGCTAAATATTCTGCGCCCACGCTCACTCCAACCCCAACCACGCAATCGGCGTCCGTTATGGCGTGTTGCTTTAGGAATTTAAGAGCGGCTTTGATATCAGCCACCCGTTTCCCGGGGGATTCCCAACATAAGGCGGATGTTTCGTCTTCGCTATAGAAGCTATGATCTAACACGAGACACACGAAGCCTTCATGAGAAAGCTCTTCTGCTAAGTGTTCAGTCAGTTTAAGAGTTGCTCCGGTCATGCTTCCTTCAAACAGAATGGCAGGCGCCAATTCTTTTGCATCGTATGGTGGAATAAAGAGCGCGGCTTCTAAAAGCCGTTCTTGGGAAGGGATTGTCACAGTGAGTTTCATAAACATCTCCACTGCCTTAAGGCTAAATCCCCTAGAAATGAGTGGCCGAGAAAAAAAGGACTAGGCTGTGAGAATACACACCCCCGAGTTCAAGCACCTTGATCTATATTTATTACTTTTTAGAAAGCAAATCTGAATTTTCGATAAATGAATCCTGACTTTCTTTGAGTTGATAACGTCGCTTGATCATCGAAAAAATATTATCGCCGGCAACACCAATAGGCTCGCCGTTTAAGTTTTTTGAAAGACCCGCAACACTTGCTGATGCATCGGTTGCTGTCTTACGCGCGCTTCTTCCCGTCGTGCCTGCGCCACCCGTGGTATCACTCGAACTCGGGCCTGCGACAGGGGGTGTACCACCTTTTCCGGAACTCTCTTCATAACCATTTTCCGTGCTCTTTACTTTCTCGAGTTTCGCAATAGCTTTTTGTTCTGCTGCCGTGTTGGCCGCGAGGGCGGCATCAATGGCACTTTGTGAAATACCGGCTGAAGACATCGCCCCTGTAGATGATAAGTCACCAGAACTGTATGTCGTTCCGTCGACCGTGAAGTTTCCCGTCTTAGGATCATAGACTCCTGCTGCTACCAACTCACTCATAGTTGATCCCACCGCCTTAAAGTTGGAATCAGCTAGAGCCGCCGTCACATAGGCGTCTGTCGAAGTCGAATCGGTTGAAGTTGATGATGAAGAGCCATCCGTCGCGGCGGCCGTCGTATCTGCTGTTGTCGCAGAATTTCCGTGCTCGTTTCCTTGTGCGATATTCGTGAGTCCCATACTAACCAACAATACACCTGCCGCCACCTCCCCCCAGTTTTCACTGGCAGATCCACTTTTGATCATGTATCCACCTGTCACAACCTCGGCACCGCCAGCAACATAGTTCACAGCTTGCGCAAAACTATTTCCACTACTTGAAGAATTTGAAGAGTCATTTACACCCGAGGTATCTGTGGAAGTTGAAGTGGTTGTCGACGTCGCAAGTCCATCCGCAGAGGTCTTTGGGCCCTGGAAAATCAGCGCAAGAACTGAAAGTGCAATCAAAATTCTTAAACTCATACCCACCTTCATCTTAGTTACTCAATAACGTCGAAGTGTTGTCGCGATACCGATCGCGGATTTTTTCCCAATTTGATTTACCAGCCTGGCTTGTGACCTCTTTGCTCCACGCTGTTGCATCGCCTGCGGCTTTCGTTGGATCTTTGGCACCTCCAGGAAGGTAAGCACTGTATTTGGTGTTATCGGTATTCCCCGAACCGCCGCTGGCCCCACCGCCGCCGCTGCCAGTACTAATGACGTTTGTGTTTAAAGCTTTTTGAACGGCTGAAGCATCCGTACCGGTTGTGCTATTTCCGCCAGTGGTGCTCAGCGCCCCATTGCCACCAGTGGGTGCTCCAACGCCCGAGCTTGAATCACTGGAGGCGGCTGTGCCTGTTGTTGCATCACCGGTCAGCGAAGACAAATCGAGCCCACTTAAGCTCGTACTTGTTGTCGATGATGCATTTGGAGATGACTGTGCCGACAACGCTGAGACAGTTGTGGATCCCGCTTTATCCAGAGTGTTTTCACAACCCGCTAAACGAGGGTTTGCTTGGCAAATACATTCTGTCGTCGCCGTGTAGGTAGAGATTGAACATAAATCTGTCGTTGTCGACGTTGTAGAAGTGCCACTCGTATCATCTTCACATTTATTCGCGGCCTGCGCGCTTTTGATGATTGAAAGGATGCCTGACCCCGCAGAGATAATCATGCTAGCGTAAGTATATGTGCAGGCTTTATTTTTTGCTGCAATTGATTTTGCCGGAGAAGCATCATTTTCGTTTGTTTCCAAAGCCGCTACATCCATAACATTTTTTTGCCACTCACTTTCCCCCGCAGACACAATGACGCTCGAGAGATTCATGCAGGCAGCCTTTTGAGCCGCGTATTGAGGATCATTTTCTGTCACCGTCACTTTGCAGGGATTCGAGCAATAAACGGTGGATGCCAGTTCTTTGATATGAGAAATATTGGTGAAAACAGTGGAGCACGCGCTTTCACAAGTTGCTCGAGCCGCCGAGCAAGCTGCCGTATAGGCCGTCAAACCAGCTTGAGCAAGAGCTAAAGCTTTTCCCATAATACTACAGGCATCTGTCACTCCTGACGCTGTTACTAAAGACATTAACGTATTCACTTGATTTAACGTGCTTTGTAAATTGGGACTGGTTTCCTCGCGACAAATGGTTTTTGCAGTCGCCTGACTGTTCGTGCATGTCCCGTGCAAATTTGCATAATAAGAAGCATAACTTTTAATTTTAGTCAGAGCATCCATGACAATAACTGTTGCTCCAGTGTTTTGCGCTGTGGTCGCAAGGTTATACGTTTTCTCAACCGTTGCTTTTAAGTTCGATGCTTCCGTTTCGTAACCATCACTACTGATAGCTGGTGCGACCGTTGTGTCGGAAGTTGTGCTCGTATCTGCGTGAGCGAAGGCCGCTTGCAATATCGCGAAGATCACTACGGAATTTGAAATGAATTTTAGTGGTTTTTTCTTTTTCACGTGCACCTCTCGCTATGGAATCAAAGATGGTTGAATGACTTTGTAGCGATTTTGAATCTTCTGCCAAATATCTGAGTTAGGACCTGTAATACCGTCGGGGCCAGAAACTCCCGCAAGACCGCGACTTTGAGGCCCGATGGCTCCCCCCGGAAGAAATTGGCGCAAATCTGGCTGGCCAGCGCCTTTCGCGGCCTTCGCATCTTCAAGCGATATCGTTCCACCGCCGCTAGCACTTGTAGCAGAAAAACCACCGCCATTACCGCCACCATAAAAACCTGCATTCACATCCAAAGTGTCAGTGTTTGTTGTCAGACCCGCTTTTTTCGCTGTCGCCGCTGCCGCACCGTCTGGCGAATTGGATAACATAGCACCATTTCCTTGCTTGCCATCTACGGCGGCCCCATCAGTGATATTGGGCATTGTTCCTTGAGCAATATCTCCCGTGCCATATAAGTCACCGAGGCTGTCAGAGCTTGTGCTTAAACGAGATGCCGCCGACGTAGAAGCAAGTGTCGCGCTATTTGCGGATGTCGTATTCAAACAGGCTGTAGCATTTGGATTCGCAGCACAGATACAAACGGTATTCGACGCCATCTCTGTGTTGGTACAGTCCACCACGGAACTTGTGAAGTCCGTGCTAAGGGTTGAACCAGAAGTGAGGCTGCTACAATTTTTTGCTGCGATTGCAGTTTGGACAGCATTTGTTAATGCTGTTTGAGCCGCTGCTGCTTTTTGAGAAAGCCCTGAACATGTTTTTTGGTTTTCAGTAATTGCGGTCTTTGCGCTGGCGTTGACGTATCCTGAGGAAACACAACTATTATATGTCGAAAGAGCCGTTGCACAAGCTGAACCACAACTTTCAACAGAGCTTGAGCAACTCAATTCATACGCACCGATAGCGGCATTCATGACTTCAGAAACTTTGGCCATATTTGAACAAGCGGCAGCGACACTCGTTGAAGTCGCTGAACCTAAGGCTGTGGCAACTTGCTTGGCTTGAGACAGCCCTGAGTTCTGTGAGTCATCGCAATCACTCGATGCCGATTGCAGTGACGTCGAGCAAGCTTGAATAGCTGCCGCCACTTTTGTTTGGCAAGCCGCCACGACAGTAGAATCAACAACGCCCGTTGATGCTGTAGAACTGACTTTTGCCGCAGCCACAGCCCCTTGGCATGTTGCCGCACACTGAGCGTCGCCAGCAGCACACCCAGAACAATCCACCACAGTTGTGAATTCTGCATTCGCAACAGGTGCCTCAAACACGAGGCTGCAAAGAAGTGTTGCGATGATTGTGACGATGGTGTGTTTTGTTCTCATACCGAACTCATCGGTCTGAGATAGTTAGGGCAATATGTACCTTAGAATCGCTAATTTTAAATTATGAAAACTTCCACAGCTCTTAAATACTTACTAGAATTTAGATCAGCTTTCCGAGTGAAAATGGAGCGCACATTTACATACTCACTCCACACTCTTGTGAAATTGTGGAAGCATAGTTTGCGATGCAAACAGTTAGTCTAAAAGATTGAGGTTGATCATGAAGTTGCGAGCAATACGAAGAGCGCGCGCCTTCGCCTCTTCAGCTTTCAAACCTACGAAATACTCATCCACAGTTTCTACAAAAAGACGAAGCCACTGTTCAAAGTGGGCAGGTTTTAAATTCAATCGCATGTGCGGAGGAAACGGATGACCACGATATGTGTCTTCCCCTAACAACAAATCAGACCAAAAATTTTGAAGTTTTGGCAAATGCTCATCCCAATTTACTTTTGCTACGTCCGTGAAAATCGGACCGATGAATCCGTCATTGCGAACTTTGTCATAAAAGCTATTCACCAAAAGAATGATGTCTTCACGAGATTCTAACGGTTTTCTTGGAGGGTGCTGAGTCGTCATGATCGAGTTCTCTCATGAAACAAAAATCGCGGTCAATACGCCCCCTCTGTGGAGTTACAGGGCGCACTGCGTATAGAAAAAAGACCACTCTTAACAGTTAAGAAGTGGCCAACAGAAAAATACAATTAAGCTTCAACAAGCTCGATGGAATGCCCGTCGGGATCAAGAATGATCGATTTTTTACCATCAGGCATATCAGTGGGATCAAGAATGCACATGGCTCCGTCAATTTTCTGAAGAGATTCGACGGTTTTTTCCAAATCTGTAACTCTGAATCCTAATTGCAGGCTCGGAATCTGAGACTTCTGGACATTTTTGATGGAATACAAGGAAAACTCTACGCCGTTGTGGGTCGCGCGATATACTTCACTCCCCTTGTCAACTTTGGTGGCTTTAAACTGGAATCCGATGATCTGGTAAAATTCCAGCATGCCTTGTAGATGGTTCGTATTTATTGTGATAGAAGTGAAAACCAAGCTCATCACACCATTATCGGAAGCGAGGCATTATGAAACAAGAGAAAATTTACCTTAAAGACTATAAAGGCCCAGCTTTTTCGGTTGATTCCATGCACCTCGACTTCAATTTGAACGAAGACTTTTGTCGAGTTCGTGCAAAAAGCCAAGTAAAACAGCTTACTTCTGGTGCCCCTCTTCACTTGAATGGCGTGGATTTGAAATTGGTCTCTGTGAAAATCAATGGCGAGACTTTGAAAGAGACTCAATATCAAATCACTGCTGAAGAATTAATCATTCCAACTGTTCCGGCGGCATTTACTTTGGAAGTTGAAACGCAGTTGGAACCTCAAAACAATACATCTCTTGAAGGTCTTTACAAATCTAATGGCATCTTCTGCACTCAATGTGAGGCTCAAGGTTTTAGAAAGATCACTTACTTCTTCGATCGCCCTGATGTGATGACATCGTATTCTGTGACAATTGAAGCGGATAAAGCAAAATACCCTGTTCTTCTCTCAAACGGTGACCGTATCAAAGTTGAAGACTTGGGGAATGGTCGTCACAAAGCTTACTGGCAAGATCCACACAAAAAACCATGCTACTTGTTTGCACTTGTGGCCGGTGACTTGGGCGTAATCCGAGACACTTTCACCACCTCTTCTGGCAGAAAAGTAAATTTGGAAGTGTACGCTGCTCACGGCAAGCAAGAGCGTTGCTGGCATGCTATGGATTCATTGAAAAAGGCGATGAAGTGGGACGAAGAAGTTTTTGGTCTTGAGTACGATCTGAATGACTACATGATCGTAGCAATTGATGATTTCAATGCCGGCGCCATGGAAAATAAAGGTTTGAACATTTTTAACTCTCGCCTGGTTCTTGCGGATTCTTCCTCTGCAACTGATACAGACTTCCACAGTATCGAATCTGTTGTCGCTCACGAATACTTCCACAACTGGACGGGCAATCGCGTGACACTGGCAAATTGGTTCCAACTTTCTTTGAAAGAAGGCCTGACCGTTTTCCGTGACCAGGAATTCTCTGCCGATATGACAGAGCGTGCAGTGCAAAGAATTGAAGACGTGGATGCCCTTCGTGCGGGACAATTCGCTGAAGACGCAGGTCCTAATGCTCACCCCGTTCGCCCCGAGTCTTGCATGGCCGTAGATAACTTCTTCACAATGACGATCTATGAAAAAGGATCTGAAGTCATTCGCATGATGCAAACGATTGTAGGTCGTAAAGGTTTCCGCAAAGGCATGGACGAATATTTCCGTCGTCACGACGGTCAAGCTGTGACAACAGATGATTTCGCGGCAGCGATCTCTGAGCCCAATGGCAAGGATTTCACTCAGTTTAAACGTTGGTACATTCAGGCGGGAACCCCGGTGATCAATGTTCAGGAAAAATTCGATGCCGCTTCCGGCGAATATCACCTGACATTGGAGCAAAGCTGCCCGCCAACACCAAATCAACCGACGAAAGAGCCATTCCACATTCCATTGATGATGGGGCTTTTGGATAAAGCTGGTAAAGAATTGCCGCTGAACTGCGAAAAGATCACTCAGAATACCGACGGCAAGAACTTGATCGAATTAAAAAACCAAAAAGACACCTTCGTGTTCAAAGGTTTGAACGAACGTCCCGTGCTTTCAATTTTGCGTGAGTTCTCGGCCCCTGTCACATTGAACTGGAATGCCACAGATGAAGACCTGTTCTTCTTGATGGAAAAAGACGTGGATTCATTCAACCGTCGCGAGATGGCGCAAAAAATCGGCATGCACGTTCTTTCAAGCTTGATTCAACAATCCCGCCAAGGTCAGCCTTTAAAAGTAGACGAAAAATATTTGAAAGCCATGAGTGCTGTTATTCGGGACGAGCACATGGATCCTGCGTTCAAAGCGAAGATGTTGCAACTTCCAAGCTATGCGGTTCTTGCTCAATCAGAGCCTGTTCTTGATGCGGAAGCATTCCACAAAGCACGCCTGGCCGTTCGCCAAGCTATTGCTAAAAACAACAGAGCCCAGCTTCTTGAGATCTATCGCAAATTCAATGGCGTTGATCCAAAAAGCCGCGACACAAAAGTTTTCGGCCAGCGCCAGTTGAAAAACCAAGCCTTGCATTATCTTGCAGAGATCCACGATGCAGAAATTCTTGAGATGGTAAATGCTCAGTACTGGAATGCTCAAAACATGACAGACCGTATGACAGCATTGATGATTCTTGCTGACACAAAATCCACTTACCGCGAAGAGGCTTTGCACCACTTCCACGAAGAATGGAAAGACGATTCAGTTGTTATCAACAAGTGGTTCACGGCTCAAGCAACGACAACATCCCGTCCGGAAGTTCTTCAAGACGTGATGGCATTGACGAAACATCCCACGTTCAACCTTGGAAATCCGAACAATGTCTATTCATTGCTAAGAGCTTTTGGTGCTAACATTGTTCGCTTCAACGATCCAAAATTGAATGCTTACGAGTTCTATGCAGATAAAATTTTGGAAGTCGACGCGAAGAATCCACAAGTGGCCGCTCGTCTGTGTGCAGCTTTCAACTTTGTTCACAAACTTGATCCAAGCATGAAGGACAAAGCTATCACGCAAATCCAGCGCATGGTGGCAGTTCCAGGGCTTTCTAAAAACTCTCGAGAGCTTTTACAGTCAGCTTTGGTTCACTAAGTCTTTTGTTTAAGCATCTCTTTCGTCGGGCGCACAAATAGCATTCCGCTATTTGTGTCCCGCACCGATGAAGTCACTCCCTAAAAATCTGCGCCTTCGATAAACCCAAAAGCAGCCCCATAGATTAACCACGACGTCATCAAACACGACGAAACTTAAAAGATAATCTTCCTGATACGAAATTTGCTGAGAAAAAGGGGCTAAGGTATTTTGCTAAAGCGGATTCGACCTTCGCGGGGCCCGGATGGCCCCCAGCCGCAGGCTGGAGCGACGAGGCAGGATGCCGTGTCGAAGGAGCTTTAGCAAAATACCTTAGCCCCTTTTTCTCAGCAAATCCCCGCACCAACAAAAACTGATACTGGATTATTTCGGCCTTACACAGCAGTGGTGCAAGAATTCTTCCCTTGTTTCAGGAAGAGTTTTGAAGTGACCACGAAGGTCCGACGTTGCCGTCGTACTGTGAGTGTCTTCAATACCTCTCATCATCACGCAATAGTGTTTTGCATTGATGTGAACAGCTACGTGATCTGTTTCAAGCACATATTGAAGACAGTCTGCGATTTGTTTTGTTAAACGCTCTTGCACTTGCGGTCTGCGCGCAAAGTATTGAACCACGCGATTGATCTTTGAAAGACCGATCACTTTTTTATTTGGAATATAAGCCACTGTCGCCAAACCATCGATTGGCAAGAAGTGATGTTCGCAGAATGACAAGCATTCGATGGATTGAATCACGATCATTTGATCGTACTTCATCGTATTTTCGATCACGGTCATCTTCGGGAATTTATGTGGATCTAAACCGCCAAAAACTTCGTTCACGTACATCTTAGCAATACGCTTAGGTGTATCGGAAAGGCTGTCATCTTTCAGATCAAGACCTAGGATTTCTAGAATCTCTGTGAACTTTTCTGTGATCTGATGGATCTTTTCATCATTAGAAAGACCATTGTCAATCATCGGCGTTGGGCGCACGTTTTGAAGGATCTTTTTTACGTTCGTAGGGATGATGTGGCTCTCAAGAGAGGGATCCACTGTAACTGCTTTTTTCTTCTTGCTAGATTTTTTAGCCATTTTTCACCTTAAAAGAGAACCCTTATGCCTGAAACTTAAGCTTTTGGCAAATTTTGACTTGAGAGCCACTGGCGTATCAGTTCTTGTTCTTGACTAGAGGTGTCCTCAAAATGAATTCGCACGTGATGAGCGTGAATTTCCAGGATCCGCCCCTGACATAATAAATCGTCCACTTCCGTAAGAAGCAATGACACACGGTCCCCTACTTTGAGGTCAAAGGCAACGCTCTCGGGCAAGGCCACCTTGGCCCCTGTATACGACAAATCCAGAGATGTTGTCTGGATATTACCATTTAAAACGACAGGGATCTGTGCAGCAAAGCGATTGCCTGTTGGCGCAAACCAGTGCTGACGCCGATCTAAATAAGGGTAACGGAAGAAATAGAAAACCGTTCCCACAATAAAGACAACAAGCAAACAATCCATTAACTTTGCTGTTTGAAATACAGGATTTGCTCCGGGCACGGTTGAGTTCACCAAAATAATTAGGTTATAGAGCACAAAGATCACGCTAAGAAGGATCCCTAACATCCACGCCAATTTATGGCGTACCATAAGAGTGGCCCCCGCCCCGAAGATGAGCAGCCAACTGACACCATCAAAGATGAACGAACCTGTTCGTTGCCCCATGAAGATGTCAAGAACAGGCATTGCGATCAAAACTGCCGCTGCTAATTGCACAACACGGGGCCTTTCAAGACCCACTGACTTACTTTTCATAGGCATTCTTATCGGTTTGATTGACAGATGTTTGCAATTTTTTATTGCTTCTACGAAGCACTTCACAAATGATTGTCTCATTGTGAGAAAACTTAAATTTACCCTTTTTGCAATTCCATTTCTTTTACTTCTTAATTCAAAAGAGGCTTCAGCCTATCCAGACTTCATTGGATACGGATACTCCTCTTGCATCACCTGCCATTACAACGGTCTTGGTGGCGGAGCTTTGAATGATTATGGTCGCGCCTTGTTTGCGACCGAGATCACGGCTCGCGACGTGTATTCGAAAGACACAGATGAAGAAGAGATCGCAGCTGAATCAGGTTTTCTTGGCAAAACGCAGATGCCTTGGTGGTTTCGCCCCGGTTTAAAATATCGTGGTCTATGGTACAAGGTAAATCCGGGTAGCAATCAGACTATCGAAAAATACGTGAACATGCAGCAGGACGTGAACCTCAACTTCTTTGCAGACAAGAAGCAAAATATTGCGTTGATCACAACACTTTCTTATGCCGATGCGTATCCTCCGCACTCACAAGTGAACGAGTGGGATTTCTATATGAAAGAATACTATCTTCGTTGGAAAGCCAATAACAACTTGTGGTTCTACCTAGGGCAAATGGATAAGGCTTACGGCATTCGTAACGTGGATCACACAGCTGTGAATCGCTCGCCGATTACATTGGGTCAATTCGATCAATCTCAAGGTTTAATTGCCCACTTTACATATCCAACTTGGGATATCGCCGCGGAAGCATTCTTCGGGAACAGCTACGAAAAGGATTCAGAACGTTACAAAGGTGGATCCATTACTGGCGAATACCAAGTTTACGAAAAATTCAAAGTCGGCGGATCATTACTTCATGAAGAAAATGACTCTGCACGCTGGGATTTGGCGGCAGTGACTTCTCGCTTGGGTCTTTCCAAAGGTTCTTCTGTTCTGGCAGAAGTGGGTTTGCAGCAAAAGAAAGACAAAGTGGCGAATACCGATGCGACTTTGGGAACTTATGCGTGGATCGAGTCCTTGATTTCGATCCGTCGCGGTTACAACATCCTAACATCCATCGAAGCCAGCAAGTCGGACATCAACAAATCCTCTGCGGAAAATTTGAAATACAGTTTTGGCGCTATGATGTTCCCGCTTCCTCGCACGGAACTTCGTTTCATGGCAGTGAATGGCAAAGCTTACGACGACCAAAGCGGTCAGTATGATAGCTGGATGTTGCAATCTCAAATTCATATTTCTTATTAAAAGGAGGCGCAGATGAAAAAATTAATTCTTATTTCTTTGATTGTGTCTTCTTTGACTGGTTATTTTGCTCAGGCGGACGAACTTGCTGACAACTCAGTTGAAGAATCTTCGCAGACAGATCTTCCTTCAGCGAAGAAAACTCACGTGGAATCCCGAGCCATCGGCCTTTCTTCTATTCAGTGGAACGAGCCTTTGATTTTGAAACAAGCTGGTAAAAAAGAAACCGATGTCGCAAACTATAGCGGCCTAGCTCTGAGCTATCAAAAAGAGTTCACTTACTATCACTGGGGTTGGAACGTCGGAGGCTTCTTAGCCACAGGACGCGCCAACGGTGGCGGCAATAGCACAATCACTTATCAAAAAGATAAGCAGTCATTTACGATGGTAGCATTAACTCCTCGTGCATTCTACCGTCTGACCGGGCGAGTGAATGTGGGTGTATCTGCTTTGATTTACTACCGCAATATTGATTGGCCCACAGACACGGCCGGCTTGACTGTGGATGCGACAAGAAATTTCGCACTGACAGCTCTGGCAGACATCAACGTTCGCTTGTCTGATTCTTTCGATTTCTATCAAGGATTAGGACCTTTAGATCAAGGGTCTACCTTCTGGAAGATCGGACTTGCTTACAGATTCTAGAAATAAAAAAGGCCTCTCGCGAGGCCTTTTTTATTTTGTTTTTTTAAAAGAATTTACTTAGCAGATTTCACTGGAACTACAACGTGAAGAGCGACTTCGTCTTCAACTCCAACTCCCATGTAGTTGATATCTTTGATTCCGTATTCAGCAATATTCACCTTAAAATCAGCGATCAAATTTTGACCATCGACTTTATAAGTGCCTTCAACATCTTTTTCGATTCCACGGATTTTAAGTTTGCCTTTACCTTTGCCACCTTTACCTGATGCAGAGATCAAAACGGCCTCTGGATACTTTTCAGTTTCAAGATGTTTTTGAGTGTGCTTATCACGAAGTTCCACACCCGTTTTCAAAGACTTCAGATTTACGACGATATTTTGCGCAAAAACTTCGTCTCCCTTTTGAATGGCTTCGCCCTTGACGTCCGCTGTTTTGGCTTTGAAATCACCCATTGGATTCAAAACCACATCCACCACTGCTTCAGATGCAAAGGCCGCGCTTGCGACACCTAATGATAAAACCAACGATGCAAACAAAACTCTCACGATTCCCCCTCAATTAAAATTGATTCAGGTTTTTTTTAATTTCATAACAGTCACTTCTACGAATGAGATGAAGTGTAGACTACTTGATATTGGAAATCCAGTCAGCAATTGCTTGAACTTCCGTTGCAGTGATAGAACCGGCCTGGGGCATGTCTTTCGTCCCGCTGCCACTTGAACCTTGCAAGCGATAATACAACTTAGAGCTGGCAGGATTTCCAGCCACGACCCATCCCCGCGAAACTGCCTTAGCGCTGGTTAGATTCGTTAAATCTCCACCGTTGCTATTGGGCACGTGACAGACGATACACTTGTTATCAATAATCGTTTTCGCAGCGACAAATAATGGATCTTCCGTCGTCGTTGAAGCTCCCGATCCATCACCATTCATCAAAACTGGATCATAGACAACATTCTGGATTGATTCTGCCGAGGCAATATAGCGTGACATGACATTCAGCTGGGTGGCATTCAGAGGAGTATTATAGACAACATATTCTGAAACAGTTCCTGTGGACGGCGCTGTAGTCAGTGATTTGAGAACATACGAAAAATCACCGGGAACTCCCACTTTCAGTCGCGTCGAGATTTGCAAAATCCCATTAATCATCAGGGTCACGTCACCGTCACCTGCAGTTTGAGCGAAGCTTGCACCGATCACCATTTGCTCTCCAGACGATGGCAACGGCACTTCGATATAAGAGTAATTGTTAGCATCAATATAGCGAGCGGCCGTGATAGTCGAATCAGTCACGGTAATGCGGCCCTCTTCTAATCCTGTGCCCGAGTTGACAGACATCACGACTCCTCGAGCAGATCTGCTCAGGGCCGCGACAAAAGAAAATGAATCTGAGAGCACCGAGGATTTATTGACATAATTGACGTCACTAGGCTTTGACCAAAAAGAAAGAGATGAGGTGGTCAAAAGAGCGGGAAGATATTCTTTATCAGCAGCCGCTTCATATTCCGCCAAACTTGCCTGATACATCACGCCATCTTGCACGACCATATCGCTGCAGTTTTGAAAGCACAGAATTAACAGCCCAAAGCCAAGCATGCTGGCAACTCGAATAGGTAGTTTTCTCACATGCATTTCCCCTTCAAACAATTTATCGGTTTATGGTCTGGCTTTTTCGAAGAATCCTTCTGATTTCTCGTGAAAAATCGTTCCGCTTCACTGGACATTTCAGAGAGCGTCTCAGAATGAGATCCGCTCGACGATAGTGCTTAAGTTGACTCAAAAAATGACGATACAGCTACTATGAAAACACTTGTTGCAACATTGATACTCTTCTTCGTGTCCTTCCAGGCGCAAGCCATCAAAGTGACTGCGGTAAAAAATGGAAAGGCTCTTCTGGATCTTGAAGGCGAAAGCGTCAAGACTGGCGAGCGTTATCTTACAATCAATGAAGAGGGAAAAAAGAAAGGTCTTTTGACCATTCGTCAAGTTAAAGGCAATAAAGCTATCGCAGCTATAGACAAAGGCTCTGCACAAGTTGGTTATGTCCTTGAACCTTATGAAACTCGTTCTGCTCATCATCGCTCGCGCGATAAGGCCTCTTGGGGTTTGATGGGCGGCTATTCCATGAACAGCATGACTGTGAAACCTTCCGGTGGCTCTGTGAACCTGACCGGATCAAGCTTTGAGTTTACAGGTTTTTACTCGATGGTTCTGGATAAAAATATCAGCGCGAAATTTTCCGGTGGTTACAAAACGTTGGTTGCAAGCGGAACAGCATCTTCTGCGATCTGTGATAATGGCACTTCAACAAATTGCAATGCAAACATCAGCTATCTGGGCATCGATGCTCTTTTGCGCTACACTGTTTGGCAGAATAAAACTTTCGACTTCTGGGGCGGAGCAGGCCTTGGTTTCTTGTTTGCTTTAAGCAAATCAAGCAACGTCCTTGATACAAGCAAGATCACAACAAACCAAACAATTGATGTGGCTTTAGGTGGCGACTACGCCTTGAGCAGCCAGAACTATATCCCATTCCAATTCACATATGCGCTGTTCCCGAACAATAGCACCTCATCTGCGAATCAGATGATTTTCTCTGTGGGTTACGGCTGGAATTTCTAAAATCTATTTAGGCTCAAAGGTCACAAGTCCCTGTCCCCGGGGGCTCCTTTTCGTCATGTGTCTCGTTTTTAGACAGTGCTTTATGACTCAATTGAAAGAGACAGGTTCGTGACAGTCATTAATTTCTGGAACCCCACTTGCAAAGCAAACCTCGGAATTTCATGCACTCACGTGGAGAGGTTTAATGGCACGTCGGTTACAGAGATCAAAAATCTTGGTTCCCCTATTGCTGACAATGCAAGGCTTGCGTGCGTTTGCAGGTGATGCAAATCCGCAAATTCCGCAGACTCATTTGCTTTCTAATGCAGTTCAGTTGCAGATCACTCCTCGGGGAATGAAGTATTTTGATCAAAATCTAAGTGCGATCTTAGGCAATATGGGCGTGAAAATCGACGAGGGCTACTTCCCCGCTATGTCTTACAAGGCCGACAAGCCTATTAATCCCGACGACTATATAAAGGATGCACCGGAAGCGGTTGCTACTTATAAGCAGATCAAAGATCTTCTGAGCACCTGGTTCGTTGGTTTTTCTTTAAATCCCCATTTGCCGACAGTACAAATTGGTGAATCAGGTTATGTGGCGCAGTTCTCTCGCTTTGGTTTGGTAACCGACGAGAATTTAATGCGCTCATTAGGAAAACGCGATGGCGCCGTCTTGGCCATCGAGCTTGAAGTGAAGAAATTTACTTTATCAACGGCATCGGTTTTAGCTTGGGACTTGAACAATGAAGATCTTGGCAAAGTCGGTCTAGAAAATGTGACGATCTCAGTGGGTGATAATGACACGCCACTAAAATTGCGTTTGCCCTTCTATATCCGCATGAATGCAAGTGGTCAGTTAGAGTTCGAAGCTTTAGAACTTGAAAACAATATCGATAAAGCGTCGATTGCTTTCCAGTATCAAAAAGTGATCATCCCGACTTTCGCAGTCGAGTTGAATGGCAAAAAATATTACCTGAACAACCAAGAGCTCGACAAACTTTTGACGAAGGAAGCTCCGCTCTTGATCGAAAAAGTTCGTAGCAGCATGGGCGATTTCGCTCGCAAAACTTTACCAGATATGTTGAACCAAAAGGCGAAAGAATTCTTAGCCGGAAATCTTGAACAGGTTCAGACGATGTCGGCTCCGGGCAAAGAGGACAATGACACTCGTCCTGATTATAAATGGGGCTTACGTCTTCAAAATTTGAACTTGAATAAAACCCTCAATGTGGATGTTACGGGATACGTGGAAGATACCACGAATCCGTCAAGCACCCCTCGTTTGGCGGATAAATCCCGTGGCAATGTGGTGATGAATCTGTTGCCGGCAGAAAGCTACGACATCGCATTGAGTTTGGATCGCTCATTGATCAATCGTGTTTTACAACTTTCCTTTGAACGTAAGAACTTCGAGCAGATCAAAACAGGAACTGATACGATGAAACTCGTCGACGTTCCGACAATTGACTATGTAAAAGCTCCAGCCGGCGTGGTTTTGAAACCACAAGAGACCTTCGTTAAAATGCATGTGGCGATTGAAAACAAGCCAGGCTCGGCTTTCCTGAAGGATACTATCGTTCTTGAATTCGATATCATTGCAAAATTGGCGCAATTGAAGGATAAACCGGGCATGCAACTCATCCTCTACACGATCGATGATTCGACGATGAAGATGGATCCGAAGTATCTTTCAACAGCTGGAAAACTTTTAAATGGAATCTGGAAAGACAAAGTCTACACAGAGATCCGCAAACAGTTGAAAGAGAAATGCAAGACATGGGCGACCACTCAGGAAAACATCCCTGGATCTTTGCCTCTGCCTCCTGAGGTTCTAGGCATGAAGTTGGATATCAACCGTGTGCTGATGGACCCAACGGGCCACCTTGTTATGTATTTGAATTACGCGCAGACAGGAGCGAAGTAACATGAGATCTCTCAAACTCATCATCATCAACGCATTAACCTTGATCATTGGACTTGGTCTTATGAGCGGTTCGGTTTCTCAAAGAAATGCAGAAGCTGCGCGCTTTGAAACAGTTCCGTCTTTACAGGTAAATCGCTTGGGCAATTTCCGTGGTCAATACCTGACAGTGCTTTATGCTGTCGGCTCACGTCCATTCATCTCAACGGATGCTTCACAAATCAATTTGTCGCAAGTGAAAGAGTCGCGCACGGTTTACCTTACAGCTGACTCTGTGACATTGCCACCAGTGCAAGTTGAACAAGAGGGCTTCCGCCCTTCTTACAACATCGTGGTCTTTGTGGTGTCCAATCAATCGAACTACAGTTGGGTGAATGCAGATGGAACAACTCCGCAAGGGATGACTGCATCAAGTAATCACTCTGCTTCAATCATCAACTCTATCAATAAGACAGACGTTGATAGCTTCGTCAGCTCGTCAGGACAAGATGCTGTTCTGAATGTGAACTTGAATTAGATATTCACGTTGGCTGCTGCAATGAGGCCCGTTTCGAGGGCCCCTTGCAAAGTTCCTGCGGCGAGCATGCTTGTGTGTTCTCCGGCAAACTGGAAGTGCCCTCTGTATTCGGCTTCACCTGCCACACCTTTGAAGCGCATGTATTGACCTTTTTTGAAGTACGCCATTGACCCCAAAGACCACGGCTTCAAACTCCAATTCACAAAATTCGAGTCAAGAACGCTGTGAGAATTCATATCATAGAAAAGATTAAAATCCTGAACTGCCGCTTGAGGCGCTAGCGCCCCCGCTTCAGCACCCGACTTACCTCCGCGTTGGAAAGTCAGAAGACCTTGAGTACCATCCTGTCCTCGGCCTGAGTCCCAAAACTTTTGTGTTAAAAAATCACCGGTGAAGTTTCCAAGATTGCCGGGAATCTTTCCTGATTTTTTTCTCCAGAATGGATCGTTAAAGGCCAAGGCTCCTTTGCTATGGGTTGCATAGTCTTGAGCCAAGATCGCATCTTTTTTCAAAGACGAAAATTCTAATTTCTGCAAACCTTCAACCTCGCGCAGCTTCGAAAAAGGAATTGTGCAGATCACATTCTTTGACGTGTAAGTGCCGTGTCCATTCGGAGATTTGAATGTCAGTTCAAAGACTCCTTTTTTCTCAAAGATCTCTGTCAGAACATTATTTGTTTTCACAATGTATTGAGGAATGACTCCGGCAACACGCTCATGCAAGGTCGAGATCAACTGAGTCAACCCGCCTTCCATGCGATATGTGCGACTGCCCTGAAGCAGCGAACTGCCTTCCGCATCTAATGTTTCCAAAAAATGCAAAGAGGACTGATTTTCCGCATCCACACCAAAACGTGCCACCGCCTGCGCTTCGATCAACTTCAAAATCACCGGATCCACTTCACTTGCCCAACTATCAAGCAAGTCTTTTAATGACATCGAGTCATAGTAAGCAGAACGTTCAAACTGCAAAGAGTTCTTATAGTTCAATGTCACATCCTGTTGACGATACAGATCCTGGCGCACGCGACGGATCGGACCTGCCAAAGTTTTCATCTTGGAAGCCAAATCTTTGACTCGATACGTGCGAGCATTGAAAGAAAAAATATGGGCTTCTAAACCCGAAGGTCCTTTGATTTCGCGCAGCGGGAGATTCAATTCTTTGGCGATGGCAAAAACGGCTTTGTGAGAATCGTCGATAAACTCGGCCCCTAACTCTGCAACAGGTCCTCCGTCAGGGAACATTGATACAGTTTGCACTCGGCCGCCCACTCGAGAAGACGCTTCAAAAACTCTGAAGGGAATTTTGCGCTTTTTTAAGGCATAGGCCGCCGCGAGACCCGCTGCACCGGCACCGATGATCACAACTTCATTGGTAAGATCCCGCTTGTCGCCCATAAAACTGCGATCCAAACTTGCGCAGGAACCCAAAGCAAATGCTGTAGAACTCAGTGCAGAAATTTTTAAAAACTCGCGACGAGTGAAAGAACTTTTTGCCATCAATGCCTCACCAGCATAGGATGACAACACTTTGGAACAGAAGCAAATCAATCTCACAGCTTTAGAGGGAATGTTGGAAGAATTGGCGCAAAAAAATTGGGCCGTTTCTAAGTCAGTTTTCTCTTTAGATTTCTGTCGATCTCTTGCCCATGAGTGTCAAAATCTTTCCAAAGAAGGATACTTGAATAAAGCCTCCATTGGCCGTGGCTCAACAAAGACTGTGCAGAAAGAAATTCGGGGCGATTTTATTCTGTGGCTGGACGAGCATCCTTTCTTGGAATCTCTAGAAGTGATCCGCCAAAAATTAAACGAGTTTTTCTTTCTAGGTCTGAAACGCGTGGAAGCCCACTTTGCTTTTTATCCTCCTGGAACGGGATATGAAAAGCACATCGACAATCATCGCGGACTCAGTCACCGAAAAATTACTTTTGTGCTTTATCTCAATGAGAATTGGCAAAAGTCCCATGGTGGAGAACTGAGCCTTTATAATCCAGAGAAGGACGATGAGCGAATCGCTCAAGTAGAACCGACCTTGGGCACGCTGATTCTTTTTCGCAGTGATCTTTTTCCGCACCAAGTGGAAAAGAGCACCACAAATCGCCAGAGCCTGACAGGCTGGTTTAGGGACGACGCATTATGAAATCACTCTTTAGCGAAGTAGTCTTCACACGTTTTCACGCTAGGATCATCATCCTGCTGTGCTCGTTTGCCGCTGCGGTGTTCGGCTTGTTGGGACCTTTCTTTCAAAAAGAGTTCATCGATCAATTGACCGGCACTGCAAGCAAGCTTCATCTTTTCACATTCAATAATCCGTTGTGGTTTATCGTCGGTGCTTTCTTCTGCGTTCTTTTTGCGCAAGCTTTTGCGCAACTTACGAACTACCTCAGCGCCAAGGAAGCTTTGTTCATGCAAAGAGTTTTTGCTGAGCGCCTTTACAATAAAACATTGAACTTGCGCGTGGATACCATGAGTCACCGTCCTGTTGGGGAAATTGTTTCTTTGTATGCAACGGATGTTGCCGGAGCCACGGTTTTCTTGGATCAAACGTTGCCAGCAGGTGCATCGACTTTGTTCCCGCTACTGCTTGCGCCATTTGCGATCTCTGTACTATTTGACATTCCACTATGGCCGACGATTTGTGTGATGATCGGCATGACAGTCCTAAATACAGTAATGGGTTTTCGTCAGTCTCGCTTCTTTTTCCGCTTTAAGCTTTTGGCGGCAGAACGCATTGGCCTTGTAAATGAATGGATTCAAAATATTCGCACGATCAGAATTCTTGGATGGATTCGTCATTTCGAAACTGCGATTTTTGCGAAACGCGAGGTTGAAACAAGAAACCGCGTCTTGATGGTGACCAATGGTCAAATCATGAATGCCCTTTCTTCCTCTGTCACTTTTGTTTTGAATGTTATTTCTTTGGGGTCGTTGGTGTTCTTCACCAAGCAACAGGTCACAGGCGGCGAACTTTTGGCGCTTTTGTGGATTGTCGGCATTTTCCTGACTCGTCCATTTAGACAGATGCCTTGGTTCTTTACTTTCGCTTTCGACTCTTGGACTTCACTAAAACGTCTGGAGGAGTTCTTCTCGATCAAAAATAACAAAACAGATGAGGATGGTCGTGAACCTGCAGCTATGACTCGCGATGAAGCCTTTGCGCTGCAAGTGCGCGGCTTGAATCTTCGCATTGGCGCCAGAGATATTTTGAATAAAATTGATTTGGATGTGGCCCACGGAGAATTCGTTGCCGTCGTGGGTGAAGTAGGCTCTGGAAAATCCATGCTTTTGCTTTCCCTTCTTCGCGAGACAGGCGCAAGCTTCGACTTTTATCACATCGGCGATAAAGACGCTCTGCAAGCGACCCCGGATGAAGTTCGTGGGAATTTTTCCTACGTTCCACAAGAGGGTTTCATCATGAGTGCCAGCCTTCGTGAAAACGTGGCGTTTCTTTACGATATCGATCCTGATCGAGATCCGATGGTGGAAGAGTCTTTGCGTTTAGCACAATTTGATTTGAATACAGAACGTGTTGAAAAAGGCTTGAACACTGAAATCGGAGAACGTGGTGTGAACTTGTCTGGCGGCCAACGTCAGCGCGTAAGCTTAGCTCGGGTGCATTTCCATCAAGCCCCTATTCTGCTTTTGGATGACTGTCTAAGTGCTGTCGACGTCGATACAGAGCAAAAATTATTTGAGCAATTATTGTTGGGTGCGTGGGCAGATCGTACCAGAATCTTAGTCACTCATCGATTAAGTGCTTTAAGCCAAGTGGATCGAATTTTATTCTTAGAAGAAGGTCGTATCATCGACCAGGGAACATTCGAAGAGCTTCTCGCTCGTAACGAAAAATTCCGTGACTATACGACAACAGTCGCTAAAGAAGCCGCTGCGAACAAGACGGAGGCTCATAATGGCTAGTCCTATTCGTCCCAAATATCTTTCCGATGGTGAAATAAAACGTGAAGGTGGCTACAACAAAACCATCTACGAAACTTTACACATGGCTTATAAGCCATTCTTGGTTCGGATCAGTTTGTGTTTGTTATTGGGTGTTCTAGGTCGTGGTCTATTGCTCGCGAACACGAACGTCATCGGTTATTGGGTGGACACACTTGTTGGCAAGCCCTCGCCTTTGACGGGAATGACCTCACCGCAGATTATCGGTTTACTGCTTGCGATGGCATTGTCAGGATTTGTAATGACTTTGGTTTTCCGCGTGGGCTTTTCACGCTTGTCAGCTCAAGCGATTTCTAGCTTTTATGACGAAGTCACTCTAAGAACTTCTCGCCTGCCAATGAGTTTTTTCGATAACACTCCCGCGGGTCGTATCATCACGCGTTTTTCGTCTGACTATGGCAACGTGTTCCGTTTGTTTGGCGGGCCTTTAGCCGAATTCTTATCCATCATTTTCGATTTGACCATGATGGTGGTTTTAATCACCTTGGCGAGTCCCTATTATTTGATCTTTGTCGTGTTCATCGGTTTTATTTACTATCTTGTTTACAAGTTGAACCAAGCTCACTTGCGCCAGGCCCGTCGGGAACTTTCCGCCAGTCGCTCACCAAGTATCGCGCACTTTGCTGAAACGACTCAAGGAGCCAGCACAATTCGTTCGTTCCGTCGTCAAACATCTTTCCGCGAACGTTTTGAAAGCTTGGATCGTTATTACTTATCACAAAGACTCTATACCACTCGGCAGATTTTAAGTTTTTCATTCCAGATGAACAGCTTGAGTGCCCTTTTATTATTGGTAACCGGTGTTTCTGCTTATTTCATGGTAGAAAAAGGTTGGACAAGCATTGGTTCCGTGGGGGTGGCCTTCAGCTTTATCGCTTTATCTGGAAATACAGTGCAAATGTTCTTTGAATGGCTCACACAATTCGAAGAAGCCATGATCGGTGTTGAACGATTGGATCAATACATGCGCATGGAGCTTGAAAAAGGGAATCTGCTTCCAGCATCAGCCCATTTTGCTACTGGTCACCCTACGTACACAGATACCGTTGAAAAGTATTTTAGCCATCGCAAACTCACAGAAGATCGTAGCGCCTCTGTTGAAATCAAAGATTTGTGGTTCCGATACCGCGAGGATCTTCCTTGGGTTTTGAAAAATCTGAATTTAGAAGTTAAAGCGGGCGAACGTTTGGGTATCGTAGGTCGCACTGGCTCTGGAAAATCAAGTTTGATTCAGGCTCTGTTCTATCTTTACCCTATCGATAAAGGGGCTATTTCTATCAATGGCCATTTGCCTAAAGTTGAAACTGATGCACACGGCGTGGATTTGAATCTTTACCGAAAATCCATTGCCTTCATTGCACAAGAGCCGATTCTTTTCCAAGGAACCTTGCGTTCAAATCTGGATATTGAAAGCACGTTGAAAGAAGATCAACTCGTGGCTGTCCTGAAACGCGTAGGTCTTTATGACTGGGTCATGGCTCAACCTCAGGGTCTCGATATGAGAATCGAAGAGCGTGGTAAGAATCTGTCCTTGGGCGAGCGCCAATTGTTATGTATGGCACGCTGCCTTCTGCAACAGGCTCCGATTGTGATTATGGACGAGGCCACAAGCTCCGTTGATCCTCAATCCGAAGAGATTTTAGTTCGCGCCACCGAAGAATTCTTCTCGGATCGCACGCAAATCATCATCGCCCATCGCCTGTCGACTCTTGCTAAATGCGATCGCATCCTCTGGTTGCAAAATGGCGAGGTCGTAGCCCTCGGTCCTACTCGAGAAGTCCTTCCAAAATTCAAAAAAACAGAACTTGTTTGATTTTCACTCCGGCCTCGCTGGAGTGGAAAATATAACCAGCGCTATCAAGCTAAAATCCGAGAATAGCCTTTGCTGAATGCAGGCTAGTTTTTGTCTCGCACTATTAACAAAAAGTTTGCCGCTGCCGATGAAAAAGGGTACTTCTTGCGAACGCAAAAATTTTAAATCTCATCATGGGTGGCGGAAATGGACGACAACAACCAGATCCAAGACGAACAAAAAGACCAAGACACCGTCCTGAGCCTTACGGATGAATGGGCCTCATTAACCCTCGAGGAACGTCGCGAGAAGTTTAAGAACCTTCCCCGCACTGAAGCGGAAGATCTTTTCCTCAGTCTTAAAACTCACGATCAAGCGGAACTGATTGCCGAAGCGTCTCATCTTGAGAAACGTTCTTGGGTGCGTTTGTTGGCTCCCGATGACGTCGCCGATTTGATTCAAGAAATGGGAGTCGAGCACAAGGACGATTTATTGTCTTTGCTAGACCCTCAAACAAAGCGCGAGGTCATTGCCCTTCTTGCCTATGCAGAAGATGCCGCCGGCGGTTTGATGTCCACCCGCTTCGTGCGCCTTCGTCCTGACATGAGTGTCGATGAAGCCATCAGCTATTTACGCATTCAAGCAAAGACTCACGTTGAATCAATCTATTACGCTTACGTTTTAGAGTCAGATCAAAAGCTTTTAGGTGTTATTTCTTTCCGTGAAATTTTCTCTGCGGCTCCAGGAACTAAAATCGCTGATATCATGCACACCGATATTTTGAAATTGCCTCCAGAAATGGACCAAGAGCAAATCGGTCGCATCTTTTCACAACATGATTTGATGGCCCTTCCCGTTGTCGACGAACAAGGGATCATGAAAGGTATCGTCACATTTGACGATATCGCCCATGCGATTCAAGAAGAAGCCACCGAAGACATTCATAAACTGGGTGGTGTGGAAAGTTTGGATGCTCCGTACATGAAAATCTCGATGATCGAGATGATCAAAAAACGCGCGGGCTGGCTGCTTGTCCTTTTCTTGGGCGAGATGTTCACTGCCACAGCCATGGGGTACTTTCAAACAGAGATTGAGCGCGCCGTTGTTTTAGCTCTATTCATTCCGCTAATCATCAGTTCGGGCGGCAACTCGGGGTCCCAGGCTTCGACTTTGATCATTCGTGCTATGGCTCTGGGAGAAGTTCGCCTTCGCGACTGGTGGCGAGTTCTAGGTCGAGAATTGATGGCGGGCTTGGCCCTTGGTATTTGCTTGGGCTTTGTAGGTCTATGTCGAATCTTGATCTGGCCAACTCGTGAAGCTCTATACGGCCCTCACTATGTTCTGGTAGCGGTCACTGTGATGCTAAGTCTTATCGGTATCGTTCTGTGGGGAACGATCTCTGGATCGATGTTGCCATTCCTTTTGAAAAAAGTCGGTTTCGACCCGGCCAGCGCTTCAGCTCCTGCAGTTGCCACACTGGTGGACGTAACAGGTTTAATTATCTACTTCACAGTAGCAAGCATCGTTCTACACGGTGTTTTGCTTTAGAGAATTTTGCAAATTCAACTTCAAATAGAAAGGCTCTGCTAAAACAGAGCCTTTTTATTTAATGCGACTGAGTCCATCCCCCCCTACAGGCACATTAATCCCCGTCATATGGCAGCCCTTTATGCTGCATAGAAAGATCCTTTCTTTGGTATGCACACAAAAGAAAAGACCGCCAGATGACGGTCTTTTCCGAATTTCTAAATTGATTCTTCAGTGCCTACCGCACTCAGAGTGTCATGACTTAACTAAAGCCTGCGTCCACTGCTGGATCATAGCCAGAGTTCCTTGACGGGCATTCGCAAATTGAACCCCGTAAGCTTGATTTGCTTCACTCCATACAACTTGACCTTGCACCTCGATCATCTCGTGACCGTCAGGGCTTTGGATTCGCATTGTGATGATGCCGCCTTTTTCAAGGGCTTGATCGGTATTGAAAGACAGCCCCCCTTGAGAGATCGTGTTCATCGAACCCACCAACTCGCGATCGCCAATCATCACACGGATCTGAGAATTCATACGGAAGCGTTCGAACTTACGGCGTGATGCTGGATCACGTCTGCGTAAAGCAAACCACACAATCAAAGGCAATAACAGCAAACCACTGATCACACCGGCCATTGGATTGGGACCACCCGCTCCAGGTCCACCGCTCATTGCAGAGGAAACCAAGCCACATCCCGCAGAGCCACTGGCTGGAGAACGATCGGCCTGATACTGAGCCTTGTACACCGGTTGATAAGTCGCCAAAGTACCCACAGAATTTTTTGCTGCAATGATTGAAGTTGCCGCATTAATGCGACCACTCGAAGAAACATAGCCATTTAAGGCCGGATAGACATCAACATTAGACATCAACAACTGCTTCACCTGATAACCTGTCATTGCAGAGTCTTCGCGCAAAGCCATAGCCGCGATACCAGAAACAAACGGCGCTGCCATACTTGTACCGCTCATGTAGCCGTATTGATTCGACGGTAAAGAACTTAAGATATACTCCCCAGGACTTGCGATGTGAACAAGGTTCGCACCATAGTTCGAAAATCCTGACAGCATATTGCTATTGGTTGCAGAAGCCACTGCAATGTTACTTGGAACATCGTAATTGGCAGGATACATATCGGTTGTATCGTTATTGTCGCCATAGTTACCGGCAGCGCTGACAATCAAAACCTGGTGATCATAAGCATATGCCAAAGCCTCATGCAGAGCTTTTGAATAAGTCGAACCACCCCAAGAGTTATTGATAATCTGTGCGCCGTTTTGAACAGCATAGTAAATTGCATTGATTGCCGATGTCGTCGTTCCAGAGCCATCAGCGCCTAAGAACTTTAACGGCATGATAAGCACTTTAGATTGCGACAATGTCGTCGCAAAAATATTCTGACCGGTCCCTACGATGATGCCAGCGACGTGAGTGCCGTGATTGTCGTCATCAGCCCAGTTGCTTGTATTGGCGTAAAAGTTCCAACCATTTTTATCATCAATGAAACCATTTTGATCGTCATCGACGCCCGTCAGACCATTGACTTCAGCTGTATTTTGCCAGAGAGCTCCGGCGCCACCGTTTGCCACTGTTTGAAACAGACGATGAGTTGGATCCAATCCCGTATCGACAACGGCTACAACAACGGTTCCCTTTGTTGTGACGTCAGATTCGTTGGACCATGACGTAGGAACAGCGGTCGGCGCCGAAGACTGCCAATAGTTGTTGTCAGGATAAGCATAGTGATTATTGATGATATCGTTATAACTATAAACGCCCTGATACGCTGAACTTTGCGCATTGTTAGAAGACGAATTGTCCTGAGTTTTATTCCAAATAAGATTCGGTTCTACGTATTCTACGTCAGGGTCATTTTTAATCTCTTCCAGATTTGCGGCTTCCCCAGCTTGGGCTTTCAAAGAGATATGGTACATGCCCATGGCTGGAAATGCTTTTCTCAAGTTGGCTTTGGATGCCAGCTTTGAACGCACCTTACTGACATTCACAGATGTCGAGGTAGACTTGTACTTAACGATATACTCACCCGGAACGGCCTGCACACCCTGCGCAAGTACCGGCGCAGTGGCGAATAGAGAAATAATTAGACCAGCAAGAATCCGCTTCACGGGTTCTCTCCTTTGTGACACTTCCTTTTCGGTTGCTAGTCCAGCTTGGTTGAGTGGAATTATTGACTCATTTTAGGACAGCGTAAGACCTTGATGCCTTTCGCCTAAGCTGATATTTCTTTTGTACCGATAGGTAATATGAACAGGACATCTAAGTATGAAACAGCTTCAGAAAATCTTCTTGCAAGGGCTCGTGACTTTTCTTCCGATCGCGTTGACGATTTATATCATCTACGCCGGAATCTCTATTGTTGATAGCCTTCTCGGAGATTCCCTTCGTCATGTGTTGCCCATGTACATTCCGGGATTGGGTTTTCTACTGACGATTTTACTCATCTTCCTGCTGGGCTTTATTCTCAATAATTTGATCGCCGCCGGAGTTTTCCATAAGCTCGAATATAGACTTCTAAAAGTTCCTTACATCAAGGCGATCTATGGTCCCTTACGTGACTTGATGAACCTCTTCTCGAAAGACGGTGGTCATGGCATGCGAACTGTGGTTCTTGTGGACATGGGTGAAAGCGGCATACGGGCCCTAGGCCTTGTGACTCGCGAGCATTTTAAAGACGTCCCAGCCATTGATGCTAATGCTGGGGACCGCGTCGCCGTTTATATTCCTATGAGTTATGGTCTTGGGGGCTTCACTTTGATGGTGCCTCGCTCTAAAATCACTCCATTAGATATGCCTATTGAAAAGGCCATGAGTCTAGCTATCACTGGCTGGGTCAAAGCAGATAAGAACGACGAGGACTAGATGTCAGAAACACAAACAACCGACACACTCAGCAAAGCTCTGCGCATCAATCAAGATTGTTCCCGTTATGGAGCTTTTGCAGAAATCGGTGCCGGCCAAGAAGTTGCCCGTCACTTCTTCCAGGCAGGTAAAGCTTCTCAAACAATTGCGAAAACAATGTCCGCTTACGACATGATCGTGAGCGATGAAATTTACGGCCGTGAAGCCTCTGGTCGATATGTTTGTGAATCCCGCGTTGTAAAAATGCTGACTCACGAATACAAGCTTTTGATAGATCGCTTAGCTCCTCGTCGCGGCAGCAACACTCGTTTCTTTGCTTTTGCCAACACTGTGGCAACGGCTTCCGTGGGCAGCTCAAAACAATCCCACGGCTGGATGGGAGTACGCTTTCAAAAAGATTTCGGTGGCCCTCATAACGATATCATTCTGCACGTGCGCATGCTAGATCGCTATCGTTTGGATCAGCAAGAAGCATTGGGCATCTTAGGTGTGAATCTTTTGAATTGTGCCTTCTATCACTCTGACACAACAGAATGCTTTATTTCGCGTCTGACGGAAAATCTTAAAGAAGGCCAAGTTGTTATCGACGTTGTTAAATTCAATGGGCCGGATCTTAAACATTTTGATGATCGCTTGATGAACTTGGAATTGGTTCGTCGTGGCCTGGCAGAGGCCATATTGTTCTCTCCAGACAACGAGATCTTAAATATCGCTGATGCCATTTACGGCAAGTCTTTGTTGATTCAACGAGGCACTTTCCGCCCTATCACAGTGACTCATATTGATGTTCTGCAAAAAGGCCTGGTGCAAATTCGCGAGGATATCGCGAAAACAGAAGGCAAAGACTTGGATGTTCTTCCCATGATGGAATTGACCATGCATGCACTGCAAACCGATGGTCACGTAAATGAAAAAGATTTCCTTGCCCGTGTTGAAACAATCACGGCCTTGGGCTTTCCCGTTTTGATTTCTAACTTCTTCTTATTCTATGGATTGAAGCGCTTCATTCGCCGCTACAATCCGCACTTTATGGCTCTTGTTGTTGGCGCCAGCCATTTGGACAAGCTTTTCAATGAAGAGCACTATCGTGATCTGGAAGGGGGCCTCCTTGAAGGCATGGGCAAACTTCTTGAGCAAAAAACAAAACTGTATATTTATCCGCATAAAACTCTACAGCTATGTTTAACCACAAAGAGCTTCTTCCCAGCACCTCATCTGCGCCATCTGTATTCTTACTTTATTGAGAACCAGCAGATCGTCGATATCTCGGGTTGCGACGAAGCATCCGAGTATTTGCACTCGGCAGACGTCATGGATCTTTTAGAAGCCAAAGACCCACGTTGGGAAAGCGGGGTTCCTAAAAAAGTTTGTGAGTTGATTAAATCAAAAAAGTTTTTTGGAATTGAGAAATAAAAAAGGGACCGGACGGTCCCTTTTTTTTACTTTCCTATCTTTCGCCTCTTACACGCGTGAGTTCAAGAATTCGATCAAGCATTGAACTGGCTGGCCGCTACCACCGGCAGAGTGCAAAGCTCCTTGAGCTTTGTCTGTCCATGCGTAAACATCCAAGTGGGCCCAACGTTTGCCACCTACAAATTTTTGCAAGAACAAAGCCGCTGTGATAGCTCCACCGAATCCCCCACCTGAATTTTTAAAGTCTGCAAACGGAGATGACATTTCACCCCAGTATTTTTCGAACAAAGGCATGCGCCAGTTCAAGTCACCCGCGCGTTGACCTGCATTGGTCAACGCAGAGGCCAACTCATCGTTGTTCGAGAAAAGACCTGCAATCTCGGCTCCTAGGCCTACTTTAATTGCGCCAGTCAATGTCGCAACGTCAATGACTGCTTCTGGTTCATCGCCACCCTTTTGTGTACAAGCCACATCCAAGACATCTGCCAGAACCAAGCGTCCCTCGGCATCTGTGTTGTCGATTTCAACTTTTAAACCGTTGCGAGCCGTGACCACATCACTTGGACGGAATGATTTTCCGTCCACAGAGTTTTCAGCCAATGCTAAATAGAAATCCAAGGGCCCTGGGTACTGAGATTCAGAAGCCCACAAAGCCATCGCTAAAACGCTGGCAGCTCCACCCATGTCTTTTTTCATCAAACGCATTGCTGATGAAGGCTTGATATCAAGACCACCCGTATCGAACGTGATCCCTTTGCCAACAAACGCCACAGGTTTTAGCTTTGATTTTTTAGTAGGACGATATCTCAAATGAACCATGCGAGATTCGTTCTCGGCACCTTGTCCCACCGAGGCATGAAGGCCCATTCCTTCTTGAATCAATTTTTTAGAATCCCACACTGTCACCTTCAATGAAGAAGAAAATGACAATCTGTTAGAAGCAATTTCCGCAAACGTTTTCGGATTCAATTCATTCGGCGGAAGATTCACAAGGTGGCGAGCTAATGTCACAGCCCGAGCACGGGCACGAGCTTGAACAATCGTCTCTTTCTCAAGAGCACCTAAAGTTTTTCTCAAAGCCACACGCGGAAGATCCACAAGTTGCTTTCCGTCCATGAATTGGCGGAAATTATATGGAGCCACATCAAGTCCCGTCAAAGCGCCAAGATCTTGAGCTTCCTCTGTGCCGTGAAATTCAAGTTGGACAGCCTTCAATTGATGAGCCCTGAATTGGCTTACCAACCCGCCGAACTGATCCCGGGCCCACGCATATTGAGATTCATCAATGAGTCCTTCGTGTCCAGCACTTGGTTTTTTGCGGGGGCGCAAAATCCAAACAGGACCTTGCTGACCCACGAAATAAATGAGCTCTCGCTCACTTTTCATCAAAGATTCTGTTTGCCACTGCAAAGAGTGGTCTTCAATCAAGTTTTTAACCTTGTTAGAATCATCAACACCTAAAAAGTAAACAAAACCCGCAAGTTCATTCTTTACCTTAAGTTCCTTACCAATTTCGAAAGTTTCAACCCATGATTGAAATTGAAGCTTTCCCGAAGCTTTTTTTGCGTCTGTTTTTGAACCAGCCTTGGAAGCTGTCTTTTTTGCCACTTTTTCCTCACTTTTTAGTTTGAGCTTGGGATATAAAATTCCATAAAATCATAATATGACGTGGACAGAGACCACAAATTTAAAATTTTGCTTACTCAATGCAGAGAACCTGTTCTTGATGTTCGACACCGAGCCATCAAAGGACTTGCTGAAGCTGCCTGAGACTCAATGGCAGAAGCTCAGCAATTCGGTATATGAGAATAAATCTCTGAAAAAATGCACCGACATCGCAAAATGTCTTACTGATATCAATGCAGACATCATTATGCTTTGCGAAGTAGGGGGATTTGAGTCCCTTAAAAACTTCAACTATCTCTTTATGAATGACGCCTATTCGCCAGTATTGGTTGAGGGAAATTCAGATCGCAATATTGACGTCGGTTTTTTGATTCGTAAGAACGCTTCTTTCTATTTTGATGTTCTTTCCAATAAGCATCGTCCGATTAATTATCTTTATCCTCATGAAAGACAAAGCCTAGCAACGGGCTACCCAGTGAAAGGCGGAAAGATCACAACGAGTCATAAATTTTCTCGCGACGTCGCCGAGCTTCGCTTGTTCAAACAAGACAAAGAAAAGCCATTCATGATCATCCTCCTCACTCATTTGAAATCACGTTTAGATCCAGAACGGATTGATCCAAATGGTTTTGAACGTCGCCAGGCTGAACTACGCACCTTGCTTGAAATTTATCGAGAACTTGAAATCGTGCACCCCCAAGTGCCGATCATGATTGCCGGCGACTTTAACGGCAATGCCAGCAAAGTGGGAACAGACCAGGAGTTCGCCGAGCTTTATACCTCAACCCAATTGCTGGATGTTTTTGAAATAGCACAGCTGACGCAAGAAAAACGCGCAACCTTCTATCAAGTGAAAAGCAATTCCCGCACAGAGGGTCGTCAGATTGACTTTGCATTTCTTTCGCCAATTCTTGCGCAATTATTAAAAGCCAACTCGGCCTTAGCATATCGTTATCGCGATGAGCTCGGCCAGGAAACAGGTGTTCCTCACAATATGGAGGCAAAACTTCGCCTTCCATCCGACCACTACCCTATTGTTTTTGAAATTGAGAACCTGCCGGTGCGTTAATTTACGCGGCGAGAAATTTCGAGCTCTTTCGCCACCCTAGCGTGTTCTTTGGTGAGCCCTCTTTCCAAGGTCGCCACTTCATGGCGACATCTTGATTCAGCAAATTCTTCGGAGTAATATTGACTCATGGCAATTCAAAAGACTGTTTACCCTGAGTTCAAAATTTCTGCGAAAGTTGTTTACGTTCCGTCGGAATCAAGACCTGACCAGGGCTATCATTTCTTTGCCTATAAAATCGCGATCACAAACTTGGGCGAATCTCCGGCGCAGTTGATGAGCCGTCATTGGATCATTACAGACGCCTTAGGTACAAAAGAGGAAGTTCGCGGTCCCGGCGTTATCGGCCAACAACCAAAAATCAATCCAGGCCAAACATTCGAGTACGACTCAGCCTGCCCTCTTCATACCAACACGGGCAGCATGAAGGGTCGCTATTTTATGACGACTGAGAGTGGTGAAAGTTTCTCTGTAGAAATTCCAGAGTTCTATCTCGTCGCACCTATGGCGATCCACTAACTACCTTCTGCAAAGCGGCGATTAAAAAGGTCTAGTTTTCAAAACCGCCACTTGGAACTACAGAAATCCAGTGATATTCCTCCCTGCACTTTGAGGAGGACCCATGGCCTTATTCAAAAATCTTCGCGAACTTTTAGGAGCTAAGTCCAAAGAGATGTGCCTGTGCATGGTCGTCTCCGAGCAGGAAGGCGCAGAAATCTGGGTCAACGATCAGCGCACGAACTATGTAACCCCAAAGCTTGTAGCCATTCCTAAAGATGAATCAGTGAAAGTGGAAGTTCGCTTGGTGGGCCACGAAAATCACTCAGCCATGGTGCGCAGCTCGCACAATTTGACTTATTATTATTGCAACTTAAAGCGCATTCCTCTGAAATTGATTTCTGGAGGACTTAGCTCTCATGAAATCAACAGCAACAGCGCAGCCTATTTATAAAAAAACAAAACGCCTCATCCTTCGTCCTCTGGAAATTCATGATTACGAAAACTGGGTGCAAGCTCATTCTTCAATGCGTCCCCCTCAGAATGAGTGGGATGAAACGAATTGGATCACCTCAGAGTTGACTCAAAAAAAATTCAAAGATCACTTAAAAAAGCACGCGCAATGGCGTGCGCAAGATCATTTCTATGAATTCGGAGTTTTCAGAAAAGACGACGGCGTTCTTATTGGTCTCGTAACTTTGATGGATATCTCTCGTCAGATTTTTCAAAACGCTTATTTAGGTTATCGCATCTACAACAATCACTGGGGACAAGGCTATGCCACGGAAGCTTGCAAGGGAGTTCTCGAAATCGCCTTCAAAGATTTGAAACTTCACCGTGTGGAAGCCGGAATTTCTCCGACAAATAAAGTCTCACTTCGTGTTGCTAAATCTATCGGCCTTCGCAAGGAAGGCTTAAGCCGCCGTCGCTTGTTCACGAACAACGGGTGGAGTGACATGGTTCTCTATGCAGGAACCAGCGAAGAGTTTGGTATTAAGTTTAGGTTTCCGAAAAACAAGACTGTGAAATAGCATTTCCCATCTCAAAAATTTGAACCATAACAAGTTCTGCAAAGATTGCTGGAGCAGAACGGTGCATTGCTTTCAAAATGATGACAAGGAGCGGTTTCAAAATTGCCATGAGTACGCCTATGGCACTTTTGAAACCGCTTCCAGAAAACGTGATCACCATAAAGGAGGTTCCCATGGCTGAAACTACACGCGAAGTAGTGAATGATATGAAGTCTCTTGGCAAGCAAGCTATCGACACTGGTAAAGGTGCCATGCATGAGGCCAAATCTGAGTTGAGATCTCAGTGGGGCGACACATACGACACGATTAAAGGCAAAGCCCAAGATGCATTCAGTGCTTCTGAAGACTTTGTTAAAGAGCATCCAATCACAACTGTGCTTGGTGCATGTGCAGTGGGATTTGTGGCAGGCCTGATCGCTCGCCGCTCTCGCCACTAGTACAACGGAACGAGGGCCCTCTTGCTCCCCCACGAGGACCTTCGTTCTTCTTTTTCTTTTTTGGTTTCTTCCCAACTTACAAAGGACCCGAAAATGATGAAATGGCTTTCACTGGTGCTGGGCTTTTTGTTCAGCGGAAATAAATCCCATCAAAGTTTGAACTTCACTGAGATTGGCTTGGAAATCTATGACCAGATCACTATTCGCAGCAGAAAACCCATCGCCTTGATCCTGTGTGGTTTTGCTTCAATTATTTTTATCTGTGGAGGAGTTTTCATAAGTCTTATCAATGTCACAAGACAATATGACCTTACAGGTGAAATCGTCTTGGGCGCTGTCTTCTGGTCTGGCATCGCAATGTCGCTTATCTTCTTAGCGGGCTACATCTATGTCTTTCTTCACGCATGGCCTGGAGTCAAAGAATCCAAAGCTCGCATAGAGGCAGACAGGAAAGCACAGGAACAGACAGAGCATCAGCCGCCAGGGTTAGATCAGGCGATTTCTCTTTTAATCATGGATCACATTGAAGAAAGAAAAGAGCGTCGTGCACGCAGAGAAGCTCGAGAAGACCGACCTCATGGACCTCACCATAGGGGGTCTCACGACGAACATTACCCTGGTGAACCTACGGGCTTCGCATAAGAGTCTTCCAACCGGAAGATGTCCGTTGATAAACAAAGCGTTCATGAAGGCGTCCATTGTGACCAAACCAGAATTCAATTTCTGTCGGAACAACACGCCATCCGCCCCAATGATTGGGACGAGGAACTTCTTGTCCTTCGAATTGCTTTTCATATTCCTGCACACGTCGTGCGAGGTGATCATAATTTGGAATTTCATCACTTTGATTAGAAGCCCAAGCACCAATTTGACTTAAACGCGGGCGAGTGCGGAAGTACTTATCGCTTTCAGCGGCAGAAATTTTCGTCGCCAGTCCCGTAATACGAATCTGTTGCCAAATCGCAGGCCAGTGAAAATTCAAGCACACATTCGGATTTACATCGATGTCATGACCTTTATGGCTGTTGTAGTTGCCATAAAAAACAAAACCCCCAGCAGAGATCTCCTTAAGGTAGACGACTCTGACTGAGGGAATGCCCTTTTCGTCCACTGTTGCCACTGACATCGCATTGGCCTCAGGGATTTGCTTTTCGACCGCTTCTTTAAGAAGGCGGTCGAATTGTAGAAAAGGATCTAAGCTTAAATCGAACATTAATTATTTCTTTTTAGCTTCTGCTTTGTGTTCTGCTTTTTTTGGTTCAGCCTTAACGATATCCATCAACTCAACTTCGAAAACCAAAACTGAATTTGGTGGGATACCTGGGCGACCTGAAGGACCGTAAGCAAGTTCTGGTGGGATGAAAAGTTTAGCTTTGCCGCCAACTTTCATCAATTGAAGAGCTTCTGTCCAACCTGGGATAACGCCGCCAACTGGGAATTCAGCTGGTTGACCACGATCGTATGAAGAATCGAATTGTTCGCCGTTAGTCAAAGTACCTTTGTAGTGAACTTTAACTACGTCGTCTTTCTTAGGAGTAGCACCAGTGCCCTCTTTTTCAACGATGTATTGAAGACCAGAAGCAGTTGTTTTTACGCCTGGTTGAGATTTGTTTTTCTCAAGGAATTCTTTACCAGCTTTAGCGTTTGTATCCGCTTGCTCTTGTTGTTTCTTCATCGCCATTTCTTGAAGTTTCATCATTGCAGCTTGCATGTCTTCTTTAGACATTTCATTTTTACCTGCAGATGCATCTTTCAAAGCTTGCGCCAAAGCGTCAGCATCGAATTCGATGTTTTGTTGTTTCAAGTTGCCACCGATTTGCTGGCCAATTGCGTAGCTGGCTTTCTTGATATCGTTGTCCAACTTTACTTTTCTGTTACAAGCAGTTGTGAAAGCCATCGCTAGAACTAGGCCTCCCAATACTAACTTACTCATGCTGTCTCCTCGTCATTGTTACCTAAGGTTGTTTTCCTAAGTTTGTTTATTTCGATCCCCACCATCTTGCGACGATTTCCTGGTTTTTCAAATAGATAATGCAGTCCGACAACCTGTGTTTGCCCCGCGAGTCCATGATTTTACAGTGATTGACCCTGGGTTGATGCCTTGTTTTCGCCTAACTCTCGGGCAAAGTCCTCAAAAACTCTCGGTCGCCCTAGTGAATTGTCACAGAATCATTTCTTTAGACAGAACAAGGACCCCTCATTTGCGAGTCTCTCCCTCCCCCTTTACAATCTATGAAAAGGAGGATTCATGAAGCTCTTCATTGCTCTTCTTTTATTGATTTGCTCTCAATCCTTTGCCAACCCTCTTTTGAAATTGCGCTCTGGTACTTTGGATATCACAAGCATCTCAACGCAAAAACCGCTATGGAATGGAAGCAAAAATGCTGGTGATGAAGGAGATTGGATTATCCAGTATAAAAATCCAATTTCGGATGAAGAACGCCTTTCATTGAACAGTGTGGCGGAAGTTTTAGGCTATCTTCCGGATTTTGCGTGGGTCGTCCATGGAAAACTTCATGAGCTCGAAAAACTCAGGCAACAAAACTCAAACATTTACGGGATGATGGCCTTAGACCCTCAGATAAAAGTCAGCGATGACCTTCTTCCCGTCAGCGTTTTCAATCAAAATGATCTTCTGCGAGTCATCGTCAAAGTCTACAAAACCCAGGACACCGGCTGGCTTGTGAAAGAAATCAATCGTCTTGATAGCAATGTGAAGTTTTTAAATTCCTACGATCAATATCTTTATTTTCTTTTGCCTCGAAAAGTTCTTCCCAGTGTCGCGTCTTACTCTTTAGTCGAACATATTGAAGAGGATAAAAGCTTTGTCCTTCATGACATTTACGAAACCCTCGCAAAGCCCGGTGATTTTTCAGACCTTAACGGGTTTGAAAACGGCACAAAACTGATGAACTTTGATCGCGCGTGGGGCCGCGGGCTTTCAGGTGCGGGGCAAGTCGTTGGCATCGCTGACACAGGGTTGGACACCGGCGACTCTCAATCCATTCATCTCGATTTCGTCGGAGTTGTCGACATGGCTTACACATTCGGTATCGAGTCTACTAGTTGGGCTGATTTTGAAGGCCATGGGACTCGTACCGCCGGAATATTGATAGGTCGCGGACGAATTTCTGACGGTGCTCTTCGCGGAGGCGCTTACAATGCCATGCTTGTCGCTGAAAGTTTGTGGTCTCCAAAAACAAAAAGTATCAACTCATGGGCACCACTCACAACAGTTTTAGATAAAGCCGCAGAACGTGGAGCTTTCATTCACAGCAACTCCTGGGGAAGCCCTAAAGACTTGGGAGCTTACGATCTACAAGCCTCCCAATTGGATCAATGGAATTACAACCATCCCGAAAATTTGATCATCTTTTCAGCAGGGAATAGCGGTGTGGATCTCGATAAAGACGGTCGCATCGATGCGCAATCCATCGAATCTCCGGCTACGGCAAAAAATGTTTTATCTGTCGGAGCTTCTGAAAACAAAGTCACCAAAGGTGGCATTCAAATACCCGTAAAAAAGCAACCGGATGCAGCGAAGTTTTGGCCCAAAGATCCCATCGCAAGTTCTCTCATTTCAGATAATCCCAATGGACTTGCTTATTTTTCTTCTCGAGGTCCCACCGCAGACGGTCGTTTAAAACCTGATGTTGTCGCTCCTGGTACTAATATCTTGGCGCTCTGTTCACACACTCAAGGCGCCAATCATTTTTCTGGGGACTACAACAGTGACTTCTGCTGGGGAAGCGGAACTTCTGCGGCGACGCCTCTCGTGGCTGCCGCAGCAACATTAGCTCGTGAATACTTAACGGAGGTGAGAGGCCTTGCTCATCCCACGGCGGCTTTAGTCAAAGCATTGCTACTGCAAACATCGGTGGATCTTTATCCAGGGCAATATGGGAAAGGAAAGACACAGGAGCTACGGACCAATCGCCCCAACAACGACGAAGGATACGGCCGCGTCGATGCAGGAAATATTGCATCACTTTCAGCAGAAACACGTTTGATCGACAACGCCAATGTAGCCCAAGGTCAACAGCAGGAATATCCATTCACCTTGCAAGAAACTCGTTCGTTGAAAGCCAATTTGGTCTGGACAGATTATCCTGGTTCTGTGAATGCAGGCTCAGCACTGGTTAATGATTTGGATCTTTCGCTTGTGATGCCGGATGGAAAAATTATTTCCCCCAACGATCACCTCAACAATGCCGAGATGATCGAACTGAAAAACCTCAAACCTGGTGATTATAAACTTATCGTGCGCGGTTATAATATTCCTCAACCGAAAAATAAAGCTCAGGCCTATGCCTTGGTTTTTACGCTATCGGAAAATGATTGAACATTCATAGAATCGTCGATTTAAAATATAAAAAAAGAGGCCCTTTCGGAGCCTCTTTAATAAAACATACTTAAACTTCTAGAAATTAGAAGTTCAGGATATCTTGAGCAAGTTTTGTGTCGCTAGATTGCGTAGAAGGGTCCATTTGACGAAGCAATTCCAAAGCGCGAGTCAATTTCACACCTTTTTGTTCGCCACCGGTAGCCAAGAACACGGCTGCATCGTCTTTTGATTCAACGATAGCTTCCTTGTAGGCGCAACCAGGACCTGCAGAGCAAGAGCTTGCTGACGTCAAGAACAGCGCACCTGTATATGCAGACAAAATAGATGCAACTTCGTTATCAGCCGCACGATCGCCACCATGATAGTAGCCTGGGCCATAGGGGTGAGCAACTGCTGCTACGCCCGACAATACGATAACGGCAGATACAAAAAGAGATTTCATAGAACGTCCTTTCATTGGGTTTTATTTTCCATTTAAGAGTTGTTGTAACAATTTAATATTTTCTTGAATGACTTGAGCATCTTTCAGCAGATCCTCGGATGTCAGTTGGCTTGTCACCTTCTGAGTTTCATCGGCAATCTGCTGCGCTTGGTTGGCTTTAGAATCAATCAAAGCCCCAGCCTTTTGCAGCTCAGATTTATCCGGCAGTCCATATCCCACATTCTTTTCCAAGAACGCAGCTGGCTTTGCAAATAATTGAGCTAACTCTAAATAATTATCTTTCACAGTCCCTGCGGCTTCTTTCGACGCAGCATCTTGATTCTCATCTTTGCTTGTAATCAAGCCCTGCAACTCATTGACAATTTCAGTCTGTAAACTGCGTTGAGCCGCAAGCTCTAAAACATACAAAGCCGCCACGGTTTGCAATCTGTTGGGTGTCGTCGCTGTGACGGTTTTGATCACTTTCTGACGATCGCTTGCTGCAATCTTGAACCATTCGTCAAAAGACTGAACCGGCATTTGCAAACTCTTTTGAACAATCGCAAAAGACTTTTCATAACGTGGCTTATAAGAATCAAAGTAATAACCAAGTTCCAAAGCCTTTTTTTGATCTTTCAAGACACTGGCATCTGCCAGGCCTTGCTTCACCAAAATGTCGTATAACGAAATCGGCGTCGTTGCCTCTGTGAAAAGAATCTCTGGCGTTAATAAAGAAGACTGAAGCAAATTCAAGCTTTCCGTCGCACAGTTATTAGAGATGAAGTAATACTTCCCTTCATAGCCCCAGTGCACTTCCACCGAGCGCGTGATCAAGTTTTTGATTTGTTCACGAGTCATTTTCAAAGGCAGACTGCGTAAGGCACGGAATTGTGCTTTGTTGTATTCATCAATCACTTGGTTCATCGGCAGAATAAATAACCGCGATGGGTATTTTCCACTCAGACCTGCCCAAGTGCTTGTAAACAATGAGTCCACAAAAGCACGGAAGCTTATAACCACGTGGCTTTCAACATCGCGAAGACAATCAGGTCCGACCTCTTTACGTTGCGGCGAGCACACCACAAGACGAATCATCGCATGTCCCCAGCCGCTCATCATCGCACTGCCTTTTTCGGCAAAAAGATAATGAACTTGGTAAACACGAGCGGGATCAATACTTAAAAGCTGTGCCATCTTGTAGCTACTATTTGGAACTACGTAACCCAACTCGGATTCGCAGCTCACATCTGCAAAAGGAACATGCTTAAATTGCGAAGATAGAACCTGATACATACCGGGACGGCGGCATTTGTATTGAGGATCTAGAAGGAAAAACTCCATATTCACAGCCAAAAATTCTTTTGGATCTGTCAATTCATATAGATCGGGACTGCGAGTTGAAAATCCATTGCTCGAAGAGTTCATCCATCCAGCCACTTGCAAAAAGTAAGGATTTGCAGAAAACGACGTGTGCATTTTTTCGTAATAGCGACACGCAAATGGACGAGGTTGGCGATGATCTCTTTGATCTTGCTCAAACGTCGTATCGCAATCAGAGATCCACTTCCACTCAGCGTCCGTATGAACATTCGCATAGTCATACAGGTGCGTTGTTTCGTGAAGAACTGTCGCTAAGGCTTCTTCGTACTCGGTTTTATGCTGACGTCCCGTTAAAGCCGATCGCTCGGGTCCCGCCAGCAAAGCCGGAATAAACGTCTTGGAAATAGAAATGATATTGCCCTTCGCGGAGGCCACTCCAAGGGCTGCTCCATGGGGACTTTTGATGCTTTCCACTTTGACCGTCACTGATGTCGTGATGGCTTTTTTAAGCTCTTCAGGTAAAAGACTTTGCGCCTTCGCTAGCACGTTTAAAACAGCTTGGCGTTGCTCCTTAGGGAGCTTGGGCTCAAGCTTGTATTCAAAGGCCTGGGCCTGAGCTCCGGCCATCAGTGCAAAGGCCATCAGCGCCCCCCGCAGGGTCGTGAACACACCTTTACTTTGGCTTCCGAAGTCTTTCAATCCAGTCATGGCATTCACATATGGCAATCCCCTTGCCAGCCCAAAAATGACTCAAAATGAAACCTATTAGTTTTGGTCAAGACTATGGAAAACTATGGAGAATACAATTCAGACAGACTGCCAAAACTTGCGGGCTCTGCCACCCGATCAGACAGTCAAAACCCGTTGCATGGCAACAAAAGCATCGGCAAAATAACCCCTAGAGGTACTAGCATGTTTCACATCCTTTTGGCCCTTTCTTTGATAGGTGGAACCCCTGCAAAAGCGCAGGAGGCTCAGGCTGCAAAACCGAAAAAAACCTCCACCGATATTTACGAAAAAGAAGAAGATAAGCCCGATACAAAATCATTTACGGCCAAGGTTCGCATCGTTCGTGATATCTCAGATGACATCGAAGTTTTCTTCGAAGGCAATAAAGCCACGGGGGCTTACTCCCTCTCTCGCAATAGTGCCAATTTTGCTGCAATGCTTAAGGCCCTCGAGGCTAGTAAAGAGCCTAAGGGCGCTGCTGTGACGGTGACTGCGGACTCTGACAAAAATATCAAAACAGTCGAGATCAACAAATCTAGCAGCAATCCCGGCGGATGGTCGATTCCTGATGATCCCAACAAGAAGTGGGACTTCGGGAAAGTTCCAGACTGATCCCCTCGCAAACATCTTGCGTAAGGCTTACTTAAGTGAGATTTTTCCTCGGCAATGGAAAAATCTCGCGCACGCTGGTTGAACGCATTTTGGCTTTATCTTAAACGCATCCTCATTGTGAATGCCGTATTTTTAGGCATTGGCACTTTGTGGAGATGGGCGTTTTTAGCTTACTTCGGTGCCTCTCAAAATCTTTCTTCTTACCATTCTGATTTGGTTCATGCTTTTATTTTGGGTGCGCGTTTTGATAGCACGATCTTATTCTATATCAATGCCGTGCCGTTTTTGGTGTGGTTCCTTTTAAGCTTTCTTTCTTGTTTCAAAATTTTCGAACCTCTTTTAGACAAAGTCTTCACTCACTTTGATAAATTCTTGGTGCCGTTTTACACCCTGTTCTTGTTTTTAGTGACCTACATTAGCGCCGTGGACTTTGGTTTCTACAGCTTCTATCAGGATCGCATCAACGTTTTGATCTTTGGATTTTTCGAAGATGATACGACGGCCTTGATCAAAACAATATGGCGCAATTACCCGATCATCTGGATCTTCTTGGGACTTGGACTTTTCACATGGCTTTTGTGGAAAGGTCTAAAAATCAATTTTACTCAAGGTCGCGAGTGGCTTCCGTTAAAGGCCGAGAAAATTTCTTATCCTGTTTTTGTGTTGTTCTTCCTTGCTGTGTTTTTCTTAAATGGTGTAGGGGCTCGCGGCTCTGTCAGTCTTTTCCCTTTGAGTGAAATCGATACAGGTATTTCTAAAAACATCTTCATCAATCATTTGTGTTTTAATGGAACCCGCGCCTTTACCCGCGCAATTGAGTTAAAATCTCAAAGCAACAGCCGCTGGGACAGCAATCTTAAACACTATGGGTACGGCGATGATCCGAAAAGGGCCTTCGCTGACTTTTATCAGATCCCTGTCGACAAAGTTCCTCAAGATCCTTTAGAGCTTTTGAAACACGTCACTGGCAAAAACGCATGGGCGGAAAAAAATAAACCCCATGTTCTGCTTTTGGTGATGGAGTCTTTAGGTGGCTACTGGTTAAAATATGACAAGCCCGAGTTTGATCTGGTCGGAGATTTGCGCAAGCATTTTAATGAAGACACTTACATCACAAACTTCCTTTCAAGCACCAATGCGACGATTGGAAGTTTGAGCTGTTTGATGATAGGTTCCCCTCAACGACCTATCAGCGAATTTTTGACGGAAAGCTCTTATTTACAAGTTCCTTTCCGCACAAGCCCGGCTCGCACATTTAAATCTGCCGGCTACAAAGCTCGTTTTATCTATGGTGGCAATCCAGGTTGGCGCGAGATCAACAAATTCGCTGTTCGCCAAAGCTTTGACACCGTGGAGGGCGAGGCAGAAATCAATGACACCATGGGTGGTTTGAAAGAGCACCACGACTGGGGCATCTACGATGAAGACCTTTTCGATTATCTTTTCAAAACATTGACTGAAGCAAAGACACCGCAATTTGTTTTGACGATGACGACGACAAATCATCCCCCCTACCAGTTGCCATCGACCTACAAGTCCCCAGAATTTAAGGTTCCACAGGAATTGGAATCGCGCTTGATCGCAGATCCTGAGCTTGCGCAAAATCGCTTCAAAACTTATCGTTACTCGACAACGAAGCTTGCGCAGTTCTTGGACCGTGTAAAGCACTCGCCGCTGAAAGATAAACTGATTATTGCAGTCACCGGCGATCATACGTTCTGGATTGTGAATTTTGGGGAAGACGAGATGTTACAAAAAGGATCTGTGCCTTTGTATCTTTATATGCCGGCGGCTATTCGTAAAAAACTGAACCCAAATACCTTTGGGTCACACGCTGATATCTTACCAACACTTTACAACTTGGCTTTATCAAATCAAACTTACTACAGTGTGGCTCGTGATTTATTCTCGCCGACACCGGATTATGCGGTGAATGCCTCGAATTTGATCGCAAACCAACAAGGGGCCGTACTCGTTGCGGCACAAAGCCCTGATGACCATGGACTCAAGTGGGAAGGTCATTTCGAAAGATTGGCTCCATCCCCGATGACCGACAATCAAAAAGAACTTTCCACGAAGTATAAATCCTTGATGGGAGTCCTGGATTATTATTTCATGAAAGAGAAGCAAGATCAGAAAGGATCGCCAAAGCAATGAGAATTCTAGTCGTTGAAGATCAGGCCAAAATGGCCAACTTTCTAAAAAAAGGCCTGAATGAGGTCGGCTACGCCGTAGATGTCGCAGAAAGCGGCACCGCTGCGGAAAGCTACATGGCTCAAGGTGATTATGATCTTGTGATATTAGACGTGATGCTGCCAGATCAAAACGGCATCGATACAGCAAGACATTTACGCCGCGATGGTTATGAAGGACCTATTTTGATGGTGACGGCTCTTTCTACAACGAAAGACAAAGTTCACGGTCTCGATGCGGGAGCCGATGACTATTTGACGAAACCTTATTCATTTGACGAACTTCATGCCCGCGTCCGAGCTTTGCTTCGTCGTAAATCTCCGAATGGCGCCTCTGTCAGCAACATTTTGAAATACGCTGATCTTGAGTTGGATTTGATTCAACGTAAAGCTCGCAGAGCCGGTCAGGAAATCTCTCTAACAACAAAAGAGTTCGCTTTGCTTGAATACTTCTTGCGTAATCCCGAGCGTCCCTTAGGACGGGTTTCTATCGCGGAACACGTATGGGACATTCACTTTGATTCTGAAAGCAACGTCATCGACGTTTATATCAACCTTTTACGCAAAAAAATTGATGCGCCTTTCTCTAAGAAACTGATCCATACCGTTGTGGGCACCGGATATGTTCTTAAAGAAAATATATAAGTTTTTTTCAAGCTTCAGTATTCGTCTACGCCTGTCGTTGATCTTTGTTGCGATCTTCGGCGTCACAACTATTTTGTTTAACATGTTCGTTTTCAAGACGATGATCGACAATCTTCAACAAGATTTCGATGATGCGCTTTTCAACTATGCCGTCGACGTTTCTGAAGGTGTTGAAATCGGCGTTAAAGGCGATTTGAACTTCCCACCTTTACGTTTAGATCACGGTAAGATCCTGCCGTTTCCCCTTGGAACAGCCTTGATCCAGGTACGCCACGCTTCCGGTGCTGTGCTAGCGCGGGTGGGAAATTTTGGTGAATTCAATCCTCCCTACAAAAAAGATTTCGAGCGTATTTGGTCCGGCGAAGAAGCCACTTATCGCACCATTGAGCACATTCATAATATTCCCTCTGCCGAAGCGGACTCTTATCGTCTGATCTCGTTTCCTTTGGATAACGCCGCCAAGCCGCAATTGCTTTTGCAAATTGCCGTGCCAATGACCTTGCTTGAGACGCAGATCACGAAGCGATTGACGATTTTGGAACTGGGTATTCCATTTGTTTTATTGATCGCCACATTCGGTGGTATTTTCTTATCGGCACGCGCGTTGGCTCCGGTAAATCGCATGATCGATATCACTCAGAAAATTAAGGCAAATGAGCTCTCTGTGCGAGTTCCCGTGCCGAATGCCAATGATGAAATCAAAAAATTGGCTTTGACCATCAATGAAATGCTTGATCGCATTCAACAAGCATTTATGAGTCAGGAGCGTTTCATTGCTGACGCCTCTCACCAGCTTTTGACTCCTCTTACGATCATGCGCCAGGAAATTGAAACTCTTGGCAAGAGCGAAACAAAAGATGTGAAACCGTTTCTTGAAAGCTCTTTGCAGGAAGTTGATAACCTTGCCAACATTGTTCAAGAGATGCTGCTCTTAGCACGCGCCGATGCAGGTCTTGGTGCTTTGAATTTGCAAGAGGTGGCACTTGATGAGCTGGTTTTCGAAGCTCTCACCCGCTGTGAAAAATTGGCGAAGTCTAAAGCGATTAAACTAAAATTCAATATTAACAACGAGTCGAAGGAAGATCGCAAATTGGTTTTGGGCGACAACGATTTGTTGGGAAATTTGATCTTTAATATTATTGAAAATGCGATCAAGTATTCGCCGAATAATGAGACAGTTAGTATTGCTCTCACATATAAAGATCAAACCAATGAATTAGTTGTTGATGATAACGGTCCGGGCATTCCTCCCGAGCAACTTCCATTCATCTTTGAACGCTTTTCGCGCGGATCTAATATGGAAAATCGTGTAAAAGGCTTTGGTCTAGGTTTAGCAATCGCACAAAAGATAGCCACACTTCACGGGGCCAAGTTAAGCGCCGAGAATCGCATTGGAAATGGTGCACGCTTCGCATTTGAAATTAAAAACATTTAATGTGTTTTTAATCAGGACTTTACCCCTCTTTGCTAGCCTAATTACGTTCTGAAGCTAACGAAATAAAACCATTAGGAGGTTTATAATGAAAATCGCTTCTGTTTTGATGACTATCGTATTCGCAGGTGTTTTCGCTCAAGCTAACGAAGCAGCTCCAGCTGCTGCTACTACAACTGCTGCTCCAGCTGCTGCTACTGCACCAGCTCCAGAAGCTAAAGCTGAGAAAAAAGCTGCTAAAAAACACCACGGCAAAAAAGCTGCTAAAACTGAAGAGAAAAAAGAAGAAGCTGCTCACTAGTTTGAGTACTTCGAGCTTTGCTCTTAGTTAAAAAGGGACCTTAGGGTCCCTTTTTTTGTGCTTTTTGCCGATCAAGATCGATTTCTTTTCTCTGCTATCGCAGCTAACACTTCTCAAATCTTCAATTATAAATACCAGCAGCTAAACCGTTGCCTGTGGTGAATCCGACTGCTTGGTCTTTGATGGTGATTCCGCAGTTTTCGCTGTCGAAGAATCGATGAAGTCCACAAACGCTTTCCAAAACTGAGAAGCAAACTTCAGATTCGATTCATCATGACATTTTCCATCGGGACCAAAAGCCTTGCCTGCATTGAAATAAAATTCTGGCTGCCCCATCACTTTCATATCTAGATAAGCCAGCACTTGGCGTAAATGGTGTTGAGCACCAAATGTTCCTATCGCCCCACCAGAAGCGCCCATCACTGCGGCAGGCTTCCGAGCCCATAAGTTTTTTCCATAGGGGCGTGAAGGCCAATCAATGGCATTTTTCAAAACTCCAGGGAAGGAACGATTGTATTCGGGAGTAATAAATAAAACGGCGTCGCACTCGATCACGAGCTTTTTCAAATCCTGAACAATGGGCTGCGGATTTTGTTCTTCATCCTGAGTGAAAAAAGGAAGTTTCGAGATATCAAAGGTTTGAAGCTCAATCCCTGCCGGCGCTAAATCCTTCATCATATTATAAGTCTTCTTATTCAAAGAATCTTTGCAGATGCCACCAACCAGAGCCAAAATTTTTTTCGAAGCCATAAGGGACCTCCATCCAGTCCCTTATTTTACAATCGTTGTATCGTTATAGAATATTTCAGCAACCGCCTTGCCGGAATACATGATGTTCAAATGCAAGGCGTCTGATTAGACCAAGCTTTCTTCGATCTCTTCTTGCGAGATCTCTTGAGGACGACGAATGGACTTCACCGTACCGGCAGAAATCTCGACGATTTGATCGCAGTCTGCAATGGTTCCCAAACGATGGGCGATGATCAACATCGTCACACCTTTGAAAGCATCACGGATAACTTTTTGAAGAAGCGCATCGGTTTGTACGTCTACACTCGCCGTTGCTTCATCCATCACAATCACACGAGCTTTCGTCAATAAGGCGCGAGCCAAACACAGCAACTGTCTTTGTCCCTGACTTAAATTCAAACCCCCTTCTGTCACCACAGAGTTCAAACCTTGCGGCAAGCCTTCAACGTGTTCCCACATTGCTGCATGCTTCAAGGCGCGAATGACTTCTTCATCAGAATATTCGTTATAACGATCTAAGTTATTACGAATAGTTCCCATGAAAAGAGTCGGATCCTGAGGAATAATTGCAAGACTTCGGCGCAATCTTTCCAAAGGAACTCCGGCGACATTCACACCGTCAATGACAATGCGACCTTGTTCTGCTTCGATGAAGCGGAACAAAGATTGAAAGAAAGTACTTTTTCCTGAACCCGTACGACCAATTATACCGACACGTGTTCCGGCTTCAATATCGAAAGTGATTCCCTTCAACACCAGAGGCAAATGTTCCGCATAGCGCACTTGCAGATCTTGCACTTCAATGGCACCTTTCTCGGGCCACGTGGGGCGCAACGGTTCCGGCAAGTCTATCAGTGTCTCTTTTTCGGCAGGCAAGTTCGCAAAGTATTTCAAACGCTCAATCGAAGTCATACGCGATTCGATGTCGGCGAAAATACGAACACCCCAGTTTAAATACGACCAGAATGACAATGAATACATCGTCACCAAGCCCGCAGTTCCTGCCGTCATCAAGCCATAATAAGCAGACAGTGTCACACCAATGACCGTAGCCATTGAAATTAACCCACCTACGACCGGAATACGTGAAGAGAACCAACGATTCAACATATAGTGCGAAAAGAACATACGCTGACTGTGCGCTAATTTTTCGTAGAAGTTTTGCAAGAACCAATCGGACTTACTAAATCCACGAATCACCACCAACCCTTGCAAACTTTCTTTGAAGTGTGCATAGCGAGGGGATCTGGCAATACTGTCTAAGCGTTTTGCTTCACGGGCTGGTCTGCGATAATCACGTTGTAACAAATAGTAAAGCAACATCACCGGCGCAATAACCAAAACCATGTAAGGCATCAATCCCAAAATCAGGAATAATGATGCTAAAACTTGCAAAGCACAATTCACAGCAGAACTAAAGCTCCACTGCAAATACACGTCGACAGATTCCACGTCGCGAGAAAATCTTTGCAGGATACGGCCCACCGGCGTCGCATCAAAGAAACGAACAGGTGCTTTCAAAACACTTTTCAGCATCTTGTCGTGCATGTCTTTGCCGGCTTTGATACCGCGGCTCAGCCAGAACAAATTATCAACTAAACTTCCCACTAGAACGGCAATACCAATCGCACCGTATATTCCCACGGCTGTTAGGGCATTCCATTCACCTTGGCGAGATGAATAATAAGACAGCCAGGATTTTTGCGCCAATGGCAACACCGTCACAGAAATCGCACCAAGCAAAAGCGCAATCAGAATCAAAGGCTTCGTACGTTTTCCATCTCCGCCTAATGAACTGATATAATCCCAATAAACGGAACCTTTCACCGCACCTACTTCACGATCTTCATCTTCAGTGACCCGGGACTCATTCACTTCCTGAGTCGACGTTTCAGCAACTGTGTGGCTGACTTCCGCTGCGGTATGAGACTCCCCTTGAGTTTTTCCGTGTTCTGAATAGAACTCGCTAAACTCGGGGCATGTTTTTAGAAGTTCTGCAAAGGGAGCTAAGCCCTTCACTTGACCATCTTCCATATACAAAACTTGATCGAAGCGATTTAAATGTTCTAAACGATGAGTCACCACAAGCAATGTTTTATCTTTCCATGCGCCGAACAAAAGTCTTTGCACCAAAAGATTTTCAGTTTCCGCATCCACTGCTGATAGAGGATCATCCAATAAGATCACCTGCGGATGTGACAAATAAGCGCGAGCCAATGCCACACGTTGTTTTTGTCCACCTGACAAGTTCACGCCTTTTTCACCGATCTCGGTACGAAGACCCGCCTTCCATTCCTTCAAGTCTTTGTCTAAGCAAGCATTATGCAAAGCCTTGCGAATTTCTTCACCACTCACTTCTTCACCGAACTTTAAGTTTTCAAGAAGTGAGGTGTTTACGATGTAAGCTTCTTGCGGAACGTAAGCGACACGGGGGCGCAAATCCATGGATTCAAGTCCTGTGTAGGCAATACTTCCGCCTTCGATTTGAATTTCGCCAAGAAGCGAAAAAATCAGCGAGCTTTTTCCAGAGCCAACCGGCCCCACCACCGCAAGGCTTTGCCCTGCCGGGATTGTGAAAGAGATATCTTGCAATACCGGTGTCTCAGCGCCTTGATACTTCACCGTCAAATCTGTGACTTGAAGACCCGCACTTTTCCCCGAGTTATCCAAAGTGCCTGATTTTTCTTTCACTTCTTCTTGAGAAAGGAAATTCAAAATACGGCGAGCCCCTACAAGAGCTTGGGTATAGCGAGAAATCAAACGTGACAACTCACCAAACGGTCCTTCAAGCAAACCAAACAAAGAAATACACGTAAAGATCAAAGCGGCATCAAGAGTCTGACCGCGCCAGGCATGCACCGCTAAAGCCACGAATAAAACAAATGTCGAAACACCTAAGTATCCAAGGGACGAAAATGTCTCTGCGCGGGCCAAATGACGACGAGCCGCCAATTCTTTGGCGCGAACTTCATTCACTTCCTTTGCCACACTTTTTTCCCACGCAAAGTATTTCACCACACGGATGGCATTCAAAGCCTGAGTCATCAACGTGACACGTTGATCCCTTTGCGCCATCATCTCGTCATCAAGTTTTGTGAATGACTTACTGATGAATTTCGTCAGTGGCGCCAATGTCAAAAGAACTGCTACCGCCGCGAGCGTTGACCAACCGATATAATAGAAAAGCATTGCAACGATCGCCAAAATCATGCCGATCGCATACAATACGTCTGCTAAAATCAAGGGAAAATCGGCGACGGATTCGCTGTCACTTCCCATGTAATTGACGATATCGCCCAATTGATTTTTTTGACGTGCTTCCATGCTCAACTTCAAACTGTGACGGAAGATTTTTTCGTTCAGCAAGTTTCCTAAAAGCTGATACGAACGCAAGCTTCGCACGAAATAGTGTTGAATGCAGAAACCCGACAAGAAACCGCAGAAGCCCAGTAAGATACCAACGATCAGCGTTTCTCCAAGATTGTTGCGAGTGATTCCGCCAGAAATCAATCCCACAAAGCGATGCACCAGCACCGGCGACATCAATGAAAAAACCGCACTGGCGATATACCAAGCATAGGCCTTGGAAAGATACTTTCTTAATGCGCGAATAAGGGTAAATAAATGTCGATGAGGCGACTGCCAATCGATGTGGGCAACTTCGATCGAAACTTTGCGAGGATCGAGGTCTGCTGGCAACGCCAACATGTCACTCTCATCGATAATCTTGGTCTTGGCCTTCCGAACCAGAGGGCTGACCTCAAAAAAGAACAAACGTCTAAATAAATTCATATGAATCCGTTCAAGCAAAAATATTAAATTGTATAACTAGGATCAGAGGGAGAGCTTTAGTCTGTACTCTGTAATGTGCAGAGCAACCGATTTGAAGACTGTGACCTTAGAAAGCAGAAAGAGGAAGGCCCATCATCTTCAATGACTTATCTGAAAGCGATTTTTCTAGAATCATGGTGTCCTCCTCTCTTTAGAGTGTTGCTAGGATAAACCAAGCCGATTTGTTTTGTCTAGGGGGCAACAAAAATAATTTTTATTTACAGCAGCCACAGAAATCCGATCGCCACTGCTGTCGGAGCTAAAGCAGCGATCAAAAGATTTAAAGGTTTGATTCCTCCGGGGAATTTCTGACTCAAAATTGAATATCCTGCAGCGTTAGGAGCATTGGCGATGATCGTCAAACCGCCACCGGCGATAGCTCCCCCGACCAATGCGTACTTGCTGGCTTCAGACAATCCCTCGACTTGTGAACCCAAATAAGTCAAAGCCGCATTGTCTGTTATAGCCGTTAAAGCAACGGCTCCTTTAAATAGAAGAATGTCGCTCATGCTACTTAAAAGAGGCGCGAGCCACCATTTCTGGAAAGCTCCGAATTGAATGATTCCTCCCAAGAACATGGACACTAGCAAACCTTCCTTGAGGCGTAGTTGATCCTGGTGACGTGAGGTCACCGCCGCGACTCCTAAGAACAATAAGAAAATTCCAAGAAATGCATTCTTATGATGTGACGTCACCACAACGCCCGCCAAGAAAATCAAATGAATGGCCATCACGCCCCACGGAATCGGCGCATGGGAATTTCCAATTCGTTTTTCCACGTCCCGAAGGGTGATGCAACTTTCCGATAGTGTTTTTCTAAAAATCAAAATCAATCCCACCGCATTCACTGTGACAGCCAAAGCACTTTTCCAACCGAAATGCGTGATAATAAATGTAAAATCCCACTGCCACTTTGAAGCCACCATCAAGATTGGTGGTGCCGCAAAGGGAGTTAAAGCTCCACCGATGGAAACATTTACGAACAGCACCGCAATCAAAGCATAAATCAATTTGCTCGATTCTTTTTGCAACATTGAATTAAGCAGGTAGGCTGTCACTGTCATTGCGGCAGGCTCGGTGATGAAGCTTCCACTCAACGGCCCGATGATCAGCAGCACAACTAAATCTGTCAGCACTGCGGGAGTTTTAAAAATCTTTTGAATCAGAGAACTGACAGACAATATCCCTTGACGGGCCGCTGTTAAAATCGGTCGTGTTGAGCAAATCACCATAATGGCAAAAATAAAAAACGGTTCGATGAAATCCAGGGACTCTTGATAATGAATCGCGGGGCCCCATCCTTCAATCGCGATATAAATAGCCATGAACAGAGCCGCCCAAATGGCAAACACCGCTTCAATCTCGCCAAAAAGATGAAGCAAATTGTTCATCAAGGAATTTTTAGGATAATGACGAGACCACGCAAGGATACGTCCCACCAAGAATGTATGTACAACAGCTAAAGCAAAAAAGAGGGTCCCAAGCAATTCAATCGTTGTGTAAGTCATTTTCAAAGCATAACCGCAGGGCACACATTTGAACAGCTCTTCTTAAACTGACTAAACTTTAGCAAAAAACTGCTGAATTTGATCTCTTATCTCATCGCGAAACTCAAGTTTCTGCAACCAACGTCTCGGAATAGAATCGCTTCCGTAAAAAGCTCCACACAAAACACCTGCCACAGCTCCGCATGAATCAGAATCATCACCTTTGTTAACTACGGCGATCAAAGCCTCTTCAAGCGAGTCATACTTCATGAAAGCCCACAAGCCTGCACACAATGTGTCCACGCAAAAGCCCGAGGTCGACAAGTCATTCCACGAGGTCGAAAGAATTTTCTCCATACGAGACTCAATAAACGGAGAAACCTGACATGCTTTTCTTAAAGCACGTGCCAAGACATTTTGCTTGGTTTCCCCCTCAAGGACAGCCTTCACCGCTTCGACAAATATCAAATCCGTATGCACACAGTGCTGATGACCGTGAGTCATCTTCGTTTGTGTGACCAAAACCTCTTGCAAAGGAAGTGTTTGTTCACGTCCTTGATACGAAGTCGTTACAATTTCATTAAGCAACGCCATAGGGGCCACACGCATGATCGAGCCGTTGCCTTGAAATTCATTATTCACAAAGCCACAATCTCGCAGTGGCAGCCCCGCTTCAAGATTTCTGAGACCTTTGATTGTCGTTGTTCCAATATCAGGTGGATTACTTTCATACCAAGCCAGCATTTCTCTTTTCAAAGTATCAAAAGAAAACTGCCCTGAGTTTTGAATGGACTTTATCACACACAACATCAAGTCGGTATCATCTGTGGCCTCACCGGCTCGCCAATTGAATTTACCTCCGCCCACAATTTCAGTGTGTGTGTTCCAGGCACGAGACGGCGGCAAAAACTCCAGCGGTGCCCCCAGAGAATCCCCCGCATGAAGGCCCCACAACATCCCTAAAACTTTATCTTGTGAATAACTCATGGGCCGATCTTAGCGATCAGCCTGAAAAGGTGCAAGCTATTGGCAAAGATCCATATGCTCGTCGATGAATTTTCTTTGATCCTGAAGGTCTTTGGCTGGATAACTGAATTTCTTAAGATCACATTTATTTTCTTGAATCAAAGAAATGACAGCCTCTTTCTCTGGCGGAGTTAATCCCAAATCCCAGATCAGTTTCACTTTCAACCATTGTTCAAGATACTGACAGGCATAGTTTTTCGCAGGAGGCATATAGCCCAACGGTGTCTTATCGCCCTTGCGCATATTTTGAGAACCATCCGCAGAGATGAGATGAAAGGGATTTCCCATGTAGTTCGCATAAAGACAACGCTTAGGGTAATCCCACTTAAAGGCTCCACTGATATATGCATTCTTTAACGGAACAAAGTGATCGATTTGAATGTCACTTGCTTGAGTGACTTCTTTGCCTGAATAAGGCTCATCCCAGGTTCCGGAAACCACTGTACAACCTTTACTGCTCAAAACGACTTGAGTCTTAGAGTCACGAATCAAAACTTTTGCACGAGTGTTGTAGCAAGTATCATCGGATTTATCATTCACCCAAGTTCCGAAATGCTTAAAACGATTGTAGGACTCGTTCACGTCACCATAGTTTTCATTGTGATGATCGAATTGAAGAAGCGACAGGGCTTTGGCCTTCAACTCGGTCACCCAGCTCGGTGTATTCACTAACATGTTTTGAACTGTTTGAACGGGATCTATGATACCACGAACAGGATCTTCCTCTGAAGAGCCGGCGGAGTCTTCGCTGACAGTATAAAAATTGTCGAAGCGAACATCCGTCGTCCCTGCGCTTCCCTCGGCAAGAACCTTTTGCCATGTGATCAGCACCGCAATTACGAGAAGAAGCTTTTTCATACGTCTCCCAACATCCTTGTTGCAGAATTGAGTTGCCTTTATTACAAACAGACGAAAGACCAATGGCAACGGCTTATTTGTTAGAGTTTTGTCAGGTGAAATGACGGTTCTGAAAGGATTATGTTACGCGATGCTTCGCAGTGGGCGCTTTCGTCATCGACTTCTCGATGAGACATTTTTAAATCAGCATGCGGGACAAGCTTACCGCAGTCTATCGCCCTTCTTAGCGCTTTGGCAGCAAGGACAACTTAGCGATATCGAAATCGTCTGCGCGTACATTTGGGTCTTTTGTTTTCTTCGCCGTCCCCAAGATTTCTTCGGTGGTCCGCACTCTCAGACTTTAAGATTTACAAAATCTTCTTCGACTTTAACGGCCCGTTCTGCGTTGCAGATTTTAAAATCCACTTTGCCAGAAAATTTGCAGGCAATGAATTCTTTGAAGCGTTTTGAAAATGACCACCTCTTTATTGATTTTTTTTGCACCCACAGTTGGCGCTCGATCCCCTATTCAGTCGCTCGTTCTTTATGTGAGTGGCATAATGGTCTTTATGATTTAAAGCTTTTAACAACGATTCCTTCAGTGGAAGAGGTTCTCGAGATGCAAGCGCAAGGTCGCCGTTGCGTGAGCATGCTGATCAGCGCTGAAGAAATTCAAAATTTTGTATTAGAGGGTCGTGACGTCTTAGGTTTTATTGTTCATGATTTGATTCACGCAGACCATTTCTTTCATCATCGCGAAAATGCCTTAGCGCAAATTCAGTTTTCACAAAAGTTGGTGATCCTTCGCCAGTTCACCGTGACCGATCAAATGATGCAGTTGGATTTTAAATTTCGCGACGAACTTCATTATTTGATGTCCGATATGAACTCGGTCCCTCTTCATCTTTTAAAAACTTTGAAAGCAGTGGTTCTTGGGTACTTCAAACGTCGAGACCAGGTCGAGATGAATGCCGTCCTCAGTTCCCAGTCCGAGGCAGAGTTCCGTGACGTTTTAGAGACACTCTTAAAACCTTGGAACATCCCAGCGAACGCATTAGATGCAATTCATCGTCTTAACACCCCATTAAATCGAGGTCTTGAGGACAACCTTCTCATCGACCAGGCCTTACGAAGATAAAAAGCCCGCGCGGCAGAGCATTTTCTGTATCAAAAAGATGCTTGTTTTTGGTATCCTTATTCTATGGCGAACCCAAAACCTGATTGTCTAAAGAATCCTTCTTCAAATATCTGTCAAACTTGCGGAATGAAAGATGAAAGCATCCTTTGTTCTTTTCCCGATGCCATTGAAGCTATTCAAAAAGCTCGGATTGCTTGCAAGTTCAAAGCAGGCCAGGTGATTTTCTATGCCGGCAATGATTCCTTGGGCATTTTCACGATTCAAAGTGGTTTGGTAAAATTAGAAGTGACCTCTCCGACAGGGGCGGCTCACACCCTTCGTTTGATGGGGCCTGGTGGAGCTTTGGGGTATCGCTCTCTTTTTGCCAATGAGCCTTATCACGCTTCTGCTATTGCTGTAGAGGATTGTGAACTTTGCTTTATTTCCAAAGCAGATATCATGCACGTCTTCTCTAAACATCCGGAGATGGCTTTAAAACTTCTTGAGCATGTCTCAAAAGATCTGCGCATCGCCGAACAAAAGTGGATGGGTCAAATGGATAAAGGAGCTGCCGAAAGAATCGCAGATGCCCTCTTATTTCTGCAAGACCACTTTGCGCATCAGAATTGGACTCGTCGTGAAATCGCTCAGTGGGCTGGGACGACTCCAGAGACCGTCATCCGCACGCTGGCTCAATTCGAGAAAGACGGGCTTATCGACCAAACCGATGGTCGCAGCATTCGTATCATTTCGCGAGAGAAACTGCTCGAACGCATCTCCACCCCGGGGTTGTAATTTCAGACTAAGCTGATTGCCATCATGTTTTGTGTGCCTCACCTTGACGATACTGCCGGTGAGAGGCACTTATGGATTTCACTAGCACACAACACTGTCAGTTTTGCGGATTACCTTCCGAAGGAAAGAGCTTCTGTTGTGACGCCTGCGAATTACTATCGCAAAAAGTCCCCTCTGTTACCGTCCCCCCCTCGCAAGAATTTAAGCATTTAGATTCTCCAGAATTTAAAGATCTTTATCGTCAAGAAAACGAAGACTACAATTACCTCTTCCACGCAGAGGGTCTACACTGCTCTTCGTGTGTTCACATTCTAGAAAAAATGCCCGAGTTTTACGAAGACCTTGAAAAAGTTCGTGTGAATTTCGGCCAATCCACTGTCGCTGTGCAACTCGACGAAAACGGCTCTTTAGCAAAAACCGCACAACTTATTAAAGAGCTGGGCTATACCCCTTCTCTGATCAGCGCCAAGGACAATCTGGCGGAAAAATATAAAGCAGAAAATAGAAAATTTTTAAACCGTATCGCCATCGCTGGCTTTTGCGCTGGCAATACAATGCTGTTCGTCGTTCCTGTCTATGCGGGACTGGATGGGGGATGGGCTACGATCTTCAATTGGTTGAGCTTTGCATTGTTCTTACCAATATTATTTTATTCAGCGATACCTTTTTATCAAGGCGCTTGGGCTTCTTTAAAGTACCACCACGTTAGTGCGGATCTTCCTATCGTCCTCGCACTATGGTCAGGATTTTTATTTTCTACTTACAACCTAGTCTACAGTGGCGGCCCTATTTATTTCGATAGCACCGCCAGTTTTCTTTTCCTGATCCTGTCAGCACGTTATCTTTTAAAACGAGTTCAGCAGAATTATTTAGCTCCGGCCCGCGCAGTTTCATTGTTTAAGAATGAATTCTACAAAGTAGCAGATTCCGAGCACTCCCTGCCTTGGAATAAAGTTCGTCCGGGCCAAGAACTTCTGTTATCACGTTTGCAATCGGTTCCCGCGGACAGCGAGCTTTTATCGCAAGAAGCCTCTTTGGATTTATCTCTATTTAACGGCGAGTCTCTGCCCCGCAATTTTACTAAGGGCATGATGATTTATGCAGGCAGCAAGCTTTTAAACGAAGAAGCGCGTATTCGTGTTCTTCAGCCCTTTGAATCCAGCAAATTGGGTGAGCTTTTCAATAAACTTGATCAAAATGCTTATTTAAAAAGTCATTTCGGAGCTCTGTCGGATCGACTCGCGCAAAAATTAATAATCACCGTTTTTGCGGCCGCTTTGATTTTCTTTATTATCTATTATCACATCAACGCTGTTGAAGCCTTCAATCGCAGTCTGGCTCTTATCGTCCTTGCTTGTCCCTGCGCATTGGCTTTCGGCACTCCGTTGGCATTGGGTTTGGCTTTGAAGAAAGCACAACGCCTGGGGATACTCATTAAAAACTCTGACAGTCTCGAAAAAATTTTGAATGTCAGAAATGTCTTCTTTGATAAAACAGGAACTTTGACCGAGGGACATTTGGGGCTCGCTCACTCGGCTCCGCAGGTCATTCAGCAAGATCTCATCAACAATATTTTAGCCATTGAAAATCAATCAGTTCATCCGGTAGCCTTTGCACTTCGCAAGACTTGGAAAGCTACTGCTTATCCAAAAGTAGAAAGCTTCGAAGAAATTTTTGGACAAGGGGTTCGCGGCTCTATCCAAGGCGACATCTATGAAATTAAAGCCTTGTCTGACACAACCCACGACTCGGAATTGGCTGTTGAGGTCTTTAAAAATGGTCACACCCAATGCCGTCTTTATTTTAATGACGAGATCCGCGACAACGCGGCCTCTTTGGTGAAGGCTCTAAATAAGCGCGGTCTTCATTGCTTTATTTTATCTGGCGATAAAAATGCACGTGTTCGAGAGGTCGCAAAAAAATGCGGTATCGCAGAAGCCGATGCGTTTGGTGAACTTTTCCCAGAGGACAAGTTAAGCATCCTACAAGAACTCACCCACACCTGCATGATTGGCGACGGCGCCAATGATGCGCTTTCATTGCAACGAGCCGACGTCGGCATCGCCGTTAAAGGCAGCCTAGATATCAGTTTGCAAAGCGCAGATGTATATTTCACACGCACAGGCCTCGAGTCATTATTAAATCTTTTTGACCTCGCAGAGCAATCTCGCAAAATTCTGATCCGCAACCTGATACTCTCACTCATTTACAATATGATCGGTGCTGTTTTAGCTTTAACAGGATTTATCAATCCAATGATGGCGGCGATCCTTATGCCCATCAGCTCGCTTTTGATTATCGCGTCTTCATTTTGGGGGTTCCGATGAATATTTTGATCTTAATGATCCCCATGGCGCTACTCCTTGGAGTCGGATTTATCTCGGCCTTTTTATGGGCCAACTCTCAAGGACAATTTGACGATTTAGAAACACCAGCTCACAGAATTTTAAAAGAAGACAATGAAAGGATAGGACGTGAACACAAGTAAGAATTTAATAGAGGAAATTTTCTATGACGATGATATCGTCAAGAAGTTTACCCTTGCGACGTTGCTCTGGGCTTTGGCGGCGTTCATATTTGGATTATTCATCGCGCTGGAGTTGGCTTATTGGCCGATGAATATGAATTTGGAATGGATTACCTTCGGTCGTCTTCGACCTCTGCATACAAATGCCGCCATTTTTGCATTCGCAGGTAATGCGATTTTCGCCGGGATTTATTATTCCACTCAAAGACTGTTGAAAACCCGACTTTTCTCAGACACCTTATCAAGAATTCACTTCTGGGGCTGGCAATTAATCATCATCTCTGCTGCCATCACTTTACCATTGGGATACACACAAGGGAAAGAATACGCAGAACTAGAATGGCCGATTGATATTGCGATCACTGTGATTTGGGTTGTCTTCGCTGTGAATTTCTTTATGACCATTCGTCAACGTCGCGAAAAACACATGTATGTGGCGATTTGGTTCTATATTGCGACGATTATCACTGTCGCGGTTTTGCATATCGTGAATTCTATCGCTATTCCAGTGGGACCATTCAAGTCTTATCCAGTGTATTCAGGCATTCAGGATGCCTTGGTCCAATGGTGGTATGGTCATAATGCCGTGGCGTTCTTCTTAACCACACCATTCTTAGGATTGATGTATTACTTTGTACCAAAGGCTGCGAATCGTCCGATCTATTCTTATCGACTTTCCATCGTGCATTTTTGGTCGTTGGTATTTATCTATATCTGGGCTGGTCCGCATCACTTGCTTTACACTTCTTTGCCAGAGTGGGCACAAACCCTTGGAATGGTTTTCTCGATCATGTTATGGGCTCCATCATGGGGTGGCATGATCAATGGTCTTTTGACCCTAAAAGGTTCTTGGGATCTATTGCGCAAAGAGCCTCTTTTAAAATTCTTCGTCGCAGCTTTGACTTTTTATGGGATGGCCACATTCGAAGGACCTCTTCTTTCAATCAAATCTGTATCGGCTATCGGTCACTATACTGATTGGATTATTGGCCACGTGCACTCAGGTGCTCTTGGTTGGAATGGCTTTCTTTCTTTCGGTATGATTTACTATCTGGTTCCGCGCTTGTGGAACACAAAACTTTACTCGAAAAAACTTCTGGAAAATCATTTCTGGATCGGACTTGTCGGTATTCTTCTCTACTACATCTCAATGGTCACTGCCGGTATCACTCAGGGCTTGATGTGGAGAGCAATTAATAAAGATGGTACTTTAACTTATCCTGATTTTATTGAGACCGTCGTTCGCATTGTGCCGCTCTATTGGGTTCGCGCATTGGGTGGAGCTTTGTTCATCATCGGCTTCCTGCTCATGTGTTATAACATCTTTAAAACAATCCAGATGGCGCCAAAGGCTCAACCGTCTCAAGCTCATTCTGTAACTCGCACGGGCTACGATGAAGTGACTAAAGAAACTCATCGCAAACTAGAGGGAATGGGATTTACTTTCTCAGTTCTGGCTTTCATTGCCATTCTTGTTGGAAGCGTTATTGAGATTTATCCGACACTGGCTTTGCACAAATATATTACACCTGCGAATTTAGTGAATCCTGAGTCTCCGCTCGAGATTGCCGGTCGGGACATCTATATCCGCGAAGGCTGCTATCTTTGTCATTCACAGCAGATTCGTCCCATTGTTTCTGAAGTTCTTCGTTATGGAAAAGCGTCAACAGTGGAAGAATCTTTGTATGATCGTCCGTTCCAGTGGGGATCAAAACGTACAGGCCCAGATTTGGCTCGCGTCGGTAAGAAATATCCAAATCTTTGGCACTATAGCCATATGATGGATCCTCGTGCCGTGACTCCAAGAAGTATCATGCCAAACTATCCATGGTTGGCAGAAAAAAACACTGACTTTATTTCGCTTAGAAAATCGTTATCGGTCATGAAACACCTTGGTGTTCCTTACGAGGAAGATGACGTTGCAAATGCTGATATCAAAGCGCAAAAACAAGCGAAAACTATCGCCGAAGACATTGAGAAAAATGGTGGGCCAAAAGGTTTAGAGAAAAAAGAAATCGTCGCCTTGATTGCCTACCTTCAATCTCTTGGACAAAAAGCACAAGGAGCAGCCCAATGAAAGAAGGACTAGCTTATTTCACTGACACTTACTTAACAGTCATCGGCCTAGCTATTTTCATGCTGTTCTTCTGCGGTGTCCTTATTTGGGTGAATCGCAAAATGGCTAAGGGTTTTTATAAAGAAATGGAACAACTGCCCCTAAAAGACGGAGAATTTTCTCATGAGCGATTCTGAAAATAAATTCCACGAGTACGATGGCATTGTCGAACATGACAATCCCCTTCCAACCTGGTGGCTATGGACATTCTTTTTAACGATCATTTTCGGCTTCCTCTATTTCATACACTATGAATTTGGCGGAGGCCAAAGTCTGCAACAAGAGTTGCAGGTTGCTATGACGGCTCTAGAAAAACAGAAAGCATCCATGGAGGCGACAAGCCCTGTCGAAACTGAAGATGCCTTGAAGCAAATCTTTGCTGCTGGTGGCGTCGTCAAAGCCGGTGGCGAATTGTTTGCTACAAAATGTACAGCTTGTCATGGTCAACAGCTGCAAGGTCTGATTGGTCCGAACTTAACAGATGACTATTGGTTACATGGCCAGGGAACACGCATGGATATTGTAAAAACAATCCGTGAGGGCGTACCTGATAAAGGAATGCCGCCATGGGGACCTTCCTTAAAGCGCGAAGAAATCTACAGCCTAGCTGCATTTATTCTTTCGAAACATGGAAGTAATCCACCCGGTGCAAAACCACCACAAGGAAACAAAGCGCCATGAGTACACTTGATCCAGGAAAACTCACTTCTGTCGATGAAAATGGGGATCGCATCCGTCTGATCCCCGCTGAAGTGCGCGGCTATTTTCATAAGCGTCGCAAAATTGTTCATGGCATTTTGCTTTTTATTTTCTTAGCCATTCCATGGACGACGATGAATCATCGTCAAACTGTTCTTATTAATATTCCGGACAGGGAATTTTACCTGTTCGGAGCTTTATTCAAAGCCCACGACGCCCCGCTGTTGTTTTTCATCTTGGCTATTCTTGGCATCGGACTCGCTTTCATCACTTCTGTATGGGGGCGCGTTTGGTGTGGTTGGGCCTGTCCGCAAACTGTCTTTGTAGAATCTGTTTTCCGCCAAATTGAACAATGGACCGAGGGGAATTACATTCAACGTCGTCAATTGCGTGACGCCCCTTTTGACTTTACAAAAATCCGCAAAGTTTCCTTAAAATGGATTTGCTTTATTCTTGTCTCTTTAGCTATCTCACACAGCTTTATGGCTTACTTTGTTGGAGCCGAAAGCCTTATCGAGATGATGCAAAGAAATCCAGAAGATAACTGGACATACTTCCTTTTAACCGTGGCCTTTACTTCTGTCGTTCTTTTTGATTTTGTCTGGTTCCGTGAGCAATTCTGCGTGATCATGTGCCCTTATGGCCGCATTCAATCTTTGTTACTGGATCAAAAATCGGTTTCTGTCGTTTACGATGTGGCTCGCGGTGAACCACGAAAAGGCAGCGTTGGCGATAAAAAAGGTGACTGCGTCAGCTGCAACCGCTGTGTGCAAGTCTGCCCCACTGGAATCGATATTCGCAATGGGCTACAAATGGAATGCCTAAGCTGCACCGCTTGCATCGATGCCTGTGATGAAATTATGGACAAAGTTAAGAAGCCACGGGGCCTGATTCGCTATCAAACTTTAGATGGTAGTAAATTAACGTGGAAGCGTCCTCGCTCGATTATCTATATCGTTCTTCTTTTGGGTTTATCCGTCACATTGTTTTATTTCTTAAGAACTCACAGTCCAACGGATTGGACCGTCTTGCGGGGCGCAGGCTTGCCCTATTCTTATATAAAGAATGAAGCGAATGAAGAAATTATTCAAAACCAATTCAAAATCCACATTAGCAATGAAGGCAACACATCCGCGACCTATGAATTGCGTTTACTTGGCGCTCCTCTAGGAATTCAACTCATGACTGGAGAAAATCCACTCACATTAAATGCTGGCGACAATCACGAATGGTTCTTCTTCTTGCGCCTTCCTCCTACAGCGTTCAAGGGACACGACGGAAAGATTAAAATAAAAATACAAATTCGCGATTTGCAAAGTGACTTCATCGGAGTTAGGGAAGTTACGATAGTTGGACCGAGGGAGCTATGAATCAGTCTGTGATTCTAGCGTTAGGAATTCTCACCTCCAGTTTTCTGGGCAGTTGGCACTGCGCTGGAATGTGCGGTCCTATCGCTAGTCTCATGGCACAAAAGAAAAGTCTTGTCTCATACCACATCGCAAGACTTCTTTCTTATACAACTCTCGGGGCACTTTGTGGTCTGCTCGGGCAAAGTCTTTTAAGTTCTTCTTTTATTTGGCTCAGAACGGTCTCATCCATTGTCTTTGCTTTATTTTTGTTGCTCATGGGCCTTTCATTTCTATTCCCTCAACACGTCCCACAAATGGCTGTATCGCAAAAGATCTTTAGGTCCATGCGCACGAAACTTCCGTTAAACCTTCAATCTTCGGGGATCGTAGTAGGCTTATTAAGCGGACTACTTCCTTGCAGTTGGCTTTACACTTATTTGATCGCGGCGATGGCAAGTCAAAGCCCTTGGGCTGGCGCTTTTATCATGGCGTTGTTTGCTTTGGGGGGAATTCCTGCCTTAAGTTTATTCCCGGGCATGATCAAAAAAGTTATTGCTGCCGGATCTGCACGTCAAAAAAAAATCGCCGGCGGTATCTTAATCGCCGCCAGTCTTTATTCCCTCTGTAGCTTTCTGTTTTTACACTGATAGGTAAAGTCCAAAGACTTTCACATAAGCAAGAAACCTTACCTTCGCTTCGTCTTGTCATCTGATCTTAAGCATACAACCAAGTTCAGTTGCTCATTTTCTTTTACCTCCTATAGATCGCGGATTAATTTTTAATTATCTGGCCGAATTTTCTTTAAGGAGGATTTATGCATTCAAGAAACTTAGCAACCATCTTTGTCTTAACCTTAGCAACAGGTTTTATTGGTTGTGCCAGTGCCCCACCGACTGTTCCTGACATCTCTTCCACTGCAAATCCTGCAACCGAGATTGATAAGACCCAACAGATGATTAATGAAGCACGCGATCGCCAAATTGATGTCCTTTCGCCAACAAACTTTAGTAAGGCAGAAGACTCTTTGAAAAGTGCTATAAAAAAACGTGATGCTGGAAAAAGCAACGCTGATATTATCGAACAAGTGGCTTACTCTCGGGGATATTTAAAAGAGGCCTTGGCTAAATCTGAAATTGCAACCATGCAAATGAAGGACATCCAAGATGCCCGCCGTGGAGCATTGAACGCTAAGGCCAATGAATCCCTCCCTAAAGAGTGGGCTTCCACAGGCAAAGAACTTGAAAGCGTTACTAAGGATATTGAAAAAGGAAATATCAAACCTGCCGAGAAAAAAGGCCCTGACATCGTCGCCAAATATCGCAAACTTGAAAAAGACGCCGTCATGAAAATGGCTCTGGGAAAAGCAGATGATAATATCAAGATTGCCGAGAAAGATAATGCAAAGAAGGTCGCTCCGAAGTCCTATGAGCTCACCACAATGAAGTACGATAACGCCGCAAAAATTATTGCTGCAAATCCAAGAAATTCAGCAGCGATCAATAAGGCTGCCGCCGATGCAACGGCCGAATCCGTGCATCTAGTTGATATTGTCGGAAAAGTAAAACAAGGCAATACGGAAGATCTCGTCTTACAAGCGGAACGTCAACAACGTGCCATCACAAGCCTGAGTCGTGAAAACAGAAGCACCGAACACGAATTAAATCAAATGGAGCGTCAACAAGCTGAATTGAAACAGAGCCAAGCATTGATCAATCAAGCAGCTGCTATCCGTCGTCAATTCAAACCGAACGAAGCAGAAGTATTTCCAGAAGGCGGTCGTGTCACTATTCGCTTGAAAGCTCTGCAATTCCCAGTGAACCAAGCAACACTCGGCCCTAGAAATCAAGAATTGCTGGAAAAAGTAAATGAAGCTATCAGCCAAGCCGGCCCATCAAAAGTTATTGTCGAAGGACATACGGATTCAACAGGAAGTGCCGAGAAAAACATGACTCTTTCCGAGCGACGCGCTAAATCCGTTCAAGACTATCTTGTCGCCAATGGCGCTGTTACACTGGACAATGTCGAGTCTGTAGGTTTAGGCGCTACCAAACCTGTCAGTGATAATAAAACATCAGCAGGCCGCGCTCAAAACAGACGCATCGATATTATCGTCGAACCTATTCAAAGATAGGAGGTGTCTATGGCAACAATCCCGGGCCACGGTTGGCGAGATTTTAAAAAAGAGCTCATGGAGAAATGGCATGAGCTTACAGAAAATGACATCGAAAGAACAGGTGGCGAACGCCGTTCTTTGATGGATCTTCTAGAACGTAAAGTAGGAATGAAAATCGAAGACGCCAGCGAGCACATCGAACAAATGGCCGAGCGATATCACCTCTATGATGAGCCAGAAGAATCCAAAGCTGACATAGTTCGTAAAGAAAATGAAGAGCGGGTTCTTGAGATAAATCCTAAAGCTCCGAAAGAAAGAAATTTCAAACCGAAAAATCTTTAAGAATTATCTTCAATGACCCTGCTCATCACTCGAGAATCCCATCATCCAGATGGGATTCTTTTTTCCTGACCACCGGAACAAATTGGCAAGGAATCGAAATCTTCACTTCCGCGTGACCGTCTTTTTTTCGAATCACTTCCAAAAGTTCATCTTCACCGCCACCACGCTCACGAACGAAAACCATCAGTCCGTTTTCTTTCAGACTTGAAAAAAGCTTTTCAGGAAATTCAGCAGATCCTGCCGTAAAAATAATTCGATCAAATGGTCCTTCGCTAATAGTTCCCTCGAAACCATCCCTATTTAAAACCCTGGCGTTTGCAACATTCCGATCCCGCAGGATTTTTTGCGCTCGCTCCGCGATTTCGGGGATAATTTCCGTCGAGATCACCTGCCCTGAAGGACCCACTAAATAAGCAAGCAATGCTGAATTCCACCCACTGCCCGCGCCAAGCTCGTAGACTTTCTGCCCCGGCTCTAGCTCCATCAGATCAAGAATGCGAAGGACAAAGCTTGGTTGAGAAATCGTTGATCGATAAGGCTCTTTTTCATAGATTGACAACGCACGATCTTCGTAAGCTTTGTGTGGCAAATACTCAGGCACGAAAAGATGCCTGGGATGAGCATAAAAAGCCTCAACCACTCGTTCTGAAAGTGGCAGCGATTTTTCAATCAGTTTGTTTTGATATGACTCTAATCGTGACTCCACAATTAAGCTTGCAAGGTATTTGGGGCCACTGCAAGATTGTATTATGACACTCACCCAACTTGAATACATCCTCGCAGTCGCAGACACAGGCAGCTTTAGCCAGGCCGCTCAACAATGCCACGTCACGCAGCCCACATTGAGCATGCAAATTCAAAAACTTGAAGATGATTTGGGTGTTGTTCTTTTTGATCGTACCAAACAGCCCGTACGCCCTACCTCCACGGGTTTGATCGTTCTGAAGCAAGCCCGCCTTGTCATACAAGATGCTGCTCACTTAAAAGAACTTATAAATGAAAATAAAGGTGAATTGACTGGCGAAGTACGCTTGGGAATTATTCCCACTCTAGCCCCTTACCTTCTGCCTTTATTCTTAAAGAAATTTTTGACGGATCATCCTCGTATCCAAATTCGTATTGAAGAACTTGAGACACAAGCTCTGCTAGAAAAGATTCGCAATAATTCTTTGGATTTGGGATTGGCGGTGAGTCCTATTGATGATGTCAATATCGCGGTCCATCCTCTTTTTTACGAACCATTCTTGGTGTACTTCTCAAAAACTCATCCGCTATCTGATAAAAAAACGGTGGATGAAAAAGATCTTTCACAAGGTGATGTTCTTCTTTTAAATGAGGGCCACTGCTTCCGCGAACAAAGTTTGTCATTATGTCGTAAGAAATCTCAATCTGTTGAAGGAAAAAATTTCTCATTTGAAAGTGGCAGTCTTGAGACTCTAAAAAAACTAGTGGATCAGGGTACGGGATTCACTCTTTTGCCTTACCTGGCGTCTCAGGATGTGAAGGACAAGAAACGTCTAAAAATGTTCAACAATCCTATTCCGACGCGGGAAGTAAGTCTCCTGCACGGCCCCCATTTTCAGCGGAAAGCGCTTTTAAAGGCTTTGACATCAGAGATTCAAGAAAGTCTTCCGGAAGAGATCTCTTTAAAGAAAACGTCTCACCAGAAAGCCATCAGTCCCTTGACCTAACGCCCTATAGATTTTCTCTATGAGGCCCATAGAAAAAGAAGACTGTTTTTCGACACCCAGTTGCTCTATGATTATTTTGTACCTTCAGGAGGAATCATATGAGCAACAACAACGTAATTGAATCTCTTAAAAAAACATTGGCCGAAGAATACACTCTTCAAATAAAAACGCAAAACTTCCACTGGAATGTAGAAGGTCCTTTGTTCTTCTCTCTTCACAAACTTTTTGAAGAACAATATGGCGAAATTTCTGAATTCGTTGACTCTGCCGCAGAAACATTGCGCGCAATGAAATCACGCGCTCCGGGAAGCTTTACTGAATTTAAGACATTGTCTTCGATTCAAGAGCCACCATCAGAAAAATTGAATGCGAACCAAATGATTGAAATGCTGACTCAAGACCATACTGCTGTTGCGACGGCTTTCAAAGCTCGTTTGGAAGAGGCAGAAGAAGCTGGTGAAATCAATGCTGTGACTCTTTATGAAGATCTGATCACCTTCCACGAAAAAGCAGCGTGGATGATCCGCAGCCACAGATCTTAATTTTAGGCCTGAAACGAAAGCCCTCAAAAGAGGGCTTTCATTTCATTCAATGCCTTTCCAACTATTTTGTATGGATTTTGTAAAGATGATGGAACTAAGAAAAAAACAATTTTGAGAATTCGCAAATTAACTCACCCAATTATCCGCACTTTCAACACATTTCATTTTTACTTCTTCACTTCAACATCCTCTGTTTTCAAAATCGCCTGAGACCAACCAATCTCAGGAGGATTGAAAATGAAATTCTATGTATGCAGCATTCTAACCACAGCAGCATTAGCTCTTCCGGCTTTCGCAGCACCATCACACGCGACCGCAGCGGATCCACAAGAGCAAGATCAAATGACGTTGGCCTTTTCTGAAGGCACGTTGTTCAACCCACTTCAAACGCCATCTGCTTGCAGCACTTTGAACTTGGACGACACTCAGAAAAATTCTTTGAAAGAGGCTTACTATAACTTCGCAAAACAAAAAAATACGCTAGAGGCGGAAGTTAAAAATGCAATGCTAGATGTTCGTCACACTTTATTGAATACTTCTTCAACTAAAGACGATGCCAACGCTTCACTGGCTGCCGCGAAAACCGCAATGGGAAATTTGGGTGATGCTGTCGGCTCATTAACAACGACAATCTTCTACGACATCCTCAAACCAGAACAAAGACAACCTGCCTTGGAGTGCGCAATGGCTTGGGCAAAAATGAAGAAAGAACAGAAATTGAGACAAATTTGTGCGAGCCTGCCTCCACAACCTCAGCCATCACCGTCTCCAAGCCCAGCTCCATAGTTTTGAACCCAATTCAGGCCGTAAAAGCCACCAAGCCGTTGCCTTTGGCAGCGGCTTTTTGATTTGTCTCATAACAAGACTTTTGCCTAGACTCCACAGTTACGCCATACTTAGACTCGAAAATCTCAGTTAAGAACCTCTATTAAACTGGTAGTTTATTGTTATGGCGCAAATATTTTTACTCGAAGACGATCCAATTCTAGGCAAGGCTATTCAACTTCAACTGGAGCTCGAAAACTATGGTGTTTTATGGGCTCAGTCGATTCAAGAGGCTCGACGCGTTTATTCGCAAAGCTCTGGAGTGGATCTTTTCCTTCTTGATGTGAATTTGCCAGATGGTGACGGCTTTGGGTTTTGCAAATGGCTACGCCAAGAATCGGTGCAAACTCCCATTATATTCCTGACTGCACGCACAGATGAAGACAGTGTCGTTCAAGGTTTTACCGAAGGAGCGAACGATTACATTCGCAAGCCCTTCGGACACAAAGAACTTTTGGCTCGGGTGAAGAACCAACTTTCTGAAAATAAACCATCCCTGGAATTAATTCGTTTTGCAGGTCTGACTTTGGTAAAAAACCAGCAGATCTTAAAAACCGGCACATCTTTTATCAACCTCAATCGCCGCGAGTTTGAAATTTTAAGTGTGTTCTTTGCTCAACCGGAAACAATTATCTCTCGCGAGCAATTGATTTCTGCTTTCTCTGCGGGTGAAGAAATCTTCGACCGCACGGTAGACTCGCACATCAGTCATATTCGCACGCGATTACAGAAACATGGCGTATCGAATATCAAGATCACGTCCGTGTATGGCCAAGGCTATCGCCTCGAGAAGACGTCATGATTATCAAACCTTTATTTAGAAGAAACTATTTTACTTTTGCCTCTATCATTTTGGTATTTATGGCAATTGGCTTCGCTTCGACATATTTGTATTCCAAATACGAACGCAGCCAAATGGTGATTCGTCCGAACTTCTTCTTTAACCATATATTTTCTGAGTTGGATCCAGATCCCGAAAAAGCTCTTGAAAAAATGAGAGCCGCCTCCGGCCAGACAGATCCGATAGCTTTCTTCCTGGTGAACAACGAAGGTATCAGCATCAAAGAACATCAGAAAATCTTGGACCATCCGCTTTCTCAAGAACAACTGAATGATCTGCGTAGCGGTACCTCATTGCGTTTCACTGGGGACAATACTCCAGGTGCACGACACATCGACATTTTTGCAACAAAGAATCCAGACTGGTTTTTCGTCACAGAGTTTCACGGTCTTCGCGGCCCCAAAAACCCCAACCTGATGTGGATTACTCTGGGAAGTCTTGCGTGCTGTACCTTGATTTCAGTTGCGATCGCCCTGATTTTGCAATTCTCTAAATACCGTCAAAGAGCAGAAGAGGCTTTGGAAGTTCTTCAAGTCATGCGCCAAGGAAACTTATCTGCTCGCATGCCCGCAAAAAAATTTGAAGATCTCGGCCCCCTTGTTCAAGCTTTCAATATTATGGCCGACGACATCGAGCGCATGGTCGAAAATATGAAAAAAGCGGACTTTGCGCGCCGTCAACTTTTGCAAGATTTGGCTCACGACTTAAGAACGCCCTTAGCTTCTTTGAAAACATTCCTCGAGACACTGAAACATTCTGACAGAAAGTTATCAGAAGAAAAGCGCCATGAAGTGGTCTCTTTGTGTTTCACCGAAGTTGAATACTTTGGAAATCTTGTCGAGGATCTTTTATTCCTCGCGCAAATCACTGAGCCTAAATACTCCCTAGGATCAGAAGACATTGATATTCTAGAGCGCGTTTATGAACAAGTGCACGTCTTTAAAACTCGTTATCCACATATTCAGTTTGATGTGGCTTCAAATCTCAACGAGGGGCAAACTCATTTAATTGGATCAACGAAACTGATCGACCGTATGCTTCGCAATGCTTTTGAAAACTCGTCTTCCTTCGCAAAATCGAAGATCCGCTTAGAGCTTACGAAATCGAGTGAACATATTCAAATTAACATTCTAGATGATGGTCCCGGCTTCTCAGAACGAGCACTTAAGGAATTCGGCTATAAAAAAGCCAGCCGTGTCTTATCTGGAGACAGTGATAACAAAAGAATCTCGGTCGGAATCGGATCTGTGATCATGCGGGAAATCGTTCAACTCCATTCTGGTGAGTTACACGCAGAAAATATCTTGAAGCAAGACGAAGTTTTAGGAAGTAAAGTCTCTCTCATCTTACCCGTCGTTTAACGGGTCTAGATCCACAAGTTTTAAATATTTCCTCGCTACGATTTAGGAATCAAAGGCAGGAAGTATGCTCAGCAAAATTTTAATCTCGCTCGTGACCCTTGGCTCTATCCCCGCACTTGCACAGTCCGTTTCCATGTGGGGAACTGGAATGTATGGCGGGACACAGGGCTGCTCTTATCAAAGAACAGCTGGTGCTGGCGCTCAAAGCCAGGACGATGAAACAAAAGAAATTCAGCAATCCATTCAAGAACTTCAGAAACAACAGAAACAAAAAAAGACCGAAAAAAGTCGTTTAGAATCTCGGGACATGCGTGACTCTAAAAAAACAATCAACGGAGTTTTGTCTTCCGATTATGCTGACTTCGTCATCGATCATATGGATGCAGGACGTGCCTGTGCTGAATATAAAGGTGTTGGTCAGCAGGGTGATACTATCGCGTCTGGTGACGAAGGTGGCACAGCAGTTCAGTCTCCAGGCACCGAAGAAACACAGCCCTTCACTGCTGATGAGTGGGGTAAAGTCTGCGATAAAAGCAAATCAGGTGCCGTATCAGGTGTGGTGTGCTCTGTGGCGAAGTTCCGTAATGAAGACAAAGGTGCTTATACAACTGAAGACTGTAAGAAGGCTTTGTCTGATTATCGTAAAGAGAAACTTCAACGTGATAAGCTAACTCACGAAATCGCGGCCCTTGATAAACAAATTCAATCTGAAAAAGACCGTCTTAAAGATGCGAAAGAAGATGCGGCTCAAGCCATCGCCGATGGCAACAAATCCGATACAGAAGGTGGCATTTGTGCTACGTGTGCAATGTCGGGCAATGGTTATACTTATCAAAAACCTCAAACAGACTGGGCCAACGTTGCAGCAAACGTCGGAACAGGTCTTCTTGCAACTTATCTTGGATATAGACAACAAAAAGAAATCACTGAAGCCAATGCGAACTTAGGTTGGCCAACACAATCCTACCCTAGCTGGAGCTATGGGATGCCCTTCTTTGCACAAGGTCTTTACGGCGCTTTGGGCGGCGGCACGGGCCAAGGCTCTTTCGGTTGTGGCGGTGGCAGTAGCGGTGTTGGCGGTGCCTTCGGTTATCCAATGGGTATGATGGGCATGAACACCATGGGCGGCGGTCTCTTCACCGCAGGCATGGGACCCTGGGGCATGAACGGTATGAATGCTTCGGGTGGTATGGGAATGTACGGCGGCATGGGTATGATGATGGGATCCATGATGGGTTACGGCTCGATGATGGGCTACGGCAACATGATGGGCTCAATGATGGGTAACATGTCAGGCTACGGTGCCATGATGGGAATGGGCGGCATCATCAATAGCGGTACGATGATGGGGAATATGATGGGCTACGGTAACATGTCAGGTTACGGCGCCATGATGGGAATGGGTGGCATCATCAATGGCGGTATGATGATGGGGAATATGATGGGCTACGGCTCAATGATGGGTTCAGGTAACATGATGGGCATGGGGGGCATTTTAAATTCAGGTATGATGATGGGAACTGGAACGATCCTGGGATCCACAATTGGAAGCTCTTCAATGTTGCAGTATCAACAACAAGCTTTGCAATTGCAGATGCAATACTACCAGCAATATCAACAGCAGCAAATGCAGCGCTATCAGTCTTATTCATCTCTACAAAATGAGATGTACACTTTGATGGAGCGTATGCAGGCCATTCAATACGGATACGGCTCTGTTTCAACAGGCTATATCGGTGGCACAAGCACTGGAACTTTGATCAACTCGGGTTACACCAATTATGGAAGCTTGGTTTCCAGTGGTTACACTTCTTACGGATCTTTAGTTGGAACAACAGTCAATGCAACCGGCCGCTAGGTTTTAAGCCACACAATGACCTTCAATATATTTAACTGGGGAGCTTTCGAGCTCCCTTTTTTTATTTCCTCTTTGAATCTCCTTATTTGGATTTGTGTTTCATAGCGAGACAGTGACTCATTTCGATTAAAGACTTTTGCTGGCCTTCCGACAAGTTTCCATACTCTTTGAATAATTCGCATCCAGACTTGTTCATAGGGGAAAAAGGGGACGATCCGATGAAATTAAATAAGAAGGTTTTAGGACCTGCCGCCGTGGTCGTAGGCTTGATTGTGACTGTGCTAAGCTTTCAAAACTGTTCACAAGGTCAAAGCTCATCTAGCTCTTCAACAGACGTCACAACATCAACTGTCAGTGCTGTAGCCTACCCGTCGACATCTTCACCGATTTTCTTGGTTGCAGGTCAAAGTGTCACTTTGAAAATTGCTAAGCCTTCGGGGATGTCTGATTCCACAAGTTATGAATGGTATGTCTATAATGACGGCAATGCTCTTGATGCTCACATTGGCCTTCCTGTCGAAAGCAATGGTTATCTTTACGTATCACTCACTGTTCGTAGTGACTTAACAACAACGAAAGACCTGCATATTTACTTCTACAACTGGAGCACAGCCACTTATCTTGATGGAAATGGTGTCTGGATTCGCCTAGGCCCTTCAAGCGCTGGCACGGCTTACTCTAGCGATGCAGTCTCTGAAATGTGTTCCGTTCGAAGCAGCTATGTTCCTTCTTTCGCATTCACTCGCACAGCAGCAGTAACCTCTGCCTTGAGCATCTTCGATAATGGTGCAGGCATCGCAACACTGACCTGCACATTCACTGACAGCTCGGGAACAAGCTATGGGACAGTGGACTGCGTAAATACTTCGGCTTGGCCAAGCAACTGGGCATCTTTAAGTCTCGCTGTTTATGCAACGAACCGCTGCGGAACTTCGTATTCACAATCTTTCTAATCACGATGACCTCGGGAAAAGAACAAAAGGCGAAGCCAGCCAGCTTCGCCTTTTATTTTATCCTATTACTTAGAAGTCCGGGCCTCACGAACCACCAGCGATGTTGATGCTCCAGTTAGTCAATGTCCCCGTTCCTGAATTGGTCGATGTATCGATGACCTTCAAAGTCCAAGTACCATAAGAGCTTTCTTGGAAGAAGGCGTTACTTAAGAAGATCTCATTTCCATCATAAGTCGATTGATTTGTCAGAGCATTCTGACCATTGATAATAATACTCTTCGTACCTGACGGTGAAGTCAGTTCGATCTGCAACTCTGAAATGGCTGGATGACTGACCGCAAGTTTGATTCGCACGGCTTCGATCTTCATATTGTTCGTGACTGAAATCGTACTTGTCACACCCGCCGCCGAATAATTTGGAATGGTTGTATTAAGTGTCCCGCTTGAATACCAAGTCGTATCTGAATATGTTCCCAACGTTGAAGTGTACGATTTCGCTAAGGTCACAGCCGAATCGGCATCCACCGTTCCAAACCCATACCAGTTGTGAAACTTAAAACCTGCCGCATTTGTCACATAAGCTTGTTCCCAAACAAGCCCCGTCGGTAACGTTTTGTTAAGAGGATGACTTGTGATTGCTGCAGGAGAGTTCGTTTGCCGAGCGGTCTTTGCTAGAATGTATTTCACATCACGCCATGTAAGATCGGGATTGGCTTCCAACATCAGTGCCACGACACCAGTCAAAGTAGGGGAAGCGGAAGAAGTTCCATTAAATGAAGCCGTATAATTACAGCCAGTATTCCCACTTCCGCCCTTATCGAACGAAAGGGTGCTTGTCGACGAACTGGTCGCTTCGCCATAACTGCAGCCCATGCGATCTGTCGTGATCATGGCGGGGCTGTCATATCCATACATTCCGCCAAAAGAAGAAATCCAAAGATTCGATCCACCGGAAGAGTAACTTGCCGACCATCCGTTTGCAGTCAAAGCCGCCACGACGATTTGATAGGGGTTGACGTTATCCTGGTCAAAATTAGAATTCCCTATGCATGTTGTGCCGGAGGCTTGATAGCAATCAACTTGATAATCATTTCCCGCAGCCTTGACAAAAATCTTACCTTTGCCATTTCGACCTAGGACAACTTGTTGAAATAAAATTGTTTCGTAATCGGTGTTATCAGAGTTGCGAGACACGTAATTTTGCGTACTGCCCCAACTCATGTTCGAAATATCAAAGTCACTGCTCGCTGAGTCTCCCAGCATACTATAAGTCGGAGAAACTGAAGCCGAAATAACATTAGAACTGACTATCGAGGCCTTTGGAGCCACTCCGCGAGATCCCCTTCCATTCCACCCCACTGCCGCCGCTAATCCAGCAACAGAAGTTCCATGAACATCTGAACTCGATTTTGGAGGCGCTGTATTCGAAGTGTATGGGTAATACAACGTATAGTCTTTTGAAGTTCCATCATACAGAAAATTATCTTGAAGATCTTCGTGAGTGTCTTCAAAGCCTGTGTCAGAAATTTGAATCTTCACCCCTTTGCCGTAAACTCCTGCGGCCCAAGTTTTTTGCAAATTCAAATCCATCCCCGCTGTCCCGGACGAGGAAGCGAAAACCTTTTGCCCCGTATTGTTCAAATGCCAGGCTAAATCCAAAAGCGGATCCCCGCCATCAGAACTTGAAACTTGAAATCCTTGATCCGCGCAATTCGTAAATGCGACGGCAACGACCGAAGCAATAGCAAAAAGCGCTGCAATGGCCTTGGTCTTTCTATTGAGTGACATGCGATGTGCTCACAATCTCAAGCTCAGCACGAGCAACGCGTGGATCTTTTTTAAGAGTATCGAGAGTGGCCTGCAAGTCGAAGGGCTCTTTATTCGAAGTGACGTAATAAATTTTCGCAGCGGGAACCGCAGAAACGATTCTCAAGTCGTAATCTAAGACCAGACTTTGAAAATCCTGAACATCATCGAGAACAACCTTAAAGGTTCCTGTCACAAGACCGGGACGATTTGCATTGGGGTTAAAAACCGCCAATGGGGAACTCGTCGAAAAATTATGCTCGTCTTGATTCGCGCCAGTCTGTACCACAACATAGTGACCGATCTCACCAAGTCGTGTGCCCTCGTCCCCTTTGAAGTTTTTTGAAGGGATCGCAGAGACCCCCTTCCACACTTTCCAATCGTTCTTTTCCCACAATGTGGAGGGACGAAGATCGTTATTGCTCATTGGGAATGGAGTTTCGTCACGGCGAACTTTGAGACGTGACAGATGAAATTTTGCGTGAATGCTATCTTGCGGAAAGTAGTCGGCGCCGTTCGCAGGTCTATTGCCGGGCGAAGGATTGGCAGAGCCTTCCGTTTCCGGAGACTCAGAGGCCATCACAGTTGTTTTTGATTTGGACGAAGAAGCTGACGAAGTTGCAGCAAGGCCTTCACCTTTACGAGAAGACCCCTTATGCAGGCCTTTCCACAACAAGAAACCTGCTAACAATACAACTGCGACGATCACACCATTCCGATATTGCTTCATAGCTATATAAATATCGGAATATTTTAGCTAAACAGTACTAGAACTTAGTACCAATCACACCCATAACTTGACTAAAACGAGTCATCAAGTTTCCAATCTGAGTCTTCTCTTGTGAATCAAAATGAGACCATACTTTGTTTACGTTCTCATGGTAGACAGGATAGATCTTCTTAAGAAGTTCGAGTCCCTGCTCAGATAGTTTTACGCGGTAAGAACGGCTGTCGCCAGCGTTCTGAACTGACTGAATAAGGCCGGCATCTTTAAGCCCAGAAAGTATGGCAGAGATCGTGGCATTTGTGACGCCGACTTTCTTAGCTGTCTCAGTTGGAGTCATACCCTCTTCAGTATGATAGAGCATATTCAGAATTACGAAGCGGCTTGTGGTGATTCCATATTGATTGAAGAACTCTTCAAGCAACGTTTCGAAGTCAGTCGTGATCTTTCTCATTAATAAGTGAAGATAGACGTCCTGTGCCTGAGCATTCGCTGACTCTTTTGCCATTGAAGCTGTTACCGACTGTACCGTAGGAATCTCATCATAAAATAGTTTTGCCATACACTATGTCTCCAATGGACCTCACTCTAAATGACAAGTGTTGAAACAGTATGGATAAAAAGTTCTACAGTTCGTAACGGGTGTCTTCCAATTTACGGCTCTTTTTATTTTGATACAAACTATCCCCATGCCAACCCCTCTTTAATTCGAGCTAGCATGTGGAACCCATGGCACATCTCTTGAGTATGTGTATATGTGAGACATGAATCTAAAACGAACCTTAGAGAGAGGATTTTATATGAAAACGAGTCTTTTAAAAGTAATGAAAGCGGTGGCATTGGCTTCAATGACCATCATGTTAGCAAACTGTTCTAACTCAGGTGGCGGCAGCAGCACAAGTACTGTTGGTACATATGCAGTATCTGCAAATTATTGTACTGTAGGTGGCACATCCGGCTATCAACTTATTAACGGTATCTGCTACGTAAACGGCGTACAGCAATCTTCTACATCGCTTTGCACAAGCTACGGCGCGACTTCCTATACATCATCTGGCGGTACTTGCTACGCAACGACTACAAACTCTGGATATACTTATGTAAATGGTCTTTGCTACCAAACTTCAACTGGAACTTATGTAAGCACTTCATATTGCACAAGCTCATCTGTTGGTTGTAACGGTACTTACTACTACAGCAACGGTTATAGCCTTGGCACGATCAACTGCTCTAGCTCTAGTTCTGTATACGCTAGAAACTTGGGAAGTAACGCAGCGATTATCTCTTACGCTTCTTCAGGTACAACTTTGAACTGCTCTGGTTTGACTTTGTACTCTTCAGCAAGCACTTACGCGACAATCACTTGCCAATAGTTCCCGATCCCAAGGTATGAAATCCTCGCCAACTCTCGAAAGGGAGTTGGCCCTCTCAAAGGGCCGATAGGACGAGGTGTTCCGGGACAGCCAAGGGCAACCGGTTCCAAAATGACCAAAAGAGTGAAAACAAGTTAAAAACGCCTCTCTTACACAGAGGAAATTTGGCGTTTCAGGGCCTTTGAATTAAGACTATCTCCCAATTGATTTTTAATCATTTTAGGAGATACATATGAAAAGCCTTATCCTTGCTTTAACGACCTTCGTTTCCGCTTCAGCTTTCGCATGGCCAGGTGCCGACATCTATATGACTCGCATCCTTTGCCAATCTGCTCATCCTTACGACGACAATTCCACGACAGTCCGAGTCCTTGAAGGCGGCCTTAGCGGCATTCCTCAAATCCAAGTTTCTCGCTCTACATTTGTTGGGGTTCAAACTGAAACTCTTGTAGCTAAAAAAGTTGTTTCTGACCGTGCCGGTGCTCCGATTGCCTATGAAGCTCCCGGTGTTCGTTTGAGTGTGAACTTCACGGTGGCTCCAAAAGATGGTCAATTTCCAGGAACATTAGCGACGCAAGCGAATCCAAACGCTCCTGTTGTTTACGAAGCGCTTCTTTGCACTCAAGTGAAGTAAATCGTTATTACCAGTTTAGCAGCTTTCGAATCAGGAAAGCTGCTAGTCCTCCGACAATTACAAGCGGCACAAGAAAATGCCAAATCATGATATGAGCACCGTTCGTATCTCCGCAACTTAAAGAGATCAAAGCCCCACCCACTGCTAAACTTGAAAGTCCCACGACAAGACTGGAAAGAACCGGTCGCGAACTTGCCCCCCTGCGAACTTGCTTTGCAATAAGAAATCCCGAAATAAGGGAGGCCATCAATGTGACGATAGAACAAGCAATTCCGTGGCTGTCAGCACCACGATTCCATCCCTCTTCCGTCATTCCCATGACGCCATGAACATGCCACGCCAAAATTCCAAGAGCGACGAGCGAACACAAGCCAGTCAGAGTCTTCGAAACTTTTCGACCTGGTACCGCCAAAGTGAAAACCAATTGCAGGCCAACACCGAAAAAGACGAACCACATGATAAGGCCCATCCAAAAATGACGGTCCGAAAGCTCAGAACTTAAATCATAACGATGTCCCGTCAGCATCAAAAGAGCCGCGATGATAACAAGACCATAGATAAAATATCGCAAAGCCATCTTCCAAGGAGCTTTCCACGGAGTCACCGGCTTTAAATTTGAAGACAACTGAGAGATCAAATCATCGGTTCTCACGAGGTGCCTCCTTCACTTTTTCTTGCAGGCTTTTGATCGCACGATGAACAGTGACCTTCACGTCGCTCACCGAGTAGCCAGTTTTTTTAGCAGCTTCTTCCATGGAAAGACCTTCGATCTTTACAAGCTGTAAGACTTCTTTTTGTTTCTCAGGAAGTTGAGAAATTAAAGCTTCTGTGTCGAGATGATTGTCAGATTCAAGACTCATCAAGGCTTCGACGTTTTCCATCTCATCATCTAACGAAACAGTACTGCGCAGACTTACCTTCGATCTGCGTAGATAATCAATGGCCTTGTAGCGGGCAATAGCATACATCCAGGGAAGGAAAAATTGTTCGGGATTGTAGGTTTCCCTTTTTTGATGGATGGCCAAGAGCACCTCCTGAAGAACATCTTCCACGGCTTCGTCTCCATGGATGCGAATACGTCGAAAGGAATTGCGAATATATTTGGTTAATATGTCGCGAACCCTATTCAACAGCCGACTGTAACTCAAAGAGTCTCCCCTTTGCGCAGCGACCATGAGCTTTGACAGCTCTTGCTCGTCGCGGTCTTGAACAAGATTTCCCTTCAATTCCTTCATTCGTTGAACCTTCAAAAAAAGTTACATCTTAATTTTTCTCAAATTAAGGCCCCTTCGAAAGTCTAACTATGAGATAGCAAAATTCAACTGTAACCTTTTAAAAGATACAGCGAATGAGTCTTCAGAATGTTCAAGTAGGGAGGTTTCTATGAAATCTAAAGGAATATTGCCGCTTGTCGCCATGGCCATGTGCAGCCAAGGGTTCGCAAAGGACTTCACCGGATATCACAAACCATCTCAAGGCGAGCTCAAAAAGCAACTCACCAACCTTCAGTATGACGTGACTCAAAAAGAAGGTACGGAAGCCCCATTTCATAACGAGTACTGGAATAATCACGAAGAAGGCATCTATGTCGATGTCGTTTCAGGCGAGCCGCTCTTTAGTTCTAAAGATAAATACGACTCTGGAACTGGTTGGCCCAGCTTCACAAAGCCTCTTGATGCGAAAGCAGTGAAAACAAAATCGGATAAATCTTTGTTCGTCGAAAGAACTGAAGTACGCAGTCGTTATGCCGACTCTCACTTAGGACATGTGTTTGACGACGGGCCGGGACCAACGGGCCAACGTTATTGTATGAATTCGGCCTCTTTGCGTTTCATTCCTGTCAATAAATTGGAAGCAGAAGGTTACGGCGAATATCTGCCTTTGTTTAAAAAGAAATAGTTGAGGTTTTTTTATGGTGCTCTTTCTTTTGTCTTACATCGGTGGGGTTTTAACGATCTTAAGCCCCTGCATCTTACCCGTGATCCCTTTCGTATTCGCGAAGGCGGATCAGCCTTTCCGTAAAAGTGGTTTGCCGCTTTTACTAGGGATGGCCTTAACCTTTGCCGTGTTTTCGAGCTTAGCCGTTATCGGTGGGGCTTGGGTGACACAGGCCAATCAATGGGGCCGCTGGTTTGCAATGATTTTGCTGACCGTGTTTGGTTTGTCGTTGATCTTTCCGCAAATTTTCGAGCGCTTCTTTGAACCCTTCACTCGCTTGGGTTCAAAATTAAGTTCCGGCGGAAATCAGGCACAAAGCTTCCCTCGTTCTCTTTTATTAGGTATTGCGACGGGACTATTGTGGGCTCCTTGTGCGGGACCAATTTTAGGTTTGATTCTAACGGGAGCTGCGACTCAAGGCACTCCGGAAAAAGCGATTTGGTTTTTGCTGGCCTATGCATTGGGTGCGGCGACATCTTTGACGTTGGCTCTGGTGGCCGGCGGAAAATTCCTAGGCACTTTGAAAAAATCATTGAAGGCCGAGCGTTTGATTAAAGCTTGCTTAGGCGTCGCTGTTCTTGTCGGTGTTCTTGCGATCGGTTTGAATTTAGATCGCACGGTGCTGACCCAAGTTTCAAAAGTGCAAACAGAGGACTGGGAAAGTCGTTTGATCGATAAATTCACAGATCATCAAAGCGGATCTGCATCTGCCACACTTTCTGACGACGAGATGAAAGGACTTGTGCCAAGTCTTGCCGGGGCCACAAAGTGGTTCAACTCCCCTGCTTTGTCTTTTGAGTCTTTAAAAGGCAAAGTCGTCCTTGTCGATTTTTGGACCTATTCTTGTATCAATTGTTTGCGCACACTTCCTTATGTAAAATCATGGGCTGAAAAATACAAAGATCAGGGATTGGTTGTCATCGGTGTACACACACCAGAATTTGCATTCGAAAAAGATCCGACAAATGTAGCGAAAGCATTGCAAGACCTTGGCGTCACTTATCCGGTTGCCATGGACAATGATTACGAAATTTGGAACACTTTTGAAAATCGCTATTGGCCAGCACATTACTTTTTAGATCGCAACGGCAAAATTCGTCATCACCATTTCGGTGAAGGTGGCTATGCAGAATCTGAAAAAGTAATTCAAGAACTTTTGAATGAAGGTAGCTCGTCAAAAGCTCCGATGAAGACTTCCGTACAAGCGTCGGGAGTCCAAGCGGCAGCCCAGTTCAGTGACATGAGATCTCCGGAAACTTATGTGGGATATGCAAGGTCACAGAACTTGATTTTGAATCCGATCATCAAGGCCGATCGTGCAGAAAATTATAAGCCGGTAAAAAATCTCGAGCTCAATCAGTGGTCACTGTCAGGCCAATGGCTTATCGGTGACGAGAAAGCGACTTTGATAAAGGCCCATGGCAAAATCACTTACAGGTTTCATGCCCGCGACCTGCATTTAGTTTTGGGGCCTAAGGCCGCCGGCTCTTCAGTGAAATTTAAAGTGACCATCGATGGACATGCCCCTGGCAAAGATCATGGTACAGATACCAATGAGCAAGGCGAAGGCGTTGTGAGTGAAAATCGTCTTTACCAGTTAATTCGACAAAGTGACGGCAAGCTGATTCAAGACCACACTTTTGAAATCGAGTTTTTGGATCCCGGAGTCGAAGCTTTTGCCTTTACATTTGGATAACTGATAGACTGATCCCATCATGTTAAAAGTTCTGACAAACACTGACTATGCCGTGATGCCTTGGAAAAATGGTCTGGGCACCACAACGCAGATTGAAATAAATCCTTTGGGAAGCACTTTCCCAAAGGATGACTTTTTATGGCGCGTTAGCTCTGCAACTGTTCGCACGAGCAATCCGTTTTCAAAATTTCCTGGTTACGATCGTTTACTCGCCGTGTGGCAAGGTTGTGGTCTTCGTCTGAACGGAAAAAATTTGACTCCTTCGAATGTTGTTCGTTTTTCTGGCGAAGAGTTTATCCAAGGCGATTTGATTGACGGGGAAGTTTTAGATCTTGGCGTCATTTTTCATCGTGATTTCATTCAAGCTGAAATGACTTACGCTTCGACCCTGGCAGGACAAAGTCTCGAGCTTTACCTGAATCATGACGTGCATTTTATTTTTTGTGCCCAAGGTTCTTTTTGTACGGAAGGTCATACTGTCAATGAGGGTGAATGCTTACGCGTTGAGAAGCTCAAATTCATCAGTGTGTCGGCAGCACAGACCCTGGATCTGAAGATTTATCTGATTCAGCTCTCTCGTCGCTAAATTTGACCCAGATTAAATAAATCAGAAGCAAAATATTAAAGAAGGTCACCATCACCTTGGTCCATGTGAAGTGATTGTAAATGGCAATTAACTCGAAGGGTAAATAAAGGCCTCCAGAAATAATCGCTAGCCATTGTCCCCACGTCTTTTCTTTCCACAACCCGTAGGCCTCTAAGAAGCGAATCGTCGAATACAACAGCGCAAGAAGAGACAAGACAATGATTTCATGATCAGTGATCCCACTGAGGAGTTTCATAAGAGCTTCGGAGTACTTACCGTGTGGATTCATTCCGAAGTGCAGGACTAGATGTTCACCAAGCTTTTGTAAATCATGATGAATATAGTGAAGAAGACCCAAGCTCGCGGCCAAAGCCAGAGTGCCTTTAACGGCTTCAAAGATGGCGACAATGTGCAAGCCTCGACGATGAATTCCTTTTCTAAGCTTGTGCCAATGATGCATGAACTTCATTTTAGACCCGCCTCCCCATTTATGACAAACGGAGTGTCAATGATTGTCGAAATCCTTCAGAAACTATATCCTAATTTATGTCTATTTGCATGGAGTAAAGAATGTCTTATACCGTGTCTCTTCAGAGAAATCCAAACCTCTCGATTCCACAGGTCAATCGCAGTGCGAAGAACGAAGTTCAAGCCGCCTTCGGTAAAAGTTGGTGGACAGGTTTAGCTCCAGAGCAATGCCCGGGCTTTAACACCGAAAAACAATATCTTCAGTGCCTGCCGCTTTTGAATTTGGAAATCTGCACTCGACAAGATGTGCTTGATTATTTCAATAACACTTGGACTTTGACAGAGCTTCTTTTTGCATCGTTGAAAAGTGAATCCACGTACATCCGTCCTCCTTATCATGAGCTTCGTCATCCGTTGATGTTCTATTACGGCCATCCTGCGGTTCTTTATTACAACAAGATGCGCTTAGCTGGTTTGTTCTCTGCACCGGTGGATTTGTACTTGGAAAAAATTCTTGAAACCGGCGTCGATGAGATGAGCTGGGATGACATGTCGAAAAATGAGATGCAGTGGCCTTCAGTGCAAGCCGTTCACGATTATCGTAAAAAAATCTATGACCATGTCGTAAACATTATCAAAACTCATCCAGACCTGGAGCCAACTCCACAGCGCAACCTGGGACCGTCACATCCGCTTTGGTCTTTGTTCATGGGCTTTGAGCACGAGAAGATTCACTTTGAAACTTCCAGCGTTCTTATTCGCGAGTTGCCGCTCGAGCTTGTAGAGACACCGAAATATTGGGCGCCCCTGCATCCGTCAGCACACCAACAGACACCAACAAAGCCCACTGCTGGAAAAGATTTTCCAGTGAATGAGTGGGTGAAAGTTTCTGGAGGCAATGTCGAGTACGGAAAAAAATCATCTGCGCCTTCTTATGGCTGGGATAATGAGTATGGTTCGCGTACAAAAACTGTAAAAGACTTCCAGGTCACAAGTCATTTGATTACCAATGGCGAATTCTATGAATTCGTTTCAAGTCTTGCTTACATCGATGACAACTACTGGAGCCAAGAAGGTTTGCAGTGGAGAAAATTCCGTAACACCAAACGTCCCACATTTTGGGTAGCTCACGGCCCGGAAGGTCTTCACGATTATAAACTTCGTACAATCTTTGATATCATTGATATGCCATGGAGCTGGCCCGCAGAAGTGAACTTCCATGAAGCCCATGCCTATTTGCAATGGAAACAGGAAAAAGATCGCAGCCCGTTAGTGTATCGCCTGCTCACTGAGCCAGAACATGTGCGCCTGCGTGGAACGATGGCTAATGATCCCGTCTTGCAACAAGCTTCATATAAAAACTCTGCGGAAGCTTTGCGCCGATATGATTTTAATTTTAATTTCCAATATTCTTCTGCAAGTCCAGTGAACTTCTATAAAGAAAACGCCACCGGTGTGACAGATCTATTTGGAAATGTTTGGCAATGGGCGGAAGATCAATTCAATCCACTGGATGGTTTCAAAGTTCATCCGCTTTATGACGATTTTTCGACGCCATGCTTTGACGGCAAACATCAAATGATTCTTGGAGGAAGCTTTATCAGTTGTGGTCACGAGGCCAGCAAGTGGGCTCGTTTCCATTTCCGTCCTCATTTCTTCCAACACGCGGGTTTCCGCATCGCTGCCACATTGGATGGCAGCGCCGACAACGCGTCAACGAAACTGAAGCAATCTGATAACTATGTTCATCAACGCCGTGAAAATGTGCGCGATCAAATGCAGGCAAAGGACTGGTGGAAAAATGTTCAGCAGCCTTTGGAGCTTGATGAAAAGACTTTCAACGATCTTTGGACGTCGACTCAAAACTCGATTTTGAATTTTGAGTCTAAGCGCGAACAAGTTCCCCCAATGGGAACGGCATTAGATCCTGCAACCAACGACATTTCGAAAAACTTCCGTTTGGCTTATCAGAGCGTGAAGAATTTCCCGGAAAGACCTGATGACTATCAAAAACTTTTGCAAACAGTCATAGGCGAACTGGGCCCAACAGGACAACAACCTGGTCATCCTGGTTACATGGCCTATGTCGCAGGTGCTGGCAATGCGATTAGCAATATGGCTCAAGCAATATCACAAACTTTGAATCAATTTACGGGCCACTATAGTTTAGCTCCGGGTCTTGTAACGATAGAGATGGAAGCGCTTCGCTGGGTTTTGAATATGGTGGGCTATCCTGAAAAAGAAAGCTCTGGTATTTTCACAACTGGTGGAAGCCTTGCAACTCTATCTGCGCTTAGTATTGCTCGCAAAACTAAACTAAAAGGTTACGATTTAAGCAAGGCTCGTTTCTATGCTTCAAACCAAGCTCATCATTGCGCCGGAAAGTCATTGAGTGTCCTGGGCTTCCCTTCTGAGGCTTTGGCATTGATTCCTGTAAATGAAAAATTCCAAATGAATATTTCAGAGCTTGAAAAGACGATCGCTGCGGATCTTTCTAAAGGTCTGCAACCGATTTGCGTAATCGGTACAGCAGGAAGCACGAACACTGGCGCCATCGATGATCTATCAGCACTTTCTACGGTGGCGAAGAAAAATAATATGTGGTTCCATGTCGACGGGGCCTACGGTGGATTCTTCCTTTTAAGTGAAGCGAAGAAAGCACCTTTAAAAGGTCTCGAACTTTCCGACTCTGTCGTTTTGGATCCACACAAATCTTTATCTTTGCCTTATGGTACTGGCTGCCTATTGATTCGCGATAGATCACTCATGACATATCAATATACAGGCGCACCAAGCTACATGCCGCCGTCACCAGGTTTAGAAGATGAGGCAGGACTTCGTTTAGACTTTGCGGATGTTTCGCCAGAGCTTTCTCGTGACTTCCGTGGCCTTCGCTTCTGGTTGCCGATCAAAACTTTGGGTATTGGTCCTTTCCAAGTGAACCTGGAAGAAAAACTGGAACTTGCAAAATATCTTTCACAAGAAATTCGCAACACCCAAGGTCTTCAGCTTGTCACAGAACCGCAACTGTCTATTGTAAACTTCAAAATGACCAACGGAAAAACCCGCGATCTTTTGACGTTGATCAATAAGTCGCAAAAATTCTTCCTAAGTGCTTGCACTTTGAACAATGAATGTGTGATTCGCATCTGCTTATTAGGTTTCAGAAGTCACTTCGATGATGTAACCGAACTTTTGCAAGTGATTCGCAATGCTACAAAGGAATTAGGTGCTTAGATGAGCTCAAACAAGCTTGCAGAGTTTCAATCGCAATTTGCACGTCGTGCGGATTTGATTCATTTAAATAATGCTGGCTTAGCGCCAATCAGCCGTGTCGCGCGGGACAAGATCCAATACTGGGCGGAACGCTATTATCAAGAGGGTTTTTGGACGGACGCTGATTACATGGCAGATGTTTTATCGTCTCGCCAATCGCTCGCCACATTAATCGGCTGTCAATGGGATGAAATCGCTTGGTATCAAAGTGCCGCAGGCGCCGTCAATCAGTTTGCTTTTAGTATTGGTTTGAAATCCGGTGATGAAGTCGTCATGTGGGATCAAGAATACTCCAGTCATCTTTACCCTTGGAAGGAAGCTTGCGATCAGGCTGGTGCGACACTCAAGGTCTTAAAGTCAGAAAAAAATCTGGCAACTCCGACCGAAAAGTATCTAGAAGCTTTGAATGAAAAAACAAAAGTTGCCGCTTTTAGCTGGGTGCAATTTAGCTCAGGCGCACGCATGGACGTTGAAGCGCTCATCAAAGAATGTAAAAAACGTGGCATTCTTGTCTTCATCGATATTGCTCAAGGCTTGGGAATTCATCCATGTAAACTTTGGCAATGGGGGGCCGATGCTGTTGCTGGCGGATCTCACAAGTGGCTCGTCAGCGCTGTGGGAGTTGGCTATCTTGCAATCCGTAAAGATCTTGCGTTGCGAATGAAGCCACGATTGATCGGCGCTTACACTTATGGGACTTGTGACGATCCGTCTGACTTTGCCTGTGAACCGAAACGTGATGCGACAAAGTTTGAGCCAGGCTCAAAGCAAGTTCTGGAAATCACGGCTCTTGGGGCTTCATGCAAAATGATCCACGACATCGGCGTTGAAGTGATTGAAGCTGAAGCTGTCCGCTTAGCGCAAACATTGCGTTTAGGATTGAACGCAAAGGGTTACCAGCTTCTCAATCCATTCGGTCTTGACGCCATTTCGCCGATGATTAACTTTCTGCCCGCCCACAGTGACGAAATGGAAAAAGTCACAAAAATTTTAGATAACAATAAAATTAATTATGCGCGACGTGGTGGTGGCATTCGCCTTTCCACTCATGCGTTTAATACTGATTTGGAAATTGCCAAGGTTTTAGATCTTCTCTAGTTTTATTTCACATGAATGAATGTGTGTCTCGTCACTGTACCTAGACGAGATTCATTTTTCATTTCATTCTATAATTATGGAAATCGCCGCCCAAGATATCCTTCATTTTTGGTTCGAAGAAATTGATAGCCGTCTGTGGTTTTCAAAGGATCCCCATTTTGATGAATTGATTCGTCAGCGCTTTGCCGAAATTCACAGCAAAGCTCGTATTGGAGAAACCTATCGCTGGCGTCATTCGCCGGAGGGACGCTTGGCCGAAATTATTTTACTGGATCAGTTTTCTCGTAATATGTTTCGCGATTCCCCAAAAGCGTTTGAAAATGACATTCAAGCTTTGATCTTGGCGCAGGAAATGGTTTTGTCTGGGGATGATCGGCACCTCTCTTCAGTCGGAAAGACTTTTGCTTATATGCCATACATGCACAGCGAATCAGAACTTATTCACGAAGAAGCTGTGCGCCTTTTCTCTCAAGCAGGTCTTGAGAGCAGCCTTGAGTACGAACTGCTTCATAAAGAGATCATAGATCGTTTCGGCCGTTTTCCCTATCGCAATGACATCTTGGGCCGCACCTCAACTCGCGAAGAATTAGAGTTTCTAAAACTTCCTGGCTCGACATTCTAGGTCATAGATTGTTAAGAATGACATTTCATGAGATCGCTTATTAACGACCTTATGAAAGGATATTACATGCCTCATATCCGCATGCGCGCCATTGAAACTGAGCAAGCCGCAAAAATCAGCCAAGTCCTTCTTAAAGAACTTTCGGCAGCCACAAAGGCCGCAGAAGAAAACTTTACTTTCGAATTAATCGAGACAACTTTCTTTGCCGATGGCAAGAAGACTCGATCCTATCCCTTTATTGAAGTCTATTGGTTTGATCGCCCACAGGAAATGCAAGATCAGTGCGCGAAGATCATCACAAATCGCGTAAAGGAAATTGCAAATCCTGAAGATGTCATCGTGGTCTTTAATAAATTATCTAAAACAGATTATTACGAAAACGGCAGCCACTTTTAAATTTTACTCTGTTTCTTCTTTATTGCGCATATGATCTGCAAGACGCAAAAGAGAGTGCAACAATTCGCTTCGCAGAGGCTCCTGCACCTTCATTTCGTCAAAGGCTTTCACCATGCAAAGCATCCATTGATCTCGTTCTGATTTTCCGATTTCAAAAGGAAAGTGACGCGCACGGAGACGTGGATGGCCAAAGCGCTCTACAAACAGATTGGGGCCCCCCAACCAACCTGACAAATACATGAACAGCTTTTCCTCGGAACCACGCAAGTTCTCGGGATGAACTTTGCGTATGCCTTGGGCTTCAGGCATGGTGTCCATGATCTCGTAAAATTTTTGAACTAGGGCGCGAAGAGCTTCCTCGCCGCCAAGAACTTCGTAAGGGGTCTTTTGCTCTGACATACTTCACTAATTACGCCATCCCCTGCCATTTATCAAGATGACCTTTATTCGATGACGACGAATCGTTGGGAGAAATTTCAGTCTCATCAAAAAAATCAATAAATTGCTTAATGCGTTCCACGGCGTATGAGATGGCTTCTCTGGATTCAGGTAAAAGTGCTGCCATTCCGAAAAACTCATGCGTCACCCCCGGATAGGTCATCTGCTCAACCTCGACACCAGCTTCTTTTAACTTCATCGCATACTCTTCACCATCCGTACAAAGTGGGTCCAGCTCTGCATTGATAATCGTCGTTGGAGGAAGCCCCGCAAGAACAGCATTCATCGGTGACACCAAAGGCAGCGCACTTTCTGCCTCGACATCGCTCAGATAATATTTCTTAAACCAATCCAGCATCGCCTGGTTTAACGGCATGGCATTCGCATACTCTTGATGGGATCCTCGTTTGGAATTCAAATCTGTGACCGGGTAAATCAAAAGCTGGTGAAGCGGCAATTGAAATCGATCATCACGGGCCCGTAAGCAAACGGTTGTAGCAAGATTTCCTCCGGCACTTTCACCGGCAATGGTAATTTCTGAGCGCAAACCATTGATCGAATCAGTGTGCTCAACAATCCATTTGTAGGCGGCATAGGCATCCTCTTGCGGAAGAGGATATTTATGTTCTGGAGCTTCACGATAAGCCACCGACACCACGATCATTCCTGCAGCGTCTGTCAAAGCCCTGCAACTAGAGTCATAGGTATCCAGATTGGCAATGACCCAACCGCCGCCATGGAAATAGACGATCACAGGAAAAGGACCTATCCCCTTCGGAGAATAAATGCGAAGTAAAATTTCGCCATCTCCGCCGGGAATGACTTTGTGGTCAACTTTTCCCACAGGCATGATGGGTCCCCCCATTTTTTTGGTGATATGCCTCGACATCACACCAAAAACAGCATCTGTCATCGTTGGCAACTCGCGGGCCGCTTGAGGCCCTACAGACTCTAAAGGAGGCGTGCCAAACTCTTCAAAGGTTTCGATGATCTCGCGCATTTTTGACGTCATCTTTTCCTTAATTTCACTCTTGGTATAAGACATGAAGACCTCCGCTATCGAATAACTTCAGTATAGAGGGATTCACAGAGGCCATAAAAGAACCCGTACAAATATTTGCAAAAACAGGAGGAAATGCTGCTAACTCACATTAAAATTCTCAATGGGACTTCCGAAGCCCGCCCGCTTCACTCTGATAATTCTTTCTGAGATTCAAAGTAAACGCGTTTGAGATCGGCAATAATACGCCGCATATTTTCGTAATGAGTGCCCTCCCAGTAAATGCGATGACACTGAGGGCATTGAAAAAATTTAGAATAGGACTGGGCCACTAATGGCGGGACATGAGGAATCGCCTCCGCCGCAGATATTTCCTTAACACTTACATTGCAGTTCATACACCGAGAACACAGTGAAATCAGATTCAATAAGTCGAAACGTTTTAATACTTCAACAATTTGTTCTTTCGGCGCCTTGGCCCGCACAAAATAACCATGATCAACATTTTTCCTTTTAAGAAGGCCTCGATCACGGGTTAAAAGAATGCGCGATTCTTCATTTGATATACGCGCCAGCAATTCATCAGAGATTAAATCCTTTGCGTAGGTCACATCGAAACCAAACATGCGCATCCAATGAGCAAGCTTTCCTAAATTCACATCGACGACAAAACGTAAATACTCGGGACGATGCTCCCTCAATCCTTTACGACGAAGCTTAGTAACTCCAGCAATATCAACAGACTCAAAGATAGGATAGACGCTGACGTGATCTCCCTCTTTTAAAAGCGTCGAGAAGGGTTCGCTCACCCCGTTTATCAGTATCAAATCGACTTCGGTATGGGGTACCCCTAAAGACTCAATTATGTCTTTAACTGTGGAGACCTGTTGAATCTCAACTAAGATATCGGTCTTACGACGACTTGGAGTAAGAAAGTCATTCAATTCTTCGTAAAACCGAAAATAAGTTTTCATTCTTAAATTCTATCATGAGGAGCGAATGCCAAAAAAAGAAATACCCTGTCGTATTACAGGGTATTTCTTTAAATTCATTAAAGAGCCTCTTTGAAGAGATCTCGCAGATCTTCCAACAAGCTGGATAATTGATTCCACTTGTCCGCGCCGTATTCCTTGATAAAACGCGATTGAACGGCTGACCATTTTTTTTGTGCCTTCATCGTAAGTTCTTTGCCTTGTACGGTCAGCTCGATGACCTTCGTCAGGCCTTGCCCACTCGCCGTGGTTTTTAGCAGCCCGCGATTTTCAAGAATGTCCAAGGCCCGGTAAAGCGTGGTCCGTTCGGCATCTAGATGTTCCGCCAAACGCATTTGCGAAATCGGCTGATAACGTAGGACATTTACCAAGATAGAGTACTGGGTGATGTTAATTCCCAGTTCCTCTAGCGCTTGGTCATATCCTCGAGTTGCAACCCGCGAAGCCATTTTGAGGTTCGTGCAGACACAGGGACTTTGTCTCAATGGCTTTTCGTCAAACTTCTTAGGCATCCGCAGTCCTAGTTCTTCGCAAGCTCACGATCGATAATTGTCTTAAATGTTTCAAACGGATAAGCCCCGCGCACAGACACACCGTTAATGATGAACCCTGGAGTTCCCGTAATGCTGAATTTTTGTGCCTCTGCAATATCAGCTTCGATGCGTGCATTTACTTTTTCAGATTCTTTATCCTTCTGCACTTTCGCTACGTCAGCGCCGACCTTTTTAACAACGGAATCTAAGTACTTTTCCTGGCCCGACTCAAGTTTGCCTTGGTTCGAGAACACTTCATGATAGAACTTCTCTGCTTTCTCTGGGCTTTGCAAACGAATCGCCTCAAAGCGTTTCGCGGCAGGCATTGCCATCGGATGCATCGGCAATGGCATGTTTTTCACAAGAATTTTTACTTTATCGCCGTAAGTCTTACGAACTTGCTCAAGAGTTTTATAACCGCGGCCACAGAATGGGCATTCGAAATCTGTATACTCAACAATTGTGATCGGAGCCGAAGTAGAACCAATGAACCCACGCTCTGATTGAATTTCGGGTTTTAGAGGATTTTTAAGTTCGTCATCCATGCGCTTCTTCTCATTTTCAGCTTCATGCTCCCGAGCCTTCATTTGCGCAGCTTGAGCAGCCTTTTGAACCGCTTCCATGAAAGTATCTGGATTTTTCTCGATCGCGTTAGCGAGAACCTCTGGATGCTTTTCTAACATGTCGCTCATTTGCTGAGGAGTCATCGTTGACGAACATCCCGCAAATAGCAAACCCAACGCACTTAGGCCGACGACGAACATACTTTTGCTGAATAATTTCATACCCTTTTCCTTCCTTCGGCTCGAAAAAGCCTGAGGATTTATTGTTTATATGATGTATATACATCATATAAACAATAAAATAAAAGGTAATCAGTGGAAGTCTAGAGATCCGTCAGAATTAGAGACGGATCATTACGAGATGCTAAAGGCTATTGAGAGTAACCAGGTTGCAGATCTCCCTCAAGCTTACACGCGACATGCAGCTGGTAGGACTGCTTTGCGTCGCTATATGAGTCAGAAACATCCATAATAACAGTTTCAAGCCCTTCGTAGAATTTTGTATTTCCCGGAGTTTCCATTTCGCGTCCCATGACCCAATGACCATTCACATCAAATTTGGTAACGGAAGTTACCGTTCCATTGAGGACAGCGTGCTGACGAAATTCATAGCTTGTGCCATTATTAAAAGACACTCCACCAGTATAAAGCTGCGGCTCTAAGTCCATCACAATTTGATACCGAAGGTTCTCAAACTTGCGATCTAAAACCACAGTTTTATGGGTCTTAAAATTTTCAAGTACATCCCAAATAAACTCCGGAGCAGACGTAGAAGAAAAAGTCTGTCCATCTGCATATTTCACAGCGGCAGTTTCTACACAAGAAAGGATGAGGCTGGAATATTTTGTTTTCAATGCTTGGTCTAAAGGCAGCGTGGAAAGATCCACCGTTTTTCCATCTGTCGTGACTTGTTCGCCACTCGAACTACTGGATTTATTGGAACTGCATCCGGTCAGAGCCATTAAAAGCAGTCCTATTATCACTAGCTTTTGCATATTGTCCCCTACCCTCGTGCGGGCTTCAGGGATCCTAGTCGTCTCCAGCGGAAGATTCCACAACACTCGTTGCGAATGTAAACTTCGGAAAACTTCTGCCAAGAATTGTCAGTCCAGAATTTAAGGATTTACCGAGCGGATGATGACACTCTTTTAAGGGTGAGTGTCTGAAACATTTGTATGGCTGACGTTTTTAAGAGAGTGATTACTAAACGTCGGTTTTCCGCCAAGAAGAAAGCCAATCGTCAAACACACTCCAACGATCACGTAAGGGATGCATTCTAAGACTGTGGCGATGAGTTTGTCTTTTTGCGATGTCATAAGTACCTTCTTGAGATAAAGGTACCAGGCACTTCATAAAGCCCGCATAAAAGCGCGGGCCGCAGAAATAAAAAATATATAAATTTTAGGTACTTTCCTTAGTCGCGAAGTGCTCATCCCACCGCTTAATTGCCATGACTTCTGCGTCGACCTTGGCCTGCTGAACGTAGCGACTGCGCATCTCATCTTGAGAAATACGATAGACCTCGCACATCCGCTTTAATACCTCGATAGGTGGTTTTCTTTTGCCAACTTCAAGACTTGATAGAAATTGTGAATTCTTATATCCAAGAAGCTTCACGGCTTCCTGTTGAGTAAGAAAAACTCCCAAACGCTTTTGTTTTATGAATTCAGATAAGGACACTCAGTTCACCCACATTGACCCAATACCTTTTGTTTTAATAGAAAGTAAGGACGAGCTCAAAGCCAGGCTATAGCGTCGGTTTAATTGTCATGAAACTAAATCAAGAGTGATTTCAAAATTCGCCTAATTCCAGTTGTTTCAATTGTCTTTCAGAGGAAGTGACAATTCTCTTCAGTTAAGAACTTCTATTGCCAATATCACGACTCTTTGATCACTTGGGTATTGAGATAAGCGCTGCCGAACTCTCGACATTTTACGATCTTTCGGCAGTCTAGGTTGCCGGGATTTCGGCGCCTTTCTTTTTAAATCCTCTATGCTTCATTTGAGCTAGCTCCCTCTTCGGCACATCGGTTGCTTTTATGATCGTTCGAAACGTCGGCAATACCGCTGATGAAAAATTCAAAGGGGATTCTATGAAAAAGCAATTCATCACACTTTCAATTTTAACTGCTCTTTTTGGTCTTGCGATCACAGAGCCAACTCACGCCACTGAAACTCAGATAAATGAATGCAACCAACAGATGCTTGAGACCACAGGTTGCAATTTTGTGATGTACCATATGACATCGATAGTTGTGCCTGCAGAAGTCGCTAAAAATAAAAAAATTGTCTTCTCACTTATGAGTGAAGGTAAGATTGAAACACCCGAAAGATTCACGGTATATGCGACTGATTTTGCAGCTAAGACCAGTGGTTCCTACATAATCACGAACGAACGAAATTATGCTCCAATCGGTTTGACAGTGAAAATTGTCCCTGATTCATTCCGCTTGTTATCGGCACAATAATTAAATAAGGCCACTATTCTAGGACAGGATGGTGGCCGTAAACTTGTTCTTTTGCCATGGCATTGAAATGCCACCACTCGTGCTCTAAAACTTTGAATCCTTGATTTTCCAAAAGGCTTCTTAACAACAATCGATTTTCCAATTGCCTTACCGTCAGCTCGCCCGTTTTTAGAAAGTGCTGTTCTAGTTTTGGCTGAGCCAGATCTTTGAAATCATCAAAGCCTGTTCCCATATCCAATAGCTCCCCGTCGCAAGTTTGCAGCGTCAGATCAATGGCCATTCCGAAGTTGTGCAGTGAACCCGGATAAGGTGCCGCTACATAATTTTGAAATGGAGTTCCTGCAAGATGATTATAAAACTGCCCCTGAATGCTGCGCGGGCGAAGAGCATCCCAGATATGAAACTGTAGACCTGGATGTTTTTCTTTTAATTCCGCACAAGCTTTAGCAAACATCTGTGCCGCTACCGGCGCTAGAAAACACCGCTGGAAGCCACCATAAACGTCTGCCTTCATAAAGTTGTCCGTCGTCGAATATTTTAGATCAAGGACCACCTCTTCAGAAGTTTTGATTTCCGTGAAGTTTTTTTCGATCCAAGCAATTTGCTTTTCAAAATCGTTCATCACAAACCCAATTTACCATTCTACTTTGCGGGCCGCGAGCATGCGATCGTTAAACTGATTGAAGAAATCGTTGTATTTCTCTGGTCCGGCATCCGTGGCAAAACGTTGCATATGCACCCGTTTGACCAAAATCTCTTTCACATCAGGTTCTGTTTTCAAGATTTGCATCACTTCACTGATAAACTCATTCAAAGGCATCGCATTTGGATCACTCGCTTGACGTTGTCCCATCAAGCTTGTTTGCACATAAGGAGGAACAAGCTCAATCACTTGCACCGCCGTGTCTTTCAATTGATAACGCAAACTCTGTGTATAAGAATGAATAGCCGCTTTCGTTGCGCTGTAAGTTGGTGTCATCGCTAACGGAGCATAAGCCAGACCAGATGTGACCGTCATAATGAAAGCAGATTTTTGCTTGATTAAATGTGGCAGAAGGACTTCTGTCAGCTGCATAGGCCCCAAAAGATTTGTCATCACTGTCTCGTGACGAATTTCTGGCGTTGGTCCTTTCAGCATATTTTCATTCTTCATAATGCCTGCGTTGTGGATGACTCCGTTCAAGGACGGAAAATCCGCTATGGCCTTTTTCGCTAAGGCTTCGATGGACTTCGCATCCGTCATATCCACAGTCATAGTTTTAAAACCAAGATGGGCCGCTTCCGTCAACTTCCCTTGAGAGCGTCCTGCAATAATAACTTCATTGTTTAATTTTTTCAGTTCAAGAGCGAGTGCCAAGCCGATGCCTGATCCGCCGCCGGTAATAAGAATGGTGTTACCTGTCATATTCATATGGAAGACCTCGATTAAGATCCTCCAAGCGTGGCTCATCACAGCCGGGTATTCAATCTGCGGCGCTTCTGAAACGGACTAAAGCCTTCGATGACGTGACTTCTTCAGAAAAAGACAAAGACAATAAACTCTTATTTTGAGACAAAAACGACGTTTTTTTGACTAGCTATTTGACAACATATTTCCACTGTCGCGGTTTGCTGAGATACTTAGAAGTAGTTGTTAGTAACGGGTTAGGAAATCAAAATGAAAAAGCATTTCGTTTTTGGATTTGTCTGTCTTGCCTTGAACTCAATTATCTTTTCTTCGATTTTGCTTCCTCAAAAAAATACTGTCGCGAATATCACTCCCACAACACAGAAATCAGAAGCCTCTGCGATTCCAACTGACGGGCCTTGCATGTGGCGGATGTTCGACAAAACACCTCATTTCTTTGTTCATGAGGGCTGCAGGTTGGGCTAGCAAACAGCCCATAGACACCGACTCATGAAACAAACCTATGCAAAAGGGGCCTTGTCTCTCTGAAACGCAGCAGAAGAATCTTCATCTGCGTCTAAAGTTTCGACAGTCGCAGATGCAACTAATTCGTTTAAAGGCCCACGAGATTAAAAAAAATTTAGACGGTTGCGAGATCCTATCCAAAGAGGCCCTCAAAAGGGCTCCCCCATTGACGCCACCAACAAATCCTATTACAAATTTGTCAGTAAAAATCCCTTTATTCCAATTGATGGTGAAAAGAATGGTTTCCACTAACGGCATGAACTTTTTAAAACTGAAATTGAAGTCAGTGCCATTTTTCATTTCATCGTTAGTTCTAACATTCGGTCTTGGTGCCGAAGCTCAACAACTTGTCAGTGCTTCGCAAAAAGTAACTCCGCCAACGGACAACTTTACCACGATTTGCTGGCATGATGTTACGAACGGAAATCCTGGAAATGCCTTTAGCGTCCGTAAGAAAGATCTCATCGAGCAATTTGATTATCTTCGGGCGAACTACAACGTTGTCAGCTTGAAGGACATCGTCGACGCCTCTCAGGGTAAAAAGACATTGCCGCCGAAGGCTGTTCTTCTGACTTTCGATGACGGCCTGGACTCTTTTTATGAAAACGTTTATCCACTTTTAAAAAGTTATAAGTTTAAAGCTGTCTTTGCCATCGTTGGTAAGTGGACTGAAGACGGCGTGACACCCGACTACGGCGTTAAGGACTCTGTTCCAAAAACAGCCAACTGGAATCAGCTTAAAGAAATGTCGGATTCAGGATTTGTAGATATCGTTTCTCACACCTATGATATGCATCAAGGACAAGTATTTAATCCGCAAGGTAGTGAAGCTGCTATGGCGGCTTTCTTTAAATACGATGCTCAGAAAAAATCTTATCAATCCGAAGAAGACTTTACTGCCCGTGCCCTTGCCGACTTGAAAAAGAACAACGAACTTATCAAAAAGCATTTGGGCAAAGACAATAACGTCATCGTCTGGCCTTACGGAGCTTCAAACTCATTGTCACGCAAAGCTGCGGAAGAAGCAGGTCTGACAATTCAAATGAGCTTACGCACTGGACTAAACAGCGTTCACGATCTTGCGCATATTCGTCGCGGTCTTATGTTCTCTGATATGGACATCAATCAATTTGCGCAATCCCTAAAGCAGGCATTTGTTGATCAATCTCCTTTGCGTATGATTCGTGTCGATATCGACAGTCTTTGGAAGAAGACAGAAGCCGAGACAGAACAAAACCTAGGTGACTTGCTTGATAATACTTTAGCTTTGGGCGCTAACGGCGTTCTGCTTCAAGCTCTGTCTGATACAGGCGAGGCATATTTTGCAACGTCGGCCGTTAAAATGCGTGGCGATTATCTAAACCGCGTAGGGCACTCGATGCGCTACCGCGCCAATGTTCCTTATGTGTATGCTCGCCTGCCTCAATCTTTCCTGAAAGATACGTCTATTGCCACAGCAGCGATTCGTGATCTCGCGAAATACACAGACATTGATGGTATTTTCTTTGATATGCGCACGAAAGAAAAATCAAAGGATGTCACAATTCCTTTTGAGACATTCATGGCAGCGGCTCGCACAGTGCGCCCGAACTGGCAATTTGGTTTGATCGGTCAAAAGCCTGTGGATGCAAGCTTGTTTAATTACGTGGTGGTCGCAGCTAAAGACGTTGAAAAAGAAAAGGCTCTTCAAGCTGATTCTGAATACCGACCTGCAAAAGTGGTCGTAGCATTACCGCAGGATTACAAATCAGACGTTCCTACATTGACGACTCAAGGCTATTTAAATCTATTTTATGACGTGAACTTTAATGGTTTTACTCCGGACGCTGAATTCAAAAGTTTGTTTTCAGTTCGCCAGAGCACCTTAAAGCAAAACAAGGCAGAGACAAAATGATCCTCTCTAATGTGTTGAAGATTTTGAAGCTCCTGTTTTTAGTGATTCCTTTTGTGCTTCCAATGATATGGATTCTGGGTGCATTTGTTTTCTACTTCAAAAGAGAAAGAAAGCGTCCCGCATTCACCGAGTTTTCAAATCAACCGTTTACGATTCTAATTCCTTGCTTCAACGAGGAAAAAACGGCGGAAGCGACCATTCGCTCTTTAGATCATTTGCCTTTGGGCAATTATGAGATCATTGCGATCAATGATGGCAGCCGCGATAAAACTCAAATGGTATTAGAAAAGCTTGCGATGATTCGCCCTAATATGCGCGTCATCAACCTGGTGCAAAACCGCGGTAAAGCGGCGGCTTTAACTTTGGGTGCCATGGCAGCTCGTTATGAATTCATTCTTTGTATTGATGCTGACTCTGAGTTGGATGCAGACGCTCCAAAATACATGCTTGAGCACTTCCGTGACCCTCATATTGCCGGGGTTACTGGCAATCCCCGTGTGAAAAATCGCGGAACACTGGTGGGTCGCCTTCAAGTAGGTGAGTTTTCAGCCTTGGTCGGTATGATCAAACGCTATCACCAAACTTTGGGTCGTTTGTTTGCGCTATCAGGTGTTCTTGTGATGTTCCGTAAATCAGCAATCGAGAGCATCGGCTACTGGGACACCGACACCGTGACCGAAGACGTGGGTATCAGCTGGAAGCTTCAAACTTCGGGTTGGACGCTAAAGTATGAACCGAAAGCCACTTGCGATGTTTTGATGCCCGATACCTTAAAAGGTTTATGGAAGCAGCGTCTTCGTTGGGCCCAAGGCGGCTTCGAAGTCGTTCTTAAGCACGGTAAATCTGTCCTTAAGAGCCGTGATACCGGCCTTCGCCTGATTTTATTGGAATATATCTTCTCGGTGACGTGGGCGTTCCTTCTTCCCGTGACTATTACTTGTGCAATTTTCGGCAAGAACATTCACGGAATCAATATTACTTACGCCATTTTGCTTACTGGGGTCATGAGTTTCACGCAGTTCCTTGTCGGTTTGTTCCTGCACGGGCGCTATGAACGCTCAACCGGTTTAGGATTTATCGCAATTTGGTATCCTTTTGCTTATTGGATGATTAATAGTTTTGTGTTATTTGTGGCAATTCCAAAAGTTTTATTTGGCCCGAAACGCCAGTTCAGCTCTTGGATTAGTCCCGACCGCGGTGGAGTTACGTATGCGAAAAATAATTGAGACAGTTAGCACTTTAGCATTATGGGCTGTATGGATCATCGGAAGTGGCATGGCTATTTCAGATTTCATGCACAAAGCCGACGTTGCTAAAAAGATCACGCATCACTTGTGGATCGTAGCTTGGTCACCATTGCTTGCTATCGCTATTTTCGGTGCAATGTTGATTGCAGTACGCCTTTCAAAACAAGAGAACAAGAAAAAGACCATCCCCTGCGAACACTCTGTTCAATGGTCCCATGAAGAGCTGACACACGCTCAAAACGGTAAGGTCGTTGATTTGTACTTCCCTGCCCCAGGCCTTAACTGCCAAGTTGTTGCCCGTGAAGAGGTGGCAGCAGTGCTTCATTCTGAAAATCAGACTGTGCATGTGACTGTAGCAGCTCAGACGAATGATGAGTCTGTTATTGGACTTTTGCATCAGGCATTTTAGATTTTATATTTTAGATTAAAAATAAAAAAGGCAGCTTGCGAGCTGCCTTTTTTATTATTCAGAATCCGGACCGCTGTCCTTTTCATCATCATCTGAATCCGCAGAATCATCCGGCGGAAGTTCGTTCTTACCGTTTTTCAACTTGGCAGTTTCAATCGCGGATGGAGTTTTCGCTAACATTGTATTGCAAGAGCCTTTTGCGCGAAAGAAGTGCTTCCACATCTCTTCACCATCCTTGCCTTTAATCTCTGGAGTCTGCAATTCAGATCCCATATAGGCATTTGCTTTAGAATATTCTTTGAGATGCTTTAACCTGCGTGGGATTTTGCGTTCACCGTCGCACTCGCCCTGAGAGGCTTTTCCACCTTCAACGATAAAGCTGTATGCTTTGGGTGGCCCCTTCTTTTTCGCCAAAGCGAAAGAGCCAGAGTTCATCATCGGTTGTAAAAGAAAAACACTTGCGAAGATCACAATTTTTTTATTCATATAAAAATGCTAATAGCTTCACGAGAAAATAAAAAGCACAAAAGTGAATAATCGCTGTCTTTTTTGACTTACCATTACACTACAAAGCACTTCCACGTGGGATGCCTAAACGATCCTCATAGGCATTAAGCACCTTTACAAACGCAGGACGCTCTTGGCAACGTTGGCGGAACTTTTCGACGTTTGGGTACTTTGGCAGAATTTCGTTTTTACGAAGCTCGCGCAGCACGCAGGTTAGAATAATATCAGCCACCGTAAAATCATTTCCGGTTAAATAAGGTTGCTTCGCCAACATCTGATCAATGGGTCCCAGGAAGCGCGCAAGAATCTCGACATGCCAAGGGCGTTGCGCTTTCATGTGAGGATTCGAATCCCCTTGAAGATCCGCAAATAGAACCGGCAATGCAAAAGGTTCGATATTATTTAACGACGTAATCAACCAGCGATAAACTTGTGCGCGAGGTTGCAAATCCTTTGGAATCAATTTTCCTGATTTTTCCGCAAGGTAAAGAAGGATCGCCCCCGACTCTGCCAGAATGTAACCGTTATCATCGATAACAGGAACTTGCTTAAATGGAGAAATTGGTTCGTACCAAGTTTCGTCTTGAAGACCGTTCGGTCCGCAATCAAGGCCCACGGTTTCATAAGCGATGCCACACTCTTCCATCGCCCACATAGCGCGGATGTCACGGGTATAACCCCAAAGAAATGGCGGAAGCGACTTGAAAACATAGACCTTCATGGCAATACCTATTTTCCTATCGTGCCTTGACGCACTTAAAGTGAAGATAGACGAAGCCTTCTTGACCTTGAGTCGTCGTAGTATCGACGTTATTTTTATTCACAGATGAATTTGAATATGATTGTCCTGTAAATTCTTGCTTGGAATCCTCAGCCAAAAGCAATACGTGCGCCGGTGAGCAATAAGTGTTCATTTCGTCCATGGCTTTCGCACGATTCTTTTCTGCCATAAACCACCCAGTGCTGTAACGGATTGTTCCACCTTTGACTGGAGAGTATGTCTTTCGAACCATTTCAACAGCACAACCTGACAATAGAAATACCGCTGACAATAACACTACTAATGGCTTTCTCATAAATCCTCTGCAAAATTATTTTCTTAATTCTGGAGGGGCTTTAACTTAGAGGCAAGCAATGTAAGCCGAAGGTCCTGTTTAAGTTTGAGAAAATATCTACCGATAAACCCGGTATGGATATGACGCCGTCGAAACTTCAATCTCTGTGTGAAGATATAAAAAAATCTTACTCCCCGAAAAAGGGAGAATTGTTGTTTTTTGATTTAACAACCGGTGATGATCCGCAAATCCTCGAGTCCGAATCAGAGCTCTCTCTAGTTATTGAGTCCATGGTCGCAACAAATAAGCCTTATGTGGTTATAAACTATAAGGGCACAGCCCCACTCATGACCTTGCACGCAGTGAATTTTATCACTCGACAAAATATAGAAACCGGCAAGACGCTGGAAGTTGTCAATGATGGCATGTCAACGGAAGACCTTCTTGCTCTTCGCATGGCCCTGAGGCCTAATAAGAATCTACTGTCTTACTAGGCTCTTAGTAAAATCGCCAGTGCTGAGCTTTACAGCCTTCTCGCCGACTGACTTTAAATCAACACATCATTCGCAAGAAATTGAAATAAGATCAGATAGCATTCCACGATCTTCTACAAATGCTTTTACAGGTTTATTTAGACACCTTATAACTTCTTCGCCAAGCTTCCCTGATATTACATTCATGTCCACTGCGATAAAGCCATTATCTGCCGTTTGAATACCCAGATTACCATCTAAAATCGATAGTGTCCCTGTGTATGAATAACTCTCTGCGAATGCACTCAAAGAAATCAAGGTTACTGCTAATAAAATCATATTCGCTTTTTTCATTTTCTTTCCTTCCTATAAACATTCTTAATGAATGGTCTTAAATTATCTAGTTACGAACGCGTGATCTACCGTTAGCTTCTCAACGAACTGCCGACGGCCTTCGCTTGAACTCAAAACGTCTTTTGCCCAAAAGAACTGACAGCCAAAATTCCTCGCCGCAGTCCAATCAGTTGCAGAATCTCCAACAAACGAAATTAATTCTGCGGGACGGCCTTCCGTAAGAAAGCGAATCCCTGCAAGCTCGGGTTTTGAATACTTAGTCTTAAATCCTAAAACGCGCTTGAAATAGCGATCAATTTCAAGTTTACGAAGCGTCTCTAATGCCGACGTTTGATCTCTCGCTGTCCAGACGACCATTGGAATCCCAAGCTGGTTTATCTCTGCAAGCAGATCACTAACCCCCTCAACTAACCGACAAGGTGCCTTGAACATTTCAAAACCCCATTGTTGAGCAAAAGACTCATGATCTAAATGTGAAAGATTGAACTTCTTCAGAAGATCAGGAAAGTTTGTCGGGAACTCTGCCTGCATCAATTGTTGCGAGGAGACGCCAAGACTTTGCAGCAATCGACGATTGACCAATTCAATCTGGGGAAGTGAATCAATTAAGGTCCCATCGAGATCAAAGATAACAATCTGCTTCTTCCATCGAGGTGATTCTTCCACCTCAATGACTTGGTCAAGAGATGAATAGTGAAACTTCAAACTGATATCTTGCAATGGAAGCACCATCTCTGGATTATAGGGATTATTCCGAATCTCAAACCTTCCTTGCAATGAAGGATAACGCTCTCGCAAAATCTCAAAAGGTTCGTTGATGACATATTCGACGTGTTCAAATCCCAGCCTGTATGGCTTTTGGGGCTGTGGCGCTGGCAATTCGATTAGAGAAATATCGTGCTCGCCAAATTGAATCGGTGTGCGCAAACGAAACGTTGCAATGGGCCTGCCGCGAATCTCGGCTTCGGTCAGAAGTTCATTGGTTTGACTCAAAAATTCTTTCGCTAAATGATACTGATCCATCGTCTTCACTCGGTAGCAGAGGTGATCCGGACTATAAAAAGTCAAATCAATCCCTACAGACTTCGTCTGCGACATGAGGTTTAAATAAAAAGCATGGGCCTGTTGCTCAAGAGAGTTTAAATCCATAAGACACCTCACAAAGATTGGCAGAAGAATTTAGTCACCCCTGCATTGTCGAATTCTGTCCCTACATTGTGAAACTTGACGATTTTTATTGAATAGGATTGGGAATTAATGTCCGAAGGTTCCACGAAAATTTGGATCTGATCGCGAGAATTCAAAGTCACTGATGTCGAACCACTAAAAAGTGATTCTGCACCTTGGAAGCGCCGAAGTTCTATGCGCTGACTTTGCTCTGCCGACTGATTCTGCCACAGGACAAGCGCCTGTTTAACTTCGTATTTATATTCAACCGGGTGACAGTCCGTTGGATCGTCTCCGGGACCGGCATTACATTCGTTGTCGGTTGTACCTGTGAAGATGCTCTGTTCCTGAAGAGAAAGGAATGCTATTTCTGATCCCGCGCTACAACGATAAACCTGATTTGCCTGAGCGCTTGTCTGAACACCAAATTGAACAAAAAGAGCTACAATCAATAATACTGCCTTCATGAGGGCCTCCTAGATTTCAGCCCTTGTATCTTGCATTTTTATGTGATTGTAAATTACATAAAAATCACATATTATGTGATAAATGATTACATATCCAAATCTCTTTCATCTTCGCTATTTTGTTGATGCCGTTGATTTAAATAGCATTAGCCTGGCGGCTAAAAAAAATTTAGTTTCGCATCCTGCGATTAGCAGAGCCATTAATTCATTAGAAAATCATCTCGGGTTGGAGCTTCTTGAGCACAAGAAGAAATCTTTTTCTGTCACTAAAGCAGGCTTTGAGATCGCGGAGCAAGCTCGGGCCTTGCTTGTGTTCGCCGATAACTTCTATTCCAAAAACTTACCAACGGAAGAAGAAGGAACACTGTTGATCGGGATCTCACGCTCTTTATCAGAAATCTACCTTGCTCCCCTGCTAAAAAAGATCAGTGCTGAATTCCCAAAACTGCAAATTCAGGTGAAATTCGGAACCACAAGTGAGATCATCGAGGCCATTGCAAAGAATACTTTGAATCTTGGCATCACTATCGGCTTAAATAAATTACCCACGGTCACCAGCAGGAGCATTAGAACCGGTGAATTTGTATTAGTGAGCTCAAAAGATGCGCGCGCATCCTCCACCGAGTCCTTCATCATGACCGAACCAAGAATTGAAACAGAGTCATTGAAGCAACAATACAGTCGTCATTTCAAGAAAGACCTAAATCTCGCCTATGAAGTTGGAAGTTGGTCCGTCATTAGCGAGCTTGTAGAAAATGGCCTTGGTATCGGCTTGATTCCCGACTTCATGTTGAACTCGAAAAGACACTCAAACTGCAAACAAGTAAAAGCAAAATGGTTTGAATGTCAGTACGAAGTCTTTTTGCACTCATCGAATCGTTCAGCACAAAAACGTTTTACCCGTCGCGCCATCGAGATCGCTGAAGAAATTTAACGCTTAAATAAATGCTCGGAATTAAGACTCGCTTTAGAACATTGCGACTGAATTTACGTTGTTTTTCGGGGTGCGCATTTTCTTCGTGAACATTCCGGAGCGAGTCATATTTTTTGGTATTCAAAATCTGACTTCGACAAATGATCACAAACTGGCCGTGTTCGTTTTCTTGATGTCATGAATGAATCGGATTTTAGACAGCTTGATCCTTCTGTAAATCCTGTCACAGAGCGCTGTCGGGATGGAATGTGTTTACCGGAAAAACCGTTTACGGCTTGTCGTGTTCGAAGAAGCCTTGATTGATGTGGTGCTTACTGGAAGGTCACCAGTCTCACTACTGCCAAACAATAATATTGCGTGTACTTGCATTAAAAGAACAAGTCAGAGTGCCCGCAGTTGTCGACCACTGCACCTTGTAGGTATGACTGCCTGCTGTTGGTGTTTCCATCCACTGGAATGTCATATTTTGTACAGACCCTGAGTTGATATATTGATGAGTTGTCGAAGCAATTACGACGCCATCCTCAAGCAGTTGGAAATATGCATAAGCATTGGAACTGCTACTATAACAGCCTCCGCCATTGACCATGATCAGTGTCGAAGCATTATTGGTTGTGACCGTCACAGACATACTTGGCATGTCCACAAAGCTGGTACTTGTTGTAGTAATTGCTGTAGCTGCGCTCGCCATCGATCTTGCCCCAACCGCAGAGGTAGTTTGGGTCGTGCCATCAGGAAACTTCACACCTCCTGAAGTGGACTCGATTGTCCCAGCAACTGTCAAAGTCGACGCCGGGGATGAGCTTCCAATACCAACATTACTTCCATTTACAGCAATGGGGCTATTCCCTAGTCCCGTCGATGAAGTCCATTGAGGGACATAGTTCGCGGTCCCCGCGCCAGAGCTCGCGACTGTCGTAGCCGAGTTCGTCGCGGTGCTAATACAGTAGGCGACATAAATGTTTTTAGGACGAGTTTCCGAACCTGTTCTTGGAGTCCCGTTGGTTCCATCTGTTACGGCACCTCCCGAACTGTAAGTCATAGGCCCCGTATAAAACTGTCCACCGCCGCCGGTCAGATTCCAACCACTGCTTGAGGCACCGTTGATACTTGCCGTCTGATGGATGTGTCCCTGCATCTGATCGGCTTGAACCGTTCCGATACTATCGCCCGTCGTGCCATCGCCGCGGTTCGTGCGTGAAGATGCGCTTGGATCATTTCCTGAGCTGTTATTCCAACCTCGCAAAAAATAGCCCTGATAATTCGGAATATTGAACGTCGTTGATCCATCGCCAGCACCATACATTGTTCCGATCACTGCAAAAAGACTTGCGTAAGTAGTTCGCGAAACAGCAGCCCCATTTGCAAGCAGCCAACCTGAAGGACAACTCATTGAAAATGCGGAAACCATCCCCGCAGGATCGACAGCACTGCCGCCGCCAACAAGTTGAGACCACGCGCTTCCGTTATAAAACTCAAGAACTGAATTTTGAGAATTGAAACGCAACCACCCCGCAACAGGACTGGATGGCTGTTGTGCCGTCGTCCCCGCAGGCAAAGCAATCGCATCGGTTCTTGAGGCAAGATCTAAGGAAGCTTTGGGGCTTGTTGTTCCAATACCCACATTCCCAGCGCTGTAAGAAATATCACTGCCCGACGTTGCCCATGGCGAATTGGTTGGGATCGTTGAATTACAAATGATACCGCTGCCCGTCCCATCCGACGTACACATTTGATTCGCAATCAGGCCACCAGTCCCGAGCAGAGGAACAGCCCCCGCAGAAGAACCAGTGTTGAGTACGGCCGCAGTTCCTAAACCTAAATTCCCCCGCGCGCCAGCAGCCGTGGAGGCTCCAGTGCCGCCATTTGCAATAGCAATTGTTCCGCTCAAGTCCGTCGCATTGACCGAACTGTTGACCCAAGTCGTCCCGTTGTAACGAATAAATTGACCGCTCGATGGCGAAGTGATCGTCGGCGAAAAAAGACTCGACGGCATCATCGCAGCGGGAAGACGACCGTTGCTATCAAGCTTGGCAATCTTATTGGCGTCACTAACTCCACCGGCCGTGCCCGAGTTTAAAGTCAGCACCGGGGTTGACGTTCCCGTGGCCACCGCAATATCTGTGTTCGCAGATGAAACACTCGTGACAGAGCCACCACCCGCGGTTATATCGACACCATTTATTTTAAAATTTCCAGTGATGTTCACATCACCGGCTACATCCAACTTATAAGCTGGCGAGGAAACTCCTACACCAACATTACTCCCCGCAACCGCCAGAGGGCTATTCGTCAGGTTCGTGCTATTGGACCACATGGGTAAATAATTGACGGTGCCGGTGCCGGCAACAGAACCACTTGCCAGCGGAGCAATTAAACTTCCTGTAAAATAAGTGACGGACTGTCCTGCTGAAATATCATTGCCATCGCCAACCAGCGTTCCAACGTATCCCCACGCTTCGAGATAGTCTGTGGTTCCATTCATATCAACGATGGTGGTAACTTGTGATCCGTTAGTAGAGTTGGTGGCACTATACGCAATCTGAGATCCGTTTTTATAAATATAGGCTATATTGTTGGTTGGCGACGACGCCCGTGTGTACAGCTGAGTGGTAATCAAATATTTTCCAGCGATTGTCGGCGTGTACCGACTGGTGGAAGTGCTATAATTATTATTTGTGTCATAGGAAATGTTATTGAATGTAACTTTCGTTGCCGTGCCCGCAGAAACCGACTGATTTGATCCACTTTTGTAAGCAAAAAATGAGGGCGCTGCCGCAGCCGAAACGGCAGAGCTGACATTTTGCCAGGTTCCATCGCCACGCAGAAATGTCGACGTCGATGCTGTTCCAGTTCCCAGCTGTGCGGTTGCAATCACTCCCGAAGAAATCGTGGAGGCCGGAAGATTGGCAATATTGACACAACTCCAGGCTCCGGTCGGAGACGAAAAATTTAAAGTCTGATTCGAGGCACAGCTCGATGGCATCTGCGAAGATTTAATCAAGGTCCCCGCATCAGATAAACCTGAACTTGCAAGCGTTGCTGGGGTCCACTTAGAACCATTCCACTGAAGTACTTGGTTATTTGTCGGCGTTGTGGAATCAACCGGCTGGTTTTGCAGAGCGACGACTTTGGTAGCACTTTGAGTTCCCGTAACGTCACCAGCAAGTGAGCCGCTAAAGCTTGTGACAGAAATATTCTGACATTGAAAATTACTAGAAACTGAACTCCAATACATTGTCTGACTCTGAGAACATCCTGCCGAGGCGACATAACTGTTGAATGCCGATTGAGTCAGATAAGAACTTAACGACGAACTTAAACCACTGATGTCAGAAGTTCCAAGCGTAGCTGCGAGCCAATTTGTTCCGTTGAATTTGAGAACTTGATTATTCGTCGGGGTCACACTGCTCACGCCGACTCCTTGAATAGCTGCCACTTTGGGACCAGGATATGAACCACTCAGATCACCATTTGCGACAGAGCCCGTTTGCAGAGCATTTATCAACCGTGGATCATTCCCAGCAGCCAACGTATTCGCCGAGGTGCCAACGTTTAATGTCAGAGTCGGTGCACTCGTACCATTAGTGACAGTCAGATAAGAATTGCTCGAGCTGACATTTGTAACAGTTCCGCCATTGCTACCGGAGACACTTGCGCAAGTTAAAGAAGATCCATCCCACGAAAGAAAAGTTCCGCCTGTACATGTAGGAAGTCCTGCCTTCAAAAGAAAATCACTGGCGACATTAGTCCCCAGTTTTTCTGCAGCCAATGCATAGCCCGCGAACGGCACAGAACGAATGGTGTTATCTGGAGAAATCGCCTTCCAACCAGAGCCATCAAAGAATTGAACTTTTAGTTTGCGAACGTCACCACTGGCGGCAGCATAGGTATGTCCTCCATCCGTACATGTATAACCTGCACAAGATCCGCATTGATACGAAGTCGTGTTGTCAAAGGCATTCAAAATTGTAAATCCCGGAGCTGGATAATTTTGGCTGTTGGTACCGATAGAGACATCGAACACGCCACCAGAGTTAACCATGTTATAACCAGCCATGGACTCTTGATACAAAACACAAGTGCCGGAAGGATCTGTCACTTGGAAGATAAAGGAAACGTTACCGTACTCAAGTGGAGTGCCATCAGATTTTAGAATACGCCCCTGGTACGCCAACGATGTCGGCGACGCCATTGCCACATGAGATAGCAAAAGAGATATCCAGAACGTTCCAAAGCCCCACCGCATGAGTAGGTCCTTTCCCTGTTAGCCTATTTAACTATCGGAAATATGAACTAATTTTTTAAGGCTTACGCGGCCTTAGGCTATTTTTATTGATCCCAAAGTGTCCATTTCTGGGAACGTTTCTGGATTAGAGACACTCTAAAAATTAATTCCAGCACTCAGTCGGCTCTAGATCATTAACAGGGGCATAAAAAAACCCGCTTTTGGCGGGTTTGATATTTCGGCGGAGCCGGGCGAATTATCGCCAGATAATTCGGACGGAAACCTCAAACAAACTCGTATTGACCGGATCTAATATTTCCATTATTCTAGAAATATGGAAATATTTGAGGCATTAGAAGCATTCTCTTCTCTTTCACAGGAAACTCGTTTGCGGGTTTTTAAATTGATCATCGAATTTGGTGATAGTGGGCTAGGTCCAAAACAAATGTTGGAGGAGTTAAAAATACCCAATAACACTCTCTCATTTCACTTGTCACATCTGACGAACTCAGGCCTCATCTCTTCGCGACGCGAAGGCCGCCAACTCTTCTACACAGCCAATACCAAATTGGTAAATAACCTAATTGGATTCTTAAAAGAAAACTGCTGCGCTCGTGATCCTAAAAAGCCCGGAAAGAAGTGCTAATGAACTCACGCCTCTCATTTTTAGATCGTTACCTAACTCTTTGGATTTTCATAGCAATGGTCCTAGGAATTGCAATCGGAAGACTTTCCCCACAATTTGCGGCGTCCATAAACTCCTTAAGCTACGGATCCACCTCAGTTCCACTCGCAATTGGATTGATCCTGATGATGTACCCTCCCCTTGCCAAAGTGAAATATGAAGAGCTCGGAAAAGTATTTCTCGATAAAAAGGTGCTGGCCGTTTCTCTAATACAGAATTGGATCATTGGTCCTCTTTTGATGTTCTTCTTAGCCATGGTCTTTTTACGCTCAAACCAAGAGTACATGATTGGGCTCATCCTCATCGGTCTTGCTCGATGTATTGCGATGGTAATCGTTTGGAATCAACTTGCCAAAGGTAGCTCTGAATATTGCGCAGGCCTCGTCGCATTCAATTCGATCTTCCAAATCCTGTTTTTCCCATTCTACGCCTATCTTTTTATTTCAGTTCTTCCACCTCTTTTTGGAATCCACAGCACTGAAATCAACATTACGATGGCGGAAACTGCGAAAGCGGTATTTACCTATTTAGGTATTCCATTTATTGTAGGCTTCCTAACTCGGTACTTCTTAATTAAAAAAAGAGGAACTGATTGGTATCGAAACCAATTCCTGCCAAAGATATCTCCGATCACACTCATCGCACTTCTTGGCACCATCGTTTTGATGTTTTCACTTAAGGGAGATAAAATCTTAGAAGTGCCTTTGGATGTAATTCGCATCGCCATTCCTTTAACTCTTTACTTCCTCATTATGTTCTTCGCATCCATGTGGATTAGTAAAAAACAAGGTATCGACTACGAACGCACGGCTACACTTTCATTTACAGCCTCTTCAAATAACTTCGAACTCGCTATTGCTGTTGCTATTGCGACATTCGGAATTAGTAGTGGTGTCGCCTTTGCCGCAGTTATCGGACCTCTTATCGAAGTACCCGTTCTGATCGGACTTGTTTCAGTATCCCTCTATCTAAAAGATAAATTCTTTTTGAAAAGTGAGACCTTATGAAAATCCTTTTTCTATGTGTAGCCAATTCAGCAAGAAGCCAACTCGCTGAAGGAATTGCAAAATCCATGTTCGGAAATAAAGCCACCATCAACAGTGCTGGCTCCGAGCCGTCCGGGAAAGTTCAACCTTATGCCATCGAAGTTTTGAAAGACATGGGGATTGATATTTCCCGACACTATTCGAAACATTTTGATTCTCTTCCGGTCGGATTTATTGCGGATCTAGGTTACGTCATCACTCTGTGTGCCGAGGAAGTCTGTCCTGTTCTGCCCTCTTTAAAATCCAAGAAGCTACATTGGCCAATTCCAGATCCGACTTCGGTTCCCGAGCCTAATAAGAAGCAAGCCTTCATTAATGCAAGCAAAACAATTCAGGAAAAATTAAATATCTTCGGAAAAGAGCACGGCCTTATTTAGTCACTCTTCCATAAAGGTCTGAAATTTAAAGCCCCCGGGACACAAAGAATATGGTTGCTTTTGGCAACTATATGAACTAAACACGTCGTATGAAAACCGCAGAATTTAATCAGCAGAGAATTCGAAGCTTCAGCCGTGACTTTACGGAACAAATGGGTCTTCTTCGAGAGGAACCCTATGACAGCGAGCTTAATCTGCTCGAATCGCGAATCATATTCGAGCTGAGTTTATACGAAAGCCTGCTCGCCCGCGATCTCGCCGCCATTCTCTCAATCGACAAGGGTTATTTGAGCCGAGTTCTTACGGGAATGAAGAAGAAGCTGCTTCTTAAAACAAAGAGCAACACCTTGGATTCAAGGGAAAAGCGACTTTATCTAACGGCAAAGGGACAGAAGAAATTTCGTGAAATCGATGGCGTATCCCGCGAACGCACACTGAATTTACTCGAGTCACTGGGCGCGCAACGAGGACTTTCCCTTGTTCATAGCCTGACGACAGCGCAGATCGCACTGGGGAAATCTCCAATAAAACCATCCGAGGTTGTCTTACGAGATCTCGAACCAGGAGATCTTGGATGGGTTATCGGTCGCCATGGCGAAATTTATTTTACTGAGTATCAATGGAATATGGATTTCGAAGTCTTGGTCGCCGAGATTGCCACGGCATTCGTGAAAAAACATGACCCCAAATACGAACGCGCTTGGATCGCTGAACTCAGAGGAGTTCGACTCGGCAGCATTTTTCTTGTTCACGAGTCTGACCAAACCGCAAAGCTTCGAATTCTTCTAGTCGACCCCATGGCCCGGGGGCTCGGCATTGGTTCGCGACTTGTACAAGAATGCATAAGCTTCGCAAGAAAAGCTGGATATTCGCGAATAGTTCTATGGACGAATAGCGTGCTTACATCAGCCAGAAAAATCTATCAGGCCGAAGGCTTTCATCTAGAAAAGGAAGAAGCCCATCACAGCTTTGGAAAGAAACTTGTTGGCCAATATTGGGCGAAAGAACTTTAGTGAGAACCTGTTTAACGACTGGAAGAATGACTTCAGCTCCATCCCTGAAGGTGCATCATCACGGGAAGGTCTGGAGTTAGATCTTGGCTAAGTCAAAGATGGTAGATCTCTGGCTCAAAAAAGCAGGGCGTGATTTATGCTTTTCTAAAGCGGCACTCACTCTAGTAGAGTGAAGGCTTTTGCATTTTATTATGGTTTCAACGAGGACAGATTTGCGCAAGCGTACAACCTTGTACTCTAGCCTAAAGGAGAGACCGCCTTAAGAGCCTCCTGACTAATCTTTAGACGGCTCATTTGCAATTAATTCAATTTGACTACTATTTTGCGAGGACCATTTCTTGAAGTGTTCCTCAGGCGGGTATTGGCGCCGCCCTATGGGTGTTTCCCGAGCCTATTCATCAAACAAAAGGAGAAACTCGTGAAACTAGTTAAACGCAGTCTGCTTGTATTAATGATAGTAGGTGCTTCTACCGCTTTCGCTGGAAATGGCGATGTTGAGTCCGCCGGGGAAAGCGCGACATTGGGGTGCAATATTTTTTCGCAAAAGATGGCAAATAATGATCGCTTCAGCAAACAGTTAAATTATAACGACAATGATGACTATCAAACGCATTTGAGACTGAAGGATGGTCTTATAAAGAAGGGGTATCAGTTTGTTTCAAAAGCTACAGATGCAGATGTTTTAATCGTCGAGCCTACCACACATATTTTGCACGTCCATTCGGGAGTTTATGCACAAATTCGCTTGGTCGATCTTGCAACAAATGAAGATGCTGTTTTTCAAGGTTCGTCTTTAAGAGCTGAAAAAGCTATCGATGAAGCATTATTTAAAATCCCAGACTGTAAAGGTAAAAAAGATGCATCCCGAGAAGCACCTAGACTCTCCTCTGTGCGTGCTAACTGTAACTTCTATTCAAAAATGTTGTTGGACAATGACAAAGAAGATGAAGCTGAAGCTGCTGCAAATTCAAAATTCAAAGATATCCTGACAAAGAAGGGTTTTCAGATGGTCGCATCGCCAAGCCAAGCACGTATCCTCATAGTTGACAATGAAACAGGACTGGAAAGGGGCGATGACGTTTCCGAAGCAAGGTTTACAATGATTGATGCTCTTACCGGTGAGTATAAGACATTTGGCGCAGTTAGTTCCGCCATTTTCCTTAGAAATAACGCCGTCATTGGAAAGACCTTAAAAAATTTTCCGACCTGTGCTGAGATCGGTGGGGCTTCTTCTCAGGAATAAATTCCACATTTTGCCTCCAAAATGGCAGTGGATTTATATAACATTTTACAAGGAGATTCTTATGTCTAAAATAGTGATCCTACTTGCAGCTTCGATTTTATCTGCCACTGCCTTTGCCGACGTTTCTCAAGATCCGGATTTAGCAAATGTAGTCCAAATTACAGGTAAATCCGCCAAACAGTTGAATAAAATTCTGGAGACGAATAGCGATGCCAATTTTCATCGAGCCCATTTGCTTGGTAGGGATACGGGAATCATGGTTGAGGATTTATCGGTTGGTAACGTCTTATGCGAACGCAATATTAAGGTAAATCCGGAAGCAGCCGATCCGAATAAGCTCGATGGAAAAGTGACTTGCACGATTACCCTCGAAGGACAAGGTGATCAATAACACTTGTTTCTAATCCCGAGCCTGTTCAAATTCGAACGGGCTCTGAAGTAGAAACATGCATCAGCACGGCCTGCGTTTTCAAAATACTTCGCTAAATGGCCCCGGCCACTTACTGTGCAACTTAAAAGCCCGGGAATGAGACGAATACTGCCGCAAGAACTTGGGCGAACTAGGAAGGGCGTCACGGCGGTTTTGGAACGACGGTAGTTATTTAAGCAAGCTGAAGAAGTCTAAGTTAAATCCATACATGACTTCTTCAGCGGAAGGCTTCACCGTTTCTACGTAGCGCTCAATCAACGCGATCATTTCGCCTCGAAGTTTTTCCGCGTCGGCTTTCGATAAGGTCGATACGGTGGAATAGTGCAAATCGTTCTTATTATTGCTCATCAAAGATTGAATCGCGGCGATACGCCAGTTGGTGTGATGCTGTCGAATAACGGAAGAGTCCCGATTCAAATGCACTTGGGTAAGTCCAGGCTTCAAAGTGCCTTTTGATTCGCGCACGATATCCGCTTGAATCAGAAACAACAACACCTGCCCCACGATATCTTCCGGAATTTTCAAGGCATCGGCAATGGTCTTTGCATCGTCATAGCCTTGCAGACTGACCAGCACATGGGTAGCCACGTAATGCCAACTGCTGTAATAGACGGCTTGATCAGCAGCGGATAACTCCTTTGCATCCCCGACATGGGATTGAATATTTAGATGCTGCTCTTTCAGTGATTTCAATTCTTCATCGAAATGCGTTTGCAATTCCCGTGTGCCTGCGCGGGCTCGCTCTACTAATAGAAGCAAATATTTTTGCTCGGTGGCTTTGAGATTCAAGAATTTTGCGACCTTCAAAGTCTGCTCGAGGCTAAGCTGTGCATTGCCGTTCAAAACATGGGAAATATAGCCACTTTGGCAGCCCAGAGCCTCGGCCAGTTTTGAACGAAAGCCCCGTTCATAACCCCTGCGGGCCTCTTCTGCAAAAGTCAAATAGGCCTTATAGTCCTTAAAATCGTAGACATTTTTCATAATTATTTCAGCATGTTATACGTTTTTTTATTAAAGGTAAAAATAATCTGCACATTTTTACTATATTTAAGTATCGCATATAATGCAATGCATATATTCTCCCTTTCGAACTCAGCAAGGAGAAATGCGATGAGCTCCCACGAACGATTAAGCCAACGCTTAGAACGACTCAGAAAAGCTCAAGGCCTAACGGCGAAAGCGATGGCTCAGCTGATCGAAGTTCCCGAAAGCACTTACCGTGAATGGGAACACGGCCGAGGTCTGAAGCTTCCGCCCTTTCAGAAAATCAGCCAGGTGTTATCAATTTCCGTCACCGAATTGGTATGCGGAGAAATCAGCCCCAATGACGATCTGATTAAGGATCTGACAGAGGCCGAAGAAGGTCTTCGCCGACTGCGCTTAAAATGGACCTCGCGTTTTTAACGCGGAACCCGGATTTATGAATAAAAACGCCAATTTTGGCACGATAAAAGCAAACAAATTAACGAATGGAGTTCTTTATGAAAACAATGACTTGGAGCCTGCGAGCGCTGTTTACTTTGATGGTGATCTTACCGGTAGCTGGCCATGCCCAGAGCGCGGATGATCAAACGGATCTACATGCCTACATGCAAGCGAAGCTATCAACAACTCGATCATCGAAGGATGTGAGTGGTCTCCTCGTAAGAAATGCAGACGAATTGCGAGCATCCATGCAAAGAGGCCTGCAAAAGCAAGCTATGGGCACCAACAGCGGCGGCGGTCAGGGTGATCACGCGATGGCTTTTGCTGAAATTATGCAGAGTCATCCGGGGTTGAAGCCGGATGAGATTTTATTAGAGGCATTTAAGGAAAGCCAGGGGCGCATTCCGACGAACAGAATTATCCATAGAGGTACTCCAGGAGACTCGTATAGCGAAAATTCCGGAAACATCGTTTCTGAACATTATGGCAGCTATACTATTCTTTACAATTTTAGTAAGGACATCAATGACTCTAGGGCCGAGCTTACTCCTGAAAGTATTTATATCGGCAAAACTAGCATTCGGACCCAACAAGACGTGTCTTCGGCAACAGAAGATAGCGGTCCTCTCGTGCCAGCTACTAAACCTTTAGAAAAGCCCTGGACAATTAATTTGGGAATAAATTTTGATCGCAATGAATATGCGAGTCTAACTGGATTTGGTGGTGCAAATATTTATACTTCATCAACTGGATTAGTAACCGCTGAGCCCGGCGCACCAAATCTGGAATTTCGCCAATACAGTGCGGACATCGTCGTTTGGGTATTGAAGGCGGATCCCGTTAGACACAAATGTTTCAATTTGCCAAAATCTTCGGGCAGCTCACCAAATGTCAATGGCTATTGCGCCATCGGATATTTCTGGAATAAAGGGCAGAACTAAACATGACTCTGAAACGAATTCTCTTCTTCATCACGACTTTCCTCCTCGCGGTTTCTTCCGAAGCCGCGCATGGAACCTCGTCTGATTTGAATTCGCTAATTCAAGATGCTCGCAGTTTTCTGTGTGCTAAATCTTTCTGCTTAACAAAACCAGTCACCGTCGTTGTGGAAAATAGCGACGATTATTTTGCGTTTTATCATGCTCAGCAAAATAAAATCTCGCTGTCCCCGACTCTGGATGCGGCCGAAACCCAGCTGGATCTGGTGCATGAATTCACCCATGCTTACCGTCATCAGTTCAATACCAATGAAGTGGCGTGGTTGGATGAGGGCCTAGCGAAATTAATGGAATATCAATATGGTGGCGTCTGGCCTGTCAGTTACCAAGAACGCCTGCGGCACAATCCCCGCATCGTCCTTAGCAATGATCGCCGTGTCGATTTTAGCCGTGGTGGTGATGGGTATCCTTCCTCTTTTTGGTTGATGATTTATTTGTACAATCATTTGGGTGGTGAAAAATTCTTGAAGAAAGTGCTCGAATCACCTTTCAGTGGCTGGGACAACATCGAAAGGGCAGCACGCGAACTTCAAGCCAGTGGTGATATCAGTGAACCCGTGGCCTTCTTGAAGCGTGATCAAATTCTGTTCGCGTTTTCGGTGGCCTTGTTTTTAAATGACGAGTTCGCAATGAAGTACGGTCTTTTTTCGATTGATACGCACTATGAACCGCTTGCTCAAGCAGCATGGAACGATTCCAATAATTTGGCAGAAAAAGAAAAAACTACGATCAACTATTTTAAGAATTTTATTTCTACCGATGGTTGTGAAACGTATTCTGTGCGTGGGCACGGCGCTAGTGCCGTGGTTTCCGTTGCCCGCAGCGGGTCTGCCGGGGACGCTTTTATTCAGCTTTGTTTTTAGTATTTACGTCCAAAGTTGGAAGTGATTTTGGCGTAACGTCTCAGTTCTAGATTCAAATGCTTTGGACCAAGCAATGTGTTGGAAATGCATAGACTTATAATTCATGCCCATATCGCCTACCTGTGAGTAGGTGGTCGTCAGCTCTAACTATTTATTGGATAATCAGAAAAATTTGGTGGCGAGAGGTGGAGTGGGGCTAGCACCAGGAACCACGTTAGTCAGTCCGAAGCTGCCTTCGAGGTCAATAAAAATAAAAAAGGCAGCTCTACGGCTGGCTGAATTCGAAGCTGAAGTCTTGAAACTAAGAGGAAAATTAAAAAGCCCGCAATCGTGGTCGCGGGCTTGATCGATGAACTTTATCCTGGGAGTTCCTATTGACTGGGCGACGTGAAAATAAGGGTTTCTATGTGCCGTTATACTCGAATTTCAAAAAACTTTTAGTTTGGATGATTTCTTCTCGCTCTTGAAATGTGGCAAGCTGGCCTGAAATTGAAGAACTATCACCATTTGACGCAATAGCCTTAAGCGCAATTTGTACGGCTTTGATTGCTGCACGTTGCAAGTCAGACGGAATGATAATGAGATTGTATCCTAATTCCTTAAGGCGATCTTTTGGCACAAGAGGAGTTTTTCCCCCATAAAACATATTCATCAGTTTTGGCCCTGGAATCGCGCTCGCGATCTTCTCAATTTGCTCTATAGATGTTGGAGCTTCGACGAAAATCATATCGGCGCCTGCGCTTACGTACTCCTTTGCTCGAACGAGCGCTGGTTCGAAGCCCTCAACCGCAATGGCATCAGTTCTAGCAATGACAAGTGTGTTTTTATCTTCGAGACCTTCCCGAACCGCTGCAATTTTATGACACATTTCTTTTGAAGAGATGAGACCTTTATTATCAAGATGCCCACATCGTTTGGGAAATTCTTGATCTTCGATGTGAAATCCTGCCACCCCAATTTGCTCAAAAATCTTAGCTGTCCTTCGTGCGTTAACTGCCGAGCCAAAACCCGTGTCCGCATCGGCAATGATGGGAAGCGAAGTAATTTCCGTCATGATTCGAAGTCGGTCAGCAACCTCGCTTAAAGTCATCAGTCCAATATCGGGATAACCCGCTGCTCTCGCCATCGCTCCACCGCTCGCATAAACGGCGGAGAAGCCAGCTTGCTCAATAAGTTTGGTCGTTAGACCGTCAAAGGCTCCTGGCGCTACGAGCGGCTCAGAGCCAGAAATAAGCTTTCTAAGTATCGCAGATTTTTTCATTTGATAATTTCAACAGAGAGTCAGCCCGCAGGCAAGCAGTGACCATTAAGGGAATAAGGCCATTCAGGGGAAATACCTAAATCAAGATAAGCTAGAACGGGAACTCGTTCCTGCGAGCGTTTGCCGTCTTTGTACGACTGTTTGTACAAAGTCCAACCACTATCTTTGATTTTTTTAGATAATAAGATCCCAAACTGCCTCCGAAGCGCTAACTTGGGGCTTAGTTTGCAAAATTTGATGCCAGATTCAAATCAAACGTAATGAGGAATGACTAAACCGCCTACCCGTGGGTAGGTGGTCGTCAACCCTAACTATTTGATTTACTGAATAATTAGAAAAGATTGGTAGTGAGAGGCGGACAGCCACCACATACCCAACGATGTAGTTTATATATGGCCATGGAGGTACAGCGCAAGACCCTTACCATGCGAATGCGCGGCGTCATTATTCTTTATATCATATCATTGTCGATTTCTGACGAACGATGGCTTAACTGAAGTTGTTTTAGGTGGAGCGTTGGAAAAAGACGCCTCTGGCAGCATCCTCGTGAGATCAAGATCTGATTGAGTGAATATTGGTGTTCTTATTCAAAAATTACTTCGCTGACAGTCCAACTATGAACTGACCATATTCGCAAAATAGAGAAACACCTTCCCAGTTTAAATCGAAGGCAACACTGCCGTCCTCAGTCGGTGCTTCAACAACCTGTGCTTTTAGAATCCTTTGCCATATTTGGTCGGCATGACGAATCGATTGTTCTGCCGAAATCTTGTCATCTTTAAAACCATAGAAATCTCGAACCTTACCAAACTGCTTTCTTTGAATAGATTCTGGGATCAAGAAGGTAAAATATCTTCTTAGGGCTTCCAGATCTCCTATGGAAGCAAGGTGCAAAGGATATAGGACTTGGCCGTTCCCGAGTTTCCACCCATCGTCTGAGAGGCCATAAAACGTTTTTAGACTTAGGTTATGATAAGCCGTAGAGTTCGAGGCATCCATTTCTCCGAAATATAGATTTTCGACCGTGGTTGTTAGACTCTGGTCATTCCATTTAGCCGTTAGAACCGGCGCTATTTTTGGAACTAATAGGGCCGATCCACTTTTCGGGTCCATCAGGATGAGAAGATTTTTTTTTGCAATATTATGCCATGTATAGCTATCAACCTCATCCTTAGGAGACGCGGGGAGATATCCGGTATTTTGATAATATGCCTTTGTCTCTTTAAAATTCCCAACTGCCGATGGAACAAACTGAGTAAACCTGACTTGAGCATATTTTCTCTCGCCACCAGCGTTCATAATATATTTCTTAAAGTCTACAAAATCAGAATTGAAGCCGTCGTTTCCATCAACTTCTGGATTTGGTTCTGAGGCATCTGCCAAGAAGTGCAGAACAAGGTAATTACGTGCAGTTTGAACAAACTCTCTGCGTGCCGTTGCAAACTTATCCACGGCTATGTCTGGAGGAGCCTTCGGGGGAATGACCTGAATTTTTATCGTTGGAATAAATCTTGGCTTTGAGCCATCACAGTAAAGATTTTTAATTTTGGTAAGCTTTTGATCGAATGGAATATTCAATTTGGAAATGCCATCCCACTTTGATTCCTTTGCAGATGGCAACAATGAGAATCGTCGATCTATCTGCGTAGCATCTTCAATTATTCCCTTAATATCCCCATCGGAATTATTCGAGTGTGTAACTCGTACAGCATCAACATTTTGATAATGCTGAGTTGCGCATGCTCCGAGCCAAATTAATACTATGGCAAAAAATCCCGTTCTACTTTTCAAGAAGCACCTCTATTTCAGTCGGTTCCTCGAAGCCAGCGGGCTTGCGATCTTGGAGTTTCACGTGCTTTGGCAGAAATCCATTAGCCCTTATGATGATTTCATGATCCACGCTTGGATCAACCAATACAGCCATGGGATTAGCGTCGCAACGGACAGACCGCGATTTACTTTTGCTTTTTATAATGATCGACTCGCACTTCACCGGCATAACCGTTAAAATAATGTGACGAGCTGAACTTTGTATTAACGCTGCTTTGGGCCCTTCGTCTTGATTTTCTCCACTCTGAACTAATGAATTCGGATTTTTAATTATCCCCTTTGCCTCATCGTCATCCGTTGCATCAGGTACAGCGGCCACATTGGATTTACTCAAATCGAACCGACATAAAAGAAAGACTTCTGTACTTCCTTCTGATTCGGAAAAGTACTCACTCAAAATATCACATGAAAGGTTTGTCACTTTCTTAACTGAAGATACCTCTTGATGAAAAGAAGCATCCGATTGAGTTTCAATCGACATACTCTTTATCGTAACTCCGCTATTAGCCTCATTGGCGGCAGTAGCTTTGCAGCTATTCATCGAAGCGCTTCGAGCCAAATCTAAAGATGGACCAGCCCCCTTACATACGAGAGTAAGTATGCTGCCGTCTTTTTTATATGTATTTTGCTTTGTCCAATCGGGACGTTCGGCATGGGCCTTCACGCCAATTAGCATGAAGGCCCAGAAAAACGCTCGAAAGGAACGTAATTTCCTTGAGTCGGTCATACTTATTCGCTTTGTTCATTGGACGGTTTGCGATTTTCTGAAGGTTCTCCTTCAACAAAGCGATTCCATTGCTGGTTCACTTGTTGATCGAAGTTCTTGGAAAGTTTGTTCTTTTGCTCTCCATCATGAATGGCATGGAAAACGGCCTGCTTTAGATCTGGTTCAGTCATAGTTACCAGCGCATACACCTTGTAGAAGATTCTTTTGGAGCCATCTTCCTGCATTTGAGAATAGCGCTTCCAAAAATGTCCGTCGATAGTCATAGAGTGGCTTGTAAGAGAACTTACTTCCGATCCGATAAATTTGGCTTGAGTGGATTCAAAGCTATAATTTTCTTCGGAGCCTTGAAAGATGTATTCCATGCGATTGGAAATTGCCTTAGCGATATTCGCTCGCGCATTTGTCTCAGCCATTCTGAGGCCCGCTTCTGGTCGCTCATCACCTCGCAGTGTTGTGATGCCGACAGAATATACCTTTCCAGTTTTGATAACGAAGGGCTGCATCTCGCCATCGGATGCCCAATCCGGCATGGACTTATCACCCGAGGTCGCAAGTACGACGTCCTTTTCAAATTTTTCGCCATTAGCCATCTTCGGCGGTGTGCTACAACCAAGAAATCCCAAAGAACATACAGCTAGAACAGATAAACGTGAAATACGCATATATCCCCCTGTGGTTTTATTCACCGTAAACTGGTTCGATTTTTTGATTCTTTTTCTTTTTTGAGATCTGAACTGTTTTTTCTTTCTTTATTTTTTCATTTTCTTTCGCAATTACGATTTGGCGTTTTTGACTCCACCAATCTTCATACTTAGATTTTCCTAACAGAGCTTTTTTGGCATAAACGACAACGGGCTTCATAAAATCAGTTCTACTTCCGTCATAAAAAACCCAGCCAACGTCCAAATTCGGAACTCCGTTAAATGATCCAGCTTTCTCATCTACGTAGCCAATCAAGTTAAGACCCATCACTTCCTCAAGACCACCATCGACGCATTTCTTTCCATTGGCTATCTTCATTCGACCATTACTTCCAACCCCATCAATCTTTAATGTAAAGGGATTGAAATAGAAGGCACCACATCCGGATTTTTCGTTCATGGTGCCAGCCGCTACGGTAATATCGCCAAGACAAGCAACTACTTTTGGCCAGAGCATCGTCTGCTCTTTCCTATCTCCTGAAGGAACTTGTGCAACGGCGAACTCACATCGGCCATCTTTCTCAATAACAGATTTCATTTTCTCCATGTACTCATCTAAAGAGCCAGCCTTAGCAGATAAAGAGGCTCCGAAGAGTAATAGAGCAATGATCCATGATAAGAAAAAATCTTTTTTCATTTCTATCCCTTCCTAGTTAGCCGTTTAGCTTCGATCTGAAAAATCCCGCTGAATGCTGGTTCATCCTCGAGATCAAAAAGCTCTTTTAGAGACATCTCCTGAGCCTTCGTTTCTGGGTGTGTGCCTGTCATGAGCCACTGATAGTCACACTTAAGAGCCTTACAAAGACGTAGTACAGCCATCGGGTCGTGAGGCATAGCTCCATTTATCCAAGAGTGAATCATTGCCTGATTGACTCCGCATATCTCGGCAGCCCCCCGAATAGAGATGCTCCGCTCTTCTAAAAGTCCTTTTAGATTTGCGGCAAACGGTGTTTCTATCCGTTTCCTTCTTGGTTGTTTTGCACTTACATCTTTTTTCACAATATATATTTTCGGTTTACCTCACGACGAGGAGTAGAGATTTCTCTTTATCAAAACACTGTTGTGATAACAGAACGACTCAATTTAATAATTGGCTAAACCAGCTCGCTGGAAGCAAGTCGAAGCCACTTAAACCGATTAACTTCGCCCTTATCTCCTCCGCCTGATCTACGCTTAATTCAATTAATCCGCCGATAGCAGAAGGGTCCACATGCCCACATTGAAACCAGATTTGAATAACACAGAGAGAGACTGACTGATCTCTGTAGATGCCCACACGTGCTAGATTTGGAATTCTCGTGTTTTCGATAGCTATTCTATGACTAACTTCAGCGTTTTCTTTGGTGGTATCTACAACTCCGAAGGCAGTTTCGATACTCAAAAATAGATCGTCACCAACACCATACAGACGCATTATGCAGGAGATGCGATTGAATGTATGAAATGCCCACAAAATCTCATCATCTTTTACTTGTCTGATGGTATTTGGCTCAACCCCGTGCAAGAGGAGATTACCCTCAATTGCACTATACTCTCTGCTTTGGCTTAAACTAGACTTGAGTTCACTCATAGATCAATTATAACGCACTTGGCATAAAATATAATGCAAATTGCATTATATTTTTAAATGCAATTTATAATGTATTTATATGAAACAGCCGATAGGACGAATGTGGAGATAAATTATGGTCGATGTTAAAATGAATAAGAAAGATTTATTTAAACGCGCGAAGGGAGAACGTCCTAAAAAAGCTAACTTCACATTTAGGCTCAACGAGCAACTCTATCGAGACTTTGAGAGTCGATGTGAAAAAGAGGGTGTCAAGCCAACGGCAGTACTTGAAGAGTTCCTAAAGTTCGTGATTGCAAAATAGATTTTTAACGTAGTTCCCAACGCATTTTTGAAAATTCCAGAAATTTTTAGAATTTTTTTGGAACCACTTTACTCTACAGTGCGTCTGAATATGTGTGGGTTTAGGTCTCTTATAAATGAAAATCCCCGATAGACGGATTTTTTTAGAGGTTTGAATGAGATGTGCCATTTATGCAAGAACCAGCACTTCCGACAAGCAAGATCCAGAAATGCAAATACGCGAACTTCAGCAATATGCCGAACTACGAGGTTGGAAGGTTGTTGAGGTCTATGAAGATAAGGGCTTCACTGGAACCAATACTAATCGACCAGCACTTAAATCTCTTTTGATGAACTCAAAAACCAGAAAGTTTGATCTCGTTTTAGTTTGGAAGCTTGATCGCTTCGGCAGAAGCCTCAAAGAAATTGTGTTCATGCTTCAAGATCTGGCAGATCATAATGTAGAATTTTGTTCTCTGAAAGACTCTCTGGATCTATCAACAAGCCAGGGAAAGCTAATGTTTCACATTGTGGCAGCATTCGCCCAGTATGAAAGCGATGTGATCCGTACACGAGTAAGGGCCGGACTCGATAATGCCAAAGCTAAAGGCATACGCTTGGGAAGGCCAAAAGAGAGAGATGACGATAAAGTACAAAAGCTTCGTGCTCAGGGCCTATCTCAAAGACAAATTGCTCATCAATTAGGAATCTCAAAGGGAAGCGTCCAAAACGCACTTCGACTAGCGGACAACAATCCTATCCAAAACAAAGATTCTAAGTAGTTGATTTTCCTGAAGCGTAAACAGGAGAATTCGCTGCCCATCAATCAGTTGATTGTTGTCCGACTCTATAGTGCTCAGCTAATACGTACCTATAAGGGTCATTCCTTGTGCCAGTTCCTAAGCGGTTTATAGCACCGACCTCTACAAGCATCGCCAGGTATTTTAGAAAAGTCTTTCGCCGAATACGTACTAACTTTTGAAGCTCAGGCTTCGTTAAGGGTTTGTGCGCCAGCTTTCTCATAGCCTCTATAATAATATCTCTCAAAAGTGGCTTTCGTTGGTTTCTTCCCAAATTAAATAACGGGTTGTCTCCCTCGTCTGACCAATAGTTCGTTAATCTCATTGTTCACCTCTTAACAATAAGATTGCTGTTCCCACTTTTTCTGGCAATTTGGCTGGGCGCCTCACGAGCATGACAGCGCAAAAGGTAGTTCCCTCGTGGTTCCGAAGATACTGGTTCCCAATTTGACCCTACTAACGCCCAGACAATTTAAGAGACGTGACGATGTTTCCGCAAAACACTAGAATCAGTTTATGCATATTTCCAAGCTATCAATTAAGAATTTCAGAGCGTTCGGTGCCAATCCCAGTCAACTTCAATTCAAGCCTGGCGTTAACTTACTTGTAGGACCAAATAACGCTGGCAAATCCGCCGTGATGGATGCGCTTCGTTTTACGTTGGGAACCAAAAGCGATGACTGGTTAAAACCTTCCGTATCTGATTTTCACTTCGATGGTAAAAGTCATGCCTATGACTTTAGAATTGAAGTAGAGTTCGATGACCTAACATTGGACGAATGCAGTACTTTTATGGAATGGCTAGGCATTCGGGAAAATACTGGCAAGAACTTTCTGAAAATTTGGTTGTCAGCAACACGCAAAGATCCACATACAATTGGAAAGTACGAGCAAGAAATCTCTTGGCAAAGAAAAGCGGGTCCAGACGATGTTGGTTCCAGTATTGATTCTGATGCTTTAAGAATCATACGGGCCACCTATCTTAAACCACTACGAGATGCACAAAGGGAACTTTCCGCACGCAAGTCTTCGCGCCTTTCGCAAATCTTTATGTCTCACAAAGATGTCCTGTCGGCTGGGGATGATCTTGTCAAAATTGTCAGTGATACCAATGATAGCGTTAAGGCCAAGATTGAGACGCCTATCAATCAATTGAATCAGGAAATCCTCAGCAAATTGTTGCTTACTACTGATAAGCTCGCTGCAGATATTTCGATACTTCCCCCGCATCTTAAATCCATACTAGAAGATCTGTATCTTCGACTTATCCTTCCTGCTACCACGACGCCAGAAGGTGACAAACTAATCGGTTCAGCACTTTTGAACCAGGGCTTAGGGTATGAAAATATCTTGTTCATGGCAGCTGAACTTATGCTTCTATCAAGGTCAAAATTTGAAGCCTCAATCCCGCTTTTGCTAATTGAGGAACCTGAAGCTCATCTCCATCCGCAACTGCAATATAATCTTATTCAGCTTTTAGAGGAAATGGGTCTTCCTCCTCAAAAAGATGATGAAAAAACGCAGGTGCAAACAATCATGACATCACATAGTCCTAATATATCCTCCGCAACTAAAATTGAAAAGATTCAGCTCTTTGACAAAATGGGTAAGGTATTCTCTTTGAGTTCAAGTGAGACAAAACTTGAGTCAGAAGATTACGATTTTTTGGAGAAGTTTTTAGATGTCACAAAGGCCAATCTTTTCTTCGCCAACTCCATTATTTTAGTTGAGGGCGATGGCGAGAATATTTTACTTCCTGTTATTGCCAAAAAGATGGGACGAGATTTTTCCAAATTTGGTGTAAGTATTGTTAATATCGGTCACATAGGATTTTTTAGGTACGCCCGTATATTTCAACAGAAAAAAGACCCACAAATGAATATTAGGGTCGCGTGCATTGCTGACAGAGACATTCCACCAGTTGAAGCAAAAGATTACTTAACCATTCCGAAATCAAAAAAGCCCCGCAAGACAGATGCGGATTATGCGGCAGCAGAAATTGAGGCCAAGGAAAAAACGATCAAGGATAGAGCCATGGGCGGACCTGTTGATGTCTATGTTTCCCCTTCTTGGACATTCGAGCATGATCTATGCCTAAACGGATTCGATAAAGAAATTCATTTGGTCGTTTGTCGCCTTTTGAAAAATACAATTACCGGATGGCAAGGCGATGCAAAATCGATATCCAAAGAAGAAATAGATCAAAAGGCTTCAGAGGAATATCAATCGTGGGCTGCAATTTCACCTAAAGAACGAGCCGCAAAAATATATGAGCCTATTTACTCAAAGAGTATAAGTAAAACAGACTTTGCCCAACATTTCGCAAGATATTTGCTTACCGAAAATAATGACAACTCTGACTCTTTTAAGAAAAAGATACCGAGCTATCTCACTAAGGCAATAGATCATGTCGCTGGATAATTCCAAAATTCCTCTTGATGGTGCGATAACTGATCACGACGTCGAGGACATACAAAAATTAATGAGCGTTGATGGTGACGAAATTATTTTTACGCCTGAGCAATTTAAAATAATTAAGCTACTCGAAAGCGAGAACGTACAAGCGTCACCTGGTAGCGGAAAAACTACAACGCTTGTGGCAAAACTCGGGATTATTTCAAAAAAATGGACCAGTCAGACAAAAGGGGTCTGTGTTCTATCGCATACAAATGTCGCGAAATCAGAAATACAAAATAGGCTTAAAGGTGTTGCATCGAATCTATCAAAATATCCCCACTTTGTAGGCACGATACAATCATTTGTCGATTCCTATCTGGCGAGTCCGATGCTTTATTTGAAATTCGGCTCAAAGATAAAGATCGTAGACGATGCCCAATTTACTTTCCATGCTTCGAAGTTCACAAAAATGGGAAGCAATTTGATTAGCTACTTATCTAACAAACAAGACTTCAAAGATCTGAGCAGTGGCGAGATTCTTGGGAGGCTGACATTTTATTATGAAAATGAATTAAAGGTTAAACTTTCCAGCGAAGTTTCCCCTGTTAAATTTAAAGATCCCAATGGCAAAAGTTATAAAGAAGCCTGGAAAATAAAGTCACTTTTAGCATCAAAGGGAATCATCAACTACGAAGATGCATATGCACTTGCCCAAGCGTTCCTTGCCGCCTATCCATATTTTAAGAAGATAATATCAAATAGATTTCCGCTAGTTCTTATCGACGAAGTTCAAGATACTGACGAAGATCAAATCAATATATTATCGGAAATATTCTTAGGGAACTCCGTCATACAAACCTTTGGAGATCTAAATCAGTCCATTTTTAGTGACTCTTCGCCAAATCTTCACAGTGAAAAATTCAAGCCAACAATAGAACTAAACTCAACAATGCGACTCAGCCCTTCAATATCATCTTTGGTGAAATCTCTTTCCGTAATTCAACAAGACATAGTTGGGAATAAAAATCGTAAGGACCTAAAACATTGTATAATTGTATTCGATGATAAGTCCGTTTCAAAAGTCATCTCGAAATTTGGAGAAATTGTACTATCGCATGATCTGAAAGGAACGTTTAAGGCTGTCGGAAGAGTTGCGAAGATTAAAAACAAAGCAGGTGAATATACTTTGCCGCATTACTTTCCATCTTATAAGCAAGAGTTTAAAAGCACATCTATCCCTACATTTTCTAGTTTTGAAGGGTATTGCCGCTTCGCCCGACATAAACTCAATATCACTAAAAACAACTATAAAGAACTTTTGAATGTTCTAAATTATGCCATCGGGACCTGTCTCCGATTGGAAGAAGTAGTCGATGAAAAAGAACGACCAATTTCTAATGACGAGATACGAAAAAAGCTGGAACAATTGAATGTCGAAAATCGGCGTTTCCTTTGGAGTATTGTTGAAGCCATTCGTAAAGCCGATAAAATTTCTTGCACTGATATTAGTTTGCTCTGCTCAAAGCTCTTTCCTGAGCAACTTCCAGATGGACTCAAAAAGAAGACCGCGTTGGATTTTATAAACGCTGTCGATGATGGAGCAAAGATTGACGGGGCTCCAGAGCAGAATAACAACATTTTCTCAATACCAGATAAAATCGATATCCATGTTAATACGATTCATGCAGTTAAAGGAGAGACTCATTCAGCAACGCTATTATGCGATACGTTTCGGTATGGCTCCCATGTTCAGCCCCTAATTAAATATCTACTTGGAAATCAAATAAAGTCAAAATCAGTCGGCGTCCGAGAACAGCACTGTTTACGACTTGCTTATGTGGCTCTCTCCAGACCAAAACACCTAATTGGTTTAGCAATCCCTAGAGAACTTCTGTCGAAACAAGATGAAGCATCGCTTGCAGTATCATGGCAAATTGTTGATCTAACCCAATAAGCCATTCAGAGCAGTGTCGTTGATATTCAATCCCATGCTCACTTGTCGATTACTCACAAGAATGTAATCGGCAAGCCATCTATACTTCTCATAGTGCTCTATGGGGCCTCTCAAACCACGTGCAACAGCTTCAGCCAGCACAGTCGGACTTTCTTCACCAATTGTACTGCGAATAAAATCGATAAAGAACGGTACGTCTTTAGGAAGAATTGGTTCCCCAAGATCATCAATAGTACTTCGCCATTCAAAAATTGCTCGTTGATTAGCTCCAGAATACATTTCATTTACTCTTTTTCTGAACTCAGGGGCATCAGGTATTCCAGACACCTTCATCACCAACGGATCAATTACTATTCTTGGGTATTTCGCAGATTTCTTCTCGAGATTTACTGCCCTAACTAACGCCGGTCCAACTACCTGCTTTTGGCCATGATCCACATCCAAAGCACCTATTGAAATTCCGCCCCTAAGCCAAATGCCATTCCTACCCAAATAATATTGAAACTTTCCACAGGCTAAAAAGAAATTTGCTAATTCATCGAGAGTCGGAGAATCATTTTCTAATTCTAAGCTGAGAACTATCGAATCACTTACAATCATCGACTTGATTTTCTTTTTACCAGTGATTGACTCAAACTCAGCTGGAATCGAATGACAAATTCTAAAGATATCTTGCAGGATGACTTTGGCTTCGTCGTCAGTCTCAGATTTCAAACAAATTGCAGAAAATCCCAAAATATCAAGAAATGCTACTATGTGCTCTTTATAGTTCATTTTCTACCTTCCCAAGTTAAACAACCAGGTAACTATGGCCCAATGATCCATTCTCCATCAACCCAATAATTCTATTTCCGAGTAGCTTGCACCGATAAAATTTGCCTTCAGCTCAACCTAAACCTCAAAAGTCGAGATTCGCAAAGGTAATTTGACTGAGATAATAAGATTATAAACTATAAACAGATAGCTATTAACCAACGGAAAACCTATGATTACTACCGGAACTCTAAGAATTCAAGAAACCCAAAATAGACAATCGATGACCAACTCCCGCACATTCGCCTCGGGCAATGATGTGATCGTCGAGTTAACCGAAGGTGAATTAGAAAAATTCGACCTTGCTGAGCCTGAAGCTAAAATCACTCTTACTGGGACTATAAAGACAGGCCCGGCCAACCAGTTCGGCCAGATTACTGTCACAAACTCCGTTCCGGAGTTCGACATTCCAGGCAGGGGCTATCTCACTACAGTCACCGTCACAGTCCTTGGGAGGGCTGCCAATGGCAACTATATAATCTCCAAGCTAGGCGATAAAGTGGAGGTTACCGGTACAGTTCTAGGTTATTGATAGGTCCGACAAAACATCGAAACTATTCAGCAGCAGTCTCTTGTTCTTGATAAGGGTCTTTGCCATTAAAAAACCTGCTGAGCATGACAATAAAATTCCAAAAGCTGTTGGGTTCGCAATCAGCAGCTTCACCAATAGCTTTAACCTTTTGAACCATTTGATCTTTAAAGGCCTGCTCCGACTCTTTCGTATCAAAGTGGCCTTTATAATAAGGGACCATCTCGTCATAAATTTTCACAAACTCCGTCATATTCAGCTCAGACCCAACAGAACAATAATCAGCATAATCATACCAAGACTCCAGCTTGTCTTTTTTCTCAGCTGTTAAGACTTTCGCATATGAGTCATTGATGAAGCCCAATTGCTTTTGAGAGAGTTCGACCCCTCTATCCACCAAAGATCTATAATCGATAAATATTCTGCGATAGCGTTCTTTCGTAAATTCTTTTGAACCAAGACAGTAATTAATCTTTCTTTCCGTAGAAACCGAAGGAAATTTATCTGTACTTTCATTTGGACCAGATGAATCAGGGATGGTTTGGGTATTTTGAAGAGAAAAAGAAGTTTCTGTTCCTTCAACGTTGGAGAATTTGGCTTTTACATCCTTCTCAGTAGCATGAACAGAAACATTAACAATATCATTATCAATACCACTATCAGGGGACTCTTCACGGGGACCTTTTCGGGGATTCCGTTCCTTGCCTTTTAAAAAAGAGTCGTAAAATTCGATACTTTTTGCCTTCTGTTGGATTAAGTATTCTTGGCCGACCAGTTTTACGACCTTTTCGACGATTTCTGGAGCAATGAATTCCATAAGGCTCGCCTGACGCTCTTTCGATCCAAAATCAGAACTAGCTTTGATTTCACTGAGCAGGTTATTTTTTAAAAGAAAGTGCTTTAGCTTTTTATATGTATCTGAATTAACGGACTTACGTTTCTGCCTTGGATCGCCCTTCAAAAGCTCGTTACATACCTTTTTACTGAAAAGGAAAGTCACCTTCCTCTGGGTATAAGCCGCATTAATAAGACTAGCGCAAATTCTAACGACGGAGTTGGAATGCAGATATAAAGCTTCGACTTCGGCTCTTTCTGCCTTTGAAAGGAAAGAAAGATCTGAAGTAACTGTTAGCTTGATTTGGTTTGGCTCCGTGTAAACTAGGTTGTCGAACAGCTTTACTAAGCTCATTGGGTACCCCTCGCCCGAACAGGGCAAAATCGTTATTCGGAACGATCTGCCACTAGCTGCAAGAGGTTCCCTATAGTTATATCATAACTTTTGAACCGATCTGCTCTTTAAAAGACCGCGAGATGCCTTTGGACCATTTTACTTCATGGCACAAGCAGACTGAAAGCGATTTGCCCATCGTCGAAAACACTACTGGCCCTCTTAATTTGAAGAGTTGCTTTAAAAAACGAAAACATGGTGATGAAGGTCGGCACAATGCTCCAAAAGGTGTCAGTCCGCTATATATACATCAAGGTGCTAAAGCCATACTCCGACTGAATATCACTTGAAAACATTCGGTTATTCGATATTTCTTGATGAACAAGGAGGGCTATTCATGAAATTCAAAGACCTACCGGAGGGATATTACTTCATTCTGGATATTAACAAATCCGTGTACGTTAAATTGCTGGAAAACCATGAGGAACAGGAAAGTTTCGTTCTCGAACGTGAAGCAATCAAGGTCGTACATGACGGCAGAACCTACCGTAAATATGGGCGTGTCATAGATGACTTGGAGGCCGAATTCAAAACGTATGAAGAAATCAAAAAGGAGCGCAAATCTCGCGGTGCAAGTCTCGGCCACTTGAAACGTCGAATTGCATTGAACGAACCACTGACTGGTGAAGTTTTAAAGAGTGTACTAAGAATTGTCGGCGTCGGTGATGAGGGCGCGATCAGTAAAGATCCATTCTATATGGGAATTGCTGACAAACTAAGGGCGGGTCAACCCCTCACTGATTATGAACTGCATATGATGATTGATGTACGCTTGGTCCACGAGCGATTCTGACAATTATTTAGAAGCTATCCATTCTTCTTACCGATTGTCTCCTCGGTAGAGACAAAACGTACGTCGTCTTTATTTTTGTAGTGCTTCCATGTGGTAGAAATATCTTTGTGCCCCATCCAGTTGGATACGTCTTCTAGCTTTTGACCTCGATCCATCATCATGTCTACAAAGTTTTTTCTGCCGCCATAGCAAGTAATTCCTTCAGAAAGATATTTGTGAACAGTTTTGTCTAGCGGGCGTTCAAAATTACTACCATTTATTAGGTCAATGCACTCGGCTTGCTCAGCATAAATCACAGGAATTTTCTTCCAGCGCTTTTCTTCTGCAATACTCATCAGCTTGGGCTGATAAACATGCAAAATAGTAATTTTCTTTCTAAGATTATACTCAACCCGAAAAGCATTTTTATCTTTTAAAGAATCAACCTCTTCGGGACGAAGGCCAAACCAAACTGACAGTTTAAGCCAGTTATAGTGTTCCTCTGTCATTTTAATTTTGGCTTTTGCAAGCTCTTCTAACGTAAGCGGCGATGACTCGGTACGAACTCCAAGCTCTGTATTCGTTCCGGTCTTTGTGCGTTGAGCATCAGCAATAGCCGACAACTCACGACCTCTCGGATTCGGCACATCCTCATAGAATGATCGACTTATCTTTGATGAAAATTTACCCCAACGATTTAACACATTAAGAATTCTAGTTGCATAGTTGGCGCTGATTTTTTTCTCTATAAAATAACGATAAATTCTCTTCGCGCTGTCCTTATATTCAAGTGGCAAAATTCTTAAATGTTGGACCATGGCTTGAACAAAGTTAAAGTGTGAGTAAAGTTTTTGTAGATGTTCATCAGAACCAAAGTTCTCAGCCCTCAAAACCTCTTGGAACTCTTTAACGAGATCCTGTGGAAATAACGTTTCATCCACACTACGAAGCTCTGTAACTCTTTTAGCTGCTAGTCTGACTTTCTCTTTAAGAAATGACCTTTCACGATTTAACTGCGCACAATGAGCCTTGGCATCGTCAACAGACATCTCCGGCTTAAACCCTAGCTCCCTAGTTGCCATTTTATCTACTGGCTCTTGCTTGCGTACGCCATCGGCATAGCTTTGAAACCAAACGTACCAGCCAGTTTTACGAACTCTAATGTAGTATGAACCTGAAATTCTCGTATCCATACTTGGGCTATATCATATGAATTAAAAAATCAGAGAAAGCAGAGGGGAGAAAAAGAAAAGGCTGGTGACCCAGCCGACCCAAACCACCGACCCGTAAACTTGTAAGTTATTGGAATCATTAGGTTTCAATAAAAATTTGGTAGTGAGAGGCGGACTTGAACCGCCGACCTACGGATTATGATTCCGTTGCTCTAACCAGCTGAGCTACCCCACCACACATCACAAGTTGAAAGAGTCAGAATTTGCAGGATTTCCTTCAAAGCGTGAGATGCGATTTTTAATGATTTGAGACTCGTAAGTCAACACTGCTCAATGCGTTAATTGCGGTTTTTCACAAAAACTTAAAAGACCACGGCTTTAGTATTGACCCCGATGGATTACCCATCTGGAATAAAGATTCTAGAAAAGAGCTGGCTACGAAGCTGGCAGGAAAAACCACGGAAAGGGATTCCTTATGAAAAGATTCGTGATGGCGGCGATGGTGCCGGCCCTCCTACTTGGATGTAGTGAGCAAAATAAACAACACTCAAGTGTGGGCGGCAATGAGCGCTCCATGTTTGAAAATCTTTGGAACTTAGAAGCCAATGTTATCACGATCAAAACCGTCGACGATCAACCCATTGCAGGAGCCCAGGTCCTTATTGGTGATGCTGCGAATTCCCCGTTCACTGGCAATTTCCTAACTACAAATGCTGCGGGCCAAGTGGATATTCCCGCTGGCTGGAACCAGGCTCTGCCGATCACAGTTCAAGCAAATGGCTTTATCCGCACGACTTACATGGCGCAAACTCCGGGGCCTTTGACTTTCAATCTTCGCCCAACGAAGACAGGCCAAACTCAATTCGAAGTTAAGGGTGCGGTTCAAAACTTGCCGGTGAAAAATGGCGATGACCAAATCGATTTTGGCTTGGTGATGGCGGCTTTCACGAAATTGGATCTTTTGTCTTTTGATCTTAACAACGTCATCAGCCCACAAACTGACAAAATCACGGCGTTGGGTCAGGACATCGAAGTTCCATCCAATATTTCTTTGCCGAATCAGTCAGAACGATATGCGTTCTTCACGATCACTTTGGATAAACCTCTTTACCGTATTTACTTCGGCCAAAAAGGAGTGAACAGAGTCGTCGCAGTCCGCGGCAGATTCCCCTTCAGATCCACAGTGGATTCCTTGCGTGGCGGATCTGAGTTCTATGAGTTGATCAACAACTTTAAAATCACAGGCGGCGGAGTTCGTGATCTTGATGTTCAAGGTGGAAGCTCTCAATTGAATATCCCGGGAACTGATTTGAACTTCACTGACAGCAAAAAAGTCACAGCTCCGGCAATTCGTGGCGATGAAATGTTTATCGCGGTGGGAGTAGCAAACCAATCCGGTTACATGATTCCAACTGACATCAAAAATGTTGCTTCAACGAAGTCTCAGGCGCTGAACACTTTGCCAAATTCGAATCAAATGCTTTTGTCCGTGCTTAAAAAGACAGCAGACATGAAGTCAGGCGACGACCGCATGAGTGCGACCTTGCTTCCGTTCGCGGCACAGACAGCTCCGAAGATGTTACCTTTGATCGCGAGCCCCACTTTGAGTGGCGCAAACCAAGTGGTTTTCCCTCAATTTAATTCCATTGAGGGGGTGAATCCTCTAGCGACTTATTCTGTGATCTCTTCTCAGGTAGAGGTTCAACAGGGGCCTGCGAAAGTGAAAATCATGAACCCACAGTGGGAGATTTACGCTCCGAACTGGGTGACGGGTATGACACTACCAACTTGGCCAGGGGATTCCCGCGCAAGCGATGCCAAGAAGCGTTGGGAAGTCAGCTTCATCGGATCGCAAACTGCTTCACAAGCGAAGCTAGGTCCTGCTATTATCGATGCAGCAACACATGTCACACACAGCTCAGTCTCTTATTAAACGAATCGTTCTTAGTTTTGTGATCTTCACAGGCTGCACTCTATTGGGTTGCAGCCTTTTTGATAAAAGACCTACCGCAAATGCCGACATGGCCCGTATCAATAAGCAAAAAGTCTTCTTTGCTCCGTATGATAATGTTTGGCGTGCAGCCCACGCGGTTATCAAATACCCGATCGCCCAGGAAAACCAAGACACTGGAATCATCGAAACTGATTACATCAAGGGTGTCGATGGTTGGCTGCCACCTGGGACAACAAAACCACCTTCAAGCGGCATTCGTTACAAACTGACATTTACGTTTGCCAAGGGCACGACAGATGGTCGCGAATCCACTCGTGTTACAATCGATAAGAAAATGGAAATCTTGCGCGACTTCTTTTCCGATCCCGAGCCCATTGAGAGCGATGGGTTGGAAGAAAAAATTCTTTTCTATCGCATCGAGCGCGAATTGATCATTACTGATGCTTTGAAGAAAGCGAATTAGTCACTTCAATACAACCGAAGTGCATGCTTTCCTCGTTCGGCAAAGCTGAAGTGCCTACAATCTCTCTTTTTTAACGTAGTCTTTCCAAAGGCCGACCAATTGGGATTGCTTCATGCTTCCCTCACCCAGTTTTACCCCTGTGAGTTTTTCTAAGCCCGAAACTGCCGGCAATTGAACTCTGGAATCTTTATCCGATAAAAGACCGACAAAAATTTTTAATTCGTGATCTTGTGGCTTCTTCGCCAAAGCCTCGACGATTTGATGACGAATCCATAAGCTCTGATTGTTCTTGAAGTTATAAGATTGATTCAGCTCGTCCCACAAAAGATCGCGCACTTCAGGAGTTTGATCTTTCTCTAAAACTTCGACCGCCGCTGACCGAACAACCAAGGCTTTATCCTTAATCAACTTTTGTGCGAGCTTGTGGCCTTCTGTTGGATTTACTTCCGACAATGCCACAAGAGCTGCATTACGCATGTACCACTGCGTGTGATGACCTGCCTTAACAAGATCTGCCGTCGCTTTGTTTCCGCGAGCCTCTGCGGCCGCCATTAAAGCACGCCAACGAACACTCATCGTCTCTGAATCATTGAATGCAATTGTAATGAATGAACTATAAAACTTTTCGCCTTGCCCTTGCAAAGCCATGCGACGATTTTCCGCAGGTAACTTCAACAACTCATTGGCAGAACTTAAAGTGCTGGATGAAGGTTTGGCGACTGCTGCAAAACCGGTTGAAGAAAGGCCTGCAATCAATAGAGATGCTGCAATTTTTAGTTTCATTGACTAACTCTTTTTTGAAACGAAGTTTTCGAAATCATTCATGAGCTTATCAGTATCATCATTCTTTTTATCAGCCGCAGTTTGACCATCACCGGCTTTTTCGCCAACTTTGTCTAAGGCTTTTTGACCTTCAACGGCTGCTGCAAACTCTTTCATCAACTCATCATCAATCAGATCAGCGCCTTCAGCAGAGGCTGTCGCTTGCTCAGCCACCATCGGTTCTGCCGCCGGAGTTGGCTCTGGTTCGGCAGCTGCCACCGGAGGTTCAGGTGTAGGTTCCGGAGTTGGAGCTGCTGCTTGGGCTGGTTCGGCAGGGATCGGCGCCGCTGGCGATTCCGCTGCCGGAGCTGGAGCCGGGGCAGCACCACCCGCCTTCAAAGCTTCGATTTCCGCTTTGAGGTTTTCGTTTTCTTCTTTAAAACGAGAAAGATCCGCAATGTCTTCGCTGATAATTTCATATTCAGCTAGGCGAGATTCTAAATCACGAAGCTTCGCTTCCATCTCGGCACTGTTTCCACCACCCGCCGCTGGAGCCGCAGCCGCTACAGCGCCGCCCCCCGTAGCAGACTGAGCTTGAGCTTTTGCTTCGCTCAACTGAGCTTGCAATGCTTCAATTTTCTTTTGGCTTTCAACGAGGTTGCCCTTTAATTGTGTCACTTCTTCAGAAGAGGTTTCTTTGTCAGAGGTGAAAGACTCTGCCCCGTGATCGTCGGCAGGAATCTCAGCATGAACTGACATCTCATCCATGCGAGCCGCTTTGGAAGGTCTTGACTCAGATTGATTATCGAGAATTTTTTGGAGAGTCTTTTCAAGCTGGGCTGTGTCGACACCAGATCCGTGACTGACCTCACCGCCCTCTGATTTTTTCCCAAAGAACGAACGGTACCCTAAAAACAAGGAAAACAAAATAATAAGACCAACAAGCCCTTGTATAATAGCTGTGTTGTGCTGATTCCAATATGAGAGAAATTGTTCAATTGTCACAATTCAAATTCTCGCCTATCAGCGAGGGGCCGTCAATGCTAGACCTACGATTATATCCGGGGTATGGTTTCTGAGACAGTTCACCAATTTTGGGGGTCCCATGTCTGAACAAATTCACGATCTTTTAATTAAAGGCGGAACTTGCTTACTGCCTCACCCCTCTGACCAAAGCCTCATTGAACAACAGGCCGACATCGCAATTTCGGATGGACGCATCACTAAAATTCGCGATTCTATCAATGAACCAGCAAAACGAGTGATCGATGCCAAAGGCTTGCATGTTCTTCCGGGAATCATTGATAGCCAAGTTCACTTTCGCGAACCAGGTCTGACTCACAAAGAAGATCTTGAATCGGGCACAAGAGCCGCCGTTCTAGGGGGCGTCACAAGCATTTTTGAGATGCCAAACACGAACCCCGCCACAACGACCGAAGAGCTTTTCCAAGACAAACTCAATAGAGCCAAAGGTCGTGCTCACTGTAACTACGCCTTCTTTGTCGGAGCCAGCCACGACAACATCACTGAAATCGCCCGTCTTGAAAAGATGCCTCACTGTTCAGGGGTTAAGATCTTTATGGGCAGCTCAACGGGCAACTTACTTGTTGAGGACGACGAGAGTCTTGAGAAAATCTTAGCTCAAGGAAGTCGTCGCGTGATCGTACACAGTGAAGACGAAATGCGCCTTCGCGAAAGAAAACATATCGCCGTCGATCAAGCCGATGTTCACTATCACCCTGTCTGGAGGGATGTTGAAACTGCGGTAAATTCGACAACTCGCCTGTTAAGACTTGCTAGAAAAACAGGCCGACCTATTCACGTTCTGCATGTCTCTACTGGCGAAGAGATGGACATCTTAAGAGATGCCAAAGACATCGCGACCGTTGAGGTTCTGCCACAACATTTAACGTTGTATGCTCCGGATTGTTATGATCGTTTAGGAACTTTCGCCCAACAAAATCCACCGATTCGCGAGAAAAGACATTTGGATCGGATCTGGAAAGCCCTTCTTGACGGGACTGTGGATGTGATCGGCTCCGATCACGCACCTCACACTCGCGAGGAAAAAGAAAAGCCTTATCCTAGTTCGCCCTCAGGTGTGCCAGGTGTACAAACTTTGGTTCCTATCATGCTGAATCACGTTCATGACGGACGTCTGACTTTGCATAAGTTTGTCGAACTTGTAACAACCAATCCTTGCCGCGTTTTCAAAGTAAAAAACAAAGGACGTCTTCGCCAAGGCTTTGACGCTGACATCACGATTGTCGATTTGAAAAAACAAAAAACAATCCAAAACTCTTGGATCGCAAGTAAATGTGGGTGGACACCATTTGATGGAATGAAAGTCACAGGCTGGCCAACCCACACAATTGTAGGTGGTCATGTTGTGATGGAAAATGATCAAGTCATTGCCCCGTCCCTGGGACAACCTGTAAACTTTGAAGACACACTGTAAGGGAGTACAAAATGGAAACCGTCTTCACGAAACTGATGAACATCCGGCATCCGATTGTTCTTGCACCGATGGCAGGTGGCCCTAGCAGCCCGGCGCTGGCGGCCGCAGTTTCTAACGAAGGTGGTTTAGGTTTTCTTGGCGGAAATTATTTAGCCCCGACAGCTTTGCGTGAAGAAATTCAAAAAACAAAACAACTGACGACAAAGCCATTTGGCGTAAATCTTTTTGTTCCTTCTTATCCTGCCTCCCCCACTGCGAGGGAAATGCAAGAGATGTTGGATTTCACCAATGAGCTTCGCAGAAAATTGGGAATCAATCCCCTATCCGATGTTCCTCCGACGAAAGATAATTTCGCTGAACAAGTGCAAATTATTTTAGAAGAAAAACCTGCCGCTTTTAGTTTCGTGTTTGGCTCACTAAGTGAATCGATCATTCAGAAATTTAAAGATCATGGAATTAAAGTTATAGGAACAGCCTCCAGTTTTGATGAGGCATCTCAGTTGCAGGATGCAGGTGTTGATGCCATTTGCCTTCAAGGCTTCGAGGGAGGCGGTCATCGCGGGGTCTTCCCGACGAATCCAGATCAAGAACTTCCCCTGCGCACACTGCTTGAGTCTATTCTTGGAAAAATTCGCCTTCCATTGATTGCAGCCGGCGGATTGATGACTGGACAAGACATCAAAGACGTTTTAAATCGCGGCGCTTCAGCCGCTCAATTGGGAACAGCATTCCTACTTGCAAAAGAGGCTGGCACTTCAAAGCCTTACCGCGAAGCTTTGCTTTCCAAAAACAGACAAACTGAAATCACAACTGCTTTCAGCGGACGCCGTGCTCGCGGTCTTGTAAATCACTATATGAAAGAATTTAAAGCGAAACAAAAAAATCCACTTCCATTTCCTATCCAAAACACTTTGACCGGAGACATTCGCAGAAAGGCGACGGAAATGGGAATTTCTGATTTTATCTCTTTATGGGCTGGCACCCACGTGACTGAGATTCGTCCGATGGATGCTCACGAATTGATGCAAACCTTGGTACGTGAGATGGAGTCTTAGAATTATTTCCCTTGGAACTTTGGCGCGCGCTTTTCTTTTGCCGCCATCAAAGCTTCAAAGTGATCCGCAGTTCTTTGCGTGATTCCTTGATAGGCCGCTGCCATTTCCAGAACACTCTGCAAGTCATTAAGATAAGCCAGTTTCATGGTCTTTTTCGTCATTTGAACTGCAACAGGTGCATTGCTTGCGATTTTCTCTGCGATTTTTTCTGTTTCAGCGGCAAGTTGCGTTTCATTGACAAGGTAATTTAATAATCCCCAACGATAAGCTTCATCACCGGAAACTAAATCTCCGGTCAACGACATTTGCATGGCTTTGCTATAACCAATCACACGCTGAAGAAAAAAACTGCCGCCGTCACCGGGAACGAGTCCCAATTTCACAAAGGTCTCGCCAAATTTTGAAGAGCTTCCACCAACGCGCAAGTCACACATCATCGCAAGATCGCAGCCCGCACCAATCGCCGCCCCGTTCACCATGGCAACAATCGGAGTAGAAAGTTGCTCGATACATTGGGGGATCTGCTGAATGCCTTGCATGTAGCGCATGCGCAGTTCGTTGGGCTCGCCCTGAAACATGCCCGTTTTGTTTTCCATGGCTTTTACATCGCCACCTGCACAGAAGTTTTTACCTTCGCCTGTCAAAACGATGACTCGAATTTCCGAATCAAAGTCAGCGTGGCGCAAAACCGATGTCAAAGAATCTGTCATCTCGTAAGTGATGGCATTGCTTTGCTCTGGATTGTTTAAAGTAATCCAAAGCTGGTGATTCTTTTTTGCAACTTTTAAATGATTGAAAGATTGAGAATAAAAATCCATGGTTATCTCTTAGGAAAAAGACCTTCGCGTTTTAAAACCAGATTCTTCAACCAGTGAGTGAAGGAATCCTCTGGCCCCGGCAAACGATCTGGAACAATCTGACCGCGCTCACGAAGTTTTGCACAAAGCATTTTAATATTTTTTTGCATATCAGAGGAATGATGAAATTGAATACCATAACCTTCCGCCTGGGCGCGGTTGCTTTTATAGACAACCTTTCCTTCCGCAGCGTAGACCGTTCCTTCAAATAGCCACGACAATTTCACGTTTGAACCTTCGAATAAATTGATATTCGAAAGGACAAACAAACCACCTTCAGAAATGTTCTTGATTGTACCCGTCTCAGTTTCTGTGCCATTGATCTCTACAGCATTACTAAAAATATAACGAGGAGCTGCTTCCCACCAGCGCAGTCTTGGATCTAAATAAACATTCCGAACCGCAGGCACAACAAAGTAAGCCACCGCCAAAAGATCGACAATCAAAAGCACCAAAAGCAAAATTAAATTTGTGAGGTTGGCATTAGTTGAAAAGCCATAGATGTTCGAGACAAAAATCAACGCCAGACAAACCAAATAAAGCCAATAGCTCCAACGTTTGCAAATAAAGATAAAAATGCCGGCTAAGATTGGCAAAACGACATAAGACAAAAACAAGGGACGTGGCATTACATAAAGCCACCAGTTCCAATGTTGAAGTAACGTATGATGAGCACGATGAGCGTTAATAAAAAGATTACCCAGCGGAGCAAGAATATGAAGAGCGGCTAGCAGGATGATGGCCCAAGGTTTTCGTTTCATGTTCCTAGGATAAAGTTAAAACCTTACAAAGAACAAATAAAAAAGAGGGTTCATCCTAAACCCTCTTTTTTTAGGTGGTCTTTTCTTTTTGAACTACTGTTTGCAGAATGGAAGATCCGGTTTGATCTGACAGATAATCTGACACATGGAAGGGTCCCCAATTGGACACGATCCATCACCTGGTGGTTGCCCAGGATTACCAGGGTTTCCTGGGTCGCCACCGGGAGGTTGCTGACCTCCTCCACCGTTGTTTGCAGAGCCCACGTTGATATCCAATGTGCTTGCCGTTTTGCCATCAGCACCTGTGACTGTGATCGTCGTTTTTCCAGAAGTCCCCGCAGTGACAACGCCACTATCTGAAACGGTGGCAGCGGATGAGTTGCTGCTGGCATATTTAAATGGCGACTTGCCGTTTAGAACGGACAAATTAAGTGTGCTTTGTGGAGCAATCGTTGCAGCCGCAGGAACCACAATCATTTTTTTCGAAAGAACTGCGTCCACGGCACTATAGGCATCCACTCGACAGTTACACGCTGTTTGAATAGATACTTTTGCACCTGTGGTCTGCAGGATCGCGCGAATCTGTGCCCCCGTCAAAGAACTGTCCTGAGATTTTAAAAGCGCCACTAAACCTGACACCAATGGAGTCGCCATAGAAGTTCCCGAAAGTTCGCCGTATTTATTGCTCGGCAAAGTGCTGATAATTCCATCTCCTGGAGACGCCAGATGAACCATCGCCGTTCCATAGTTTGACCAATAAGGTTTCGAATCACTTTGATCCGAGGCCGCCACTGTGATTGCATTCGGCAACCCGTTATTGGCTGGATAAACTTCCGTCGTGTCATTGTTTTTACCATCGTTCGCCGCGGCTGCGACAAAAATAATACCTTTATCATCAGCTCTTTTCACGGCTTCCAGCAAAGGCTGTGCTGTGGCTTTAGGAACCGTTGCTCCCCAAGAGGCAGAAATGACCTGTACACCTTTTTCAATGGCATAATCGATAGCTTTAATGCCATCGTTAAGGTCTCCCGATCCGTTTTCATCTAAGAAACGCAAAGGCATGATCGAAATATTCGGAGCAATGCCGATTGTTCCGCCGTCGATCAAACCGGTCGCGCCAATAATCCCCGAACAGTGCGTTCCATGTCCTGGATTTTGATAGCTTGTTTTATCCATCGGATCGCTATTGTTATCCTTAAAGTTATACCCGGGAATCATATTCGGAGCCAAAGACTCATGACGGTAGTCAGCTCCTGTATCAATCACTGCCACAACAACGCTCTTCGAGCCTTTATTGCCCGCGCGCTGCCAAGCTTTCTCTGCTTGAACCTTTGTAATGGCCCACTGAGTTTTCAACGCGGCCACGCTCACTGGTGCCGAGAAGGCTCTAAGCTTAAAGTTTGGAACGACATATTCAACTCCAGCTTGAGAGAGCAAGGCCACCAAAGTCTGTGGTTCTTGGTTTTTGGGAATATTCACCTTCACCAAAGATGCAACAGGATTGTGATCCATCACTTGCAAACTCAGGGATTTGCTTGCCCCCATATTGTTAATGAAATTCAGACCGTTTGTATTCTTATACTTCACTAAGTACTCACCTGCGAATGCCTGTGAGCCTATGAGTAAGGCTGCAAATATTAATGTCCTTTTCATCATAAAACCCCTCCGTGGTAAGAATGAGGATATTCGTTTCGTCGCAGTGGCTGCACCGTCATTTACAAAATGGATTTTATTTAATTGACGCCTGCCATCGAAAGTTGAACACACTACAGAACTTTTCAAGAATGAAGGCGCAAACTTCGACAAAGTCGAAGTAAAGAAACCGCAGTCGAGCGAATGATTTTCGACATCAGAAAAAAAGAGGCAACAGCAAATGAGTTATCTACACTCGATCATCCTGGGCATCATCGAAGGCATCACAGAATTCCTTCCTATTTCATCAACAGGTCACATGGTTGCCGCAAGCGCATTCATGGGGATCGCTGAAAATGACTTCACAAAAGCATTTGAAGTCATCATTCAATTTGGAGCGATTCTTTCTGTTTTGGTTTTGTATTGGAAACGCTTCCTTCCAAGCTGGCCTTTCTACAAAAAACTTTTCGTCGCCTTCTTGCCAACAGCCATCATTGGTTTCTTGCTCAGACATGTCGTAGATCAACTTTTGGAAAGCGTGCAAGTCGTCGCATGGTCACTGATCCTGGGTGGCATCGTGCTGGTTTGGTCAGATAAAATTTTTGCTCATTTGACCGCAGTCGGCCGTAAAACCGGAGATTTAACATACAAAGACTGTGTCAAACTTGGTTTGTTCCAATCTATCGCGATGATTCCAGGGGTCTCTCGTTCGGGAGCAACGATCATGGGTGGTTTAAGCTTAGGAATGCAGAAAAAAGAAGCCGCAGAGTTTTCATTCTTCTTAGCCGTTCCAACAATGGCTGCTGCAACTTTATATAAACTTTTAGGCATCTATAAAACAATTCAACATGATCAAATCGGCATCTTGGCCTGTGGAACTTTTGTTTCTTTCGTTGTCGCGATGATTGCCATTCGTTTCTTTATGGGTATCGTAACTCGTTATGGATTCCGTGGTTTTGGTTATTACCGTATTTTGCTTGGCGTGATTATTTTGGTTTTGTTGTACACGGGCCACTCGATGACAGCGGGCTAGTTTAAGGATTATTTAGTGGAAAAGTTTTTATTTGAAGAGTCCCATTTCTTTTCTCAAGAGTTCACAGCTCTTCTAAGGCATTCCGTTTTCATTATGCCGAATTGGAAGTGGATCATTCTTTTGATCGCGATCGTTCTGGGCGTGATTCTGCGCCCGGCTTTTCAATTCATTATCAAGGAAATCAAATCTCACAATCCGTGGATCAAGAGATTCCCCAATAGCTTCACCGCTTACTTTTTCCGCCTAGAGGTTGAACGTCCCCTGGCTTGGATTGTAGTGGCGTTGTGCTGGTTTGCTGTGGATGATGCGATCGAGCTAACTGGCAAGTTTGAGCTTTACTATGAGCATGTTCTGAAAGCCTTCCTGGCTATTCACGTAATCCGCCTGGTTTATCATGCTGTCGATGCTTTATCTTATGTCCTAGCGAATATCGCGGCGAAAACTGAATCGACAATGGATGATCAGCTTGTTCCGTTCGCGAGCAAAATTTTGAAAGTCCTTGTCGTTGTCCTGGGTGTCCTGATTGTTCTACAAAGTTTTGGTCTGAACGTAATGTCGCTTCTTGCGGGTCTTGGTCTGGGCGGTTTGGCGTTGGCCTTGGCAGCACAAGACACAGCGGCCAACTTGTTCGGCTCGGTCACAATCCTCATCGATAATCCATGCAAAATTGGCGATTGGGTGAAAGTGAAAGATGTGGAAGGAACTGTCGAAGAAATTGGCTTTCGTTCAACACGCATTAGAACCTTCTATAACTCTGTGATCACAATTCCCAACGCAACCATGGCGAAAGAAACCATCGACAACATGGGTGTGCGCCCTGCTCGTCGCATTCGCCAAGTCTTGGGCTTGGTTTATGAAACTTCACCGGAATTGATTGAAGAATTTTGCTCTCGCGTGCGTTATCATATTTTGCAAGACGAGAAGGTCGTCAAAGACACTGTCGTTGTGAGCTTTAATAACTTTAACGCTTCCACTTTGGATGTTCTGGTGAACTTCCACCTGCAAGTGTACACCGGCCTCGAAGAGCTTGAACATCAACAGCGCCTTTTCCTAGATATCTTAAAAATAGCTGCCGAAATGAAAGTCGACTTCGCATATCCAACATCGACAGTGTATTATCGCGGGGCCCAAGGCTAGCTTTAAAACCGCACGGGCCTTGCTTTTCGCCTTCTTAGGGAACAGGCCCGTTCTCATATTTTCAGTTTGTCAGAATACAAAGCTGGAAGATTAAATCTTACTTTTTCGCAAAAAACCAGACGGCCAGAAGTCTTTAAGGGATGCCGGAACACAGTCATACTGAGATTCATGACAAAAAAGACAATCACAGCCGCATTGATCCTTTTCGCCGCACTCCCGAGTTGGAGTAAATCAAAAACCTCTTCGACGGCTTCAATTTCTGAAGAAGCCACTCACTACAAAGTCATTTGCGAAAATGCAGACGACTGTCATCCTGCTGTTGCAGGTTTACTTGCTGATGATAGTAGTGTTTGTACTTCTGTTCTTGTAAAAGATGACGTGATGGCGACAAACCTTCACTGCTTGCCTGAAGATCTTCGCAAAGAAGGCGCTTTGTGCAAAGGTCGTATCAGCTTCACATTCCCTGAAAGCAAGGGACATCCTGAAGAGATCGCAGAGTGCGATCACGTACTTTCTGTATCAAGTGCTTTAAAGGACACTCCCCTGACACCTGACTATGCTTTCTTAAGATTAAAGCATAAGACTTTGCGTACCCCGGTAGTGATTAACAATCAAGGTGTCGCAAATAATGAAAAGCTGACAATCTATAAAGTTGATCCCCACGAAGATGTGGGCCTTCTTCGCAAGGTGACTTGCTCGGCCGCCCAGAAATCAATGTTGAACCCACTATTCCTGACACCACAGAGTTCCGTCATCAGTCTTGTTCCTTGCGATATCGTCTCTGGAAATTCAGGATCTCCGATTTTCTCGTCAGCAAATGAGGTGAAGGCTCTTGTAAACTCTAAAGGTTTGCCTGCGGATATGCCGATCAGTGTGGATCGCTTTGATGTGGCTTTTGCTTCGAACTTCTCTTGCTTAAATATTCCTTCGCTAGGTCTTGTCAATAAAAACAAGGGCTGTCTTGATAGCCAAGATCGCGCGTCTATCCGCAACGCTTCCGGTATTCTTGTGAAAGACTCTGTCCATCCGTTAATGACAAGCTTAACTAAAAATGTCACTGAGCAATTTAAACTCATTCACGATCAAACTCGCAATATCTTGAAATGGGAAACAGATCAAAAAGATATCCCTTACAATGGTGACGACAAATCCGAAATCGCAAAGGTCGGTTTTAAACCGAAATGCATCTCGGCCTCTCGAGAAAACATGCGCAAGATGCAAGAAGAGATCATGAAAGTAAAATACTCTGAATGGGGTGTGCAGCTAGCCCTTGATTCTGCGGGTCGCCCCAATCCACAGCTGGCTTCCACTGAGGTCTCTGGCACTTTAAGCTTCTCGAAAGAAGATCTTAAGAAAACCGAAGTCGCAATCAAATTAGGATCGACCTACTATAGCGTTCCGTTCTGTTCAGAAATTGCTGCGAAATAAAAATTCATGAATCTCGCCAATTCTTCACCGGTGTTTCAACCAAAAACACCGGTACCTCTGCTGATCTTACGAGAACTTCGGCAACAGCACCCTAAAAGTGGCACCATCTCCTAATCGGCTTTGAACGGAAATACTTCCTCCCCAAGAACTGACGATACGATAAGAAGTCGCCAAGCCTAGGCCTGTTCCCTGCCCCACGTCTTTCGTGGTAAAAAACGGCCTAAAAAGATGACGTTGATTTTCTTCGGAAATGCCAGTTCCCGTATCACTAATGACAATCTCAATCTGATCGTTCATTTCCGCAACGGAAAGGGTCACCTCGTGATTCTTAATACTTCCCGACTGACGGGCTTCTTCAATGGCATGCATCGCATTGATCAAAATATTTAGAAGAACTTGCCCCAAGGGGCCTGCCTCGGCTTTAACTTGCAAGTTGGAATGGATCTTTTTATTGAGGGAAATACTCTTTCGACCGAACTCGTGCTCTAAAAGATTCAGCACATCCTGCAAAACACCATCCATATTTACGGCTGCAATGAAATCAGATTTTTGTTCTCGAGCCAAATGCAGAAGGGAATTCACGAGCTTCGTGATTCTATCAATCTGAGAGACAATCACAGTCATATCTTTCTTTAAATTCTCGTTTTCCGCCGCTTTTTTTTCCGCCAATTCGGCGCGACTGCGAATGATTCCCAGTGGTGTTCCAATTTCATGAGCTAAGCTTGAAGCAAGCAGCCCCAACGAAGCCAATCGATCCTGTTGTAAGATCTGAGCCTTGCCATTCTGAATCTCGATAAGATCTAACGATCTTTTGATGGAATATCGGATAGATCGCTCTAATAAAGGACAATTAAGTTGGTCTTTGACAAGATAGTCTGCGGCTCCGAACTGCATGGCTTTAACATCCAATTCGAAGTCCCCTGATCCCGTCAGAAGAATCACCGGGCACGAGAAGGCATTGTTCTTGATCTCGCTTAACAGATCCAAACCTGTTTTTTCCCCAAGCCTGTAATCCAAAAGACAGGCATCGAAAGTGCGTTCTTTCAAAGCCTTCAAACCACTCGAATAGGATGATTCCCAAGTCACCTTATAAGATGACGAGTGGACGTCACTAAGAAGATCTCTGATATGCACATAATCGTCTTCATCGTCGTCAATGAGCAGAATCTGATATTCTCTAAATTTCATCGTTGAGCCTTCTTGGCGTCAGGGAGCTCTACGATCTCGAACCAATAACGGCCCAGATCACGCATAACCTGAACTAAAGATTCAAATCCGACAGGCTTTGTGATGAAGGAGTTTGCTCCTAAATTATAAGAGCGAATGATGTCCTCTTCCGCTTGCGATGTCGTCAAAACAATGACCGGAATTTTTTGCAATTCTGGATGATTCTTGAGTTCCTTGAGAACTTCTCGTCCATCCATCTTCGGCATATTCAGGTCCAGAAGAATCAAGCCGGGCAAAGGAAATTCATTTTTGTCATCAGCACCACTTCTTTTTAAGAAACTAAGAAGCTCTTCACCGTCATGAACAAAATGGATTTCATTGACCAAGCGACTTTCTTCCAAAGCTTCGCGGATCATTTCACAGTCGTCGAGATCATCATCGGCTATTAAGATAGGAACTGAATTTCTGACTTTCATGGCTGTACTCCTGTTTCATGACGTAAAGGCAATTTCACTATAAAAGCAGCTCCCTGGCCTAAACTGGATTCTGCTGTAATCAAACCGCCATGACGCTCTACGATTTTACGGCAGACGGCAAGCCCAATTCCAGTGCCTTCGTACTCATGGCGTCCATGCAGACGTTGGAAAATTGTGAAAATACGATCTAGATATTTTTCGTCGAATCCAATTCCATTATCTTTCACGCGAATTTCGCAACAAGGTTCTCTCTCTGAGCGGTTCGACTTAATCTCTGCCGTGACTTCCACAACGGGAGCCATACCAGGCTTATGAAATTTCAGGCCGTTGCTGATCAGATTTTGAAAGAGCTGGCGCAACTGCGTGGCATCTGCATCCAAGGAAGGTAAATCATGAAATAACACTTTCCCGTGAGATTGCTCAATACGAACCTCAAGATCGGAACAGACTTGTTTCAAAATTTGTTCAAGAGAAACGCATGTGAAGGGTTTGGCTTTGGTAGTAACCCTTGAGTAGGTCAATAGATCATTGATAAGTGTTTGCATGCGCTTAGCCGAAACTTGAACTCGGTCCAGATAATCCTGAGCCTCTAGCGGCATTGTGTCCTTCGCTTTGACTCGAGCTCGGTCCGCGAATGATTGAATCTTACGCAACGGTTCTTGCAAATCATGAGCTGCCACCGATGCGAAATCTTGAAGCTCTTGGTTGCTGACCTCAAGTTTTTTTGCATAGATTTGCAATTGTTCTTCGGCCACTTTCCTTTCAGTGATTTCATAGCGAACGGCTACATACTGCACAGGTTGCCCCTCATCATCCAGGAAGGGAACGATCGTCGTATGAACCCAATAGCATTGACCGTCTTTTGCGCGATTGCGAATTTCGCCTTCCCAGTTTTTCCCCGCGCGAATTGTATCCCACATATCACTGAAGAACTCTTTAGGGTGGTATTGAGAATTGATCAAAGCGTGAGTCTTACCTATAAGTTCACTTTCGGAATACTTAGAAATAGCACAAAATTTTTTATTCACATACGTAATCACGCCCTGAGCATCCGTCACAGCGACAATGGCCGCTTCGTCAATAGCCGACAGCAAGCGGGAGAAATCCAATTGCGGCAGTCCTTTGTTTACTTTATTCATATTCTAATCCTCCAAAGGCTCTGGAGTTTCCGCAGAGACCATTCCATAAAGGCGTTCTTTTCTGTAAAGAGTTCGTCGACTGACGCCGAGAATTCGCGCGGCCTCTTCTTTTTTGTGTTCAACCTCGCCCATCACAAGCTTGATATAACGCTCTTCCAATTTTTCCAAAGTAGGACGGTCTGCTTGCAACTGTTCGATATTGGATTGAGCTTCTTCTAAAGCACTTCCTAAAATCACATATTTTTCTATCAGCGTTCCAGCACTCAAGACAATGGCCCGCTCAATGACATTTTCTAATTCACGCACGTTGCCTGGCCAAGGATGGGCCATTAAAAGTCCCATGGCCTCAGGAGTGACTCCGATCACTTTTGAATTATTGCGTGCGGCGAATTTCTTAATAAAGAATTCAACTAGAAGAGGAATGTCTTCCGGTCTTTCCCGCAGTGGAGGCACACGAATTGGTACTACATTCAAGCGATAGAAAAGGTCTTCTCTAAATTTTCCGTCCTTCGCTAAAATCTTCAGGTCACGATGACTGGCGGCGACGATACGCACATCCACGTCTTTCAAGTGATTACCGCCCACTGGACGAATTTGCCGATCCTGCAGAACACGAAGAAGTTTGGCTTGAAGTTGTAAACTCATATCGCCAATCTCATCAAGAAATAGAGTACCGCCGTGAGCTTCTTCGAACAGACCTTTTTTATCGGTAACTGCTCCCGTAAAAGATCCTTTAACGTGCCCGAACAGCTCACTCTCAAGAAGATGTTCTGGCAAGGCCGTGCAGTTAATAGGAACGAATGATTTATTTTTTCTTGGACCCGCATTATGCAAAGCTCTTGCAACAAGTTCTTTTCCAGAGCCGCTTTCCCCAGAAATCAAGACGTTGGCTGTCGCGCCTGAAACGATCTTGATCAGCTCGAAGACAGAAGAAATAGCAGGGCTTTTGCCAATGATAGAATCAAGAGTAAAACTTTTATTAAGTTCTTTTTTTAGAAAAGTGTTTTCCTGTTTTAGACAGACCTTTTCCCCCGCCCTTTTGACTTGAAGACTGAGTTCCTCATTCTTGAAAGGTTTCACGATATAATGATAAGCACCGGCTTTCATGGCCTCGATGGCCGTCTCAATAGAGCCAAAGGCCGTCATCATAATCGAAACCACGGAAGGATAGTCCGTATGGACTTTCCGCAAAAACATCAAGCCATCAATATCTTTCATACGATGATCTGTGATCAATATCTGCGGCAAATCCGTTTTAAATTTGACCAGAGCTTCGGCCGCAGATTGATATTGCGCAACCTGATACCCTTCTTCCGAAAGTAAATCACTGACCACGCGGCCCATTTCAAGATCATCATCTACCACTGCAATTTTCAATCGTCCTACCATAAGTTCCTCGAGCTGAATTTAGTTTTGCAGTTCAACTCTTATGCCATCGCCCCCTTCGGGGAATCACCTTCGGATGCGGTGTTAAACTGTCATTTTTCTTAGGCTTTTCAATTCGTCTTTTTATGTGTCGAAACTTCATCTGCGACGATATGACATCTTGTCCATCGAAAAATTCTAATTAAGACAAATTGTCCCAAATAATCTTAAACTAGTCACCTTACATGATTTGGAGCTTTGGCAAGACTCTTGCCTTACCCCCTTCAGATCCATCTTACGCGGAGGAGAGACCAACAACGTCCCTCTTTCACAAGATAAATCCACCGCAGGGGTGGAGAAAATTTTTATCACTTTGCACAGAAAGGACTCACCGTGAAAAACCCCATTGAAACTCTTGTCGTTGCCGTCGACTTTTCAAACTACTCGCGAACCGTTGCCCACGAAGCTAAACAGCTTTCTGACAGTCTGCATTTACCGCTTACATACGTGTTCGCCCTAGAAGACCTAGTCGCTTCGGATATATCAGCGGCCGAGCTCAACGACATCAGAAAGACTTACGAAGCCAAAGTTCGTTCAGAATATAATTTAAGCAGAGCACAACGTATTGTGATTCGCTTTGGTCCGGCAGCTAGAGAAATTATCGCGGCCGCACGGCATGAAATAAATCCTTTAATTATCGTCGGCTATCACGGTGCTCATCCCTTCGCACGTTTCTTCATGGGCAGTGTCACTGAGGCTCTTGTCAAAGAAAGTCCTTTCCCATTATGGATACACCGCGGAGAGAAAGCCTCGCTTCCTAAAAAAATCCTGATCCCCTCAGACCTCGAGCAGCATTCAGAAACGGCTTTGGAAAAAGCCCAGTTTTTGACGGACGCCTGGAATTCAGAACTAGAAGTCTATCATGTGTTTCAAGATTTCTATCCGGCTTATGACAGTGAATCATGGCTGCTAGCTGACGACATCATGAAATCCTGGGACGACGAAAAATTCGAAAGCTTTAAAAAAGCTCATCCAACGCTGAAAGTCCACCGCACTCGAGGCACCATCACACAATGTATTCGCGACTATTCAAAAAATTTCGACCTCATTGCTCTCGCCGGTCACGATAAGAATGAAGATTTTCTCTTACCTTTGAACGCATTAACCGCTCAGATGCTTCACGAAGGAAATAAACCCATCTTATTGGTCCCTTGATAAAAAAAATGCCGTCATGATCTTGTCATGACGGCATTTTAGGAGCTGAAACGAAAATTAAGTTTTAAATTCCAGCTTGGGCTGTCATATCGACAGCTTTTTGTATTACTGGATTTACCATGAGCTCACTCAAAACCCATTTTGGACTTGGTTCATCCTTTAACATTTTTGCAAGTAGCAACAAAAGATCTTCGCTGGTGATAATTCCCGCCACGCTAGATCCGTCAGTGATTAAAAACGCTGACATCTTGTTGTCTATCATAGCTTGAGCCACATTACGCAGTGGAGTATTCACATCATAACAACGTACAGGAGTGCTCATCAACTCCCCTACAGAAGTATGTAAAGAAGGTGCACGCAAAAGATCGCGATCCGATAAAATTCCGACAACAGAATCCCCATTTACATTGGTCACTGGCAAATGACGAATCCATTCGGAAAGCATCAACCTTTGCGCCTCAGAAACGAGAGCGCTTTCTTTAATTGTAATCAGTGAATGAGTCATGTTTTCTTTAAGTGTTGGTTTCATAGGAACTCTCCTAATGTTTAAGACGAGTTTCTAGCAACTCGCGCATTGCATCCAAAGCATCGACCCACGTAAAGATTCCGACCAACTTATGATTGTCTGTAACAAGAACGGAACCATATTTATGTGCGGCCATCTCAGAGCATACTTCTGACAAAGAAGCTTTTGGGGAAACAGTATAGGGCTCTTCAGTAAAGGCTTCACGAACTGCGACTTTCTCAGGGTTCACATCCTTAAAGCTTTCTACTAGCTTGATGTCTCTGTCTGACAGAATTCCAACAAGACGTCCTCCTTCTAGCACTGGAAGATGACGCACTTGTAGTTCGTTCATCACTTTCTCTGCTTTAGCCAGAGATATGTCCGCGCTAATCGTGCGTGGAGTTGTCGTCATATATTTTTCGATAGTAGGAATAGCCTTCATGTTGTCTCCTTTTTTTGAATTCGTTATTTCGATAAGAAGCAACAACAGTGCCATGGGTTTAATTACATTAGAGGATCTCATGCGGGACAAGTTGTCTCGAACCTATGACAAAAAATCACACTCACTCTCAGTAAATTGAAAAACCGGCCTGCATGACATGGTGCTCATGCATTTCAAGTCGATGGCACCAACCTTGCTCAGCACTGGAAGACAAGTAGTAAAACAACAACGCTCACTCATAAAAGGAGTCCCCATGAAACATCAAACAATTTTAGCCATCATTTTAGTATTCTTCAGTGTTAACGTCTTCGCAGATTCATCGCTTCCGGAAAAAGAAGTACAAATCGGTTTAAGCGGCGCCTATGTTCCCGGAGGATTCGATTCCGCTTCAGATGTATATGTCATTGTAAACGGCATATTTCAAAATGGCTGCTACAAATGGAAAAGAGCCGATGTGGAAAATAAAGATGCCTTCAATCACTCTATTAAATCTATCGCCTCTGTCAGTCAGGGTATGTGCATCATGGTGCTAATGCCTTTTCAAAAAGAAGTGCACCTAGGAAAACTTGCTTCCGGTAAGCACACACTTCGCTTTGAAAATGGCGACGGCACTTATTTTGAAAAATCCATGACTATTGAATAAAAAATTCCCGGGACAAGTTCTCCCTCTTGTCCCGGGTTTTTAAATTTGGATCTTCCATGAAAACAATTTCTGTCGTCCTTTCATTTCTATTGTTGGCTTCCTGTCAGAAAAACAAAGGATTGCAAACTCTTGAGTGGCGCTCAGGCGACTCTCTTCGGATGGTGGAGCCTCTTACTAAGATCGAAACGTCCCCTCCCGTTGTCGTTTCCTCTTTGTCGGAGTCCGTTAAAATGCAAGAACAGACAATTGCTCATGTGAAGGTCGAAGGTAGTTATATTAAATACCTTTGCGATCGCCACGGTCGAAGTCTTGCCGTGCGTGCCGCATTCAATCAGAAAGATGAAGAGCACCTCTATACTTTGGCTCAGAATCTTTCTAAGGGCGAGGAAGTCTTCCGAAAACATCTCCCCCTCGCCTTGCCTTTCTTTCGAACCCATCCACCCATTGAAATCACGCCACTTCTTATGCATCACCGAGGATACTTCGAACCGGTTTGGAAGGTCGTCTATCTTGATCGCTACGGCGCGCCCTGGGAAGTTCGCTTCGGTGAACATATGCAAATTCGCTCTGTCAACCGCGTGGGCTCTAGATTCCATGATGCCGTGGCTTACGTTTTTCCAAAAGGACCAAGGGTTAGCGTCCTTCAAGAAGTCACACTTAAAGATCTTTCCACCACGGACCTTCTCTCGAATGACCACGTCAGTGTGACGTCTCAAGCGGATACAAAAATTTCCAGTGTTGACGAGCCTTTAAAATTTTCAGTTCAAGACAGCAGATTCGATCAGCTTCAAGTTTTCTATTTCCTCAACGAATCATTGAGTTGGTTTGAACACAAAGTTCAGTTCAAATTGCCATTTCAGTTGCAAGCAGAGGTGGCCATTGGGAGCCCTGAAAAAACAAATTCAGCCTTCTACTATCAGGGAAAAATTCGTCTAGGTACCGGAGATGGTGAAACTTATTCGCGGATTCCCCAAGATCCGTCCATTGTCATTCACGAAAGCGTCCATGCGGTCGTTGAAGCTCTGGCTCGTTTGCCCTATGACGGGGAAGGCGGCTCTTTGAATGAGGCTTTCGCGGATTTTTTCGCGGCCCTGCAACTGGACACTCCTAATATGGGGGAAGTTGCATACTTAAAAGGCCCCTTTCGCCGTTCTCTCGTGAATGATTTGAAATTATCAGATAAAAATGGGGGTCTCTATCATGATTCCGGAATTATCAGTGGGACCCTTTGGGATTTAAAAACTCGCTTCGGCCAGGTACCAGCCCAAAAAATCGCGCTCATGACCTTGAATCGTCTGACTCCGGCCAGCGACTTTGCAGACTTCAATAATCAGTTGAAAAGTGTTTTGCCCATGGTCTTTTCTAATGATGACCTAAAAACAGCTCAGACACTTTTGCACCAAAGAGGTTTCCAATGATTCCACAGGCCCTTATCGGAACCTGGATTTTTACTAGCATGATATATCATGGTCAGATTTTGCCTCCGGCGAATCCAGCATTAAAAATTTCGCTACAGATCGAGACCACGGCAACAGACACAATGTCTTATCATCATGACGGCGAAACTTCATTCTGTGAACGTCAAGCTCGCTATTCTTATCAACAGGGATTGTTATCGCAGGAAGTAATTTGGGTGAATCCAAACAATGCCGAGTGGTGCTCTCAAGATACAGACATGCAATTGGGAAATCACAGCGTTACGCCTGCCTGGATTGAAAATCAACAACTGCATCTGCGTTTTCAACTAGGTGATGACGAAGTCATTTACGTTTGGGACCTTGCCCACTAGTAGACTTAAGACTTTTCGTCAGAACTCTAGAACGTCCTCAGACAGAATGTCCTTCTTCCTGCTCTCAAACTTATCTCAACTCATTACCAATCTCGGCATCCTCTTTGCTAACTAAAAAATGCATCTTACTAAGGAGATTCAAAATGAAAATGCTACTTTTATCCTCTCTTATTTTTTGGGCCAGCTTTCACGCAGAAGCATATGAAATGAAAGAAGGTCTTATGGGATATATGACCCGTCCTGACGGAATCGAAATTCAAGTGCAATCTGGTGGCTGCACACGCAAAGAAGATTTCAAAATTACGACGGAAGACTTCCAGGCGTTTAAAGAACTAACCCTCTATCGCACGCGTCCAGATGAGTGTCTGGCTTTTGTTCCTTGGGGAACAGTTCTTTTCTTTTCACATCAAGAGTTGGGCTTAAAATCGGGTGAAAATTTCCATTTCGCAAATACCATTCGCATCTCTAACGTTTGGTAGCAAATGAAGATGATCTGAAATATAAAAGCCTCACCCTTAATACGGGTGAGGCTTTTATTGGTATTATTCACCATACTTGAACTATCTCTATTTCTTTTTCTTCTTTTTCGATGTCGTTGTTGGAGCGGCATCATCAGAAGATCCAGTGCTAGTTGCTACTTTGCCTTCAGCACGGATCTTAGCAGCCTCAAGCTTTGACTTTTCTGCTTCGGCATCCGCTTTCACTGTTTCCATTTTGATTTTCATTTCTTCGGCCGTATTTTTAGCAGCGTCGAGTTCTTTTTCTAACTTTTCGCGTTCTGTTTTTGCTTTGTCAGCTTCATTTTTCAAACGCTTCATTTCAGACTCAGATTTGGCGGCGTCAGCTTCCGCTTCGGCAATTCCCTTTTTCGCTTTAGCGATATCAAGAGCCGCTTGCGCCTGTTCTTTCTTCAAAGTGTTTTGGTTGCTTGCAAGTTCTTGTTTCGCCTTCGCAGCGGCTTGACGAGCCTTTTCCTCTTGTGCTTTTAGATCACTTGCCTTTTTTCTTTCATCATCGGCCTGAGCCAATGCTGATTTTGCGGAACTCTGTGATTCTTTCAGCTCAGATTCAAGCTTTTGCGTTGCGGCCACAGCTTGCTCTGCTTGAGCTTTCAGACGAGCCATCTCTGCTTCAGCTTTGGACTTATCAGATTGGGCCCGAGCAATTTCTTGTTTTGCTTTCGCATCACGAGCTCTTGATTCCGCCACGGCTTTTTGAGTTAAAAGTTTTTGCTTGCCAAGATTTTGTTCAGCCTTTTGCGCTTCAAGCTTTGCGTCTTCAGCTTCTTTCGTTGCTTTCTGCCCCGCCTCGGCAGCTGCTTGCGCTTCTTTTTCAAGATCCTTCGCTTGGCTTCTGAGCTCGTCAGCTTTCTTTTCGGCTTGTTTGCGACGGTCTTGCGCTTCGTTACGCACTTGCGTGGCTTTTTGAGTTTTCTCTTGAGCGGCCCTGATACGCGCTGAAGCTGCGGCTTGTTCTTTTTCCGCATTCTTTTGCTGTTGTTCGTGCTCTGTGGTTTCTGCTTTTAACTTCGCAGACTCACGCTCTGATTCGGCTTGTTCTTTTTTAGCGTCGCTTTCCATTGAACGAGCTTTATTAATTGAAGATTGAGCTTCGGCGCGAGCTTTATCACGACGTTTACGGTCGTCTTCGGCGCGACGTTTCGCCTCTGCGGCTTCGGCTTTTGCACCTTCCGCGTCGGCAGTGGCTTCTTCTGCTTCGATTGATTTTGAGTCAGCTTGTGCAAAGGCTCTTTGTGAAACGCCGGTGCAAGTCAGTGCTGCCAAAAGAAGAATACCAAGTGGTTTGAACTGCATGAATGTCTCCTATCGCTGTTAACAGGCAATAGGATATCGGCATTTTAGGCAAAAAAAAAGACGACCAGGATTGGGGGGAGGGTCCTGGCCGCCATGGGGGGGTTGCCTTCCTATAAAGCAACCGGGGTGCCAAGACTAATCTTTCGTCAGATTAGTTTAAATTCACAAAGAAGGCTCAACCTCTGTCGAGGATTTGGACAGAAAACGACAATTGTCGGAAGCATTCCGATACACAATCCTTGTTTAGTTCCTAGTTCGACATTCTTTTTAGGAAGCTGGACTCGACAGAGGGGGCTGCAAATTTTTACTCTAAAAGTATGAAACTTCTCAATCTAAGACAGTTCACTCTCGCAGTTGTTCTAACGGCTGCGGCAAGGCCCTCATACGGCGCCTTTCAGATCGTCTTAGACCCAGGCCATGGAGGCACAGATCATGGCGCTGTTCACAGCAATATCAAAGAGGCTGAATTAGTTTTGAAAGTCGCCAGCAAATTAAAAGTTTTGCTTGAGAAGAATCCAGATATTCAAGTTTTAATGACCCGTGTTCAAGATCGAAATATCGCGCTCCCCGACCGCGTGAAATTCGCCGAAAGTCATAAGGCCGATTTATTTGTCAGCATTCACGCCAACGCCGCCTCTGATGAGCGCGCAAAAGGTGTGGAGTTTTTCTTTCAAAACAATCTGCCACCAGATGAAGAAAGCTTATTCCTTGCAAGCCAGGAAAATCAGGCCGTCATTGCCGCAAATAAAGAAGCTCATGATGACGAACTTTCTAAAAAAGGCGACGTGGCCGCAATCATTGAAGACTTGCATCGTCAAAATCGCATGATGTCGAGCTTACGTCTGACTCAGACACTCACCCACACTTGGGAAAACGACGCACTGGCTTCTCAGGCAACTATCAAACAAGCGCCTTTCTATGTGATCTCGAAGACATCTATGCCCGCTGTATTGATTGAAGTAGGATTCCTCACAAATCCCCGTGAAGCGAAGCGACTTCTCAGCGCGGACTATCAAAATGATCTTGCTCAAAAAATCTACAACGCTCTCGTCTCATACAAAGAAAAGGTAGACAACTCCGAAGCCAAGACCTTAAATTAAGCTGGCTTACACTACAGCTTCGCCGAAGTGCTAGTGTCGTTTTTATTCAGCTTTTCGTAGGAGACTTCATGCGCGCAGATGGCCGTCGTTTTGACCAACTCAGAGATATTAAAATCACACCCAACGTTTCTGAATATGCAGAAGGTTCTGTCATGGTGGAGTTCGGCAAAACAAGAGTTCTTTGCACGGCCACGTATGAACCGAAAGCTCCGCAATGGTTGTTGGGCACAGGTGCGGGTTGGGTGACCGCAGAATACGGCATGCTTCCAAGGTCAACGCACACTCGTAATAAACGCGAGAAATCAATGAACAGCGGTCGCACTCAAGAGATCTCTCGTTTGATCGGTCGTTCACTTCGTGCTGCTGTTGATTTGAAACAACTGGGCGAAAAACAAATTATCATCGACTGTGACGTCATTAATGCCGACGGCGGGACAAGAACCGCCTCTGTGACTGGTGGCTATGTTGCCTTGGCATTGGCTCTTAAAAAATTGCATGCGGTAAGCGAAATCAAATCACTTCCTTTGATCAATTATGTTTCTGCGATCAGCGTCGGTCTTCATGAGGGAAACATCTTTCTTGATTTGAACTACGACGAAGATTCTGCAATTGGCACGGACATGAACTTTGTTATGACTGACAAAGGTTCATTCGTTGAGGTGCAAGGCACGGCAGAGCACACTCCATTCACTCGCGATCAATTGTTCAAGATGATGGAAGTAGCCGACAAAGGTTGCCGCGAACTTTTCATTCATCAAGCGGCGATCATGGGCGAAATCTATCGAATTGCTGGCAAATAGAGGTTATCGTGGAACTTTGGATTGCGACAGGTAATAAAGGTAAATTGTCAGAGTACCGTCTTCTTTTGAACGAGATCGTGGATCTTAAAGTTCATCACCAAGGCGAGATCGCTTCCTTCACTCCGCGCCCTGAAGACGGAAAAACTTTTTTGGACAATGCTCGTATCAAAGCAAAAACTTTGCGCGCGGTTAAAAACGACGTATGGGTTTTAGGTGAAGATGCGGGTCTTGAAGTAGAAGGTCTTAACAACCTGCCTGGTATTCATTCAGCTCGCTATGCTGGCCCGAAAGCTTCTGACAGCGAGAATGTAGCAAAGCTTTTGAAGATGATGACTTTAAAGCCGATGCAAAATCGCAATGCCCAGTTCGTATGCACCACTATTGTGTACACTCCCTCTGGTGAAGAGTGGGTTTTCACAGGGCAAATGAAAGGCAAGATCGCATCTAAACCAGCCGGTCTTCACGGATTCGGTTACGATCCTGTGTTCATTCCGGATGGACAAACACAAACCTTGGCTGAGCTGGGCGATGGATTTAAAACACAGCACTCACATCGCGCCCAAGCCTTGAAAGCGTTTCTAGAAAAGTGGCGCTCAACCCAAGCTTAGGGTTTAGTTTTCTTTTCTGAAAAATAGCCGGTTTTTGAGCCGGCTTTCAATGCCTTGATCATTTTCATATCGTCGGAAGAGCCTCTTTGATCGACGTTGCCTGACGTAGTTGACTTAGTCTCGTTTTCTTTTCGACATGTCGCTGTTTTTGCCATAACAACTCCCTGCTAGAACACCTTTAGTTTACCTCGGCCAGAGCGTTTTAGAGCTCGAAAAGTCTTTGCATCTAAACACGAACCCTTTTGGGGACCGGCCCCCGGGCCAGTCAAATAAGATTACTTGCCCTTCCTAGAGGCATTTTTTTGAAAATCGGTAAAAAAAGGCTTCTCACAGAGCGCCTTTTTTATTTAGAAACTTTACAGGCCTAGAGGGCTTTGTTACTTTCCTGCAAACGCACTTACGACTCTGGAGACTACGAGTATGAAGGGCCTAAAAATCTTTACCGCCAATGCCAATCCCACACTTGCCAAAAAGGTTGCGGAAGCAGCCGGAGTGGAGCTCGGTTACTGTGAAGTGAGCAGTTTCGCCGACGGGGAAATTCAAGTTGAAATTCATGAAAGCGTTCGTGGACAGCACGTCTTTGTTGTACAAAGCACTTGCCCTCCCGTGAACCAAAACTACATGGAGCTGTTCGTGATGCTCGATGCTTTGAGAAGAGCCTCTGCGGCTTCGATCACAGCGGTCATCCCGTACTACGGTTATGCTCGTCAGGACCGTAAGGTGGCTCCTCGCGCCCCTATTTCTGCTAAATTGATGGCCGATCTTTTAACGACGGCGGGTGCGAACCGAGTGGTCTGCGTGGATCTTCACGCGGCCCAAATCCAAGGATTTTTCAATGTTCCGGTGGATCACTTGTTTGCGATCCCTACTTTGGCTCGCGCATGGCGTGAGAACTATGGCCACGGCAACGATTTTGTCGCAGTGAGTCCAGACGCGGGTGGCGTCGAAAGAACCCGCGCCTTTGCAAAACGCATTGAGTCCTCTATGGCTATTATCGATAAACGCCGTTCTGGCCCTAATGAGGCGAAAGCGCTTCACTTGATCGGTGATGTCGCAGGCAAAATCGCTGTGATCGTGGATGACATGATCGATACGGCGGGAACCCTTACACAAGCAGTTGACAGCCTTTACAAGAATGGGGCAAAACAAGTGTTCGCCGTTGCAACGCATCCCGTTTTATCGGGTCCTGCTATCAATCGTTTGAAAGAAAGCCGTATTGAAAAAGTATGGGTGACTGACACGATTCCGTTATCGGAAGCTGCGAAAAATTGCGGAAAAATCGAAGTGGTGTCCGTAGCCCCCGTTTTGGCTGAGGCGATGAGACGTATCCACGGAAATGATTCTGTCAGTTCGTTATTTGATTAATTTAAGTCGCTCCCCGCAAGGGAGATTTTTAATAACCTTTCTATTGGACTAGAAGGAAATATATATGAAAAACAGAATCGATCTTTCTGTAGAACCTCGTCAAGCTGGCAAAGGCAACAGCCGTGAACTTCGCTCGAACCGTCAAGTTCCTGCAGTTATCTACGGAGCTATCTCACCTATCAGCGTAACTGTTGGTGAAAAAGAAATCGTTAAGTACAACACTCGCGCTTACGAAAATGCTCTTTTCAACTTGAAATCTACTGATAAAAACGCAAACGGTATCGTTGTACTTGTTAAGCAAGTTGACGTTCACCCTCTTTCTCGTCGCCCAGTACACGTAGATTTCTACGCTTTGGATCTTAAGAAACCAGTTCGCGTATGGGTTGAAGTACGTCTTGAAGGTAAACCAATCGGTCTTTCTGAAGGCGGTATGTTGAACGTAGTGAACCGTCAAGTTGAGATCGAAGTTCTTCCAACTGAGATCCCTGAGTTCTTCACTGCAGACGTTTCTAACTTGGGCCTAGGTGATGCTCTTCACGTTTCTGACTTGAAAGTATCTGGCTCAACAAAAATCATCTCTGGCGCTGAATTGACTCTTGCAGTTGTTAGCGAACAAGAAGAAGAAGTTGTTGCAACTCCAGCACCGGCTGCTGCCGCTGCTCCAGCTGCTGCTGCGGCTCCTGCTGCTGCAAAAGCACCAGCTGCGAAGAAGTAATTCTTACTTCATTAACGAAGCACATTTTCAAAGGCAGCTCACTCGAGCTGCCTTTGTTGTTTGATAGGTCAGCATAACAAACTTACGAGGCATCTATGTGGTTGATCGTTGGTCTTGGAAATCCTGGAAGCGAGTATAAGTTCACTCGTCACAATATTGGCTTTATGGCCATTGATTATCTAATTCAAGGTCTTGGCAATCCGACAATTCAAAACAAGTTCAAAGCGGAAATCGCACAAACAACCTGGCATGGACATCAGATCATACTGTGCAAGCCACAAACGTACATGAATCTATCAGGTGAATCTGTTCAACCTTTGATGGGATTTTATAAAATCCCTCTCGATCATTTAATTGTTATTCATGACGACATCGATCAGCCTTTCAACCAAATGAAAATCCATAAAAACCGCGGCCATGGCGGGCACAATGGAATCAAAAGTATCTCGGGTTTGATGGGAAGTGCCGACTACGCTCGCTTAAAACTCGGCGTAGGTCGTCCTGACAATCCAAACTATTCTGTGGCAGACTATGTTCTAGGCAAATTTACGAAGGAAGAAGCACAAGTTCTTCCCGATTTTTTAAATAAAGGCTGCGACGCCATCGAAGCCATCTTGCTTGATGGAATTCAAAAAGCTTCGACAAAATTCAACACTTAAGCTACAGTCGCTGCATTCAAAGGATAGAAAAATATGGCTTTACAGGTTGGTATCGTTGGTCTTCCAAATGTTGGTAAAAGTACGCTCTTCAATGCGTTGACTTCTGCAAAGGCAGAAGCTGCCAACTACCCTTTCTGTACAATTGATCCAAACGTGGGCGTTGTGACAGTTCCAGATCCTCGTATGGATAAAATCACTACTTTCATTAAGCCTCAAAAAGTGATTCCAACAACGATGGAATTTGTGGATATCGCAGGCATTGTAAAAGGCGCTTCTCAAGGTGAAGGTCTTGGTAACCAATTCCTTTCTCACATCCGCCAAACAGACGCGATCGTTCATGTGGTTCGTTGTTTTGACGATCCAAATATCGTGCACGTGGCGGGATCTGTCGACCCGCTTCGCGACATCGAAATCATCAACACCGAGCTTTTGCTTGCGGACCTGGATTCCGTTGAGAAACGTCTTCAGCGTATCGAAAAACAAGCGAAGAACTCCACTGACAAAAAATTGAAAATGGAAGTGGAAGTAGCAAAAAAAGTCCAAGAAGCCTTGGGTAAAGGTCTTCCGGCGCGCTCAGTGGCTTTGGATGAGTTTGAAGCTCCAATCTTGAAAGAGTTCCATTTGTTGACGGCTAAACCAGTTCTTTACGCGATGAACGTGTCCGACACAGATTTCGCGGCTGGCGGCAACGATTGGACAAAAGCAGTTATCGCTCGCGCCGCTGAAGAGAACAACAAAACGATCATGATCTGCTCTGCCATGGAGGCAGAGATTGCCGTTCTTCCGCCAGAAGATCGCGCTGATTTCTTAGCGGCCCTTGGCGCTGAAGAACCAGGTTTGAATCGCTTGATCCGTGAAGCTTACGCTTTGCTGGGTCTACAAACTTATTTCACGGCGGGCGAAAAAGAAGTTCGTGCATGGACAATTCGTGCAAACACGAAAGCTCCACAAGCCGCGGGTGTGATCCACACGGATTTTGAAAAAGGTTTTATCAGAGCAGAAACTTACCACTGCGAAGATTTGTTTACTTACAAATCTGAACAAGCAGTAAAAGACGCCGGTAAATACCGTGTCGAAGGTAAAGAGTATGTTGTCAAAGATGGCGATATCCTCTTCTTCCGTTTCAATGTTTAGTTTATAGTTCTAAAGGCCGTGAAAAGCGGCCTTTTTTATTTGCGGGGGGACGTTTTGTATGAATGAACTACTCACCTTATCTGCTTTGCAAATCGCTAAGAAAGTCGCTCACAAAGAGGTCTCTCCCACAGAAGTTCTTGAAGAACACATCAAACGCATTGAAGAAGTGAATCCTCGATTGAACGCCATGGTTGAAGATGACTTTGTTCGTGCTCGTGAAACGGCGGCAGCGCAAACTGAACGACTTGCAAAAAGTAATTCAGATCTTCCTCCCCTTTTTGGTGTGCCATTTACTGTGAAGGAAATGTTTGCTTATCAAGGAATGAAGCGCACAGGTGGCAGCATTCATCACCGAAACGACGTAATGAACTGGGACTCGACGATTGTTTCGCGTCTTAAAAATGCTGGCGCTATTCCCATGGGAAGTACCAATGTTCCAGAACTTGGTTTCTGGTTTGAAACTTACAACAAAGTTTATGGTTTAACGAACAATCCTTACAGCACCGAGCGCACTTGCGGTGGCAGCAGCGGTGGTGAAGGGGCGTTGATCGGCGCTGGCGCATCACCTATGGGAATCGGCAGCGATATCGGCGGCAGCATCCGTATGCCAGCCTCCTTCTGTGGGGTTTTCGGTCACAAACCATCCCAACATCTTTTGCCATTTACAGGACACTTTCCCTATTCCCGCGAAGAGATCCGCGATCTTTCTGTCGGTGAGAAATACCCGTACACGACATTAGGTCCCATGAGTCGTCGCGCGGGCGATTTATACACCATGATGGAAATCATGATGGGACCGGATGGTTATGATCAAAGCGTTTTGAATAACGTGAAGCTGAAATCACGTCCAACGGATTGGTCGAAAATGAAAATTGTGATCTGCTCAGATCCTGTTTTTCATTTGGCTCGTCAAACGGATTTTGAACTTGTGCAAGTTACCAAAAATTGCGGCAAGCTTTTCGAGGAATTGGGTGCTGAGGTTATAGAACTTGATCCAAGATTCTTTGTGCACTCGACAGATATGTGGTTTTCGGCCTTGAAATCCGTGAAGAACAAAAACTTTTATGAAGTGTTGATGGGACCGCAGGAAAAATACTCTGTACCATTCGAACTTTTAAAATGGGCTGTCGGTCGCGGAGATTATATCTTCCCAAATTTAATCGTGGCCCTATCGGAAACCCTGGAACGTTCGCCGAAGGACTTAACGGCCGATCTTCAAGCCATGCAAAAGATGCGGCAGGAGTTGGAACACATCCTAGGCGATAACGGTGTGTTGATCTTGCCTCCGCACTCAAGAGTGGCGCCCAAACATCGCGCGCCCCTATTCTCGCCATTTGATTTTATCTATACAGGCATTTTCACAACACTAGGAATGCCTGCAACTTCGGTTCCGACAGGATTGAATGAAGAGGGGTTGCCACTGGGCGTACAAGTGGTTGCGAAATCTATGAACGATCATTTGACTTTGGGATGCGCAGAATTCCTGGAACAAACCTTTGACGGTTGGGTTCCACCGCCTCAATAAGACTTTTCAATCACTGATTTTTCATACTTTGTAGCTTTCTGATGTAATCGTCGACTATCTTTTGAGTGTTGACGTTTTTCAGGGCTTTCTCGAGCACGAGGATCTTGTCGCGATTTTTTTCCGAGATCACAAGATAAATACCTTCTATCTTTAAAATGTGTTCGTTAATTTTTATTTTACTGCGGAACCGATCTGGCATTTGCTCAAGATAGTATTTCGCATTTTCTTCATCTAACAAGGCGGCATCCAATTTTCCTTGGGAAACTAAAAGAATGCGAGCATTATCACTCGGATTTATTACAGGTATGATGACCTTTTTATTTACTAAATCCATGAATTCGTTAAAATATCCTGAGCCTTCGTGCAGTCCGATGCGTTTGCCCTTAAGATCCGTTAAAACAGACCACTCTAAAGGATGAGTCGCATTTTCTACGAATATCAGTTTTGATTCAAAGACCGCTTGAGCTGGAAGTAGATAACCTTTTGTCACACTTGCCGGCCAGGCCAAGTAGCCGAGGTATTTTTGAGTGCGCACTTCACGCAAAACATGAACCCATGGCAAATATGTGACTTCAAGGTCAACATTCACCGTACGAAGAGCTTCTTTTAAAGCCTTCACTCCGGCACCGCCCTCGGGACATTTCGAACAAGAATATGGTGGCCACTCGTCGACAACTATATTCCATAACTCAGCTCTTGCCTGAAATGAGACGGTACAAAGCAAGACTGCAAAAACAAACAATTTCCAACCCATAACCTCATCATAGGCTGGTGTTTGGCAGTTCACAGATCCAGAGACAAATTACACTTTTCTGTCTCGCATATGATCCAGCAAAATGTGGAAGCTCCAGACCGTCAGAAATAAGATTAAAGACGGAAATAAAATTAAATGTGGGAAGCTTGAAAGGGTTTTCCATCCTTCACGAACTAAAATGCCCCAACTGGTATAAGGTGGGTGGACGCCTAATCCGATAAAACTCATGAAACTTTCATAAAGAATATTGGTCGGAATTTGCAATGCAATTAAAACCAATAAGGTGCTGATCATATTCGGTAGAATATGCCGAATCAAAATGTGGGCTCGAGTCCCACCAAGGGCAATCGCAGCTTCAACGAAAGGCTTTCTTTTAATTTCCAGGACCATTCCACGAGTCACTCGAGCCAAGCTCATCCAGTGAGTTGCAGAAATTCCAATGCACAATCCGAGAATGGCCACGACATGTGGATTTTCAATTGGAATCAATAACTGAGTCGTAAAACAAATCACCGATACTAAGATAAAAGTCGGCACTGACATCAAGATGTCACAAAAACGCATCATCACCTTGTCAGCGATTCCTTCAAACCACCCTGCGATTCCACCATAAACAAAACCAAAACTAAAAGTTAAGAAGGAACAAACCAGCCCAATCAACAAGGAAACTCTTCCACCCACAATAACTCGTGCCAGAAGATCACGCCCTAAAGTGTCTGTGCCGAAAATGTGCTGATGGCTTGGAGCTGCCAGAATAGAGTTCACATCTTGAGGAACACCTTCCGAGGGAACATAGGCAAAACTTCCTAAGGTCGCCGCAAAAAGCAGAATAAGAAATAATGAAGCTGTAACCACAAAAATTTTCTTCATGCTTCTTCTCGCAAACGTGGATCAGCCAAAAGCATCAGGATATCCATCAATGTATTCACCAGAATCAGCAAAGCTCCATAGAAAACAGTAATTCCAACAATCAAAGTGTAATCGCGATCTCCTAGCGAGTTAACAAACTGCGTACCAAGGCCTGGAATTGCAAAAAGCCACTCGACCAGGAAAGATCCAGACAATAACGAGGTGACCAGGAAGCCAGCGTAACTTAAAAATGGAATCAAAGAATTGCGAAGAATATGATTAATCAAAATTCCCCACGGACCGACGCCCTTCGCTTGGGCTGTTCTGACATAATCCAGGTGCAGATTTTCGTTCACGGATGTTTTTAACAAACGCACCAACGAAGCCAAGGGTCTAAAGCTTAAAGTCAATACTGGAAGAATATAGTGAATGGGGCTCGTCAAGAAAGCCACTGGCAAAATATCAAAATAAAATCCAAAGATGTAAATTAAAAGAGGTCCCCAGAACAAACTCGGCAACGATAACATCGCAATCATGGATTGATCGATGAGAGTTTCAAACCAGGTTTCTCGGTAGCGAATAGAAACAAGAGTGATCGTAAAGGCACCGATAATCACAAAGGCCAGCGATACAAGGCTCAATCCGAACGTATTGCTAAGGCCATCTGTGATAATATCTATAATTCGCCGATCGGGGTGAATCATCGAGACACCAAGATCACCATGGAATGCTGAAGACAGATAATGAAGTAGCTGGGACAACGCCGATTCTTGAAGGCCCCATCGCTTAGCCAAGGTCTCTTTGACTAAAGGGTTTAGCGCTGTTTCTTCATCGAACGGCCCGCCCGGAAGAAGTTTAAGTAACAAAAAGCTAAGCGCCGCTAGGACTACCAGCGACGCTACAATTTCGATAATTTTCTTTAAGAGGATCCTAAGCCAGTTGTCTCTCAAATGTCATCCCAGTTTTCCTTTCCCACTAGATCCGCGTTCACCTTTACAGGAACTGGCTCTGATAAATAAGGGAAAAGATCTTTTTTGTTGCCGTATAATTTTGAATAAACATATGCATTCGAAACAACGCGTTTCACATAGTTGCGTGTTTCAAGGAACGGAATGTGCTCAATGAACTCATCCGTTTCCAATCCGCCAAAAGAAACCAGCCAGTTTTTGACTCGGTGAGGACCCGCATTGTAACCCGCAGCCACAAGGGGAATTGTATTATCAAAACGATCCATCAGACGTTTTAAATAGCGAGAACCAATTTTCACAGCCGTTTCTGGCTCTAACAGCATCGGTGCTTTAAAATCTTTGTCACCGATAAGGCTTGCCACCTTATGAGCCGTAAATGGCATCACTTGCATCAAGCCCAACGCACCCACCGGAGAAATCGCATCGCGACGGTATGTACTTTCTGCTCTCATGATACCCCAAACAAGTTCTTCGGGAACCACGAACTTCTTAGAGTATTTTTCCACCGGCTCGTTGTATGCCCGCGGATAAGCAAGCTCCCACAGATAACGAATGCCATCGATACCATGAGCCGCTCGGGCGTGACCGAAAGTCACTTGAGCGATATAAGAAGATCTGTTGTAGTGACCTGCCGTGCTGTATTCAGTCATCAAAGTGCGAAGGTAATCGCGATTCGCCGTCTTTCTTTCAATGTCATACAAATCCCAGCGAGCCCACTCATTTTCACCCAAGATCATCAAATCACGGGCGCGCTCAAATCGTTTCATCAAGACAGGATTTGAGAACGTCGCAGAGCTTTCGCTGTCAGTCGCAGAATTCACGGTGTCTTTGCCATCCGTCTCTGCCACATCAACACCTTGTTGATCGCTGCCTTCACTGTCACCCGCTTCTTCCTCTTCACCCTTCTCGTCGTCGGCAGAGTATTGAGTGATCACCATCGTGTCTTCAGATTCAGAGTCATCGCCGCGGTAGCTGTCTTCAACTGTCGGCATTAAGAATTCGCTTGCTGCAAAACGAGAGATCATGCGTGGCTGAACTGGAAGCGGGCTTTGCACAAGTTTCGCAGGCAAAGTCGCATCCATTTTCTTCAGACGAGCTTGCGCTGCAATCGCGTAGTAACCAAGAAGAGGATCTTTCGCAAGTCCTGCCATGATCGTGCGAGCCTGGTCTGTTTTTCCTTGGCGGAACAAACTCATCGCCATCCAGTAAGTCACGCGGTCATCCGGAAATGCTTTCCAGGCTTTTTTGTGTTTACGCTTCTGCACTTGAAGATCTGCAAAAGCTTTATAAGAACCTTGATAATCACCCTTCAAATATTTCAACCACGCCAAGTGCCATTTGGCATCGCGATTCAAGCCCGAGTTCGGATAAACTTTCATGAACTCTTGGAATCTGCGAGCGGCTCCATCGTAGTCTTGAAATTGATAACTTAAAAACGCCGCTTGATATAAAGCCTGACGGCCCGTTTTTGAGCGCGGGCTTAATTTGTAAGCAGAGTAATAAGAACCCACAGCTTGCTGCACTTCCCCTGCGCGAGCCGAAGCGGATGCAAAAAGAATCAAGTAGTCGAAGTTTCTTTTCATCGTCTCGTAATACGGAGTCAGAATCTCTACGGCCTTCGTCAGCTCACCCTCTTGAAGATAGAATTGAGCTTGCATTTTATCGGCAAGGAACTTGTCTGACTTCGCCAATTTTTCTTTCATGATGTTGATTTCGTTCTGAGCTTTTTGATCAAGACCGGCCCAAAGCAAATATCTCACGCGCGTGCGGAAATCCTCGGTCGTGACACGACAATCTGTCGGCTTGCCGTCGAATTCGTTGGCAGCTAAATCCACACTCCAATCTTGAACTTTCGAGTACGCTGGATATTTTTCGTAAAGTTTTTGCAACCATTTGCAAGTCAACGCATGTTTGTTCAAACCTTTTTGCGCCAACGCCAGGTTGTATATAATTTCTGGATATGACTCCGTATTGCGAGTTCTTTTTTCTAACTTTGTGAAAAGAGCTGAAGCTTGTTTATAGCTTTTTTTTGCTAATGCCACTTGGCCCTGAAGATTGGACGCCTCAATGCTCATTTTCACATTCGGTGAAAGAGTTTGAAGTTTTTCGAGCTCTTTTTCTGCGTCTTCGTTTTTATTTGTTTTTAGATAGGCCTGCGCCAAGTAGTAACGCGCGTACTCTTCTAAATCCGTTTTACGTTTTGCGATATTTTCGAATGCGGGAATGGCCGTGTCATACTGGGCAGCTTTAAAAGCGTCTAAGGCTTTTTTAAAAGAATCCAGATCCTCTTTTCCAGATTGCGCAAAAGCCGCAGTGGAAATCACAGTGCTTGAGATTAAAGAAAAAACAAACCACTTTTTCAGGGAGGTCATCATGTCCGCCGCTCCATTATCCATTTGAGATAGTCCGACTCGTCGGACTATCATAGTGCGTCCTTGCTACTATACTTTAATAATGATACCGAATATCCATGGCAAAATCGAAGACGAAAACGATCTATACCTGTCAAAATTGTGGAGCCCAACGACCTAGGTGGGAAGGGAAATGTTCAGACTGCGGCGCGTGGAATTCCTACGTGGAAGAATTGCAGTTGGCAGAGCCGAAAACCCGAGGATGGTCTACCGGGCCTGGTGACTCCGGGACAGCAGCAAACAAACCCGTTTCCCTAGACCAAAGACTTGAAGAGATCAAATTGGATCGTTTCAATACAGGCTTTGAAGAGCTCAACCGTGTTTTAGGCGGTGGCCTAGCTCGCGGAAGTTTTGTTTTGCTCGGGGGCTCCCCTGGGATCGGTAAATCCACTTTGCTTTTGCAAATGGCTGGGGGCCTTGCAGATAACAAACACAGAGTTTTATATATTTCGGGCGAGGAAAGTGTGTCTCAAACGGGTTCTCGCGCTCACCGTCTCGGTATTCGTTCGCCGCTCATTGAAATCGGTTGCGAAAGTAATTTGCACAACGTGATGGAGCTTGCTCGCCACAAAAAACCTGATGTGTTGGTTGTCGACTCAATTCAAACTATGTATTTGTCGGATTTGCAGGCGGCCCCAGGTTCTGTATCGCAGGTCCGCGAGTGCGCAGGTCACTTGATGGGTCTCGCTAAGCAGGAAAATATCACCGTCATCTTGATCGGTCATGTCACTAAAGATGGCAATATCGCAGGGCCTAAAGTGCTTGAGCACATGGTGGACTGTGTTCTTTCTTTTGATGGTGATATCTCTTACGACTTCCGTCTTTTGCGCGCTTTAAAAAATCGTTTCGGCGCTGCTCAGGAATTGGGTGTTTTCCAAATGAATTCGAAAGGCCTGGAAGAGGTTTCCAATCCTTCAGAACTTTTCCTTGAAGAGCGTGGCGATCAATTGATCGGATCCGCGGTATTTGCCTCGATGGAAGGCACGCGACCTCTTTTGTGTGAGGTTCAGGCGTTGACTCTTTCCAGTCCCATGGCGATGCCTCGTCGTACGGCTTTGGGTATTGATGTGAATCGTTTGCATCTTTTGACGGCGGTATTAGATCGTCATTTGGAAATTCGTCTTTCTTCGAACGATATCTTTATCAATGTTGTTGGAGGCCTGAAACTTGTAGAGCCAGCCGCGGATTTAGCCGTTGCCGCGGCCATTCTTTCAACTGCCAGTCGTCGTGATCTTGACGCTAAGACATGTTTCTTTGGCGAAATCGGTCTGACCGGTGAAGTTCGTGGCGTGTCCTTTGTCGAAAATCGGATAAAGGAAGCGGACAAGTTAGGCTTCAAGCATTTCGTGATCCCGGCATCTAACAAACGCCATTTGGCCGATTTAAAAATTTCTAAGGAAAAGAAAATTTCATTTGTCAAAAACGTCCATGATCTGAGTAAAATAATATAAACGAATTTTGTTTATATACTTTAAACCCTACTCCGGCGGAGCCGGAGTGAAGTACAGAATGAATGATGCAATTGTAAAAGAAAACTATGCGCCTGGTGATTATATCTTTTTTGAAGGTGATATTGAACGTCACTTTTATATCGTCGAATCCGGCCAAGTCAGCATTCGCACTCTGAATCGCCAAGGTCAGGCTGTAGAGCTTAATCAAATCAATGAAGGCGAATCCTTTGGTGAGTTCGCCCTCCTAGACAACAAACCTCGCTCCGCTTCCGCAATGGCAGTGAACGATGTCACGTTAGTACGCGTTTCTGAAGAAGGGTTTCAACAATTGATGGAAGAGCTTCCTGTATGGGCCAGCTGTATGTTGAAGTCTTTTGCTGAAAGAATTAAAAAGACAACGGCGGCATTGAAAGACGCCGAAGATCAATTGCGCGAAAAATCTTAACTTTCTTCATCCTTCGCCGACTTCAAAAATAATTCCCTCTGTAAATCAGTAATCAGACTGAGAAGTCGTGTCTCCATGGTTTTGTCGATGTTCATGAACATCGTGCCCGCGGTGTAAACGGTGTCGCCATTCTCGACTCTTTTATTGACGAAACGTACTTGCAGATCAAACTTCATGGGTCGACGGGTTCCAAGTCTTAAGGTGCCTTCAACAATATCGTTTTCCTTGAGATCAGGCTTGGCACCCTGGAATTCAATCCGTACACCACCTGCACTGACATCGACGACTTTGCAATCTTTAAAATATTTCTTCCCGCCATGACCATGAAGACTAAAAAGAGCATCAAAAGTTTCAGGAATCACAACCCGCACGTTCGCTCGACGCTGCAACTGGAAAAGCTCAAAGTTGGTATTAATAAAAACTCCATCTTTAGAGGAACGAAGATAGGCCTTCATGAAATAACGTTCATTGCCGTGATCAAAGTTAAGAACTGCGTCTGAATCGGTTGTTAAACCTCCGGCATCGTCCGTGCGGTGACAAAACAGAATGTCTTCGTCGTCGATACTTACCGCCTCGACGTGACAGGCCTCTGGAGCAGCGCCACGAACGATCAGCTGTAATTTGTCTTTCGCTATTTCCTTGAAAATTTCTTTTCGTTCAGAAATAGGAACTGGTTTAAAAGTACTTTGACCAAGAATCATTTCTTACCCGAATATTTTAAGTAAATTTCTCTCTGCAGATCCATCATCAAGCTGAGCAATCTATTTTCCAGCGTGTGATCAACATTTAAAAACTGCAACCCGGCGACTTGAGTCTTTTTTCCCTGCACATCTTTACTTTGCGCAAAACGAACTTCCAACTGGAACTCGATAGGACGACGTGCGCCCAGGCGAACTGTGCCTTTGATTTTTTCGCCAATTGCAAATGCGGGACAGCTTTCCGGCATTTCGACCTTGATACCGCCGGCGCTGATGTCTTTGATCGTTCCATCTAGGAAGTAATTCTTACCGCCATGCTGATACAAAGTGAATGCCGCTTCGTATTTGGATGGCAAATCAATGCGCGCGTTCGCCCGGCGTTGAAGTTGAAACAAGTCCCCTTCAATATTTAGAACAGCCCATCCGGAATTAAAACTTAATTCTGTCTGAAAGAAGTAGCGCTCGCTCTTAAATGGGAAGTTCACTACGACTTTTTGCTGTTTGTCGTGGCTTTTTGAATCGGCTGTATGGTGACACAAAAGATTTTCATCTTTTTCAATTTGAATTGCGATCAAATGAAAAACTTCATCCGATTCGCCTTTAACGGCGACCTGCAAACGATCGTCGGCAATTTCTCGGAAAAGCATTTTCTTTTCCGAAACACCGACTTTTTTAAAGATCAGTTGATCTTGGAGACTCATTTCACTCTCTCCAAAGCTCTATCCCAGCGTGCAAGACGTTCTTTGCGCGCTTTTGGCGTCATTTTTACTTTGAATTCTTTGTCTGTTTTCCAGATACGCTTTAGTTCGTTTAAATCCTTCCAGAAGCCCACACCAAGGCCCGCCATAAAAGCCGCACCCATAGCGGTGGTTTCAAGATTTTTCGGACGAATGACATTTGTTGCTAAATAATCAGCCTGCATTTGCATGAGCAAATCATTCGCGGCAGCCCCGCCGTCCACTTTCAAAGATTTGATTTTTCTTCCCAAATCTTTTTGCATCGTCACTAAGACATCGACATTCTGCAAAGCCATGGCTTCCAGAGTTGCACGCGCGATATGCGCTTTGGTGCTTCCACGAGTCAAACCGCAAATAAGTCCGCGTGCTTCAGGATCCCAGTGAGGAGCCCCCAATCCCGTCAATGCCGGAACAAACTCCACACCGTCCGTGGTCTCGACAGTCTTGGCCAGTTTTTCAACATCAGAGGATTGTTGGAAAAGTCCTAAGCCATCACGCAACCATTGAACGGCGGCTCCGCAAACGAAGGCTCCGCCCTCAAGCGCGTAGGTCATATCTTGATCTTTCATTTTCCAGGCAATGGTTGAAAGAAGTTTGTTCTTTGATTTTACAATTTTCTTTCCAGTATTGAGCAAAACAAAGCTGCCCGTCCCGAACGTGCACTTGGATTCGCCGGCATCAAAGCAAATTTGACCAAACAAAGCTGATTGCTGATCGCCCAAGATTCCCGCTATTGGAATTCCATCCGGCAAGAAGCCCAAGCCTTGTGTGCGACCGAAGTCTGCGTTGGAAGGACAGATCTCGGGAAGCATTTTTTCTGGAACATTAAAAAGCTTCATCAACTCTTCATCCCACCAGCCCGTGTGGATGTTCATCAACATTGTGCGTGAAGCATTGCTGACATCTGTTTTATGAGATTGCCCGGCCGTCAAACGCCACAGCAAATAAGTATCGACGTTACCAGCAATCAACTCACCCGCACGTGCTTTTTGCGCAGCCTTCGGTACATTCTTCAAAATCCATTGAATCTTTGTCGCCGAAAAATACGGATCTAAAACCAAGCCGGTTTTAGCATTGATCATTTTCTCTTTCTTGGCTTTCTTCAGCTTTTCGCAAATATCTAGCGTACGACGACATTGCCAAACGATGGCGTTATACACAGCTTTGCCGGATCTCTTATCCCACACCATAACCGTTTCACGTTGATTGGTGATTCCGATAGCTGCGATTTGATTGCCGCTAATCTTAGCCTTTTCAAGTGCAAGACGCATCGACCTCTGTGTAGAGTACCAAATGTCCTCGGGGTCATGTTCAACCCACCCTGGTTTTGGAAAGATCTGCTTGAATGTCTCACGAGCCTCGGCAACAAGACCTCCGGCTTGATTGATAATACAAGTTCTAGAGCTGGTTGTTCCCTGGTCAATGGCCATGATAAAAAGAGAAGACATAAACACTCCCGCACAATGGAATAGTCACTCTTAATCATGAAGAATTTTTTGTCGAAACCCAACGAAAAAATTTTTGGCTTGAAGTCCCTCGACAGGGACACGCTGATTTACCGCGTCCTGCCACGTTTTTTGTTAGAGATTCTTCGCAAATACTTCCGCATGGAGGTCGAAGGAGCTGAAAACATCCCTCGCCGTGGCGCCGTGGTTATCGCTCCCAATCATTCTGGATTTTCGGGGTTTGATGCCGTACTGCTTGCCCATGTTATCCAAGAGGAAGCCAAGCGCATTCCCCGTGTTCTAACACACCACTTTTGGTTTTTAACGGAAACGACCGCGATTCCCGCACAAAAAATGGGGTTCACAGAAGCGACCTACGAGAATGGCCTCAATGCCCTCAAAAAAGGAAATGCCATCGTCCTTTTCCCTGAAGGTGAACAGGGAAACTTCAAACCCACTAGCGAGCGTTATCAATTGCAAGAGTTCAAGCGCGGTTTCGTGCGCATGGCCATTGAAGCCCAATGCCCGATTGTTCCAGTCGTTGTCTTGGGTGCGGAAGAAACCCATATCAATTTGAAAAAGTTGAAATTCACGAAGTTCCTAAAGGGCTCGGTGATTCCCCTTCCGCTGAATGTGTTACCGCTTCCTGCGAAATGGAGAATACGTTTTTTAGGGCCAATCATACTTCCTTACAAGCCTTCATCAGTGGATGACGCCGAACTGGTTCACGATATCGCCCAGGACATCCAAGAAAAGATGCAAGCGGCGATTGAAAATGAGCTGACCAAACGTGGAAATCCATTTCTTTAAAAAAAAGGCTCATATGACTGAGCCTTTTTTTATTTAAAATGTCTTAGTAAAACTATTTAAAATTGATAGTTGTACCCGGTAGGATTTGCGCCAACTGTTCAGGATTCGATGACAGCATTTAGACAGGAACTATTCACAGGGACTGTCGACATTTTAGACAAATCCCCAGCCTAAGGGCGAGTGTATGCTTATTGATTGGAATCAGGGATATCGGCACCAATGGCCACCATGATCTTGTGCCATTTCACTGTAAGGATGCCACCGTTATCAACGTCACGGCTGACCAGTTGTTTTGCTAGCAGGGTCGCAAGAGCCACCGCTAATACGAGGAGGAGCACATACTCCACCACGATTTGACCTCTATTATTCATAGAGAAAGAATATCACACTTCTAACGGAGCGACAGCTCGAAGAATCTCAGCTGGACGCCAGTTTTCCATAGTGAGACGTAACGTATCGACCAAAAGATCCATATTCTCGTCTTCAATAGGACCACGAAGTCCGATCACCACATCCTCATTCCACTTTTCAACTTCAAGAGGACCCTTGATCGCTGCATTCATGTTTTCAAAAGAAAGAAGAAAGCTTTCCTCAGTTGGATAAACCATCACAAGAATATTTGCGCCGGATGCTTTTGCTTTTTCTTTCGCCATCGCCAACTGATCAGCTAGACGCTGTTGCACTGAAAAGTAAATCTTCAATGCCAGTGCTTCATGGAACTGAGCAAAGTAGATACGAACGGGACCATCAAAGATGGCACTGTTAAAAGCAGGATTAAAATACTTCGACTGCATTAAAGTGGTATACGATGTCCTCATGCTGTAGCTCCCCCTCACCACAACCCAAGACTAGAAAGAAAAGAGTACTTAATTCAAAGGAAATTTTAAGAATCTTAAATTTTCTGACGCGTAAAATCATTTAAGACGATCAAAAACCAACTTCCCTCGAGAGAAAACTTTCTTTTCTACCACCTCACCAACGCTATAGAACATGCATCGCCAATCTTGTGGAGTGCATAAGATATCAGCACACTTTCCAACTTCGATTGATCCCGTTTCATTCTGCAAATTCAGAGCGAAAGCCGCCCCCACTGTGTAAGCAGAGATCACTTGAGGAAGCGACATCTTCATCTCAAGGCGCGCCAGCAACCCGACTAAATTCAAATCCTGTGTCGGAGAAGTGCCCGGATTAAAATCCGTCGCCAATGCCACGCGGGCTCCGGCTTCGATGAGCTCCTTCGCGGGTGGATATTTTGTGCGTGTATACAAATCTGCGGATGGCAACATCACACACGTAACGTTGGATTTCGCTAATGCCTGAATTTCTTTGTTTGTGATTTGCAACAAGTGATCGCCCGACAGCGCCTCCACATTGATAGCCACTTCACTGCCGCCACTTAGGGTCATTTGATCGGCATGGATCAAAACATCGAAGCCCATTTCTTTGGCGCGACGAAGATATTTTTCTGACGCTTCCTTAGGAAAAAATCCTTTTTCGATAAAAACGTCCACTCGCCCTGCCAGCTTTTTCTTTTTCACAACCGGAAGCACTTGATCTGCCAGGAATTCCAAATAACTTTCATAGGTTTTAAATTCCGGCGGCAAAGCATGAGCACCAAGGAAGGTACTCACCGTGCGAACACCTTCAAGATTTTGCGCGGCCTGAAGAACCTTCAGTTCATCCTTTAAATTCAAAGCATAACCAGATTTCATTTCAATTGTGGTCACACCTTGACTGATGAAATGGTTCACACGCTTTTGACCTTCTTGTACAAGTTGCTTCAAAGAAGATTCACGGGTGTGCTTCATCGTCGATAAAATACCACCACCTTTAGCGGCGATTTCTTGATAACTGACGCCCTGATTGCGCATCTCGAATTCGGCGGCTCGATTGCCTGCGTATATTAAATGTGTGTGACATTCAATCAACCCGGGCATCACTGTCAGGCCTTTCATATCGTGCTCTTTAATTTTTTTGCGCGCGAATTCTTTAGGAAGTTTTCCTGTAGGTCCCATCCATGCGATTTTTTCTTTTTCGATCAGGACGGATTGCTTCTGCAGTATTCCCAGATCTGCCTCGGTAATACGGCGGCCGTCTTTGCGACGAGCCTCTTGCAATGTCAAAAGAGTCGAGATGTTTTTTAAGAGAATGCCCATGTGGTCATTCAAACACATGGGCATCGGGGATTAAAGGGAAAAAGGAACTATTGAATTTTAATCGAATGACTGCGTGCACCTTCCGCCTTTGGAATAGTGATGCTCAAGACACCATCTTGGAAGGCCGCTTGTACTTTGGAAGCATCTACGTGAGCTGGCAAACTGAAGGATCTTTGGAATTTTCCGTGGACTCTTTCAGAATAGCGACTCTCGCCTTTGGCTTCATTTTTTACTTCTTTTATTCTTTCGCCAGAAATAGTGAGAACGTTGTCGTTGATATCGACTTTAATCTCCTCTTTTTTCATTCCTGGTATATCCGCCGTGACTAGATAAGCATTGTCTTTCTCGTCTATATCGACGGCTGGAGTAAAATCCATTCCCGCACCGCGAAGTGCTGGTGAATTTAGACGATCCATGTCGTTAAAGAATTCTTCAAATTGATTAAATAAATCGCTGGAAGGCAAACGACGCGCACTCCATGGTGATAATGAACGCATAGGCATACAATCCTCCTTGTTTTAATAAATAAAACTTTTGGAAGTTATCCGGATTCACTTCTCACAATTAAGTATGGAACTGATTTGAAAGCTGTCAAGTTAGGGACCTTTCACTTTTTTGCGAAAGGTCCTGAGAATGTTTTTTAGATCAAATTAATGCTTGGCGGGGGCGAACCACATGTCAACGACTGCGCCCTTCTTTTCTTTGCCTTTTTCAACAAAGACAAATTCACTTCGTTCACGGACTTCTGCGCGGTTGCCCACACCATTCGTCGAAGAACTATCGTATTTCAACGAGATGGATTTAATCCGTGACTTCAAAAGCACCAACTCTTCTTTTTGACTAATGCCATCACCATTTTTATCAAACCATAAGAGAAGCTTATCGAAGTCCTTGTCTTTATTGTCAATCACACCATCGTGATTGGAATCAAACTCGCGCAAGGCTTCAAAACCGTTTTTATATTTTCCACCTTCAGAACCAAAAAGCTCTTCAGCTTTTGTGATTTTGCCATCGCCGTCACGATCAATGGCAATGAAAGCCCCGGCTGATCCTTTCTCAGGCCAAGTAGTTTGACCTGTCGGATTCAAAGGAAAAGCAACATTGCCAGTGAACAATGGACGTTTTGAATCAAAGAACACCATCAGTGGCGAAAAGAAACCTCCGCAGAAGCCAAACTCACCCGGGAAGTAAGCGTCGACATTGTATTGTTTCATATCTTTTGACGAAGCCGTGTGCACCGTTGCCGATAAATCCCCGGTATAACCACGATAGTCACTTGGGTTCACAGAACTCTTCATACCAGGTCTGTAGTAATCACCGCCGTAAGGCCCACGACCTGTGCCCGCTTGTGCATCAAACTCTTGTGTGAAAGAAACTGATTCAAGCTTCGCATCTAAATTTGCCTGCGAGATATTTCCGTCGGCATCAACATTCACAGTGGAAGCAATGGGAATATTTAAGCGCACGACATTACCTGTGACCGCCCCGGTGACATTCACCCCCACCGGAGAAGAAATAGCTGAAGCCGGAATAGCGCGCGTATCAATTAAACCTCCGTCAGAAACGACAGAGCCTGGATATTTCACGATAAATGTTTTTTCAACACCGTGGTCTTTAACGACCATCTTAATATTTACAATTCCTAACGGAGAAATTGGATTTGTCACATAACGAAGATTCGTACCGAAGCACGTATTCGTGACAACAACGGAAAGACCATCTTGTGTATTTCTTGTGACCTGTCCGGAGAGGACCACGCCTTGAAAACCTGCAGATGCCCCGGCTCCGGAATTGACGGTTCCAGGTTGATCAGCCGCAAACGCTGGCGACACCACGCCCCCCAGAAGAGACACCAAAGTCCACTTCAACATACAAGCCCCCTTTGCCGCTAACAAAGTTAGTGGTTTATTTCCCCTTGCGAACAATCTCAAACGAAACCAAAGAGTCCTGGGGATTCTTACGCGAGAAAACAATGCCTTCAACATCGGAAGCCACTAAAGCCCCGCTTTGAAACTTGTTTCCACTATACAAAGATCTCCACAGACTCACTTTCCCCGTGGTCTTGTCCTTATCTAAATAATACTTGATGATTCCAACCGCTTTCAATCGCACCAAAGGAGCGGCTCCTCCCATGGGCGGTATATTCCTTAGGAAGGCATCCTCAGTATCTATTGTCTCGCTCGGATACATGGGATTTGTCCTATTGATGAAGTTAGAAATTCCCAAGGCCGCAAGCTTCGTGTCACCTACACCTTGAACAACTCCCACAAAAACCGGCGACCGGGGCGGGCGATTGTAGTTAGGGCCAAATGGAGTCATCTCTCGCACCTGAGCCGGAGTATCTAACATAAGCACAACTCCCGGCTGCCAAAACTTGCTATTGGCTTTCGTCACTTCATTGTTTTGATTGAGGGAAACAAAATTTAAAGGTGCCGCCGTATTAGGGTCCGCAGGTACATAAGGGATTTTATATGCAAGACTTGGCGTGTACATCAATGTGCCACCTAATTTGTCATTCGTAATCATAAATATAAATTCAGTCTTGCCAGCCATAGAAAGTGAAATTTTACGAGCCTTGTCATCCACAGAGCGTGTGGATCGATCTGCATCAAAATCAAAAAAACCAAGGCCGTTATCATCAGTGACAAGGATATTATTAAAAGACGGTTCCGACATCTTCAGATCACGCAGCAACATACGCTCTGCAATCACATTGTCAGTGCTATCTTCCAAGTCATTAACGATTTCTTTCTGGGTTTTCGCACTGAATGTGAAGAAAGAAGCTGCAACCATACCGACGATGGCCAGAAGCGACACCCCCACTAACGTTTCAGCTAAAGTAAAACCCTTTTGATTTAACTTCATTGCGCATTCACCACAAATTGATAATCTAGATAGCCAAATGTCCCCACAGACGTGGGCGTTCCCTCTGCCGTTGGCATTCCTTGGGCCCAATCTTTATGACTCATTCGCACAGTCACGAGATAAAGACCTTTCATATTTGGATAAGCTTGAATGACATAACCATAGCGGCCCGGGCAGCCAGGACACTCTTTCGCTGTGGAGATGGTGCCGTTCCCCCAGGCCATAGGAAGTTTGTCTACAGCCAATGCCCGATCACGCTCTTCATCTGTGCCCGCGTAATTGATTTGATACATGCGCACATTAGGACGAATATTTTCAATCACATCATTGATTTGCTTGTACAACGAGTTTTTAGTTCCGCTATCCTTCGCTACTTTTTTCATTCCCATCATTCCCGAAATAAAAAATGATCCCACCAGGGTCAGCATCGCCAAACCTAATAGAGCCTCAAGAATAGAAAGGCCGTTTTTATTTTTCAGCTGCTTCATATTCCGGACTCCCTTGAAACTTCAAGAACATAGAAACGCACCATTCTGTTTTTACAGACGTGGGAGCTTTTTCCTTCGATGGCACCGCAGTCAGGATCTACCGTTGTCCAACGGAATGGATCAGCTTTCGATCTTAACGAAATCGCGTTGCAACGATAAAGATTCGAAACATCGGTGATCGATGGATACGGATGCCAAACCGGGAAGCGATTGATCGAACTGCAATCCACGTTGTTCTGACCTTTTAGAATTCCGACTTGGCGAAGCTCGAAAGTAGCTTGGGGATGATAAATAGTGCTCCAACGAATCCCCGCGGCATAGGCTTTGTCGTCGATCTCCATGGCCTTTGTTACGATGATCGAACCGATAATTCTTAATGCCGTTGTTCTTGACTCAATAATCAATCGTTCGCACGTGAGGAATCCCGATACAAAATCTGCCGAAGATTTTATGATACAGTCTTTCGCTATGGATTTAACAATAAACGATGCTGTTCCCGCAGAGCGCGAAGCATTGCTTCCGTCGAAAATATAATTCGTACGATCTTCATACTTGTTGGTGAAGGACCAAGAGTTTGTCGAGGTGCCGGTAAAGACCGTCCCCCAATCTGTTCCCGCAAAAGCTGTTGACCCACTTGTTCCTTGGGTCGCACAAGCGACATCCATATTCATATTGATATCGCCACCTGGAAGATCTCCTTTCGAGTTTCCAGAATTGTCAGAGACGTTATTATAAGGAATGAAGTCAGCTCCACTGCGTTTGAAGTTTAAGTAACCATTGGTTTTGATACTCAAACGCAAAGGATAGCCACGATCAAATGCGACGTCATAGGCTTGGAGATATAAAGACACATCTTGAGGTGTTCCCATACTATTCACGAGCAATTCCCCATGTTCAAATTCGACATGGAAATCTTTGAACACGGGATTTGTGCTATCCGGATTAGGTGCATCGACAGAGATCTTAATAGTCGGCTGAACATTTTGCTCTGCCTCAACTTTCACCAGTTGATTTTGGTAATCGTCTAACTTGGCCTTGGCATCGGCGAAATCTTTTTCCTTCGCCATGCGCTGATTTTTGAGACTGTCGAGTTTATTATTTGCACGATCCAGATCCGCTTGAAGATCGGCAATGTGACGCTGATCTTGCGGGTATTTCCCTTGTTCAGCGGCCAGGTTGCTTTGAATCGAAGCCACATCTTTTTCAGCCGAACGAACATCTCGATCTAAGTTTGTTAAATCCGTACTGATCTTATCGCGGGTGCTTTGCGCATCACTGATTTTGGCCGAGATGGAATTCTTCAATTGACTCAAATCAATCTTCGGCGCGAGCGTCAAAGTTCCATTATCAGGAATATCTGCCTTTAACGATAAACCGTCAAAATTCAAAGTAACCTGGGCAATAGCGCCATTTTTATTACTCAACGAATAGGACGCAAGTCTTCCTTTTGTCACTGTCGGAGCTCCCACTTCGCCCCGTTGACGAGTGAAGACGTTGCCCAAAGTCAAACCCAAACGGTAATCAAACTTTGACGACGTTTTTTGTGACAACAAGCCACGCAAAGTACTGTCAACGGTTTTGCGTAAATCCGTCATCGCCAACGTACGATCAATACACTGCTGCATCAAATCTTTGTTCACAGAGGTTGCCGCACTTTTACCTGACAAATTATCAAGACCGCCATCACGGCCCCCATCAACATCGACACCTTTTTGGAATCCACCAAACTCACGAATGCTAGACCAGAACTGGTCGGAGTCACCACCCGCCGTAGCAGGACGAAACTCTTTGCCTCCGCGCATGATCGGCCCATCACCCATGATCACTTTTTCATTGAAAGATACGGGAGAGTACACAGTATCTGACTGTGTATCGTCCACCGTCTTCGGCAAATAAATGCTTCCATTCACGAAAACCGGGCTATCGAAAACAAGTCCTGGATATTGAGCACGCTCTGCCTTCGAACTAAATTGACGAATGTATGAATCACCAACTTGCAAACCTCCACCTGAGGCCACGTCCAAATGAAGATCATTCGCCACGAGCAAAGCAAAACTTCCCACTTCACGGGGATAAACTCCAACAAAAGATGTTGCCGTCAACCGACTGCTACCCACTTGAATGATTTCACCCGCCTGATTAAGCAAACTCACTGTGACCTTCAAATAAACCTCGCGACCATATTCTGGAATGATCCCGCGAAGATCCCGCTCGATGGTCACATCAAACGCAGTCACTTTGTAACCTTTAAGGTCCGAGATGATTTTATAAATTGGATGAAGTGATGAAAAGTTGGCGACAGGAATTCGTGCCGTGATTTTCTGAAGTGGAGCTTGGTCCGCCGCTGCATAGCCCATGGTTTTCAGGAAATCCACGGTCTCTTGCTTCATCAACACGCGCTCGACAGAACGCGGATGAGATAATAATTCCGCCGTCGTTGGGTTTTCACTTTTGCCACAGTTTTCTGGCATCCAAGAATCAGAAAAACACCAGCGTTGCTTCACTCCTAAAAGAGTGAAATCCAACATCGAGTGCAGAGCTAAGCGTGCTGTGATGATCGAAGCAGATTTTGTAACCTGTTGGCGATTTTTGATAACCGTGGGAGTCAAAAAATAGACAAGAGCGCCAACGACTGCGATGGCGACCAAAGCTTGAATGAAGGCGCTGCCATGATTATTTCGAGATAACAGCAACCCCTGTGGTTTCAGTGGTTTCATTCGAAGAACTCCCCTAAGAGTTCTTCGACAAAATTGGACTAGACCTTAAATAAAATATGCTAAGTATTCCCGAATTGAGACGATCTTACTTCGCTTTTCCTTGGTTTGCGACAGCTTCCATGGCGGCACGCACCTCTTCCGGATCACCGACAAACTCTTTTTTGATCACTTTCAAATCTTTATCGAGTTCGTACACAAGGGGAATCCCCGTTGGCATGTTCACACCCATGATCTCATCGGGAGTCATATGTTCAAGATGTTGCATCAATGCACGCAAACTGTTTCCGTGAGCGACGATCAAAACTTTTTCCCCCGTTTTGATTTTCGGAGCGATCGTGTCGTTCCACAGCGGAAGAAATCTTGCCACAGTGTCCTTCAAAGACTCTTGGCTAGGTAAAAGCTTCGGGTTCACATGTTTATAGCGAGGGTCATGAGTTGGGTGGCGAGGGTCACTCGTTTCCATTGGTGGAGGCGGAACATCGTAGCTGCGTCTCCAAATTTTGACTTGCTCTTCCCCATGACGGGCCGCAGTCTCCGCTTTATTCAAACCCTGTAGGGCTCCGTAATGTCTCTCGTTCAGACGCCAGTCTTTGTGGACAGGAAGCCACACCTGATCAAGTTCGTCTAAAACGAAATTCAGAGTTTTAATCGCTCTTTTCAGAACGCTCGTATACGCGATATCAAACGAAAAACCTTTATCCTTCAGAGCTTTTCCGCCCTTTAGAGCTTCAGCTCGACCTTTCTCTGAAAGATCTACGTCTTGCCAGCCTGTGAAACGGTTCTCTTGGTTCCATACACTTTCACCGTGTCTAATAAGCACCAACTTGTACACGTTTAAACTCCTTCATTTCCGTATAGAAAAGAGCTATCATGACAGGGCTTTCATTGAATATCAAAACTCTTGATTTTGCTACGCATTAACGAGTTACAAAGTCGTGAGATTTTGAAAAATTGAGGCACATCTCAATCGCCGATAAAACGAAGGACTTCTTGTGAACAACAACGGTATCAACAGTTCAAATCTTGAATACATTGAACAGCTCTATGCTGACTTCAAATCGAAACCAGATTCTTTGGCTGGTGAATGGAGAAGTTTTTTTGAAGGAATGGAATTCGCCCAAGAAGGCAAATTCGGAATGTCTGACAAAGAGCTTGCCGTATACCAACTCATTCAAGCTTACCGTGCGAACGGACATCTTGAAGCAGATTTGAATCCTCTTTACGCTCCTCAAGCAAACGAAGCTCTTGCACTAAAGACTTTCGGTCTTGCTGACAAAGACTTGAATGCAAAATTCCAAGTGGGTGCGTTGGTGGGAAAAGCAAACGCGACGTTGGCTGATATCATTGCTCACTTGAAAAAAACTTACTGCGGTAAAATCTCTCTTCAAGCCTCTGATGCGGCTCCTGCAGAAGTGAAATGGTTGACTCAAGAATTTGAAGGCGCCCCTTACAAAATCGCGATCGAAGAGAAAAAAGACACTTTGGCCGCTTTGACTAAAGCCGAGTCGTTGGAAAAATTCGTTCACACTCGTTACGTAGGAACAAAACGTTTCTCGATCGAAGGTGCTGATTCGATGCTTCCGATGTTGAACACCTTGATCAACAAAGGTTCACAAGCTGGTATCAAAGAACTTTTCCTTGGTATGGCCCATCGTGGTCGTGTGAACACACTTGTTAATTTCTTCGGCAAAAGCGAAGAGTACGTGTTCGGTGATTTCAACGGACCACTTGAAACAGAAAAACCAGTTGAAGACTTCGACAACGACGTGAAATATCACTTGGGTTACAAAGCCGAAAAGAAAACTCTTTCTGGCGCCACTGTGAAAGCCACTATGGCTTACAACCCTTCTCACTTGGAAACTGTCAACGCCGTTGCTTTGGGTATGGCTCGTGCGGCTCAAGACTTGGCTGGTGGCGATAGAAAATCCATCGTCCCCGTTTTGATCCATGGCGATGCGGCTTTCGCAGGACAAGGTATCATCCAAGAAACTTTACAAATGGCTGGCGTGAAACCTCACACCACTGGCGGCACTGTTCACATTGTCGTTGATAACCAAGTTGGTTTCACGACGAACGGCAAAGACACTCGCTCGACTCGCTATTCTTCTGATGCGGCGAAGATGTTGTTCATCCCCGTTATTCATGTCAACGGTGATGACGTTGAAGCTTGCGTTCGCGCTGCCGATATCGCCATTCGTTACCGTCAACAATTCGCTAAAGACGTTGTCATCAACTTGATCTGCTACCGTAAATACGGTCACAACGAAGGTGATGAACCTGCGTTCACTCAACCGTTGATGTACGATATCATTAAGACTCATCCAACTGTCCGCGAGATCTACATTAAAAAATTGACTGCTGAAAACAGCGTTGATCAAAAATCTGCTGACGATCTTTACCAACAAGCGATGGATCGTCTTCAAAAGATCTATGAAGATACAAAAAAATCTCCGCCGAAATTGAAAAACTTCAAATTTGAAGGCAACTGGGCAGGTCTTCGCAAAGGTCTTGAGGCTGACGCTGAAAAACCTGCGGATACAACATTCGATTTGGCAAAACTGAAACAAATCGGTGAAAAGATCGGCTCCTACCCTGCCGACTTCACTCCTCATCCAAAATTGATCAAACTTCTTGAAGCACGCAGAAATATGGGTGCCGGTAAAGAGATGATCGATTGGGGCATGGGTGAACTTCTAGCTTATGGCTCTTTGTTGGCTGAAGGAACTTCGGTTCGTTTGACTGGTGAAGACTGTGTGCGTGGGACGTTCACTCACCGTCATGCGGGTATGTACGATGTTAAAACGAATAAAGCGTACTTCCCTCTTGCTGATCTGAATCCAAAAGCAAACTTGCTAGTGGCTGAATCTATTTTGTCCGAGTACGGCGTGATGGGTTACGAATACGGCTATTCTGTGCAAGATCCTAAATCACTTGTGATGTGGGAAGCTCAGTTTGGTGACTTTGCCAACGGCGCGCAAATCGTGATCGATCAATATTTGGCTGCTGCTGAATCTAAATGGCAACAAATGAGCGGCTTGGTGCTTCTTCTTCCTCACGGTTATGAAGGTCAGGGACCAGAGCATTCATCAGCTCGTTTTGAACGTTTCTTGCAACTTTGTGCTCAATACAACATGCAAGTGGCGAATCTTACGACTCCGGCGCAGATCTATCATGCTCTTCGTCGTCAAATTCGCAGAGATTTCCGCAAGCCATTGGTTATCATGACTCCAAAATCTTTGTTGAGACATCCTCGCGCTGTTTCTTCAATTGAAGAATTGGCAAAAGGCACATTCCAAGAAGTGATCCCTGACACTGTTGATAAATCGAAAGTGGATACAGTGGTGTTTGTTTCCGGCAAACTTTACTATGAGCTTCTTGAAGAAAGAGAAAAAACAAAAAAGGAAAACATCGCTCTAGTTCGTCTCGAGCAAGTTTATCCTTTCCCTGCTACAAAAGTGACTGAGGTATTGAAGTCTTACCCTAAAGCGAAAACTTTGGTGTGGGCCCAGGAAGAACCGCGCAATATGGGCGCCTTCCAACACGTCTACTTCAAGTTCATCGATGTGGTTCAAAAAGCAGGTTTGCAACTTCGCTTTGAGTACGCAGGTCGCGCAGAAAAAGCGTCACCAGCTGTGGGTTCAGTCCACAAACACAAAGCTGAACAGGCAGAGATCATTAAAAGCATTTTTAGCTAGAGCTGGCTTGCGCTCTGGCTTCGGCTAGAGCAGGTAAGTAAAATTTGATTTTTAAAGTTTAATTAGCGTAAGGACGTTCATCTATGAAACAAGAAATTAAGGTTCCCGCGGTCGGTGAATCCATCACAGAAGCTACAATCGGCAGCTGGACAAAAAAATCTGGCGATTTCGTAAAGCGCAACGAAGTGTTGATGCTTCTTGAAACTGACAAAGCCAGCGTTGAAGTTGTTGCTGAAAACGACGGTGTATTGACAATTCTTCCAGGTAACGAAGCTGGCGCCACAGTACAAATCGGCGCCACTGTTGCCACTCTAGATACTGATGCTAAACCAGCGGCGGGTGCAGCAGCTCCAGCGGCTGAAGCTCCGAAGGCGGCGGCACCTGCTCAGGCAGCTAGTCCAGCCCCTGCACCAACCGGCGCAACGGCATCCTCTACTTCTGCGGGCAATCAACATCTATCCCCTGCGGTTCAAAGAATCGTCACTGAAAATCAAATCGATCCTTCAACCGTTCAAGGAACTGGTAAAGATGGTCGTTTGACGAAAGGTGATGTTCTAAATGCTCCAGCGGGTTCTGCAAATGCTTCAGCTTCTGCGTCTGCAGCGGCTCCGGCAGCTCCAGTGAAAGCAGCAGCTCCAACTGTTGTTCCAGTTGCGACAGGTCCTTCGAAACAAGGCGAGAAAAAACTTGTTCCGATGACTACAATCCGCAAACGTATCGCTGAAAAACTCAAAGAAGCGCAAAACACAGCGGCTCTTTTGACGACTTTCAACGAAATCGACATGACGAAAGTGATGGAGCTTCGTGCGAAATATAAAGACAAATTCAAAGAAAAATACGGTCTGAACTTGGGTTTCAATGGCTTCTTCGTAAAAGCCTCTGTTGAAGCTTTGAAAGCCTTCCCTGCGGTCAATGCATGGATCGTAGGAACTGATATCGAGTATCACAACTACTACAACATCGGTATCGCGGTATCGACTGAAAAAGGCTTAATGGTTCCTAACGTTAAAGACGCTGATACATTGTCACTAGCCGGTATCGAAATCGCGGTTCGCGATTTGGCTGCTAAAGGCCGTGATGGAAAAATCTCTCCGAACGATTTGGGTGGCGGGACTTTCTCTATCACGAACGGTGGTGTGTTCGGTTCTTTGCTTTCAACTCCGATCTTGAATGCGCCTCAATCAGCGATCTTGGGTCTTCATAAAATCCAAGACCGTCCAATGGCAATCAACGGTAAAGTTGAAATCCGTCCCATGATGTACGTGGCTTTGACTTACGACCACAGAATCGTTGACGGTAAAGAAGCTGTTAGCTTCCTTGTAAAAATCAAAGAGCTTGTTGAAGATCCTGAAAGACTTCTTCTTGAAGTTTAATTGATCCCCACATAAGTTCGACTCATCAGACTCTGACAACTCAGAGTGCAAACAAAGGCCTGGTATTCACTGGGCCTTTTTGTTTTTTGGAGCCTCACTGTCAAATCCATATACAGGTAGTTCTTACCTGACTCTCTGAATTTTAAGCCGGCCTCTTTAAGTTTCGTTCCAATTGGATTAAAACATGAACATCTCTCAAGGACGTTTCCTATGGAATTACAAAAAAACACAGGGCTTGATCTAGCTCCGTCTTTTCGCGCAGATTTGGAAGAGCTTTCTGCTTTACTTGGTGAAATTGGCTATAAGATCAGTCCGTATAAAAATGCAGAACTGAAACATTTTAAAAAACTGTCACTCGAAAAGCAAAAAGAAGTCGCTCAATATTTAGAAGTCTATTTGCAAACGCTGAAAGCGGAATATTTTGGCGGCAATTTTTCCCATGAAAAATTCGTGATTCGCTTTCTCTTCCGTTTAGGTCTTCTTCCTTCTGAAGACATGACCGAAAGCATCCGCAATGAAAAATACATTCAGATCTATAGCCGCGATCAATTGCAGATCTTCAGAAGTCTTGCTTGTTATGAACGCTGTTCGTTCACTCTTGAACAGATGACAACACGCCCATGGTACGACCTCTGGGAGCGTGAAAGTCTCTTCTATTATGCCTGTTTTGGATTAGCAACGACGGCCTTAAAGATTATTAAGTTCACAAAGCTGCGCTTGGACTTCCCCCATCATCGCGTGACGGAAGTGGACACCTCAGAAAGCTTTACTTTTGATTATAAAATCAAATCATTGAGCGCACTGACTCGCCAAAATAAATTGCAGGCAGCTCTGTTGATCGAAGATTGGAAATATTAAAGCTCTTTGTGGATATCCTTGATGATCTGCATGTTCAGAGGGCCCAATCCTTTAAATCAATTTGAGACGAGGAATTTCGGAAACTCTTCTACCAACGTGTCCATCAAGGCACGAACACGGGCTGACATGTATCGATTGGAAGGTGTGACGATATAAGCGTCATTGCCCGCCTCTAAGCGATCATTGATTTGCACTTCGACCAGCTCTTTACGCTTTACTAGTTCGGCAACATCCCAGTGCGAACGCACGGCAATCCCCGCTCCTGCTTTGGCAAGCTCAATCAGAAAAAGTCCGTTGTTGGATGAAACTGTGGTTGAGTCGCTAAGCTCTGCCAAGCTCACGGCGCTTTTTTGAAATTTACGCTGACGATGCGCCGGCAATACCAGCATCGCATGATTGCGCAGGTCCCTCACTGTCTTTGGAGCTCCGTATTTCTTTAAATAGGTAGCACTGGCCACCATCTTTAGATAATTCGGACCCAGCCTGCGTGCAATCAACGAAGAGTCTTCCAAAGCAGAAAAGCGAATCGCCAAATCGAAACCGCCCTCGACTAGTTTTTCTAAAGCATCACTGAAGTGCACATTGACCTCAACCTTGGGATGCTTCTTACGAAAATCCGTTAGCACTTTGGCCACAGGCCCCTGACTCAGGGTCCACGGCAGCGTCAGGCGAACAGGCCCTTTTAATTCACCTGCGTCTGCAAACTGTTCTTCGATCTCTTTAATGTCACCCAGCAGACGCTGCACTTGCGGAACCAACGAACGACCTTCTTCGGTCAGCTGTACAGCGCGAGTGCTTCGTTGAAACAGCCTCACCCCCAGGGTGTCTTCCAACCTGGCAACTCGCTTGCTTAAAACAGAGACCGGAAGATCGAGCTGTCGAGCAGCTTGAGAAAAACCATTAGATTCGGAGACTTTCAGAAAGGCATATAAATCTTCAAAATGCTGAATTTTCATTTTTTCTATTTTAGAAAAAATGTTTCTTAAAAACAAGGGATTATCATTCAAAAAGAAAGAGGCTAGAGTGAGGTCCTAGGAGATCATTTATGGAATTGCATTCACTCACCCCACAGCAGATTGCTGTAACTTTATTAAGATTCGCTTTAGGTCTTAACATCTTTTTACACGGCCTGGTTCGCTTAGGGCCGAACTACGGGAAGTTTATTGATTGGACTACGGGACTTTTTAAAAACTCGCCCTTGCCAGATTTCGCCGTGCAGGCTTTTGCCCATACCATTCCGCCTTTAGAAACAACTGTCGGCATTCTTGTGATCTTGGGTCTCTTCACTTTGCCCGCACTGGTGGTTGGCACACTCGTGATGATCGCGTTGATGGCGGGTATGTGTATCTTGCAGAATTGGGAAATTGTCGGTCTTCAAATGACTTATATTTTGCTTTATACAGCTTTGATCTTTTTCATCTCTTACAACCGATTCGCCTTAGATAAGGTGATATTTCAGAAATAACAGGAGCATCTATGAAAAAAAATAAATTAGCTCTGATCACTGGCTCGACCGCCGGTATTGGATTTGCCATTGCAGAAAAAATCGCAACTAAAGGTTTTGATGTCATCATCAACGGCCGCACGGAAGAGCGCGTGAACAAAGCCATCAATCAGTTGATCGAAAAAGGCATTGGCAAAAATCAATTGCACGGAGTCGCAGCCGATCTGTCAACGCTTGAAGGCATCAATAAAGTCATCGAGCTTTTTCCTGAAGTGGACGTCTTGGTAACAACTTCGGGATCTTTGAACCGAAAGACTTCGCTCGTATTACAGACGAAGACTGGGAAAAAATGTGGACCGCAAACTTCATGTCTGGCGCAAGATTGTCACGGCACTATTTCCCTTTGATGCTGCAAAAAAATGCAGGTCGCGTACTATTCATTTCAAGCGAATCCGCCGTTCAAATCCCAGCGGAAATGATCCACTACGGAGTCACAAAAACAGCACAAGTGGCTCTGGCTCGAGGCATGGCAGAAACTGCAGTAGGAACTGCTGTGACAGTGAATTCCGTTTTGGTGGGCCCGACTCGTTCGGAAGGTGTTGGAACATTCTTAAAACAACTTGCCGAGAAAGATAAAGTCACTGAGGCAGACATCGAAAGAGATTTCTTTAAGAATGCGCGCGGTACGTCTTTGCTGAAAAGATTTATTCATCCTGAGGAAGTCGGTGCTTTTGTCAGCTTCTTAGCCTCTGACGAAGCATCTGCGATTACAGGCTCCGCGCTAAGAGTTGATGGCGGCGTCACGAAAGCTATTATTTAGTTTTTATATCTCTTTAAAAAGCCCACGATGCGTTTTATGTTCGTGGGCTTTTTTTTATTCGACACCCAAATAGAGTCTGTCTCATTTTCGCTAAAAGTCCTCTCAGAATGGCTAGGATTGCAATAAATTATTTAAATACTCCACGCTCATTCCAAAATTGCGGCCTAGCCTGAATCTGTAGTCAAAAGCCCTTCGGCGCCAGGCTTAGACCACAGATTCAAAGTGCAATAGCACAGGAGGATTTTATGAAAATTCAAATGACTAAAAAGCTCGTGAAATTTGTGGGTATGTCAGCTCTCTCTTTATACCTCATACCGGTGGCTCAGGCTCAGACGACCACCTCTGCCGCAAACTCGACAGTGAATCACTTTCAAGAGTGTGCAACTAAAAATAACATCACTCTGCCTGCAATAGGTTCTGGCGAAAAACTAACGGCTGAGCAAAAACAAGTGATCTGGAGTTGCTTGAAAGAAGAACGCAAAGCAGCTTTTGAAACTTGTGCTTCTTCAAATAACATCACACTTCCTGCGAAAGAATCTGGCGAGAGACTCAGCAAAGCTGATCGTCAAACGATTCGCCAATGTATGGCGAGCCAGGGATTTAAATTCTTCCGCCATCATCACCATAAAAGCGTTGAAGAGCCTCGCACATCTGAGCCAACTTAATTAAGAGTCCATACTCACCGTTCCCAAGGTGAGCCCGCGGGGTCCTGTTGTAGCAAACACGCAGCAGGGCCCTTCCCCTTCCTTCCGACCGGCCATGTTAAAAGAGTCTTCACTCTAAGACCATATAAACATTCGTAATTTCATGGGTTTTAGCCTAGGTGTGTCCACACTTTGAAGGTCGCAATACGAAGCTTACTGCGTGACCAAAGATGCTAAAATGGCGTATAAATTTATCTATCTAATACAGCTTTGAAAAAGGATACGCTCTCATGGCAGACACTCAATTTGATCTTATCATTATTGGCTCCGGTCCCGGTGGTTACATCTGTGCGATTCGTGCAGCTCAACTTGGTCTTAGAACTGCTATTATCGAAAAAGATAAAACTTTCGGCGGTACTTGCTTGAATGTTGGTTGCATTCCTTCGAAAGCGCTCCTTGAAAGTTCTGAACACTATCAAGCCGTGCAACATGATTTAGCTTCCCATGGTGTGAAAGTTTCCAAGTTCGAATTGGACTTGCCAACGATGCTTGCTCGTAAAGACAAAGTCGTAAAACAAAATACTGAGGGTATCGCTTTCTTGTTTAAGAAAAATAAAATCACTTCATTCAATGGCTTCGGTAAAGTCGTGGCCCAAGGTAAAGTTGAAGTGAAATACGAAGACGGTAAAACAGAAACTTTGACAACAAAATCAATCTGTATTGCGACAGGTTCAGTTCCTGTGGAGCTTCCATTCTTGAAGTTCGATGAAAAGCGCATTGTTTCAAACACTGGTGCTTTGATCATCCCTCAAGTTCCAAAAAAGATGATCGTTGTTGGCGGTGGAGTTATCGGTCTTGAGCTCGGTTCCGTATGGCAGCGTTTGGGCGCGGAAGTGACAGTGATCGAGTACACAAACCGTTTGGGTGGTGCCACTGATCAGGACTGCATGAACGTTCTAAAACGTAATTTGGAAAAAGAAGGAATGAAGTTCCTTCTTTCTACCAAAGTAACCGGCTCTAAAGTTGTTTCCGATGGTGTTGAAGTAACTTACGAAGCTCTTGCAGATGGCAAAGCAACGACTGCAAAAGCAGACGTTGTTCTGGTTTCTACAGGTCGCAAACCATTCTCTACAGGTGTTGGCGTTGAAGAGATGGGAATCGCAAAAGATCCTCAAGGTCGTATCGTGATCGATAAGCATTATCAAACAAACGTTCCCGGGATCTATGCGATCGGTGACGTTGTACAGGGCCCAATGCTTGCGCATAAGGCGGAAGAAGAAGGTGTGGCTCTTGCAGAAATGCTAGCTGGTAAAGCGGGGCACGTGAACTACGATACAGTTCCAGGCGTGATCTACACCCACCCAGAAGTCGCGACTGTGGGGTTGACTGAAGAACAATGCAAAGAAAAAGGTATTGAGTTCAATGTCGGCAAGTTCCCGTTCTTAGCCAACGGCCGCGCACGTGCGAAAGGTTTCACAGAAGGTTTCGTGAAAATCATCGCTGACAAGAAAACAGACAAAATCTTGGGTGCTCACATGGTGGGACCTGGTGTTTCTGAATTGATCCACGAAGTGATCGTGTGCATGGAGTTCGGCGGCAGCAGTGAAGATCTGGCAAGATCATTCCACGCCCACCCTACTTTGAGTGAAGTTGTGCGTGAAGCAGCCTTGGCTGTTGAAAAACGTGCTCGCCAAATGTAACCGATTTTCTAAAGATCAAAACAAAAAAGCCCTTCTTCTCGAAGGGCTTTTTTTATTTCTAGTTACCGATGGTCCTTTGAATCCAACGTAGCGCATCCGAGACATCCGCATACCCTTCGGCATTGGTCCCAAATTTAAAGCGATTGTTCGCACAAGCGGATCCCCAACTCACAATCCCCACTTGAACAAAACCTTGAGAATTTTCTAGAAAAAGGGGACCACCACTGTCCCCTGGGCATGATGCTTTTTGATTTTGTGATGTGCGCACGCAGATAATGTCTGAACTAATAGTCCATCCGTGCTTTATCGGGAAGTTATCAGCTTGGCATTCATCACGGCTAATCAATGGCAACGAGATCTTCTGTAAAGTCGATCCATCTACTTTTCCCGCCGCATCGATCAATCCCCAACCAGCTACGATCGCCATCAACGATGTCGATGTCGCACCGATGTCTGTCGCATTTAACTGAATCGGCTTTATGTCAGTGACTTCTTCAGCAAGCTCAATTAGCGCCACATCATGATGAGGCCACGAAAAATCTGGATGCACAATTACAGAACGGGCTTTCACCATACGCCCCCCGTCGCCAGATCTTAAAGTACTTCCAAAGATGATATTCAATTCTGCAGGATTCACAGTCTTCACTGTTGTCTCAGTGGCATCTTCCAACATGCAGTGAGCAGCCGTTAAAATCCATTTCTTCGCGATCAAGCTGCCTCCGCAAAGATGATCTACGAAATCTTCTTTGGGACTGTTCTGCCAGATATTGACTAGAAATGGAAATTCTCGAATGTCAGCGTTAGAACCGCCGATAACTGCTGTTTCGCTTCCACGGATCGAAACTTCAGAACGACGTTCACAGCCAATAAAGATAACTAGCAATAAAAGAATGGCGAAAATAGATTGGCAGCGGGACATTCAGAGAACCTCATTTGTGAGGCCTCCGTTACTAGCCGACCCCATGGGAAAAGGCATCAGAAGCCCTGGGTTATGCAAAAAGTTCAACCCATTGAGGGATTCAAATGAAGCCTACTTGCATAGAGCTTCGAGAGCAGCCCAACCTGGCTTCACAGCTGGAATCTGCGGCTCATCGTCTGAGGTCGGATCGAACTCGTTCATGAGATCTGATTCGTACTTGTCGCATTCACTTTTCTTAAAGTCTTTTTCCTCAGGGATGGAATCAAAGACCGAAATCATCAAGTCCATATAAGCCTCGTCCTGAGCTGTTTGCGATACATTGTTTTCGCGAAGAGATAAAATCTGATCTTCAGCTCGACCAAGGATGCGGAACTTTTCATAGTTTTTCTTAGCAAGACTGATCTCTTTAACCATCAACTCTGCGAAGCTATCTGCCTGTTGACGAACGCTGCGACCACTAGAGATAGGGATTTCGCGCGAATGAGCCGAGGCAACACATGAAGAACCGATGAAAGCAGCCGTCAAAAGTCCCTTTTCCAGAGCATGGAATACGATATTTCTTTTAAACATAGGGACCTCCGGGTCAAATTACACCCCTATATTAGGAGCCGCTTTGCCTTTTTCAATACGCACCCGCCCGAAATAGCCAAAGAACATGCCACTTATTTAGTCTAGGGTTGCAAAATGGGACTACCTCACCGTTTTCTAGCTTCCTAAACTAGATGTAAGAACGTCTGAGGGGACCACATCTATGAAAAAACTCTTAATTCTTTCCGCCTTGCTACTTTCTCAACTTGCCCATGCTGACGATAAGTTTCAGTTGTTATGTACAACCGAGTTCTTGACCACATCTTTCGTCGTTCGCGACATCGATCCAAACATCACAGTCGTTGAAGTCTTCAACCACAACGGCACAGCCTTCATGCCTATCTTCGACGGAGTAGCGACTCCGACCGATCTTTCTACATTGACTGCACGAGCGAAAACCTTGACAGATCTTGGCAGCTACTTACGTTTTGAATGGCCAAAAGATAAATGTAAAAAAACTGACGATCTAGTTGAAGAATGTTTCGGTTCAACAGAGCTGCAAGACATCAATGGCCACAAAGTAAAAGCATGGGCCTTTGATTCTTCTTACGTAACTGAAAAAAGCATGGCCGGCAAATTCAATTCTTACAAGTTAGTTTTGAATCTTGAAATCGACGGCGACACTTACGCCGTTCCAATGAGGTACGCCGACACCGAGTGTACAGATCAAGCGACGATGACGAACCCGGTGCTAAAAAAGATGAATAAGTCGAAATCTACACACTGATAAGTAGATAAAAGGGGCAATGCCCGCCCCTTATCTTGCGCCCTCTTAAGCTTGGTTTCAATTTTGAGCGCGCCGTCTAAAACTTAAACACTCAACTGCAATACATTTAGAGACATCTAGTTTGATATTTGCATCCAGAAATACTGATGCAATTACGATGGGCCGTTCTTCTCATTTTATTGATTCTAAACGCATGCTCTTTTAGCAAGAAAGAGGGCAATTCACCCGAATCAAATTCTTTAACCACGAAGACATATGTTTCTGAGACGCCAAAGACAAGTCTTTCTGTCGATGATCTATTTTCCACTCTTTCTAGATCCGAACTTTTAAATTATATAACTAATCACCCGTTATCAGAGCTAGAAGCGTTGAATGATGACAGAGGCTTTAACCTGCTCGATAAGGCAGCAAAGAAATATGACTATGAATTACTAGAGGCTCTTTTGGCTAAGGGGTTTTCGCCGTTCGCTTACAATCAGAAATCATCTTTTGAGTTTCTAAGCCCCTATCAACAACTCGAACTAGAAGCATTCTATTCTCAGGCTATTAAAAAAGCGTTCGTTGATTTATCTCTTATTAAATCACGCAAGTTCCCATTCCCTGAAGATGTTTGCTTTACATTGTTAACAAAGGTCCTTGAGGCCCGCGCGCAAACCGACGATCCCAAACTGGAAATCTTCGCAATGACGATTTTGGCTTCCTCTGCATGCAGTGAAAATCTAAATTCTATCGACGAATCAAAAAAAAATGACCTTCTTTCGAAAGAATTCATATATCAATATAACCATGACTTCGCAGATCCGCTGCTTTTAACCTCTATTGTTCAGAACTTGAAAGTAAAAAACCTCTCGATATCAGAAATTGATCCTCAAATTTTCCTTGATCGCAAAGAGAAATGTTTAAGCAAAGATTTGCTTGCGATGTGGACGAAAGTACTTAATACCATTCTCAAAAGAAACAAAAACTACAAGTATCGTCTTGATAACTGCGAGGATGTTGAAACCTATACTGATGCTACGTTTGCTGGCGCTTGCACCATAGACGAAGTTCAAACAGCAATGAAAAATCACAATGACTCAGTCGATACTTATATTAATGAACACTTCGATTTACCATCGGAGGTCAAATGTCTAAGTCATTAAGAATTGGACTTTTATTTCTACAAATCTTTATTGCGTCATGCTCATTTAAAAAAGCAGAAGTAAAAAACACTTCCGCTCATGAAGAAGTCATTATTCAAAAAACTATTACATCCGCAAAAATTTTATCAAACGATGAGAAGGAACTCTTAGACCTAGTTCGTTTTGGCAGCTCCGACACGTTAAATCGCTTCCTTGAAGCACATTCCATGGATTTAAATTTTTCAGATGCTGATGGAAATCAGCCAATTGGTTTAGCAAAATCTAGAGGTATCCGAGCTATATTTGACTTATTAATCAAATATGGCGCCTCAATTTATATGTTCGAAGAACGAAATCCAGAAAATCTATCTGACTTAGTGAACGACAGCCACTGGTTTGGCCCCTCGCCCAATGATCCAGATTATAAACAAGAAAGCGACGACCGAAAACAGGCCATCGCAGCAGATGGCAAGACCAACTCATTACCTGCGACCACTGTAGAACCTGAATCGGACGCTTCCTACATCAAAAACTATTTTTACAACGATTTCCGCCAGAAAGAGCTTGTCATTAAAGAAGCTTTATCAAAGAAAGATTTTTTAACAATACACCGAATGCACACTGCCGTCGGAATTAGCTGTGATCTCATTTCCTTTTCTTTGATTCGATCTCTTCAACTTCTTCCAAAGGCAGACTTAGCTGACGGCATTTCTATATTTGAAAAATACCTTAATACATCAGGATGCAGCACATCCCCCCGCTATTCTCTCGCTGTGGAGCTTTATCGAGCGGAATGGATGAGGCAACTCAAGACAGATCAAGATGATCCGTCACTTTTATATCTCATCACTCGATTGTTTCCCAGCAATCCACGAGAAATCCAGGTACATCCATTCTATAAAAAAATGGTGTTGATAAAAATTCATCCTCGGTTTTTATTCCTGATGTATGGTAAGAAGCTCACACCAAATCTCGATAATTTCGCGAGCCAATTAAGGCTGCCTGAGGGCTTCAATTATTCTGAATATTCACCTGATGGATATCGCGACGTTTCTGATGAACTCGCTGAAACGGATGCTACCTCAGGAAAAGAATGCCTGATAAGCTTTTTAGATGGCCACCCTCTCCATCATTGCGACGGAGAGTCATTTTACGATGAAAACTCCGATTACCATCAGCTGCATCCTGAAAATCAATAAATGCTATCGATTAAAACTGTAAAAACTGATCGGGCACGCAACCTTGAGTGTGCTCTTTGAGTTCTTTGTATCGATTAGCGACCCAACTTAGATAACCTGGTGACCCGCCGACACCTTTTTTAACCGCCTCATAAGCATGAACGATACGAAGATACTCCGGGAAAGTCAGGTAAATTGCAGACTTATTAACAAACTCACCAAGGAAAGTGATTCGCAATGCTTCGACCCGCGCCATCTGTACCGCAATCGCAGAATTTTTTGCATCGTCAGTGCTCTTGGACTTTTTGATTTTCTCTATTTCGGCCAGGGCCGCCTGACGTTCACTGAGATATCTTTTTTGAAGACTCTCCGCATTGATATTCATGGCGGCCACGACTTTGAACGAATCCAAGACCGTCTTTAAATCTTCTTTACTGCCACTCCAGCCTTTAGCAAAATCTTTCGACCTCAAGAAGATAGACCATTTCATGACATCTGTATTTAAAAAGTCGAAATCTTTGTCGGTGGTTCGAACTTTAAGCATAACACGATCATTAATATAATTTGTCATGAATCTCTTAGCCGCTGGCAAACCAGCATTGAATGCCAAGGATAAAATTGCCGTTTTAAGAACTTCCTGTTTCGGATGCTGAACTCCAAGTGATTGCAATTTTTCTACATATTTTTCTTTCGAGAAATAACCACCGTAAGGCATTCCCGCTGTATAAGGTGTATCTCCTAATGCGTCTTTGCCCGCAACATACTTAATTCCTGTCGAATGCAGAAGATTATTTCTATACAACATTCCTAGGGTCACGACATTTCTTAGTGGATTTTCCGGTGAACTAATGAAATCACAACGGTGACTTATGTCCCATACTGGATAACATTCGTTCTTCCCCTTTGCAGTCTTGGCATATTTTGAATCACAGAGAATTTCTCCAGCTGGCACAAGATTCACGACATTCTGCTGAGACAAGATTCTTTGGCACGATGGCTTTGATGACTTTGTCATTTCCTCAATATAGTATTGAAATGTACTTTTTTGGTTAGTACGATTCGGATCTCCATCTTTGTATTTGTCATTTAGCGGTTCGAAGACATCCCCGCCCAAGGCACTCAAAGTTAACTGACCTACACCAGCATCATTAGCTGGCCCTAATGTGTTAATGTGTAGACCGCTCTCGTTATAAAGCTTTGGTAATAACTCTTTCACAGGAATATTCAGACATTCGGAAACATCTATCAAAGAATTGTAGACACTATTAACGTAATCCTCTGTCACGCATGGCGATTTGAAATAAATCTTTTTTTCAACTTCTTGACCGCCTTCATTTACCCTTTCGGTTTCATGGAATCTGACTGGAGACGAAAGCTGTCTTCCATTCTTATCTACACACTGAGATCGAAATGCCAAACGAGCATCCAAGGACGCAAAGTTTTTCATAATATAAGTCGCGCAAGAACGCGGAGGCGCATCCGATGAAATATCTTTGCGTGTATTTTTAAAAAGAGGGTTGATCTGCGCTAAGTCTTTTTCCAAATAATTACGCTCAGGTCCGCAAGATTCTGGTGTTTCGAAATCTAAAGAAGTAGATGCGAGGTCCGAAGTTCCTTTTGGTGTTTCTGTATTCACGCGCATTTGGTAGAAACCATAGGCGGCGAAGACAACAAAACAGACTGCGGATGCAAAGCGAGTAAAGACGAAGTTTTTCATAGAATACGTATCAGCATTTGAGACGTAAAACTGAATACACTTAAGTCTAGAACGAACCTTCAATTACCGAGCATCTAAGAACAGACTGGACTAAAAGCTATAGGAAACAGCAAGGACCGCGTTGGCCCCGCCTAGAAAATAAAAAATCGAGCGAGCATCAGGATTGGTTTCACGAGTCGCGCTATAGATATTTACTGCCGCAATCAAAGCATGAGTCGCCACACGAATCCATTTACGATTCTCGCGTTCTTGTTTTTCTTTTTCCAGGTAACGTTTCAACACCCGATTGCGCTGCTCTAGCGACAGGCCCGAGCCCTCCAATGAATAATAAAAAGAGTCGTACTCGTTACCTGTGAAGTAATAAGTCGCACCTAAACCAATCGCCGCGATTCCCAAAGTAGAGGTCACAGCGAACATGCTACGACTAAAAACTTCTTCGGCCGCGTAGTAACCGTAAATTCCCCCAACGGTGGCGATTGCGCCAGAGATCATATAACTGAGGCCCAAGGTTTCGTCTTGTTCACGTTGTTCAAGAACGAACTGCTTGAATTCAGCCCACTGAGGAGCGCCGTCATAATGATCAGGACGTTCTTTATCTTTTGCTTGAGCGATGCCTGCAGATAAAAATGTTAGACAAAGCAGAAGGCGAATGATCACAACGTCACCCCGAACTGAATATAGACCCCGCGTTGTTGAGCCTCGCTGAAATAGGACAGGCCACTTGTGAAATTTTTAAAGCCAAGTAAGAACCCGACAGAGTGGTCTTCATCAGATACACTTGCTACAGCTTGTAAGATTCCTAACTTATAAGAAAGAGCTGCACGCAACGCCTCTCTGGCACTTTGAGTTTCCGAATCAATACCGAATTGCACACCCACTTCCAAAAGTCCAAGAGGAACCATTGGCTTGATCGAAGCCCCTAGAAGTCCCATAGGCTTGATTGGAAATTGTTCGGTCTTCTGACTTGCAACACCCCACTGGCTTAGCATCGCAGAAATTTGCGGCTGCCATACAAGGTCTTCCCAGGCGTACAAGAATCCCGGCTCGACATATAAAAGCTCTGTCGTCTGTGGATCAAAAAGATCCTTCGAGTTTTCAGCCAGGGCCTCACTCACGGCGAAATAAGATCCAATGTAACGAATGTGCGAGTAACGCACTTGAAGACCTGCATAGAAGTTATCAGAAACATAGCTTGCGATCTGCGCTTTGATGCTTTGCTGTTCAGCCGCAACAAAATCCATCGTAGGCAACGATGGATTTTCCATGTGAGAAAATAAAATCACACGATAGGGCTCTACCGAAATTCCCCATGTCGAAGCCTGAAAAGAGGCCTCCAGCGAAGCTTCTGCTTGAGAATAATCACGACGTGAGGCGATCTTAGCCACCGTCGTCTCATCAGCATCGCCGTTCAAAACTTTTTCGGCGTCACGAATGTAATCGACATTGCTGCCCAAAAGAAGATCCCCGTCAAAGCGTGGATCACGGGCTTTCGCGACAAAAGCAGGATTGCACGGCAATCCTCTTTCCACGCTGTCCATGGAATAACAAGCTGTTGATAACGAGCGAGATAAAAATCGAGAGCTTCCATCACGCATAAACGACGGCACTTCGATGGCAGAGGCTTTCCCTGCACACATCAGCATCGTCAAAAATATTACGTGTGTTCGCGGCTTGCGAATCAGAAGCATTGGTCCTCCGTAGGAATTGGCAATGCGTTGGCTTGGGCCTTTACATTTTCAATGACGGCACGAGCGTCCGAAATTTCTTTCTTTGAAGGGAAGGCGCCTTCAAGATCGCCGGCAAAATCTGAAAGACCTCGCAGGATTCGCAAAGCCCAATCCCAATAAGGTTTCACATCATGAACACAGACTTGACGATGGCTCGTGATATTCCAGTTTTGAAGTCCCTCTTGCACCGAGGACTTTAAAATCACCGCGCGAAGGGCAGCACTGTACAAACGAACCCCGGGGACTTCCTCCCCTGTCAAAACATCGACGGCGTTTTGCAAATCGTTGCGAGATCCCGCATCCACTGTCGGAATTTTGTCCCATGCTGCGACGGCACTTCCTAAATTTTTTAAAAGATCGCGAGCTTGCTGATCTAACGTCACTCCCTTCAATGGAAGGTTCAACGTTGGCGAATTTTTGGCGGTGACAAAACTATAAATCGTTTCGATTTTGACACCAGCACGAGCCGCATACGCAGAAGCCAGTGCCAGCTTCACGTGATACTGTGGGTCCTTTGAAACCATGTCAGAAAAATACTGAATCGCTTCATCGTATTGTTGAGCATCCAACATCGCGTAACCCTTTGACAGAGCCTGTTCGCGGGTGACGGGCTCATCATTTTTGGAACAAGAAGTCACAAAAGAAAGAAGCAAGAGAATGTAAGTGAAAATTATGATTTTGCGCATGACGGCGCGGAATCTAACGCCATGCCTCTGATTTTTCACTAGTGCGCGTAGCGAAATATACTAATTTCATTGATCCTTACGGCATCGCAATATACTCCCGTTTGCTTGTAATACTTCGAAGGAGAAACGACATGATTCGTAACCTCATCTTGGCTTTTGCGATGATCACAGGCCTTGGCTTTAACGCCAAAGCTGCCGTTTGGACTGACGTCAATCAATGGTCCCCAGCTTGGGAGGCTCGTTTTGCGGACTGGGTACGCAATTCATGGCAAGTGGACTTCTTCTCTCGTCCGACTTTGCCAAATGGTCAAAGCAACCCGTATGCAGGACTTCGCATGGACTGCGCGGACACAGTTTACTCGATGAGAATCATCTTCTCTTTCGAAAACAAGCTTCCATTCGTCGTTCAAGACCCTTCTTCTTTCGGTAAAACTCTGTCGAACAGAATGAGTCGCTGGGATGGGCAAAGTGAAACATCTCGCATGCGCAATTTCTTGGTGTTCATGTATCAAACACTGAGCACTCGTTCTTTGCCGAACGATACTTATCCTGTGGCGATTTCTCGCGACACGATTCATTCTGGCGCGTTGATCTTAACAGTGCAGAAAAATCATCACTCTTGGAGTGTGAAAGAAATCTTGCCGATCGGTGTTCCATACTTGGTGTTCAACTCGACTGTGGGTGCGACGTCGGGCTCTGGTTTGCAACAACGTCAATCTTGGCCAAATCCTGAGTGGGTGTTTGAAGAAAATTTTACTCCGGCAGGCAACGCCGGCTTCCGTTACTGGAGACCGATTGAATCTTTGAACCAACCGGTTTGGAAAGTTCCAGGTTACAGCGAAGAACAATACCATATTCCACTTGGAAAATGGGTTCGCACGGTTCAAGCGAAATTAGCGCTTCGTCAGGAAACAGATGCGCAAATGATGACTCGTATGTTGAAGACAACATGTGAAGATTTGCAAGGCCGCGTGAGCGCAGTGAATGATGGTTTGAACTACCTTCATGCAAATCCAAACAAATGCATGGACTATGAAACTTACGATACATACTCAACACCGAATCGTGACCAGCGTGCTTACGATGACTTCGTGGCTTTAAGAAGAGCTTACCGCGAAATCTTGGCTGCAAATGGTGGGAACCAATTGTCTTTAGAGACAAAAGCTCAATTGGCGAAAATCTATCCATTCATTCAAGAGACGGCAGCTTCTGAAACTCAGAAGATGGCAGCTCAAGGAATTACGGCGGCTTCAATTTGCACAACTCAATATCTTCCAGGTAAACAAATGGACGTGGCTGAGTTCAAGCGTCGCATGTATGCTGGCCTCATCTCGAACAATCCACACGATGACGGACCTTATCGTTGGGGTGATCTTCGTGGGCCTTCGCAGCGTGCGAAATCATGTCAGTCATGGGATCCTTGGACTCCTGATCTGAATCAAAACTAAAGGAATTATGGGACCGATAAAATTTAAAACATGGATGACCTGGGCTGCTATTTTGTTTGTACTGGGTGTCCTTGCCGATTACTACTTCTTGCACATTCTATTCAAAGAAAAACAAGATATGTTGAACGGTGCAGTTCCTGCTGCGACGTCGTCGGTCCCAACTATTCAAGACAAAACTGCGCAGGTCGCGACATCTCCGACACCAACGGCGGAAGTGACTCCGCAGGGCACTGAAACTGAATCCAACAAAGACAACTTTCTAGAGTCTCTGCAAAAATGTTCTCCAGACATTGCAGCTCAAGCCATTGCAACCCCTGAAGCTTTGATTGAATACTTGCGCAAAACTGTCGGCATAAAATCAGAAGATGTTTCTATCGAAAATTACCATCTGACTTTGAAAGATGGATCGCAACGTCGCGTGCACATCACAACAGCCGACAACACGAACACTCCAAATAAAAAAGAAATTCGTTTGTTTAAAGTTGATAACGAAGGTTATCCAGAGCCAATTCCTTTGAAAGGTAATGAAACGCTTGCATCTTTGTTAGCTCAAGGACAAGTAAACAATCACGAATTGAAGTCCACGTTAACATTAAAAGATGGCGGCCATGCCAATCTCGAGATGCATAACAATCAAGTTTACGAATTCCAATACGACAACAATGGCAAAATACTGAGCTGCCGTCTTAAAGACTGTCAGTGTCCTTAAACCGTCTAAGAGCGGTTGAAGCACGCTCGCCGTTCAGGCAAAGGTCCAGCTAGCGATTACGATTCCGTCACACACTTTTAAATTACACATCCTTTGGTAGCATAGATAACAAAGGATCATCCCATGCCAAAGAGTGGATCGTTTTTGCACGATCGTAGTTTATGGACCTACTACGCCTTGTTTCTATCTGGCAGCGTGGTGCTTGTATATCAAGCACTGGGACTTGGCCTTATTGGCGACTCGGTAAACTTCCTATGTATTTTATTTTTAATTAACGGCCTGCATGTCCGTCGCTGGATCAATATCTTTGAAAATACATTCTTAGTCACTTTGGGATATATCTTGCCCTTGTTGATTCGCAACTCGATCAAGCTTTCCTATGTGGAAGCGCCATCAATCAAAGAATTCACGAGACTGGCTTTGATGTCGAGTTTAACGACGGCATTACTGGGACTCCTCTTCACTTCTTTAGGTTTTTTGCTGAAGCATTTTTCAAAAAAAGCCTATCGCTTAAGCCGCGGAAAAATTACCACGAATTCTGGATTCAAAAACGAATAAAAAGAGCCACGAAGACATCGTGGCTCTTTAATTTTAAATCTTTCTATCTATCGAGAAACGCTCGGCACACGGCTTACAGCCAGAGACTGCGCACGCCACGCTCGACGGCGATATCGTGAGCTAACTCGTATCCGGCATCAAGATGTCTGAAAACACCCATTGCTGGATCGGCCGTTAAAACCCTTTCAAGACGTTTTGCGGCTTTTTCAGTTCCGTCAGCCACAATCACTTGGCCTGCATGTTGACTGTAACCCATGCCCACACCACCGCCGTGATGCAAACTCACCCATGTGGCACCACATGCTGTGTTGACTAGAGCATTTAACAAGGCCCAGTCGCTGACTGCATCAGAACCATCTTTCATAGCTTCTGTTTCACGATTTGGCGAAGCCACCGAACCACAATCCAAGTGATCGCGACCAATAACGATCGGCGCTTTCACTTTGCCTTCAGCCACAAGTTTATTGAACATCAAACCCGCTTTTGCGCGTTCACCATATTCCAACCAGCAAATACGTGCTGGCAAACCTTGGAATGCGATACGCTCTTCAGCCATATCCAACCAACGAAGAAGATCTTTTTTGTGGGGGAAAAGCTCTCTCATCGCATCGTCCGTGACTTTGATGTCGTTTGGATCGCCAGACAGGGCCACCCAACGGAATGGACCTGAACCTTTACAGAACAAAGGGCGGATGAACGCAGGAACGAAACCTGGGTAATCAAATGCATTGGTCACTCCCGCTTCAAGAGCACGTGCACGCAAGTTGTTACCGTAATCGAACGTCACGGCGCCGCGATCTTTCATCGCAAGCATTCCGCGAACATGTTTTGCCATAGAGGCGTAGGCCGCTTCCAAATAAGCTTTCTGATCTTTTTCACGGAAAGGCTTGGCAGATTCAACAGTGTAACCCTCAGGAATGTATCCAACCAATGGATCATGAGCCGAGGTTTGGTCTGTCAAAAGATCCGGAATGAAATTCTTTTCAAGCAATTGATGAATCACAGTAGCCATATTGCCCAGAAGAGCCACGGACTTCGCTTCGCCTGCTGCTGTGTATTTTTTGATTCTTGCAATCGCATCGTCGATATCTGTTGCAACTTCGTCGATGTATTTTGTTTCAAGACGTTTTTGAATTCTTGTTGGATCAATTTCAACAGCCAAAACACAAGCCCCTGCAAACACACCTGCGAGAGGTTGTGCTCCGCCCATGCCACCAAGGCCCGCAGTCAAAATCACACGACCTTTAAGATTGCCATTGAAATATTGACGACCGGCTTCAACGAAGGATTCGTAGGTTCCCTGAATAATGCCTTGAGTTCCAATGTAAATCCAAGAACCCGCAGTCATTTGACCGTACATCATCAAACCCTTTTTATCGAGTTCGTTGAAGTGCTCCCATGTTGCCCATTTCGGAACAAGATTAGAGTTCGCAAGCAAAACGCGAGGTGCATCCTCATGAGTTTTTAAAATACCAATGGGCTTTCCAGATTGGACCAAAAGTGTTTCGTCATTTTCCAGATTCTTCAAAGCTTCCAAAATTTTGTCGAAGCTTTCCCAGTTGCGTGCGGCCTTACCAATACCACCGTAGACCACAAGATCTTCGGGACGTTCTGCAACCATCGGATCCAAGTTATTTTGAATCATGCGGTAGGCGGCTTCTTGCAACCACCCTTTACAAACCAGTTTATTTCCTGTGGGAGCTTTCACCACGCGAGACATATTTCCTCCTGAGAAAAGTGAGACCCTCTTGTAGTACCAAAGCTCTAGAGACATGACCAATGAGTTGCGCCGCAGCAACAAACTTAGCTTAAGACCGACCTGTCGCTATCGTGAGTCACGGCACCATGTTATTCTTCTGTACCGAGGAGAGTGATGAGAAATCTCAAATTGTCCTTCGCAGGTTTCTTGATGGGCACGGGCCTTTCAAGTTTCGCGTGGGCCGCTGAATCTGTGAAAGAGACGATTCATTGGGGCATTCCCAGTGAGTCCTCTATGAAGCCTCCCATGGAGTTCAAGACGAAGCCTTTGGCTGGCAAGGACAGTTTTATGTTGGAACTTCTGCGCACAAATCTTCCTTCTTATCATCACGAATACTTTACCGGAAATGTGCAGCGTATTTTGATGGAGATCCAAAAGTCCAAAAATACCTGCTTTACTGTGAGTCTGGAAGACCGTTCTCGTCTTGAATACGCCTATTGGACACCCTATGCAATTTTACCCCCGCCTATTTTTGTCACTCGCAAAGATGTTCTGCCAAAATTGAAGCTTCATGATGGAAAAATCTCTCTTATGGAAACTTTTGAAGATCGCAAATTAAAAGGCGCCACAGGGTATGCCCGTTCATTCGGACCCGAGATTGACGCCTTGATAAAAAAGTCAAAGGACAGCAATCTACAAAGATCGTCATTTGATTTCTTTTCGCAAAACGTCCTTGAGATGATTTCCACAAATCGTATCGATTACACGATCGAACATCGCTTCGTTTACAATCAATACAATCGCTCTAATCAATTTCCAAATTTAGCGGCTTTGCCGATCATGGAGGCCAGAAATCCCCTGACAACATACGTTGTCTGTTCAAGAAGTGCCTTTGGTCATACGGTGATCGAAAAAATCGACCGCATCATTCGTGAAAACGTTGATACGGCCGAATACAAATCAAAGAATATGCTTAATAACTTTGGCGATGCTGACTTCGAATTGGACGTGAAGAAGTTCGCTAAAGAACGCGCTAAGAAAGCCACTATCGAATAGTGGCTTTCTGCCTACCACTCAAGTTCGCCTACAGCGCCTTGGATCGCCTTCATGATTTCTCCCGAAGACATGAGTGCTTTAATTGCTTCAACATCTTTCGAGAAAATACGATCTTCTTTTGCAAATGGAACTTTAGTGCGGATTAAATCGTGAACAGCTTTCACTGCCGCCGTCGGTTTCAATGGAGCCAGCAAATCCAAAGCTTGAGTCGCCGACAAGAGTTCCATGGCCACAACATTTTCAGCATTACGCAAAATCTGATTGAACTTACGGGCAGCAATCGTTCCCATAGACACGTGATCTTCTTTTTCCGCAGATGTCGGGATTGAATCCACGCTAGCCGGATGAGCTAGAACTTTATTTTCACTCACCAAAGAAGCCGCCGCCACTTGCACAATCATATGACCTGAATTTAAACCACCATTTGGTGTCAGGAATGGTGGAAGCTCACTCATTTGAGTCGAAATCATTTTAGAAATACGACACTCGCTGATACTTGCTTGCGAACTTAAAGCAATTCCCGCGAAATCCATAGCATGTGCCACTGGCATTCCGTGGAAGTTACCGCAAGAAAGAACTTTATTTGCGTCAGCAAAAACCAATGGATTGTCCGTTGAGGAATTCGCTTCTGTCTCTAGAACTTTCACCACGTATCTTAGAGCATCTTTCGCAGCCCCATGAACAGCCGGCATACAGCGAAGTGAATATGCATCTTGGACTCGGTGATCTTCCGTCAAATGGCTTTCACCGATAGGGCTTGATTCACCCATAAGTTTGATCAGGTTGCGCGCGGTTTTTGCCTCGCCTGGATGAGGACGACTTGCAGAAATCAATGGGTCAAAAGCTTTGCGTGAACCGCGAAGACCTTCCAAAGACATTGCACCGGCGAGATCCGCCATCCACAACAAGCGACGTGTTTCCCATAACGACAGAAGCCCAATAGAAGTCATCACCTGACAGCCATTGATCATTGAAAGACCTTCTTTGGCCTTCAGCTCTAACGGTTTGATATTTTTCTTTTGCAAAAGCTCTGTCACGTGAACAGGTTTACCCTCGGGTCCCCACGCATCGCCTTCACCAATGATTGTCAAAGCCAGATGAGACAATGGAGCCAAGTCACCGCTGGCCCCTACTGAACCTTGCGACGGAACAACAGGAATGATGTCATTATTCAGGAACTCTAGAATTTTTTCGACAACCACAGGACGAATACCGCTGTGGCCTTTGGCCAAAGCATTCGCACGCAACATCATCATCGCACGAGTTTCAGTTTTCGTAAACGGAGCACCAACCCCCATTGAGTGAGAGCGAATCAAATTTCTTTGTAGCTGTTCAATTTCAGAGTCAGAGATACGCACGGAAGAAAACGCACCAAAACCTGTATTCACCCCGTACATCACTTCGCCGCTCGCGATACGACCCTCGATGTAGTCACGGGATTTTTGCATTTGCGCTTTTGCTGAAGGAGCCAGTTCCACCTTTTCAGATGGATTGTGGGCCGCCGCATAGAGGTTTTCTAAAGTGATATTTTCACCATTGATCTGCATAGTCCGAACTCCTAAAATAGAGTCGGCATCCTAGCCCGAAGGACCCCGAAAAATCACGGCGTACCTGCGTGTCCTGCTATGCGTTGAAATAAAAAAGGATGGCTTGTGACCATCCTTTTTCAACTCCCTGAAGCACAAGAAGATTTGATTAAATTTTAAGCAATTCTTAGAACACCAAAGGCAACGAAACCGACAACATCACGGATTCATCTGTTGCACTCAAACTTGTGCCATCAGAAGGACCTCCGCTGACTTTCGTCAAGTTTCCTTTGATGTATTCCGCATTCAAAGAAACAAATGGAAGACCTGTGAAGCCTACGCCAATTTTAAAGTTCGTACCCTTCAACGATCCACTATAAGGGCTGTCCAATTTCAACTCGTCAGAGAAACCATAACCAACCCAACCTCTCAATAAGATCGGCAAATCAAGACCCACAACACCGTAGTAAGTATTGTGTTTCAAAGAAGCATTTGAACCTGAATCTGGTTTATAATCACCGCTCGTTCCGAACTGACCATCAAGCCCCAACCACAACATCACTGGAGTTTTATACGCCAAACGAAGTCCCAAATTGACGGCATCAGTTTTACCGTTAATGGATGAGACGTCAGATGTTTTTCCCATCTCGTAACCCAAATATGGTTCAAGCATGATATTAGCGTGTGCAACGCCTGTGAAGCCGAGTGTAAAAGCCATTGCTAACAACAACTTCTTCATATGTTCTCCTTTTTGTAACCCAAAAATATTTAAGATTCCTTTACAATTCTGAAGAGAGGCCGTTAACAGGTCAACGAATACTCAATGAGTTTTGTTTTCTCTATACCGCCCTAAGACCAGGAGAATTCATGTTAGCTTATAAAGACGACAAAGACTTCTATGAATCCCTTCCCCGCAAACGCATTGGTGTGGGCGCTTTATTGTTTTATAAAAACCAACTGCTTGTTCTTCAACCCAGTTACAGCAATGAATGGGTTTTACCTGGAGGCACGGTCGAAGCCGAAGAGTCACCGCTTGAAGGACTTTATCGCAGCATCAAAGAAGAATTAAAGCTTCAAATCAGTCCCACCCGATTGATCGCCATTGATTATATTCACAATCGCGATGTGAAAGGCGAATACATTCAATTTCTTTTCGAAGCAAAAGAACTCACCGAGCGCCAAGCACAAGGTCTGCAACTTTTAAAAGACGATTTTAAGGAATTCAAATTCGTCGACCTTGAAGAGGCCACAAAATTATTAACGGCGAATGCAGCAAAAAGGTTAGAAAGTGCTTTGATCGCCTTGCAAGACGGCCAAGTCACTTCCTATTTGGAAGACGGTAATTTGGCTTCTTTTAGAGCGGAAATGGCTTTGCTATAATCCTGGCCAAAGACGTAGCTTCCCGCCACGAACACATCTGCTTCGTGGCAAATTTGTGCGGTTTCAGCGTTAATACCACCATCGACTTCAATCAAACAATTCAGGTTCTTATTCGAAATTTCCCTGCGAAGAGTGGCAATCTTAGCCACTTGATCGTGCATAAAGGACTGACCACCAAAGCCAGGCTCTACAGTCATTACCAAAACCAAATCGCATAATGGCAGGAGTGATAATACCTTGTCCACAGAAGTGCGCGGACGAAGTGTAATCCCCGCTTTTGCACCAAAACTGCGAATGCTTTTTAAAACTGCCGCAGGATCTTTTGTCGATTCCACATGAATCGTTAAATAATCTGCACCAGCTTTAATAAATTGTTCAGCGTATTTCTCAGGATCATCGATCATCAAGTGCACATCAAGTGGTAGCGGCGAAACTTTCTTTAAAGACTTTACTACAGGAATGCCAATGGTGATGTTTGGAACAAAGTGCCCATCCATCACATCCACGTGAATCCAGTCTGCCCCCGCTTGAGCCACGGCTTTGATTTCTCTTTCAAGATTTGCGAAATCTGCACTCAGAATAGAAGGAGCAACTAGTTTAGAACTCATTTAAAAACTCCAGCTGCAAGCGCAAGGAGGAAGCATCATTGTGGATGGAGTTTTCCAATAAGCGCTAGACACCGATTTTATCTCCTGGTTTTAGATCATGACCTTTAAGAAAATCTGCTACCTTCATACGATTGCGCGACTCGGGCTGAACTTCATAAAGTTTCAAAATACCTTCACCTGTTGCAACAGAAATATGATCTGGATTCACAGCCACGATAGTTCCCGGCGCTGCTTTCGTCGGTTCACTGACAGGAGTGGCTTTATGAAGCTTTAACTTCTTACCTTGAAGAATTGTGTACGTGCCTGGGCCATATACAAAACCACGGATTTTTCCATCGATGGCTTTTGCAGATGCGTTCCAGTCCACTTCGGACTCTAATTTGTCTATTTTACGAGCCACTGTCACCTGCGACTCATCTTGCGGAATCGGCGCCAAGTTACCGCGCACATAGTCCATCAATTCTACTCGCAAAAGATCAGCGCCAAGAACTGCCAATTGATCATGCAATTCCATCGCCGTCATTTCCGGATGGATTGTGACTTTGCGAATGCCGATGATGTCACCTGCATCCAACTTTTTAACCATCTTCTGCAATGTCACGCCAGTTTCGGCATCACCAGCTTCGATAGCTCTTTGAATGGGAGCAGCACCACGCCAACGTGGCAGAATAGACCCGTGAACATTCACGCAACCGAATGGAAATGAATCCAGGAACGCTTGCGTAAGGATTTGACCAAAAGCCACCACGACGCCGACTTCAGCGCCCCAGGATTTGATTTCTTCATTCATTTCAGGACTGTTTTTCAAGGACTCCGGCGTAAGCACTTTCAAATGATGTTCAAGGGCCAGAACCTTCACCGGACTTGGAGTCAACTGCAGCTTACGTCCCGCAGGACGATCCGGTTGAGTGACCACGCCTACGACTTCGAAATGATCGTCTTCAAGAAGCGCTTTCAAAGATGTGACGGCAAATTCCGGAGTACCTAGGAAGCAGACGCGGACTTTACTCACTTAGACTTCCAGTTTTTTTGAGTCAGAAGACTTCTCTTTGTCGCCTTCTTCTTCTTTTTGTTTTGGAGGATAACCGTGTTTTTTAATTTGGCTTTTGATTTTGTTGCTCTTCACGAAGCTCAAGTGGTCGATGAACAATGTTCCTTCCAAATGATCTAACTCGTGCTGCATGCAAATACCAAGAAGACCGTCAGATTTTACGCGGAACTCTTTGCCATTGACGTCGAAGGCTTTCAGTTCAACCACAAGGTTGCGCTCGACAGTTTCGAAATACCCAGGAACTGACAGGCAGCCTTCGTCAAAAGTTGTTTTACCTTCACCCTTAACGATCTCTGGATTGATCAAGATCAACGGTTGTTGAACTGCTTTTTCCATTTCGGTCATGTCTTCGTCTTTGTATCTGCGACCTTTATCATCGCGAGGACGAGTATCGATCACCACCATACGAATAAGCTCACCCACTTGAGGAGCCGCCAGACCAATACCGTGAGCGTCGTACATTGTCTCGATCATGTCATCGGCAAGTTTTTGCAGATGGGGACCAAACTCAGTCACCGGCTTCGAAACTTCGCGAAGTCGTGGATCTGGGAAAGTGAGGATTTTCATGATCATAGATAGCTCTCCTTAGAGCCTTAATATAACAGAGTCTGCCCAAAAAGGCCAGATACACTACCGCTTTAAACGCTTTAGAAGCACCAAGGCCAAGGCCGCCATAATCATATTCGGCGCCCAAGCTGCCACCAAAGGAGGCAAAGTCCCATGCTGTCCTAATGTGATTCCTGAGGAGTATAAAACGTAATAAGCGAAAACCAGTGCCAAACAAATCCCCACATTGAGCATCGTGCCCCCGGAACGAGCGCGACTGACGCTGAAAGGAATACCCAACAGACACATGACCAGGCCGGCAAAGGCGAAACTGATTTTCGAGTGATAATCGACTTCATAAGCCACAGTATCGAGGCCCGCGTCCTTATTTTTTTGAATGAAGTGCTCAAGCTCTTTTTGTGACATCATGTCGGCAGTTTGCCCCGCGCTCTGCAAATCTTTCGAGTTTTCTGCCATCACGATACTTTTATCTTTGAACTGCGTCGAAAGAGGAAAGCTTGAATCTTTGCTAAATACCGTCACTGTTCCGTCATGCAAAATCCACTGTGTTCCCTGAATATCCACATCGTGGGCCGTCATCATTTGCACCAAGTCCCAGGCATCGTTGAACACATACATGGTCATACCCTGGGCATGATCTCCGGAAGGACTTAACGTTTTGATATTAAAAATCGCATCTTTCGTGCGGTACCAAATTTTGTTGGTCTTTACCGTCGAAAATAAATGCGGCTGTTTCTTAATATCGTAATAGAAAATATAATTCTTTTGCTTGATGGCCGCGGGAATCACGCGATCCCCAGCTGCGTACCCCAATGCCGATAACACGATCACCCAGGAAAGCATCGGCAAAGAAATTCGGAAAAGACTCATCCCACTGGCAAATAACGCAACGAGTTCGTTGGCTTTATTGAGATTTGTTAGCGTTAAAATTACGCCGAGCAAACAGGCCACAGGCAAGAGTTTTTGAATGATTTCAGGGAACGAATACAGGTAGTAATTGAAGAGAACTCCCGCAGTTAACCCCTTGTAAGCAGCTAAATCCGAAAGAGCGTTCACCGCCATGAACAAGGTCAGGAAAATCAAAAGGGCGCCGAGAAAGTAGCCCCAAAAAAGCCATGATGTATAACGATCGATGCGGTTCATACTGGTATTATGTCTTGACTCAATGAGAAAATACTATTTAACTTTCCTTATGGCTTTACGCGTCTTGCTAGCAGATGAGAGTTCCACAATTAAAAAGGTCATGCAACTGGCTTTGTCAGACTTCGGTGTCGAGGTGAAGTCTGTGCCCGTGGGCCTTGATGTTTTGCCGGTCGCCAAAAGTTTTAAACCCGACATCGTTTTCGCCGACGTTCTTTTAGCCAAACGCAATGGCTATGAAGTTTGCCACGACATTAAGCATGATCCTGAGACCGCAAAAGTTCCTGTTGTTTTGATGTGGAGTGGTTTCATGGAGGTAGACGAATCCAAGGTCCAAGAATCTGGAGCCGATGGCCGTCTTGAAAAACCCTTCGATGCTGATCACTTGCGCAACCTTGTGAACAACCTGGTTCAGAAAACGAAGAACAATCCTGTTAGCAATTTCTTGAATTTCCCTGATATGCCAGATTTTGAAGAAACTCCGGCAGAGGAAAATCAACAGCCTGCTTCTCAAGATGACATCTACGCGATTCCTGAAGAAAGCGGAACCGGTTTTGCCATTCCTGCAAATGCCGCTGCCTTGGAAGAAGAGCATCATCCACTGGATATCCCAGGAGAAGAATTCTCTACAGTTCCACTGACAACACCAAAAGCGGAAGAGGAGCACGATGAGGGCGGCTGGGCTCATCAGGATTTAACAAAATTCAAAATCAATATCCCTACTGAAGCTGACGGCAGTGATTTTGCTTCTAAGTTTGTGATTCCACAAGATGACGAGCTTTCAAACGCTCACATCGAAGTATCTGGTGATTTCGAAGAGATCAGTTTCCATGAAGCAGAAGCTATGGGACCTGATTTGGCTCAAAAGAAACCAGCAGTGACTCCGGCACAGCGCCCACAAGCTGCGACAGAGTCTCTCGTTACTAAGGTTGAAAAAACCGTTAAAGATCAAATGATGGCCTCTTTAAAAAAGGGCCCTTCTGCTGCTCAGCCCAATACTCAATCTCAAGGTGACATGAAAGCCGATATGATGGAAAAGATTGTTCGAGAGGAAGCTCGCGAAGTGATCGAATCCATTTGTTGGAAAGTCATTCCCGAGATTGCTGAACGCATCGTACGCGAAGAGATCAACAAGATCCTGCGCGATACTGAAAAATCCATCTAAGGCAACACGTCCTCCTCTCGCGCTTTGTCTGTGAGAGGATCCTATGACTCTACTTGAACTTATTCGCGCCGCTATCAAAGAAGACATGCCTAATGGCGATGTCACGACTGAATCCCTAGCATTAAAACCTCGTCAAGGTCGCGCTCGCTTGAAAGCAAAGGAAGACATCGTTCTTTCCGGCGCTGCTGCTTTTGAACAAACAATGCAACTTCTTGAACCAAACTGCCGCGTGAAGTGGCACTTTGAAGAAGGCGATCAAATCTTGAATGGTCAAATCATCTGCACCATCGAAGGCGATCTTTTGCAAATCCTTAAAGCCGAACGCGTGGCTTTGAATTTCTTGGGGCATCTTTCTGGTATCGCGACACTGACTCGCAAATTCGTAAAGCAAGTTGAAGGAACGCACACGAAAGTTCTCGATACTCGCAAGACAACGCCAGGCTTTCGTGATTTGGAAAAACGCGCCGTAGTTCACGGTGGTGCTTACAATCACCGTATGAACTTAAGTACTGCGATCTTAATCAAAGACAATCACATTTCTGTGATGGGTGGAATTAGCAAAGCTATTGCTCGCGTTCGTGAACATTCGAACTTACCGATTGAAGTTGAGACTCGCACATTGGATGAGGTGAAAGAGGCGATTTCAATGGGTGCGACTCACCTTCTTTTGGACAACATGAACAACGACATGCTGAAGCAAGCTCTCGCTTTGATTCCCGAGGGAGTACAAACGGAAGCCAGCGGTAACATGAATTTGGAACGCATGCGTTCTGTGGCTCAGTTGGGCGTGACGTATATTTCCGTAGGCGCCTTGACTCACTCGGCTCCGTGTGCGGATGTCAGTTTGATCTTTGCTTGGGAAGAGTAATAATGGATACACCTATTGCTGACATTAAAATTGGGGATGTGACGGCTCGTTGGGCCGAGAACAATCACCTTTATGTTTCTTACGAAAGACAACAAGAAAGTACAAACAGTCTTGCTAAAGAAGAGGCCTTTGCGGAAAGCATGTTGGAAGAATCTTTAGCCTTGTATGTGACAGATCATCAAACTGCGGGCCGTGGTCGTGGCAAAAACACTTGGGTGGATGGCCGTCCCGGCACTTGTCTTTTAAGTTCGTGGTCTTACCTGTTAGGGGTAAAACCTCAACCGACCACTTCATGTTTGATTGGCCTTGCCGTATATCGCGCCTGCGCGACAACATGGCCATTCCTTGATTGGAATTTGAAAGCTCCGAATGACATTTATATCGGCGACAAAAAAGTTGCCGGTATTTTACTTGAGAATGTTATTCAAGGCGATGAAGTGCGTTTGATCGTAGGACTTGGTTTCAATGTCACTGCCTCACCGGAAGAAGTGACAACGGCTACGAGCCTACTTGAAGAGTTGCCGATGGGTGCTCCCCTTTTAGGACAAGACTATTTGGCATTCTTGGATCGTCTTTTATTTGAAATGACAGATGCGGTTTCTCATGCGGATGAGCAATTAAGTCCTACAGATCAATTGTCTTTGCTTTCTGCTTTGAACCTTCATCCTTTATTGAAAGAAAAATACACAGGCATGGAAGCTGACGGCAGTTTGCTTATTGGCGACAAAAAAATCAGCTGGATGACTTTGTAGGAGGCTTCATGGCGACGACATTTACTCCGTTCCCAGACATTGGAAATGCTTGTCCTGAATTCACTCTACCGGCTGTGGATGGAAGAACTTATAGCCTGAAGGATTTTTCAAACGGAAAGCCTTTGGTTGTGGTTTTCATCTGCAACCACTGTCCTTACGTGAAAGCCATCGAAGATCGCTTGATCACTTTGGGCTCTGATTTGAAAGCTCAAGGTGTAAACGTTGTGGCCATTTGTTCTAACGATGCCGCCGATCACCCGGAAGATTCATTTGAAAATTTGCAAAAACGTGCGAAGGAAAAAAATTATTCCTTCACGTACTTACATGATGAATCCCAAGCTGTCGCACATAAATTTGGCGCGGTCTGTACGCCCGATTATTTTGTTTACGATGGCTCATTGAAATTAACTTATCGTGGTCGCCTGGATGACTCCTGGAAAGATCCCGCAAAAGTAACTAAAAGAGAATTATATGAAGCGGTTCAAGTTCTGCTCAAGAACGGAATAGTTTCTGATGACCAAACAGCCTCTATGGGCTGTTCAATTAAATGGAAGTAGTATGAGATATATTTTGTTATTTGTTCTGGCAGCGATCGTTGGTTTTGGCGTTTATCTTTCAACTTACCTGGGGGCTTACAGAAATGTTGATATCTCTCAGATGAATCAAGGTCCGTTCAAGACAGTTTATATTGATCACGTCGGCCCTTATCACAAAGTGAATAAAGAAATCGAAATCGTTGAAGGCTTCTTCAAAAATAAAGGTCAGCCTTGTGCTCGCACGTTCGGAGAGTACCTTGATGATCCACAAACTGTTGAAGAGGCTCGTTTGCGTGCTCGCGTAGGTTGCTTGGTTGAGAATCCACCTGCAACTTTGCCTGAAGAATTCAAAGTGGGCGAAATTCCGGGCCGCAATTACGTTGTCGCTGTGTTCTCTGGCTCTCCAGGAATTGGACCGTTGAAAGTGTATCCTAAAGTAGCCGACTTCATGAAAGATCATTCTTTGAAGCAAGATGGCCCCGTGATTGAAATTTACGAGATTCATTCCATCACAGAGAAAAATGCCATGACGACAACCTACTTGTTCCCGGCTAAATAATCTTATTTCGCGACGGTGCTTAAAATGTGCCTCCTAGACCTGCCGGAATTCCCGCAAAGCTGGAATCCCGGCAAGAGTTTCTGCCGGGATTTCGGCAGCCCCCCTCTTAAAAGCACCAGAATTGATTTGAATTTCCAATTTAATGGCACCTTCGATGCTTTCTGTATCAGGCATAGGAGGACATTATGAAAATGTTCAAATCAAAAACCATCAAGTTTGCCCTTGTTTTTTCAAGTTTGACTTCAGCCATCGCCCCTTCCCTTGCACAAGCTGATCTCGACTATCTCTCTCCGTACACACGCGGTGACAGCCGTGATCAAAAACCTCCAGAGGTTGAGTTGCCAAACAGTATTGAATCATGGCTTGCAGAAAAACTAGCAGCGGGAATCGTTGGTGCTGCTGGCGCACAAATCTTTAATGAGCTCGAAAAAGGATTAGGTCTGGAAGACAAACAAAGCCAAATCCTCGATTTATTGAATCAAGTGATCGGCAGGCTGGATGAGATTCAGAAAACTTTAAGCCGTATTGAAACAGAAATCAAAATCGCTCGTTACGAAACAGGCATGCGCCCCATCGCAACCGCATGGGAGGATTTTTCAGTCCAATTGCAGTTTATTTTAGATCAAAATAAACTGGCCTTAAAAAATATGAAGGACGGGAAAGTTATCGATCCTGCCGCCGCCCAGAGGATTGCCAACAATATAAAAGCTGCCGAAGATAAAATTCTGGCGACAGGTACGTCCTTAATCAGTGCAATTCACGCGAACTTTACTCCGCAATCGGATCTGGAGCCTTTGCAAAAAGTGTTTGCGCAGATTCAGCGTGATAACAACCCGATTATTGATCCGACCTACTTTAAAAACGTCAACGACCAGCTTGAAAAATATCGCTCATATCAAATGCTCGCTTTGGCCTTGATGGTTGATATTCAACGCAATCGCAATCAGCCTGAAATGGTCGCAACATATTTGAATATCTTACTTCCTAATATCCGTAAGGAAACAATCGTCTACCCAGAAAATGCTTTCTTCAGTTTGCCAAAAACCGTGAAGCGAGTGATGGATGGTCAGGCCGTGTACGATGTTCCCCAGAATCTAATTTGGAATTTTGATTTCATCACTTACACGTCCACAACTCAATTCTATAACTATGCAAGTAAGAGAGCCCCTGGGGTTCCAATGCCTCCAACAGGAAACATGGTCTTGAATCTTCTGAATGAAAAAGGTTTACCACAAGCACCCTTCGCAGAAAGCGCAAAGAAAATAGGTTTCAAAGCACCTTCTATCGACGCTCAGAAAATGATCGTCCTTTGGGCTTGGCAAGATTGTGATCGCGGTGGAGTTGACTGTGTGGACTTCTATACATGGTTCGGGAACGATCAAGACCCACGCAGCTTTATCTATACGGATGGTGAATATCAATTCAACCGAGTTCGCTCTGATAAACACATGCCAATGGATATTTTCAGATCTTTGGGTGTGATTCCGGTGAACGAATTAAAAGAGTAATGGAGCAGGACTTCCAAAAATGAAAAAGCCGCCCCATTTGGGCGGCTTTTAATTTTCGCTAAATCCGATGTCTTAGTTGATTTCGTATTCGGCCGTTACATCAACACGAACTTTGATCTGTCCTGCTGACAGTTCTGTCGGTGCCGAGTCGGCCATTGCAGCCTTCATTGCAAATCCTCTGTTTACTGGAACTGGCGGGCGCACGTTTGTAACTCCATGGCTGATTCTTGCAACAGCTTTGATTTTAACACCTGCAGCTTTTGCGATCTCTTCCGCCTTTTCCTTTGCAGCGCGAACGGCATCACCTAGGGCTGCTGTTTCAACTTTTGTTCTTTGATCGGAATCCCAATTGATGCTGTTGATATTCACACCGGAATCAGTGCTTTTCTTTTCCACAACCAAGGCGTCTAGAAAATTCCCCGCTTCGTTCACTTTATGCAGTGTTACCATCAGTGTTTGCACCACACGGAAACCCACCATTTTATTTTGCTGAGTTTTTTGATCGTAGATGTATTCCGGATTCAAAGAATAATTATCCGTCTGAATGTCCTCTTTTTTAACTTTGTATTCGTCAAAAGTTTTTTTAACTTGTTTAAACTGATTCGCAGCTAGCTGCTGAGCTTGTTTCGCGGTCGTAGCCTTGCTCCATACCTCTACGTTTAGAGTCACCATGTTTGGATCAAGGCTTTTTTCCGCACTCCCCCCCACGATGATCAAACGATCTTCAGCGTGAGCAAGACCAGCAACAATTGTGAATGAAAGAAACATTAGGGCTAAAGCTTTTCTCATAAATCCTCTTTCTTTTTGAAACACAATTAACGATAGCAAATTTGAAGAAGGCCGCAATCGTATTAACTTGAATCGAACATCTGGACGCGGCGTTCTTCCCCTTGCGTCCAATATGTCAAATTTCAGATAATAGGTCGTTCAATGAAGGAGAACCCATGAAGAAAATGATTCTATTGGCAAGCACGTTCGCAGTGATCTTGAGTGCTTGTGCCACTGTTGAAGATAACAAAAAAACAGCTGCAGGTGTCGGCATTGGCGCTGTCGCAGGAGGTGTGATTGGTGCCGTGATCGGTAACCAAACTGGAAACCGTAATGCAGGTGCTTTGATTGGCGCAGCCGTTGGAGCCGGCTTCGGTGGAGCTGTTGGTCACCGCTTGGATCAACAACAAAAAGAATTGGATAAAATCGCAGAGACAAAAAGAACAGAGCAAGGACTTGTGACAAAGCTTAAAAGCGACATCCTATTTGATTCTGGCAAAGCGGACTTAAAGCCTGCGGCAAAAGAAAACATCAATCAGCTTGCTGCTATCATGAAGAAGTATCCAGAAAACATTTTGACGATCAAAGGATACACAGACAGCACAGGCTCAGACAAAATCAATAAGCCTTTGTCTGAAAAACGTGCGCAAGCTGTTCGTGATCAACTCGTAAGTGCGGGCCTTCCCGCAGCAACAGTTTCATCTTTGGGCATGGGCTCTGCAAACCCGGTCGATATGGGAACTGACAAAGCCTCTTTAGCTAAAAATCGCCGTGTCGAAATTGAAATCACTGTGGACGAATCCAAAGTTCCTAAGAAAGAAAAAGGCGCTTAAGATTGCGATTTGCAGTTAGAAATAAAAAAGGTCGGTTCCTCACCGACCTTTTTTATTTTCTCATCAACTCGCGAGCCATTTCCAAAAAGCGCGCTTCCGTCACTTCTGGTGGCCAAGGGATGATTGGGAAATCAAACGGCTCATCTTCTCTGATATTCCAAGATTTCAAATCCTTTGTGATCAAATCGCGCACCTCTGTGGCAAGCAAGCGGCGATCGATTTGCTTGATAATTTTCGGCAAAGGAAACTCTAAATTGAATTTTTGAGCGATCGCCCAGTGAATGCGTGATTCGATAATTTCAAAATCAGGCAATAGAGCTTTTACTGGAGATACCAAATCACCCACGTAAGCTTCCGTCGCATCATGGAAAAGCATTTGCAAGGCCACCTCTTTGGTTGGCGACACTTGAGCGCCCAAGCACGAGTGTTGACCGACGCTATAGAAGAAGCGCGTATGACCATTGAAGCGAGCTTGACGAGCAAGCGCGCAGGCAATGTCCTCAATTCTGACAGCATCTGGATCTGGCTTCAAAATACTGAAGCGATTTCCAGAAACAGTCACAACCCATGACTTCTCGATGATTTCTGACTGGTTCAAGTTTTGTGGTAAAGATGGAAGCTCGATTTTCATGGGTATTTTACGTAACTCAGGGACCAGGAAGTTGCATGAGTTTTCTTATTAATACGGCGTGCTATTTTGGCCTTTTACAGGGCTCCGCCGCATGGCTTTACATTCAGCCGCAATACAGTTCTTCTAGAGATATATGTCGCACTACCTCATTGGATTTTTTAAAGATTTACTTCTCGTTGTCGCAGCCCTGGTTCCTATTATCAATCCCATGGGACAGATGCCTATTTTTCTATCACTCACCCAGGATATTCCCGATGAGGATCGAAAAATTCTTGCTCAGAAAATTGCTACCTATGGATTTTTTCTTCTGCTGATTTCCATGATGATCGGAACCTATGTTCTGAAGTTCTTTGGCATTTCGATCGCCGCTGTTCAAATCGGAGGAGGTCTTCTTGTTTGCGCTTCGGGCTGGACTCTTTTGAACACCAATGACTCGCAAAAAACACTTTCTACAAATCAACAACAGGCCGCTGAAAATCCGGAAGCGCAAAGAGCCGCGTACAGTCGCAGAGCTTTTTATCCCCTCACCTTCCCCTTAAGCGTCGGGCCTGGAAGTGTCTCTGTCGCGATCACTTTGGGGGCTAATATGCGAAGTGATGAGGGAACGATGGAGGCAATCATGTTGCTTTCAAGCTTTCTTGCGTTAATCATTGTGGCTGCAATCACTTATATCTGCTACCGCTTCGCCAAAGACTTGATTTCAAAGCTCGGCGACATCGGCACGATCGTGATTTTAAGAATGTCGGCGTTTATTCTTTTGTGTCTTGGTGTACAGATCATTTCCAACGGTTTGATCGAACTTATTCCGCACATGTTGGGGCATGCCACAGTTTAGTTTTTCATCCGAAGGTGATTGCAGTCGCTTTTTCTGCACTGTAGACTTTCTCTATGAGCAGCTACGTTTTTCTTACAGAGTGTGCAGATCTCGGTGAAGCCCAAGTGGTGAAATCTTTTTTAGAGTCCCAGGGCTTTCACCCAAAAGTGCGCGATGAACAGACCAGATCCGTGGCTCCTCACCTGCAAAATCTTTTGGGCGAATTGATTATCGAGGTGCCTGAATTCGAATTCATGGAGGCTTCCCAAGCCTTGGAATCTTTGCAACCTCGCCTGAAGATCGTTCGCAGTGAAAGTGAGACTGAAGTTGAACAGCAAGAGGCCGCAGAAATTCATCTTCAACACACGCAAAGCCTTGCAAAAAAATGCCTGACGAATTCAATTCTTGGATGCGTATTTATTCCAATTTTTTGTACGCTCTATTCCATGGTTTTAGGGTGGAAAGTCTTAGCACAGGAAAGACCTTTATCGAAAGTCAGCCGCAATCGATTGGCCATGGCCATTGTATTCAATACCATGGGACTTTACATTTGGCTCGTGTTCGGACTCAGATATTTCCTGCATAACATGTAAGGACCACAAATGTTTGACGTGAATCTTGGCGATGGTTTTATTCTTAAAGAAGTTTCTCTTGATGAATTAGGACAGGTCCTGGATGTGCATTACGCCCGTTCTTTTTCGAATAGAGCTAACGCATTAGCAAATGCTTCACTTCGTCCTCCTTCAGAGAAGCTCAAAGAGCGCCGCAAAGGCATGAACACTTATTTTCTTCGCATGGTGCTTTATAAAAACTCTGAAGTCGTTGGCTGGCACTTTGGAAATAGCTCGGATGCGGAAACTTATTATATGAAAAATTCAGTAGTCCTTAAGAATTTTCGCCAACAAGGACTTTATTCTCGCATGTTGACAGCAGTTCTGGAAATTCTTCAACAAGAAGGATTTGAAGTTGTCACAAGTCTTCATCATCCGAACAATCCCGCGATTTTAATTCCGAAACTCAAAGCAGGTTTTGTTATTACAGGAACTCAAATCCATGAAAGATTCCGTTTCTTAATTGAGCTCAGATATTACTTCGATCCGAATCGTAGAGCGGTATTGAACGAAAATATTGGTTTGGTTGATATTTAGATGCCGACGTGAATGACTGATAAAAGCCAGTCGAATATTTTGATCCAGATTGATTTCGCTGGAAGTTCGTCGTGAGCTTTTAAACGATAGTGTTTGATGAGGTCTTTGAAGTAACCGTTATAATAATCCATCATCAAGTGCGCACGCTGATAGCGCTGACTGCCCGTTGCACCCATGCGTGGGGCTTCCGTCACATAAAGACGAAGAGTCCCCTTGGTATCTTGCTTATACATTTTCTCGTACCATTTTTCTAAGGTCACAACTTTGCCAAAGAATGGATCAATAACCCACCATCCGCCATCCGTGCGTTTCACTGCGGTTGCCACGTGGAATTGCCAAATAATATCGCCAACGATGGCTTTCATCGCCCCTACGACAAAAACTTTGCGAATGGATTCGCGATCGACGTTGCTTTGCAAAGCCTCAATATGACTTGTCATCGCTCGACCAAAGCAGAATCCCATTTTGCTTTCCGGATCGTATTTGCGAAGTTTTAAGATGCGGGCTACTGGGTGACGAGTGACTGCCTCGTACAAAGCCGTCGCCTGTTTTTCATTCAGAGAATTTAGTTTTCCTTGAGTAGCTGTATTTTTCGAGGCGACCTCATCCATCTGAGAGATAACTTCTTTATTCATCGCAACAGCTTGCTCTGGAGTTTCAACGACATTATCCCATAATAAATTTTCAGCGGTGTATTTCGTTAAAATATCATCGACGAATTTATTTCCGACAAGGGCCACACGCTCTTCAAAAGAAAATCCGGCAAGCTCTAAAATACGGTCTTTGCGATCGATCTGTTCCTCTGTGTAGTTTCCAGAGAAAGCCAGTTTGACTTCGTCCTTACCTGTTTCAGTACGGCCTAAACCACGTGCTAATTTTAAAGCAATAGCCTCTTCCGGGCTTAGGGATCTTTCCAGGAAGGCTTCGGCTTCTTTTTTTTGAACCGGATCTACGATTTTGAGATCCGATAGAAGCTTTTTGAATGTCTCTTTGGATTTTTCAGTAATGGGCTCGCCACGATTGATGACTTTATCGATCATCGACATGTTTGAGTCATTCAAGAGTAAATCGAATTCGTTACCGATGTATTTTCTTGTCGTTTCGTATTTAGAACTAGGATCGTCGCCGAGCAACGCATATTCGCACTTTAATTGAGCCCAACCAAGGCTAGCTAGTAAAGAGATTAAAATAAATAGAAGACGGCGGACGTAGTTCATCAGGCATTTTCATTTCAACCTTTGTGCCCGAAAAATGTCGCCTGAGGGAAAAATAAATGGCTTTTTAAAATTATCTTTTGAACAGCTCAAGCCGGAACTGTCACTGTCTCAAACTGAGGCAATAAAAAAACCGCAGGATTTTCCCTGCGGTTTTTCAACTTCACCTGAAAGTCGCGAACTCAGCTCCAGCGATCTAAAGGCTACGCTTGATGGCGATAGTTCTCAGTCCAGAATCCGCGGCGGCCCCAGCGGCCTCTGCCAAACTTTTGGAATTTATTAAAGCCGCAAGCCCCCATGTAATGACGACCTTTCCATCCGCGTGATGGAAAAACGACCAGCTTTAGGATTTGCACCACCATGAAAATGCCCGTGATATGCCAGAATGGAATGTCTAGATACTGAGCCGGTGCCTGCGGCAGATAAATGGGCGCTAAATAGTTCCAAAGAAAATAAAATGGAATCGCTAGAACGATGGCTTTAATAAGACTGCCGAAAATTCTCATGACTACGTACTCCTATTTTGATAATCCACAAGCTGCAAGGAAGGCTTCGTTGCCGTCGATTTCCACATCAGCCAATTGGATTTTTTGAATTTTTAAATCTGATACATTGACGTTGCGGATCGTGACATCACTCAAGGTGCAATCGACAAACATGATCTTTTGCAGCTGACAGTTTTCAATATGCACATCTGTAAAACCTTTTTTGCGCAAAGACCATGAATCATCGGCTGTGATAATCACGCCCACGAGAGAGCTGTCGCTAATACGCACATCACGCAGCGAAGTTCCTCTAAAAACGCAAGATTTCAAAGTCGCTTTTTCTAAAGACACATCATGCATGGCCACACCTTGCATATCCATGCCCTCGATCACGCTTTGAGAAAGCTGAAGATCATGAATGGCCGCGCCATTTAAACCGCTAGATTTAAATTGTGACTCTTTCACCAAAGAAATGTCTTTCAGCGAGCAGCCGTTGAATTCAACGTCATTAATATGGCTCTCATCTGCCAACTTCATGTCGCTGACTTTACAGCCGTGGAAATGACTGTCGATCATTTCACTCTTATTCATTTGTAAATCATCAAAGGAACTTCCCGCCAAACCTAATTTTAGAAGTTGGCTGTCATTCAAGTGAAGATCTTCTACTTTGCTGGCATCAATGCGGTTGTCATTCATTTTTGAATCTTGCAGGATCACGTCAGCAAAAGACGACATCGTCAAAGAATTGCCTTTGAATTCAGAATTAGGACCCGCTGGAGCCTCAAACTTGCTCATCGTAATGGAATTGTCATTGCCATCCTGACGACCGAATTTGGCTCCGAAGGCTTCATTCATTCTGTCGAATTTAGCGTCAAACGCTTCTCCCATTCTTTCGTGAATTTTATCATGAATGAAAGAGGCGAAGTGAGGAGGTCCTCTGTGTGAATCGCGCGGGCCACGGGACCATGGACCACGGCGAAACTCATCGCGACCATGATGGTGACGTGATCTACGTCTCCTGCCGCGTTCACGGAGCTCCTCCTCCTCAGAAGAAGACTCTTCGGAGCCCTCCGCCTGAGACTTCTTCATCAACTCATCAATGAGGGCCGTCGCCTGATCATCAGTGAGCGCGCCGCTTTTATTCATTTCTAAAACTTTTTTGATTTGTTCTTTCATATGTTGAGCCTTTCACTCTCACTTCGGAGAGTTCTTGATCAAGGTCATTGCTTGATCAAAATTGATCTCGCCCTTTTCAAGACGAGCCAGCACCTCTTCTGTTGAAGGGGCTTTGGTTGGTTGAATAGATTCCCCTTTTTCGCGAGCCTCGTATTCACCAACAAGTTTGTTCTTAAGCTGGGTCAAACGGCTGCGAATGGTGGGATAGCTCAGACCCAAAGCGGGCTCCATGTCGCGCACTCGTCCTTCACAACGAATGAAAATGCGCAGGAAGTGTAAATCCTCAGGCGATAGAGTCGCGAACTCGTTCAGCTGAAAAGGACCTTCCACACGGATGTCGCAATGCCCGCATGACAAGACCGTAGGGCTCAAAAGGCCGTGGCAAACTGGGCAAAGAATATTTGAATCGATATTGCTCATGCTTTAATTATTAGCACTTTGATTTTAATATTTCAAATATATTTTTGATATTTTAAATATTAATACTATTTGAACAAGTGATTTCAACAACTTAGCGTTATTTTAATATTTTAAAGATATCGATCATCAAGCCATTCTTTGAGTTAAAAAGCTCGAGACTTGGACTGGGCTTAGCGGTAAGGTCGACCCATGCCTATCGAACACGTACTTCAACCGCATCCGACTCCGCTGTTTTCAGGCCCTTTGATGATCTTTATTATGGTCCTACTAGGGGTTTCGATATTCCTCACTGTGATTCAATCGATTCAAAATAAAAAACTCGTCTCTCGCGCTCTTGAGCAACTTTTGCCACGCATGAACGATTTATTAGCGCAGAAAAATATCGAAGCGAGTCTTCGCAAAAATCTTCAGGCAAAAGAGAACAATCTTGAACGCGCAAAACTTTATGCCGATGCCCTTCGCCAATCATCGAAACCAGACGATATGGCTGACGAAGATTGGTCGCTGATCAAAAGAGTGCAGGAAAGAATGTTCATGCAAGATCGCACGAACAAGAAATCTTTCTTATTACTTCTAGGAGTCGTTTTAATCTTGGCGGGTTTGATAGTCCCACTTCAAAAGGAAGAAAATCCCATAGCGGCGCTCGAGAATGTCGCCGCTCCGGTGGGATTGCTAGTTATTTATTTAATTGCTTTGATTTTTGTGCGCTTTCAGCAGAAAGCGCCTTTGAAATAAAAATCTCTGATAGAAAGGAGACTAAGACTCCACAGTCTCAGTCTCTTTTTTCGCACTTTCAGAAGCTTCGTGAACAAGTTTATGAGCAGCAACCATTCCGTGCTTTGCTTTTTCTTGGGCACGGATAAAGTCTTCTTCTGCATCGATACCTTCATCACCCACATCTTTAAATGCATCGCGGATTTCACGTTTATTCTCTGCACGTTTTTGTATACGGCTGAATAATTCGTAAACGCAAGGAACCACGAACAACGTCAAGAACGTCGAAACTAAAACCCCTCCGATGATTGATACTGCCATCGGGATTGTTGTCTCGGAACCTGTTCCGAACGGCAAGGCCTCTGGAATTGCGGCGGCAATACAGGCGATCGACGTCATCAAGATCGGACGAAGACGCACAGGACACGCTTCAAGCAAGGCCTTTCTTACGTCCGTCTCACCACGGTCACGGGCCGCATTCGTGAAATCCACCAGCAAGATCGAGTTCTTCTTCACGATACCCATTAACAAGATCAGACCGATCATCGAATAGATATTCAATGATTGACGAGTCACCATCAGCGCCAGGAACGCACCACTCACACTGAACGGCAATGCCACAAGAACCGAGATCGGATCGATGAACGAGTTGAACTGACTCGCCAGAACCATGTACGCCACAAAGATCCCCAGAACAAAGGCAAGAATCAAACTGTCGAAGGATTCTTTAAATGTCTGCGAAGAACCTGACAAGACGATGCGATAACCGGGTGGCAATTTTTCCGCAGCCTTGTTCACCCAATCCAAAGCCTCTTGTTGAGAATGCCCAGGTCCCGGGTTGGCAAAAACTGAAATCGCGCGTTGACGGTCGATGCGCGTGATGGATTGCATAGCCTTCACAACTTTCTGATCCGTCACATCTTTCAAACGAACCATGTTGTTCATAGCATTATTCACTTGAAGCGAGCCCAGTGTTTCCATGTTCTGATACTCTGGCGCCACCTGCACCATCACGTAATAACGATGCCCGTTTTCAGTGTACTGATTCGCACGAACACCACCGACCATGCCGGCAACAGTATTACCAATGTTTTGAACGCTCACGCCGTGCATACCCGCTTTTTCACGGTTTGGTGTGAAGTCCACTTCCGGTTTACCAAGCAAGTAGTCCGTATCGACGTCTGTCGCCAGGCCCGCTTTTTTCAAACCATCCATCAGAGTTTGGGTTTGCTTCCAAAGTTCATCCCAATCATTTCCACGCACCGTGAATTCAATGGGGAAACCGCGGGACGCTGTAAATCCACGCATCGATAAGTCTTGCACGAACACTTGTAGCTTCGGATCAATCTTCGCTAGTCCCGCACGCAGCTCGCCCATGAACTCTTGCTGTGAAAGACGATGTCCTTTCACTGGATCGATGGGGCGCTCGCCTTTTTCTTTCATCGTAATAAACATGATCGCCGTATTGTAAGCAGCCCCCGAGAAACCACCGATAGCCACATAATACTGCTGAATTTCAGGACGGCCTTTCGCATACGCTTCGGCCTTCGCCATCAAGCTATCCATGGACTGCAATGAAACGTCGATGTCTGTTTTCATACGAACAAGGAAGACCGATTGGTCTTGCGCCGGCGAAAATTCCTTCGGAATAAATTTTACCGAGAAGAAGGAAACAACCATCACCACCGTCGCGACAACAACCACTTTCCACGGATGGCGCAAGCAGACCTCAAGACCCGTTGCATACCATACACGAAGTTTTTCCATCAAAGCTTCAAAGTTACGTCCTACAAAGTCGGTACGATGACCCGAATGACCACCATAGCGTGACAAACGCATCGGAGTGATCGTCATCGCTTCAAGCAACGACAACATCACCGTCACAGTGATCGTCACACCGAACTGATAGAAGAACTTACCAATGATACCCGTCATGAAGGCTACTGGAAGGAAGATCGCCACGATCGCAAGAGTCGCCGCCAATGCTGCAAACGAGATCTCACGAGCACCGACAATCGCCGCATGCATACGTGGTTTTCCTTCTTCATTATGACGGAAGATATTTTCCAGAACCATGATGGCATCGTCGACGACGATACCGATCGCTAGGCTCAGCCCCAACAACGTAAATGTATTGAGTGTGAAACCCATGAAGTAAAGGGCAATGAATGCCCCCATAATCGAAGTTGGAATAGACAAGATAACGTTGAATGTTGCCGACAATGAACCCAAGAAGACCCAGCAACATAAAGCTGTCAGGATCGCCGAGAACATCAAGTTGTTCGTCAACTCATGCACGGAATCTTCGATAAACTTTGTCGTATCGAAGTTCACATACAGATGATAATCCTTCGGCAAAGTTTTAGAAACCTCTGCCAAACGTTTGCGAACAAGCTTCGCGATTTCCACCGCGTTAGAGCCTTTTTGTTTTACGATACCCAAACCGATCGCTGGCACGCCATTAAAGCGAGACAGCCGTTGGATCTCTTGCATACCTGGCTGAACATCTGCGATATCTTTTAAGCGCACCAAGCGAGTCGGATCTTTATTTACTTGCCCAGCACGAGTCGCAACAACCATGTTGCGGAAATCTTCCGCAGTCTTTCCTTCTCCTAGCGTACGCAAGTTCAAGTTTTTGCCATTGGTACTGAAGTCGCCGCCTGGCAACTCGATGTTCTCTTCACCCAATGCCGCAGTCACGTCATTGACCGAGATGTTGTACTTATTCATTAAAGGCGGTTTCAACCAAATACGCATCGCAGGTTCAACGTAACCACCAAGAAGAACGTTACCGACGCCCGATAATGTTGTGAAACGGTCTTTGATCGAATCACGGGCGAAAGTCATCAAATCACGAAGCGGAGTATCTTTAGAGCCCGTCAACGCCAACCACAAAATCGGTTGGTCATCTGGATTTGTTTTCGTAATCGTTGGAGCATCCACATTCGTTGGGAACGTTTTTTGAGCCGCTGTTACTTTTGTTTGAACGTCTTGCAAAGCCGCATCGACATTACGGCTCAATTCAAACTCGATAGTCGCCGACATGGTGCCAACAGTAGAAACTGTTGTGAGGGTTCTAAGCCCCTCGATGGACATCAACTGATCCTCGAGCGGATCGGCAACGGTTGTTTCCATAACCTCCGGGGCTGCCCCCTGCATAGTGATGGTCACTGTGATGACCGGGAAGTCGACGTCTGGAAGTTGAGAAACACCCATGCGAGAGAAACCGACCGCGCCGAATACGATCAGACCTGCCATGAGCATCCAAGCAAACACTGGATTTTTAATGGATATATCGGAAGTACGCATGACTGTATATTGCTCGAAGACCCTTAGGAAGCAAACTAAATTGTCACAACAAGAGGGTGTGTCTAATATTCCGAGACACTTTTCTTAGAATGATACGGACCCCGAATTCAACTCACAGAGATCGTGTAAAGAATGTTTAAAGCAAAAATGCTAAGAATAAAAAAAGGCCGGGATTTTCGTCCCGGCCTTTGCAAACAAAGTTTTACGAGGTCTCTTTCTCAGCGAAACTGAAAATTAAAGACCGCGGATCAAATTCAATGCCGAACCTGCGCGGAACCATTTCAACTGTTCTGCGTTGTATGTGTGTTTCAACTCGATAGACTCAGTTGAACCATCAGCGTGTTTGATATTCATTTTCACGTTTTTGCCTGGAGCTAGATCTTTAAGATCTACCAACGAAACTCTGTCTGCTTCTTGAACTTTGTCGTAGTCTTTTGGATTTACGAAAGTCAAAGCCAACACACCTTGTTTTTTCAAGTTTGTTTCGTGGATACGTGCGAATGATTTCGTGATAACAGCCGTCGCGCCAAGATGTCTTGGGCACATCGCCGCATGCTCACGAGAAGAACCTTCACCGTAGTTTTCGTCACCGATAATGACCCAACCTTGGTGAGCTTTTTGGTAAGAGCGTGCGATTTGCGCGAACTCGACACCCGTCTCGCCAGTCAATTGGTTTTTACCTTTACCGATTTCACCTGTGAATGCGTTATCCGCACCCAACAACATATTGTTAGAGATGTTGTCCAAGTGACCACGGTAGTTCAACCACTTACCGCCTGGAGAGATATGATCCGTCGTACATTTGCCTTTTGCTTTCGCAAGAACCAAATTATCAACGAAGTCCTTACCATCCCATTTCGTGAATGGAGCAAGAAGCTGCAAACGATCTGAAGAAGGATTCACAGCCACTTGTGCTGTTGCACCCGCAGGTTTTTGATAACCTTGCGTATCAGCGATGAAACCCTTTGCTGGCAACTCAGGAGCTACCGGCGCTTGCAATTTGATAGAACCTTTTGGTCCCACCAATTCGTCAGTTGCCGGATTGAAATCCAAACGACCTGCAAGGCCCAAAGCCATGACGATTTCAGGAGACGCGATGAACGCCAAAGTTTCTGGGTTCGCATCGTTACGTGCGCGGAAGTTACGGTTGAAAGAAGTGACGATTGTATTTTTCTCGCCAGATTTAATATCATCACGACGCCATTGACCGATGCAAGGACCACAAGCATTTGCCAATACAGTCGCGCCCACTTCATTGAATGTCGCCATTTGGCCGTCACGTTCAATTGTATTTTGGATTTGTGTCGAACCTGGAGACACCAAGAATGGAGCTTCCATTTTCACGCCAACTTCCATAGCTTGTTTCGCTACGAAGGCCGCGCGACCGATATCTTCGTAAGAAGAGTTCGTACATGAACCAATCAACGCCGAAGAAATCTTAACTGTGTAACCTTTCTCAGCCACTTCTTTTTTAAGTGCAGAGATTGGACGAGCCAAGTCTGGAGTGTGAGGACCCACCAAATGTGGTTCCAAAGCAGACAAATCGATTTCATAAACTTCATCGAAGTACTTGCCTGGGTTTACAACAACATCAGCATCCGCAGACAAGATGTCTTTATGAGCATCGGCGATTTTCGCAAGCTCTTCACGGCCTGTTGATTTCAAGTAAGCGCCCATGCGGTCGTCGTAAGGGAATACAGAGCAAGTCGCACCAAGTTCAGCACCCATGTTTGTAATAGTCGCTTTACCAGTACAAGAGATGGAAGAAGTCCCTTCACCGAAGTACTCAACCACTTTGTCTGTTCCACCTTTAACAGTCAGCATTCCGCAAAGTTTCAAGATAACGTCTTTTGCAGAAGCCCAACCGCCAAGTTTTCCTTTAAGGTGAACACCGATCAATTTTGGATTTTTAACTTCCCAAGGAAGACCAACCATAACGTCAGAAGCGTCAGAACCACCAACACCTACTGCGCACATACCCAAACCACCCGCATTTGGAGTGTGAGAGTCTGTACCGATCATCAAACCACCTGGGAATGCATAGTTTTCTAGGATGACTTGGTGAATGATCCCAGCGCCTGGTTTCCAGAAGCCGATGTTGTAACGAGAAGAAGCTGTCGCCAAGAAGTCGTAAACTTCTTTGTTCGTAGAGTTCGCAACAGTCATGTCTTGATCTTTACCTTTGTACGCTTGGATCAAGTGGTCACAGTGAACAGTCGAAGGAACGGCTGCTTCATCTTTACCTGCAAGCATGAATTGCAACAAAGCCATTTGCGCTGTCGCATCTTGCATTGCTACGCGGTCTGGTCTTAGCAATAGGAAGCTTTCACCGCGAACAAGCTCTTGGTTTTGTGGGTCATCCAAGTGACCGAACAAGATTTTCTCTCCAAGAGTTAAAGGACGATTCAAACGATTACGAACAACAGCCAATCTTTCCGCTGTCTTCTTGTAAACGTTCTGCACCATTTCTGGCGTAGTTTCGATTTTAGAAGCCATTGTATTTGCCTTTCTTTTTAGAACGCCTCATCCTAATGAAAATCAACTGAAAGCTCAATAAAAATACTATGATGGTGTTTTTATCGCGACAGCCCGCAGGGTGAAAGTCAGGATGGCTTTCGCAATTCCGGGCACGACTTTCTGCGAGGCGCAAATTGAATCCACTCCTTTTCAAAAACATCGTCATTCTGACGGGAGCAGGCATTTCTGCTGAATCAGGAATCCGTACTTTCCGCGACCAGAACGGTCTTTGGGAAGAACATCGCATTGAAGACGTTGCGACACCCGAAGCATTCCACCGCAATCCCGAACTTGTGCAGCGGTTTTACAACGCGAGAAGATCTCAACTGAAGGACCCCAACGTCGCTCCCAATGCGGCTCACCTGGCATTGGCAGAGCTAGAAAAACATTGGGAAGGTGACTTCCTGCTAGTAACACAAAACGTCGACAATCTTCATCGCCGTGCGGGTTCTAAAAATCTTCTACACATGCACGGACGTTTGGACCGTGTGCGCTGCTTGTCCTGCGAAGAAGAGTTCGATTGGACCGAAGATCTGACTGTAAATGAGGATTGCCCTCATTGTGGAATTCGAGGCGCGCTCCGTCCCGACATTGTTTGGTTCGGTGAAATGCCTCACCATATGGATGAAATTTACGCAGCTCTTGAACAAGCGGATTTTTTTATCTCTATCGGCACAAGCGGCAACGTCTATCCAGCAGCAGGCTTTGTGCAACTTGCTTGGAAGGCGCGCAAGATTGAAATCAATATGCAGGACACGGAAATCTCGCCCGCCTTTTCAGACCATTATGTGGGACTTGCCTCTTTCGAAGTGCCTCGCCTGGTGAATTTGATTCTGAACGACGCTGATGAAACCACGAATCACGAGTGAAAACTCTAATCTAGTCAGTTGGCACATAGACTTGAAGCGCATCGAGCAAATACTCTATTTTTATATACTAAATTGCTGAATTCACTAACCTATTTAATGTTCATTTCTATCCTTTAATTTGAGTCTCCTTCACTTCCCTCTTAATGTTTGCAACAAGCAGTTCCATTTAAAAAATAATAGGAGGATGAAATGAAGTTATTTTTAGTAGCGGGCGCTTTGTTACTTGCTCAGTCATCATGGGCAGCACCAAGCCTTCGCGTGGTTTCTTTGGATTGTTCCGCAGTGAACACTCTTGGCTATGCAAGCTTGAAGTTGAACAAATCAGATCAAGTGTCTATCACAGTTAACAGTGCTTACAGTTCCTTGGCAGCGATTAAGTCTGTGGGCGAAAGCTCTATCTTGCTTGAACAAGTTGAGCCGCAACAACAATATCGTTTGGAATTTTCTGAGCCATTGAAAGTTGGCGCACAGAAAGTCAGTGGCGGTTTGTACTTCAAGTACACACCACATTCTCCATTTGTGTTGGCAAGCTATGCATCTTGCCAAGTTGAACTTGCGGAGGTGGCTCCATAATTCCTTGCCAGAAGGCTGTCTCGTGCTAAGCTTTCCTCTGCTTGGTTTATTTTACGAAGCAGGAGGAACTCCATGATTTCAGCGCTTCTTTTTTCGAATCTACTTTTTGCTAACCCGGCTCCCGTCGCCCCCACTCTAGACGGGAGCTATCATCGCGAGTGCTATGTTGTTGAAACGGATGCCCTCACCACAGATCTAACAATCAAAGACAATCAATGGCAAATTCAGCATCTCGCTTACGAAGACGAGAGATGCGAACAGGCCTATCTGATTTACGAAGTTGACTACAAAGTAAAAGACACCAACGGCAAAATCGATATGACGACCATGGAAGTTTCTTACATGACTTTAAGTGATGAAGTCAGTCGCGCCTTGAACATGGTCAGTTACTGCGGTTTTTCTGACTGGAAAACAAAGGTTAAAAAAGTTGTGAGCGGTAAATTGTGTGATGAATTCCAAGCTCCGGCCGTAGGCGACGTTGTTTACTCCATTTACAGCACCAAGCAGAGTGCAGAAGCGAAAACCGAGCTTTATCTGGGAACAATGAGTGGTTCTGCTGACGGCAAGACACCGCAGACTCGTTATGACCATGTGGACTCTTTGCCGCTTGTGAAATTCAGATAGCTTTTGTTGGCGATTTAAATAAAAAAGGCTCCTTCCGAGAGCCTTTTTTATATTTTAAGCTTGTTTGTCTACGGAACCAATCATCTCTGCGATGACCTTTTTTCCTTTTTCGACATTTTCTTTCATCGTCAATGGATCTTTGAGTGACCCAAGCATCTCTTCCGGAGCAAAACTCATTGTTTGGAAAACCTCAAAAGATTTCGTGATTTCAGCTCCATGCTCGCGACGTAAGCTTGGCGGAATCATCTCGAGCAAGTCCTCAATTTTTAAGGAAGCTCCACCTTCGCCCGAAACATTTCCCATCACAAGATAAAAAATATTTGTCATCTCGACACCGACTTTTCTAACTTCGCCTTTAGAGACCGCGGCATCAACAATCTTATAACGTTTATTTACAAGTTCTTTCAATGTGCGTTGTCTGCGCCCCCAACCGAACTCACGTTGTGCTTTTACAAGAAGTGCTGCAATCACGCCTAAGAAGATCACAGCCCACAACCATGGACGATATAACACGCTTGCCTGCACCGAAGGTTGCCATGCCATGATCACATCAGGCAGACGGTTCGTTGATTGAGCTGCTGTTGGTGCACTTGGCTTTCCTGCATCAGAAAGTCTTTGCGACGAGCCCACCGGAGCGTTCGGATTATTCACAACCTTCAAAGTAATCGGCTGTGTCTTGCGCGTATAGTATTTCGAAGTCGCTGGATCAAACATACTCACACTTAATGCTGGGAGAGTCACATCCCCTTCTTGGCGAGGAATCACAAGCACTTCGAATTCTTTATAGCTGCGACCATTCTTAAAGAACTTCGCATCCGATTTCGAATCATATTGTTCAAGGCCCGATGGTAAATTCAACGGTGGCAAATCAATCAACTTCGCATTGCCTGCCCCTTCGAATCGCACTTTCAAACTAAATGGCTGATTGACAGGAACAGTTGTATTTTCAACGCTGGCATGAATTTCAAACTGTCCGACAGCGCCGCTGAAGTCAGAAGGACGACCGTCCAATGGCAATGGTTTTACTTTGATTGGAACGCGAGCTGAGCTTTTTGTGTATTCGTAAGGTTTACCTGTATACGCCCAACCTTGTTGTGGAAGTCTTACGCGGGATTTGATTTTGTATTCGTCAATCGTCGCCGTACCCGCCTTAATTGGAAACAACGCATGGGATGCAAGAAGGGCCTTCTTCCATGGTACGCCATTTACAATTTCTTCGCTGAACTGAATTGCGGGAACCTCTTCGATAATTTCTTTCCAGAAGCCACGAAGATCCGGGAATTTCAAGCGATCCAAGGTTTCCATCTGACCGCGGGTATAGATATACCAATTCACTGTCACTTGTTCACCTTCATAGGCCTCGGTTTTATCAACTTCAACACTGATAAAAAAAGCCTCGTTCGGATTCGTTGGAAGACTGCGGAATGCCGGATGATCCATGCCCGAGGCTGCGGCGCTGCCATAATTATCTGGCGGATAATTTCCACCGCCGCCACCGCCAGCCCCTTGCTGCTGCATCTGCTGCAATAAGCGCTGACGTTGTTGCAGAAGTTGATTAAAGATTTCCTCTTCTGCCTGATCCATATCATCCATTTGATCATCAAAACCATGAGGCATGCGTGGAGTCGCTCCTCCCGGTTGTTGTTGACGACCTTTGACTGAACCCTTGTTACTGCCCACTTGTCCTACTTTTACAATGATGGGCTGGGTGCGATAGACTTTGCCATCCACAACCACTTCAAAAGAGGAAACACTGAGCGTGCCCGCTTGTTTCGGGCTTAGCATAAAGTGAAATTCTTTACGCCGTTGAGTTTCAAACTGCATCCCCTTACTTGTTTGCACAAGTTTTTGGGCAACGGCCGTTGAACTCCAATTATTAATCAAATCAAACTCACCCAGATTCGGAACCCGCGGCTCCTGAATATCCAGGTCTTCTGTTGAATTCACAGAGACTGTCACGGTGAAGCTGTCGCCAACAGCCATCTCATTGCGATCGACAGATGATTGGACGGTTGTTGCCGCCTGTACCGTCATCGCAAAGAAGAAGCTAAGGCAAACCAGAATACTACCAATCTTTGTCACGAGGCTGCTCCTTCACTTCCTTGCGATTAAAATCAGCACGGATTTTTGACTCCTGCTGCTTAATCTCTCCCAAGATTTTCTTCACGTCACCTTCTGTTAGCTCTTTGCCATTGAACGGACGTGGTTTGTACTTCGCAGAATTCGAATATTGCTTGTCCTGATCTTTTTTATCCTGACCGTCTTTGTTTTGATCCTGCTTTTTATCTTGGTCCTTTTGATCTTTCCCGTCTTTACCGTTTTGCTGCTGCTGCTGTTGGTTTTGGTTTTGATTCTGCTGATCTTTATTTTGCTGATCCGAAGAACCACCTTTACCCTGCTGAGCTTGCGTCAATAGTTCGATATTCGTTTTTACTTCTTTAGAGCTTGGAATGATGTCCAAGCATTTCTGATAAAGCGCAATGGCTTCATCCACTTTTTTAGCCTTACCAAGAAGCTGAGCCTGATTGAAGCGAGCCATAAAGACCATTTTTTGATCTCCTTTTGCCTGCGCCAAACGTTCTGCTTCTTGATAGGACTGCTGGGCTTTTTCAGCTTGTTGTAGCATTTCAAAAGCCAAACCTAAATTTAAATGCAACTCTGCCAAGAATGGATTTAAGCCCAATGCCTCCACATAACGATCCATCGCTTGTTGGAAGTTGTTGGCTTTCATTGCTTTATTGCCCTGATAGTTTAATTGCAATGTCTTGATTTGCGGGTTGTCTCCGCAACCTGAAAGCGCCAAAACTGCTAGAAGAGGCAAAATTAATTTCTTCATGCGCTTGGAACCTCGTAACGGCCCTTCCAGAATTTAAATGAAGCGCGTCTTTCACCCAAAACCAGCTCAATCAAAGCAATGATAATTCCAAACAACAAGAAGATCTGGAAGCGCTCTTCGTATTGAGTGGCCATTGTCGTATCAAACTGTGTTTTTTCTAGTTTATTAATATCTTCAACTAAATGTTTCGTTTGTTCGCCACCAAAAGTTGCGAAATAGAAGCTACCCTTACCGGCTTCAGCTAACGCACGAAGAGCATCCCCCTTCACTGTCGTGATAACAGTCTGACCGCTGCGATCCTTTTTGTAGCCTTTTAGAAAACCCATGCCGTCACGCTCTGGGATTGCACC
>NZ_DASVLT010000009.1:0-6812 GCF_036384735.1 Bdellovibrio sp. | reverse complement strand
GTTATTCTCGATTGATATCAATAAATCTATCGACGGTTTTGCTCGCAATGCCGGTGTGAATGTGAAGGCAAAAAAACCAGGCGAGAATGTCCGTCGCGAAGTTGTTGAAGAAGTTCCGGTGGAAGTTTCCCTGGAAGGTAGCTACGCCGAATTGGCTCAATTTGTCTATTTGGTTTCTTCGGCAGAACGTATGTCTCGCGTGAAAAATATTACGATCACGGATCCAGGTACTGGTTTGAAAAAGTTGAAATTTGAAGGCCAGGTTGTGGGTTATAAACTTGCACCTGAAAAGCCTAAGACAGCGGAGAAGAAATAGTGAAGTCGGTAAGATGGATGCTATCTTACATTTTAGTTGCAGCCGTAGGACTTTGGCTCGCCTTTGCGGTGAGTATGAAGTTCATGGCTCCGGCTCACTCTCAAGGAGCTCCTAGTAACGGAGATCTTCCTCCGGAATTTATGAAGGAAGTTGAGTCTACACAAGTGCCTCCAGCAGGGACTCCGTCGGCAGCGGCGACTCCTGGTCATGCAGAATCAGGCACTAAACCGGGACCAGCTGCAACCCCAGGAAAGGCAGCTCAGCAACCTCCTGCGCCGCCAGCACAACCTGCGGCGCCTCCAGTAGCTCCGGCTCCGGAAGAGATGCCTTTAGGGGATGCCGTGAATGCACCACAAGCCTCAGGTTCATCGGATTCGATGCCTCGAGATGAATATATTTACGATCCAACCGGCAAGAGAGATCCATTTAAGCCATTCCGTGTGATTCGCACGAAGGTTGAAAAAACAGAGACCCCTCTTGAGCCTTTACAACGTTTCGAAATCGATCGTCTGCAAATCGTCGGCATCTTGTGGGATGTCAAAACTCCGCGTGCAATGGTGAAAGATCCAGACGGAGCTGTGTATACTGTCACTAAGAATTCTAAGATCGGTCGCAATGAAGGATATGTTGCAGCGATTCGCGAAGGGGAAATCGTCGTCGTAGAAACTAAATACGAAGATGGTAAAGCGATTAAAGAAAATCGCGTGATGGAATTTAAAAAGTAAGATTCTCTTTATAAGGAGGAGCTAATGAACGGATTCATTAGATTCATGATAGTAAGTGCAATGATTGCCACTTTGACTTCTTGTGCGAGTCATCCTTCTCGTACAAATGACGATCTCTCATTAGATGAGGGTGGCGAGGCTGCTGTAGCAGATGTCGCACCAGCTGAAAATAATAAAGCTGGTAACACAGACGAATTCTCTGACTTCGATGAAACTTCGCAAGATAAGCAGGCGAAGACTTCTCCAAAGCAGGCTGCTGCTGGTAATGATCAAGATCTTGCAATCGAAGATGAGATGAATCAGGCGGGCGGTCAACAGCCACCGGCCGAGGCAGCACCACAACAGGCGCAAGAGGCCACTCCTCCACCAGCGACGGAATCTTCTCCGACGGAAGATCCATTTGCGAATAGCGGCGTTGCTGATGCTCCGGCTCCACAAACAGAGCCACAAGCCGCAACTCCAGCTCCAGAGGCGGCGCCCGCGCCGACAGTTCAAGAAAGTTTGCCGACACAACAAGAGATTGCAGCTGCTCCGTCAGCGGCACCTGCCCATATCACTGATTTGAAATTTAAAGCCAATGAAACAGGTGGTACAGTGGTAGTTCAAGGGGATCGCCCGTTGACATTCACAACGCGTGCGAATCCCGATCTTCACCAATATATTGTCGAAGTCGATAATGCGATTTTGCCGGATCGTTTGAAACGTTCTTTGAACACAAGAGATATCAAAGGTGCTGTGGGCGCTATTGATGCCTATCAAAATCCGGGTTCGACAACAGCGCGTTTCGTGATTCAAATGCGTGACGGAGCTTCAGAACCAGCAGTTCAACAAGAAGGAAATAACTTGTTGATCGTTGCGGCAAGCGGTCAGGCTCCGGTTGCTAATGCTGAGGCAACAGATGAATCTCCAGAGTCGAAAATCTTACCGAGCCAAAATCTGACAGAGTTTTTGGCAGGTAATGCTCAGTTCTACGGTAAAAAAATCTCTATCGAGACAAACAGTATGGATATCCGCGACGCTTTGAACTTCATCACTGAAGAAAGCGGCGTGAACATGGTTCTTTCTGATGAAGTAAAAGGCAATGTAAGCTTGAAACTTCGCCAGGTTCCTTGGGATCAAGCTCTGGTTGTGATCATGCGCGCCCGTAAACTTGGTTACACTCGTCAAGGTAATGTCCTTCGTATTGCTCCCTTGGCAGATCTGAAAGCGGAAGAGGATGATGCAAACAAACTAGCGGCCGCTCGTAAAACTCTCGAGCCACTAAAAGTTCGCATGTTCCCCATCAGCTACGCAAAGGTGGACGAGCTTGAAAAGAAGATCAAAGATTTCTTGGGTGATCGCGGTAAAGCAGTCGGGGACCTTCGTACCAACGCTTTGGTTGTAACAGATATCGAAGACAACTTGGATCGTATCGCAAAATTGATCGCAAGCCTCGATACTCAGCCACAGCAAGTCTTGATCGAGGGTAAAATCGTCGAAGCCCAAGAGGACTTCACTCGTAATATCGGTGTGAGCTGGTCCTCTTCAGGTACGAATATCAAGCTTGGTAATTCAAGCCGTGGTCCAGTCAATATGACTCCGAACTTCAACGTGAATCCAGGTAAAGGCTCCGGAGGTCAAAACTTGAATTTCGGTTTGAACATTGGAACTTTGGATGTTTTCGGAAGTATTACGGCTGCTTTGGCATTGTCTGAAACTGAGAATAAGGTAAAAGTTCTGGCTTCTCCGCGCATCTTCACTATGAGTAATGAAAAAGCGGACATCAATCAGACGACCGAAGTTCCTATTAAGCAGGTAACGATCAATGGTACTTCGAACCAGACATCGTTCCAATTTAAGCCATTGACGTTAAAACTTGAGGTGACTCCACAGGTAACTTCAGATGGTTCTGTTATAATGAAAGTGACTGTAAACAGGCAATTCCAGGGTGCCATCGTGGATGCTCAATTGGGAAGTTTCTCTGTGAACTCTCGTGAAGCCAATACTCGCGTCTTGGTCAAAAATGGTCAAACGGCAGTTATTGGCGGTATCTATCAAAGTGATGCTACCGATAATGATACGGGTGTTCCATGGTTCCGTGAAGTGCCTTTTGTGGGCTGGTTGTTTAAGACTAAGAACTCGACAAAAAGTAAATCCGAATTGTTGATCTTCCTTACTCCAAGAATTATGGGACAAGTAGACAACAATGCATCGAAAGATCTATAGGGGGGAAGCCATGAGAAGTTTAATCGCATTAGCAATTCTTACGGGCTTTCTAACAGCATGCTCGGGCTCGGAAAATTTGACGGTTTCCACAACTTCAAACAATACGCTATTGATTCCAAGCACGGCCACTAGCTGTCTTGCGAAGTATCAGGCGGCTTCAGGCACGACGGCTACGGCCGATATTACATCGGCCTATTTCCGCCTGCCTCATATTACTTTTACGAAGCAGAACATCAATAACAATATGTATATTTCTCAAGTGAAGATCACCATGACTTTACCTAATTCTACTTCGGATTACTCATGTGTTATTGCAGGGGATGCGTTGTCAGCTCTTTATACCGTTTGGCGCAACAATGACGCTTCAACACCGGCGACATTTACTGACTCTGTGATTGCGTCGGGTACACAGGCGGTCACAACAGATTGCCCACTCTATTGCGGCGGTATCACTTCGGACACTTCGTTCTCGACGACGGCGACGATGGAAGTGGATGGCTACGAGCAGGCTCCAAACAGCGACGATCAAACCCCGGTCCGTACGACGACCTTCTTCACAGTCACAAATCAGTAGAAAAAAAAGGGCTCAAAAGAGCCCTTTTTTATTTCCCAGACCTCAGCATCAATCAAATATTCAATGATTCAAAACAATTAACATAGCTGAACAAGTCCTCCGGATTTCAGTGGGTTTTTCTGTCCGAATGGATTATAGATTCCCCATGGATTTATTCTCGGCCGCTGCGGTAAGTAATCACACATCTCCTCTATCTGAAATTCTTCGTCCCAAGAATTTAGATCAGATCATCGGCCAAGAGAAAACCTTGGGGAAGCAATCCAAATTGGGTCAAATGCTGCGCAAAGGATATTTGCCAAGCTTGATCATTTGGGGCCCTCCGGGGACAGGCAAAACGACATTTGCCCTGGCTTTGTCAGAGCATTTCAATGCTCACTTCGTAAATCTCAATGCCGTCGACACGGGAGCAAAAGCGCTTCGTGAAGTAGGTGAGCAAGGCCGAGATCGTCGTTTGCAATTCCAGCAAAAAACAGTGCTTTTCGTCGACGAAATCCATCGTTTCAATAAATCACAACAAGACGTCCTTCTTCCCTTCGTAGAAAAAGGCGATTTGGTTTTGATTGGTGCGACAACCGAAAATCCAAGTTATGAACTCAATCGCGCTCTCCTCAGCCGCTGTCGAGTGGTTGTTTTCGAACGTCTTAGCGAGGAAAATCTGCGTGAAATTTTAAATCGAGCTGGCGAGCACTACAAGAAGCCCATCGATAAAATCCTTCAACCAGAAGCGGTTGAAAATTTACTGCAATATTCCGATGGGGACGCCAGAAGGCTGATCAACAGCCTAGAAATCCTCTATAATTTCACAAAAGACTCAGAGGGGGAACTTCTCGACGTCGCTGAAATGCGCGAGCTTCTTCAGCAAAACCCTATCGGTTACGACAAAGCCTCCGAAATGCACTACGATCTGATATCGGCATTTATTAAAAGTGTCAGAGGCAGCGATCCAGATGCAGCCGTTTACTATTTGGCCAGAATGCTCGATGGCGGAGAAGATCCTATCTTCATCGCAAGACGTTTGATCATTCTTGCATCAGAAGACATCGGAAACGCCGATCCCCGTGGTATTTCCGTAGCAACAGCCGGCCTGCAAGCCGTTGAAGCTATTGGTTTACCTGAGGGAGCTATCACCCTCGCTCAAGTCACAACTTATTTAGCATCTTGCCCAAAATCCAACGCCTCTTATATGGCTCTCAACAATGCCCGAGCGCTGGTAGAGCAAACAAAAACTCTTCCAGTTCCTTTGCACTTAAGGTCAGCGAAGACCGCACTTGCGAAAGATTTGGGTTACGGAAAAGACTACAAGTACCCGCATAACTATCCGACAGGATGGACGGAGCAGGGTTATTTACCTGAAGAGATCAAAGACGCGAAATTTTACGAGCCTACAACTCATGGGTTCGAAAAAAATATTCGCGAATATTTAAATTGGATGAAAAACCGTCGTTCCGAAGGCTAAATGGCACGTTGAGCGCAGATGCAAATACATGGGGTTGTTCCATGGGCTGTATGTGCGTGCTTAGTGTTTGCAGGAATTTCAACTCGATCCCCAGGACGTAAAACAAATTGATTTCCAGAGATGTTGAAAAGCATTTCGCCCGCAACGATAATGCGCACTTCCGCAAAAGGATGGCGATGATCAGGAATTTTTGTTTGTGGCTCGTAAACTTCCTCGTAAGGCTCAAGTCCCTCTGATTCAAGAATCATTTGAACTTGCTCTTTGGTAGGAATGATAGGTGCTTGCCAACGTGTGATGATCATATTTTTACTGCCTTCTCTTTCTCGGTTGTTATCTCAAATCGAAACGTGAGAAACAAGTCACGGCGCGATTGATCTCGCTATGAAACAAGATCACGAAAATCTTTTCAAGTTTGGCCCAGGGCAAGAGGCCTGATTCTCAACTTTTTCGGATTTGCCGTTAAGTCCTTGTAGGGATTGTCGATATGCCTATTATAAGCAAGGACCCTGTTTAGGGGAGGGATATTTTGAGCAACTCCAAGTCAAAGTCGACACATGCGGAATTAGATCACATCTTGAATTTTGTCGATTCATCGAAAGGTCTTCGCGCGAAGATTAATGAATCGGGTCGAGTACAGATCCGTCAGGATCTCGATGGAAAACTCTTCTCATTCAGTTCGCAAGAAGTAACAGAGGTTCTTCATCGCGCAGACTCCGAAGGCAAGCCATTTATTCAAGTGAATTTCAAAGGAGGATCAAAAGTTCTTCTTACAGAAACACTTGTAGGATTCAAGCCTATAGAGACATTAGGGTTGGATATGTCCCGCATTCCTAAAGTCGTAACAACTCCAGATCTTGTCAGTGTATACGAAGCTATTGAAGAATCTTTGGGTGCAGATAGCGGCCTAGATACAGAGGTTGAGATTCTCAAAAAGGTCTACATGGCTATTATCACAGGCGGTGAAAAGGTCGGATTCGACTTGAGTACAGAGCGTAAGTGGCTAAACCGACTCCTTGCGTCTAAATTCAGAGCGAGTGCCTAAATCCGAACAGAATCCATAACTTAAATTGGAATTGCGAATAAACGAGGCAGCAGGCCTCGTTTATTTATTGAGCAGAATTAAGTCACTCATTAAACTTTCGAAAAAAAGCTATTGACCTTTTTCGGGCCCTGAGCGAAAACCAGTCCCACTTCGGGGGCATAGCTCAGTTGGGAGAGCGTCTGATTTGCATTCAGAAGGTCGCAGGTTCGATCCCTGTTGCCTCCACCAAGTTTTTCTATTTTTAGGACTTTTGTCGAACGACGAAAAAAATAAAAAAAGAATGTTGACGAGGACAAAAAACAGAGTAGTATCTGTTCCTCGCGCCGCTGAAAAGCGGTGAAATTTTTGAACGTTTCGCTCTTTGAAAACTGAATAGCTAGAAGAAAAGATTTTTGGGCTCTTAGTTGAATAAGCAATTATTCGACACAATTTCAAAAATATTCGAACAAACAACAGCGTAAAAGCTAGCTTGTTTGGGATGAAACAGAATTTAA
>NZ_DASVLT010000008.1:0-37509 GCF_036384735.1 Bdellovibrio sp. | reverse complement strand
AGACTGACAAATCCTTAGAGGTCACATTTCGCGATCGCTTCTATGTGTTTCCGGCAAACGAAGTGGTTTTATTGCCTGTCACAAACACCAGCGTAGAGAATTTATCTCTTTTACTAGCGCAAGACTTTTTCAAAGAGTTTGAGAAATACGGCGTGAAAAGTGTGCGTGTCCTGGTTGAGGAAACTCAGGGACAGGGTGCATCTAGTACAATCGAAAAATAGAGCCGCTTCAGCCTATGCTTCTATCAGACTTCCAGGTCGGCCAGCATCCGCCGAGACTAGTGATTTAGTAAAAGTCCTGTGGCGATTTCTATAGGGCTTAGTTCTTTGACCACGCGGTAACGCCAAAAACAGATGCGACCTCCGTCGGCCAGTTTCCTTTCTAAACGCTCTTCCACCAAATCGGGACTGCCATCGCAATCGATCTGAGCGAAGTCGGCAAAATTATCAACGTCCGTTACGGACCATGAGTATGGGGATTTGTCCTTGGATAAAAAGGCTCGGTTGAAGCCACCGTGGCCCTCGCCGATACGGGCCACGACGATCTTTTCAAGTTTTGGATTTTTAATTTGTTCGCGAGCTGTGGCGATTTTTTGCGCATCATCCAAAGCAATAACAAAGGCAGCATCGGGATGTTCCTCTCGAGTTGAAACTAAGAAGTAAGTTTTTTTGTAGTCAGGAAATAAAGTCGCCGGAGTTAAAGCGATTGAATGGCTTTGTGTTTCAACCCCTTGATTTTCATAAAAAACCACTGAGCTTATTCTTTCCTCAGCACGCACATCTAAGCGAGCTACCGGGGAGGGAAGAATCCATTTAAAACTTTCTGTATCATAAGAGTTGTCGAGGGTGATTTTTTTGATCGCGACAACTTTGCCATCAGGGGAAAGGGCCTTCAGGGTTACATTGTTCGAGTTCAAGTAAAGGTTTAACAGGCTGATTTTTAAACTCTGTGTATGCTGTGGAAACAAGTGAGTGACCGTCGGCGAAGTGTGTGAGCTGATCAGGATTTCATTTTGATCCTTACATTGAAGGATTGCTTGAATGGCATCTGAATTCGCAGCTTTCACACTGAAACTTTGTGTGGTTTTTAGAAACTCTGTGCCGGCGACTTTTGTTTTCGAGTGGGCTTCAAGGTTTACTTCAAGTTCATCGATATCGCCGTTTCCGCGAACTTGTAGCCACGTTTTTTGGGCTGTGGCGGTATCGTTCACAAGGACGACTTTCATGTCCTGTGGATTGCAAGCGGCAGGGACAGGAAAGGTCTCAAAGGCGTTAGCAACGCTATGCATCGAAACAAGGATGGATGTGATCATGATGAAAGTCTTAAGACGAAGTTCCATAGACTTCAGATCGGTCGAGTCTGGTTAAACTTGATTCCTTCGACTTGAAACTAGGCCATGGGCTGGCTGGGCTCCACCGGCGAGGCTGAGACCCATTCTCAACACGTTTTCAAGTAAGTTTTAGGACGGCAAAGATCTTCCCTTTATAGGCGTATAATCTTAACTAATGCGGTTACTCCGGAAGGAAAATCATGACCTTACTCGATTCATCTCTTAAGCCAGGCCATACTGTCGAAATTCAAAGTTTGGGCGGAGAAAATATCCTCCGGGAGCGTCTGCATGAGATGGGTTTGCGTTCGGGCATGCTCCTGACGATTCTTGGAAGAGCCCCGTTTGGTGGACCTCTGTTGGTTCGCTTTAAAACTAGCTTCTTGGCTCTTCGAAATGAGGAAGCGCAATGCGCGACAGTGATATTGAAGTAATCGATAAAGTTACAATGAAGTCTATTGCCCTTGTTGGTGCTCCTAATTCTGGCAAAACAACTCTTTACAATTGGTTGACGGGTTCGCGGTTCAAAACGGTGAACTATCCTGGTGCCACAGTCGAATACTCTTTGGGTAAGTTGGCTTCGCACTTGGGTGAAGGCTTGATGGCTATGGACACGCCAGGCACTTATTCGCTTCATCCAAAAAGTGCGGATGAAGAAGTCACTTTAAAAGCGATCTATCAAAATCCTGAATTTGGAACTGTGAGCGGCATCATCGTCGTGATTGATGGAACGCAGATGTCTCGCCATTTGCAATTGGCTTTGCAAGTGCGCGAAACCGGTTTTCCGATGATCGTAGTTATCACCATGGCAGATCTTCTTCGTCGTGAAGGCATTGAAATCGACATGGGGTACTTGCGCAATACTCTGGGGTGTCCTGTTTTACAATTCGATGGCTTGCTTGCGGGTGGGTTGCTTGAAATCGTAGCGGCAGCAAAAGCAATTCCAGAAAAATCAGAAGTGCGTAAACCTGTTTTTTGGGATTTCGCTACTCAAGAAGAAAAACTCAAAGAGTGTGAGCGCATTGCTCGCGAGGCGCTGACCCATAAAACAGATCATGCCGAAGATCGATTAAATCATATCGTTCGAAATACCGAACGCGCGGATCGTCTTCTTTTGCATCCATGGTTTGGTTTTGTGATGTTCATCGTAATTATGGGGGGATTATTCTCTTCCATTTTTTGGTTGGCAGCTCCATTTATGGATTTGGTCGACAAAGCGTTCAGTTTGGCAAACCACGCTGTTTTGAATTTGTCTCCGGATTCCTTGTGGGCGAACTTTTTGGCAAACGGTGTGATCTCTAGCTTTGGTGCCGCTATGGTGTTTGTGCCACAGATCTTTATCTTGTTCTTTGGTATCGGGCTTCTTGAAGGCTCTGGATACTTAGCTCGTGCCGCGACTTTGATTGATCGTCCGTTCTCGGCTTTGGGGATGAGTGGCCGTTCTTTCGTTCCTGTGTTGTCTGGTTTTGCCTGTGCGGTTCCTGCGATCATTGCAACTCGAAATATTTCTTCATCGCGTGATCGCTGGATTACATCCTTTGTGATTCCTTTGATGACGTGCTCGGCGCGTTTGCCAATTTACGCCTTATTGCTGGCGTTCCTTTTCCACGGAAAACCGGCATGGCAAGCGGGCTTTGCTTTGGCTGCGCTGTATTTAGGTTCGTTGGTGATCGGCGGCATCGCAGCGGGCATTGTGAATCGCTTTCTTCCTAAAAAAGACACATCGTTCTTTATGATGGAACTTCCGATTTATCGCAGGCCTAAGATGCGCGTTCTTCTTCGCCAGGCTTTGACTCGCACAATGTCTTACGTGAAACGTGCAGTTCCACCGATTTTTATTTTTGCGATTTTGATTTGGGCAGGCACGAACTTCCCGAATTATCATGCGGCGACGGATACTGAAAGACTGCAAACAAGTTATGCAGGCAATGTCGGTCACGTGCTAGAGCCTGTGATGCATCCAATGGGGGTTGATTGGCGCGTCGGCGTGGGATTGATTTCTGCCTTTGCAGCTCGTGAAGTGTTTGTGTCTTCAATGGGCATTGTTTTCAATATCACAGATAAGAACGAAGACACTCAGCAGGAGTCCATGCTGAAAACCATGGCTGATGCAACGAACACCCGTGGGGAGAAGATCTTCACCGTCGCAAGCACCGTAGGTTTGATTATATTCTTTATGATCGCACTTCAGTGTATGTCGACATTTGCCGTGCAAATTCGCGAAAGCGGATCGGTGAAGATGGCGGTGACTCAGTTGGTGCTCTTTAATGCGGTCGCATACGTCTTAGCGGTGGCGGCGGTTCAAGGTCTTCGTGCTCTAGGTGTTGCTTAAATCTACCAGTGTTTAATTTGTAAAAGATCGATCTTTCTCATGCAGCTGTGATGGCTGCACGAGGTGACCGTGCAGAACTGAAACTGCTCGCGGTCTCTAGGGCCTTCGATACGGCAAGGTACGTCCACGCGGTGATATGTGTGAAGTCTTCTGTCGTAGCAAAACCAATCTCCAATACAAGCTGGGCCAAATAAGAAGTGAGTGCGGACACCCAAAGCTACTGAAATATGACCGGGGCTTGAATCGTTTGATAGTGTCACCGAGCCTGTTGAGATCAGCGAGATAAACTGGCGCAAAGTGACATTGTCGATCAAAGGAACACCCAGCTCTTTACAAAGCTCGGGGAGGTGCCATTCTTTAGAAAGTTTTGCGTCACAAAGAACCAAGGGTTGATACTCACCCTCATCGCGAATTTTCTTAACAACCTGAGTCCACAAATCCTTAGGATAAATTTTAAGCGAGTAAGAGGCTCCCGGCAGAAAGATAAATCTCTTTTTTTCCGGATTGCCGCCAGCCTCCATGATTTTCTCATGGGTGAGTTTTTGTGCAAATGCCACTTCTTCAGGCAATAAATCAATCTTTGTTAGTTCGTGGGGTTCTTGAGGAATCCCAATGGCTTCCAAAACTCGATAATCCCGAGTGATGGCATCCTCAAGGTTCCCAGGCATGGCGACCTCTTTCGTGGAAAGCCATGGGGTTTTATGCATGCTGTGGTGGTGGAGAACCACTTCCGGAGCCCCGACCAACCACGCGAATTTACATAAAGTTCCTGATACATGAAACCCCAGCAAAAGATCGAATTTCTCTTTACGGAGTTCGGCCAATTTTTTAACAAAAGCCCATTTTGACTTGTGATCAACAAGATGTAATTGATTGATAAATTGACTGTGCAAAAGAATATCCCTATTCATGCTGTACGTCAGGGCATGAATCTCGGCATCGGGGTAAGCCTTGCGAAGTTTTGCTAAGGCTGAGGTCCAAATGACCGTATCACCGATGGCGCGAGTTTTGATGACAAGAATTTTCTTGTAAGGCATAGTCATACAAGAACGAGGATAGCATGATCTACGACTGTTTTGCATTCTTTAATGAGCTGGATCTTCTAGAGATTCGACTCAACACTTTGGATTCCGTCGTTGACCGTTTTGTATTGGTCGAGGCCACGCGCACGTTTCAGAAAACGGAAAAGCCTCTATTTTTCGAGCAAAACAAGGAGCGCTTCAAACCGTTCTTACATAAGATCGAGCACATCGTAGTTGATAAATATCCTACGTTTTTTTCCAAGTTCCGTGTTCCCACGACTTGGGACTATGACGACCATCAAAAAGAACAGATTCGTCAAGGCCTCAGAAATGCGAAGCCTGACGATACAATTATTATTTCCGATGTGGATGAAATCCCACGTCCTGAATTAGTGACTAAGTATGCGGGAACTCCCGGCGTAAAGGTTTTCCAGCAAAGACTTTATTATTATTACCTGAACTGCTTTATCAAAAAATACCCGGAACCTATCGAAGCATACAATGGTTATATGCCTTGGCAGGGAACAGTGATGCTTCCATATAAAGATCTGAAGACGGTGCAAAAAGCCCGCTTGATCCGTGGCCAGCGCAAAAACTCAAAGAACGTCACAATCATCCCTGAAGGTGGCTGGCATTTCAGTTATTTGGGTGGTGTGAAAAAAGTGATCGAAAAAATCGAAGCTTATGCTCATACGGAACACAATATTCAAGATTTCAAAGATTCAAAACGTATTGAAGAAATCATCCGTAAGGGCGGGAGTCTTTACGGACAAGAGTTGGATTCTGAATTCGTACAAATTGACCAAAATTTCCCTAAATATCTGCAAGATCATAAAGAGAAATATTCAGAACTTATTCTGGATTAATTGAGTCATTTTTTTAGAAAGCCAAAAGCTCAAGGTTTGTTCCTTGAGCTTTTTTATTTTAAGACGTTGGCGTAAAGATCCAGAAATTTCGCCAGAGTGTCTTTCCACTCATGATTGCGACGGGACCAATGAGAGGCTTCAAGGCCTTGAGTTTTAATTGCCCCCGGTTGGCGCAAATAAAAACGGATGGCTTCCGTAAGAGAGGCCGCAGAGCCTGGTTCCGCCAAGACGCCACGTAGGTTTTTGCCAACTTGTTCTGGAGTGCCACCAGCATTTGTGCCGATCACGGGTTTTGCCATCATCATGGCATCAAGAACACTCAGTGAATAAGTCTCATTGTAGGAGGCCAATGCAAATACATCAAGAGCATCAATGTACGGGATATATTCTCGCTGAAAAGGAATGCGCACAAGATGGTTCTTGTAACGAGGATTTTGTTTTTGTTGTTCGATCCATTCTAAAAGGATGCGAGACGGCTCTGCATAGATTGGCTTTCCGGCGGCGTCTTTTCCTGCGATCGTTGGGTCGCCAATAATCCACAGTTGAACTTTGGCGAGTTCTTGGTCATCAAGACCTTCTAAAGCCTGAACTAACTCTTTAACGCCTTTCCCTGGATCAATACGACAAAGGGTGCCGATTACGATTTGATGAGGTTGTACTTGGTAAAGCTCGCGCAAGCCCTCACGCTCTTTCGGATAGGGATGAAACTGTTCAACATTTCTTCCGTAGCGAATCAAATGCAACTTCTTAGGGTCGATGGGAAAGTTTTTGCGCACATCACTTAAGATTGTCTCTGAGGAACTGCACAATGCATCTACTTTTGAAAAGAGCCACTTATGAACGAAGTCACGCTTTGGTGTCGCGTTCATATAAAGATTGTAAATGTGTTTTACTTTCTTGTTGTTCCATAAAGCCAAAGCGCAAGCCCACATATCAAGGCGAGTGTGAGAATGAAGAAGGGTGATCTTGTGCTCTTTTACGGTCTTGCGGATCAGTCGAGCCGTGGCAAGTTTTGAAAGCTTCTCTTCCGGGAAAGGCAGGATTTCGACTCCTGCCTTTTTGAGTTCCTCTGCGACACGGCCATGAGCAGAACACAGAACCTTTTGATTGATTCCTGTGCTGGCAAGTTTTTGAATCAACTCGCAAGTATAAATCTCAAGACCGCCCCATGAGAGGGAGTGAATGCAGTGAAGAACCGTTATTTCGCCCATAGATCCTTATAGTATTGGATCGTGCGAAGAAGGCCTTCCTCTTCAAATTTAACCGTTGGTTTCCAGTTCAATTCTTTTTCCGCTTTGCTGTAGTTGATTGCATAGCGGAAGTCATGACCTTTGCGATCTTGAACGAAGCTTAAAAGTTCTTCCGACTTTCCTAGATGTTTCAAAATCATTTTTGCTACATCCAAGTTTTGGCGTTCAGAGTTTCCGCCGAAGTTGTAAACTTCGCCAGCCTTACCGTGAGTGAAGGCTTTCCAAACACCTTCATTGTGATCATCAACATAGATCCAATCGCGGATGTTCATGCCTGTGCCATAGATTGGAAGTTTCTCATTCGCTAAAGCACGTTTGATCATCAATGGAATGAATTTTTCTTCCACTTGTAAAGGACCGTAGTTATTCGAGCAACGAGTGATGATTGTTGGAAGCTTGTATGTTTCAAAGAATGCGCGAACCATTAAATCCGCGCTGGCTTTAGAAGCCGAGTAGGGGCTGTTCGGTGCGATCGGTGTCTCTTCTGTGAAAGCAGGATCTTTCATTTGCAAAGTGCCATACACTTCGTCAGTGCTGACTTGCAGGTAACGGAAGTTTGGATTTTTCTCAAACAGGGCCAAACTTTCTTTTAGAAGATTCAAAGTTCCAAGGACATTCGTTTCAACGAAGATGTTCGGGCTTTCAATCGAGCGGTCTACGTGGGATTCCGCCGCGAAATTCATCACGCCCGCAAAGTGATGCTTTTTGAAAAGATCATGCATCTTTTGAGTATCGCGAATATCCGCATGAACGAAAGAAAGATGTTTGTTGCTGTCTAATTCCTTTTGAATATTTGGCAATCGGCCTGCGTATGTTAAGGCGTCCAAGATCACAAAGTCATATTGAGTCTTGATGTCGCTGCGGCAAGCGATGGTTTTTACAAAGTTGGACCCAATAAAGCCGGCACAGCCAGTTAAAAGAACAGTCGATTTCATAATTCCTCAGAAATAATTTTTTCTAGGTAAGAGCGGTATGAACATTTTGGAAGTTCGTTTGTGATCTTTTGCAATTGATCCAAGGTGATGAACTTCATGCGATAAGCGATTTCTTCAAGGCAGGCCACTTTCAAACCTTGGCGCTCTTCAATGGCGCCGATAAAAGAAGCTGCATCCAGAAGTGAGCGAGGAGTTCCCGTATCAAGCCATGCCAGGCCACGGTACATCATCTCGACACCCAATTTGCCTTCGTTATGGTAAGACAATATCAAATCAACAATCTCAGTCTCACCCCGAGGCGAAGGCTTTAAAGATTTCGCACGAGCAGAAACTGTTTTATCGAAAAGATAAAGTCCCGGAACCGCGTAGTTTGATTTGGGTTGTTTGGGTTTTTCTTCAATGGATTTTACTTTTTTGGTTTGTTTGTCGAATTCAACAACACCATAAGCTGTTGGATCGGCAACATAGTAAGCGAAGACACGACCGCTGAGACCGTTTTTCTGCTCGGCTTGTTCCTTGATGGCGAGGCGGAAGAAGTCGAGATCTCCATAGAAAAGATTATCGCCTAAGATCAAGCAGACGTCGTCGTTACCAATAAACTTTTCGCCTAAAACGAAAGCCTCAGGAAGGCCATTTGGTTTTTCTTGAATCACGTAGCTCAGCTTTACGCCAAACTGAGAACCATCACCCAAGAGCTTTTTGAAAAGTACTTGATCGTCTGGAGTTGTAATCAAAAGAATATCTTTGATTCCACCAAGCATCAGGATGCTAAGTGGGTAGTAAATCATGGGCTTGTCGTAGACCGATTGCAATTGCTTGGTCATGACTCGGGTCATTGGGTAAAGGCGCGAGCCTGCTCCGCCAGCTAGAATGATCCCTTTCATGATTTCCTCGCAAAGAATTCTGTGACTTTTTCTAGAACATAGTCAATTTCGTCAGCAGTCAAATCCGCGTACATCGGCATGCGCAAAAGACGGTTGGCCAAATCGTCAGTGATTGTCATTCCACCAGCCACGCGACCGAAACGAATTCCTGCCGGGGCCGAGTGAAGGGGGACATAGTGAGTTGTGGACTGAATGCCTGCTTCTTTCAGGAAACTCCAAAGAGCCGCACGTTCTTCGGCAGAGTTCAAAAGAACATAGTAAATGTGGCCGTTTGTTTGGCAATCCGCAGGAACTTCCATGCGCTTTAATTTGCCAGCGTGTTCAAGGTCTGCAAAGCCCGCATTGTACTGATTCCAATGCATCAAACGGCGAGTGGTGATTTGGGGGCCTTCTTCAAGCTGTGCAAACAAAAAGGCTGTTGCAAGCTCTGATTGCAAATAAGAAGAGCCTTTATCTTGCCAGGTGTATTTATCCACTTGACCGTTAAGGAATTGCTGACGGTTTGTCCCTTTGTCACGAACGATTTCGGCACGAGCCACGAAACGTGGATCATTGATAATCAAAGCGCCACCTTCGCCACAAACAATATTTTTCGTCTCATGGAAGCTGTAGGCTGCCATGTGCCCCCAAGAACCCAGAGGTTTATTTTTATACGAAGCGAATATCGCTTGAGCTGCATCGGCAACCACGATGAAACCGTGTTTATCAGACAAAGCCATGATCTTATCCATTTCGCAACCAACACCAGCGTAGTGAACAGGTATCACAACCTTTGTTTTCGAAGTGATGGCTTTTTCCATGGCGTCCACGTCAATGTTCATTGTGTGCGGATCAACATCGACGAAAACAGGCTTTGCTCCATAAAGAGCAACAACGTTTGCAGTCGATGTAAAAGTGAAAGAGGGAAGGATGACTTCGTCATCGGGGCCGATCTCGGCAAGAACCATGGCCATTTCAAGAGCCGATGTGCAAGAAGGAGTGATCACGGCCATTTGGCAATGCAGATGATTCTTAAACCACTCTTCACATTTCTTATTGAACATTCCCTCGCCGCTGAGTTTTTTATTGGCGATGGCCTGAGAAATATATTTTTCTTCGTTAGAGCTATGTGGAGGCACGTTAAATGGAATTTTCATGCCTCCATCCTAGTACAAGCCCTTGGGGTGGGCAACGGATTAAAAGCCGTCCGTTGTCCCAACTTTACGATCCTCATCATCGTCAAAAGGAATCACCGCAGCACTCGGTTGTGGTTTTTTTCCAACGGATGAAGGGGCCTTTGCCACCGACGGAGAGCGTTTAAAAGGAACCACCTTCGCAGAAGGTTTTGGAGCAACGCTTGAGGCTGGTTCAGAGACTTTCAAGAGATCCTCGGATTGTGAATTCATGGCAGCGCCAAAGATCACTTGATTGAGTTCCATAGTGAGCTTTCTCATCTGCATGGCTTGGGCGGAAATCTCTTCGGAAGAGGCAGCAATTTCCTCGGAAGAAGCCGCATTGGACTGCGTGCTTTCATCCAACTGATTCATCGCCTTGCTGATTTGCTGAATGCCCGTCGTTTGTTCGGAACTTGCCGCAGAAATTTCGCTATTCAAGTCAGAAACTTTCTTTACAGAGTTCACGATATTGTTCAAAACTTCGCCTGATCGATCTGCAACAGTGCTTCCTTTTTCAACTTGATCAACGCTTTCTTTGATCAATGAAGCGATGTCTTTTGCAGCCACAGCAGAGCGTTGCGCCAATGTGCGTACAGCTTCAGCAACGACCGCGAAGCCTTTGCCTTGTTCTCCCGCGCGAGCCGCTTCTACAGAGGCATTAAGAGCTAACAAATTTGTTTGGAAAGCGATGTCATCAATGACGCTGATGATCTCTTCAATTTTCTTCGAAGATTTCGAGATGTCATGCATTGATTCGATCAAAGAATGAATCTCGCGTTGACCTTCTTCGGCTGCATCACGGGAAGAAATAGATAGACTGGCAGCTTGGCCCGCATTGCTGGAGTTCATCTTGACCATAGAAGACATTTCTTCTAAAGAGGCCACGGTTTCTTGCAGTGAACCAGCTGAGGCTGTTGAAGCTTGAGAGAGCATTTGGCCGGCGGTTGAAAGCTGCGCAATCGCAGTCGAAACTTGGGTTCCAGCTTCATTTAATTGAGACGCGACAGCACCGATGGAATTGCTGACTCTGTAGGCAATAAACATCAAGACTCCAAAAAGGCCCACACAGCAAAATGCGGAAATACCGATGATCCAGTTGTTCGCCGCTTTGCGATCTTCCTTAGCTTTAAGAGTGTTCTTTTTGCCGATGTCGCCATAAAGTTTGATATTATCTTCCATCATCTTTTGCACGTCTGTTGCTAGAACATGCCAGCGACCGCCATTCATTAGGCCTTTGATTTCTGCATCCGCTTCCGGCGTATTCTTTTTAAGATCGGCAATAAGTAGATCAGTCAGTCTATAGAATTCGGCTTTATTAACTTTTACTTTTTCATAGATTTCAGCTTCCCCAGGAGCGAAAGACTGAGACTCATAGAAGTCTTGACCTTTTTTGTAGTCGGCATAGGCAGACTCTGTTTTTTCGATGAACATCGCGCGACCTTTTGGCTCATCATGAAGGCTGATCGCAGCCCACACGAAATATCCAATGCGCGCACGCTGCATGCCCATTTGGCCGAGGGCATTTACATTCGGCAAAATATCCGAATAGGCGCTATCAAGCTGATCGCCGATTTTGTTGAGATTTGTCTCTGCAATAAATGCGATCGCAATGAACGCAAACACAGGCAAAAATGCTGAGACAAGAAGTTTTCCCCTTAATCCATGGGTCCACAACTTAATAGTACTCATTTGAGACGGTCCTTTCAAAAATAAACAAGATTCTTTAACATCGGTAGTTTGGCATCCTACCTTTAGCGATTCGGCAACTTCTTTGCTAAATCTCAATCAAAATTCGGTAAATGTAAGAAAGTGACCTTGCAATGCGGCAGGCACTCACATTTCTATTTGTAAATGTACGCATGGTGTGGTCCGATTTTGCTCAACGTCTAGACTCAAGGAGGGGAGTAGTCATGACAAAATCACTGATGATTCGTTCATTGGCCGGTGTAGCATTGGTTGCGACGCTGGGTTTCACTTATAAGTCCGCGCAAGTAAAGACACTTTGCGAAGGTTTCGTACCAGAAAATAGCATGTACATCCCAGTTGGATTGTACCAAACAGGTGGCATCACTGAAGCTCAATTCAATCAAGTGATGGACCGCATGGAGCAATTGTACACTGCGGATATCGAAAGAGCGGGAGATAAATTCCAAATTAACCGCCTTTGGGATGACGGTACAGTGAATGCCTCTGCTCAAAGAGATGGCAACACTCGCGTTTTGAATATGTACGGCGGTCTAGCTCGTCATAAGGCTATCGGTATCGAGGGTATGGCCTTGGTTGCCTGCCATGAATTGGGTCACCACAACGGTGGGGCTCCAAAGGTGAACAGCTGGTACGGCGGTGCGTGGGCAACAAATGAAGGTGGCGCAGACTACTACGCAACTGGAAAATGTCTTCGTCGTTACTTCGCACAAGATGACAACGCATCTATTGTTGCGACTTTGGATATTGACCCAACTGCGAAAGCAGCTTGTGCAGCTCAATACTCAAATCAACAAGATCAATTGATCTGCTTGAGAATTTCTGAAGCTGGTCAGCAAGTTGCAAACTTGTTCATGGACTTGAGTGGTGATTCTGCACCTGCAAAATACAACACTCCAGATAAATCGGTTGTTCGTCGTACAAACGACGCGCACCCTGCGACACAATGCCGTTTGGATACATACTTCCAAAGTTCTTTGTGCCACGTAGGTGAGTCTGAAGCTCCAAGTGACACAGACTACAAAGCGGGTTCTTGCTACACACCACGCGACACTGTTGGCTATCGCCCACTTTGCTGGTTCGCGCCTCCGAAAAACTAATTGGAGTTGCTTTAGCGATCGGCCCGGGCAGGCTTCGCGCTCTGCCCGCGTCTGCGGAAGCCAGTGTTGGAAGACACTGGCTTTTTTGTTTTTAAGAGTCGTGCACATCAGTAAACTTAATCCATGTCCAAGAAAAAGATTCTTCCCTTAGTTGTGGTTCTGGGTCTTCTTGTCTTAGCCTTTCTGGTAAAGATCTTCTTTTTTCGCAGTGATTTTTATTTTGCAGGTACGGTGGAGGTCACTAAGGTCGACGTGCCCGCCCGGATTCCATCTGTTATTGAAGAAATGCCGGTGGATGAAGGCAATCTCGTGCAAAAAGGTCAACAGCTCATCAAGTTGTCTTGTGAGGATGTCAAAGTTGCTAATGACTTGGCCCAACTGAATTACAAGCGTGCTAAATCTCTTTATAGATCTGGAAATATCTCGGAAGAATCCTACGATCAAATGCGCAACAAGAAAGATGATCTCCAGGTGAAGATCGGCTGGTGCGATGTCTTTTCGCCATTAAAGGGAACAATCCTGACAAAATATTTTGAAGTGGGCGAGATGGTAAATCCAGGGCAGAAGCTTTTCACTATCGGTGATTTGGATTCTGTCTATGCGTGGTTTTACTTACCCCATGATCGGATTGGACGACTTAAAATCGGTCAAAAAGTTCAGGCTTTGCTTCACGAAATGGATAATAAAAAATTCGATGGCGTGATTGAATTTATAAATCCTGAATCAGAATTCACTCCAAAAAATGTACAAACCCGAGACGAAAGAACGCGCTTAGTGTATGGGGTGAAGGTTCGCTTTGCCAACCCCGATGGGATTTTAAAACCTGGAATGACCCTCGAATGGAAAGATGAGGGGTGAGTCATGCCCGGCATTGCTGTTAAAGTGGAAAATCTTCATAAGAAAATGAAGAAGGTCCCAGCGTTGAGAGGCCTTTCCATGGCCTTTCCCGCAGAAGGACTTCACGGAATTATCGGTCCTGAGGGAGCGGGTAAAACCACGTTGCTTCGTCATATCATGGGACTTCTAACGGCGGATCAGGGCTCGATTCGGTATTTTATCAACGACGAGGAAAAGCAATTCTCGGATGTGCGCAGTCAGTTTGCATATATGCCGCAAACACAAAGCCTTTACGGCGAGCTCAGCATTCATGAACATCTTGAATTTTTTAAAACCTTGTATCACCTCTCAGAGAAAGAATACAAAGAGCGCCGTGAAAAACTTTTGCAGATCACTCGTCTGGGGGATTTTACAGACCGTCTCGCTTCAGAACTTTCGGGTGGTATGTATAAAAAATTGGGCTTGATCTGCGCACTTCTGGCCGAGCCTAAGCTGATGTTGCTGGATGAACCGACGAATGGAGTCGATCCCCTCAGTCGCCGTGATTTCTGGGAGCTTCTTCATCGTCTGAAAGACGAGCAGGTTACGATCTTGGTAACAACCTCCTACATGGACGAGGCCCTAAAGTGCGAACAAGTGCATTTATTATTCGATGGACAAACTCTTTTAGAGGGACCGCCTCTTGCAATTTTAAAAGAGCAACATTGCAAAACCTTTGATGAAGTTTTTTTGCGCTATGATTCTTCCCTGGCCCAGGTGAAGTCATGACCTCAGTGGCCATAGAAAATCTTTCAGTTAAATATGGGGACTTCTATGCGGTAAAAAATATTTCCTTTACCGTCGAAGAGGGAGAGATTTTTGGATTTCTAGGTGCGAACGGAGCTGGCAAAACCACGACAATTCGTGTCTTATGCGGTCTTCTGATTCCCTCGGAAGGTCAAGCGGTCGTTGGCGGAGTGAATGTTGAAAGCGATCCCTTTGCAGTGAAAAAGAAGGTCGGCTACATGTCACAAAAATTTACTCTCTATGATGATATGACTGTAGCTGAGAATCTTTCATTTGCAGCCTCACTTCGCAAACTGGACGATGGGTTTTTTAAAGAACAGAAAAAACGTCTGCTTGATTTCATTCATTTCGCTCAATCAACGGACAGCTTGGTTCGAGATCTGCCCGGAGGTATTAAGCAGCAGGTAAGTCTAATAGCCTCTTTACTTCATGATCCGGAAATTGTTTTTTTAGATGAGCCCACAGCCGGTGTCAGTCCTGCTTTTCGCCAACGCTTTTGGGAATTGATCAGACAGCTGGCTGACGCAAGAAAAACAGTTTTTGTAACGACACACTACATGGATGAAGCCGAGCAGTGCGGTCGTATAGCCCTGATGCGTGATGGGGAGCTCATCGCTTTAGATGCTGTCGATAATTTAAAAATGGACAGCTTTCCAAATAAAAAACCCAAGGACGTTCACTTAGAGGATGTTTTTATTAACATCGTGGAAGGCACGAAGCATGATTGACTCTTCCATTTTGGCTATCGCAAAAAAGGAGGTATATCATATTGTGAGGGATCCCTTCACGCTGGCACTAGCTCTTGGTATGCCAGTGGTTATGGTCTTATTCTTTGGCTTGGCTATTGAGTTCAATCTTGATCGAATTCCCATTGCGATTTTTGATGGGAACAAGTCACCGGATTCGCGAACGTTGATTCGCACCTTTGTCAGCTCTGATTATTTCAAACCTCGGTATGTCCTCAGTCCCAGTCAAGGGGTGCAGATGCTTGATGAGGGCAGTGTTCATGCGGCGTTGGTGATTCCGCCAACTTATGCGCGAGATTTAACATTTTTTGGACAAAGCTCGGTGCAAGTTCTTGTTGATGGAACCGACAATTCCTCTGCCGGTTCGATTCTTGGATATTTGAGTGGACTGCAACTGAGTGCTGTTCAAAATCAATTTGAGGCGCACAATCTGAAACATCCCATCCATGTCGTGACGCGCTTTCTTTATAATCCTGAGTTGAACAGTCGATGGTTTGTAGTGCCCGGTCTGACGGCAGTCGTAATTGCAGTTCTGTCGATTTTGCTGACATCGTTGACGGTCGCACGTGAATGGGAAAATGGATCGATGGAGTTGCTTTTAGGGACCCCCATTAAACCCATAGAAATTATTTTAGGAAAGCTAATGCCCTATTGGGTGATGGGACTTCTGGCTATTGTTTTTGTATTTATGATGTCACAAGTTGTATTTGGAGTTCCCTTTAAAGGAAGTTTCTTAATTTACTTGCTGTCGTGTTTGGTGTTTTTGCTGACCTATTTAGCTCAGGGCCTTTTGATATCTGTTCTGACCCGGAAACAACAGCTCAGTATGCAGTTTGCAATGTTGACAGGCTTGCTTCCCACTCTGCTGTTATCTGGATTTATTTTTCCAGTAGAGCACATGCCGGATTTTTTTTATTACCTGACCATGGTTTTGCCGGCACGGTGGTTTATTCTTATCAGTCGCAGAATCTTTTTACAGGGAGCGAATTTTTTTGACGTCTTACCTTCATTTTTAGTCATGTGCTTGATTTTGGCGGTGATGATTACTTTGGCGACACGCAAATTTAAAAAGGACGTCGAACCATGAGGACTCTTTTGGGATTTATTCGAAAAGAATTTCTTCAGACGTTACGTGATCCACGGATGCGACTGCTGTTGTTTCTTGCGCCTTGTGTGCAACTTTCGATCTTTGGATTGGCGCTCTCTACAGAGGCTCGGAATATTCGCTTGAGTGTTGTCGGCAGCCCTAGTGACAGTATGCTTCAAACGATTTATCGCGAATGCCTGGCTTCGGGATGGTTTATTTCAGCGAAAGTTTCGACGAATGATCCCTTTGAGCAAGTACAAAAAGATGAAGCTGATGCGGTGATGGTAGCGCCACCGGGAGGATTGGATAAGGCCTTGGGTAGAAACGAAGGTCAGCTTCAGCTATTGGTGAATGCTATCAATGTGACTCGTGGACAAAGCATTGAGCGCTATTTTATGCTGGTAACGCAGTCGCAGGTGTCGACCCATTCTCCAATCAGTCTTGATTTGCGTGTTTTGTATAACCCGGCTCTTCGTTCAGAATTTTTTTTAATTCCCGGCGTGATGAGTATGCTTGTGTGTTTGATCACGATCTTATTAACAAGCATGTCGATTACAAAAGAGAAGGAGGTCGGGACATTTGAAACTTTAATTTCGGCTCCGATTCTGCCCGAAGAAGTTTTATTGGGAAAAACAATTCCCTATGTACTTTTGGGAATGAGCAATATCCCCTTGATTATGGGAGTTGCTATTTTCATTTTTGATTTGCCTCTCCGTGGCAGCATCGCGTGGTTTTTTATCTCGTCGTTGGTTTTTGTGATGTGCACCGTCGGAATTGGAACGATGATTTCAACTTTGGCGCGCAATCAACAGCAGGCAATGATGGGAGGCTTTATTTTTTTATTTCCCGCAATGTTGCTTTCGGGATTAGTTTTTCCCATTGAAAATATGCCTTGGGGTCTTCGAGTGTTCTCTTATTTGAATCCGCTGACATACTTCATCGAGATTTTGCGCAACATAACTTTGAAGGGTGGAGATATGCGTCTGCTGCTCTTCGATACTTTGATTTTGCTTGCGATGGCTGTCATCGCGATCTTCATCAGTTGGCGAAGATTTAAGACGACGCTTTAGTCCGCGTCGCCACCGCCTGGGATTGTTGGAATTTCTGGTGTTGAATTCGAAACTTTCACAAGAGTCATCTCGAAAAGATCATTTGTTTTGAAGACAATGCTCGAGCGATACATTGAAAGATGAAAAGTTCCATCAGCATTTTGGTACAAAGACGTCGCTTCACGGTAGTCGCGACTTAGTGTCAGATAAGACGCTGATGTCGTGTCTTGCTCTTTGTATGATTCGCCAGGGGTAAGATCCTCAGTCGTTGGAAATCCTAGGGAACGATATGGACCAGCTCCATCGTCAGATTTGTAGAAGTAAATGGCTGTTGAGTATTCGGAAGGTTTCACAACCATTGTATCGAACTGGCAGATATTGTCTTGGCTTGAAGTTCCAGCATTTTCACAAGACTTGATTTGATAAACGCCTGCAAGATTTGCGAAAGTGGGTTTTGCCGATGCGAACAAAGGCAACATCATTGTCAGAGCGAAAACTGTATAAAGTTTAAACACAAGGCACTCCTCAATCGAGAAGAATAAATACCAGAAGTTGAGACCTTTCTAAAGAGTGAGGACAACTGATTGCGACTTCTTAATTTGTCGAATGATAAGGGGAATAAAATTTGACTGAGCGAAGCAATATCGAGTCTTGACTTTAGTCGGAGCTGCACAAACACTTTTCATATATAGAAAATTTGCAACTCATACCATTGCAATCTTGGAGGCTCTACTATGAAACTTGGTTTGATGCTGTCGGCTTTGGTGGCCGCATCTGTTATTGGCTGTACGAAAAAATCTGAAGACACAATCAAAGTGGGCGTATTTGGTCCGTTCACTGGCGGTTCGGCTCCAATGGGTGTGTCCATGCGTAACGGTGTTCAAATTGCCATTGATGAAATCAACGCTTCAGGCGGTATCCTTGGGAAAAAAGTTGTGATGGTTGACCGTGATGATGAGGCCAAGAACGAGCGTGGCGGGCAAATCATGCAAGAGTTCTTGGACAAAGAAAACGTTGTCGCTGTATTGGGTCCAATCAATACGGGGGTTGCGGATGCTTCCACTCAATATCCAAATCAAAAGAAAGTTCCGATGATCATCAACGTAAGTGCTGGTGCGAAAGTGAACGAGCTTTTCAAGACCTATCCTGAAAACTATGTTTTCCGTATTGCCGCAAATGATGACATCCAATCGAAAGTTATCGTGAGCGAAGCCATTAAACGTGGTTACAAAAAACCGGCTCTTCTTTGCGATGATACAAACTACGGACAAAATGGCCGCGAAAAAATGGAAGCAGTTTTGAAGGGCTTGAATGTGAAGCCTGTTTATGTCGGCAAATTCAAAATTAAAGACACTGATATGAGCGCCCAATTGCAAGAAGCAAAAGCGGCTGGTGCTGATGTTCTTTTGGTTTACGGAATTGGACCAGAGTTGGCGGCAATTTCTAATTCGATGTCTCGTATCGGATGGACTCCAGAGATGATCGGCTCTTGGACTCTGGCGATGTCGAACTACATCACAAATGCGGGTAAAAATGGCAACGGCACTAAAATGCCTCAAACATTTATTGAAGCCGCGGCAACGACTCCAAAGCAAAAGAAATTCGTGGAAGATTACAAAGCGAAATTCAAAGAATCACCTATTGCATCTGCAGTTTCTGCCGCCCAAGGGTATGATTCTATGTACTTGCTAAAAAATGCGATCGTTCAAGCGAACTCTACTGATGGCAAAAAGATCAAAGATGCTTTAGAGAACTTGAATGCTCCTTATGAGGGTGTCACTGGAACCTACACGAAACCATTCTCTACAACCGATCACGAGGCCGTTAAAGAGAACAACGTGATGCTTGGCCAGGTTAAAGACGGTATTGTTATTCAAGCGACAACAGATAAGAAGTAAAGATGACTGAAATCTTACAGATCCTAGTGTCTGGTTGCGTTCAGGGTGTTATTTACGCCCTGATCGCATTTGGTTACAACCTGACTTTCTCGACTTCGAAAACCATCAACTTCTCTCTTGGTAATGTCCTGATGTTAGGCGGTGTTGTTGGTTTCTCTCTTTACGTCGATCGCGCGACGGGACAACTTTTAGGTTATCCTTATGTTCTTCCGGTGGTGGGCGTTCTTGTAGCCGGCGTGATCGCAGGTTGGGTGGTTCACAAATTTGCGGTAGAACCCTCGTTAAAATTGAAATCTGAGTACACCTGGGTTCTTGCCACTCTGGCGATGGGTATCATTATCAAGAATGCAGTGGAACAAATTTGGTCTACAGGCGATTACCGATTCCCATCTCCTCTCGGAGATGAGCCTTTGCGAATCTTTGGTGCAGGTATTTATCCGCAAGAAATTCTTGCGGTTGTTGTGGCGACACTGATGGTATTCGGTGTTGAACTTTTCAAAAGAAAAACAATTTACGGAAAAGCTATTCAAGCAGTCAGTGAAGATAAGGAAACCGCGATGTTGATGGGGATTCCTCAACAGCAGGTTGTGAAAGTGTCATTTATGCTAAGCGCTTGTATCGCAACAGTCGGTGGTTTGCTTGTGGCCCCGTGGACGTTTGTGTCGGCAACGATGGGAACATCTTTAGGAACAAAGGCCTATGTGGTTGCGATTATCGGTGGTCTCGAATCCGGTTTTGGATTGATCGTCGGTGGTTTGATTTTGGGTGTCTCTGAGTTTGTGACCGCAAGATATATTTCTTCCGGTTATAAGGAGCTGCCTGGCTTTATCATTTTAATTCTTGTGATTTTGATTAAGCCAAGTGGTCTCTTTGGTAAGAAGACAATTAAGAAGGTATAGGACGAATTATGAAATCAAAATCCTGGAAATGGATCGTTTACCTTCTTTATCTTCTTCCCTTGCTTTTGCCTTTTGTTGTTCAAAATGAATACTACGTTCATGGTATTCTAGGGCGTATTATTATTTATACGATTCTTGTAGCATCACTGGATTTGGTTACTGGATATATCGGCGACATCTCTATTGGTCATGCTGGATTGTTTGCCGTGGGTGCATACACCATGGCCATTTTGAATTCAACGGCGGCGGCCAATGCTGGCAGTACAATTCAAGTTTTCTATGAGTGGCCCTTCTTGGCATCTATGGCCGCTGCGGTTATAGTAACGGCACTGTTCGGGTTTCTCTTGGGATTCCCATCATTGAAAGCTTCGGGGCCGTATCTCGCAGTAACCACCATCGCCTATGGTAGTATTATTCATACAATCATCAACGAGCAAGAGGCCCTGACAAATGGAACGAAGGGCATTCAAATGTCTCCGCTTCATATTGGAAGTCTGTCATTGGACGGAAATAACTTTATATGGGTTGTGTATCCTTGTTTGCTTCTTGTGATGTATTTCAAAAGCAATCTTTCAAAAAGTTTTTGGGGTCGTGCTTTTGAGGCGATTAAATATTCAAGTATTGCCGCTGAAAGCTGTGGTATTTCAAAGACTCGGTTTAAAATTTCGGCTTTCGTTTTATCAGCTGCCATTGCTGGTCTTGCAGGGGCATTATTCACTCACTTGGATAATTATGTAGCTCCTGACACGTTCACCTTGGATTTCTCGATTCTTGCGTTGATGGCCCTGATTTTTGGAGGTGTGCGCTCGATCCTGGGTAATGCCATTGGGATGGCATTAGTTGTGATCTTACCAGATCTTTTCACGTGGTTTAAAGACTGGCGCTTGATGGTTTTCGGTATCTTATTATTGTTGGCACTTTTTTATTTGCCGTATGGTATTGCCGGGCTTGTGCGCAACTATTTCGAAAAATGGTTCCCAGCATTAAAGACTGATTATGATTTGGCAAAACTTCGCGAGAACGCGAAGGGATTGCAGTTAAAGTTTAATACTACCGAAAGCAGTAAAGAGATTCCACTTCGTTTAGAGGCTCTTGAAATGCGCTTCGGGGGTCTGGTCGCAGTTAATAAACTTGAGATGTCGTTGAAGCCCGGAGGTATTCATGGGCTGATGGGACCCAACGGTTCAGGAAAATCAACGACGGTGAATTTAATCACAGGTCTTTATCAACCAACACAAGGCCAGGTCTTTATTTTTGGAAAGCCTTCCAATAAAGTAAAGCCTTATCAGCGCGCCTATATGGGTGTGGCTCGCACATTCCAAAACTTGCAGCTGTTCAGTGATTTGTCCGTTTTGGATAACGTGATGGTGGGACTTCATAAGCACTATCGCTCTTCTTTGGTTTCAATCTTATTGGGACTTCCGAAAGTTAAAAGAGAAGAAGAGGCTCATTTGGCGGAAGCGTTTAAATGGCTCGAGTTTGTAGGTCTTGATCATCTAGCAACGGAAAAAGCGAAGAATTTGGCCTACGGTCAAGCTCGTCGTTTGGAAATTGCCCGTGCGTTGGCTTTGCAACCAAAGATTTTATTATTAGATGAACCTGCGGCAGGATTAACGTCGAAAGAAATTCAAGAGTTTAATGCCATCATTCGTAAAGTAAAAGAAGCGGGCATGGCTGTTTTACTGATTGAACATCATATGGAAATGATGATGCAGATTTCTGACGAAATTACGGTCCTTGATTTCGGAAGAAAAATCGCTGGTGGGACACCATTGGAAGTGCAAAAAAATCCTCAGGTCATTAAAGCGTACCTTGGAACGGAAGGATCAGAACATGCTTGAGGTTAAAAGCATCGTTGTAAATTACGGCGGTATCGAAGCTCTCAAGGGCATCAGTCTTCATGTGGAGCCAGGCGAACTGGTTGCTATGATCGGCGCGAATGGAGCAGGGAAGACCTCTTTGCTTCGTGCGATCTCGGGCCTTGTGAATCCACGACAAGGTGAGGTTTTGGTGCAGGGTAAGAACGTGAATAACGTTCCTGCACACAAGCGCGTAGGGTTAGGGCTTGCCCATTGCCCAGAGGCTCGTCACGTATTCGCACAGCAAAGTGTTCATGACAACCTGTTGTTAGGTGCTTATCTTCGAACAAAGAAAGAAAAAAAAGCCGAGATTGAAAAGACAATAGAAGAAATCTTCAATATCTTCCCGCGCCTTAAGGAAAGAAAAGATCAACAAGCAGGAACGCTGTCAGGTGGAGAGCAACAGATGCTCGCAATCGGTCGTGCCCTGATGCTAAAGCCGCAGATCTTGATGTTGGATGAGCCTTCAATGGGACTTGCGCCCGTGATTATTGATGAGATGTTTACGGTGATCGAGAAAATCAAAGCGACCCGTCAGACAAGCATCTTGTTAGTTGAACAGTTGGCATTCCGTGCACTGCAAGTGGCGGATCGTGCGTATGTGCTCGAGCAGGGAACGATCCGTCTTGAAGGGAAAGCGTCAGCGCTTCTTCATAGTCCGGAAGTAAAGGCTGCTTATTTGGGTGTGACTGGAAACGATTAAAGTTCTTTATGTTTTATCCAGGGACATAGGCGCAATAGATAGTGTGATCTGATAAAGATGTCCCTGATTTTCAGAGTGATGAAGTTTCTCGACATCACTCCAAAATCTTTGCAATTTTCTTTTTAATAAATTTATCTTACGTTCATCTAACGAAATCATGATGTGCGAGTGATGTTTAGCGGGATGTCGTACATATGTATTATTTCGAGCGAAATGAATATTTTTTCCTACGCTGTGAACGTCACCCTCATTAATACAAAGAAGTTGCTCGCTTATTAGACGATCTATAATCGGATTCAAATTATCTAAGGGGATTCCAGTCTTATTCGCAATGGTCTTTTTGCTGGCGCTATATTTTTTATTTCGAAACAGAGAAAGTACGGCGAGGTACTCTTTGTTGCTGTAAAGCGAACTGTGGTTTTCCAATGATATTTCCAGTACGTCATCGTCCGGGGGTTGATTGAGGCTAAGAAGGAATTCCTTTCGTTCTTCACCTTTAAGATTTAATTTTTTAACGATAGAGTCAATTTTGTGAGTGGGAAGAGATCTTTTCCCAGCCAGGATTGCCGAGAGAGTGCCAGAGTTTAGATCTAAGAAGGTGGCGTACTGTCTTAGCGAAAAATATCTATTGAGTGATTTTCTATATTTAAATTCGTCATGCAATTTCTGAAGAAAAAAAGGTCGCAATGTTCTCTGCATTCAAATTCTTCCTGGGAGCCAATGCTAGACTGGGCGATAATTTCACAGCTTCGAAGGATTACAGCTGAATATTGTATAAATCACGTTTGTTTATAACCTAACGGCGCATTGGTGCTGCAAATTTAAATTTGCAGCGAAAATTAGAGCAGTCATCAAAAATAAAGTTCATTTTTAAAAAAGGCCTCCGAAAAGAGCTCGCGTAGTTATTTAACATTGGTTTGTTTAAGGGGGGCAAATGGTTTCTGAAGTAAAGTCGTCATGGTTCAAAGGGATCAAGGGAAAGCTTCTGTTCGCAGCAGTTCTTCCGATCGTCGGGTTTGGAGTGCTCTATGTGAGCGCAGATTATGGTTTGAATAAAGATGCTGAAATCATATCAACATCACAAGACGTTTTGATTCCAAAATTAGATAGTATTGGTGGGATGCGTAACGCCCGCAATCGCTTTGGGTATAAGGCGACTCAAGTTCTTTATGAATCTAATACCTCAAAACAAAGAGACGCCTCTATTGAAGAGATTAAGACGGCTCTTTCAGACTTCAAAAAACAATACGACAATTATCAAAATGCCCCGTCCCTGACGAAAGAATTAGAACTTCAAAAGAGTGGGAAGCCGGCTGTTGAAGCTACCTACAAGGCTATGGTTGAGATTTATGATCTGATCGAGCCGAACGAATCTGCCAAGAATGAACAGGCCAAGCATTTGATGGGCGCCTCATTTACAACAGACGGAAATATAGCTCAACAATTCATGATTGATGTTGTGACTCTGTACCGGGAGCACGTAAAAATTCAAAAAGCGGATAGTGAAGCGACACGTAAGCAAGTTACTTTGATTGTAGTCTGCACTTCATTAGCGGCAAGTATTTCAATTTTCGCAATTCTATTGTGGCTGGCGCAACAAGTGTCTTCGAGTGTGGGATCGATCTCGCAAAGATTAGCGGGAGCCGCGCGCGAGGTGGCAGCGTCCGTTGAGCAATTGAATGAAGCTGGAAACACACTTTCGTCATCATCAACAGAAGCTGCGGCATCTTTGGAAGAGACAGTTGCTTCATTGGAAGAAATGACCTCGATGGTAAAAATGGGTTCAGACAATGCCAAGCAGGCCGCGGCTTTAGCATTATCTTCGTGTCAGGCTGCCGAGACGGGGGCCACAGATATTCAAAATTTAATTAAGGCGATGCATGATATTTCCATGTCATCTAAAAAGATTGAAGAAATTATTTCGGTTATCGATGATATTGCGTTTCAAACAAATTTGCTGGCTTTGAATGCGGCTGTTGAGGCTGCTCGGGCTGGAGAGCAGGGAAAAGGATTTGCTGTTGTAGCGGAAGCGGTTCGCTCCTTAGCACAGCGAAGTGCTGCTTCGGCAAAGGATATTTCAAATCTTATTAAAGAGTCGGTGTCGCAAGTTGATTCTGGAAGTCATATTGCAGATCGTAGTGGGACCACTCTTTCAAATATCGTTCAATCGATTAAAAAGGTTTCAGATCTGAACAATGAGATTGCGACAGCGAGCCACGAACAAGCGACTGGCATCGAGCAGATTAATAAAGCTATGAGTCAGTTGGATCAAGCGGGCCAAGCTAACGCAGCTTCGGCAGAAGAGATTGCCGCAACAGCTGGAGAGATTAGCAATTTAGCTGTTGCAACCCAAAACATGACAGAGGAATTGAATCATGTGGTCTTAGGGGGACAGTCTTCCGAAGTTTCCGAACACTTTATAGCGTCACCGAAAGCGAGACCAGCAACTCAGGTTGTACCATTCGTCGCGAAGGCTCGCATGGCAAAGGTTACCGGTGCTGATAAAATTCCATTTGATGATGAAAAGCGTGGAAATATCAACGATGCAAGTGGGTTTTAGTATGAGCTTGGAAGGACAATATCTTACATTTCAACTAAGAAGTGAATTATTCGGAATTCCAATCGGCGATGTCAGAGAGATCAATCAATATGGTGAGGTGACTCCTGTACCTCACTCTCCTGAGGCCGTAAAAGGTGTTATGAATTTGCGGGGAAAGATCATTCCGGTCGTTAATTTGCGGGTTAAGTTCGGAATGGACGATCGCAATATTACAAAAGAGAGCTGCATCATAGTTATTGATACAGCTGCAGGCCTTGTCGGTATGGTTGTTGATTCGGTGAAAGAGGTGATACAACTTCATCAAAACCAGATTGATCAGGCGGCAAATCTGGCGACTTCCGGCAAGCAGAGCCTTGTTCGTGGAGTTGGTAAATTAGAAAATCAAGTTGTTCTTTTGGTCGACGTCAAAACATCATTCGCTAGAGATGAATTTGACGAGTTGACCGAGGAAGTCGCTTAATTGCAGAACGGAAGCTTTTTAACGATGGCGGCAATGCCTGAGATCTGTTGATAGCTTCCGCCTTTACGTAGTGTTGACCAATAGGCATTTGAGCTCACCGTGATTAAACCAGAACGTGCAATCTGCTTTGCCATAATACCAACGCCACAATAAAGATTTTTATAGGGATCAAGAATTGTTTTGTTTGGATCTGTAGCACTTAGATTTCTATCTGCGTTCCAGTCAAATTGGCAGAATGGATAAACTTGAATGTCTTGATAGGAAAGTTGCAACAGGCCTTCTGAATAAACAGATTTGCCGGTGATAGGGTCCGTGCCCATTGTGGATTCAAGATAACGACTTGTTGGGCTCCACGCACTTTCATATTTTGCGACGCCAACGAAAAGTTGAGCCCACACATTTGCACGTTGGTCATTACTCAGAGTCGAATATTTAGGGCAGAACGTGTCCATGTCATCGGCTCCTGGCAGTAAAGCACTCCAAGTTGTCGAAATGATTTCTTGAAGATATTCTGACCATTGAGTTCTTTGGGGGGATGAAGACGATTCCCATGCAAGAGCGGTCATCTGGTAGGCATTTGCGCTTGAACCAGAGCCAGAAGATGAGGATCCACTTGATGAAGATCCACTGCTTGATGAACCACTCGAAGACGGTCCACCGGTGGAAGTTCCCGAATCAACACTTTGGCCGCTGTTGCTGCCGCTTCCAGAGGTGCTCGAGATAGGGAATTGTCCTGAATTTGAACAACCAGTTGACAGAATAATCGTAAGTGAGAGAGCTGCCGTCAGCAAAGATGCTTTCAAGTGTGACTGAGTGATTGTAGTAACCATATAGAACCCCCGTCGTCTTAGGTAAGCAACCTAAAGACCATGTGAGGTGGTTCTAGATTTTTTGAAGTGCTTGAAATCCCAGAGTTTCTTCAGAAGGAAGAAAGGACTAGTTTCGTTGAATCTGTCTACGTCCAGGGAAGTGGACTGTTTTTAGACGATTTCCAAAAAAACAAACGCCCATCATGATGACGGGCGTTTGTAGAAAATCGGTTAAATCTTAGATCTTCATTGAACAAAAGATCCTCGGCGCGGATTCGCATAATTCGTCGGACGAGAGATCTTTTCATCATCGTACGCAGAAGGAACGCGGCCATTGACGTTTTGTTCGTAAGCTGGATGATCTGACTCTGGAGGAGTTGTTGCACATCCTGCAAGTCCTAGCATTCCAAGAACACATGCTGCCATCATTGTTTTCGCTGTCTTTTTTAACATACGCACTCCTATGTTGTTGATGCTCCCACTAATCTGAGCAATGAACTCATCGGCACTTTGCAGGACTTAAGAAGGGGTGTTTGCAAAAAAATTAAAGTTTATTGGGATCTTGTTCGGTTTGTTTTTATTTGAGGCACGTCGTGTCTCAGCATGAGAATCGGCAGATCCAAAGCGCATCAGTTGGCTACGGCAATTTATTCCGGTTTACTAGTGAGACACATGGAGGCGTCCATGGTCGGACCCGCGTTGCTTGTTACGATGGAAGCAAAACCCGGAAAAGAAAATGAGGTTGAGGAGTTCTTGAAACAGGCAGCCAGCCTTGTTCATGACGAAGATGCGACCACGGTTTGGTTTGCCGTTAAATTTGGACCACGCACTTTTGGAATCTTCGATGCCTTTCCTAATGAAAAAGGACGCGAGGCTCATTTAGCCGGTAAAGTCGCGGAACGTCTGATGGCGAAGGCGCCAGATTTATTTGAGCGGACTCCGCGAATCGAAAAGATAGATGTTCTTGCAGAGAAAATTCCAGGCTCAGAAAGAATTGATTACGACATCCCTCCAGAAGCTTATGCTCCTTAAGAGAGATGCAGCTCTTTGTCGTCAACGGATCGCGAACGTGATTTCGTGCTCTGATCGAGAACAGCAATGCGTTGCTTTGTTCGTAAATAATCTTGCCACGGATCTTTCGTTCGTTTTTTTAAATAGGTCAATGCTTTGGGAAGAGTGAATTCTGAAGGACTTTTAAGTCTCTTCAACTGAGTCCATTCGACAGGCATGGCAACCGCACTGATGTCGCGCGCACGTAATGAGTAAGGCGTGACCGCCGTCGCACCACGTCCGTTTCGAAGATAGTCGATGAAAATTCTTTTGGTGCGAAGACTCTTTGTCATTTTTGAAACGTAAAGATCGGGATTGCGATTCTCCATTTCAATAGCCAAAGCCTGGCAGAAATTTTTAATCTGATCCCAAGTGTAAAGAGGCTTAACTGGGACGTGAATATGAACCCCTTTACCACCCGTGACTTTAACGAAGCTTTTTAATTTTAAATGATCTAGAATTTCTTTTAGTTCAAAAGCCGCTGCCACTACTTGTTTCCAACTAACATCGGGGCCTGGATCCAAATCCATGATGAACTGATCGGGATATTCTAAGTTGTCAGCCTGAGAATTCCAACAGTGAATTTCAAAGGCCCCCATTTGCACCAATGTTTGAAGTCCCGCGGAATCATGCAAAGTCATATAGGTTTTTGTAGCAGATTTTTCTTTAATAGAAACGCCTTCAAGAGCCGGAGGTAGGGGCTTCGGAAGATGCTTTTGAAAAAAGCAGCCTTTGCCAGGGCCCTCTGGGCAACGCAACAGATTTAACGGACGATTTTGCAAGTAAGGCAAAACTTCGTCTGCCACGTTAAGATAGTATTGAGCAATATCCATCTTAGTGATCTTTTCTTTCTGATAGATGATTTTATCGGGGTTCGTGATGTGAATCGAAGATTTCACGGATTTTTCCCTCACAATTTGTTTCGCCGGTTTGTCTTCACGAAGTCCATGGAAAACGGGGACGCGTAAATGACCATCCTGAGTCCACTCGGCAAAAACGATCTCTGCACTTAATCTTGGCTGAACCCAATGAATGCCTTTTCCCTTCGGGATTTTTTCATCAAACGGAGTGATTTTTTGCTCTATGTGCTGCAGTTTCTGTAATACGTCAGACAGCGATTTTTCTGTGAAGCCTGTTCCGACTTTGCCGACGAAGGTGAGCTTGTCTTCTTTATAGACCCCAAGAAGCAAGGCTCCTAACTGCGCGCGAGCCCCTGATCCTTCTATGTACCCGCCAATAACGAACTCTTGTTGTTGTGTGCGTTTTGATTTCATCCAGGCAGAGTTTCTGCCGGAAACATAAGGGCTGTTTCTATTTTTAGAAACAATCCCTTCCAATTGGAACTTATCAGCGATTTTCATCAATTGTTTCGGCGTGCCTTCAATCTCGTCACTATAACGAAGGGAGGTGGGCGCCTTTGCTAAAATCATTTTCAATCTTTTTTTTCGTTCGACCAAGGGCAACTCTCGGATGTCTTGTCCTGAGTATGATAGAAGGTCGAAAGCATAATAAATCATATTTTTAACGCTAGAATCTTTCAGCGCATTTTGCAGCAATTGAAAGTCACTACGACCTTTTTCATCAAGAACAACAATTTCGCCATCAAGAACGGCTTGATCCACCGTGAGCTTGCTGAGAGCGGTTGCGATCATAGGAAAGGCTGAGGTCCAGTCTTTTCCAGAACGAGTGATCAGACGCACATCATGATTATGAATATGGGCCTGAATGCGATAACCATCGAACTTCATCTCGTGAATCCAGTCGTCACCAGACGGGGGTGTATCGACAAGTAGAGCTAATTCTGGCGCCATGAATTTCGTTTTTGCCAAGCGGTTGCTAAAACGATTCGCATGGATTTTTTCACCGTACTCGTCGACGTTATCCTCTTCTTCGGAACGGTTGGATTTTCGTGACGCTTTCTTTGCAGATTTCTTCTTTGAAGGACCGGGGGATGTAGTGGCTTTTTTAGATCTAGTTGATTTAGTCACCGCTGAAGAGTTTCGCGAAGGAGCTTCTGCCTTAGTGGGCACTAAAGGTTTTGTGCTGCTATAACGATCATCTGTTTTAATAAGAAGCCATTGCGATTGACGTCCAGGGATTTTTGTTTTGATCAAATCCCAATGGCCTTTCAATTTTTTTCCTTTTAATTCAAAAGACAGATGTCCTTTTTTAAAGCCGGCCTCTGCATCAAAAGTAGGTTGCCACGTGCCGGTGTCCCAAATGAACACTTCGCCCGCACCATATTGCTTTTCAGGGATGATGCCTTCGAAACTTCCGTAGGAAATCGGATGATCTTCCACTTCAACGGCAAGTCTTTTTACGCTCGGATCCAGACTGGGACCTTTAGGAACGGCCCAGCTTTTTAAAACTCCATCCCATTCCAAACGGAAATCATAATGCAGATGAGAAGCGTGATGCTCTTGTACCACAAACATCAAAGGGTGATCCTTGGCTTGTCTATGGGATTTGCCTTTGGGCTCTCTGGTTTTCTTGAAATCTCTTTTGCGGTTGTACTCTTGCAAAGGCATATCTTGTCCTTTCATTTAAGCAGAGCGAGCACTGGCCGTTTTACGTCGTGTTGTCGTTCCTTTGGTTTTTCCATTGGAGCGACTTGCTGCAAGACTGCGTTTTAAAAGAGGCATCAAATCCACAACGTTGCTTGTTGTTTCGATATGTTCCTCTTTCGGAGCCGATCGAACCACTTGGCCCTTGCCTTGACGGACTTTATTGTCGATGGCCTTCATCATATCCTGATAATAGGTGTCTTTGTATTTTTCAGGTTTCCATTTGGCAGTCATGCCTGCAATCAATTCCTCGGCCATTTTAAGTTCTCGAGCAGAGAATGAAGCGCGTTTGCTGAGCTCCTTCATAGAGCTCACATCACTGACATCTTTGATTTGGTGAGCAAAACGCAAGATCTCTAAGACGATGTAATCTTCACGAGGCATGAGCATCACAAGATGTTGCTTCACACGGATGACAATTTTAGCAATGGCAACTTTTTTAGTTTTCTTCAAGGCTTCACGTAAAAGGTAATATCCTTTTTCTGCACCTTTTTGCGGAACAAGATAGTAGGGACGTTGGAATAGTAGGGGATCCACATCTTGCAACAGAACGAAGTCTTCGATGTCGATGGTCTGTGTCGCCTTGGGATTCGCTTTTTGAAAATCAGCGTCGTTCATAACCACGTAACGACCTTTTTCATATTCAAAGCCCTTTACGATACGATCATAAGGAACTTCTTTACCGGTGTTTGCGCTGAATTTTTTGTAGTTGATACGGGACATGTCTTTTTTATCCAGCATCGAAAAGTGAATGTCTTTATCTTGGTCCGCGGTCTGCAACGTCACTGGAATATTTAAAAGACCAAAACTGATCGAGCCTCTCCAGATATTAGAACGCATGCGGCCTCCCAATTCATAAAATCAGTTACTAGGGTTGATGCAAAGAAATATCGCGCACGTTGCGGATTAACGAATCCTGATCCACATGCAAATGGTTGACGACGTCTTTGACTCCGTCGCAAAGGGCCGCGGCATCTTCAGCCAAATGTTTCATGCGTCGATTAGGTACGTGACCTTCTAATGTGACTTCGCCTGCCTGCACTTGGACTTCGATATCATGAGCATCGACTTCATGATGACGAGTCAGCATTTCGCAAACCTCATCGCGAATTTTTTCATCAGATCGCACAAAGTTTTTAGGACCTTTTCCCGTAAAATCAGGCCGACGTTGTTTTGCAGAAGGATTCTCTTCGTGAAATTCACCGGCGTAGCCTGCACTGCCACGATCTTCGACATGACGACGTCCTTCTGAGGTAAAGCGATTCACATCAGTGCCGTAACCATAAAAATGGGCTCTCGAATATTTTTCGTAGTCAAAGCGGTCTGAACCATAATTCATTTCTGAATCGCGATTGGTGTTTGCACCGAATGATCCTGCTCGAGCGGCGTCCGGTCCAAAATATGAACCATAGGTTGCTCGATCATAGGCTGAATTTGCAGGGGAGGCATCGCGGTAGCGTCCTGAATCATAAGGACGGAAGCTTTCGTCTTCGTTGCGCGCAGAGGATCTGCTGCCTGCATAAGTACTACGAGGCGTTTCGTTCTCGAAGCCTTCGTATTCGTCCGAGCGTTCACGTTGATAGGGATAGTTTCTTTCTTGAGGACGTCGTTCAGAACGAGGTTGCATGGTCGCCTCCTTGAGGGAGTTATCTTTGCTTTAAAGATACGCCCGCAAGGTCAACATACAAATCCTGGCCCCCTGTTTTTAGATAGAAAACAAGAATCGCAAGATGGTTCTTTGATGAAAGACAAAATCAGAGAATTTTGCCACTGTTTAGGAATGAGGTTCGGCAACTATGGGAGTTGTGGGAATCGGATTGTTTTGAGTTCTCTGCCCCCAAATATAGCCCACAAAATAAGCAAGGCAGCCAATTAAGGCGAATATCATCCATTTTTTTATGCGGCTCATCACTATTGCTCTCATTTTTTTAGTTTTAGCCGTTGACAAGAATGCCTGGCAACAGTAATTTTGGTCTCTCTTCCGATGCGGGAGTAGCTCAGTTGATAGAGCGATGCCTTGCCAAGGCATAGGTCGCGGGTTTGAGCCCCGTCTCCCGCTCCAAATTTCTTTTTGGAGTCTGCATCGAAATCCATTGTCTAAAAAAATCCAGAACTTATATACACGAGATGGCGATTTTATTTTGTCATGAAATGAGCTGAAATTTCGCGAAATTTCCTTAGGTGCGACAAATGCGACAGGGGGAGATTGGACCAAGTCCTGCGGCAGAAATTGCGAGGATCATGTAAGAGAGTGCAACCCCACTTTCGCAGGGGCTCGGTGGAGTCTGAAAATCCCACTCACACCTTTAGTTGCACTTAAAAATCTTCGTACTTTGGGAAATCGCCGAGTCAGTCAACTCGACCCAAAGTTCTTTCGTCGTATAGTTAGAATATAACTTGCCCGTTGTTTTTAGAATGTTGGTCTCGTCTTCAGTATAAATATTGCCTTGCCAATCACGCTCTTTAGGACCGCCCGAAATCATACCGTGATAGAACACGTATTTTTTAATCAAAGTCGGACTTACAGAAAGGTTGTTCAAAAATACAGGCGTTCTGTGGGCATCTGGGCCGGCATCTGCCATCGTGAGAGTCATATCTTCAGACTGACAAATAAGTGGATCTGCGCCGAATGCCGATATTGCCATAAGAAGCAATCCCATGGCTAAAGCCAAACCAAATTTTGAATTCACATTTCCCCCTTCGTTGTTCAATTGCGGCGACATTAGTAGAAGCTTCCATGGCGAGCAAAACAAATCGAACGATTCGCGCTCTAAAGAAGAAAAATGCGTTTCGAAAAAAACGAAACTATCTTTTAGGAAAGAAATAAATTGCCAATAAAAAGGCACCCCAAGCGACAGGGCAATTTGACCGCACGGGGCGCCGACTGGCCTTTAATTTTACCAAATTTATTGTACTTGATTCCGGTTTAGAGAATATTATCCAAAAAAATGGAGATCGTATGCTAACGCTTCGAAAGTTTTCTGTCTCTATCGTCCTTGTCTTTTCAAGTTTATCTTGGGCTGATGAATTGGTCACAACCGTTGGTTATGGCGACAACTGGGGAAATACAGCGGTGGACGATGCAAAAGAAGAGGCCTTACAGTTAGCAAAAAGTCGCTGCAACAGTGAAGTTCTGCAAGTCGGGGACTGGGAAGTCATTATCTTGAATCATAAAGAGGGAGAGTTTCGCGTGAGTGCCTCTGCTCAGTTCAAGTGCCTTTAAGCTAAGAGTCAATGGTCAGAGCAAAAGATTGCTGAATCATCCAGGTTCTTTGATGCTGTTCTGTTAGAAATAAGGTAATTTTTAATTATGAAAAGATTCATATTATTGTTTTTCATAATGCTAATTGCAGGCTGTGTTTCTATCGAGCGCGATGTTTATTTTAAGGATTTAAATAGCCAAGATGAAAAAACCTTGAGCGCTAGTCGACCGGGAAGCCAATTTCGTTCCAAGCCTATCGATATTAGTAGTGTTAACAAAACATCAATAGATGATGATTCTAATGAACGAACGATTGTTTTATCGATCTCCAACTACGCAGCCGGAAGCTATCTATGGGGTATAATTGTTCCGATAGTGCCCGTTTTTTATCTCCCGAGTATGCATTTTAATCTTGTGAAAAACGAGCCCCTGCGAGTGCAATGTCAGATAATTGCTTCTTACGGTCCTCGATATTTAGAAAGATGGAAAAGTGCTGGTAGCCGAGATTTGTATATGCTTAATAAAAAAGGCATCGAAGTTGCGGAAAAAATGAGTCTTAAAAAAGACAGCTGTGTGTCTATTAGCTTAACTCTACCTGATGGAACAGAGCTATTACCGAGTCATGTCGAGTTTAATGAAGAGTCTTATCAAACGACTTTTGTATTTAATACGATGGCAACTGATCTCAATATTTTTAAAATTAATGTCGCCGAGATTCGAATCGACTCCAGCAAAAAACTAAACGTAAATGTCACGTTCCAAGCCGCACTTGAAGACTGGACCCGGTATTACTTAGTTCCGGTTGCGCCATAGAGAACTTTTGAACTTATCCTATTTAGAAATGAACGAGCTCAAAGTTTATCCGGGGCAGGTCAGGTTTAGGAATCCAAGGCTGGGGCAAAAAGACCAAGACAGATTCCTGTCAGTTTGAAAAAGGAAGCGTGGGTAAAAAGAGAGATATGGGTGCTCTCTGTCAACGCCGAAATGAACGCGAAAAAATTCATTGTCGCTGAATCTTCTCCAAACGCCTCAGAGAAAGGACCTAGGTCCTTTCTCTGAAGTTCAAATAATATATTGTTTGCATGTCAAAACTTGTCATCTATAAACTAACATCTGTCTATATTGAGGAGTACAATGCGATGAGAGTAGCGCTTGCTTCAGTGATTGTAGTATATTTAATTTCTTTTTCTGCGCTAGGCGGAGATACGAACCCAACTATGCCGATACCAACAAATGGGATTATTTCTTTTGATTTTCAGCAGTCTGACTTGTTTGCAAATCCAATTTCACTGCCAGACAACCAACTATTATCTCAAAAGACAATTCAAAATTGGACGTTCTTAGTTGGTGATTCTGAGGCAAGATTTGATTTTGGTGTCAGAAGATGTACGCCAGAAAACTATCAGCCTGCAAATTACCCCACAGCAGTTCCTATTTGTACCGGCATCGAAAACGTGCAAGGCGCCACATATCTGAACTCGCGTTTTCCGGTGATATCCGCCTATGGTTTACATCTTGGCGTTTATATCCCTGAAGCGAATATAAGAGAAATCGCAGCACTCGCTCATCCGGATTATTATCCGCCACGATCAATTGAAATTACCCTTGAAGCAAAAAATGGTGTTCCTCCAAATTGCACGACAAATGTTGGTGAGGTTTTGCCGGCATCGATTCTGGACCCAGGTGAAATGATAATTAGATATATTGCTCCGGTGAACTTAAGAAGTGGCGGATTCCAAGAAATACAAATTGGTTGCTCCACTCCATTGGATTATGTGTCAGTTGATTCTGTGACTCCGAACCTCTATACGGCAGGATCTATTTTTTACGACTATAACTATTTAATCTTTGGGTATGCCAATTTTTATACGTCAGGCTTATCAACGGCAACCGGGTTGAAGTTGCAGATTGAGCCGTTGGATCGAGATGAAGTTGAACTTCCGGTTCAGGCGAGACAGGTAGACATTTCAAACAATGTCACCGTCACATTGCCGTTAGGACAATTGGCTGACCTCACCCTGCAAAATTCAAGTGGCGAAGTAATTCCGGCGACGTTTACATTGAGTGCGCCAACGTTCGATCAAACATTAGTAAGTGCGGAGTCCCTGTATACGGATCATGTGGGAATTCTTTTCCAAAATACGACACGTGATAATGTAATACCCCAGGAGATAATCGCACTTCATCTTGGTACTGAGTCGTTAACGATCACGCCGACCGATACGACGATTCCGCCAATCACCGTGAAATTGAAGGTCGTAGCAGGGAGTCTTGGTTCAACAAACAATCAGTTTGACTCAAGCATCAATAATTATGCAAGTTTGCGTGGAATTCCTCCTCAGTTTATCAAAGCGCTAATTAGTCACGAGTCAGGAAAAACATTTGCGACGAATTCTTATAGATACGAGCCTGTTTCGATCGATGCCCAATATTTAGGTGCAGATATCTCTGATAAAACTCGTACTAAATTTTCAAACGTAATAATTTCAGATATCAACGCAGTGGTTTTGTCTTCCAAGTCTACAATTGCTCCAAGATCGATTTATGGAATAAGATTTCCCAAAGAACAAAAAGATGGTTTTATTACGAATGACTTCGAAGCTAAGGAGGGTATCAATATATTTGCCTCTGATATTCTCGATTATAATGATACAAGCAAGTATGGCTTTGCAAGTCAGAATTGGTTAAAAGTCGCTAGCAAAAATCTAAAAGATTTTAACAAAAATCGAGCGCTAGGAAATGGAACTTCATCCCAAGCTGGTAGTAATGACTTTTCCAAGACCTATGGATTTCCGGCACAGACTGTAGCTGCGGCAAGCTATGGTTTAATGCACGTAGTGCATTTCTACGCAGTGACTCAATGGACAACTAAATTGATTGACGGTAGTGGACTTGCGATTGACCCAACAGATGCACAGAATGGACTGGTTAATTCGGACGTTAACATTAAGTTCGGATCACTTGCGCTGCGAAGTGCGTTTGGGAGTGTCAACTCGACAGACCAAATCCAGAATTTCAAAACGTTTTCAAAATATTCGGATTTGCTTCGAAAGGCTTCACAGAAGTACAATGGAATTAATTCGAAATTCACAGCAGATAGAATTCTAGCTGAGCCATATAATCAGGCGGTTTGGGGATACTGGAATAACTATTTACCTCAGTAAGAAATTGAAGGAAAAGCTATGAAAAATGCATTTATTCTCTTTTTAATTTTGTTCTCATCAATCTGTAGAGCAGATTTTAGTACTTTAATTTCCGACAAAGATTTGAGCGTTTTTGTTCCCGATGAACTTAAAAAGGATTCGGATGGCGATCTACAGTCTTTAGGTAATGGGATTCGGGCGGCTGTGGTTTCTGTACGATATGGGAATGGTATAAATGGTTTAGTGGTACAATTTAGAAGTGATGATCAGAAGTGCAGGCTTATTGCTCTTCGAAAAATGAAAGGATCTTTCTCGGTGGCGGGTCCAACTGTTATTAAGGATGTTTCAGATCTTAATGAATGCGTTGGTCTACTAGTATTTGATTTAGATCAAAACGGAACAGACGAAGTCGTTGTAACAAGAATGGATATGACCGTGGCCATTTCTCCGTTGATCTTTTCCTGGATTGGGGGGCAGCTCAGAGATGTTACTCCAAGGGATGGTGAATACGAAGTTCTGCGGACTGTTACATTCTTTGATAAACCTGTTCGGGGGAAGATAGTCATCTTCGATGAAGAGCCGGATGTTTCAGCCTCAAAATTGCGAATCTATAAATTCGAAGGAGGCAAGGTGGTATTGGACGGTGAATTTGATTCTGTAACATACGCAGCTCCGACTGTCGGCAATGCTCCAGTAGTAATAAATCCAACGTTTCCTGCCGCTGGAACATATGTGCTTAACGTTAAAAATGTTTCTGATAATCTTAATAGGGCGGTTCGGGCAGAAATTTTCCTGAATGGTTCTTTGGTTTTAAAGCCGCAAGATTTCTGTGAAAGCATGCAGCCAGCTAAAACCGATAAGAAAGCTTGGATGGGACATGACGATGACTCTGATTCGGATATAGATCATCTCAAGCGTTGCAAAGCTAAAAAAGATGTGTACGCTATCGTAAACGTCAAACAGACCAATGAGCTAAAAATTAAAGTGTTCGGTCCAAAAGATTCTAAGATTCAGGTGAGTCTAACTAAAAAATAGCAGATAGAAATAGTTTAGATATTGACGGCCTCTCGGAAGAGAGGCTTTTGTGTTTTGGAAAAAGAATAACTCTACCTGTGGAAGACCCACTTTGGTTCAAAATAAGACATGACACTACTTCTGCCTGACTGATTTTCCGCAGGACTTAGCACTTTTGCGTCACTTTATCGATCAAATAGGAGTGTGGCGTTCCGCTCGAGACTTCTGGGATTCGTTTTTAAACTCGAGTGTTCGTTCGCACTTTTTAT
>NZ_DASVLT010000007.1:0-380544 GCF_036384735.1 Bdellovibrio sp. | reverse complement strand
ATGACATTCAAACGGAAAAATAAATCTTCACGAAATGATTTTCTTCGCACAGACTCCTGCAAGTTTTCATGAGTTGCACAGATGATGCGAATATTCACAGGGCGATATTGATTTTCACCAACTCGCTTGATGGTGCGTTCTTGAATAACTCGTAATAATTTGGCTTGCAATCCGATGTCTAGGTCTGCAATTTCATCTAAGAATAACGTTCCACCTTCGGCCTCTTCAAAAAGTCCAGCCTTCGCAGTGACTGCACCAGTAAAAGATCCTTTGGCGTAGCCAAATAGCTCCGCCTCTAACAAAGAATCAGGCACAGCAGAGCAATTCAGTGGAACAAAGGGGTGTGAGTGCCTTGGGCCTCGTTCATGAATAAGTCGCGCGACCACTTCCTTTCCGCAACCGCTTTCACCGACGATCAAAATGTTGGCGGAACTTTCGGCGACCCGCTCTGCCATTTGCAGGACTTCCATGAATGCGGAACTCTTCGCAATCACTTCGTTGTGACTTAACATCGCGGCCCCTGTGATTAAGTTATACTTCTATGGATACTCCTTCGTTCCAAAATTCCCCACCACAAAAAACCATTCCTGCGCGAAGACAAGGGCCAGTTGGTATTCATATTGCTTCAATCTTTATAGAAGACTAATAACTAACAAGGAGGAGTCCCATGCTTCGCGCAGCCATCGCATTTTTCATCTTGGCCATTGTCGCGTTTGTATTAGGCGCTAACGGTGTCGCAGGTCTTTCTATGGAGATAGGCCGAATTCTATTGATCGTATTCTTGGTGCTAGCTGTGATCAGCTTCTTCATCAATATGATTGGCAAAACGCGATAGCTGACAGTCCTAATTTGCCACAGCAGGGAAAATCTCCTCGGGCGATTTGAACCTGGACATCAAGGCATAGATAAAAAAAGGCTTCTCATCCTTGAGAAGCCCTTTTGATGCATACGCATCTGTTAGCAAAGCAAATCTGTTGCCAACTTTTAGAATGTCAGATGTTGCGCATCTGCACTGATTTTAACTGTGTCACCTGACTTCACTTTTCCAGAAATCAATTCCTTAGATAAAGGATTCAGCAACTCTGTTTGGATCACACGTTTTAATGGACGTGCACCGTAAATAGGGTCGTAACCTTTTTTGGCCAAGAAATCGATCGCCTTTTTGTCGAAGTCCAAGCTGATTTTCTTCGCTTTCAAACGCTGAGTCACAAGCTCCAACTGAACTTTCACGATGCCCGCAATTTGATTTTCACCCAAAGAGTTAAAGATCACCGTCTCATCGATACGATTCAAGAACTCGGGACGGAAGTGTTTCCTCAAAGCTTCCGTGACCGCTTCACGTCTGTCAGCATCGCTCATGTTCGGATCTAAAATCGCTTGGGAACCAACGTTCGAAGTCATGATCAGCACTGTGTTTTTGAAATCCACGGTGCGACCTTGACCATCTGTCAAACGACCATCATCCAAAACTTGCAACAAGATGTTGAACACATCTGGATGCGCTTTTTCGATTTCATCAAGCAGAACAACGCTGTAAGGTCTGCGGCGAACGGATTCAGTCAATTGACCACCCTCTTCGTAACCCACATAGCCCGGAGGCGCTCCGACCAAACGGGACACGGCGTGCTTCTCCATGTATTCACTCATGTCGATACGCACGACCGCCTGTTCATCGTCGAATAAGAATTCAGCCAATGCTTTGACAGTTTCAGTTTTACCCACACCCGTTGGACCTAGGAAGATAAAGCTTCCGATCGGACGATTTGGATCTGAAATCTCTGCACGAGCTCTGCGAATCGCGTCTGACACGATTTCCAAAGCATGGTCTTGACCCACCACACGTTTGCGCAATTGGTCTTCCATGTGCAAAAGCTTTTGGGTGTCGCTTTCCAGCATCTTGCTAACAGGAATGCCGGTCCACTTCGCCACAACCTCGGCGATGTCTTCTGGAGTCACCTCTTCTTTTAGCATGCGACTTTCAGTGCTTTTCTGTTCCTTACTGCGTTCTTCCATGGCTTTGAGTTTTTTCTCGGTGTCAGGAAGTTTGCCGTATTTAAGTTCTGCCGCTTTGCCAAGATCACCATCGCGTTCTGCTTTCGCCACTGCGATTTTCAAATCTTCAATATCCGCTTTGAGTTTTTTGATCTGAGTGATTCCACCCTTTTCAAATTCCCATTGCTCGCGCAAAAGCTGGTTCTTGGCATTGAGCTCTGAAATCTCTTTATCGATGACTTGCAGACGTTCTTTGGAAGCCTCGTCTTTTTCTTTTTTCATCGCTTCTTTTTCAATACGAAGCTGCATCAATTCGCGTTCAATTTTATCCACTTCTTCGGGAACGGAACGTGTTTCGATACCCAATTTACTTGCAGCCTCATCCACCAAGTCGATGGCTTTATCTGGCAAAAAACGGTTCGTGATATAGCGACGAGACAACTTCACTGCTGATACCAGTGCCGCATCGGTAATACGAATACCATGATGGACTTCGTATTTTTCTTTTAGCCCGCGCAAGATCGTGATCGCATCTTCTTCACTTGGCTCCTCTACCATCACGGTTTGGAAACGTCGCTCAAGGGCCGCATCTTTTTCGATGTACTTACGATATTCATCTAAAGTCGTGGCCCCGATACAGCGAAGCTCACCACGAGCTAACGCTGGCTTAAGTAATTGCCCTGCATCCATGGCTCCGTCGGTTTTTCCGGCGCCAACCAAAGTGTGCAATTCGTCGATGAATAAAATGATCTGACCTTCGCTCGAGGTCACCTCTTTGATAACCGCTTTCAAACGATCCTCAAATTCACCACGATATTTTGCGCCGGCAACCAGGGCTCCCAGATCCAAGGCCATTAGCTTTTTACCGATCAAATTATCAGGCACGTCGTGCTTGATAATTCGCAGGGCAAGACCTTCAGCGATAGCTGTTTTACCAACGCCGGGTTCACCGATCAAAACCGGATTGTTTTTTGTACGACGAGAAAGAACCTGAACCACGCGACGAATTTCTTCATCACGTCCAATCACAGGATCTAATTTTCCTTCAGCCGCTAAAGCCGTCAGATCTTTACCATACTTTTTAAGTACTTCGTATTTATTTTCTGGATCATCATCCGTGACTTTCTGACTGCCGCGCATTTCGGTGAGTGCTGCTTTGACATTGTCCGTGCGGATGTTGAACTTCTTCAAAAGAGCTGTCAGGTCGGAGTCGCCAGCCTTCAACATCGCCAAGAAAAAGTGCTCTGTCGAAATATAAGCATCACCCCACTCGGTCGCCTCTGTTTCTGCAGCCGAGAAGATCTTTTCAAGTCGCGGACTTGCGTATTGCTTTTGTCCTCCACCAGAAACCTGAGGGAAGCGGTCGATTTTTTTTCGAAGCTCGCCCAAAAAATCTGCTTGAGGGACATTGATTTTATCTAATATGCGAGGAACGATTCCTTCCGATTGCTGCACGAGTTCTAAAAGCAAGTGCTCCGGCTCGACAGAGGGATTCCCCTTACGCTCAGCCAATTTAGCGGCGGCCTGCATGGCCTCCTGGCTCTTTCGCGTCATTTTTTCAATATCGTTTGCCATTTTTCCTCCATCTGATCTAAACCAATCCAAGCCGGTTCAGATCGGATTTAAGTGGTTTTTACCTCTCAAATCTTATATCTAAGGATGAGTCTTAATTCGGCATTGTCAATATGAGGACGTAAACAAATGAACAAACAAAAACCGGGTATCGTGAATCCTAAATCTAAAGAGAAATCACAGCCCCGTTTGCATGCGTCCATTCGCAAAGAATCCATCCACCCGGCTGATTATTTGAAATACGACACACGCTTTTCTTGTGAAGATTGCTCCCACTTTGACTCCGAAAAAGTGGTTTGCACTATTGGGTACAATCCTATTCATCACTTGAAGGCCACACAAATTCACCAGTATGAATTGTCTGGCAATATGGCCTTTTGTCGTTTCATAGAAATTGACTGAGCTTCCGTCTAGTAAAACCCCGATTTTCCCTCTGAAAGTATTGTATTTTTCTGATTCAGGACAACCTTACGTCTTGAATCCTCGATCTATCGTTAGACTAGTATTGTTAAAAGAATTGAAAACCCGCCTGACGTCCTGTCAAGAGTACGCCCTAAATCCCGATCAATCTCACATCAAGAATTCACTCAGAAGGAGTCAGAGAGAGAAGGTCACTCTCTCTGCTTAACACCGAAAGGAGGGCCTTCAGGGATGACATAAAAGAACAATAGATTGTTCACTGCTTGGTAAATGCGGAACAGGTAATGGTGCCTGAAAGATGAAACCAAGAATAACAGTTTGAGGCCTTTAAAAAAAGATTAGCGCAGACTCGGATGTCAGTGCTCGGTAAGCGAAGAGTAGGTTTTCGCGAAGCCAAAAAAACAAATCAGGGAAGGATATAGAAAATGAAAAATAAATATTAACGGAGGATTTTAAAATGGGAATGAGAGTAACAACAAACTTAAGCGCGATCAATGCACAAAGAAACTTGATTGGTTCACAAAGAGCAATCAACGATTCAATGGCGAAATTGGCTTCTGGTAGCCGTATCAACAAAGCAGCAGACGATGCTGCTGGTCTAGCGATCTCTGAAAGCTTCAAAGCACAGATTCGTTCTGCTGCTCAAGCTCAACGAAATGCTAACGACGGTATCTCGATGGTTCAAACTGCTGAGGGTGGCTTGAATGAAATCGGTAACATCGTTGTTCGTTTGAGAGAACTAGGCATCCAAGCTTCTTCTGACACTGTTGGTGACAAAGAGCGTGGTATGTTGAACAAAGAGGTTACTCAGTTGAAGTCTGAGATCCAACGTATCGCTAGCGTTACTACTTGGGGTACTACAAAATTGTTGGATGGTTCTTCTCCACAATTCGATTTCCAAGTTGGTATCCACAACAATGCTGAAGAAGATCGTATCTCCTTCAAAGCAAATGAAAACGTTGCTACTTTGGATGCTCTTGGTCTAGCTGGTATTGATTTCTCTTCTAAAGAAGGTGCTCAAGAAGCGTTGAACAAACTTGATGATGCTCAAACATCAGTATCAGGTACTCGCGCAAACCTTGGTGCTCTTCAAAACAGATTGACTTCAACAGTAGACAACTTGGGTGTTGCTCAAGAAAATATGTCAGCTGCTAACAGCCGTATCCGTGACACTGACGTTGCTGCAGCATCTTCAGAGATGACTCGTAACAACATCTTGCTTCAAGCTGGTACTTCCACTTTGGCGCAAGCGAACCAATCTAACCAATTGGCTCTTAAGTTGATCGGCTAAGCTGGTCTGCACTTCAGCTCCGCTGAAGTCGACTGACTAGAAAAGTGAGGGCTCGAAAGAGCTCTCACTAATAAAGTTAAGTTCAAAACCCGGTGAGGAAACTCATCGGGTTTTTTATTTTTCGTCGATCTTGTGATCAACTCCCCGCCCGAATCTTGAAAGATTGATCAAAACTGTCTAAGTTATTTACCAATAATTCCAAATATTTAGCTAAAGAAGTCAAGGATTTCCTCCGAAATTTAAGGGTCAGGTTTTTCGGTGTGGAGGTTTTTTATGAGTCTCGCAAAATCAGTGCAGATTCTTGCGACATTCTTAGCTATTTCAACCTTGGTTGCTTGTAGCAACGGAGGCTTCTCTGCGCTTTCGACCGCTGCCGAAAATGCCAGTCAATCTACAGGTGATAACAATGGTCAGGGTTCGACAACCCCGACAACCCCGAGTGCTTATGACAAATTAGATATGGAGGGTTATGTTTCAGGCGGAGCTTACGACGGAAATTTTTCCGTCAATCTTGATAAGCCTAACAATGCCTTGATTATCAACTTGCCCATTCCTTCGGGATCTTTCAACTCGTTGTCCTCGGTTTCGATTCCGAATTTGCCAGGCGCCTTGATCAAAACTTATTACGACTCTAACAATCGTCCTCAAGTGGCTGCGAGTATTCCATTGTCGTATGTGCTGCATGGAGTTAGCACTCTACCCTCTGCAAGTCTTCCCAATGGAAATGCTCTGCCGTCCATGCCTGTCAGTCAGGCCTCCACCCTAGCCTTCAGTCTGAGTAATGGTGCGGATAACACTGTTCATTTGTATCTGACGCCTAATGCGGTCGGTATATACCTGGAAAACTCCTACATCCCTCAATATATGGGGGTCACGACGTCGATCCGGAACAAGGTGCAGACCAAGATTTTGGGTTACTTCACAATTGTCTCTAAGACAGACAACTATAGTGGCGGATTGTTCGCAGCATTTCCACTTTCTAACGATGTTGTACAAGCCATCGCCGATCACTTGAGCGGCGCTTCTCACTAGGTCTTGCTCGCCAAAATCTCATTCTATTTTGATTTGCCTGCCCTTTGAATTCTCGCTAGTCTAAGAGGGCATTTCATTTGTAAAGCACTATTTCAGGAGCACACCATGGCAAAGAAAAAAGCAAAACCAGCGAAGAAAGCAGCCCCTAAAAAAGCTGCGAAACCAGCAAAAAAAGCAGCTAAAAAAGTAGCAAAGAAAGCTGTTAAAAAAGCAGCGAAACCTGCGAAAAAAACGACGGCAAAAAAAGCAGCTAAGCCTGCAAAAAAAGCCGCTCCTAAAAAGGCAGCAGCTAAAGCTACAAAAAAGGCGGCTCCTAAGAAAGCAGCTCCCAAAAAAGCCGCAGCTAAAAAACCAGCTGCGAAAAAAGCAGCTCCTAAAAAAGAAAAAGCCGCAAAAGTAGCTGGTGCAGTTGCTGGCGTTGCTATTGCTGCGGAAGTGATCAAGCCTGCTATCGAAGATATCTCTTCTGATTTCGACGATGAACAAGAATTGGACAGTATGGTTGACATCGAAGAAGAAGATGTTGAAGGCGATGACTGGGAAGCTGAGGGTGAAGAAGAAGGCGAAGAGTCTGACGAATCTTTCGACGACCTAGAAGAAGATGAAGAAGAAGACCAAATCGGATCTGCTAAAACTAGCAATGAAGATGATGAAGACGAAGATGACGAAGACGATGACGACTTCGGCGACGACGAAGGTTACTTCTAATCTGGGCACTAGCACATAGCGCATAAAAAAAGGGAGTCTTTGACTCCCTTTTTTATTATCATCTCCCCATGTACAAACATATTTATCGACGTTTTCTAGAGGCGAATCCTACCCTACTTCACTTTGCAAGTCATAGTCATCACTACTGGCCCGACGCCACTCGTGAAGCCCAGCTTCAGTATTGGGATGACTCCGCAAAACATGTCGATCACAAGTGGGAATTTCTTTTCACACAAAAAGTTCCTGTCGCACAAAAATTGATCGCCGAAAATTTGAATCTTTCAAATCCATCGCAAATCGTCTTTGCGCCGAACACTCATGAGTTTGTCTTTCGTTTGATAAGCTCTTTGGATTGGACGAAGAAAATTTCCATCCTAACAACGGATTCTGAATTTTACAGTTTTGATCGCCAGGCCAATCGCTTGGCTGAATTCGCACAGTTCGAAGTCGTCAAAGTTCCTGTGATGCCTTTTGATACGTTCCACGAGCGCTTTGAACAAGAATTGGCTTCTCGCTCTTGGAATTTAGTTTTCTTGAGTCACGTGTTCTTTAACTCTGCTTTGGTCAGCGACTTTAAACGCTTGTCTCAAAAAGCTTCTCCGTCCTCTTTGTTTGTTGTCGATGGCTACCATGGCTTCATGGCCGTGCCGACAGATTTGAAAACTGTCGAAGATAAAATCTTTTATCTCGCTGGCTCATACAAATACGCGCAAGGTGGTGAAGGTGCTTGCTTCTTGCATGTGCCATCCTCTGCTCGCCATCGGCCCTTCTATACTGGGTGGTTTGCAGAACTTGCCCACTTATCTGCAGTCGGCAACCAGGTTCCGTATCCAGAAGACGCTTCTCAGTATTCGGGAAGTACGATGGACTTAACTCCCGTGTATCGTCTGATTGCGACACTTGAGACATTTAAGAAGGAAGGCCTTAGTGTCACGAAAATTCATTCCTGGGTGCAGCAGAATCAGAAATTGTTTCTTGAAGAATTAGAAAAAAAACATCACCCGCTTTTGAATAAACGCTCTTTAATCGTTAGTGATTTGAATCATCACGGCCATTTCCTAACGTTCAATCTACCGTCGGTAGAGGAAACGCAAAAGATGGTCGCCCATCTGAAAAATCAAGGCGTCCTCACAGATTCACGAGGCACACGCTTGCGCTTTGGTTTCGGCCTCTATCACGACAAATCTCAAATCGAAAAATGCATATCCCTAATCTAAAAGGTGCCTGCCACTTTTTTGGGTCCCCACCGCGTCATTCCCGGGATGAGGCATGATTTATTTTCCTCTTCCCGTCAACTTTGCTTTCTAAAAACCGAAAAGTGTCTGGTTCGTCACTCAATCAAGAAAGAGGCACTTTTCACATGAACAAAAATAAAAATTATTCGTACTATGGTTACACTTTCAAAGCTTACTACAAACCAGCAGGTCATGGTTACGAAGTGGGCTTTACGTTCGAAGGCAAGCCTTTGTTCGTAGGCAACTTCGTTCACAAAACAGAAGCAATGGAATGGTGGAAATGTTTTAACCAAGAAATTCCGTACTTCTTTGATAAGTACGAATTCCCTTATAAAGGTCCTCATCAATACATGACTAAGTTCTTCACGAACTACATGTATACTGAATACTACGCGTGGCTTGATAAGAAATTCGCGAAATACAATAAGGAGTACGCGAAAGCTTGGAAGCATAATGAAAAGCACTATAAAAAAATGCAGCCTGTATGGAAGAAAACTCCAGACAGAAAAGCGGCTTAATTTTAAAGCTGTCTTTAGAAATAAAAAAAGGCTGGTTCATCACCAGCCTTTTTCTTTTTAGAAGTTAGGTAGATCGACAATCGGTCCGCCACCACTACCCGATGAATCCGGTGTTGATGTCGTATTTGTTGAGTCACCAGAATCCGTTTTCGCCGGAGCAGGAGTTGCTGGCGCTGGATTGCTAGGTGTTGTCGTTGTTGGCTTTTGATTTTTCTTAGCTTCATCAGCCGCACGTTTCGCATCGTCTGCTTTGCGTTTCGCTTCATCGGCCGCTTTTTGCGCCGCCGCTGCTTTTGCATCCGCATCAGCTTTCGCTTGTGCCGCAGCCTTCTGTGCTGCCGCCGCCTTCGCAACTGCATCGGCTTTTGCTTGCGCCGCTGCTTTTTGCGCAGCTACAGCTCTTGCATCTGCTTCTGCCTTCGCTTGAGCATCTGCCTTAGCCTGTGCTGCTGCACGGGCTTGTTCGGCGGCAACGCGTGCTTGCTCTGCCGCGACTCTAGCTTGTTCAGCTGCCGCAGCTCTTGCACGAGCTTCAGCCGCTGCTCTTGCTTGCTCCGCAGCTCTTTGTGCTGCTGCTCTAGCATCCGCTTCAGCTTGTGCTTTACGACGAGCTTCTTCAGCCGCTTTTCTCGCCGCTTCTGCACGACGAGCATCGGCAGCTGCTTTCAACTGTGGATCAATTTGTTCTAGACAAGAGTTCATCGCCACAGAACCAGAAACGTGGTTGTTGTTAACATTAGTAGATACACAAGCCGCTAACTGAGTATTATAGTTTTGGTTACAGCTGCTCGCGATTTGATTGCCATCACGAACGCCACTACGAGCTAATGCACCTACACAGCTTGCGTACTCACTATTTTGAGCTTGAGCACAGTACTTACCTACGATTCCAGGATGATCAGTTCCAAAATTTTTCATGAGAGTTGTAGCACAGTCTACGAAAAGTCCGTCATTTTGAGTGGCATCGTCGATGGAAGCACATGCAGCGCCCGCTTTCTTAAGAGCTTGGTCTTGTCCACCTAACTGGTCAAGTAGCTCTCGATACTTATCACTAAGACTTGCAGTAAGATCGCCCACACATAATTTAAATGAGTCATCTTCACGGATCTTGCAAACGTCATCTATATTTCCAGGCATCGCATTTACTTGATTTTGATAAAGGTAATCTGAACAGCTACCTACCTTGTATGAAATTCCATCGTGCTGATATGCAGCCGCGCTCTGATTGTCGTATCCAACTTGGTAACCATTGTCTCTGTATGTTCCATGACCACCAGAGCTGCCCGTTCCCACCGAGTTTCCGGCTCTAACGATATACGCCTGAGCAGAGCTCACTCCAAAGAGCGACAAGATCATTAATGTAGAAAGAACGTATCTTTTCATAATCAATTCCTCACACGGGAGATTTATCCGAGTTCTTATGAGCAGGGACCATGCCCACTCGAGTGCGAATTAATTGCATTTCAGATGTCTAAACTTGAGACAGGGACGCAAATTTGGAAATCAAAACTGTGACTTAGGAAGCTTTGTGAAGAATGAAAATGATCAACGCCAGAAAAGAAAAAAGCCCGACGGGGAAGAGAGAAACCCGCCAGGCTCAATTTGCTAGGAACTTAAATCGAAGAGAGAAAGCTTACTCCGGCAAAATCGGAATGTCAGACAAACCAACAAGCCGGAGTAGAAACGAACAGCACGAACTATTTCATCGGTTTAGAATGAACTGCGAATTTTTCGAACTCGCCGTACTCGTGCAATTTGTTATAAAGAGTCTTGATCGTAATACCCAAGTTGTTAGCAGCTTGAGTTTTATTACCACCAAAGTGCGCCAATGCTTTCAAGATATAGCGCTTCTCTAGGTCATGAAGAGTCATATTTGGATCGTATTCAATAGCATCCTTCTGAGTCTCAGGATTTCTGATGTTCTCTGGGATATCGTTCAACATGATCATGTGGCCGTCAGACAAGATTTGTAGACGTTCACACACGTTTTGAAGCTCACGGATATTACCTGGCCAGTCGTATTTCATCAAAGCCTTCATTGCGTCTTCAGACACAGTACGACCACGATTCAAATACGCATGTTGAGAGTTGTTCAAGAAGTGGTTCACAAGCGCAGGGATGTCATCTTTACGACGACGAAGAGGTGGAGCACTGACCACGATCGTGTTGATACGATAGAACAAGTCTTCACGGAAATTACCACGAGTGACTTCTTGATCCAATTCTCTGTTTGTTGCACAGATCAAACGGATATCAACTTTGATTGGGTCTTTACCACCCACGCGGAAGATTTCACCTTCTTGGATGAAGCGAAGTAGTTTTGCTTGGATCGCGGGATCCAATTCACCGATTTCATCTAGGAACAATGTTCCGCCGTTAGCTGCTTCAGCCAAACCGATTTTACGGTTGTAAGCACCAGTGAAAGAGCCTTTTTCGTGACCGAAAAGTTCTGACTCAAGCAATGTCTCGCGAAGAGCACCGCAGTTAATAGCGACAAATGGTTTGTTCTTACGGCCTGAACGCTCGTGGATAGAGCGTGCGATAAGCTCTTTACCAGTCCCAGACTCACCAAGCACAAGGATGTTGGCTTGTGATGGAGCTACACGGTCGATCATTTTCATCAGTGATCCCATCACCTCTGATTGATAGACGATGGTCTTGTTTTCCATCACTTTAGAAGTTGTGTTTGTATTCCACATCACTTGGTTAGCATTCTGAGAGGCAGGAAGGATAGTTGAGCTGTTATCGTTCATTGGATTCCACCTTTCGGTAACGTACTTCGATTAGATCTTTCACGATGTCTCAGATTGATTATCTCGTTCTGATACACCGCAGCAACGCATTGAGTTATAACCAAGGTCGTGTAGGTTTTGCAATAAAAATTTTGCATGACGTTAAAATTTTTTTTGAAAAAAGGATCCGCTTTAGCGGATTTAGGGCGCATGAGTAAGGCTTTTTATCTAACCGAAAATATAGATAAATACCTGAAGTTTATGACTTTTATTAAGTCAGCGTCGCCCCTGACAATCAAGCACTACACCCTGGATCTGCAGCAAGCCTTCGAATTAGATAAAAATTCACATTTAATCAAGAGGACATGGACCGAGTCTGATTTGATGAGTTCGGTCCGCCAAGCCTTCAACCGCTGGGCGGGTCTTTCTTTGGCTTCAAGGAACAGAAAAGCCGCCACTTTGAAAAGCTTCTTCTCGTGGGCTTTCGACGAAGGTCTGCTTGAAAAGGACCTCTCAATCCAAGTGATTTGCCCGAGAGTTCCAAAGAAACTTCCGCACTTCCTAAGCGTCGATGAAATCATCGCCGTTCTAAAAAGTTTCGATGACGAGACCAAGAAGATTTCTTTACGCGAGAAAGTTCTATTTCTGCTTTTGTACGGCGGAGGTCTTCGTATCAGCGAAGCCTGCAACTTAAAATGGTCTGATGTTCAGACGTCGCAAAAAACTTTGCGCGTTCTAGGAAAAGGATCGAAAGAAAGAGTCATCGCTTTACCTTCTATGACGATGACTGTTCTTCAGCGTTGGAAAAAAGAAAGTGGTTTTAACGAATATGTCTTCGGCGAAGAACCTTTAAATCAAAGAACCGCCTACGAGATGGTTCGTCAAAGTGGCATTCGTGCTGGCTTGTTGAAACCACTTCATCCCCATGCCTTACGCCATAGCTTCGCCACTCACCTGCTTTCAAGCGGAGCAAATCTTCGCACCCTGCAAGAACTGCTGGGCCACGAAAGCTTGCAAGCCACAGAGAAATACACGCACTTGGGCATTGATCAGTTGGCTCGCACAATGGAAAAGCTGCATCCCCTCGGCAAAGGCAAATAATCATCTCGTCCGATGATTTCGAAATTTTCGGACATGAATCCTAATTCGGGTAAAAAATCTACCCAACTAGAATACATTCACTTTAAGCACTAAAATTGTCCGGCACCATCTTCGCTTCATGGGTCCCACATAAGGAGAACCCATGACTAAAGATCCTCCATCGAAGGAGCCAACCCTACTCCACCTTCATCTCAATAAAATTTCACAAATTCAGATCATCGCGTGTTGCAAATAGTGGCGAATCATTTGAGTCACGTTGTGAAGTTCGTCGTCAACCAACTGACGTTGATTTAAAAGATTGTTGGTATCAGCGATTGTTGTCTTTAAAAACGGAGCCATCCAAGGCTCCGCGTTCACGACACCTTGCTGAAGCAGAAACTTCAAATAGAAATGCATCTTCAAAATCAAAACATCCTTTGCGGTCTCAGTGGCCTTCAGTGTGTGCCCTAAAAGATTGAATAAAAATTCAGAGTTCTTATCCCCTTCTTGGCTGACCTTGCTAACACATTCTAAAACGTGCAGGGCAAATTCTAATTTGTCATAGTCTTGGCGAATGCCTGCGAAATCATTAATCAGAGTGGCTTCTTGAAGAACGTTGAGCTTGCCTTCTTCGCCAGATTCTTTGTAGGTGAATGTCACGAAGTGAGTGGGCTCAAGGACCCCACCGCCGAAACGCTTTTTACTTTTTAAAGCGCCGCGAGCCATGAAGGATAACTTTTCACCGTGCACAGACAATGCGTGCAGAATAAGATCTGCCTCGCCATATTTCATTTTTTTGAGAATGATGAATTTGTCTTTGCCCTGGGTCACACAGTCCAACTTTGCAATTGCTTTATCTCTTCATACGAAGATATCAGCGTCTTTGCAAAGTCTTTTGTGTTCAAAAGATCGGGACCAACGATAATCAGCCCGCGAAGAAGTTCTTGAGAAGGCTCTGGCTCCCACCAATGGCGGAACATCTTAATTCCTGACCAGTGGCACATGTTGGTGCTGCTCATTTTTTGCCAGCCCTGCTCGGAAGTCAGGCCCATTTTTTTAAATGCACGTTCTGCAACGGCCTCTGCACTGGCATCTTTAAAATATAAAACAGCACGGTCAAATAAACGAGATGCACCGGTGTTAAAATACGGTGTCGCAACGACCGCCATTTCTTTCTCAAAATGCTCAACCAAAGGAGGATTCACTTCAGATTTTGCGGCGTGCGCCTCTGCCAATTGCTTTAAGAAAATATCTTTATCCCAAGCCATATTTTCAACCATCATCGGTGGAGATCGGAAGCGTTCCCCTAACACAGCGACAGCAGATTCTTCAGAAAACGAACACATGCGAACTGTGTACGGACGAATTTCAATATTTTCTGAAAAGTGTCTTGAGTGAGAAACACGCAAAGAATAAATGCGCTTCTCGTTAAGCAAACGATCTAACTCATCAGCAAAGGGATACAGCTCGCCCGTCACAGGATGATCTTCTGAATACAGCACGAAGAGCGTTTCTTTCTTTAAACTCTCAACCCATTCTTTGACGTCTGTCAGTTGAGTATGACTGCGCACGTGAACTTCGTAAGTTTCTTTGTAATAGTAAGGAAGAAGATTTTCGAAAGCAGACGTTTGCCCCTGGATCACGCCGATGCTGCGCTTATGGGCCATGAAATGCGCGGTTCCCTGAGAGATCTCATAAACGGCCTGCGCGAGACCTCGATAAGAGCGTGCCTTCACCTTTGGCTCTAGAGCCAAATAAGTTTTAATGGCGTCATTTACTTCTTCCCAAGCCTCAGGTCGCAACACATCGATGAGCATTTAATAAAAATATCAGTTTTTCGTCTAAAAAGGCTTCAGACCAAGGTCTTATTTTGATACCGAATTTGTGTGATTTCGCTTGAAGGAATAGAATAAAGAAATTGCTAGGAGTGCGTTTTGATGAAAAAGATTTTCTTAATTATTGCCCTGTCTATTGTTGGCGTTCTTGTAAGCTCCCAGGAAGCAAATGCTCTAGTTGATTTGCGTCTAAATTATGGCCTGCTTGTGAGCAACACAGATCTCAATGCTTTATGCCCTACCTGTGGTGGTTCTATTCCAAGTATTGTGCCCACATACGGCTTGGGTGGAGATATTGTTGTGAATCTTCCAATTCCACTTGTTCCAGGATTTGGTCTTCGCTATGAGAATTTAGGTTTGACAGCAAGCGGAAATGGAATCGATTTTAAAGCGAGCTCATCACGCACTTCATTATTATTAAATTATCACCTGATCGACACATTGATTTATCTCGGTCCTATCGCAACTTATGGCTTGTCTCATTCTGTGAGTATGAAGGCCACCCAAAATGGAACTGACCAGGCAGACTTCGGTGGAGGCTCGCAAACCAGCTTCAGTCTTGGTCTTGAAGGGGGTGTGCATCTAGCTGAATTTATCGTTGGCGGTGAGGTTGGCTATCTGGATTACCGTTGGAAAAACGCTAAGGATTCCACTGGTAACGCAGGGACTCAGGACATTAATCTGAGCGGTGCTTATCTTAAGTTTGCAGTGGGTTATAGCTTTTAATATTGCGATTTAAGTATCGAAAAAACCACACCTCTGCTACGCTTTTATTGAGAGGTGCAAATGACCAAAAAACGCATTGAGTGGCCAGTGGCTCTATTTCTAGTTATCAATCCCCTGGTGACTCTTATCTTAATGCCGATCTACTTCTATTACTTTGGTTTTGAATGGCAGATCGCTCTTTTTGCTTTGATTTTTGCAGCAGCGACGAACTTGAGTATTACGGCGGGTTATCACCGTTTGTTCTCTCATAAAAGTTACGACGCTCATCCGGTGGCGAAAGCTTTGTTCTTGTTGATCGGCGCTTCGGGCTTTCAAGGCTCTGCTTTGAAATGGTCTTCAGACCACCGCCGCCATCACATGCACATCGACGGCGAAAAAGATCCTTACAACATCAATGAAGGCTTCTGGTACGCCCACATGGGTTGGTTGTTCTTCAAAGATTCTGTAGATCAAAAAATTGTGGCACCAGATCTTGAAAAAGATTGGATGGTTCAATTCCAACATAAATATTATGTGCCTCTTGCGATCCTGACGGGCTTCGGTCTTCCAACTTTGATTGGTTGGATGATGGGTTCACCTCTTGGTGGATTGGTTATCGGTGGTGGACTTCGTATCGCATTGACTCAGCAAAGTACTTTCTTTGTGAACTCTTTGTGCCACACGTTGGGTAAGCAAACTTACTCCAAAGAGATCTCTGCTCGTGACTCTTGGTTCGTGGCAGTTCTAACTCATGGCGAAGGTTATCATAATTTCCATCATAAATTCCAAATCGACTACCGCAACGGTATCAAGTGGTATCACTGGGATCCAACTAAATGGGTTATCAAAACTTTAAACTTGGTGGGGCTTGCAACGAAACTTCGCCAGATCTCGAACGTAGAAATCTTGAAAGCACGTCTTCAGGCCGAAGCGACAGAGTTGACTAAGCACGGTTTCGCTGAAGAAAAATTGGCAGTGATGAAAGAAAAAATCATCGAGGCGCAATCTAAGATCAAAAAGCTTCGCGAAGACTACGAACAGTTCAAAGTAGATGCAGTTCGTAAACGTGAAGAGTTAAAAGAAGCCTACGATCACAAGCTTGCTGAGATTAAACACGAGCTTGAAGTGGCCCACCTGGAATTCCAAATGGGCATGAAAATGTGGCAGCTTCATTTGAAATCAGTTTAAGAAATTCTAAAATAAGAAATAAAAAACCCGCTTCAAAGAGCGGGTTTTTTATTTTAAGCCTATTGACAGCTTTTATTGTCTGAGTAGAAGAACCAGTGGAATTTTGAAAGATCCACGTCATTTCGACCATCACGTGGGAATGGAGAGTCCTGCGCGTCTGTATAGGCTTTATGAAGAAGGCAGTCCTGCTTTCTATAGTCTTCATTAATTGACAAGAACTCGCGGAATGTCGGCAGATAGCCATGGGCTTTATAGAAGGCATCTTCTTTCGCGAACAGGTTCTTTTCTAATGTCGCAGCCACGGCCTGGAACTGAGACGTGGTCTTAATAGTTTGCATCGGCATATACTTCGGCAAAACGTCCTTGAAGAGACCAAACTGACGAAGGAACTTACCTAAATATGATTTTCCCGTATTTTGCAGTGTCCAGTGAAAGCTATAGTCTTTATCAATCATCCAACTATAGACGCTTTGTAGGACCGCATCCTGCATGCGCACTTGGCGAAGAAGAGGATAATATTTGTATTCCGCGATGAAATCAAAACGCGGATCTGCTTCAATATCATATGGAGCAAATAACGTTTTAGACGTTACACCCAATGACGCCGGATACGCTGTGTTTTTAAATTTTGTCACAGTACTTCTGAATTTAGGAACTATGAACTTACCGTCTGAAGCTTTGTCATAAGCATATCTTGAAACTTCAGAACAGAAAAACGCGCTGTAATCGCTGTCATTCATGGCAAAGTCATAGCGAATCTCGCCATATTTATCCAAACCCGCACGGGCAAAATCATACATCTTACGGCCGGCACGTTTGCCTAACTCGGGATCACGTTGGCGATATAAAGCAATGCGAGCATCCGGGGCTTGCAACCATTTCTCTAGCGGAGTGATCACGATGCCGTTTTGAATAAGAGCCTCGACGATGTACTGCTTACCATTTTTATCTTCAGCAACAATGGCCAGATGTGAAAAGTTACCTGTCTGATCTGCGATGCGTGCGATCATCGCAGATACCGAGCTCTTACCTCGCACAATCATCAAATCCCCCGTTTGCAATTTGAAACCTGCAAATTTTGGATTCGTCATTGTGAAGATCGGATCTGGCGCCATGATTGGCGGTGTACGAACCGTGATCACGTTATTGTGGACAAGCCACTCTAGAAGATATTCTTCCGTGATGCGTGAATACTGAATGCCTTCTCGCACTTGCGCCACACACTCTGGTGTTAATTGGTTATGCTCGTCGAATTCCTGGTATTTCTCGCGAAGAGTCACTCGAACCATAAAAAGAGTATTCAAAAGATCAAGGCCTTTTGCCTTTAAGTGAGCCACCTCTTCGGGAGTTTTCGGAATGAAATAATCAGAAGACAAGCCATACAACATGTCCGTCACACTATTGATGTAAGCGGGACATGTCGTCGCATTGAAGATCGAATCGTTTTTAATTTCCGCCAAAACTTTATCAGCACCAGTAAAGAGCTGATCCGTATTTGCGGGCGCACGGCGCTCTTCAGAGCTTTTAAAAGGGCTCTGACACCCCATTAGACTGCACGCAAGAATCAGTGCAAAACTAGATATCTTCTTCATATCTGAATCTCCCGACAAATATTCATCTATCTATAGAAAAGCTTTTCGGTTTCTCTTCAAGATAAGTTGATAAGACCTTCATCCCAATGAACTCGACTTAGGGCTGCTCACATTCTGGACGTAAACATTTGTGCGTATAAGACGATAAGAGGAAGGCTTTTATTTTTTCATTTATTTTTGAGGAGACCCCACATGAGCTCAAACGCTATGAAGCAAGAATTCTTCCACATTGATGAACGCAACCGCAAGAAGGTTGTGCGCCAAGATCGCACTCCCCTTGAGCCGGGCATGTGCTTTCTTGATTTCAATGGCCATCAATTCGAAGTTTTGAATATCAGCCACTTCGGTTGCGCTGTTCTCGTGTCAGCAACTGACTTCCCTGCAATGAAAGAGAAGTTCGAGAAAAATCCGAACATGGAAGCTGACGTTCTTTTCAAAAACGTTCAAACACAACACCTCAGCCTTCGTTGGGCTCGCTATGAAAATCACGGCAAATCTGTGACAGGCGAGATGGTGGTGGGCTTCGAAGTTATTGGCGAGCCGTTTAAAATGGATCGTATCAAAGCTTTGGATGTATCTGCGGAAGTGATCAAGGCTCAAACAGAATATGCGCAACATTTGGCAGCTCTTCCCGCCGAATTTAAAACTTTCGTTTACGAAATGAAAGATTGGTTGGAAAAGCTTAAGAGCCAGATCGACAAGCTTGAAGCGGATGCCCCAGTTGATAACTGGAAAGAAGCGCAAGACTATAAACTGACAATTGCAGAAACTGTGTCAGAGTATCTGGGGCAAGTGATCCCAATGACTTACTCTAAAGTTCCTTCTTTGATTAAAAATTTGACTCCGGATCAAATGAAATGGGCGACTGATTTCGCACGTGCGCAAATCGGTCATCTTGTTTATGGTGCTCCGTTCGCCAATCGCGCTTACTTCAAACCTCGCGGTTATGCCGGCGACTACGAGATGATGAATCACCTGTATCGCGACGAACTTGTTGGTAAGACATTATTCGATCAATGTATGCACAAATACTTCATCGACGAACCAGCTGGGGCCGCGGTAAAAAATCGTGGTCAATACTTATTCGAAAAGATCTCTGAATTATTCTCTGCGACTCCTAAAACAACACCTTTGAAAGTGTTGTCTGTGGCGAGTGGTCCGGCGATGGAGCAGCAATTGTTCCTTCAAAATGGAGCACAATTCCATGGCCGCCCTGCAGAGTTCACATGCTTGGATCAAGACGAAGAATCGTTGAAGCATGCACAAAGACAGCTTCAATCTATCGATCGTTTTGTAAAATCGGGCTTTAACTTCAAGTTCAATAACATGGCGATTCGCAATGTTATCGCTGCCGGCTGCCCTGACAAAGATTACGACATGATTTATTCAGCGGGCCTCTTTGACTATTTCACAGAGCCAGTTGCACAAATGGCCGCGCAAAAAATGTTGGACTCTGTGAAACCAGGTGGTCGTGTGATCATCGGCAATTTCAGCAAGGACAATCCTTGTGTTCCTTTTATGGAATTGATCTTAGACTGGCATTTGATCTATCGCTCTGAAGAAGATCTTTTGAGAATCTTCAAAGGCATGGGATCTAAGATTTGGGTTGAAAAAGAACCTCTTGGTGTGAACCTTTTCGTGGTTATCCAAAAATAAGGTTGGTCGTCCTTGTTCGGTGGAGAAGAAATCACCTCGAAGCAGCTACGCGAATTCGAGGTGAACGAAGAAATTAAATCTGTACTAAAAGTCATTGCTAATTGGATGGCTGCGCCTCTCTTTTTGGCATTCTGGCTTGCAGATTTAATCTATATTCCTTCACTGAAGTGGCCATTCCTGGCTTTGCGTCTGACAATTGTTCCCGTTTGTTGGGCCGCCAAATACTTTATTGAAAAAGAACAAGCCTCTGCGAAATCTCAGTGGATCGCTTGCGCTTATGCTTTCTTTGTCGCTCTTCCGATCAATATTATGATTGTGATGATTCCTGATGTTACCACAGGATATTATGCGGGATTGAATCTTGTTGCACTAGGCGCCCTATCTTTCATTCCTTTTAGCTTGCAGTTCTTCGCTATCACAACTGCGGCTATTTATGTCCCCTATTTTGCAACTGTTCTGATCAAGGCCCATACCACAGCTGAATACTTTGGTGTTCTGCTAAATTCATTCTTTATCGTGGGTTCTATTACAATCTGTTTCTTGATTCGCTTCTTCAATGAAAAATTGCGTGTGCGTGAAATCAACAGCCGCCTGGCTTTGAAAGCTGAAATCGCCAATCGCGACCACGTCATCAAAAGCAAAACAGATGAAGCCGTTCGTTTAAATACATTAAGTACTCAGTTCAGCCCTCAAGTTGTGCAAGCCATCCGTGAAGGCAAAGTCGATCTTGAAAAAGGCGTTCGCCGTGCGCAGATCTGTGCAATCTTCGTAGACATCGTGGGTTCGACAGAGCGTGTGGTTCGTCTCGATCAAGCGAAGGTCGATTTGGTTCTAGCGCGCTTCATGGACACTGTGGTTTCTATTTTCCTTAAGTACGATCTCACTATCGATAAATTCCAAGGTGACGGTATTTTAGCTTTTGCCAATGATCCGATTCGCTATGGTGACTTCGTGCAAAGAACTTGTTTGGCGGCCATCGAAGTGCGCGAAGCTCTTCGCCAGGACCGCGAATTCTATTTGTTGAATTGGAAGAAGGAAATGCAAATCCGCATTGGTATTTCTGCGGGCTATGCAAACGTAGGTTTCTACGGGAATAAAAAATTCTTCCGCTCTTATACGGCGATTGGCGCTCCACTGCCTTTTGCATCGCGCTTAACGAACTTGGCTCAGCCAAATCAGATCTTGGTGGACTCGGATATTGCACAGACGCTTGAAACTGAAGGTTATTCTTTGAATAGCATTGGTGAGCGTGTGATCAAAGGCTTTGAAGAAGATCAGCATATTATTTTTGAACTTCATCAGGCACCTGCAAATCGCGCTGAAGCAAAGCCGAATGCGGAGACATGCCCTCACTGCGTGGATTCTATCCTCTATCTCGATACGAATGCTCAGGGCCATTTCGTGATGAAATGCCGTCAATGCGGCTACGAACCCGGCTCTGTAGCAGCTGCTTCGTAGCTGTCGATAGTTCTAACACCCCCCAGACACTTTAAGGCCTTTCATCGATGTGTCTCATATTGAGATGCGTTTTACATCTCTAAGTTCCTGAAACAACTGGAGCATTGTTGGCAGACCTCTTGCTTTATAGAACCCCAGGAGGACCTGCTACGATGAAACCTTCGACATCTTCTTATTTTGCGAAGCTTGCGGTGATGAATGTATGCTCCGCCTTATTATTGGGCATGGGCTACACAGGTACATCATCAGCAGATATGTCCTCTGAAGCGGAACAGAAACAGGCCGCGCAAGCCGCCGTTCGCGAGCAAGGTGAGCAAGTAGCTCCAGTGATTGAACACGCGCTAGATACGGTTCAACAATCTAACAACAGTCTTCAAAGTCTTTTCGGTGCTTGGTTTAGCAGTCCTTCTACTATCAGCTGTGCTGACTGTGAAAAGCAAATTGCACGCATGCGCTATCCACAATGTTCTGCATCTGATAAAAATGGTTATCTTGAAAAACAATTGGATGAGAGTGCTTCTCAGCCGACTTTATTGGGCGCTTTAATCCGCAGACCCCTTCGTCCAGACTCTATAATTAAACCAATCTGCATGAAAATGAGCATGGAGATCGGTCAAAATCTTCCTCGCAGCAATTTCAAATCTTGTAATAAAGATGGCTATGGTTCTTCAGTTGGAGCTGCATGCGTTAGTGAAGATTACTTCAAACTTGTAAATAACAGCTTCGACCTTGTTTCTAAATGTATGAAGGACTTTATCGCTGATGGCGAAAATGATGATATGAAAAAACTGGATGTCAGAGCGGTTTACGCCCTGATCAACATTGAATCTGGCTTTCATATCAATGCCGTAAGCGGCACGGGTGCTGGTGGTATTGGTCAATTCACATCAGCGGCAATAGCCGACGTGAATATGAATGAACTGCCTGCGGTTAAAAAATCTTTGGCCACAAATCCACATCGTATTTGTGGAAGAATGTCCGATGAGTTTTTAAAATCAGCACAGCCGATCCGCAATTCTTCTTCAAAATCTTGTGATCGCATTTCCTTGAAAAATGGCAATCCAGTTAAAAACATGATCTATACATTTGCTTACCTCAAAGGAGCAAAGGCAGATATGGATCGCGGTGTTTTCAACAACAAACAATACGCCAAAAAATTCAGCAAGTTGTCAGCATATGACATCGCCAAAATTAGACGCGCCATGATGGTGTGGTCGCATAACACGGGTTCTGCCGGAACCTTGACACCGGCGAAAGCTCTCTTGAATATCGTATATAGAAACAAGCCTGTGACGAATGCTGATACATTTATCAATCAGCTTCAGCAGTACATGCAGAAATTTCCAGCTCGTGCGAACGCAAAATCAGCTCGTCGCAAAGAGACGTCCGGATATTTCCCTGCAATCACTGACAGACTTCATAAAATTGAAACTTATGCCGGAGGTGGCTCATGCGTAAACTAATGATGGTTCTAGCTTGCGTACTCGTGACTTCAAACGCATTTGCGTTCAGTGATGCCGCCACAGTTAACGCAGTTAAAGACCTTATCGGTAGAGCTCGCAGCCAAAATCTGCAAGAAAAAAGCGCTAGCCTAGAGCAAATGAAGAAATTCATGTTCAATCGTTTGAATACAATCGAAATGCCTGAAGATGCGACTGATGCACAGATCGAAGAATACAGAAGCCTGACAGAGTTCGATACTTACTTGAACATGATCAATGTTTCTAAATTGAATTCGACTTCATGTGCAGCGAATGCGGCTCATATTAAAGCATCTACAGGCGCTACCGAGGAAGACATTGCCGCTGGTCGCATTGGCTCTGAAGCCCAAGTTGCCGAGGCTATTATCGCAGCTTTTTGCCAGTAGTATTCTATTTAAAATCTAAAAATAATAAAAGGCAGGAAATCCTGCCTTTTATTTTTTCTTCCGACCATCAATCCAAAGTGAACTCTTTCATCAGTTTGGCGGCAATAGGGTTTTCGATTTTACGATTGGCAGACATCAGCCAGATTTCCTCGTAAACGCCTTTTAACTTTCCTAAAGCAACAAGCTTCTTTTCTTTTATTAGTTCATCGGCAGTGATATCTGCAATGGGAATAAGCCCAACACCTTCTGTTCCCAAAAGATTTTGCAGACTTGTATCTTGAGTTTCCGCGACACAATCCACCTTGATATTATTCACTGAAAAATAGTGATCGATATCTCTGCGCAATTTACTGTGTATTGTGGGGAACACAAACGGCTGTCCCTCAAGTGATTTCGGAAAACTCTTTTTCAGATGTTTGAATTTTGCGTGGGCACAAACGATAACATCAAGCTTCGCAACGGATTTCGCATAGACGGTTTGAAAGTCCACAGATGGTGGGTAATTGGATAATAATAAATCCAATCCATGAGCAGACAAATCACGAAGCAGACGATCCCCTGATCCCTCTAAGACCGAAACCATGCAGTTCCCTGAAGCATAGGCTTTAAGAATCACCTCTTTGGTGATGTGTTTAGGTACGCTATCAAGGGCACCGATTTGTACATGAATGCGGTTGTTTTGCATGCGCTCTTCAAGAGCTTCAAGCATCTCACCACCTAAACGAAAAACTTGATCCGCATATTCAAAGGCAATCTTACCTGCCTCTGTCAGATATAATCGTTGCTTGGAGCGTTCAAATAAGGGACGCCCCAGGGAATCCTCTAGCTGCTTCAGCTGGGTGCTCAAACTTGGTTGACCAATATTGAGTTTTGCCGAAGCCTTCGCAATGCTGCCCTCTTGCGCGATGATATAAAAGTATTGGAGATGATGATAATTCAGCCATTGCATAGGAAACCTCATTGATAAAAGCGAATAACTTATTAAAGATAATCTATTTTTTAAATAACTGGAAAGCAAATAGAATAGCATTCAGGAGGTCTGATTGGACTCGAATTTACTATTCCCTTTTGCTGAATACTGGTGGTTTTACTTAGCTTTCATTGGCTTTGTCATCGGTATGTTGGCTCTTGATTTAGGGGTCTTTCACAAACATTCTCATACTGTCAGCTTTAAAGAGGCGACGAGTTGGTCTCTGGTATGGTTCGCGTTAGCTTTACTATTTAATGGCGGACTTTATCTATACAGTCTTTATAAGTTCTCGGATCCATTAATTGCGAAGCACGTAAGTCTTGAATTCCTCACCGGCTATGTGATCGAGAAGTCTTTGTCCATCGACAATATATTTGTCTTCGTCGTAGTCTTTGGCTTCTTCGCCATTCCGGCGAAGTACCAGCATCGCGTTTTATTCTACGGAATCATGGGTGCCTTAATCTTCCGCGCCATCTTTATCGCGATCGGCTCCATCTTGATGCAATACCACGCGGTTGTGATGATCTTTGGTGCCTTCCTGATTATCACCGGCATTAAAATGGTGTTTCAACATGATAAGCCCGTTGATCCCTCACAAAACTGGTTGATCTGCTTGATGCGAAAGACCATGCCTATTTCGGATCGCATGCATGACGATCACTTCTTTACTAAAGAAAATGGCGTGCGCATGGCGACTCCATTGTTGGTGGCATTGGTGTTCTTAGAGTTTACGGATGTGATCTTTGCGGTGGATTCCGTGCCCGCGATTTTTGCTGTCACGAAAGAGCCTTTGATCGTGTTCACTTCGAATATTTTTGCGATCTTAGGTCTTCGCTCGCTTTATTTCCTGTTGGCTGGCGTGGTGGATAAATTCTATCTGCTAAAGTACGGCCTAGCTGCGGTTCTGGTCTTTGTAGGTTTAAAAATGGTTTGGCTTAATAATCTATTCGACGGCAAGTTCCCGATCTCTATTTCCTTAGGGGTGATTGCAGTCCTCATCGGTGGGTCAATCGCGGCTTCATTGATGTTTCCCAAAAAGACTTCTTAAAAAAATAAAGGGTGGTCTTTCAACCACCCTTTTCATTTAAAGAATCTGAAGCATTCTGTTGAATTTCTTTTCCATCTCAATCTGTTCTTGCTGTTTTTTGCTTTCGATCACGTTTTCATTGTCTCCGGCCCACTCTTCGATAAATTCTTTTGAAAGAATCTTTTTCGTTGTGGCATCGACAAACTTAGCCATGGTCGCAACAAGTTTATTCACGTTTTCTTTGACCTTAGGACTTAAATTCTTTGTCTTTTCATTCTTGGCCAAAAGATCTGCCACCCACTTCTGATCACCCTTCGTCAAATAATCCAACGATAGACTTGGATTGCTAAAATAAGCAGTCATTTGGCGGGTCTTCATGGGATCTTGCGTGATCTCGTCAATATAAGTGACGTAGTCTTTTACAAAGTCTTTTGCGCCACGAATAAAAAAGCCGTTGTTTGAATCCATATAGTAACTGCGAACATCCGCATTGGCAGAGCCGATCAGCACGTCATCACCAAGAACCGTTGCCTTCGTATGAAGTGATAGCCCCTTGGCCTCGGTATTTTTCAAATACTCATAATATTCAAACTTAGCCGAGCGTGAATCCGCGAAACTTCCATAGATTTGTTTGCGCTGGGCATAGATTTGGAAGAATGCAGCCATCTCATATTTAGCAGCGACGTTCACATAAAATAAATCTGTCGTCTCTGGTGAATTCGTTAAGAATGTTACTTTCACGTTATGGCAGTCCCAAGTTCCATCCATCATCTTCGAAAATCCGCGAAGAACAATAGCCGGCGGCAAGAAATAAGCAGAGTGAAGAATCACACGCTTTTCCTTTCCCTCTTTCGCAGATGTTGTACATGCATTTTCTAAGCCCTTGTACCACAAGTGATGGATGTATTTACCGTACTTCATTTCTTTGCCAGCCACTGAACCTTTTGTGCGTTCGCGGTCAGGCACGGCATCACGACGGTCATATGGCACGTTTTCAACATATGTCATGAAAAGGCCTGACAAATCTTTTGCAGAAATTTCGTCAGCGTATCCAGAGCCCGTTTTCCAAGTTTGTGTGTAAGACTTTCTGGAGGCATATTGATTGTTGTAAGCTTGAACACCCTTCGAAAGATCTTCAGAAACCTTGCTAAGACGCGCTTGCAAGTTCAAATACTGCGGCTGGCGAGGAAGCTCTTGAGACACACACTGAGCAAAGCTGTAACGATCTGCATCTGTCTTATAATCTTTCACTGTACATTTCTCGACAGCGGCTTTCGATGCTTCTTTATTTGCGATGAAATCATTTGGCATAAGTGCACGAACTTCATCTAGAGCAATCGTCATTTGTGCGAAATTAAAAAGTTCATCGAATGACTTCGCCACGGTATCACCACCCGAAGTCAAAGTGGCTGCGACGTCTGTATCCATGAAGATATATTTGTCGGTCAAATCATTGGGTTTCATGTGATATGAGTTTTCGATATTACGACCACCCAACTGCACATAACGATTTCCAATCATCAATAGCTTGTGATGTGTGAAATCTGTTGAATGCTCCCAGTCCGTGAATGAACTTTGTCCCGGGTGAGATATTGGAATCGCCCCCATGAGTTGGTTCATGATTGGATTTAATTTGTCGCCATAAATTTGATAAGCCAAAGCGACCTTCACTGCGGAAATAAAGTCATGTTGCAACTTTGATTTCGCCAATAGCTTTAAAAAATCGATGAACTGCTTTTGATCATCTGCAGAGGTGCCACCACCGCTTGTGAATGACTTCACATCAAGGATTTGCCCTTTTAACACAGCTGTTTGCAAAGCATCTAGATTTTTACCATAGGCACCACTCAAAGCGAGTTGGGCATAGAAATCGGGTTTTTCGCCGTCAAGACGAGCCCACTTCGCACTCGAGCAGGTGGTCGCCTTCACCTTCTTATCACCTGTCGGCGGACACGGCGTCGTCATGAACATCACATCGCGAATCATCAGTGAGGTCGGTCTGCCATAAAGGCGAATTTGGATTTGTCCTTTACCCTGTTCTTGCAAGTATGAAAAATAATCGAGCAACTGATAATTGGTAATTAAATCGGCCATCAACTTGATCTTCACACCACGTTGAGCAGCTTTTAGAAGTTCATCAGTGAAGACCGCCGATGAGGCATCTTCAGAATAGATATAATAAGTTAGGCGAATGGTTTCGCCAGATTTCGCAGAACGAATTGCCTCAATCTTGCTATCAAAAGCCGCATCGTTATCTGTGATAATGCGAACCTTAGAGGCTTTCAACGCGCCAGAGGAAGAGGCCTCAAGAATGTCTTTATTCTCTAGAGGCTGACTTTTGAAGATCGCAAGAGCTGCCGGCATACGGTCAAAAGTGTCGCGTTTATCACTGCTTGCGCACGATAAAAGACAAACAGATCCCACCGCGATTAATAGCAATCGTTTCACTAAAAACTCCTTGTATGTCATTCACCATGGTAGCAAAGGAATGTGAGGTTTTGAGATTAAGGGTTTTTTTATGTCCCAAAGCCAGACCTTCCTCTAGCAAAGCTGGCTTTAAGCCTTGGTACCCCTTCGCAAGCAGGCTACGATAGAGATATGAAGAAGAGACTTTTCTTTGCTCTAAACGCTACCGATCCTCTCGAAACAACCTTCTTACCTGCCTTTAAGAAATTGAAAATCAATGCGGATCAGCGCGACGTCACGGTTAAGTGGGTTCCGCTGGATAACTTTCACGCGACAATAACTTTTATTGGCCCGATGGAAGAGGAATTGATTCCAGGATTAACGGCGGCATTGGAAACCGTTTGTAAGAACTTTGCTCCGTTTGATCTGAAGATCGAAGATATGGGAGCTTTTTCTAACGAACACGATGCTCGCGTGATCTGGCTCGGAGTTCAAAATAAGAAATACCTAGGTCAGTTCAAAAATGCTTTAGAACAAGAACTAGCAGATAAAAGTCTCTTGCCTCAACCCGAGCAGCGCGACTACAAGCCACACATCACCATCGGTCGATTGCGCAATCCGAAGAGTGTGAAAGATATGATCTCGCCATTTAAACGTAAAAGTTTCGGCAAGATTCATGTCAGCGAAATTGTTTTGTATGAATCAGAACTTCAAGGTGTTTTTACAGTCTATAAGCCCGTCGCAAGATGTGCTTTAACAGGCGTCGTGCAAGAGGAAATCGCGGAACCAGAACCAGGATTGATCGCATAAAAAAAGGGAGTCGAATGACTCCCTTTTTTCGTTAGGATTGTTAGATCCCCTGCTTGTGACGTTCTTCATCGTCGACATGAGTTTGGATACCGCCCTTAAGATTTGGACGATAAGCCAAGTGATCGATGTCATAGATGAACTTGCCACCATTGACTGCAGGCGTTTGCCATTCAGGTCCCAAACGGATGGCATCCACTGGGCAGGCCTCTTCACAGAAACCGCAGAATACACAACGAAGAATATCGATTTCATAGCTGATTGGATATTTTTCGACGGATGGGTCGTTATGTTCCGCCGCCACGATTTTGATACACTCCGCAGGACAGTTCGTCGCGCACAACATACAAGCTGTGCAACGAAGTGAACCGTCTTTTTTAACTGTCAAAACGTGGTTCCCTTTGAATCTTGGAGAGTATTCATACTTCTCTTCAGGATAGTTCAGGGTCATCATTTTTTTACGGTTCAAAAGGTTACCGATCAAATGCTTCCCAGTGATCGCAAGACCACCCAGGACACCCGGCAAGTACCACTTGGCCTTTTCAGAGTTGTTTTGCATTACGCTCATAGGCTACCTCTCTTAAATACAAACTCGTTCTTTTTACGAGCTTCTACTTCAACTTGGTCAGGACGTTGATTCATTGGCATGAACTCAACTGCCGCAGAAGGATTGATCGCAAGATTTTTACCTGCAAGCAACAACGCCGCTTCTGTCAAAGTCAAAGCTTCAGAAACAACCACTGTGGCTTTCTTGAATTTTTGTTCAAGACCTGCGTGATTGATGAATGTCCCATCTTTTTCAACGAACGTTTTCATTGGGATCACCCATGCATTGTTCGTGAAAGTTGTTAAAGCTTCGTGTTTAGCCGCTTGCAACCAGATCAAGTTCTGAGCTTTGGAAAGCTCTTTCGCGCGATCAGAGAAGTCAGGGAATACAGCCAAGTTTTCTGGACCTGCAACAACAACAGTTTTGATAGAACCAGAAGACAAGCCTTGAGACAATTCGCTCCAAGTGGCTTGGATTCCGTGTTTCTCAAGAACTTTCAACAAACCTTTTGTATTCGGGTTCTTATCACCACGGATCAAAAGACCGTCGAAGCTGTCGAAGGATTCTTTGTTGTTAATCCAGAAATAGACTTTTTTGGATTTGAATTCGTTTACGAAAGTACCAACGATCGCATCAAATTCTTCAACAGTGTATTGAGCTGTCAAAACAAGAGCTACTGAATCAGCTGCTGTAGACTTCAAAGTCTCAGAAGCAGATTTCGCAGCAGCACCTGCGTGCATTTCAGTCCAACCAGAATTTGTGCGAACTTGCGCTTTCAAAATACGGTGGTCTTTATTCACGAATTTATAGATGTCACGACCTTCATCGCACATCCAGTAGCCATTCACTTGTTCGTTGTAAACTGGCTTCACACGGAAGAAACCTTCGCGGTTGTAGTAAACTTTGACGTTACAACCCGTAGAGCAACCGTTACATACAGTTTCGGAATCTTTTAGATACCAAACGCGCTGACGGAAACGGAAGTCTTTTGAAGTCAATGCACCTACGGGGCAGATATCCACTGTGTTCAGTGAGTATTTGTTGTCCAAAGGCATACCATCGTGAGTACCGATTTCAGTACGGTCACCACGGTTGAAAAGACCCAATTCATTTGTTTTAGAAACTTCTTCAGTGAAACGAACGCAACGAGAGCACAAGATGCAACGTTCAGAATCCAAAACCACAGTTGGGCCCAAGTCCACAACCTTGTGTTTCTTTTGTTTTGGCTCTGCCATTTCTGGATCGTACTTACCGTACTCCATGTATTGATCTTGAAGACCGCACTCACCAGCTTGGTCACAGATAGGGCAATCCAAAGGATGGTTGATCAAATGGAAATCCAAACCCCACTTCACAGCATCGCGAACTTTTTCGGATGTGTTATTGATCTTCATACCTTCAGTAACCATTGTGTTACATGCGATTTGAACGCGTGGATTTCCTTCGATCTCCACCATGCAAAGACGGCATACGCCGGCAACACTCAAACCAGGATGCCAGCAATAGTGAGCGATACGATCGCCCGACTGTGACATGGCCTCGATGATCGACGTGCCTTCTTTTACTTCGACTTCTTTGCCATTAATGGTGCATTTCGGCATATGTCGTTCCTTTTACTTTCGAACGTCCTTCACGAACGTAGAATTCAAATTCATCTCTGAACTTATTAACGAAACTCAAAACAGGCAAAGCAGCAGCGTCTGAAAGAGCGCAGATTGTTTTACCTTTCATGTTGTCAGCAACTTTGATCAACAAATCGATATCTTGAAGACGACCACGGCCTTCCAAGATCGAATGAAGAATCTTATCCAACCAACCTGTACCTTCACGGCAAGGAGTACATTGACCACAAGATTCGTGGGCATAGAAGTGAGTCAAAACACCCAACATATCAACCATACATTGAGAGTCATCCATCACAATCACCGCACCAGAACCAAGCATTGAGCCCAATCCAGCCAATGATTCGTAATCAAGATTTGCTTTCGCAACTTCTTCCGCAGTCAAAATTGGAGCCGAAGATCCACCAGGGATAACCGCTTTCAATTTGCGACCTGGCTTCATACCGCCGCACTCTTTATTGATAAGATCAATCAACGGGTAACCGAGTGGAACTTCATAGTTACCAGGCTTCATCACGTTACCAGATACAGAGAACAATTTTGTTCCCGCAGATTTTTCAGTTCCATATTTACGGTAAGCTTGAGCGCCATCTTTTACGATGTAAGTCACTGCCGCCAAAGTTTCTACGTTGTTCACGATAGTTGGCTTGCGCAAGTAACCTTGAACCGCAGGGAATGGAGGTTTCAATTTTGGTTGGCCTTTCAAACCTTCCAAAGAAGAAATCATACCTGTTTCTTCACCGCAGATATAAGCGCCAGCGCCACGGTACACATCAAGGTCAAAGTCGAAACCTGAACCCAAAATGTTTTTACCTAGCAAGCCCGCTGCATAAGCTTCTTTGATCGCTTTGTTCAAAACTTCGATCGGGTAAACGTATTCACCACGAACATAGATATAACCTTTATTAGAACCCACCGCGAAACCAGAGATGATCATACCTTCGATCAATTGGTGAGGAGCACGCTCCATCATCATACGGTCTTTGAAAGTACCAGGCTCACCTTCATCGGCGTTGCAAAGTAGGTAACGAGGTTCGCCATTTTTCGGCAAGAAGCCCCACTTCATACCCGTTGGGAACCCCGCACCACCACGACCGCGAAGACCTGAAGCCTTCACTTCGTCGATGATTTGTTGCGGTTGCATTTTCAAAGCTTTCGGCAAAGTTTCGTAACCGCCTTTTGCTTTGTAACCAGCCAAAGTTTGGTACTCTGGCAAATGATAGAATTCCGTCAGAATTTTTGCTTCAGCCATTATTTCATCCCTCTCAAGAGATTCATTGCTGCCTCTGGAGTCAATTTCTCGTGATAAGTGTCGTTCACTTGCATCATAGGAGCTGTACCGCAAGAGCCCAGGCATTCTACTTTGCTTACTGTGAAGCGACCATCAGAAGTCATTTCATTGTATTTCACGCCAAGCTCGTTACAGATGTGGGAAGCAAGCTCACGGCCGCCTTCCAACGCGCAAGAAATATTCGTGCAAACTTGCACGTGATATTTTCCCACAGGTTCTTGATTGAACATCGTATAGAACTTGAAAACCTCATTGATACGCGCTTCAGGAATATCCATCACTTGAGACAAGTGACGGATGATATCTGGAGTGATGAAGCCTTTATTTTCTTTTTGAGCAATATAAAGACTTGGAATGATCGCAGACTCTTTCGCTTCGTAGCGAGCAAGTTCCGATTTTACGTTGGCCAAGCCTTGTTCAGAAAGTTTAAACATCTTTTTTCCTCAGAATTAGCGATCTAGTTCGCCAGCAATAAGGTTCATAGAAGCGATTGTCGCAATCGCATCCGCCAACATCGCGCCTTTAACTACAGTCGGGTAAGACTGATAGATAGCGAAGCACGGTGGACGAACTTTCAAACGGTATGGATTCGCAGAGCCATCGCTCACTAGATAGAAACCTAGCTCGCCGTTTGCTGCTTCTGTTGCATCGTAAACTTCGCCAACTGGTGGACGAAGACCTTTAATGATCAACATGAAGTGGTTCATCAAACCTTCGATATTGCCGTAAACATCTTTTTTCTCTGGAAGAACGATGCCTTTGTCGCGGATTGTGTAATCGCCACCAGGAACGTTTTTGCAGACTTGTTCAATGATACGAACTGATTGGCGCATTTCTTCGAAACGAACCAAATAACGATCATAGATGTCACCAGAAGTTCCAACTGGGATGTCGAAATCTAGTGAATCGTATCCATAATATGGATTTGCTTTACGCACGTCCAAGTTCACGCCTGTTGCACGAAGCATTGGACCTGTGTAACCCCATTGAATGGCATCTTGTGCAGACACGGGGCAGATATCGCGAGTCCGTTGGATGAAGATTTTGTTGTCCAAAACCATCGCAGCCATTTCATCAGTACCACGACGGATCTCTTTACAAAGAGCTAGAACTTCATCGTACCAACCTTCAGGAGCGTCTTGAGCCATACCACCAACGCGAGTCATTGATACTGTCAAACGAGCTCCGCAAAGTTTCTCGAACAAACCGTAAACCTGTTCACGAAGACCGAACATGAAGAAGAATGAAGTCAAAGCACCCAAGTCCATCGCGCCAGTACCGATTGCAATCGTGTGGTCGATGATACGAGAAAGCTCTGCCAAGATCACACGCATCGCTTGCGCTTTTGCCGGGATTTCAACACCCAGCAAACGTTCAACCGCTTTGCAGTAACCGATGTTGTTCATCGGAGCCGAGCAGTAGTTCAAACGATCTGTATACGGAATAACTTGGTTGTACGGATGAGTTTCCGCCATCTTTTCAAAGCAGCGGTGAAGATAACCGATTTCGTTGTTACAACGAACGATCGTCTCGCCATCCATCTCAGCCATCACACGAAGAGTTCCGTGCATTGCTGTGTGGGCTGGACCGATGTTCAAAGGAACATATTTATCATTCAATACATCACCAGGTGAGCCCGGTTCGTTGTTGAAGTGAATTGGCAATGAAGTCGTACAAGCTTGTTGGTGATTCGCATCGTAGTCTTTACGAAGCGGATGACCTACAAATTGATGGTGAGTCAAGATACGACGCAAATTCGGATGACCGTCGAAACGGATACCAAACATATCGTATGCTTCACGTTCAAACCAGTCAGCGCCACGATACGCATTGATCACTGTACCGATAGACTCCCCTTCACCAACTTGCGCTTTCACGCGAAGGCGAGAGTTATCTTTCGAAGAGAACAAGTGATAAACAACGTCGAAACGTTTTTCACGAGTTGGATAATCGGCACCGCAAACGTCCATCAAGAAATCAAACTCACCAGAGTCTTTGAAGTGCTGAATAACTTTTGGCGCGTCTTCTTTTGGAACTTCCAAAACGTTATCACCCACAGCGTGAGTGAATTTGAAGTTCTCAATCTTGAACTTGCCAGCAAGGCTTTGTTTTAAATTCTCAAGCTTGTTCATATGGGCTCTTCCAGTTGTCTTTCCAAGGGCGTGGAGTATTTGTAGCGATCATACGTTGCAAAGCCATGATACCGTCCATCACCGCTTCTGGTGTGGGAGGGCAACCTGGGATGTACACGTCGACAGGAATCACTTTATCAACTCCTTGAAGAACGTGGTAAGCACGGTAGAAACCACCAGAGCTTGCACATGCACCCATTGCGATCACGTATTTTGGTTCAAGCATTTGTTGATAGATACGAGTGATGACCGGAGCCATTTTCTCGGTGATCGTACCTGCAACAACAAGCAAGTCCGCTTGACGTGGAGAGAAGCGCGCAACCTCAGCTCCGAAACGAGCCAAGTCGTACTTCGGTCCCATCACCGACATGAATTCGATACCGCAACAAGCAGTACCGTAAGGCATTGGCCACAACGAGTTTTTACGACCCCATGCTACGATGTGATCTAACTTCGATGTGAACGCGAAATCTCGCGACATATCGTCGACTGCTTGAGTCCCAGTAGCGCCACTGTGAGAAACTCCGCCAAAGTCTCCGTGTTGAGACGCTGAACCCTGCACTTCATTCTTGTGCATAAATACACCTCTGCAATTTCAATTAGCTATCATTAAGTAGTTACTGAAAATCCGTAATCCTGACAACTAGATATGTGATTATAGGTCGCGCGTCTGATTTCTTCAACGCGCCCGCTCAAACATGAGCAATGGATTTGATTCTCTCCGCATTTCCGAAGAAACTTAAATTTCATCTCTACGTCAGTCCTGTGCTTACACTCTAGTGTCAGCACACAAAATGATAATGATTATCTGCTCAGGTTCGCAGGGGCAGGACTTAAACTTAAGTGCTTCGATGAAGTCGGAGTGCAAACCAGTCAGCTTTAGGAGGAGAAAACATGAACAAAGTGGCCTTGTCTTTCGCATCAGCCCTTCTCGCGTTCGGTTTAACGGCCCAAGCTCAGCATAAAACACAGGATTTGCTTATTAAATTAGCACCTGGATTCACTGACTTTGAAGCTCCAGCAGGAAGCAAAGTTGAAAAACTCACAGACTCCTGGGTTCGCGTTCAAGCTCCGAAAAACTTCAGTCTCCATAACTTCACTAAAAATCCAGCGGTTGAGTTCGTCCAACCGAACTACAAAATCACCTTGATGGAAGATCACATGATTCAAGATCCGCTTCGTCGCGCAGCTCTTGCTAAAATGTTGAGCAGAAATCCACAAGAACACATGATGGCCCCTGCTGACAATCCCGCGATTCCTGACGCCCCGCAGGCTACAACTGGACCCGATCCGTTGTTCCCGAAACAATGGGGCTTGATCAATATCGGCGTTGAACAAGCGTGGAAAGTCACTCGCGGCAATCCAGATGTGATCGTTGCTGTGATCGACACAGGTGTTGATTACACTCACGAAGATCTTCTGCCAAATCTATGGAGAAATCCGAAAGAAATTCCTAACAACGGCATCGACGACGACAACAACGGTTATGTTGATGACGTGATCGGTTGGGATTTCGCATCCAATGACAACAAACCTTATGACCTTTCTGTGGATCCGCTTGATATCTTGTTCAAAGGCGGAAACCCAGGCCACGGAACTCATTGCGCTGGAACTATTGGTGCTGCTGGCGACAATGGCAAAGGTATTTCTGGTATTGCTCCGAACGTAAAAATCATGCCTTTGCGTTTCATCACTGAAAAAGGCCAGGGCACAACAGCCGATGCGATCAAAGCAATCAAGTACGCAGTAGATAATGGCGCGAAAGTTTTGAGCAACTCTTGGGGCTCAGAAGGTGAAGACCCTGCCGACGGTCAAGAGAACCAAGCTTTGCGAGATGCCGTTCAATACGCTCTTGATCACAATGTTTTATTTGTGGCAGCAGCTGGTAACGGCCACCAGGGCAAGGGCTACGATAACGATACAGATCCAAAGCCTTCTTACCCTGCGACTTATCCGCACGCGAACATCATTTCAGTAGCGGCCATCGATGCTCAAGACAACTTGGGTTCATTCTCAAACTGGGGTCAAAAGACAGTTCACATTGCCGCTCCGGGCGTCGCTGTTTTCTCGACGATGGTGGGTAACAACTACTCTGATATCGTGATCGATAAATTCGGCTTCAAAGCAACTTGGGATGGCACTTCAATGGCTTGTCCCCACGTGGCGGGTGCCGCAGCCCTTTATTGGTCCGCTCATCCGGAGAAATCATATGCCGATGTGAAAGCAGCGATCATTGGCTCAGCAAAAAAACTTCCGAATCTTTCTGATAAAACAGTGAGTGGCGGAAAGCTTGATGTAGATGCTTTGCTCAAGTTCTAGTTTTTAAAATTTCAATTTTGAATCTTTAAGGGAGTTCGTAAGAACTCCCTTTTTTTGTGTCTTAACACTTCCCCCATTCCACAAAGTCGTTTTCCGAATCGTAATTTGTAAAAGAGCCGCCTTTCAAAAAAAGTTATTAGGTCAATCATACTTCGGTGACATCGAAGTATAAGGAAGGAGTTTCCATGCGCGCTCTATTACTTCTAGTTCTTTTTGTATTCGGCAGCACGGCATTCGCCGACAAATACAACGTCGATATGCAACACACAAATGTGGCATTCACCGTACCTCACCTGGTGGTTTCCAAAGTGAAGGGCCGCTTTGATAAATTCGAAGGCAGTTTTGATTTCGATGAGAAGTCACAAAAGCTCGACAACGTCGTCGTGACAATTGAAGCCAATTCGATCAACACCAATGAAAAAGATCGCGACAAACATTTGCGCAGTCCTGATTTTTTTGACGTCGCAAAATATAAAACTCTGCAATTCAAGAGTACGAAAACAATTTACGAAGCCGCAAAGCCTAAAAAATTGGAAGGCACTCTTACAATTCGCGGTGTCACCAAGCCCGTCACTTTGGATATCGAATACAAAGGTGCCGTGACAGATCCATGGGGCAATCGACATATCGCTTTCGAAGCTTCAACGAAAATCAATCGCCAAGACTACAATCTAAAGTGGAATAAAGCTTTAGAGGCTGGCGGCTTTGTTGTGGGTGACGATGTGAAGATTGATATCGATGGCGAAGCTATGGTGGCTAACGCTAAAAAATAAAAAGGAAACAGGCGTTTTTTATGACTAAAGCAACGTTAACAAAAGCAGCTCTTTCAGGATTGATGGCAGCAAGTGCGCTGTCTATGAGCCTTCATGCAAATGCTCAAGACAAAGCCAAACCCGACGCATCCGCCGTCGAGGGTGAATGTCACGGAGTCAACTCTTGCAAAGGCAAAGGTGATTGCGGCGGCAAAGGCCACTCTTGCGCTGGAAAAAATTCCTGCAAAGGCCAGGGCTGGATCAAAATGTCGAAAGAAAAATGCGAAGCCGCTCACGGAAAATTCAAAGCCGATAAAGGTACTTAATGGGATCTCAATTTGTATCACATAAAGTGGGGATGGGTTTGCGCCCTCCCCATTATCCTTATTTAGAAGAAAATCCACAAACTGATGTCGCCTGGTTTGAAGCGATTTCAGAAAACTACATGGACTCTTTAGGGCGCCCGCTGGAATTACTTTTGAAGTTGCGCAAGGACTATCCTATCGCACTTCATGGCGTCAGCATGAACATTGGTTCGACGGCAGGAATCCGCGTCGATTACCTAGAGAAGCTTCGCAACCTCATTGATCGCGTAGAGCCCTTCATTGTTTCTGATCATATTTGCTGGACTGGTATCGGCACTCAAAACATGCACGACCTATTGCCCCTCCCCTACACAGAAGACAGTCTCCAGCAAGTTGTAGACAACATTGATTTTGTTCAAGATTATTTGCGCAGACCTCTGGCCTTAGAAAACGTCTCGACATATCTTAGCTTCCGTCATAACGAGATGCCGGAATGGGATTTCGTTTCGGAAGTTTCTAAAAGATCGGGCTGCGCTTTACTTCTCGATATCAACAATGCCTATGTGAATGGAATGAACCACGGATTTGATCCGATCAACTTCCTTCGCTCTATTCCATTGGACAGAGTGGCACAAATTCATATGGCAGGACCTTCTGATTATGGTCGCTACATGTTCGACACTCATGCGAATGAAATTCCAGAGGAAGTTTGGAGTTTATTTACACAAATGGCACCACAGATTTCCCACATTCCTATTTGTATAGAACGCGATGAAGACATTCCTGATTTTAAAACTCTTGAAACGGAAGTCATGAAGGCCGCTTATATTTTGGAGAGCTCCCATGAATCTCAGCGAAGCACAATCTTTGTTTAAACAAATGGCTCAGACTCCGTCTGCGGATTCTGATTTATTAAAGTATTTCAAACCCGCAGGTCAGTTGAACCTTAAAGAAGCTTTTGAGGTTTACCATAATGGATACAACGCTCGCCTGACAGAGGCCCTCTCGGAAACGTTTGAAGCTGTTCATTGGGTTTTGGGCGATTCAATGTTTCACGATTTAGCTCGGCATTATATTGAGTCTCAACCGTCTGTGTCCTACAACTTATCTGACTATGGCGAAAGCTTCCCAGAGTATTTGCGCATGACCTCGTTTACAAAAGGCATTCCTTTCATTTACGACTTGGCACGCTTTGAATGGATGTTTAAAGAGATCTTCCATTCACCGACACCAGATCCATTACCTGTGGAACGAATTCAAGAGCTGATGCATGCCGAAGACTTCAAAATCAGCTTCATCGAATCCATGATGCTTTTCGAAAGCCCTTATTCTGTTTATGAAATTTGGAGCCGACGTAAAAAACCGCAATACGAGTTTGAAGATATCAACTGGAGCCAGCCAGAAAACTTAATGATCTACAAAAAAGAACAAAAGATTTTTGTAAAGAAATTGAGTGAAATTGAACTCCACATCCTGGAGGAGCTGCAAGACGGTCAACCCGTCACTACAGCACTCGCAGAGTACGCAAACTCTTTGACCCAGGAAAAAATCGCCCAGCTTTTCCAGATGATGATGAAAGCTGGCATCATAGATGACGTCACAACATTATAAGTTGCCAGGTTGCGTGCTTTTCGCGCCACCTGAAATATGCACAGTCATGCCTGCCATGGCTCTGCATGTTTCAGCACAGCGACGGCATTCTTCGGCGCAACGGCTCATGATCGTATCGTCTTGATAGCGTTCACAATCCTCTGCACATCGCGTGCATAGTTCAAAACACAATTCGCAACTTTGATGATGCAGACTGATATCGGCCATCATCATTCCCGCCGACATTTGGCATGCATCTGCGCAGAACTGCAAAACAGCTAAATGCTTACCGGTGAATTTACTAATTTTCTGTGCAAGACAGTATTGAAGAGTCTCAAGACAAGTTCGGGAACAACTAAAACACGCTTTAATACATCTCGCTGTATCGCTGTCTTGTGATGGATTTGGAAGCATAAGTCCTCCTCTGTGAAGCGTTGCTTATACTTTTAAATATAAGACAAAACCTTTTAAGGAGGACCTATAGTGCCACATTGCATACGCAACGTGTGTTATTGCTCAACCTTTTGAGTTGTCGTTGCTTGAACCATGCGCTCCAAATACGAGCGTGGAGTCAACTTCTCTTCAGGATCGAACTGCCCCCAGAATTCCTTAATCATTGGATACCAACGAGGGAAGATATCACGAATGGTTTGATTGCCTTTGTCCGTTAATTTAATAACGAACGAACGACCATCTTTCGCATGCGTCTCTCTCACAACCAATTGAGCTTTTTCCAAACTGTTCAAAAGACCTGAGATCGTTGCCTGAGTCACTCCCACTTTTTGCGCAAGCACAGAAGGCATGATTCCATCTGGTGAATTCCGCAAAAGGTAAAGTAATCTGAATCGACCGCTGGACAAATTATAATCCGCCAACAAGGTGTCGAGTTTTGTTTCAAGTTCTGTCGCCACTTTCATGAATAACAGATTCGAATAAAGAATCCATGGATCTAAATCGCTGATAGCGTTCAAATCCGCAATGGATTTATGCAGTTCTTCCTGAGTAGGAAGATCCTGGAAAAACAATTTTGCCATAACGTACTCCCGTTCCTAACTATTAACATGTTTATCATTTAGCATGCTAATTATTCTTTTAAATGAAAACAAAAAATCAATATCTTAACCAAGTTCCGTTCTTTCCGCTCAGAAGCCCCTTTTATTAAAGCAGCTATGGTTTAAGCTTCCAGTCTCGCTCCGTAATCAGGCGGGAACCGCGTTTGGAAAAAATATAACTCCACGTCCATTCCGCCATCACTGTGATGCGATTTTTAAAACCGATCAGATAAAAGACGTGAACAAAAAGCCACATCATCCATGCTGTAAACCCCGTAATCCGCAGAGATTTAAACTGCGTGATCGCCTTTCTTTTTCCAATGGTCGCCATCTGACCTTTATCGACGAACTCAAAATTTTTTCGCGGTTTTCCTTCGATAGCCTCTCGAATCACTTGAGCTGCATGGCGCCCACCCTGCATCGCCGCTGGCGCAAGGCCCGGCAAAAATTTTCCCGGAGACAGCTCAAACGAGGCCATATCGCCCACAACAAAAACATCTGGATAACCAGGAACCGAGAAGTCCTTATTCACCTTAATACGTCCTGCACGATCACTTTCCACATCTGGATCTAAATGTATTTTGGAAGCCTGAACACCTGCCGCCCAAAAAACAGACTTCGTTTCAATAAAATCTGCTCCGATTTGTACTCCGGAAGCCGTGATGTTTTCGACTTTTCCATTCAAGCGAACTTCTACACCCAGCTCTTCCAGATCTTTCATGGCATGACGGCCCAACTTTTCGTCGAAAGCGCCAAGGATTTTGGGTCCCGCCTCAACAAGCATCACCCGCGCGCTAGCTGGATTAATGCGCTTAAAGTCTTTTACCAAAACCGTACGGGCGATATCAGCAATAGCGCCAGCAAGCTCAACTCCTGTAGGCCCGGCTCCAACTACAACAAAATTTAAAAGAGCCTTCTGCTTTTCAGGATCCAGTTCATTTTCGGCCTCTTCAAAGGCCGAAAGAATGCGCCGGCGAATTTCCGTGGCCTGCTCGACCGTCTTAAGCCCCGGAGCGAAATCCTCCCACTGAGGGTTCCCAAAATAGCTGTGCTGAGCACCGCACGCGAGAATCAAATAATCAAAAGACAACTCAAAGTCTTTTTCAGCAATATATTTTTCTTTCAAATGAATGGCAGAGATTCGTCCTAAGTGAACCTCGACATTGTCGGCATCTGAAAACTGCGCACGAATAGGAACTGCAATATCGGCAGGATTTAAACCTGCCGTAGCCACTTGATATAATAAGGGCTGAAACAAATGATGATTGCGCTGATCGATAAGAATCACATGAACATCTTCGTTATTCGAAAGAGCTTTGCCGGCAGCTAAACCGGCAAAGCCTCCTCCGATAATGATTACTGTCTTTTTATTCTCAGCTTTCGGATGTCGTAAGCGTCGCATAACCTTCAGCTCCATGGTGACCTTCGGAGCCTGTCGTAATCACTTCGTCTTCTTCCACAACTTCAGATTCTTTTTTTGTGGTAGTTAATTTGCCGCCAATATTATTAGCCCAAATTCTGAAACGATCGACGTATGTGAATACGGCAGGAACTACAATCAAAGTTAAAATTGTTGATGATAGGATACCACCGATGATCGCCACCCCCATAGCAGTGCGGGATTTTGAAGCCGCGTTCATGCCGATTGCCACGGGTAAAGTACCGGCAATTAAGGCGAACGATGTCATCAAAATGGGGCGAAGACGGGTCTTACCGGCCATCACTAGAGCTTCAGTACGAGTTTTGCCTTCTGTCATCATCTGCTTCGTAAAGTCGACAAGCAAGATACCGTTTTTACCGGCAACGCCGATCAACATGAAGAAGCCGAATACTGCGAACAGCGACAAGATCTCGTGAGCCAAATACAAACCGAAGAATGCACCGGCCAACGCAAGTGGCAGAGCCACCATGATTGTGATCGGAGTGATGAATGATTCATACAAGCTGGCAAGGATCAAGTAGATGAACATAACTGCAAAACCCAAAGCCAACATCGTAGAACCTGCAAGCTCTTGCATGTTCTCAGCATCACCACCGAAGTTGTAGCGCACGTTGCTTGAAAACGCTGTATCACCTGTTGTCATCATTTTTACAGCATCGTTTACAACGTCACTCAAACCCGCACCAGGTGCAAGGCCCGCAGTGATTTGGATATAACGGCCGCGGTCCATACGCTCGATGGATGCAGGACCTGAAGTCAAATCTCCATTAGCCACGTCAGATAGACGCACCAGCTTGTGATTCACGTTGGGCACATACACTTCATTAAATGTTTTCTTCAAGTCGCGTTGATCTTCAACCAAGCGAACACGAACATCGTACTCACGACCTTTTTCACGGAATTTCGCCGGAGTAAAGCCTTCCACCTGCGCACGTAATTCCTGACCCATCGTTTTCGTATTGATACCGTAGGCTTTTGCAGCACCTGGTTTCACGTGAACCTGCAATTCAGGCTTACCGGGACGGAAGTTCGAATCGACGTCTTTAAGGCGTGGATCTTTCTTCAATGCTTCAAACATTTTCGTTCCCGCAGCCTCCAGCTCTTTCGGATCCGCAGAGATAATATTCAAAATGAATGGCTGTTGCCCCATGCCGCCTGTCGCATCGTATTTTTTCACAACTGGATTTGCATAGGCATAGTTCACCAATTGCTGACGAAGCTTATCGCGGAATTGCTCTGTGGTTCCACCACGCTCTTTGCCGTCCTTCAAGCGAACGTAGTATTCGGCCTTATTGGATTCACCGTAAGTGTTACCAATAGTCATCGTTGTATATTGAACTTCTTTATTCGTGTGAATGATCTTGTCAACTTCGACACCTGTCTGATTCAAACCATCCAAGCTCGTGCCTGGCTGCATTTCAAGAGTCACAGTGATCTCGCCGCTGTCATCATCGGCAATAAAGGCCCCTGGAACTTTTGTAACTGTATAAATACTAAGGAAGAATACAGCAAGCGTTGCCACGATCGTCATCAACGGATGACGAAGAGTCACGCGAAGGAACTTTTCGTAGACGTTTTCCAGCATTGTTTGAAAGCGGTCAAACCCACGAACTAAACGCCCCAAGGTCATGCTGTAAATGGTTTTCTTTTCATGACCATGATTTGCATGACCGCCACCATGACCTGAACCACCGAAATAAGCAGTCAACATCGGAATGATTGTCATCGCCACGAACCAAGAGATGATCATCGAGAATACAACCGTGAAACCGAATTGCTTCAAGAACTGACCGATGGTTCCTGACATTGTACCCACCGGCACGAACACCGCGATCACCACTAGAGAAATCGCCATAACGGCCATTTGGATTTCTGTCGTTCCTTTTTCAGCTGCGGTAATCGAATCCTCACCCAACTCCATACGACGATAGATATTTTCCACGACCACGATGGCATCGTCGATCAGAAGACCGACCGCCAAAGTCAAAGCAAGCATTGATACCAGATTGATCGAAAATCCTGCGATCTTCATCAACATAAAGGCACCGATCAAAGACACTGGAAGCGAGAACGCTGTAATCAAAGTCGTGCGAGCACTTCCCAAGAAGAAGAACACTGTAATAACTGTCAAAACGATACCGATGATGATCGTTTCATTCACGTCCTCGACGTTATCTTTAATTTTTTGAGAGGCATCGATCACAACTTTCAAAGTTGGCTTGCCTTCCATTTTTTCTAGTTCTGGAGATATTTTATTAAGCTGTTTCATCACGTCTTCGGCCACTTTCACAGTGTTTGAACCAGACTGACGATACACCTGCAAGAAGATGGATTTTTCACCGTTTACGAAACCACGGGATTTCTCATCTTCTAATGTGTCTTTCACAACACCAAGATCCGCCACACGAGTTGGCACTTCATTTCCGTAGAGGTTCACAAGAGTATCAGAGATCTCTTGCACATCTCGAAACTCACCAAGGCCACGGAATGTTAATTCTTTGCCACCTTGATTTACTTTACCGCTTGGGATGTTCTCTCCCATAGCGCCGACCTGGCTTGAAACTTGAGTCACAGAAATTTCACGATTGCGAAGCTTGTTGCGATCTAGAAGGACATGGACTTCTCTTTTACGACCGCCCAGAATTTCAATCGCACCCACGTTGTTCACCTGTTCAAGACGAGGCTTCACAATTTGGTCCGCGATATCGTAAAGCTGCGCATCCCCGATAGATGGACCCGTTAAAGAGATCATCAAGATTGGTGTATCAGACGGGTCGAACTTTTTAATAACCGGATCTTCTACTTCATCTGGAAGTTTTGGCTTTGCGATATTTACTTTATCGCGTACCTGTTGTTCCGCATATTTAGAGTCAACACTTGATACAAACTCTACGATAACTTGCGAGACACCTTCCATGTTTTTAGAAGTCATACGTTTGATACCAGAAATCGTACTGACTTCATCTTCGATAGGACGACTGACAAGAGTTTCGATTTCAGAGGGACCCGCACCTTTATAAGTTGTTTGAACTGTCACAACCGGTACGCTGACGTCAGGGAATAAGTCGACGCTCATCGCCTTAAAGCAAGCCCAACCCACAACCACAATGGCCAAGGTCACACACGTAATGAAAATCGGTCTGCTAATGGATATTTTAGGTAAGCTCATGACTACTTCCCTCCTTCAGGAGAGTTTTGGTAAAGTTTAACTTGCGTTTGCAAAGCCAAGATATTCGCAGCTGATTTGACACGAGTCAGAGCCGCTTGAGAGTAATCCTGTTCAAACAACAACACTTGGTAGGTAGTTGTTCTGCCCTGACGAAGACGTGTTCTTTCAACATCCAGTTTTGTTTTCTGCGCAGATTCAATGCGGGAAAGTAAACGAAGATTGTCACGAGCATCAGTCAGATTACGAGTTAAATTAATCCAGTCTTGCTCTTGGGCATACAAAGCGTATTGACGATTGTATTCCGCCGCACGCACAGATTTTAAAGCACCGGCTTTAGCATCAGATGTCGCTGAAAGATTCAATGGCATGTTGAAACGAAATCCAATGTAACCTGTGTCTGTATCCGTGTAGCCGGCATTTTTCATGGCTTCAACTTCGGCAGAGTCACGACCATTCAGGGCATAGCTACCATACACGTCGAATGTAGGACGATTGCGCTCTTCAACTAACTGAGAAGACGCTTTCGCTGTCGCAACTTGGGCTTCAGTGGCTCTGACATCGTAACGATCGCCAGGACGTTTTTCTGGAACGACAATATTTTCAAGAGTGGCGTAGTTCACCGGCTCAAGATCGCTGACGGGATCTTCCGCGTTGCGATTGATATACTTATTAAAACTGCGAAGAGCTTCACGCTGTTCATTGCGAGCCACCTGCAATTCTAGATTGCGCGATTCAACCAAGGCACGGGCCTGAACAACGTCAGCGTCCTCACCAAGGTTCATTTTCTTTTTCTTACTTACGTAATCCAAAATATTTTGGGCGGACTGTAAAGCAGTCTCTTGGATTCTGACGACGTCACTCCAGGCAGACAATTTCCAATAAGCAGCCTCTGCCTCTGCCAGGAAACCTGCTGACTGCGCTTTGTTGCTGAACTGATCTGCGATGTTTTGCTCACGAGTCAATTGCTCGTTGGCTTGAGCCGTACGACCAAATCCACCACCCCATAATGGCATCGTCAGTTCAATCTTTGGAGTCGCATCCCAATAATCAGGTGTTGTGATAAATAAAGTGTTAGCACCGACGAAACGAGTTCTATCCAAACTATAAGAAAGCTTAGACTGCAAACCGAAATCAAACTGCTGGCTGATACCTAGACTGTATGCTTCGGTATCAATTCGGTCCGCTGTTTTCGGCACAGTTGGTTTGCCATCGTGGCCAACATTGGCTTCAGCAAAAAATTGCGGCGTAAAAATCAAATCGGCTTCCCGAGATTTTAGCGCAGCTCCTTCGGACTGTTCACTTGTCCCTTTGTAGGACGAGCTATCGGATTTAACTTTATCTAGATATTCATTCAATGTGAGGGCAAAGGTATTTGCGCTCACCAGGCTGATTCCGAGCGCGAGAACCAGCTTTGAGGTGTTAAGAACGCTCTTAGATTTCATGGAGGATCTCCTGGCCTTGAACATTATTAAGTAATCACTTACATACTTATTATTACGGCATTTCAACAAAGTACTCAAGTGATTACTTATTGCTGGACTTGAAGTTTTATGATACATTTAATATAATTAAGTCCTATCGGATATTTAGGCGCCTTTAACGGAGGTCATTATGGATGAGACAGCTCAACAAAATTCGGGATCACATAAGAATGCGGCTCGTTCTAAGCCGAAAAAGCGAGATAGATCCGCATCTGAAGAGCGTTTGCTCAAAGCTGCCGAAGAAATCTTCTCGAAGCATGGCTTTAAAGGAACAACCACCCGCATGATCGCGCAAAAGGCGAAAGTTAATGAATCCCTGATTGGTCGCTACTTTGACGGTAAAATGGGTTTGCTTGTTTCATTGATTGAATCACACATGGAAGAGTTTCCTTTAAAGGAGCTTACTTATCCAGCCCAGCCAACCGTGCGCGAAGAACTCACGATGTTCATAGATATTCTTTTTGCCAAGCATTGCGATAAGGACGAAGAATTCTTTAAGATCGTCATGTCCCAAGCTTTGACGGACCCAAAATTCTTAAAACGCATTCGCGAATTGATCCCCAAAGAAAATCATCCAGGACTTGTTCAGCGCATGGAAGATCTGCAAGCGAAAGGAAGAATCAAGAAAGACATCGATATTCAGATGGTGCTAGGAACTTTAGATACCTACTTCCACGGCACGATGCTTTTTGATCGCATCTGCATGGGACTTTCCGATAAGGAAGTCGAAGAAAGCCTGCGCTTTGCAGTTGATATGTACTGTCGCGCGATCGAGTCTTAAAGATCTAACGGCGAAACCAGCGCAGGTGTTGACAGCGTCTCAGCAAAGTTCGCTGGCAGGTCTTGACCACCGCCCTCTCCGGGCATGCGACGCGTGTTCACTCCTGGCGGAATCACTTCATTTCCCATTAGCTCCTGGTCATTAGGATATTGTTTCGAATAAGCAAGCAAGTCCTTTTGATACGAGAAAATGATACTTCCCGACTGCAAAATATTAATGATGTAGTTTGTTGATTCCATAGGAACAGCAAAGCAACCCTCGCTCCACCCCAAACGACCATTTTGTGTGATGAAATCTTCGCCCGCATACTTTGCTCCATGCAAAACGATATTGCGTGCTCGAGCTGCATTATTTGAGCGATCAATTCCATCCAAATACAAAGACAGGCCGTTTTTTTGACTGGTGTAAATGCCCTTTGCGAAATAGAAACCGATAGAGCTTTTCCATGAGTCGAGCAGATTAGAAAAACTGCGCGTTTGAATCACACCGGATTTAATTCCGTGGGACACATAGAATCGCTCGACCACACCGTTTGTGAAATTCATCAAATACAACCGCTTCTGAGTTGACGGCAAAGAGTAATCCACAATCACGGCATAATTGGTATTAGGAATGCGCCCCTGATTGTAGTCGAACATTCTAAAGACAAGGTCCAACGGTTCGCGCGGAATCCCCTGATCCAACAAAGTTTCGAAAAGATATTGGCCTGTCGGAATTTTACGATCGTACATCGACGCTGCATCAGCAAAAAAACCCGACAACAAAATGAAAAGGGAGATCGAGAACCACTGGAGTGCTTTCATGGACTCAGAGTCCTCAAATATCCCTACGAGAGCAAATTAAGAGTTTGAAAACCCGCGATACGCAATCTACTCAATCTTTTTCTTAATCGCGCCCATGTAGGAATACTGCCATGGACGGAATGCAAGCAAAACACCCGTGTCAACGACGGGAACATTATGCTCACCTTCAAAGCGCGCTTCTTCTTGTAGATCTAGCATCAGACGATCAAACTTCGCTTTGTACTTTGCCAAAGTAGGCGGACTGACTTTCAACAAGGTGAAACGAATGTAGTCTTCAGGCTTAAACTCATAAGACAGATAGCTTGCCTTGGTTTGTTCGAAGAGCGCCTTCCCCACTGGGCCGTCACGACGGAATCGCAGAAAGCCTTGTTTTTTTAATTTCACTTTATCACGAGGATGAAGCTCAATCAGGTTCAAGCGATCTAACTGAAATAAAAACTTCTGTGATTCGATGCGGTTGATTTGATATTCCTTTTCGATTTTCTGCGGAGTCTTCCCATCCTGCAACATCATGAAGTAGTGAAGCAATCTGGCATTTTCACCCAAAGCTTTTTCCTGCTCGTCCGTCAGAAGCATGACTTGATTGGTGTCTTCAAGATTCGCAGTTTTAACCACTTCTGAAAAACTGATATCAGCGATACGGCAGATCTCTTCAAGGCGTTCAAGGCTTAAGCTTTTACTAGAAAGAATGCGCTTCACGCTGGATTCGCTCAATCCTAAATTCTTCGCTAAATCTTTATAGAGAATATTTTTCGCCTTTAAAGATCTTTTGAGTGCTACTAGAAATTGATCTATCTGGGACATCTCGGCCTCCGAAACCAGGGTATTACAATATAGTACTCTTAGCAAGGGTATTGAATTATAGGCCCTTCTTGCCGATTCTAAAAAGGTCTACACAGGAGGACGTATGAGCTTTCTCAAGAACATTTTTCTGCGACTGACCACCGAGCGAACCTTCTTTTACAGCTGGGAGCAACGAGCCTATGAACGACGCCAAGAGCAATTCCATCAGAGCGTCCAATTCGCTTGTCGATTGGGACGAGATTAACTACAGTTTTTAACTGCATGCAAACTGCTTCAGATTCGAGTCTCTTTAAAAGACCCCTTTGGTTTTACATTAAAAACAATCCCCGAGCTTTTAGCTTGGGGATGCTTTTTTTATTTCTGACAAACGCTTTAGACGGTGTGTATCCGCTGATTATGAAGCAAGCCATCGATCAAATCGAAGGTCATATCAATCTGTCAGATATCGGTAAGACCTGCACGATCTTCTTTATCGTCATGACAAGCCTGTCGGTCACACGCTATGGCTGGCGTCGCTATTTCGGCGAGTTTCACACCTACGCGGCCGAACACATTCGCCAAAAACTTTTTGGTCACGTCACCTCCCTAGGCCCTAACTTCTTTGGAAAAAATCAAGTGGGTGAATTGATGAGTCTTCTGACCAATGACGTTCAATCCTTCCGGCAAGCGATTGGCCCGGGCCTGTTGATTCTTGCCGACGGAATTATGATCATAATAGTAATTCTGCCAATTATGATTACTATGAATTGGTCGTGGACTTGGAAGACGTTAATTTTCCTTCCGCTAGTGCCTTTCCTTATTTGGAAAGTGATGAAGCTAATTCATCTTAACTATAAAACTCAACAAGATCGCTTTTCCGAGTTAACAGGTGTTGCTCAAGAAACTGTGGGCGGCATTCGGGTCATCAAAAGCTTCGCCCAAGAAGACAATCGAACGAAATTATTTAACGGAGTCAGTGCGGCGTTTGAAAAAGCCTGCAACAAAGTTGCACGTATCGATGCCTTATTCGTCCCTGTCATGGAGTTCGGTGTGACTTCAGGCTCGGTGATTCTTTTGTTTGTTGCGAAAGATGATCTTTATTCCGGAGCTGTGACCATCGGGACATTTGTCGCCTTTCATCGCTACATCCAAAAAATGGTATGGCCTATGACGGCTTTAGGAATGGGATTTTCATTCTTCCAAAAAGGTTACGCTTCTTTTGATCGCATGAAAGAGGTTTTAAAAACCGAAACAGACATTCCTGATCTTGGAAAAATGGAACTTCAAAAATTTGAAAGTCTTGAATTTAGAAATGTCTCGTTCAAACACAAAGACAGTTCCGTCTATGTTCTGAAAAACATATCTTTCAAGATGCTCGCGGGGCAAAGCCTGGGAATCATGGGCCCGGTCGGCGCGGGCAAGACAACTCTTCTTTATTTGCTGACGCGTTTATATCCGTTGGAAGAAGGTCAGATCCTGGTAAATGGAATCCCACTGGAAAACATCACACAGGAATCTTTGCGTCGCACTTTCTTGCTGGTTCCCCAGGAAGCTTTCCTATTTAGCGAAAGCATTTCTGAAAATTTAAGTTTTGGCTTAGCTGAACAAGCTGCCGAAAATGAGATCATGCGTATGACTGAAATCGTGGATCTTACGAATGAGATCAACGCCCTTCCAGAGAAATTCCAATCTCAATTGGGCGAGCGTGGCGTGAATCTATCCGGTGGTCAGAAGCAACGCCTGACCATAGCACGAGGCCTGATTATGCGAACTCCGGTTTTAATCTTAGATGACTCTTTAAGTGCTGTGGATACACGGACTGAAAAAGCCATTGAAACCGAGCTTTCAAAAGGTGCCGGAACATTTAGCCGCATTATCGTCGCTCACCGTCTGTCTTCGTTAAAGACTGTCGATCATTTGTTGATTTTAAAAGACGGTCAGGTTGAAGCCTGGGGCACGCATCAAGAAGTCTTGAAAACAAGCCCCACGTTCCAAAAGATTGTTCAGATCCAAGGACAGGAGAAGCACCATGAGTGATAATTTCATGAATGAAGACTTGGTTAAAACCACCGTCACTTATCCTGTTTTATTCAAGCGCTTGTGGCCTTATGCAAGAAAAGAAAAGTTTCTGCTTTTCTCTGCGATTTTTGCAGTGGCTGGTGGTGCCGCTGTCGCCCGTATTATACCAAGCTTGATTGGTTACGCGATCGATCACGGCGTGAAAGAACATAACTATCAAATTTTTACGCAAGTAGCTTTGGTCTATCTTGCCCTCGAGATTTGTCGCTCCAGCTTTTCATTTGCCAACGTCTTTTTATTCCAACTTTTCGGCAATCGCATGCTCTTCCATTTGCGCGAAGATTTGATGAGTCACGTACAAAGACTTCCTTTGCAGTTCTTTAATAAGACACCTACAGGACGAATTGTAACGCGCCTAACGAATGACGTGGCCTCTTTAGGTGAGCTTTTTACAGATGGTGTGATCTCAGTATTCACACAGTTTGTGATCATTTGCTCTGTCGTTGTGGCATTGGCATTGATTTCATGGAAGTTAACATTGGTTTCGTTAGTGCTAGCTCCATTCTTTATCTGGGGATCTTTTTACCTAAGCAATAAGATTCGCGACATCTTGCGCGAGCAGAAGCAAAAACTTTCCATTATCAATGCCTTTTTGGCCGAAAATTTAAACGGCATTCGCGTTGTTCAATTGTACAATCGCGTGCGTAGAAATCGCGACAAGTTCAAAGCTTTATCCGTAGACTATCGCGAAACGAATATGCGATCGATCAAATCCTATGCCCTTATGCAGCCGATTATGAATCTATTTAATGCCGTAACGATCACTTCGGCATTGTATTTCGGTGGTTTCTTAAGCGCACAAAACTCCATCGCAATTGGCTCGCTTGTGGCGTTCTTGATGAACATTCAAGATTTTATCCCCCCACTTCGCGAGATCTTAGAAAAATACCAACAGTTTCAAAACTCATTAACGAGTGCAGAACGTATTTTCACATTGATGGACGAATCCAAAGAATTCGAATTGGATTCTTTGCAAAGCCATCACGTTGTAAGTGGTGATATAGAGATTCGCAACCTGAGCTTCCGCTATGAGCCTCATTTGCCGTTGGTTTTGAAAAATGTGAATTTGCATTTTAAAGCAGGCGAATCTATCGCCTTGGTGGGGCGCACGGGAAGTGGAAAATCAACTTTCATTTCGCTACTTCAAAGATTCTATGATGCCCCTGAAAAAACGATTTTTGTCGACGGTGTCCCTATCGAACGCACTGCCCGCGAAGAAATTCGGCACCATGTGGGCGTTGTTCAACAGGATAACTTTATTTTCCGAGGCACTGTTCGTGACAATATCGGCTTGGGGGATCCAAAGATAAGTGACGAGCAGATCCGCATCGCCTGTGAAAAAACCGGATACCTTTCTTTGCTTGAACGCACTGGCAGAAATCTTTTAAGCCCTGTGGATGAACGTGGCGCCAACCTTTCCGTGGGCGAACGTCAATTGATCGCGTTTGCTAGAATTTTAGCTTTTAATCCCGATATTTTAATTTTGGATGAAGCGACTGCGAATATTGATTCTGAAAGTGAACATATTATCCAAACAGCCACCAAAGAAATCACGAAAGGTCGCACAAGCATCATCATCGCGCATCGTCTTTCGACAATTCAGCAATGCGATCGTATTGTGGTCTTGAATCAAGGCGAAGTCGCCGAGGTGGGGTCTCACGAAGAGCTTATGAAGGCTCAGGGCATGTATTATCAATATGCCTCGGCCGGATTAAACTCTCCGGTTCTTGATTCAGTGTCTCCAGATACTCAATCTTCATAAATGGTGTAGTAAGAGCTTTCAAAATCGGGATGCTCTTTCGCGACCTCGCCAAAAACTAAGCTCCATTTTGCAGATGTCGGATCCTCAGGATTTTCGTATTCGTGAATGTATTCCTCCGCAGGCCCTTCTGGGGTGTGACGCTGCTTCGGTTCTTGCCGAGTTGAGTCTTTAGCCGTTGATTGAAATTTCTGCTTCAATGCGTCTCTTGGCATTTCTTTCATAAACACCTCTGAAAGATATTTTCCCTCTATCATTTTGTGGAGACAACTCGCAGAAAAATAAAAACGCCGCTATTAAAGCGGCGTTTGAAATACCTTCTTTGTTCTAGTGTCGATTTACATTACGAGGCTGAGGCCGGAGTAAAATTCACCACGATAGAGGCATCCGCAGCCGGCACCGCCGTGCCATTGAAACGGATCACATTTTTATCTGGAATGTATTGCCATCCATTCGTCGCATCTTGTGGAATCACCTGGCCGTTGATCTTTACGACAATGGTTGAAAGATTCGGGACACTGCTAAGTTTAAAGTCGGTCAGAATCTGCATCACGCGAGCACTGATACCAGAAACTGCCACCGACAAATCCGCAGAACAGATTGATGCTTTAGTACCATTCGACGCATCTGCCAAACTCATGAACGCGTAACCCGGAGCTTTATAATCTGTCCCCGTTGTTGCGCACGCTCCACTATCAGTCAAAATACCTAGGAAGTTGAATGTCCAGGAACGAGTGCCGTCAGCCCATGGAGCTTTCACGCTATCTAAAAAATTAGTGTAGTAAGTCGCATCGTCAGCGGCAGGCGTGCGACTTTGGTCATCTTCATTTGATAAAGCAATCACAACAAGCAAAGCATCGGAACGAAGAAACCCTTTTCCGTCATTTGCAAGATATGTCGGAGAAAGAACCGTCTCCATAGAATAAAGACCACGTTCTAAGTTTGAGCCATTTTCACCCACCACAAGACGTGATGCCAATTGCGAGGAAAGATCTGCGGTGGAATTTGTCATGATTCTTGGTGAGCCAATAAACTGTCCACCATTCGCAACAGTGCCCCCCATACTAGTTGTAATGACAGCCATTTGATAATCCATCTTGAGCGAATTCAACTTCGACACAAGAGCTGGAATTTGGGCGCTGAGATTTTGCTGATGCTTCTGCATGGACTCAGAGTTATCCATGATCCACAAAATATCGACTTTATTATTGTATGAGATGTTTTGATCAAAGTTGTTACTAGTCGATGGCAAAGTAAATTTTACGCCTGGATTACATGCCATCAACAATGTCGATGACACGACCATAAGGCCCAGTCCGAAGACCTTTAGCATGAAATGTTCTCCCCGTGTCTACCGAGTTATGCAACCTTCGCTGTCGTGTAGTTTCTGATGCTCTCGCGAACGGACTGACTGAGCGTAGTAAACTTCACACCATACTTAACTGGGTCGGAAGCGGAGGGACCCTCTTTCACGAACTGTTTGCTTACGATCTGGCAAACAGCATTGAATGGAGGAACACCGTCTCCGGGTTGAAAATGCAAGAAGAGAGACTGACCTGGTTGAAGATTGGGATTATCAATTAAAACTCCCGCACCACCGGCGCTGATTTCCAGCGCTTGGCCGCGGAAGACTGTTTTATTATTGTGAACGATCAATGAAGCACCGTAAGACGCACGAGCGTGACGGCGACGGAAGAAGATTTCTGAAAGCTCCGCTTCAGAGGAATCTTTCATTGAACGAATTTTTGGAGCCGCAAAGTCTTCTACTTCCGCAACACGTTTCCACGCAGGCAATTTTGCATGCCATACGTAATCGTACTCGAACAATGTTTTCTCTTGCAGCATTTGGACAAGTTCAACTTGGCTGAACGGGCCGTAGTTATTACCCTCTTTAAGGATGAACCACTCTTTGTCTTTGAATGACTCCGGTGATTTTTTTGCTGGAGCTCCTACTGGTCTTACCGCTGGTTTTCCTGATAATTTTGCGGAAAATTCTGGATGTTCAAGAAGCATCACCCACTCACCAACAGCTTCATCATAAACGTAATCTGTCCACTGATTCTCACGAGCTTCAATCTTTTTAAGCACAGTCTCAAGACTGTACGGTCCGATGTGAGTCCCATTGTTGGATAGATAGTATTGTTTATTCATGTTCAAGTACTCCTTAGAGAGCCTATCGGCGCATTCAAGACCTGACTTAACTGTAGGAATTTAGACATTTTCCTGAACTTTTGTTTTAAATTTATCGTCGAACTTTTAGTCAAAAAGATGTGGTTAAGTCTCTTCATGGAAATCCGATAAAATTACAATGCAATGGTGGTTCCTTAAGGAATGACCGGTAAAAACCGATAACAGTTTATGGTGTTTGAACAACGAGATATGAAACTTCGAAAAAACATCCTCATCGTAGATAATAACTGCGAGCTTGAACAGCTCGTTAAAGAGCCGTTGTTAAAGCAGCTCAAAGATTCCGGCGTTTCTCCCGTTGTCATACGCGCCAAAGATGGCGCCGAAGCGGCCATCAAGTCTGAAAATCAAAAATTTGATATGGTCCTGATTGATACCGAAGTCCCCCGCCTGATGGATGGTGGATTCGTATATGGCTTGCATAGTTATAAAAATACACAAGATGCCGATCTTATCGTCGTCAGCCATCGAGAAGCGGCCGATCTTCCCGAAAATCTTCAAAACTGCAAATTCTTTAAAAAACCGGTAAGTCCTGCAGAGTTGATCAACGCCATGATCACAGTGTTGAACGCTCAACACCATGGTGTTGTTAAAGACATTCCGGCCACCGCGGCGGCAGCAGCAAAACACGCAGTTGACGTGCGCGTAATCAACGCCGTTATCAAAGCCACTACTAATGTGCTTGGACAGTTTGGCGTCACCAGCGTAAAAATGGAAAAGGCTGGACCTAAGTCCCCTCACGATCCTTTGATGGGTGAGGTTTCATCGGTCGTCGATATTAAGAGTGAATCTTTCCAGGGCTTCCTGTGCGTATCGTTCGATAAAGGCAGCTATTTAGAAGTTGTTTCGACAATGTTGATGGAAGAACAGACCGAGCTTAATGCTGACAACCAAGATGCCGTTGGTGAAATCAATAACATCATTTTTGGTAACGCCAAGGCCGAGATTACTAACTTTGGCGTGCAGATGACAGTGCCCAAGGTATTACTTGGTGCAAATCAGATTGTACCTTGCTCGCAAGGTTCTGCCGGAATGATGATTCCGTTCAGTACCGCTAAAGGAAAATTCTATATCACCGTATGCGCCCTGCCCGTGGCAGCGAAAGCCGCATAAAAAAGGGAGCTCGTTAGCTCCCTTTTTTATTCAGCACCGATGGCCTGCTTCCATTCTGGTGTCGCATCAATCAATTTTCTTTTTTCCATATCAAAAAGACCGAACGTAAAGACTGCTTCGCTTGCAACCGTGCCGTCTTCTTTGACCATCCTCTGAAGCATCTGACCCACTTTGCCTTTGTAATTTAAAAGCTCCAGCGTGATTGTTATTGTTTCTCGCAAACGAATCTCTTTCATGAACTTCAAATTCACATCAAGAATCACCGGGCCTTTTTTCAATTTATGAATTTCATAAAAACCATAACCGCGTGGAGTGATAGACTCCCAACGAGCTTCTTCATAAAGAGTCAGATACATTGCATTGTTCACATGACCATAAGAATCGATATGAGATTCTTTGATCGTCACTTTGTATTCAAACGGAGCTGTCGCCATAATATCCTTCTATTCTTACGAAGCTGGAGTATAAACCAGCTACTTCAATGCTTCACGAATGTACGCCGATGCTTGATCCAGAGCCCACACCACCACAGCAATCACCACGATAATGCAACCCACTTCGCGCCACATACCCTGCCCCTGATATTGCACAAGCATCGTACCGATACCACCACCACCGACAAGACCAATCACTGTTGCCATGCGCACATTGATGTCCCAGCGATAAACGGTAAATGAAATATACGGCAGAAGCACTTGAGGAACAATCGCATACCAAATGGTCTGAAGTTTATTAGCTCCCGTCGATTCAATCGCCTCAATAGGTCCTTCATCGACGCCTTCCACCATTTCAGAATATTGCTTTGCTAAGGAGGCCACAGAATGAATCATCAATGCCAGCATTCCCGCAAAAGGACCGATTCCCACCCACACCGAAAAAATTATGGCCCAAATCAATGCTTCAATCGATCGAGTGACATTCAAAATTGTTCGAAGAGTTAAATAGATCGAATAAGCCGTCGGCCCCTTCATAATGTTTTTTGCACAGAAAAAACTGAGTAAGAACGCCGCTGGAATTGCCAGTGTTGTTGCAAGGAAGGCCATGAAAATAGTTTCGATGATGTTTAAAATCGCTCGTGGTAAAACATCCCAATTGGGATGAAATAATCCATTGAATAAACGAACGGCCCCCGCAAAACCATTTTGATCCAGCAACTCCACAAATGAAAACTGAGTCTTCACGACAGCTACAATCAATGCCAGCACAAGGCTTATCACTAACTGCCATCCCCAAAAACCTTTATACCAAGAGGGAATTTTTTCGACTGAGACAGTCTTGAAAAGAACATCCCCTAAGGTCACGATCTTCATTTGGCGGAAAAGAAGACTGACACCTATGCCAACAGCCAAGAATGCGATGACAGCCCCAAGATCTCGAACAAGGTTTAGCAATTGATCTTCAGTTGTTACAAAGCACGCAACCGCTAAAATCGAAAGAACAAAGGCGATCAAGACGCTATCAAAGACCGTCCGTCGAAACATCTTGCGCTCCCTCTCCATAAATTTTCTGGAACCATTCTTGAGTGATTTCTTCTGGTCGCCCTGTGAAGACGATTTGACCTTCTTTAAGAGCAATCACCCGGGTTGCATATTTTCTAACTAAAGAAAGGAAATGCAGATTGGCGATAACAGTGATTCCTAATTCTTGATTTACTTTCTTTAGATAATCCATCACCACATGACAAGTTGCTGGATCTAAGGATGCCACCGGTTCATCAGCTAATAGCACTGAAGGCTTTTGCATTAATGCGCGAGCAATAGCCACACGTTGCTTCTGTCCACCTGACATTTGATCGGCGCGAAGCAAAGCTTTATCTGCAATCCCCACAAGTTTTAAATTTTGCAAAGCCTCTTGCTTTTCTTCCTCTGAAAAAATCCCTAAGATACTCTGGAAGTTGCTCTTTTGCCCCAATCGTCCCATCAAAACATTTTTCAAAACGTTTTGACGTGGAATCAAATTGAAGTGCTGAAAGATCATTCCCATTTTTCTGCGCAAAGCTCGAATTTCAGAGCTTTTTTGAATCTTTCCGATGTCTTGCCCTTGGAAAAAGATTTCACCTGCTGTGGGTTCTTGCAGGCGATTTAGACAGCGCATCAATGTCGACTTGCCTGATCCGCTCAAACCGATAACCACAAGAAACTCTCCTTGCTCCACATCAAAGCTAACACCTTTAAGGGCTTGAACTCCGTTGCCATAGGTCTTTTTCAAATTGCGGATCGAGAGAAATTTTTCTGTCACTATTTTTTCTCCGGCACCATGGTTTTAAGCATTTCGCGTACCGTATCGTAATCTGCATCCGAAGAACGCTTTAGGTTTGTCGCACCCAACATCAAATCCATGGACTTTCTTCCCTCGGGAGTCGCCACGAACTGCAAAAGGGCATCACAGATTTTTTCTTTCATCTCTTCCGGCATGTCCTTGCGGAACACAATCGGATCATTTGGAATTGGCTCTGACAATTCAATGATCCTTACTTTTTGTTCCACATCAGGATACTGCAATTTCACCAAACGACGAGCATCTTCGATCTGACCATCTTGTGGTGGACTGTAATAGGTGGCACCTGCATCCACCTGTCTTTGATAGATCATTGTCACTACAGCATCGTGATTCATCGCAAATACTGTCGCCTTCGGCTCGATCTTTTTATCGCGCAATGTCTTTAACGGAAGCAAGTAACCCGACATAGAAGCCGGATCAACAAATGCCACTTTTTTTCCCTGCAAATCCTTTAGAGTTTTGATCTTGCTATCAGCGCGTGCCAAGAATTGAGATTGATAAGTCGCCAATCCATAACGAATCACAGTCAAGCGTGCCTCGACGTCATAGGCCTTATGGGCCATGTAATATCCGTATGTATTGATTGCTGCCACATCCGCACGCTGAGTGCCAAAGGATTCCACCACCGCAACAAAAGACTGAGGAATTGTAATCTGAAACTTATACGGAGTATGCAACTCAAGATAAGCCTTCAGTACTTTGGAATTGTCAGACAAAACTTTCGCATCTACTGAAGGAACCAAGTGAAACTTGATCGGATTTTGCTCAGTACCAAGCACTTCTTTTTTGAAATGACAGCCCGCTTGCGAAAGCGCGATGCCAATTACACAAAGAGCAAAAAGTTGTCTAACCATGAAGCCTCCGAAGCACATGAAAATCATTATAGAAAATCGCCTCTCGAGAGCAAGAAAAGTCTTTGCTTTAACCAGACCCTCAAAGATAGAATGACCACGTATGTTAGCGGCACTTCTTGTCAATATTCAAAACACGATCGCGTCGGGCAAAAAGTGCCTGATCGTTTTCGATTTAGATTCAACGTTGTTCGATGTAAGTCCTCGTCTAGAGCGAATACTTCTCGATTTTGCTGCGGAACCGGAATTTCAAAAACGCTTTCCTGAACAAGTCGCACTTTTCAGGAATATCAAAACACTTCACACGGATTGGGGCATCACAGGTGCTCTTCAACGGATTGGTCTTGATAACGCACATTTGGAATTCAAGGAAGCTGTCATGGATTACTGGCATGAGCGCTTTTTCTCGAACCATTACTTGCAATATGATCAACCCACCCCTGGTGCCGTTGAGTTCGTTCACGAGGTCGAAAAACTTGGCGCCCATATCGCCTACGTCACGGGTCGGGATGTGCAACGTATGGGCGTTGGTTCGAAAGAAGTTCTATTGAAATGGGGTCTTCCTATTCATGAAAATGCAGAGCTTGTCTTAAAACCGAACAAAGCTCTGGACGACGCGGAATTTAAGACGGACTGGTTCATTGCTGCTCGCAAAAGGGATTACGAGCGCGTGTATTTCTTCGACAACGAACCCGTGATTCTTCATTTGATGGAAAAGAAATGCCCTGAAGTTGAATGCTACTTCTTAGATAGCACTCACTCGGGCAAGGCAGCTCCGCCGGAAAACTTGCCTCGTCTTTTGAACTTCCTTTACAACACCGAGGAGTCTTAATGTTGTACCTTGTGGCGACTCCTATCGGAGATAACAACGAAATTTCTTTGCGCGCCCTCGATATTTTACGCGAGGCTGAAGTGGTTATCTGTGAAAGTACGAAAGAGGCTTCAAAACTTCTTCGCTCGCATGGAATCACGGGAAAGAAATTCGAAATCTTGGATGAACATTCGACCCCAGATGATAAAGCGGCGCTGGTTCCCATTTGCGCAGAAAAAAAGGTCGCGCTGGTTACTGACTGCGGAACGCCAGGCTTCTGTGATCCAGGTGCAGACCTTGTTCGCTTATGTCGCCAAAAAAATGTTTCTGTGAAATCAATCCTGGGCCCATCGGCTTTGATGGGTTTGCTTTCACTAAGTGGTCAACGTTTGGACGAATTTGTTTTCCGTGGCTTCCTGCCAGCGGAAACAGAAGCTCGCGGTCGCGCATTAAAAGAACTTACTAAAGAGCGTCGTGCGATCATTATCATGGACACCCCCTATCGTATGAAGAAAACTTTGAACGATATGAAAGAGCACTTCGCTAACCGCCGCTTCCTTTTAACGATAAATCTTTCCCAAGAAGATGAAACTGTTCTTGAAGGCAACATAGATCATTTGATTAGCAAACTGCCATTCGAAAAAGCAGAATTCATGCTGCTCATTTATCCGAGCTAAAACATGCAACGCACACCATCGCAAAAAGGTACGGCGTACCTTCAGTTGCCGGTTGATGATTTTCTTCCTGACATTGAAAGGAAAATGTCTGAGGGAACTAATCTTGTTATTACGGCAGCTCCGGGGGCGGGTAAGACCACGCGTTTGCCGCCAGCTTTGTTAAATGTTGTTTCGAAAAAGATCATTGTCCTGGAACCACGTCGTATGGCTGCTATTGCAGCGGCACATCGTATCGCTGAAGAGTGTGGCTGGACTGTGGGTGAAGAGGTTGGTTATCAGGTTCGCTTTGCTAATAAGACATCTGCAAAGACACGTTTGATTTTTATGACCGAAGCCTTGCTGGCAAGGCAAATGCTGGACGACCCAGAATTGGCGGATGTGGATCTTGTCATTCTGGATGAGTTCCATGAAAGATCCATGCATGTCGATTTGGCATTGGGGCTTTTACGCGAATTGCAAGAGCTAGGTCGCGATATCAAACTTCTTGTGATGTCGGCGACACTAGAAGCCGAAAAGATTTCTGCTTATTTGGGCAATTGCCCCATCATCAACGTTCCGGGAAAATTGTTTGAACTAGAAGTTGTCTATCAAAAGAACTCGCAGCATTTGCAGACCTTTCCGCAGTTCTATGACAACTTATTTCAAACAATCAAAGAGGCCCAAGCGAAAGCCCATAATAAAGATATCCTGGTTTTCCTTCCCGGCGTCGGTGAAATTGATCGCACGCGCGAGACGATTTCAGCTTGGGCTGATTCAAAAAATATCGATCTTGTAGTTCTTCATGGCTCTTTGGGATTGGATGATCAAAGAAAGGCTCTGCAAAAAGGATCACGACAAAGAATTATTCTTTCTACAAATATCGCAGAGTCTTCTGTGACATTGGATGGAGTGAACACGGTCATTGATTCAGGCTTAGCGAAAAACATGAAGCAAGATTATCGCACGGGATTTTCCAGACTGGAACTGACTCGCATCAGTCTTTCCAGCGCGATTCAAAGAGCAGGTCGCGCCGCTCGTCAGTTTCCCGGTGTTGCTTACCGCCTGTGGAATAAAATGGACGAACTTTCATTCACCAAAAGCGAGATTGCAGAAATCCAACGCGTGGATCTGACGGAAAGTTTATTATTTCTTGCAGCCCAGGGTGTTTCTGACTTCCAAAACTTTTCATGGTTCGAAAAACCAAATCCTATTGCCATCAATAAAGCTCTTCAATATCTGCAACTGGCCGGCGCTTTAGAAAAGAATAATAAAATCACAGAAGACGGAAAAAGAATTCTGCACTTCCCGCTTCCAGTGCGTTTGGCAAAGTTGATGTTAGTGTCTTTAGAGCGTGGCTCCGCAGAACTAGGATCTGACCTTACTGCGATCCTGCAGGAGCGTGATTTTCTGCGCAGGGATTCCATCAGTTCTTTTTTGGGAGACAAAACAGAATGCGATGTAACTGTCAGATTAGATATTCTTCATCAATATCGCAGGTCTGCTAAAGCCCCCCGCGAAGCAAGCTTCTATGGCTTGCAAACTACAGAACAGGCGGCAAAGCAGATTCTATCGCTCGCACGCAAGATGAAGGCTGTTTCCAACAATAAAGCTGAAGAAGAAAAATCAGAGCTTCGCACACTCTTGCTGAAAGCATTTCCAGATCGTCTCTGCCGTCGCCGTGGATCTTCAGAACGCGCCTTGATGGTTGGCGGTCGTGGTGTGAAGCTGCAACCGGAATCGCTAGTAAAATCCTCGGAATTTTTTGTGGCTCTTAACGGTGTTGAGGGCAATAGTGACGCCGAAACCTTAGTGAGCCTTGCCTGTGGTTTTTCGAAGGAATTTATTCTTTCTCACTTCAAAGAGGACATTCAAAGAATTCGCGACGTCACTTTCCTTGAAGAAAAAGGTCAGTTCTTCATTCGTGAATATAAATCTCTTTTCGGCCTCCCCCTGGAAGAGCCAAGCTTGCTTCCGGCATCGCAACAGGATGTCGCCGAGAAATTGCCACAGGTCCTTGTTGAGAAATGGGACTTGGTTTTAAAAAATAATGAAAACCTAGCTCATTGGTGGACTCGCGTTGAGTTCTATCGCCGTCATGAGGGCCTGGATTTCGAAGCTCAAGTTGAACAACTTAAACTTGAAGCCTTTAATCAAGCCTGCATGGGCGAAAACAAAATGCAGAGTGTTTTTGAAAAAGATCTGGTCTTCTTTTTTGAAAACGTCTTTCCTCAAAACTTTGTTCAAACTCTTAGAAAAGAACTTCCGGATCGTATCGAAGTTCCAAGTGGAAGCCGTATTAAGATCTTCTATCCAGAAGATAAACCTCCATATCTGGAAGTGCGTATTCAAGAGGTCTTCGGTCTACAAGAAACGCCAAAAGTTTTATTCGGTAAAATTCCAGTGACATTCCACCTGCTCGGACCGAATTTCCGTCCCGTGCAAGTGACTTCAAACTTAGAAAGCTTTTGGAAGAATGGTTATCCGGAGGTTCGTAAAGAGCTGCGAATCAAATATCCGAAACATCAATGGCCAGAAAACCCCGAAGATGGAGTTCCTGAGGCGAAAGGTCGTCGCAGACAATAAGGCCTATTTTCTTCACAAGCGTCTTCTTCTCGTCGCTCTATGTGAGCAAGTAAAGCGGCGAAGCGAAAAGAAATGTCGTACAAAGTATCCACGTCCATAACAAACTTTTCGCCTGCCAGCGTGACAGAGATCCACTCGTCGCTCACTTCTTCAAGAGCGATTTCCTCAGCATCAAGAAACTTTGTGTTTTTCACGGCAGTCTCCCCTTAAAAAATTATCCACGCAAAGAATAATAGCTGATCACCAGCCCTGGTTCGAATGTGAATGGCACGGCTTCGATGTTTGGCTCGTCGGTCAAACGACCCGTTTCTAAACCGCCCTTTTCTTCTTTTGTCATAAACGTTGGAAGAGGCAGACGCGGATTCTGTTTCGCCTGAAGATAAACCTGGTTTTGATATGCGTCTTCCTTAAGGCTTACGATATCGCCGACTCTGATCACTTGAGATGAAATCGTCACGCGTTTTCCGTTTAACAAAACCTTTCCGTGAGAAACCAATTGTTTCGCCGCCGGAATGCTTGGAGCAAAGCCAAGACGGAACACCACATTGTCCAAACGCTTTTCAAGCAAGTTCACCAAAGACTCAACCCAGTTCGAGTTAGAGGATTTTTGTGCCTTGCCGATGATGCGACGGAATTGCTCTTCGCGAATGCCATAGTGGAAACGAAGTTTTTGTTTTTCTTCGAGTTGCAAACCAAATTCAGAATATTTGCGACGTTGCTGACCATGTTGACCCGGAGGATACGGCTTTCTTTCCATGGCTCCGGCTTTACCCATGCCAGGAAGCTCCATCAGCAAACGTCTTTGTTTTTTGAATCGAGGTGTTTTACCTTTTCTATTCATTGCATGTCCTTTTTCGAAATCGTCCACAGTGATAAGCCCCGAAATTTCCCGTGAACAGCAAATCCGTGAAAATTCTTTGTGGTGAAAGGTCAGTGAAAGTTGTTTGATAGACCACTGAGAATGCAAATGAAGCGATAAAGGACTCCGTACTTTTCCGCCCAAATCACTTTTGTAGCGCGTTGCCTATCATTTTGCTTTCAACTCGGCCAACGCTTTGCTAGAACCCGGTTTCACATTCCGAGGAGACTCAATGAAGGCCGTGTTTGCAGCGACTGCAATTCTTTTTTCTAGCTTGATGGCTCAAGCGGAAGTAAAGACGTTGCTTTATTGCAAGAACATCGCCCAAGGCGATTTGAAGTATATCGTTATTCGTGAACTTGAAGGCTTAAAACCCAAAGGCATCGTTGAGCTGCAAGAATTTCCCGGGGACGGCAGCTCCATCACACGTACGATGACCATCAAAGACTACAAAGACGGCTATATCTCTATCAGCAAGCAAGACTCTGGAGATGAGCGCACCCTTGTCCGTAGGAACGGCCATTGGGAAGTGTTATCAATTGTCGGGGATTATAAAGCTTACTCCCACGCAGACTGCGAAGAGTAAAAACCTAAACGGGTTCAGAAATGGCAAATGAAGATCGCTTCACGGGCAATTCCACAATTGCCATTTCTGAGGCCGTTTTTTACCAAGCTGCTAGCTGGCGGCGGCGGCGATTTCTCTTACGAACTGGAGTACTTGTACTAGTACTTTCAACTTGTGTTGTGTTCGTTGGAGTCGTCTCCAATTTATCTACCTGTTTCATAGCCGAACTCCTTTCGTGCTAGATTAAGGACTCCACTATTGTCTCAGAGATGCGACGCATAAAGCGACGCTTTTAATATTAGTTTTCAATCATGAAAACAGAGTGATAACTGAGTCTAGTTTATAGCTCGACGTGCTATTTATAGTCGTTTTCAGAGGGAAATTTGATCTTTAGTGAGTCCAAACCCACAAAGGGCCGATGAGCAAAAACTGTAAGTCTTTGAAGAATGAAGGCTTTTTTCCCTCAATTTTGTGGCCATAAAACTGCCCCATCCAGGCAATGACAAAGATAATCGCTAAGGCAATCGCCGGATTCATGAGATGGCCGACGAAATAGAGCAATATATAAGAGGCTATGACCTGACCGAATATCATCAAAAAAGATTTGAAGCCAAGCGTCAAATACCAGCCTAAGGCGACAGCAATAATAAGCTCCCCGAAGCGAATGGGGCCTAAATGAAGCGGAATCAAAATCAGAAAACCAACGACTGAGAAGAAAATCGCAGGCACGCAGATCTTGTGGATCTTGCGATTCGTAGGATTTTGATGGCTTTCACTATATTCGGCATACCACTGATCCAGCGTTTTCATTGCGACCCTTTCGGTTGAGCAAGTGGCGCGACCATTCTGACTCCCGGTGGAACATCACGCACCACTACAGAGTTCGCACCAATGATCGCACCATCACCAATCGTGATAGGACCCAAAACTTTTGCGCCTGTTCCGATCAAAACTTTATTTCCAACTGTCGGGTGTCTTTTCACCGGATCGAACTTTGTTCCGCCTAAAGTCACTCCGTGGAAGATGATGCAATCATCACCGATCACAGCTGTCTCGCCGATGACAACGCCAACACCGTGATCGATCACCAAGCGGCGACCGATCGTTGCACCCGGGTGAATTTCGATGCCGGTCATCCAACGCGAGATCTCTGCTACTAGACGAGCTAAAAAGAAAAACTTTTCCGCATAAAGAAAATGCGCAATGCGATGACATAGCATCGCTTTCGGTCCCGGATAAAGTAAAGCGATCTCCCACAAGGATTTCGCTGCGGGATCGTAGCTTTTGTATGTCTTAAGAAAATCAGTAATTCGTGCAAACATTAATATTTCTCATTCAAATCATCTAATAGGAAGTAACGATCAAAGAGTTCGTTATAACGAGACCACTTTTCGCCGGAACCTTTTTCCCCGTCGATGAGAGTTTTAACAGTCGCGACTTTGCTATCAAAGTCATCAATCATGGCAACAACCATGGCTTCTAAAAATTTCGGGCGTTTCGGAGAACCATACTCCAGTCTTCCGTGATGACTTAAGATGATGTGCTTGCAAATGTCACGAAGCTCGTCATCAAAACCCAAAATGCGTGATGATTTTTTATCAATCAACTCACAAGCAATCTGCATGTGCCCGATCAAACGGCCTTTGTCTGTGTAAGAAATTCCGTTGTCATAGGAAAGCTCCCACACTTTGCCAATGTCGTGGAAAATGGCGCCGAACAAAAGCAGATCCCGATTCAAGAACGGATAGTGTGTTCCCATGAAATCCATGATCTTACAAATCGAAAGGATGTGCTCAAGCAACCCCCCGACCCACGCATGGTGAATGGATTTCGCTGCAGGCGCACGCAAGATTTTTGGACGAATTTCAGGATCTTCCAATGTATCTAAGATTAATTGGCGAAGATTATCATTTCTCATCGTACGCACCATCTGGGTCAGCTCTGCCAGCATGTCCTCAGTATTGCGTGAAGCCTTCGGAATAAATTCTTCGAAATTTACAGTGGAAGAGTCCACTCGCTCTAACTTGTGTACAATCAATTGCTTGCGATTTTGGAAAAGCTGAACTTGGCCTTTGACCTTGAGGACGTCACCAATTTCAAACTCGCGAGAAAGTTCATCCACGCGGTCCCACAAACGTGCATCGATGGTGCCTGTGCTGTCACCCAACTGCAGCCCCATGAACGGTCGTCCATTCTTCCCGATGGCGACGGTTTTTTCCTTCACTAGAAATAATGAATCGACATTTTCTTTGTCTTTAAGACTTTGAACAGTTTGTCTTTCCATTATGGCCCCTCACAGAAAAGGTTTTGGTGCTTGGAATCCTTGAAAGTTACTTGGGAAATAGAAATGCCTGTTGGCTTTTGGGCCGCAAAGAAGAAAGTTCCGCCCAAAACCGTGATATAGCGTTCACGAACGGTGTTAACTTTCAAACCTTCCTTGGTCATGGCTTTCATGAATGTCGTCGTAATATCCAAAACTTGGTTGCAACCACTTCCCAAAACTTTATCGTCTACCTTGCGACGTCGAGTTTTGCTCATGAACAAAACTTTTTGCGCCGTAGAGTCCTTGAACTCTGGGAAATCAAAACCCACATAGAAAGAACCCTTGGCATCCGTGATATATTGGGAAAGATCGATTTCGCCGCCGCCTTTTGGTAACGAGATTTTTACAGCTTCATCTTTCACGATGCCGTCATTTTTCTCGACGAGGAAAACTGTGATTTCAGCAAAATTGACATCTTTGGCGACTCCGCCCTCTTTGCCCTTTTCGCCTTCCTCTTTCTTCTCTTCCTTTTTACCTTCTTTAGCTTCGCCTTCTTTTTTTTCTTCTTTACCGCCCTCGCGAGATTCTTCTTTTTTCTCGGCAACGACAGGTTTGAATTCTAAAAGATCCCAAACTACAGAAGGAATACGGACATCTTCGGCAATATCTTCGAATTTTACTTCTTTATATTTTTCAACGTGAAAGCCGGGCTCCTTCGTACAGGCTCCCAGTGCGAAAAACATCCAGAGTGAAAAGATCTGGACGAACTTTTTCATTACTCAGACTCCAATTGGTCCCTTAGTTCAAGAAGCGGAACGTAATTTGGTTCTGCCTCTAAACCGGCACGAACATAGTCATAGGCAGCCGCACGATCTTTTTTGCGAACCGCACTCCAAGCCATGCCGTATAAAGCAGCCACATCACTTCTATTTGATTGATACAATTGCGAGAAGCTTTGTTGCGCGCAAGGAATATCAAGCGTTGTAATACAAATATCGCCTAACAAATGATTTTTAACTTTTAAATTTGTGAGTTCTGGCATTTTCAAGATCGCTGTCGCCTCTGGTAAACGCGACGCCTTGACCAGATAACCGGCTTGGGCCGCTAACACGTAAGGATCTTTAGGCCCTTCAGTTAAAGCTTCTTGCAACATCTTTTGCGCTTCACTGTCACGATTCACTTCCATTAAACAGACAGATCGAAGCGCTTTCATCTCAGCTGTCTGAATGCTTTTTTCAAACAGTTCAGAGCAATACTTTTCAATATAATCCCATTGTGTAAAACGCCAATCTACCATCAAGGGATGTGTATAACGGTCCGCCATACCTGGTTCGGTGTCGAGAAACTGAACGACGGCTTGATTTACAGCATCCGTATCGCCGATCAAGCTTTGCGCATATATCAGAAACAAGTTCAGCTCTTGGCGAAGGTAGCTTGTGCGCTCAAGACTGGCTTTGATGTCGGTAACTAAAGGTTTTAGAAATGAACGATCTTGTGTCGTCTTTGCAAATTCCATCGCTGCCATGGCACGACCGAATAAGGCGATCACCGAGTTTGGATTTTTGCGGTACACAGATTCAAATTCGCGCATCGCCTCGCCATAACTGCCCTTTTTCATTTGCACAATGGCCAAATTCACAAGAGCTGATATGTTGGCTGGATCATAACCAACCGCTTTTTGAAGAGTATCTTCCGCCTCTTTCAAATCGCCATCCATCATATAAGATACAGATATTCCAAGATAAGCATCCACAAGGTCTTGGCGTGAACGGCCATCTTGGGAAAGAGATCTTTCCAAGATACGACGTCCTTGCAAACTTTGACGATCTTCCGAAATCAAAACCGGAGCCATTTGAGTTTGCGTCTCTGAATCAGGCTCTTTCATCACGGCTGCTTTTTTATAAGCCGCTAATGATTTTTCATAAAGCCCAAGGCTTTTATAACGAATGGCTTGATTCAAAAGCTCTTCATAACCGATGTTTTTGCGACGATCTTTTAATAACAAACCCGCCACTATGCCGATGGCCGCTAGACCCGCGATACCAATCAAAGCCCAACGAAGGGTATTAGATTGCTTCTGCATTTTTCCACGAACACGGGAATCAACAGAAGAACCGTAACTTTTTGCTCCTGCTTCCTTGGCCAAAGAACGAGTGCTTAAAGTTCTTTCCACTGAAGGAGTCACGTCTTTAAAATCCCCTGCCGTCGGTGGCGGCGGAGGTTCAAAAGCAGGAACCGGCGTTGGCGTCAGCTCATCGTTAAATGTCTGCGTCAGCGCATCCGTTTTTGTGAACGTATGCTGAGCAATTGACTGAGTCATTGTATTTTCAGAAGTTGCATCTTGTTCTTCACGGATATTGCGAACAATCTCCATGAACATTTGGCTTTCGCGGATATATGCCCAACGCCCTTGTGGTTGGCGAACCTCGTCGATGATCGAGATCTGCTTGCTCGCCAACATCTGCGTCACTTCATCTAAAGTGAATGGCCCAAGAATCCTCGTAGAGGATTTTACGAGCCAATTCTTCTCGGAAGGGTTGGCAGGTTGTGGCATCATGCTGTTAGAGTCCTCGAGTTAAGAGTAGTTTGAGATCGTCGTTGGTAAGGTAAAGACCCGCACCCACGAAACCGGAACGAGTGGAGTTCTTATTAAGAGTATCGTTGATACCGGCGTCTACATAAAGACCGCGATAGAAGTACCAAGTTGCATAGGAACGCCAATTTGTTCTTGTGAAGTCGAACGCCTCTGTCGTGAACTTCAACTTACGACGTAGGAAGAAATAATCCACGCCGAAGCCGCCACCATTTTCGATGATACCGCCACGCAAAGTCAGATCCCAGAAGTTCTTAGCAAACATTAAAGTCAGCTTGATTCTGTTTTGATAAGTTGCTGTCTGAGTAATATCCGAAGTTGTTGTACCGCTTGTTTGAGTACGAGTTGTCTCGACCACACCGGCAGGATCATCCACGACACCCAAATAATAGTAACGATCTAGACCCGGTTGAATCACGACACCGATAGAAGATTTCCAACTTCCAACTGTGCCCAAGTATTCCGTCCTGAAATCGAATGCTGTCTGCATACGGCTTGCTACACCCACAAGATCGCTGATCCCGTCGATAGCAGAGTCCACTTTCTCAGCCGTTGATTCGTCGCTAACAAGCTTGCCAATTGTACCTTCACCGCGGTTGATTTTCGCCGTAACATCATCCAGGTTTTTAACTGTGGCAGAAAGATGCTCCCACGTTTTTTTGAAACCTTTATCACTGTTATCATTCGCGATAGCTTGCAAAGAAGAAGTTACATCATGGATTTCATCTACGATCTCGCCGATCTTATCTTTGTTTTCTGAAGTTACGTGAGCCAAGTCATCTGTGATCGTTTCAATATTTTTAACGATACGACCTAAGATGTGTTTACGAGTTCCGTCTTCGCTTGTCGCTTCTTCAAGATTCTTCGCTACAACTTTAAGCGAAGATGCCACGTCACCCACTTCGGCCATCAATGTATCCAAAGAACCTTTGGATTTGATGTTCAAGATTTGTGCGCCCTCTGGAAGTGGAGCATCCGTCGGAGAACCTGGATAAACCTCAACGTGAGAATCACCCAAGATACCTTGAGCTTTGATCTCGATCGCTGCCGAAGTTGTTAATGGGATATCAGATTTAACCGTGATATCGATACGAGCTTGGCCATCTTGTAAACGGATGTCTTTAATAACACCTACTGGAATACCGGCAGACCGAACCGCAGAGTTCTTAACAAGTCCACCCGCATTTGGAAGAAGGAACCAGGCTTTCTTTGAACGGCCTAGATAAGAAGGATCGTCGCTGACTTGCATGGACATGACGGCGATCAAAGATCCCACCACGATCACAAACAAACCAACTTTAAATTCCGCTACACGAAGCCAATTCATTGATGTCTCATCCCTTTATTCACAAACTTCTTCACCAGTTCGATATCTGTATTGAAGAAGTCTTCTGGAGTACCAAAAAGTAAAACCCGGCCACTATCTAACATTGCGATATGATCGGCAATCCTAAACGCAGCGGACAAATCATGCGATACCATAATCGACGTTGTCCCAGGTCTTGATTTGTGAGTACTCAGAATCAAATTATCCACCATTTCAGTCAGAATGGGATCTAAACCAGTAGTTGGTTCATCGTATATCAAAATTTCTGGATCTAGGGCGAGAGCTCGCGCCAAACCCGTTCTCTTCTGCATACCACCTGAAATCTGAGAAGGTAGTTTGTTATTATGTTTTGGGTCCAAACCGACTTCTTTGAGTTTCTCTTCGGCTATACGAAGGACCTGTGCCTCTTTCAAATCGCGACGATGTTCAAACAAAGGAAAACAAACATTTTCCAAAACAGTCATATCATCAAAAAGAGCTGCAGATTGAAAAAGAACTCCGAACTTGCGGCGGAATTCAGTCAGTTGATTATCGTCCAAAGTTGCAAGGTCTGTTCCTAATACTTCAACGGTTCCCGAGGTTGGTTTGTAAAGACCCAGAAGATGCTTCAACACGACACTCTTACCAGTTCCAGAGAAACCAATAATCGCAGTCAAAGAGCCTTTGGGAATTTCCAAATTGACCCCCTTCAAAACGAAGTCTTTGCCACCGTCGAAGGATTTTTTTACGTCTCGCATGACAACTGCATTGGAAGTATTCGCCATTACGAAATCCCCGCGATGTTGTAGTAAAGACGAATCAAGTTTGTCAGGAAGTAATCAAGAATGATGATCGCGACCATGCTTTGAACGACGCCTTGGTTGGTTGCGTCGCCTACGCCTTTTGCGCCACCCGTTGTATTGAAGCCACGGTATGTACAGATCAAGGCGAAGAATAGGCCAAAAACAGCAGATTTAAAAAGACCTTCGTTGATATGTTTTACTTCGATAAGGTCTCTGATTTTTTGCCAGAAGATAGCTTCATCAAGTTGCACCATCTTCACACACAAGAACCAGCTTCCCAGCATTGCAACGAAATCGAAAACCGCAGTCAAAAGCGGCATACAAATCAACGCTGCCAACATACGTGGAGAGATTAAATATTGTTTTGTGTTCACACCCATCACATCGAGGGCATCAATTTGCTCATTCACACGCATGGTTCCCAATCGTGCAGCCATCGCCCCACCCGCACGAGCAGCAACGATCAAACCTGTGAGCACAGGTCCCAATTCACGAGTGATGCCTAAAGCAACAACGGGCCCTACCATGTTCACGGCATTAAACATTTTAAAGCCAAGATAGATTTGTAAAGAAAGAGCTAGTCCTGTGAAGGCCCCTGTCAAACTGATGATCGCAATGGATTCGTTACCGATGAACTCCATGTGCTTGATAACCTCAGGAAAGCGCGAAGGCTTTGAGAAAATCAAACGTGCACTTTCAGAGAAGAAGATCATAACTTTGCCGGTTTCCTCGACAAATCTTCTGGTCTTTCCGATAAAGAAGTCGCCGACCCAGCTGACTGCGCCTGCGGCTTTATCTACTACTGCCATTATTCTCCCCCAACGTTCTCTAACAACGAGTCTGCTTCGCTGCCGACGTAAACTCGTGGTACGCGCTCGCCAACACTTGTGAGCATTTCCCAAGTGATGCTTTTCGCTTTCCCTGCCAATTCTTCCGGCGACAAGAAATTCCCATGAGAATCGTAACCAAATAAAATAACCTGTTTATCTTGCAACTGTGCGAGGTCTTGCCCCTTCACTGCATCTGTCACATCCAACATCAAGTAGTCCATGCAGACGCTTCCAACAACAGGAACGCGAGCTCCGTTAAATAAAGCATAAGCTTGGTTGGATAAAATGCGATGATACCCATCCGCATATCCAATCGGCACAATCGCGATCACAGAGTCGCGCTGGGCCTTCCAAGTTCCACCGTAAGAAACTTTCTCGCCAGGTTTTAAATGGCGGAAGGTATTTACCACGGATTTTAGAGACATCACAGGCTTTAAATCGCAAAGATCTTTGGACTCCAACGGATTGTAACCGTAGATCATAAGCCCCGGGCGCAATCCCCAGTTCTGCAGTAAAAGCGGATGAGTGCCGTGCTGACCGCCGCCCTTCTGCTGAATTTGCAACAAGCTTAAAATTCCTGCGGAGTTCAAAGCATGACAGAAAATATTGAAAGGTTTAAAAACTTGGCTGACGTGATGAAGCTTGCGAAGTTGTTCCGCACTGTCACCATTTTCAGAAATAGCATCCTCACCGTTATACAAGTGAGTGACTAATGCTTTCACACGGATTTTTTTATTCTGCCACAGACGCTCGTAAAGTTTCTGAGCCTCTTCAGGACGAAAACCCAAACGATTCATTCCTGTATCAAATTTCAAATGAATGCCCACAGGATCGTCAGCGACTTCTTCAAGATATTGAATCTGCTCCCACGTCGTCACGACCGGAGTCATACGATACTGAAGAATTTTTTCTGCCCCCTCGCGGTCAAATCCACGGAAGACTAAAATTTCGGCTTTCACTCCGAAATTGCGAAGCAAAAGACCTTCTTCAATCAAACACACGCCAAGATGTTGCACGCCTAAAGTTTCAAGGAAACACGCCAATTGCACGTCGCCATGACCGTAGGCATTGGCCTTCACCATCGGGCAAAGGAACGGCGCCTGAGGAAATAACTTCTGCAAGGCACGAATGTTGTGTGCCAAGTTATCAAGATTAATTTCTGCAAAAGTGCGGCGATACATGTCCATCTTTAAATTCTCTATTCAGCAGGAACTTCAAACTCCGGACGATGAGTCTCTGGAGCTTTATACAAGCAAATTTTATTTCCACCCTTGTCAACGATGTGACTCAAAGCTTTCGTCGCTGACTCGTCCAATGTCTTCGCAGAATCACACAGGGACGGATACTCACTGATCCCCAAGCTGATAGAAACTTTCATGCCGTTATCTAGGAATGAAGTTCCTTCGATGATTCGGCGAAGTCGCTCGGCCCGCAAAGCTGCACCTTTTCGCGAGCAGTGCGGAAGAATCATTGCCATTTCATTGGCAGCCGTTCTGCAACTTTGATCGTTAGATCGGCTGGTCTTAGCAATGACCGTAGCAACAGATTTAAGCAACTCATCTCTCACCGCTTCACCTAAAGATGACTCGATCTCATAAAAGTCATCCATAGCAACTTTTACGACAGAGACAGGCTGTTTCAGACGACGCGCTCGCGACACTTCGTCACCGAGAAGCTTAACATAGTAATTTCGGTTATAAAGTTCAGTGACAAAATCTTGGACCTCGAGCGAATCCACTTTCTTTTCCAGAACCAAATATGAGTAACACAAAGAGAAGAGCGCAAACTCCTCCGTCAATTGTGAGGCCGCGTGTTTTTCCAATCCACCCGAATACACGAAAACGCCTTCAAGATTTTGAGCGCCGTACAACGGAAGTGCTTTAGGCGGATTGAAATGGAAAGCCTCGACCAACATCTCATTAAAGCGCGCTGGCAAAAGCCCCATCGCAAGCTGAGTGCCCAGATCCTTCACATCTGCGGATTCAAGCTGACAGCCCACGCCCTGTATTTGCTGCCCTTCCACACCGTTCGCATGTGTCGCCACGAAAGAGCGAACCGAAGGCAAAAATTTGAAGAACACACACAAAGTACCCGCGATATTGTTCAAATATTTTTGAATCATATCTTCTTTGCTTTGGGCCGAACGATACTGACCGATCTTTGTTGAAACCGCTATCGTATCAGAAACCTCAGGGGCTGCCTTCATACTTGTGACTGCCGCTTTGTGAACTTCTTCGACCTGTTGTTTGCTTGTCTGCAAATCATCAAAGAGCTGTTCGTTCTGATAAGTCAGATATAATTTTTCGCAGGCCCGATCCACAGCCCACACAATGCGCGATTCTAGCGCCGCCGGTTCGTCAGAGATCACATCAACAAAACCGAAGTTGTTGTACTGAGCCAAAATATCAAATTGCGAAATCGCCGTGATGGCAATGAAACGAATGTCATCGTTGATACCCTGAACGTGAGTGACAAAATCACTCAATGCCCCACCCAACGCGGCCGTCGAGAAAATCAAAATATGCGGAGCATTTTCTTTCAAACGCGTTTCAAGAGCTTCAGGGTCCTGGAAGAAATAGGCATCATAACCCGCTTGTGAAAGATATACTTTCGCAGAGGCGCCCTGATCCACATCCGTGGTAAAAATATAAATCGTAAACTGAGAGCTATGATCGCGAATATTCAATTAAACCCTCTTTCCAGGTCTGCGAATCTCGACATGGTAACTATCAAGTTTTGAAGTTTTTTGTTTTGCTTCCATCTTCGGCGCATTCACGAAACTGACTGGAGTCAATTCGTCATCCATGGGTGCAAGCTCGGCCCCCATTGGCCCCTGCGATTCCGCAGAGGCTTGAGCCATTTCCATCACCGGAGTTTTTTCATCATTCAACATTTCTTCTTTCACCTCTGGCATTGCCGGAAGCTCCAAAAGATTTTCGATATTCACATCAAGTGGCGATTGCGGAGCCGGCTCTGGCATCGAAGCTTGAACTTCAGCAAATTCCTGTTCGGCTTCCTTACGAGCTGGAGATTCATCTTTCAACTGTGGCAACTCACGAGCAATTACAACTTCTTCCACTTTTTCTACGCTTTCTTGCGGCGCACGCAAAACCGACGCCACTTCCTGTTTCTTGAATAGCACCGTGACCTTCGTCCCTTGGCCACGCTCTGAACTGACTTGCACCTCTGCGTTGTGCTCCTTCAAAACACCAAACGCTACAGACAGACCCAACCCCATATGGTTATGGAAAGACCTTGTTGTGAAGAACGGATCGAAAATCTTTTGCAGGTTTGCGCCGTCAATACCTTCACCCGAATCCTCGATTGTCAGATGAATCGCTTTTTCATCTTCAAACAGATCGATCTTGATTTCCTTCTTCGGCATTCTTTCCATCGCTTCTACGCTGTTGGTAAGAATGTTTTCGATGGCTTTCGTCAAAGCTTCAACATGCAACTCAACCGGAGATGTCTCTTGGAAGTTTCTTGTGATCTTGACACCTTTGCTTTGCATCAGACTTTCAAGATTTTTCAAAGCGCGGGCAAGAGGCCCTTCCACTTTCATCGAGTTCTTATCTTTGATCTCTTCACCGGCATAACCTAGAAGTTTATCAAGAACACCTCGAGCGGCTCTTGTTTCACGCAAGATCGATTCTGTGCTGCTGACCACTTCATTGTTTGGGCTCTGACCCAAGATCATTTGCGAATAGCCAAGAATTGAAGTGAGGGGGCCGCGCATTTCATGAGCCAAGGCCGAAGCCACACGCATTGAAGCTTGAACTTTGTCTTTTTGTGCAGCCTCTGCATCAACTGTCACTGCTTTTTCAATCACAGGAGCCGCTACGACTTTCATTTTCGCCGCTGCCAATTGCTCTTCCAAATTTTCAATTTCTTTTTCCGCAGGAGAGATCACCCACAACGAAGCCGCTGTCCCCACAAGCACAAGGCCCGCGCCTAATAACAAGAACTGCCACCACAAACCGGTGCGGCCTTTCATTGCCTCTGCCAAAGGTGCTGAAGAAATCACAAGCAAGTTGCTTTGCGGAATCTGCTCGTACATGCCGTACAACTCTTGACCATTGGGAAGCTTGAAAGTCCCGCCCCCATGAGGCGAGGAAGTTTTTTGTGCTTCTTTAAAGAACGGATCATCGCGCATCACCGTGCCCAAATATTCAGGAATTGTGTGGCCTACCGTCAAACCCGTCGAAGTCACAACCGAAAACGAACTGAGCGAACCACGTTGCGCATCGATCAGCGACTGAAAAATTTCACCATTACCAAAAAGAGCGTAAGCTTTATTTCCCTCGAGGAAAACAAGAGCGACATAGCGACCGCGGTTGCTGTCTTGGAATGGCTTTACAAAAAATCTTAAGTCACTGGTGCGATCTGTGACTTTACCTAAAGCAGACTTGACGAACTCTTTGCTCCAGCTGGCTGCTTTTGAATTGTCTTTCGTAATCAATGTCTGAGGATCTAATTCACCGTTCGTTACAAGGAACGATGCCGCTGCATAGTAAGGCGTCACTGACGACCATGCGAATTTTTCTTTTTTAAAATTGTCGGCGTTGAAAGTTGAGACAATTCTTTGCAGAGATTTTAATTCGACGGCCAATGCATGATCAATCGCACCAAGCTGTGTGCGTGTTTGTGCTTCGACCCAACTCATACGATCGCCGTAAACAAAGCTGTCTGTGCGCCACAAAACTGCGCCAATAAAAATGGCGGAGACGGCGATCAGAACTGCAAGAAGTTTCACTTTCATCGAGGCTGTTCCTTCCTAGGTGGTCTACCCTCCGAATCCGTCGGAGGTGAGCTAACTTAAAACGTGTGAGCCCTTTGATTTCATTGTACTTTTAGAAAGTGATAAGAATCAAGCAAGACTCCCTTTGCCAAACAGATTTAAAGAGCGTAGAAAGTTGAAATTATGAGTATTCACCGCTGCGATGTTTTGATTATCGGCTCCGGCACTGCCGGTCTTTCTCTCGCTCTGAAAATGGCTCCTCTGGGAAATGTGATCATTCTCGCCAAAGAGAAAATGACAGACTCCAATTCAGAAATGTCCCAAGGGGGCATCGCTGCCGTGATGTCTGAATCCGACAGTTTTGAATCTCACATTCAGGATACCTTGATCGCAGGTGCGGGGCTCTGCCACGAAACTGTAGTTCGCAATTATGTCGAACAAGCTCCTGATCGTATTCAGGAATTAATAAACTGGGGTGTTCATTTTGACCTTCGCAAAAAAGGCGGAGAAGAAACCGATGAGATTGATTTGACGCGCGAAGGCGGACACAGTTTCCGTCGCATTCTGCACTTCGAAGATCAGACGGGCTTGGAAATTCATCGCAAACTTTTGTCACGCGTTCGCCAAACTCCAAATATCAAAATCATGGAACGCTTCAATGCCATCGACCTCATCGTGAACAAAGAGGTCGACATTTCCGATATGGCCCCAACAAATTGCGTAGGCTGTTATGCCCTGGCCGTGGACTCTGGCGAGGTGCATACTTTTGTGGCAAAAACAACCGTGCTTGCTACGGGCGGCGCAGGAAAAGTTTATCTCTACACCTCCAACTGGAGCGGCTCAACAGGTGACGGCATTGCCATGGCCTACCGTGTGGGCGCTCGTATTGCGAATCTTGAATTCATGCAATTCCATCCGACATGTTTGTATCATCGCGACGCTCGCAATTTCCTTATTTCAGAAGCATTGCGCGGCGAAGGCGGGGAATTAATTAACTCGAAAGGCGAAGCCTTCATGAAGAAGTATCACAAGCTAGGCTCGCTGGCTCCTCGTGATATTGTCGCTCGTTCGATTGATAATGAAATGAAACGCGCCGGTTCTGAGTGTGTCTATCTTGATATGACGAAGCTTGATGCGGATTTCCTTCGCAACAGATTTCCAACAATCTACAATACGTGCTTGCAGTTCGGAATTGATTTCACAAAGCAGCCGATTCCTGTTGTTCCTGCGGCTCACTATTTATGTGGCGGGGTTGTGACCGATGAAAACGGCCGCACCGACATCCCTGGCTTGTGGGCCATTGGCGAGACCGCTTGTACTGGCCTGCATGGGGCGAATCGCCTGGCCTCGAACTCTTTGCTAGAGTGTTTAACGACGGCACACAACTGCTCTGAGCAATTGAAAAGCTCTTGGAGTTCGCTGCACATTTATCCGAAAGATCCAAAACCTTGGACTCACCCGGAAGAATCCAATGACGACGAAATGATCGTGATCACAGCAATGTGGGAAGAGCTTCGTCGCCTAATGTGGAATTATATGGGAATTGTCCGCTCTAACAAACGTCTAGAACGTGCTCAACACCGTCTGAAAAATATTTTAGATGAAGTGAAAGAGTACTATTCGAATATGAAGATCCACTCTGACATTTTGGAGCTGCGTAACATCGCTATTGTCGCGGATTTGTCTGTAGAGTGCGCTCTTCGCCGTCATGAGTCCCGTGGAATTCACTACAACATCGATTATCCAGATAAAGAACCAGATCCAAAGGACACCATCGTCGTCCGCGGTCTGACTTAATCGCTCTTGCACTGGGTAGTTTTTAACGGCAATCTAGGTTCATGTATAAAAGATCCGAAGGTTTCTTTAAAGGCTACCAAGACATCAACTTGTTCTTTCAACTTTGGGAAAATCCAAATGCCAAAGGAACAATCATCTTTACTCACGGTCATGGTGAGCATTCAGGCTCTTACAACCGCTTGATCAAGGCGTTTGAAAATGACTCTTGGAATTTTTATGGTTGGGATTTACGTGGCCACGGAAAATCTGACGGTCGCAGAGGTTTCGCTGAATACTTCGATGATTATTGCCGCGATTATAAAATCTTTTTGGACATGGTTTTAAAGGATCCAAAAGTTGCTGGCAAAGGTCCCGTAATCTTGCTTTGTCACTCTATGGGCGCCTTGATCGAGTTGAAAGCTCTGATTCGCAATCCTGATTTACAGTACGACGGAATCGTTGTGAGCTCTCCGCTTTTGGGCCTTGCCATGGAAGTTCCGCAGATTAAAGCAAAAGCTGCTGGTATCTTGAATAAGCTTTTGCCACAACTGACATTAGGCAACGAGATCAGCAACTCGATGCTAACAAGTGACCCTGAAGTGATTCGAGAATTTGAACAGGATTCCTTACGCCATACGCGCATGTCTTCCGGTGTTTTTGTTGGAATGTTGGAATCTTGGGGGTATGTCCGTCCTCGCGCCAATGAGCTGAAAAAGCCTGCTTTATTCTTGCTACCTGAGCACGATCCGGTGTGCAGCACTCCCGATGCAAAAGCATTCTTCGAAAAGATGAGCAGCAAACGCAAGGAAATCTACATCTATCCAAACGCAAAGCACGAAGTATTTAACGACGTGATGAGAAATACCGTCTTTGCTGATTTGAAAAAGTTTTTAGATAGTTTTTTGGAGTCTAAATAATGAAATACCTAATTGCCTTGAGTCTTTTGGCACTTTCTGCATGTGCCACCTATGAAGTGACACCAGGGGGTCGCGCGATCCGCACTGAATCTGAATATTTTAAAGAGATCGATGCTCACTCTGACCAATTGACCCGCTACTCTGGTCTGTACAACTTGCTGGATATGCAAGCGACGGTTTTAAACTCGAAAGTGCGTGAAGCACAAATGGATCAGTTGACTCGCATCTATCAATGGGACGAGAAAAAATACCAAGAGGAAAAAGCCAAGAATCAAGCTTCGCTTAATAGCGAAACGCAAATCTTCTTGGGCTTCTATACGCCAGAGCGAAAAAGCGACAACTTGGATAAGCCATCCAATCAATGGCGTGTATTTATGGATGTCGGTGGCAAACGTTATGATGGTAAGGTCACAAAAATCAGAGTGGCAACCCCAGAACTAACAAGCCTGTATCCTTCTTACAACCGCTTCTATACGCCTTATACCGTCACCTTCAATGTGCCTATGAAATCCATTGAAGATCAACCTCTGAAAATCACTGTCACTGGCGCCGTTGGGTCTGGCGTTTTAACACTGCAACCTTAAATAAAAAAGGGACCGACTGGTCCCTTTTTTATTTCATTTTAACTCGCCTACTTGCTTCTTCTTCACCCATATACTTCACAAGGATATCGTGCAGACTTCCATCGGCTTTAATTTTCTCTAAAGCCTGACGAAGCATTTTTTCCTCATCCGAGTTCAGACGACGTTTCGAATAATAGACACCAACTTCGGCTGGAACCTCGCTGTCTTTAATACTGACTACTTTTCCCTCTAGCTTCATCTTTTTTAAATAGTACTCAGTCAAGAAAAACGAAAACAACACAGCCTGCACGCGCCCCTGCTTTAACAATCGGAATGCGCCTTCGGGATCTGGAACACCAATAATTCTTCCAGCTAACAGAAGTCTTCTTTGCTCCTCTTCGCTCCATACCGTTTTGGTTCCAATCAACTGCGCAAACTTCACTTTGCGATCTGCAAGATAGTCACTCACAGTTTTTTTCGGATCATAATTGCTCGTCAAGACTGTCAACCGTCGGGTGGTAGTATACAGCCCCTGGAAGTTGCCTGAAGAGCTGTATTCGTTTCCTTTGATCACCAACATCACTATGTCAAGATGACCTCTTTTAAGTTCTTCAACACTCGAAGGGCGAGGGACTTCTTCTTCAAGAAACTGGCAGCTGGTGTTCTTGGCAAGATCATTAACAATATCGTGAGCCAACCCCTGCAACTTGCCATTCTCGCGAAAAGCAAAAGGCGCATAATTATTGAGACCTACGACAAATTTTCTGTCGCAAGTTTGTCGTTCTGTGGTGTGAGCCCACAAGAAACAGGCTGGGATCATGAGAAATAGCAACGCCTTCATGATCCCATTCTATGTAACTCAACACAAAAAATCTTATTTTTATGAGAGTATTACAGGGAAATAAAGGTCGTCAGAGCCTTTCAACGAGTTTCAAATATTTCTCGCGAATTCCCTCATCTTTCAGAGGAGATTTCAGAATCTTTATTAGGAATTGCGACGAAATCTGCGAGAAATCTCAAAATCAAACAAAGGCTTGATGAACTTCGCAACCTTCAATCCAACACCTGTTAGACCTGCGGGCTCCAACGTTGGAAGGTCATGAAGAACAGCCTCACGAATCATCTGCGCATATTTAGCAGGTGACATGGATTCTTGGGGAACTTGGAAGTTTTTCCCATATAAGGTTTCAATTTCATCAAACATGCGTGTCTTAATTGCCGGCGTAATCAATAAGAGAGTCGTAACACCTGCATCTTTCAACTCAAGATGAAGACAGTTAGTGAACGCCGCCACGGCAGCCTTAGATGCGGCATAGGTCGAAGCGCACGGAAAATTCATATATGCCGAAACACTGGAGTTATTGATGATCTTTCCGCGTTTGCGAGAAAGCATCCCCGGCAAAATTCCGTGAGTTAATTGCACCAATGCATTGATGTTCACTTGAAACATTTGATAGATGTTATCGATGGGTTGATCTTCTAGTAAACCACCAGTCAAAATACCCGCGTTGTTAAAAAGAATATCCACAGGCACATCACGAAGTTGCGCCAGCAAACCATCAACGCTTTCACGAGAGCTCAAATCAGCTTCATAGATTGTCACGGATTTAGCACCAGCCTCTTGAAGTTCCTTAACGATCTCCTCATCTCTTTGACGAAGAACAATGTGTAAGAAAGCTTTATCTTGTGCGCAGACTTTCGCAAAAGCGCGACCAATTCCGCGACTTGCCCCCGTGATTAAAATTTGACGATTTGCTATTTCCACTTTCTACCCCTCTTTGATTTCCGTGGCGGCACCTAGGCCCCAGGATTTCAAGATCTCGATTTCCTCCGCAGCTGATCCGGCTTTTTTAAACTTAGCTCCGGATTTTCCGCTGACGCGACGCTGGCAGGAAGGCCAATCTTTATGGCGATAAACCAAGCCACCAATGTTGCTCAAGTAACTGTGCGCCACCTTCTTTTCACCAGGCGATTTCATGTCTGGCAACGCTGTGTCCTTGGGAAGTTCTAAGATATTTACTGGATAATGCCTTAATGTACCTTCATACAAATCGATACCGGCATTTTTTGAATAAGCAACAGCGATCTCATCGCAACGTTCATTGCCGGGAATACCGATGTGGCCGCGACTGTAGTGCCATTCGATTTTATTTTGCGGCCCGCGAGCTTGCACGAGTTTCGAGATTTCTTCCCACAGATCCTTGTTAGAAACATCAGCACCTTCTGCGGTCTTCCATCCGCGCTTTTTCCAACCCCAAATCCACTGAGTGATTCCACGAATCACATAGGTTGAATCTGTGTAGAAATTGATTTTTCCAGGATGCTCTTCCAAAGTACGAAGAGACTCAAGCACTGCTGTCATCTCCATACGATTATTGGTGGTTTGTGGATCTCCACCACCAAGTTCTAGAACCTGATCTGACGGAAACAAAAGAACAGCGCCCCAACCGCCAGGACCGGGGTTTCCAGAGCATGCGCCATCGGAAAAAATCTGAATATAATCTCTCGCGTTTTTCACACTGGGATCGTCGCGGGTCAGGAAGGCGAAGTCAAGATGCGCCTGCTGTCTAAAGCTTAAACATGGGGACAAGCCCATCTTCTTTATATTTCAATTCGGCCATACATTTTGTGGCACCTCCTTCGCAATAAATACAAAACCGGAGGCCTATCTATGAAATTTAAAGTTCAAGCACTTGTTGGATTTCTGGCGACTTTATTATTAGCGTCTCCGTCATTTGCCAATAATGCGTCAGCCGCATCTTCAACAACAGTCGTGCAAGATCCCCATGGAGACCTTTTGAACGGCTTCGTACAGCTAGCGCGTTCAACGAGTCTTTATGACTTTCAAGATGGCACTCGTAAAGACGGCATGGATTATGTCGCACGTTTCAATTTGAATTTGTCAAAACAATACCTAGTTCGTGTAGACGGTTCTTTCTCGCAAGATCTTAATAATTCAGACAACAACGATGTCAGTGATACTTATATATCTTTCGTGCGCAATCCATCACCTGTGGGTCGTTGGGTGATGCTAGGATACTCATTGGGCGCCGTCGCACCGACTTCCAAGGATTCACACACCCGTCAGAACCTTGAGGGAGCGACATCCGCAGCCATGATAGCGATGATCAATCCTGATCGTCTCATTCCGGGATTTGCGGTTGTCGGTGGCATTTCGATCAGAAAAAACTTCCACTCTTATGACACAGATATCAACGGCAATGTGAATACAGAATATTCTTCTGCACAGTCTATTTCTGTAGGTTACGACTTTGCTTCAGGCATCAGCTTGTCAGCGCAGTTCGTTCATAAAAATGGTCTGACTTATCAAAACAACATCCTTGAATCATTCGAACATTCTGAGGAAATTGACTACGGAATCAATCAAAACGTCGCCATTGCAATTGGTCACACCAATGCCGGCAGCGTTTTGAAAGCAAATGGAGTTGACTCTAATATTGCCTTGATCGACGAAAACGCCTCTCTTGTCTATGCTTCTTTAACGGTCGCTTTCTAGAGGGAAAATAACATGAAGCTCTTCCTGGCAGGCTTACTCTTAACATTGAGTTTCCTCGGAAGAGCCATCGCCTCCCAGTCCCCGTCACAACCCATCGACATTATCTTTGATATCGATTGGACAACTTTCTACACCATCAATCCAACCGATCCAAATCAAGCAGATTCCAACATCATCTGGGTCGAGGGAAAAGCTTATCGCCCGACTGAGCACCTAGGTGAAGTTCTCGAATCTCTTTTACAACATCCAGAAGTTCGCGTTAGCTTTTTCAGCGGCGGTGAAAGATCCCGCAATGAAGCTTTGTTAAAAGCATTCAGGCTTCCGTCAGGTCGGTCGGCCTTTGATGTATCCTACCGTGTCTTTTCGAAAGAGGATCTTTCTGTGGTCTCTACTGATGCCACCATGCCATTCTCAAAGCGATACAAAAAATCCCTCGAGGGTCTTTTACCCAATGCAACTCCAGAGCGCGCAGTTTTGATTGACGATCAGCCCGAGTTTGCGAAAGCTCCGTGGGTCGGTGTTTCTTCATTGGGACGTTTTAACTTTCAGAAAAATTTCGATGCATCAAAGATCCCTATGAGCTTCTTCCCTGAAAATCGCGAGCAATGGATGGCAGAAAAGGACAAAGCTTTAATGTGGAAAACCCTTCTTGAAGAAGCGATTTCTTCCTCGGAAAAATCCGAAACATCTTTTGCACAGATTGTTTCCTCCGTGTGGTCCGCGAAGTCTCAAAACGCTCTTTGTAAAAATCTATTTAGCTTCTAAATGCGCGTATCATTTTAAGAATACGCGATTTGTCCTCTGTCTAATCTGTCGACATTCAAGATTCGTTAAAACCAAATAATAGACATTAAGGAAATTTCTTCATGGCACTTTCAGTGCATTGTTAGTCCCTCAGAGAGAGTCTCTGCCAGTGCCCTCAGTGTATTCGATTTGAGGCGCAAGACAGTGACAATTAAGGAATGGAGAGAAAAATGGCTCACAAACCTCAATATACGAAAGCCTTCACAGCTTTGTTGTCCCTGGCGCTTATGGCTTCAGGTTGCACAAAGAAACGTGATGCTGCTTTAACAGATGCAGATGCATTGCAAACTTTTGCAATCTCTGAATTCGGAACTGCTGACAGTTCGGGATTTAAAGCATCTTTGAAATCCAGCGTGCGCGAGCAATCTGCTGCGGGAATTCAAGGTAATAAAGCCACTGAAGAAAAAGGCCTGGTCGCGATTGATGCCGACAACTCCTCCATCCCTCAACGTCTTCGTTTCATGTTCAATAACTTAGAGGTTTCTGGACAAGAAGGACAAGACTTCAAAATCGTGTTCAGCGTCGACTCTAAATTCGTGACAGCTTATAAGCTTACAAATAACGTGTCAGTTCTATCTAAATTAGAAAAGCAACTTGCCGTATCTGCTGGCGAGGTTCAACTTTCTATCGACCTACAAAAGGCAACCACTCCTGCCGCAAAGAAGGCCGTCGTAGCCAAAATGGCTGCTGCACAAAAAGCTCGTGTGATGTCTCTCTCTAACAACACAGCTGCAAATGTGCTTGTTCCTCTATTCAAATATGAAATCCAAGAAAAAGGTGTTCTTGAAAGAACTAAGAATGAACTTCGTGAAAGCACTTCAACTTTGATGATGCGTGATACTGAGTTCAGCCAAGCAACTCATATCAAAATCAAAACGACTTCTGACGACCGTAAAGACATCGGCAGCGTAGAGCAAAAGAAAGAATTAGATCAAATCTTCACAACTGAAGGTTTGGACAACAAGGTTTCTACTGCTTCTGATCTTCAGGCAAAATACAACTTCAACATGAAGTTCGTTGCTGATGATACAAAAGTTTTGACTAAGCTTGATAGCGACAACATGAAAGTTTACGAGATCACGTCCATGGCAAACCTGTCTAAAGACGAACAACGTCTTGTGACTACAGGCCGTGCAAATGGCGAGCTTTTCCACTGTGCTGACTCATCAGTTGCTTCTAATGATAAAAACTGCGTCTTGCGCCTGGTAGCAACAGTGCCGGTGACTTACCAAAAGCTTAGCTTGAACTTGGCTGACTCTAAAGACAACACAAGCAATGCTTTGCAAATCGATAAAGTCACTAAGGCTGAATCAACAGGTCTTGTTGAAATCGCCCGCGAAGTTCGTGCAGAACGCGCGCGCCCTACCGGCATCATCGACCCATTGAACACAATCAAAGTCACTGATTTGGCGGGTGAGTTCTATTTCAGAAGAACTTTCGAAGACGCTTCGAACATGATGGTTGTTGGTCAAACAGGTACGAGCGGCGACATCTCTATCGTTAAATTTGAACTTGAAAGAGATCGCCTAGTCGTTCGCAATCAAAAATCTCTGATTCAATACGTGGGGCAAGGTGCAAAAGACCGCGAGGAACTCATCAGCGTTCCTGTTAAATACTTCAAACTTGAAAAAGTAGATGCTGACGGCGTTGCCGTGACAGTTCCTAAATTGATCGATGCTCAAAAAGAAGATGCTGAATATCTGGAGATCGACTGGACTAAAAACACAATTCCAGTAGCGAACTCTCCACTTTCATTCTTCGAAGTTGGTACTTGCTGGGAAGCTCAAACATCTCAACAAGTGACTGATATGGACATGCGTTTGGCTAACGACGGTATGTTGCAGTTCTCTTTGGCTGGTTCTTATACCGTGAAGCCAGGTTGTGCGAACCAAACTGAAGACAAAGCACAATTCAACTATAACGTTGTAGAGCGTCTTTCATTCAAGAAAAGAACTCATGCGCAAGAAGACGATACTCAGTTTGCACCAAATATTTCTTTGAATGCTCAAAGCTCAATGAATTTTGCGATCTTCACAATGTCTGACGCCGTGACTGATCCGACTGTTCGCCCAGGTCGTCAAGCAAGCCAGGTTTACCACCCTGTGATCCATGACTTCCGCAATGGCAAAACATTGCACTATTGGGTGGGTGGTCTTGCGAACTCTCCAAAAGAAAGAAGAGCTTTGATCGAGCAAGCGGCGGCAGAAGTTATTGCAGAGTGGAATGATGCATTCCACAAAGCTTTCAAAGGTACTTCTTTGGATCGTTCTGGTGACTTCATCGTCCTAGAACATGAAGACGACGCTACTCGTGGCCACTTGGGCGACTTGGACCGCAACTATTTGTGGTTCATGGACATGCCAGCTGAAAACGGATTACTGGGTGTTGCTCAGTTCGCACCAAATCCATACTCTGGTACAATCGTAGCGAATAACGTTATCGTTTACTCTGGTAACTCTGAGACAGAAGTTCGTAGCTTCCTGAACAGCTACGGCGAGTCTCGCGCCTACGAAAAATTGTTGGACGAAGCAAAACAAGAAGCTTTAGCAGACTTCCAAAAACAACAAGCTGATGAAAAAGCACAAGCTCAAGGTCAATCTGCAGGTGCTGGTGTAAGCACTGGCAACGCTGCTGGTGACCAGGTCGCGGCAGGTGCAAGAACTTATGGCAATTTCTTGAAGAAGTTGATCTTGTCTGCTCGCCCAGCAGCACAAACTCAAAGAATGTCTTCAAAATACACTTCAATGCTTGAGACTCGTAAAGCTGGAAAATCATTAAACCAAAAAGCATTGCTTGGTCGTACACAGGTGAGTGACGTTAACATCACTTCTTCAAAAGACTTTACTCGTAAAGTTTTGACTGAAGCATTGTCGGGCGATTTCAAGGACGATCCAATGATGTTGGATGCAATCATTTCCCGCGAGCTGGCTCGTACTGAAAAAGGTATGTCTGCTCAAATGAGAGACCTTTTGATCCAACAAGCTCGTGCGAAAGAAATGACGGCGAAATTCAATGCAGCCGCAAGAAAACGCGGTGGTTGCTTCATGTACGCTCGTGAGGAGTACAATGACAAGTTCTTGGAAACCGATTTCAATACTTTGTTCAAAAAGGAAATCAAAGCGACTCTCTTGCATGAGGTAGGTCACGCTTTGGGTCTTCGCCACAACTTCAAAGCCTCTTACGACAAAGAGAACTTTAACTTCCCGGGCGAAAACACGAACCGCAACTACACTTCGATCATGGACTACATCGCTTCCCCAGAGATGGAATACCAAGGCCCAGGTACATACGACGTGCATGCATTGCGCGCAATCTACACAGGCTTGGTTGAAGCTTCTGAGAAAGCGAAACAAGTTGCTGCTAAAAACGGCGGTGCTTTGACAAACTCAGACAAAGTATCTGTGAACTTGATCAATGGTACATACCTGCAACTTGATGACGTTAAGAAATTCCTTGGCGTGACAAACTGGGTTGATATGCAAAAACAAGTTGTTGATAAAACAGGCTTGTTAAAGCACTACAGCCAATGTCATGACGAATTAGTTGGTGTAGAGCCAGCGTGTGCTCCATACGATAGCGGTGCCTCTGCGACAGAAATCGTTAAGAACGCGATCCAAGACTACAATCGTTCTTATGCAACTTCTTATCATGCAGCCGACCGTATTAACTTCGGCTGGCCACAAAAAGTTGCGGTGATCCGTAACTCTATCACGAAGTTCCAGTCGATCCGTCGTTTCCTTGATGACTACTTCAAGATGGTTATCTACCGCTCTGCTTTGAACAATGCAGAGTTGGCAGACTTCCGCGAGGCAGCTTACCTTGGATATGACTTCTTCCATACTGTTCTTCGTATCCCAGATACGAACTACGGTTTCGGCAGCAGTGCTGAAGAAATCAAGCAACGTCTGATCCCAGTACCTTATGTTTTGAAAACTCCAGTATTGAATGCGGACGGCTCACAGGCAGCTGATGCTCAAGGCAATCCGAAATTCTCTGAGAAACAAGACATCAAAATTTTGGAAGCGCGTGGTGTTTACGACTCTTCAGCCGCTCCAACAGGCGATCGCTTGGATACGTTAGGTATCGGTTATGACAAGCAGTTTGCTCTTCAGTTCTTGTTGACTGCAAACCCTGCAGCTCTGACTGACGACTCTCAAACTGGTTGGATTGGTTACAATGAATTCGAACAATACTTCTTGGGTGTTGAGGATGCGAGCCAATCGCAAAACATGATGACTTTGCTAGAGATCATGACTGGCAACTTGAAAGTTGGTTTCGTCGATGCAGCTCACAACCTTCAAGAAGTTGATTCTCCGGTGAACGTGAATAGAAACTTGCTTGATTCAGCGACTTTGGGTGGCTTAGCTGACACAAACCAATATCGCTTCATGGGCTTGGATACTTTCGCTGAGTTCTTCAAAGTAGGCACACTGAAAGGTGGCAATAGCTTGAAAGATCGTTTGTCTGTAGCTCGCTACGGTCAAAGCTCTAAATCAGGTGCGGGTGTGAAATTCTATGCTGTAGACAACGCGATGGGTGCGAACTACCTAGTGTCTCACGCTGCTAGAAAATCTGTATTGCTAGAGAATAAAACAGCTTTGGCAAATGGAATGGTTGCGATGATCAATGCAGATATCACTTTGCAAGGAAAAATGGCCCAGGCAGTTGCTGCGAATGCGGCTCTAAAAGGTAAGTCACAAGCCGAGATCGTTGCTACCAGCGATGACTTAAAGGCAGCTCAAGCAGCGAGTGACAAAGCGGCCCAAGACCTTACTAAGGCTTTGACTGACTTGAACGTTAACGGAGTTCTAGTAACTGCCGGTGAGATCAAGTCGAATCCAAACTTGGCTCTGGATAAGCAAGTGACGATGTTGAGAGGCATGATGGGTCGATCTATGTTGCTTCTTCTTCAAGCGAAGCCACAACTTGAGCAAATTCCATTGGATAAGCTTGAGAATGTATTGAAAACACTTGCCGCTCAAAAAGAGACAAATGCGCAACTTGCTCAATTGGATCTATTGGCTCTTGGTCAGGAAGTATTGACTCAGTTGTCATCACAAATCCAAATCAAGTTAGCTGGTCAAGGTGTTGTGACTGCTGATAAGGTTATGAACTTAATGATGGATGACACTCCATTGACATCAGGTCAGCAAAGCTTGATGTACACGATCGAAGACCTTGCTCGTTACACAAGCCAATTGAATCCGGAATACACTTACTAATTATTAGCATCGCTAGTAGTTACACAAACTAACAAACTCAAGAGGGAAGACTGCGGTCTTCCCTCTTGAGTTTAGTGCTGCGAACGGACGACACTTTACGTCCGATTTCACGAATTCGACAGTGTTTTCAATTATGTAAGCGCTTCAACAATCATTTAATTTCATTCAAGATCGCGCAGTTATCGGAAGGTGGTACAGTCGGCCTGTGTTTAGCATTTAGAAAAATCATCACTGGAGGTCCAAGATGAAGTCTCAATGCTTAAAGGCTCTATCGATCGTTGCCATCGTAGGTCTTGTGGGATGCAATAAAGTTCAGTTCTCTGCACTGGACAGCACCGCGGCTTCCACAGGTGTTACAACAACTACTACTACAACGACGACCACGACAACAACGTCGACTGATACCACAGCGTCCGCTTGCTACAGCACGAACACTGTCCCGCTCACAATTGCATCTACTGCAACACTGGGCAACTATGCTGAGCAAACATTGTATGCGCCATACAACATCACAACGACAATTGCTATGCACAACAATGGTGACGGCCATTATTATGGCACCGTACAAGTTTCTTATATTGATAACGGCGTATCCCATGGAGGGGTTCTCTCTGCACCTGCAGGAAATAACGTGTCTATCGACTCCCTGAAGGACAACGGCACTGTCACTTCAGTTTATAACTATTGGTACAATAGCAACCAAAATTTCTCGGGCTATGTGCAAGATTCTTATGGTGCGATCGTTCTTAGTATTACAAGCGTAAACTCAAATGGTTGTGCGACAGGAAATCTGTACTACAAAAACTTCTCTATCGGTCTTGCGACAAATATCCAATCGCCTTACCGCGAGTGCTGGTTCATCTACTCGGGACCTTATGTTTGCGGCTCCTCGACGATCAACAATAAGTCATCTTTAGTTCCAAGCGATGGTTATACATTCCTTGGGTCATTCACTGGATTGCCTGTCAGCACAGCCTTCCAATAAAATAATTTCCCCGGGGAAGTCGGAGCGGAGAGGGTTCCGGCTTCCCTATTTTTTGGCTAGATATTCGTGAATTTGATTCTCAAGTTTCTTATCGAGATGGCCGAGGTCTTTAATCTCTTCGATCTTCACCACTTCATCCATCGGATAGACCACGGCAAGCTTCACACTTTCCACGCCGTCAGTGTATTTCATGCGATGTAAAGCCCAAGTGTAGGCCTCAAGCTGTCTGAATGCTGTGTCTGAATATCTTTGCGAACCGGTTTTATAATCAACCATCCAAAGCGTTTTATCGACAACGCCCCACAAGTCGATCTGTCCCTGCATCAAAGAGTTTCTAAACGACAAAGCAAACCCCCACTCGACATAACCTTTGTTGATAATATCAAGCATCGGAATTTTCTCTGTGCTGGCCAAAAATTGCAGTGGTTTTTTCAAATCACTATCGGCGATTTTAGAAAGTTCATCGTGGCTTGTATATTTCAAGGCCTCGAACAAGCGATGGGCATTCGTTCCTTGCTGCGCCCGAGCTAGTCCTGGTGCCAATTGAGATACTTTCGCCTGATATTCGGCTCCGGCAACACCTTCTGGTGTCACTAGTTCTGTGACAGAAATATATTTTCTTCGCTCTTCTGCCTGCGGGGCCTGCCACAACGGGCGAAGAGTTTTCTTTTGCAAATCCTCTTCCGCCATTCTGACTGGACGAGGATTTTCACTGCGTACGACATACGAGAAGTCTTTTTCTTCATGAAGACCCTCTTCTAAATTCAATGGACACTGAGCTGCCCAAGATTTCTTACCAACCTTATGGTCCCACAAAAGAGTCACGCCGTGCTTTGCACGCGTTAAGGCAACATACAGAACACGATTGAATTCCTCGGATTCACGCTTACGAAGTTCCTCGACGATTTCGTCAGCAAGCAAGCTTCCCGCCATGCCTTGAGATTCTTCATCGCGGACTTTCAAAGTCCACTGTCCTGTTTTTTCAACAAAGCTGATAACCGGAGCAAAGCTGGCCCTTGGATCTTTACCCATACCAGGCAGGATCACATGATCAAACTGTAAACCTTTAGAAGCATGGACCGTCATAAAGTTCACCCGCTTAGGTTCAATCACCGGGGTCGCATCCGAGTCCTCACCACCTTCATCTGTCGATAAAGTTTCAAGGCTCGTATCTAAAAAGTCGAGGAAGTTAAATCCTGGACGACGTTCTTCAGCACTTAACATCGCAACCACTTTCCATAAGTTCGCCTCTCGACGTCCGGTGGAATCAATGCGCGCAGAATAATCAAACAGTCCAAGTTCGATCAAAGCTTTCTTCAGAGTCCAAGAAAGACCTTTTTCTTCAGCCGAATTTTGCAATTGCTTTAAAACATGCAAAGGATGATTGCTCGGCTTTTCATCTAGACTTTTCAGTGCCTCTTTCCAGAAAGAATGCTTGAAGCTATGACAATAAGCTAATAACTCTGAATCAGAAACATGCAGCCACGGGGAACGAAGAAGCGCCACAAAGTTGGCGTTATCGTGCGGATTCACCATGAACTTTAGAATTGCCAAAACATCTAGAACTTCACGACGCTCATAGAAGCCGCTTCCACTATGAAGTTGCAAAGGCACGCCGTATTCTTGGGCGACCTTGGCGATATCTTCCAAAGTTCGATGAGTCCGACTTAAAATACAAATTTGTTCGGGGCTTACGCCTTGTTGTAAAAGCTCCTGAATGCGAGCGACGGCCGCTAACGTTTCCGCAGATGTTTCATCATCTTCTCCCGTTTCCGTTAAAAGAACTTGAACAACAGGATCTTCCGGGCCTTTTTTTTCTTTTTGCGGATCCGGGGTCATTGCCGCAAACTGAGAACTTAATTTCGTGAAATAGTGATTGAAGAACTCTAAAATTTCCGGCGACGAACGATAATTCACAAGCTTCACTTGCACATCACCATCTTGCGCCTCAATCTCGTTCACTTTGTCCTGAAAGACTTCGGATCGAGCCCCACGGAATAGATAAATACTTTGCTGGGGATCGCCCACGACAAAAACAGGCTTATCGCCCACAAGATTGCGAAGCAATTCAACCTGGATCGGACTGGTGTCCTGATACTCATCGACCATCCAGAAATCCCACTCTTGCGAAAACTTCACTGCGGACTCTGGAGAGTCTTTGATGATTTTATAAGAAAGCGTTTCCAAATCTGCCATAGATAAGAATCCGTTTTCCAATTTTAGTTGCAAAAAGTCTTTGCAGAAATTTTTCGCAAGCTCTTCGAAAAGCTCGCAGTTCTTTTGATGTTTTGTCCAAAATTCGGGGCGATAGCGCGGCTCTTCCAAAAGTTTATCGATGTGTTCGCGCAACTCTTCTAATTCCTCATTCAAACTTAAACTGAAAGGAGGCGTGTTCTTTCTAAACTGCGGTTTCACCGAGAAGTCCCACAGACTTTGCAGGCGGTCAAAGAAACCCGCAAAGTCCTGATTGGCAATTGTCCAATTGAAAGTGCGAAGAGAACTTGCATAGTCTTTCCACTTATCATTGGACGCTTCATTTTCAATTTCTAAACATACACGCTTCAAGCGACCAGCCATGTCGTTGATCAAGCGTTCCGTCTTATTTTGCAATTCCGTACTGGAAATAAAACTTGCTCCCGGAAAAATGATATTTTCCGAGAAGTATTGAAGCAGAGCACTTTCCAAGGTTTGAAAATCGTATTCTTCTAAAAGCTCTTGAAGATGTGAATTTTCCAAAATGTATTTGCGCATGATCTTTCTGGCATGACGGCGAACCTCGCTATCACTCATAATCGAATAATCAGGCGTCAAACCGATGGCCGATCCATAACGGGATAGAAAAAGACTTAGAACTCCGTGGATGGTGGAAATTTGCACTTGGGATCTAGAGCTGACAAATTGAAAAAGATCATCTCTTTGCTCTTCCAAAGCTTTCTTTAGCAAACGCTCTTTCAACTCTTGTGTCGCCTTGCGAGTGAACGTCGTCACCACAATACGCGGGAATTTATGATGATGATTTTTAAAATCGTCCGCAAACTGCAAAAAAGTCTTTGTCAGAGTCGTCGTCTTACCCGCGCCTGCGCCGGCGCGAAGAATTGTATTCTTTAGTTGAGATGAGGTGCTCGACATTGTCGTCTCCACTCGCAGGTTGCGCAGGTTTTATCGTCGGCAGGCTCTGGTTTCGCCTCGCCATTGCGAATACGCTCCAACGTGCCCATTAAGATATTGCTGAATTCTTTTAAATAAAGCTCTTTGGCTTCAAAGGTTGCATTTTTATCTTTACGTTTTGAAGCCGGATATAAAGCACCCGCAAGTTCATCAATTTTGAAGCCCTTGCGATCGAAAGTTCGGAAAATGTAATAGAAAAGGCCAATCACATCCCCTTGCACTTCTTCCATTAGATTCTTTTCTAAAATCCACATGTAAAAGAGCAATTGAATCTCATGATTCTTTAGCCAAGAAGAATGTGATGTAGTCCCACCACCAGAGCTTTTATAATCCAGCACAACTAAATGCTTCTGTTCATCGCTGTCGATACGGTCGATCTGACCCGAGATGCGGAAAGCACCCTCCACAGCGTCTTTGCTTAGTGTTTCTGTTTTTGGATCTAGATAAAACTCAAACCGCTTTTCGCGAGCGATGGTTTTCGTTTTTGGAAATTCCTTGCGCCAATTCTTTTCAAACCCTAAGAAACGAAGACCCAATTGAATGTGTTTTCTTTTTAAAGGAAGCCACAAACGTTCATCGGCAAAGATCAGCTCTTTTTCTTTACGAATACTTTCCAATAAGGAATCGAGTTCGTCCGTTGTCCAGTCAAAGCGCATTGGCTCAATCGTCAACTTCTCAAAAATCGCATGGGCTAGTTGACCACGAGTACGGTGATCCACGTCCAAATCAATATCTGGAAGATCTTTGAGTTTGAAATATCTTTGCGCTGCAAAAATGAAAGGGCACTCCAGGAAGCTTTCCACTGCTGAAGCGGAAATGCGTGGAAGCTCTTTCAGTTGCAAGGAAGGCGTTTCTTCTTTGCCCAAGTCCTCACGAATTCGATGCTCGACGTCCTCGCGACGACCATCCAACCAAGGGCGCCCCTCACGAAGATCTGAATATTGCAGTTCATCCCAACGAGTTTCTTTGGGCAAGGTCAAACCTTCATGATTTTCAGTCAAGCTCATCCAGAATGTAGATGGCGAGCACAACGACCCTGAAAGATCGGTCGCTCCGAAACAGTAAATGTCGTGAATGGAATCCGCTTCTGCTAATAAACGCAATTCGAACTCCAAATCGCTTTGGTCTGGATTGTCCAAATAGAAACCAATATCTTTGGCCAACTCAAAATAGTCTTGGCCAGATAATTGAGTCTTATTACGCGACTTCAATGACTCGTCAGTTAGGCCCACGAAAATACGGTACAAGGCCTTTTCGCTGTGAGCCGACATAAGCTTTGTGACAAGAATGCCCGCAGGTTCCCCTTTTTCAAGAGTGTATTCTTTTGCTGCAACGATGCTTTCTAAATAGCTAAGCCATTCTTTCCAGATCAATTTCGTATTGGCTGTAGCATTTTGTAAAAGTTCGCGCAGAACAATCTGAACAACTTCCGTCTCACTCGAATTCCAAAAACTTAACGCCTTCAAAACAAATTCATCACGACTCACAAGACCCGAGACATCCAATTGATCATGGAAAATCTTATGAACGATTTCATTACGAGCTAAATCTTCATTTACATAAAGACTTTTATATAAAGCTTTAAACTCTTCATAACGAAGACCTTGGGCTTCATGCTTATCGAAGAACGAAATCTCTAAGTCTGAAGAAGATAAGCGACCACTCTTAGATCTTAGCGTCGCAAGCCAACGAGTGACTGACGGCAAACTTTGTACCTTGTGAGTGATATCTTTCTGATAAGGAATTCCCTCCTCAGCCAAAAAAGACTGAAGGACGGGCCAGTAAGTCTCAATATCGGGTGCCACAATCGCAAGTGATGATGCAGGCAACCCTGCATTCAACCACTCGCGCACTTGTCCAACGGCATTTTTAATTTCTGCCAACATTCCAGAAAAGCGCAAAACATCGATGGTTTTATCTTTCGCAGGAACTGGCGAAAGTTGAGTGATTTTTGAACTTTGCCCACGCAAATCTTCATAGGGTCTTAGCAGGAAATGAAAATCTGTACGCCATAACGGAGATGGCTCTAGCACCGTCACGTCAATGTAACGAGATAACGTGCGAAGAATTTCAGCTTCGACACGAGAAATCTCACCGCTAAGATCAACAATGAGCGAAATATTCCAAACTTTTTCAAGCTCGTTGAAGTTTTGCAGATAAGAGGTGATCCAATCTGAAGTGATGACGTTATGTTCTTCAAGAAGTTTGATCGCACAAAAGCGCGCTCGCAGATACCATTCACGCCAACGATTCTTTGCTTCTGGATGAGTCTCAAACCATTCATCCAAACGCTTTGTTCCTTCCGGATGGAAGATGATCGCAGCCATTTGATCAATATAAGAAAATACAGTGTCTTCGGCAGAAGAATTTACACCTAAAACTTCGGCATTTTCATCCATGATGGTGCGAAGCAAAGATCTGGCAAAAGGATCGCTGACCAAGCGAAGACGGGGCTCGAGACGTTTTAACAACATCTTCCACAAATCACTGGCACGCAAAACTGATTCATCGATGTATTGGCCATCACGAGCCAGGATTTTTTGCTGCAATTCAAACTTTGTGCGCAAGTCAGACACAAGCCACGATTGTTCACGGGGATTGTAATTGGCAAAAAGCTCGTTCACTTGGGAACGATTTTCGATCGGGATAATTTGCAGCATTTCTAGATTACCGGCGTTGTTTCAGTTTTCTTCTCTTGCCTTCATTATCCGTGAAATGGAAGTCAGCATCAAAGCTTAAATCGATACTGACGCTTACTGCGTAGCGATTTTCTGCCGTCTGTCCAGGATAGACACCAAGCTCTTCTGTGTAACTAGCAGCATCAACACGGAATATGAGAAAATTAAATCCCGCGCCGTATGTGAAATATCCTTGATCGATCCCCGCGCGGAAATCGAAAAGTGGAATTGAGAGTTCTGTTCCAATATGCAACTTCTTGCCAAATTGAATGTCATTTTGATTGAGCTGACGGAACTCCGCCCCCGCCGTCCAATCGATGCCTGGAATATCGAACCCAACACCCAAGCCGGCAGAAATATTTTGCTCAATGTGAGGTGGTGCGTCTGTCCCCGCCGTTTTCGTAAATGACGTATCGCCTACGTCTTGCCAAACCACGGCAATAGTCGGTGTCAATGGGGCTTGGATTTCTGTCATCAACGCCAAATCAAGACCGTAGCCAGTCCCTTTATTCTGGTAATAACTTTCAAGTTTATCCAGAGACATCCCGCTAGATACCTCTGCCAACCCTAATTGTTGTTCCGTACCACCCCACCGAGAGATACGTTTTACATTCAGACCACCGTAAATGTTCGGCCCCAATGGAACCGCACCACCGATGACATAACCCTGATCGTTTTGGAAGAAGCTATCGAACTGAGGATTCGCTGGATCGTGCAGCTCCACCGAAGCATTATAGTTCGTGTAATAGCCGAAACCAAAATAAGGCATTGCAAAAGCTGCCTTACCTGCGGCCTCAACATCAAATCTCTTTCCATACAACGAATTGTAAGAGGACGGATTACTTGAATCAAAATTTTTCAAAGTGTCCAAAGAGGAAATGCTATCGCTATTAATTCCCGCAGCCACCGAGGGCACAGTAAAGTTAAAGCCTTTTACTTTCGCCAATGCTGCTGGATTATAAAACAACGCATCTGTATCATTCACGATTGGAATATACATTCCGCCCATACCCAAAGAGCGAACCGCGCGGGCCGTCTCGTAAATCTGCTGAGCATGAACCGTTGGAGCTATTAAAATAAGTGCTAAGGCTACAAACCGCTTTATCATCATCAAGTCCTATGGAGGTGGTTTGTGCGAGGGACAGCAAACTCCCGTCAGCGAATAAGTTGGAGCACTAGGCGGCGGAGTCGAGATGTCACACGTTCCAAAGCCCATAGCGCTTGTATCTAATAAAAGACGGAATCCATAAATCATTTTAGCCGTCACAGCAGTCGGGTCCGTCGTCGTACAAGAAATCCCAAGTGTCGTGCACGAGCTGGTAATTGAACTCACTGCGGTCAGCATGCTATTGCCGGCGCCGATGACGTTCGTTAACGCCGTGATATTTTCCACAATCAAGCCCACACCCGCGACAACCTTTTGAATGTCAGCGTCTAAAAGATAATGGCTTGGCATTGCCGGTGCCGGTGCCAATGTATCCATCGGTGCATCCGCCGCCGTCCAAGTTCCCTGGGCGACACCACTGTCCCACTCATGGCAAACATTTGATGAGGAATCGATCGTACCATTGTGATCAGTATCGATTTCGTATCCTAGATTTGTTGATATACGGGCCAAGCCCAAAATTCCTAAGAATAAATTTTCATCTGCGGTTCGTGATCCCACAGCGCCAATACTTTGCATAATGGTGATGGCTCTTTCGCAAGAAGCTGGATCCACGGTCACACCATTGAATAAAGAAAGAACGTATGGAAAAATCTGTGATGCCGAGCCTGAGGCATTCTGCAAGTTGGTCACAAGATTTGCAACCAAGACGCCGCACTTACCCGCATAAGCACTGGCATGACTGTTCATGACATCACGACGTGCTTGATAGCTTACCGATAGTTGATTTTCTATAATATTGATTGCGGCATCCCATGATTGGTTGTCGATATCTTTTTGAGCATCAATATAAAGGGCTTCATCAGAATTTGTCGACGACAGATCCTGCAAAACATTCGGCTTATCACAAGAGGTCGTTAACCCCAAACAAGCCATCATAATAAGAATGTTTTTAACCTTGCCCATTTCTTTCCTTAAAAACGACATGCAAATTTTAAGATGTAACGTCGGTCTTCCTGAGTTGACGTATTCGTACCGATTTCTTCGCCGTAGCTCGTGAGCTGCCACTGAAAGCGTTCAGACGCAAGTTCCAAACCCGCTGTCCAATATCTTTGATTATAGCCTGCTCTTAAAAAGAACACATCTCCGAAGTTAAATTCGACACCGGCGTGGACTTGTTTGGCGTGATCATCAATTTGAGATGATGTTAATAAGTCACGGTACTCGATAGTCCACGATGATCTCACGTAGTTAGTGTGGATCGGAAAAATTGCAATAGCGACATCCATATCCATCGGAACCAAATCGGGACGTGTCGTAGTGGAACTCGTCAAACCCGCACCGGTATTAAAGCTCGTGCCACCGATGTCATGCAATGTTGCACTTACAGTTGGCAAGAATGTCCACGGAGCTGCCAAGATCACACCAACATCCGATGCGACACCCAACCCTTCACTGCCGATGTTTTTATAATCCAAAGATCCTGTCGAGCTTAACGCCGATTTATTTACTTCGAGACGGTCAATCAATTTGGTATTCACACCAAACTTCAAACGCCCATCGAAGAGACGGAAATTAAAGCCCATCGCCAATGCTAAATCGCGGCGATAATAAGTATCAATCGTTGTTCCATCGGTGCTCATCTTCGCATCAAGAAGATCTTGAGCATACAAACCGATTCCGAAATTTTTCCCTACAAACGACGGCATCATTTGAGCCTTCGCATGATAGTAAGAGCCACGGTCTTTATCCAAAGCTCCTTTAACGTCACTCAATTCAAATGGATTTGAAAATGCCGAGTCAGCGTACATACTTTGCACGTTTGAATTCGCTTCGACTTCCGGGTCGAAGATAGTTCCATAAAAATCACGAAGCTTACCTAAAGCCGCTGGGTTCACAAGCAAAGCAGTTTCATCATTCACGACAGCAATACACGCGCCACCCATAGCTTGGCAGCGAGCGCCCTCGTAATAACGATCGCGCAACTCTTCCGCATTCACATCCATCGCGAAAGCGCACAGCAGAACTATTTGAATGAGAGCAATCCACAAAATCCTTTTCATAGGCCTCTCTCTAACTATTGAAGAAGATACTTCCTAAAGCCTATCGGCACATTGCAGGCTCACATTGAGACGTCTCAGAAAAATACGGTCCTAGGTCCTGAGTAAAGATCGGACTCCGAAATTCCGATATAATAAACGGATGAATCCTCAAAGGGAGTTGAAGATGTTCTCTAAGAAAATCACACCGCTAGTTTTCTGCCTTAGTTTAATGGCAGTTCTCGCCGGATGCGAAGATCCAAGCACGGCTGATAAAGTCGCAGACGCGCAACTTTGCATGGATAATGCAACCGATGCCACCTCTGCCAATGCCTGTGTTGCTAAAATCGCTGATATCACGACCCCGGAAGCCTATACTCTTCGTTGCGCTGCGGGTTTTATTGGAGCAGGCCTTACAAGTCCTACTAATTTATCAAATGCGTTGAATGCAATTAAAGATAACGGCAGCACAGCAAGCATGCTCGCTTACCTGGACTTTGGTGACACGACGACAGCCGCCACAGTCTTCAGTAACTGTCAGGCTTCGAACGATCAAGGTTTGATGCTGATCGCGGCGATGGCGAAGACAGCGACGGCAGTTGCCAGTTATATTCCAAATGGAAGCACTGTAGACGTAACGGCAGTTACGAATGCCATTAATACATTGTTAACAGATCTTTCTGGCTCTGGTGCGACACAAGCTGCGGCTCAAGCGCAGGTTGATGCTATAGGTTCAACGATCCAGGCGGTTTACTCTGTGACTTGCGGAACAAGCAATGCGAACACAAGTATTTGCAACTCTATCAATGATGGTGCCGCTTCTGTGAATGTCGATATCTCAACAGCGACAGCACAAGATATCGGAAATGCGCTTCTTGAATATTGGAAGTCAGGTCAACACTAAATCTTCAAAAACTTAAAATAAAAAAAGCCAGGGTTGTCTGGCTTTTTTTGTTTCCGATTTAAAAATTAATTAGAAATCTAAATTCAATCTTGCGGCATACACACGACTTTCAATCGGTGTATTTATCGTTCCAACGTCATCGGCGTAGCTGACAAGATTTAGATTAAAGATACCAAGCTCTGCCGAAACACCCGCGGTCCAGAAGCCTTCACTGAAACCGCCGCTGTAGTGCCCTTTCCACCAGTTGCGCACCGTCCAGTCGAATTCAAGCCCCGCATGTAAACCACGACGCCAGGTAAATTCTGGATGACCGATATCACGCACATCAAGAACACCGCGACCACCAAAAATCCAAGCGGTTGGATATTCCCATTTCGTTCCCACATCCACAACGCGGTATAGTTTTTCTGGGACTCCATTTTGAGTCACATCTTTGTTGATCAATTTCAAGGACTGACCGAATCCGCTTTCTGCGATATTATGAACGGTCAGACCGAAAGTAGGACGGGCTAAACGCATCATGGACCAGAACCCTTCATCGGGAAGCTCTGGCGTCCACAGCATACCGATATCAGCATCCACTGTGTAACCTTCAAGCAGATCTTCGCGCTTTATGATCTGACTGCTCGCTGCCAGATCCGCAGCACTGATTCCCTTGCTATAGAATCCGCGGTTCACGAACTTTCCCGTGATTCCCATGGAGAATCGACCATAATCAAACCAATGCAAATCATCCGCATAGGAAACCGCCAATGTTGAATCCACATAAGCCGTCGTATTCATGGTTGGTCCGACTTGCTGGTGCATTGCTGCTTCGACAGTCACATCGGCAGGAATAAAGGCCACTCCCCACTTGGGCCGAACCCACTCCGCTTCCATCGGAGTGACACGCACAGAGTAAACGTCACCATAATGTTGTTGGATCAAGTTCAAATAAGCTGTCTGCTTTTGCGAATCCGTCTGAGATGAATCTTCGATCTTTTTGTAGTCGTCATAAAAATCTTTTGCGCCGGGAGTTCCAGCAAGACTTAAAGAAAGATTCACCTGTCCATCTTCACGACGAGCTAAACCCGCTGGATTATAAAAAATAGCTGTGTAATCATCAGCAACAGCAGTAAACGCATCCCCCATCCCCAAAGCACGCGGAGATTGATAAAGGTGATGGATAGTTGTGCTGACGGTATCTGCAAACGCTTGGCTTGAAAAAAAAGACGTCAGGCCCGAGAGGAGCAGGATTCCTCTAAATAACATTTATGCCTCCGAAGTACTTAACAACATTGTAGAGATAAATTATGCTTTGTCTTATGCGAGTTTCCGTTTCGATCCTTTTTTTGACCTTGGTCGTGAATGCGCTTTCAGCGCAGGCTGCGCCTACAACCAAAACGACATTAAACCCAGCCCCACTCAGTGGGCAGAGCGATCCCCTATTAGCAGACAAGACCATGAGCCACGACCAACTTCCCTCGACGCAATTGAATCTGGCGGTGGGCTTTGCCGGTGGTGATTTCTTAGAAGGCAATGAGTGGAGGCAAGGACCGACCTTAGCTCTCCGCTATTCTCCGTTAGATATTGAAGGATTGCCTCAGTGGGATCTTGAAGGACAAATCAACAAGGACAATTTAGTCGGCGCTTTTTTGGGAAAAAGATTTTTCATCACCCAGGATGATTACCTTCCCTATGTGCGCATAGCTGCGGGAACTTTCTTTGATGCAAAAAGTGAATTTGCCAATGTTGTGGAAATTAAACGTTGGCGCGCCCGAGCAGGCCTTGGTATCGGCGCACAATTTAATTTTGAGCTCGGAGCTGGTGTGGCCGTCACGGGTATCGATATGTATGGGCAACTGGGGTACAACTTTAACTTCTAAGACTTTTTTTGCTCTTCAAGCCACGCTAGAAGGCGATCAAACTCGCGCAGTAAATGTTGCTCGTCTTTATTGTTGAAAATGATAAAGTCCGCCTGCCCTTCCTTAAACTGAATTGGAATCTGCGAAGCAATACGCATTTCGATCTCTGATTCACTCCATTGATTGCGACGACGAAGACGTTCTTTTTGCTGTTCTTTTGTACAACTGACCACGATCACACCATCGAATTGGTCCTCGGCTTTAGTTTCATAAAGCAAAGGAACATCGTACACCGCTAACGGAGTATTCATATCTTCCAGCATACGACGACGACGACGAGTTTCCTCACGAATAAGCGGATGTGTGATTTCCTCGAGCTTGCGCAACAATTCCGGATTACCAAAAACCTTCTGTCCTAATTTGCGACGGTCTAGATTTCCATCTTCAAGAAGCACATCTTCACCGAACTCGTGCGCAATAGACTTAAGTCCAGGGGAACCGGATTTCACGACATCTCGAGCAATTACGTCAGCATCGATAACCGGAATGGAGTGTTCCACGAGCATCCGACTTATCGTGCTCTTGCCGCAGGCTATACCTCCGGTCAGTCCAATCCATTTCATATCCGAATCTCCTTAAAGATTCTTTTTATTTTACCGATAGTCTTCTCAAAGGGGAACATATTTTCATGTCTCAGGCTGTAGAGCAATTTGGTAAATACATCCTTCTAGAGCGTTTAGCTGCAGGCGGTATGGCAGAGGTTTATCTGTCCAAATCAACTGGTGCCGTGGGTGTTAACAAATTCGTAGCCATCAAACGCATTCTTCCCCAATATTCTGACCATCAAGAATTCATCGAGATGTTTAAAGAGGAAGCAAAGATCGCCGTGAACCTGAATCACGGTAACGTTGTTTCCATCTATGATTTCGGTGTGGAAAAAAATCAATTCTTCCTGGTAATGGAATACGTAGAAGGCCGCAACCTTCGTCAAATCCTGAACGAACTTAAGAAATCTAATACTCAATTCACGATCGAACAAATCGTGTACATGATCAAAGAGGTTGCTGCGGGGCTTGACCACGCTCATCGTTGTATCGACGGTACAACAGGACGCCCTTTGAACATCGTTCATCGTGACATGAGTCCGCAAAACATCATGGTATCCTTTGAAGGTGAAGTAAAAATCATCGACTTCGGTATTGCCAAAGCGGAAACCCAACTTGAAGCAACAAAAGCCGGCACGCTTAAAGGGAAATATGGTTACATGTCTCCTGAACAAGCGGATGGTCAAAACATTGATCCTCGTACAGATATTTTCTCGATGGGTATCGTGTTGTGGGAGCTTCTTGCCAATGATCGTCTATTCACTTCAAACAGTGAGGCGGCGATCTTGCGTAAGATTCGCGAGTGCCAAGTTCCCTCTATTCGCAAAATCAATCCATCTATTCCGCCAGAGCTTGAGCGCATCGTAAATAAAGCATTGGCAAAAGACCGCAGCCTTCGTTATCAAACTGCAGCGGCTTTGCACCGTGATTTGAATAGATTCCTGAATACACAATATCCAGAGTTTTCTCCTCACGATTTCAGTGTGTTCATGAAGAATGCCTTCTCTGCAGCGTTCCTTGAGCAACGCCGTAAGCTTGTCGAGTTTGCGAAAATTCAAGGAACTGGCAATGAAGATAAAACTGTGGTCACACAGACGGATCTTCGCGTTCCACCGAAAAATGTACCTAAAGCACCTATCTCTGCTGATGCGGATGAAGGTGATTTGGCCAACGAGAAATTAGACATTAATACATCGACTGACATTCGCGTGAATCTTGACAATCTGAAGGCTCCGCCAAAACCTGCGGCTCCAAAATCAGATACAAACGTGACTCACACGCACACTCGTACTTCGACGGGCTCATCGACAAGTGTTACAATGACTCGCACTCCATCCGGTGGCATGCCGATGGGAACACGCACGGCCATTCGCAGCACTCCTCCAGCGAAAGACTACACAACGTGGGCTATTCGCGGAGCACTGGGTGTCGTTATTGTCGCCGGCGGATTATTTGCTTTCAATGCATTTAAAAAATCTTCTGTGAAAACTCCAGTTACACAGGAAGGTCTGCCACCAGTAAGTGCGGCCACTCCTGCAACTGGTTCCGCGGCACCCGCTTCAGAGGGCGATCCACAACAAGCTGACATGGCGGCAACAGCACCAGAGTACACAGTTATGATTCGCAGTAATCCTGACAAAGCCCGTGTTGTGATCAACGGGACTGATACGGGCGGTTATACTCCGATGCGAAAAACGCTCAGAGCCAACGTCCCTGCCAACATCCGTCTTGTAAAAGAAGGTTATTCCGATTATGTAACTACATACACACCGACAACTGATGTGGGAAGTATCGAGGGCAATCTGCAAAGACTTGTTCGCGTTGCGACTTTGTACATCAAGATTGCGAATGGTGGTGCGAATCCTGAATTGCGAATCTCCGGCGTGCCGGTCGATATCAAAACAGAAAACGAGCCCTACTACATCCAAGCTGAAGTCGGTGTTAAAATACAGGCTTTCAATAAACTGACGGGACTGTCGGCAGAGAAAACAGTGATGATTCACGCCGACCAAAAAGACACTGTAGAGTTGTACTTGAAATAGTTCCTCGTATAGATTGCTGCTAATATTTCTTTTGAAGACGACAGCTAGGAGTTCTCACCATGACGAAAACTTTGGGACAATCCATTCTCGAAATGCGTTCCCGCGATCCCCAAAAAGCAGCCGTCAAATTCAAACAGGGCGATAAGTGGATTTCAAAAACTTGGCCTGAATATTATCAAGACATTGAAACTCTTGGTTCTGCTCTATTGTCTCTTGGAATTAAGCCGGGCGACCATGTTGCCATCATGTCCAACACTCGTTACGAGTGGTCTGTAGCGGATTTTGCAATCTTTGGTATTAAAGCCGTCACGGTTCCCGTTTATCAGAATAATACACCTGAGGACGTTGAATACATTCTGAATAATTCTCAGGCGCGCTTTTTGATCACGGAAAGTCGCGGTCCTCTTAAAATTTTCCAATCAGTCAAAGATAAATGTCCTTCAGTTGAGAAAGTCATCGTCTTTGAAGACACAACAGCTGAAGCCGATGTGATCACCTGGAAAGGCATGTGGGAAATTGGTGAAGGTTATCGCCAGTCCCATCCACAAGAATACAAATCATTGTGTGAAACCTTGAAGCCCGAGGATACAGCGACAATTCTGTATACTTCAGGAACTACAGGCCGTCCTAAAGGCGTTGTATTGACTCATTTGCAAGCTGTCAGCGAAGTGTCTGAAGCCTTCCCGTTCTGTGGCGCAAGTTCCGAAGACGTTTCCTTGAGCTTTCTTCCTTACGCTCACATTCTAGGTCGTATTGAACATTGGGGTCATACCTACATCGGTTACACTATGGCCTATGCTGAAAGCCTTGAAAAAGTTCGTGGCAACTTAGTTGATATCCGTCCGACTATCATGGTTTCGGTGCCGCGCATTTTCGAAAAAATCTATGCGGCAATCTGGGCGCAAATTCAGACTCAGCCTTTGAAAATGAAATTGTTCAGCTGGGCCCTTTCTGTCGGCAAAAAAGTTGGCGATCATAAAATGAGTGGTCAAGCTTTACCTCTTGATTTGCTCATGCAATACGAAGTCGCCAAAAAACTTGTTCTTTCAAAAATTACAGATGCTTTCGGTGGTCGCCTACGTTTCGCGATCAGTGGCGGAGCTCCCATCTCGAAAGACATCGCCTTATTCTTTCACTCTGCCGGTATTTTGATTCTTGAGGGCTACGGTCTGACGGAAACGACAGCCGCGATCACAGTCAACACTCCATACAATTATCGTTTCGGCAGCGTAGGCCGTCCTATCGGCGAAGTGAAATTGAAAATCGCTGAAGATGGCGAGATTCTGGTGAAAAGCGACAAAGTGATGAAAGAATACTACAACGATCCGGAAGCCACGAAAGAGGCTTTCACAGATGGTTGGTATCACACAGGCGACATCGGCGAAATCTTGCCAAGTGGGGACTTACGCATCACAGACCGTAAGAAGGACTTGATTAAGACAGCCGGCGGTAAATACGTGGCACCACAGCGCCTTGAAAGCTTCTTGAAGCTTTGCCCCTATATTACGAACGTCTTGATTCATGGGGATCAAAAGAAATATATCGTGGCATTGCTGACAGTGGATCGTTATGCCCTTGAAAAATTGGCGAAGGAAAAGAACTTTGCATTCAAAGACTGGAATGACTTGGTGAAGAGCTCGTTCGTGAATGACATCATTCGCAAAGCCGTGTCTGATGCCAACACCCATCTTGCCAGCTATGAATCGATTAAGAAGTATCTAATCCTTCCGCAAGAATTTACAGTAGAAGCGGGGGAACTTACTCCGTCACTGAAGGTAAAACGCAAAGTCCTGGATCAAAAATTTTCTGCGGAAATTGAGAGTTTATACTAAATTTAGAGATAAATTCTTATTATGAGCCACCTTTATAAGGGCGGTTCATGAATTCCAAAATTGAAAATGAAGACGGAGCGATTTACTCAAGTTCCTGTTAATTTTTAATAAAGATTGTCTAATTTCTTACCGATATCAAGTACATGAAGTTCTTGCGCGTACTTGTATTTGCCACCTTGTCATTTTGGGACGTGATGCTTTTCGCGTCACCCGCCCAACTGACATATCAAGGGCGCATTCTTAAATCTGACGGTACGCCTCTCGAATACAGCAACGTTTCTTTTATTTTCCAAGTCACAGATCCACAAGGAACTTGTGTTCTTTATCAAGAAGAGCTGACCGGATACAACATGGTGAACTCAGGTGGTGTTTTTGATCTTCCCATTGGAAGTGGCGCGATCAACTTTCCCCTGAGCGGAAACTTTTCAATTCTTGATGCCTTCAACAACACAACAACGTTCGCTTGCGGTTCTTGCAGTGGATACACTTGCGCGAACGGAACAAGCACTTACACGGCTTCTTCTGGCGACGCTCGTAAATTGCGCGTGCAGTTTTATGATGGCAGCGGTTGGAAAACGATTTCTCCAGACTCGGTGATTCGTTCTGTGCCGTATGCGGGTTATGCGGAATCAGCACAGAAACTTGGAACGAACTCAGCTTCAGACTTCGTTTTGAAGACAGGAATTCCAACTTGCGGTGCCGGCACATTCTTAACTTGGGATGGCACGCAATTAACTTGCGGTGGAGTCTCTGGGGCCAGTGGAGGAACTGTCACTAATGTGTCTTCAGCGAATAGCTACCTGACTATCATTAACAACACTTCCACACCGACGCTCACTTTAAACGTCGGAACTTCTTCAAATACTGTGGCTGCCGGAAATGATCCTCGCTTCAGTGATGCGCGCACGCCTACCGGAACGGCAGCTGGTGATCTTAGCGGAACTTACCCCAATCCTGCCGTAGCAAAAATCCAAGGCACTGATGTCTCGAGCACATTGCCAACGTCAGGACAGTTTTTTAAATTCGATGGTGCTAAGTGGGTCGGGTCCGCAATTGCAATATCTGATGTCACAAATCTTTCAAGCACATTGAGTGGCTATCAGACCACATCGGCATTTAATACCGCAGTTGGAAGCGCAAACTGTCATGATTACGAAACTCCTTACTGGAGTTCTGTGTCAGGAAAATTTCTTTGCCAAGCCATCAATGTCTCTTTAGCGGGTGATGTCAGCGGATCTATTGGCGCCACAAGTGTTGATAAAATCAAAGGTTACGCTGTTGATTTCTCGACAGCGCCGACCAATGGCCAAGTTTTAAAATACAACGGGACAAATTGGGCACCCGCTGCCGACAGCAATGCTGGTGGAACTGTCACGTCCGTAAGTGCAAGCGCTCCACTGAGTGTAACCAACGGAACAACAACACCTTCAATTTCAATCACTCAAGCGACTTCATCTACGAATGGATATTTATCCTCGGCCGACTGGAATACATTCAACAATAAACAGGCCGCTGGAAATTATGTCACGGCTTTAACCGGTGACGTGACTGCGAGCGGCCCTGGATCTGCAGCGGCAACGATAGCAAAACTTCAGGGTTCAACATTGACTCTTACAACACCCGCGACAGCGGATTATATCCGTTACAATGGCACGGCATTTGTGAACTCAAGTTTGCAAGCAAGTGATCTTAGCGGAACCTTGCCAGCAGCAGCCCTTCCCGCGTTTACCGGTGATGTGACATCCTCTGCAGGGTCAACAACATTAACGTTGGCTTCTGTGGGAACTGCGGGGACTTACTATAAAGTCATCACAGACTCTAAGGGTCGGGTGACCTCAGGATCTACGTCATTAGTTGCCTCTGATATTCCGAACTTGGACTGGTCAAAAATCACTACAGGCAAACCAACGACATTGAGCGGTTATGGCATCACTGATTCATTAGTCAAAAACGGCGGCGGTGTGGCTACCATTAGCGCGGGTGTCGATGCTAGCAAACCTTCTTCACCCACATCCGGCGACTTGTATGTTGCAACCGACACACAGAAAATTTATCGCTATAATGGATCGTCATGGGATTTAATAAGTTCTGCCTCAGGTTCCGGGGGCACAATTTCAGCATTAACCTCTGACGTCAGCGCCAGCGGATCAGGTTCTGTTGCTGCCACTGTGAATTCTGTGGGTGGTTCCACTGCGGCAAATATTCATACTGCCGAAGTCGCAGCGAATGCCTCAACAAACACGAACACAGCAAGTACGATTGTAAAACGAGATGCTTCAGGAAACTTCTCTGCGGGAACAATCACTGCAAGTTTAACTGGAGCCGCTTCATTAAACGTCTTGAAGGCCGGTGACTCCATGAGCGGCAACCTCACTCATGCTGCCAACATTGGCGATGTCTATACCGCAGGCTCTGGCTCTAATACTGTAACATTGCAAGGACCTTCGGGAGCTATTGGCACAAGCTACGTTCTCCGTTTGCCAGCAGGTCAAGGTACTGCAAACCAGGTTATGACGAATGATGGTTCTGGAAACCTTTCGTGGACCAGCTTATCTTCTCTTGGTGTGACAAGTGTGACTGCCAGCGCCCCGCTTACCTCTAGCGGAGGTTCAACTCCAAATATCACCATCTCTCAGGCGAACACTTCAACCAATGGTTACTTGTCTTCAACAGATTGGAACACGTTCAACAACAAGCAAGGCACTTCACTGACTTCTGCGAATATCTGGGTTGGTAATGGTTCTAACGTTGCCACTGCGGTTGCACCAAGTGGAGATGCCACTATGACGAATACGGGTGCTTTCACGGTGACTGCGATCCGAGGAAAAAATATTTCCACGACGGCACCTTCTACAGCCGGCCAAGTTCTTCGTTACGATGGTACGAATTGGACTCCGAACTTTGTGAGTATGTTTGACTTAAGATCGACCGTCACCGGTGCTCAGACCTTCGGAGGTGGTTCTACGGGATGTACTGCAGGACAAACTCTGACATGGACCGCGGCAACTGATAATCTTTCTTGCACGAATATTTCTGTCACAAGTTCACAGGTGAGCTTCGGTTCGCAAACTGCCAACACATTCTTCGCTGCACCAAACGGAAGCTCGGGCACTCCGACGTTTAGAGCTATCGCATCTGCCGATTTGCCTTCGGGCACGCTCTCAGGTTCTGGTTCTGCCGGATATCTTCCTTATTATAACGCGGCAACAACTGTTGCGAACTCTCCCGTTTACTCTTCGGGAGGAAATGTCGGCATCGGAGCTACCAACTTAGCCGGTCTCTTTACTGTCGTCGGAAGGACTGACTTGGGCCTTGGCTACACAATCGCCAATGGGAACGGAGCCGGTGGCACCACGAACGCCACAAACATTTGGTCACCGACAATAGAGACCACTTCTTCTTACGCTCCGGAAACTGCTTTAAGAATTGATCGCTCGAGTGACCACTCGTCCAGATACAGTTCAACCTTCGATATTCAAATTGGCTCTTATGCTGGCTCATACTCTGCCTCAAGTCAGGTGAACTTCGTTTTAGCCAACGGAAATACTTATACTCCGGAAGTCAATGTGATGTCTCTGCTTGCAAATGGAAATGTAGGTATTGGAACGACTTCACCTTCAGATCTTCTGACAGTTTCACAAAGTGATGCTTCCGGCGGTGTCACGGTGATCAACACGACCTCGTCGGGATCACGCACTCCTGGGTTTACAGTTAAAAACTACACTGGTTCTTCTTCAGGAGGCTCAACGCTCTTGCTACAAAGTGCCCGTGGCACAAGCACCGCTGCGACGGCAGTTGCTAGCGGAGACAATCTTGGACAAATTCTTTTCCAAGGTCTTTACTCCGGCTCAAGCTATACTGCGGGCGCGCAAATATATGCACAAGCGGCAGAGACATGGACAGGCAGTACCGCAGGGACAAATTTAATTTTCAATACAATCAAAACAGGTTCCACTTCAAACTCTGAGACGATGCGTATTGATGTCAACGGTCGTGTCGGAATCGGCGCAAGTTCTGTGAACAATCTTCTGCAAGTAGGACCGAATGGTTCTCAATCAAGTAAATACGGTGTTTACGTCGGAAGCTATTATAACTCTGCGGGACAGGCCCAATACGTGGGTAATTGGACGAATTCGGGTTATTGGGGAATCGGTCCTGCCACAAGCTCCTCTGACAATACAATTCGCATTGGCAATACCAGTGATCAACTGGGAACTTGGTCTGGCACACAGAACTTAAATGTTGTTGTAGGAGGAAATCTCGGTCTTGGGACGACAAGTCCCTCCGCTCCGTTCGATATGCAGGGAAGCGTTTCGACATTGTCCCAAACAAGATCCATCGCCAGCGCCTCTGCACCTGATATTTATTTAAATAAAGACCGTGGCTCTGTCGGAAGCCCTAGTGTCATACAAAACGGCGACGCTTTAGGAAATATCAGCTTCCGCGGATACGATGGTTCTGCCTACACTCGAGGCGCACTCATTCAAGGAGTTGCAACCGGAACACCTGCAAGCGGACAGATGACTGCCGACCTCAGATTTCTAACCAACAATGGCTCCAGTGATGCCACGGAAAGAATGCGCATCACCGCTGCGGGCAATGTTGGTATTGGGACTACAAGTCCGGGACACACACTGGATGTGAGTTCTTCACTAGGAATTGGGACAACTACAAATCCTATGACCGCGAACGCAGCTGGATCCCTTACCATCGCGGCAAATGGGAATGACGGATTCAATATGAAAATGTCCTCGTCCAATAACCTGATGAACTTGTGGGCCGTGAATGGAGGATCCGCCATCGCATTCTATTCGGGCTCCACGCAAACAATGGCCGGTGTAATCACCATTTCTGGATCTACTACAAGCTACGGAACATCGTCAGATCGTCGCTTGAAAGAAAATATCATCGATACGTCTTTTGGACTTGCAGATCTTTTGAAAATTAAAGTGCATGACTACAACTACGTCACCGAAAAAGGCAAAAAACGTACAGGCTTCATAGCGCAAGAGCTTTATCAGATCTTCCCCGATGCGGTAGCGACAAATGGAGACAATGGTCTGACACCATTAAAACAAGGAGCGACTCCTTGGACAGTAGAGTACGGTAAAGTAACTCCATTAATTGTTAAATCCATTCAAGACCTGAAAGCGGAAAAAGACACCGACATAAAAAATCTTCGCGAGCAAGTGACAGCTCTTCGCCTGGAAAATGAAAAGCTTCATAAAGATAATGAAGAAATCAAAACACGCCTTGAAAAGATCGAAAGAGCCATCAGCTCTGTTTCCAAATAGATTTCTAAAGATAGAATCTAAAGCTCAAACCAAGATAGAAACCGGAAAGATCAAACTTTCTAGCGGAGCCATTGTCTTGCATACTGTCGCCGTCGTTCACCGTGGAACCAAAATAACTGCCGCTGCGTGAGTATTTCATATTGTCGATAGATAAAAGACGATAACCGCCCTCAAATACAAAAGTCGTCGTATCTGTCATCAGCACTTCAGCACCAGCAGAAAGCCCGTACATAACACCCGTGCCTTTAGCTTCCATCGTAGTATCCATTCCAGGATAAGCCGTTTGCCCCGCAGACGTCAGAGTATAAACGTTCTTCAAAGTTAAAGCGGCGTAGCCCACAGAGCCTGCGATGAACGAACGAAAGATATTTGTTTTTTTCAGATTGAATTCAAGACCTAACTTCGGCATGTAACCAATCAGATCTGAATTTTCCGTGAATAATTCCGTGGAACCATTTTTTCCACTCAGACCTGAAAGACTTTGTGGTTTTAAAATTTCCAAACCAAAACGCAAAGCCATAGGACCGCGGGAATAAAGAAAGCCGAACTCGCCGGTGTAGTTGTACTTTACCTCGTCCGAATACGTAACACTTGTCCCCGCTTCATTTTCGAAGGCAGCTTTTCCCAATGCGGAGGTTCCACCGGTAAAGCCGAAGTAAGCAGCCGTCGTCTCTTTGGTCATATCAAAGACGCGGGCTTCAGCGGAAGCACCAAGGAACAATAGCATTGAAAGAAGCCACTTCGAAATTTGCATCTATTAGCCTCGGATCAAATCCACGACAACCTTGCTTGTCGATTTTTTACCCATCACTTGGTAAACGCGAACCTTCGTGTTGGACTTTAAACTCATCGTCAGGTTCAAAGAGTTATCCACCGGCTCTAAGCTCATGATCGAGCTCAGGATGGAAGGCGACCCCTTCAAACGTGAATTCAATGTCAACTGTGTGACACGGGAATTTGGCATTTGGGCAAAATCGATGACCAATCTTTGCGGATTATTTTTAAGCTCAACGTGGTAGTAACCAGGCCAGCCGCGCATATCTTGACCTTCTTTATCTCCAATATCAAAAACCAAGCGTTCGATTTTGTCCGAGTTTGTTGCAACACGCTTCACATCAAGCAAAGTAAAACCAGAACCTGCTAAACCTCCAAAGGTTGAACCAGATCCAGAAAGAATCCCTTTTACTTCCGGGGCTTTTTTTGCCGGCAGAGCTGCAAAAGTAGGCAGAGCCAACATCAAGGCTGCAAGACATCCGATGTATTTCATGATCGACTCCTTTCGATATGACAGTTCAAGATTGCCACGAGATAGCCCATGGCTCCAGAAAAAACGCCCATTTGAAAAACCAAGAGTGTGAAGCCTTCTGCGGCGCAGGGTGACCAAAACGGTCACCCTCCTTGCAGAAACTTCCCCTGAAATCGAAATAAACAAGGTTTGAGGGTGTCTCGAAAGGGCACAGAACTTGGATCATGGAAAAGCGTTGGAAGTCATTCCTCAAACTTTTTCCTTATGGAGGGCCTATGAAAAGGCTGGTTTTCTTAGTTTTCGCTTTATTCGTAGCGGCCTGTGGCGGTAACGGTGGAGGCACAAACAACTCTATCGCGGTCACTCCGACGGACATGGGTTGCTTGAATGGATCAACAACTTGTAACACGGCTGCTTACGGCACCTATGGCAATGGGTGGACGACTTATAATCTTCCCTATGGCAACGTCGCTTACAACTATTCGACATATTTTAATCAATATGGTTTGTGCGGTTGCCCAGTAGGATACACTCCTGCGTACAACGGCACGATGGGACTTGGTTGTGTTTCCAGCCAATATCTTCAACCTTACTTCAATACAGCGATCTACATGAACTTCGGTGGCTCTGCTTACGGTTACGGATACGGCGGGGCTTACGGAGCATCGATCAACTTGCCTCAGGTTTCAAATATTCCGGGAGCAGCCAACCAAGGCACTTGCGCTCGTAATGTGACTCAAAGTTGTCTTATTAACCAAGCAGGATCTTGTGGCGTCGGGGCGACTTGCCAACAAGTGATTGCAGGATCTGGATTGGGAGTCTGTGTAAATCCCGCTCAAGTTGCACAGCCTTATCAACCGGTCTATCCAGGCGGTTACCAAACTTCTTACCCAGTGAATTATTATAATCCTGGTGTAGGTGTGTACGGAAACGTCTACTGGCATTGGTAAACAAGAGAAGAGCGGCAGCTTCTCACCGCTAGACGCGGGTTATATGCCGCATTAAATCTTGGGTCCTCGAGGGAAAACACCGCGAGGACCCTTTCCATTTCTGCTTTAGCATAGACTCGCCTTTCCCAGGCAATTTTCCTTTATTTTCCCATAAAATCGAGGGATAAAAATTGGGTTATTCCACTCACAACCTGGGAGAGCTCTATGACTTCTAACAATCCCCTTTTAGAGAAATTTTCGGCAAAAGATCAGGCCGTGCCTTTTGATAAAATCAAAGTTGAGCACTACGTTCCTGCATTGGATGAAGCGATCAAAATCGCAAAACAAAATATCGAAAAAATCAAAGCAAACTCTGCAACTCCAGATTTCGAAAATACGATCGTTGCTTTGGAAACCGCTTCAGAGTTGTCTGACAAGATCGCGTTAATCTATGGCAACCTGGAAGTTGCAAACGCTGACGAAGCGTTGCAGGCATTGGCGCAAGAGATCTATCCGAAGTTGACAGCTCTTTCTTCAGACATCTCTTTGGATCCTGAAATTTTCAAACGCGTGAAAGCTGTTTATGACAACCGCGCGAACTTCAAACTGACGGCAGAGCAATCTCGCCTGCTTGAAAAAACTTATCTTTCTTTCGCGCGCAACGGTGCTTTGCTGGACGACGCTGCTAAAGAGAAACTTCGTCAAATCGATCAAGAGCTTTCGACTCTTGGACCGAAGTATTCAGAAAACGTTTTGAAATCAACAAACGCGTTCGAAATGTACCTGGATAAAAAAGAAGACGTGGATGGAATTCCAGAAGGTATTCTTGAAGGTGCAGCCGCCGCTGCAGAAGCGAAAGGCAAAAAAGGCCAATGGCTTTTCAATTTGCAAATTCCTTCTTACTTGCCATTTATGACTTACGCGAAAAATCGCGGTCTTCGTGAAAAAATGTGGCGTGCGTATTCTTCTCGTGCATTCAAAGGTGAATTCGACAACCAAGAAATCGTGAAGAAGATCGTAACTCTTCGTGCAGAGCGCGCAAAGATCTTAAACTTCAAAACTCACGCAGACTTCGTTTTGGCAGAGCGTATGGCGCAAACTCCAAAAACAGTCTTCGATTTCTTGAATAAACTTTTGACGGCTTCCAAAGAGGCCGGCAAACGTGACGTCGCTGAAGTCGCCGCATTCGCAAAAAAATTGGATGGCTTAAGCGATATTAAGCCTTGGGACTTTGGTTTCTATTCCGAAAAATTGAAAGAAGACAAATACGCTTTCAATGAAGAAGATCTTCGTCCTTACTTCAAACTTGAGAACGTCGTGGACGGTGTTTTTGCTCACGCGAAAAAACTTTACGGTTTGACGTTCAAAGAGAACTCTTCAATCCCTGTTTATCATCCTGAAGTCAAAGCTTACGAAATTTACGAAGAGACATCTGGTAAATACATGGGCCTGTTCTACACAGACTTCTTCCCTCGCGAGACTAAAAAAGGCGGCGCATGGATGACTCAATTCCGCAACCAAGGTTTGAGCGAAGGCGAATTGAAACGTCCTCACGTGAGCATCGTTTGTAATTTTACGAAGCCGACTCCGACAAAGCCATCGCTTTTGACTTACGATGAAGTTCGCACTTTATTCCATGAATTCGGTCATGCTTTGCACGGCATGCTTTCCGATTGCACTTACCAATCTTTGAGCGGCCCCAACGTTTACTGGGATTTCGTAGAACTTCCATCACAAATCATGGAAAACTGGGCTGGTGAAAAAGAAGGGTTGGATTTGTTTGCTCGTCATTACGAAACAAATGAGACAATGCCTGCAGAGTTGATCAAGAAATTGAAAGCTTCGCAAAAATTTCAAGCAGGTTACATGTCTTGTCGTCAGATCCAATTCGGTTTGATGGATATGGCATGGCACACGGCTGAACCAGCAGCGATCAAAAACGTTGATGCCTTCGAGGAAGAAGCCACAGCCGAAACTCGTCTGTTCCCTAAAGAGGAAGGTTCAAATACTTCAGTTAGCTTCAGCCATATTTTTGCTGGTGGTTACTCTGCAGGATATTACTCTTACAAATGGGCAGAGGTTTTGGATGCCGATGCGTTTGAATACTTCATGGAAAAAGGTTTGTTCAATCCAGAAGTGGCTCAGAAGTTCAAAGAGAACATCTTAAGTCGCGGCGGAACAGAGCACCCTATGGATCTTTACAAACGCTTCCGTGGTCGCGAGCCAGATCCTCAAGCATTGCTAAGAAGAGATGGATTGATTTAATGGCCAAGGCTGCTTCAAGCAAAAACACTTTGATCCTTCCTGAAAAAAGCAGCGTCGCTTTGGTTTACCGTCTTGAGACGGGCAAGGCAGTGGCTCTGGCAAAGAAGGTCGCAGACTATTTGAAAGAAAATGGTTATGTGGTTTTTACGGGACCTGATCAAAAATTAATTCCAGGAACTAAAGCTGCTAAGACTAAAAAGCAGCTTGATGCTTTAAAGCTCGTGATTGTTCTCGGTGGTGATGGAACCTACTTGCGTGCCGTTCGTATTTTAGAAGGCCGCAACATTCCTATTCTTGGATTTAATATGGGTTCGTTGGGTTTCCTAACAGCTCACAGTTCCGATCACACGTTTGAAGTGATTGAGGCTGCTCTACACGGCAAAATGGAGCTTCGTCCTCGCTCGATGATCGTTGCGCAGGTTTTGCGCAAAGGTCGCAGTCGCGGTGAATTCCATGCCTTGAATGATATGGTGATCGAAAGAGGCTCGATGTCTCAATTGATCAATACATCGATTTACTCTGATAAATTCCTTGTGAGTGAAGTGAAAGCCGACGGTTTTATCGTCGCCTCCCCTTCTGGTTCGACGGCTTACAATTTGGCAGCCGGAGGACCGATCTTACACCCAGAAAGCCCTGTCTTTGTGGTGACTGCGGTGGCACCTCACAGTTTGACGTCTCGTCCTTTGATTGTTCCTGATAAAAGCACTTTGTCTTTCAAGCTTGATGGAAAAACGGCGAAAGCTCATTTCATCGTGGACGGACAAAAGGTGACAGAACTTTCAGCGGATGACGAAGTTGTTGTGACACGTTCTTGCTACGATCACTGGATGGTCCGTGAGCCCGAGCACAACTACTTCACCCTTTTGCGTGAAAAATTAAAATTTGGCGACAGGAGTTAAGCATGTTGCTCGAACTTAAAGTTACGAATTTTGCGATTATTGAAAATTTGCACATCACTTTCAAAGATGGTTTGAACATTCTTTCTGGTGAAACAGGTGCCGGTAAATCCGTTCTTTTGAAAAGCTTGTCTTTGCTAATGGGTGGCAAAGCATCGAGTGATACCATTCGCACTGGGGCTTCCCAGGCCACGATCGAGGGCTCTTTTGACCTAAGCAAACGTTCTGACGTTTTAACAGCTTTGAAAGATATGGGTATCGAAACGGATGAGGATCTTTTGATCGTTCGTCGTGTTTTAAGTTCTGGCGATAAATCTAAAATCTATCTGAATGGCAGCCTCAGCACTTTGCAAAGCCTGCGTGATGTTGTGGCTCCACTGGTTGAGCTTGCCGGTCATTCTGCGCCGTTGATCGAAATGACGGGTCAACACGAAAACCGCAACTTGATGTCGAAGGCTTATCACATGGACCTGCTGGATCAATATGCCGGAACTTGGGATAAGCGTTTGTTATTTACTGAAAAATACAACCGCTATCACGCTATCTTCGAAGAAATTAAAAAATTGGAAAGCGATGCCAAACAAAAGGCTCAGCGTTTGGATTTCTTGATCTATCAACGTGATGAGATTGCAAGCTTGGATCTTTCCCCAGGTGAAGATCAAGAGCTTGAAGTGGAAGTAAAGAAACTGAAAAATTCTTCACGCATTGGTTCCTTCGTGGATCAGGCAGAAGCAGCTCTTTATACTGACGACGATTCTGCGATCAGCCGTTTGAATGCGGTTTTGAAGCGCGGAATGGATTTGGCAGGCCTTGATCCGCAAATCGCAGCAAAATTGGAAAATTTGGAACAAGCAAAAGCTTTGATCGACGAAAGCGTTTACGAACTTCGTCAGTACTCCTCAAAGATCGATGCAGACCCACAACGTCTTGAAGAAGTTGAAAGCCGCTTAAGCGACCTTCGCAAACTTCAAAAGAAATACGGCTCAAATGTTGATGATATTTTGAAAGCCTTGATGGAGATGGAAATCGAAATCTCGAATTTACAAAATTCAGACGTGAAAGTGGAATCACTGAAAAAAGAATCCGCTATGATCTTGAAAGAGCTCGAAGCATTGGGCGCAGACCTTCACAAGCGTCGCTTGAAAGGTGCTGAGCTTCTTGCTGAAAGCGTGAACGCCGAACTTTTGGATTTGAATATGAAGGGTGTTACTTTCCATGTTCATATCGAGAAAGTGAACGAGCTGACTTCAACGGGCCTTAGCGATGTTGAATTTCTAAGCCAAACGTCTTCTAAAGACGTCAAACGTCCTTTGGCGAAGTTTGCCTCTGGTGGTGAGCTAAGCCGCATCCTTCTTTCATTGAAACGCGTGGTTGGTTCAAGCAACCAACCTCGCACATACTTGTTCGACGAAGTGGATACGGGTGTCTCTGGTGAAACCGCTGAAAAAGTTGGAAGAAAACTAAAAACAATTGCGAAGGGTCAACAAGTCATCTGCGTGACTCACCTTCCGCAAGTGGCTGCTTTCGGCGATACACACTTCTTCATTCAGAAATCCCCACAAAAAGATTCTGTGGCAATGGTTGTGTCAGAACTCAAAACCAAAGATCGCGTTCAAGAGATTGCTCGCCTTATCAGTGGTGAGAAAATTTCTAAGACTTCTTTGGCTCATGCAGAACAGTTGCTTGTCGAAGCTAAATGATGGGTGCTCTTCTGTCGTTTGTTGTCGTGCGGGGATTTGGCGGTTTATAAAATAGCTATATCCTTGCTTCGACGGCACGCCGTCCGGGCTCGACCGTCGCCGCAGCGAAGCTGCGGTTCGCGCCATCCAGGCGCCGACGGAGCCCGTCTTCTCAAGGATATAGCTATTTTATAAACCGCCAAATTCATGCTCGCGAAAAGATAGAGTCCGCGCTGGTGTGTGTTTGCGATTTATCTCTCAGAATTCAAAATATTTAATTATTAAAGTGGTCTAGGGAATTGCGTTTCCACGCAATTCCGAAACTCCTCGTCTTTTTTCTTTTCTTACTTTCAAACCTAGGGTCGCGAGATCTTTAGCAATTCTCTTTGTGACTTGATTATTCGAAGACGAAAATTTCTCTGTGCTGGGCCTCCTACCCGCTCTAGCGCAAGCGGCCTTCGCGGGGCCTGGATGGCCCTCACCGACCTCAGTCGGTGAAGCGACGAGGCAGGATGCCGTGCCGCTGAAGCTAGAGCGGGTAAGGAGGCCCAGCACAGAGAAATCCCCGCACCTCCGAAGAATGCCAACCAACCAATAAAGGATTTGTAATTAAGATCTTCCTCCTCAAGATTCTAAAATAAAGAATGAAATAGGAGGATTTATGATCTTCGTAATGGGAGCAACCGGACACATCGGTTCAAAGATCGTTTCTCATTTGCTTGCCAACGGGCAACAGGTTCGCTGTTTGGCGCGACATTACCCCAACAGTGCAGAGCTTTCGGGCGCTGAACTGATTGAAGGTGATGCGAATAGCGTGGCTACGGTGACGGATTGCATGCGCCACTGCTCTGCTGTCTTCACGATGATTCCTCCGAATATGAAGGCGACAGAGCCACGCTACTATCAAAACAAAATCGGCGAAGTGATCGCTGAAGCCGTCGAAGAAAGTGGCGTCACGAAGGTCGTTAATCTAAGCAGTATCGGCGCAAATCTCGAGTCAGGAACAGGAATCGTTTTAGGTCTTCACGATCAAGAGGAGCGCTTAAATGCTCTTCCTGGGGTTGATATCGTGCACTTGCGTCCTACATTCTTCATGGAAAATATTTTATCGGGAATTCCCTCTATGGTTGCGATGAATCGATATTTCGGAACAATTCCAGGTGATATACCCGTGGATATGGTGGCGACACAAGATATTGCAGCTCGTGCCGCTTTCTTGTTAATGAATCCAACATTTAAATCACACAACGTCGAATATCTTTTAGGAGAAAGAACTTTAACCTTCAGCGAAGCCATTCAAGAATTAGGCGAAATCGTTGAAAGACCTGATCTTGAATATGTCGCAGTTCCCGAGTCAGAAATGCGCAACTACTTGATCGGAGCCGGAATATCCGCCGACAGTGCAGACGCTATGAATGAGCTTTCACGAGCTGCTTCCAATGGAACACTTCAGGCAACAGTTTCCAGAGACAAGCTCAACACCACAGCGACATCCATCGAAGAGTTTGGTCGAACAACCTTTAAGACGGCTTATATGGCCGAGATGGAACGTTCTCGCGCAAGACAGCATCAGTCTTTGTCTTCGTCTCCGGATATGCATCCATAAAATAAAAAGGGCCTGTCAAAGGCCCTTATTTTTTAAAAACTCGCAGCAAGAAAAACAGGCTCGGAAAAATTAAAACACTTCCGAACAAGAGAGCAATCACCAGTTGCAACTGTGTCGCAGGTGGCGCTGCCGCCTGAAAAAAGGTGATCGGTCCCGCCGTTGTCTGCAAAGCCGTCGGTGCACTCACCACATACCAACCACCCAGAATTAAAATCACTTGTCCTGCCCCAACGAAACGAACCAAAAGCGGTTGGTTTCTACGCACAAAATACCACAGAACAAAGAATAATCCCGTCGCAAGGATCATCATCGCAAGTGCAACCGGGTTTGTGATAAATTTGATAAAGAGATCTACCTTCTCTAAATAGGCAGTGAAAAAAACCAAGGCACCCGCTAGGACAACGCCAATATTTAAAGCAAATCCTCGACGCCAGAAAATTTTCTTGAGCGAGGGATCTTTCGTTTCTCCGACTAAGTAAACACTTGCCAAGAATGCAAAAATAAATGTCGTCATAATCCCCGTGGCTAGAGGGAAAACTCCCCACCACGGAGCCACATAAGCATCGAAGAATGTCCGGGCTTGCATATCGATACTTCCACGGCCTATTGTGCCTGCGATGACACCAATCCACAGTGACGTCCACAAGCTTGAAAAACCAAAAACCCACGAGTAAACATTTTGGGACGTTTCTTCATGTACAGCATCGTAATGTCTAAAGGTAAAGGCTGTTCCGCGCACGACAATTCCCACAAGTAGGGCTACCATCGGCAAATGCAGGTAAGTCATCATGGTATTGAATACCAAAGGAAATCCCATGAATAAGATCACAACGACAAGAATAAGCCAGATGTGGTTAGCCTCCCATACGGGTCCCATGGCGTAGTTGATGGTCTCGCGCTGTTTTTGTTTCAGATCACCGATGGGAAGTAACTCTAAGATGCCAGCTCCATAATCAGCGCCACCAAGAATGACATACAAAAGAAGTGCCGCCGCAATAAAGAAGAGCAAAATATCGATCATGACTGTCCCCTTTCAACATTTCTTTGTGCCACTTGAATTTGTCTTTTAAAAAGCCACAACGTGATGGCTGCCAGGCCCAGATATAGAACTAAGAAGAGATAGAAATGAAATTGCAATCCCGGCATTGGAGTCGTGGCATCTTTCGTTCGCACCAAGCCATAGATAATCCATGGCTGCCGTCCCAGCTCAGTAACGACCCATCCCGCTTCAAGGGCAATAAACCCCAATGGAGTACACAGGACCAAAATCTTTAAGAAGGTCGGACTTAGTTTATTCTTTTTTAAAAGATAGAAATAACTTAGACCCACCAAAGCAAGTAAAGATCCAAGTCCCACCATCACGTCAAAAGATAAGTGAACAATAGTAACGTGAGGCCAATCCTCTCGAGGAAACTCACTTAAGCCCTTCACTGGGGCATCTATATCATCGAATGCAAGAAAGCTTAAAAGCCCCGGAATTTTAATCGCGTAATCAATGCTCTTCGTATTTTCATCGGGAATACCGCCAAGATATAAAGGTGCTTTCGGACCTGTTTCAAAATGTGCTTCCATTGCTGCAAGTTTTGCAGGTTGAAGTTCCGCAACCCTTTGCGCAGCAAAATGACCAATGAGTGGTTGAATCAAGGAAGCCACTGCTGCAAAGGCCATCGCAATTTTCAACGCTCGCCAATGCAATGCTGCTTTGGGATTTCTTAAAAGAAGAAATGCATGGACACCAGCCACTGTAAAGCCCACAGCTTGAATCGCAGCGAATTGCATGTGCAAAGTTTGATGAAGCCATGCCTTATTAAACATCGCAGCTACGGGATCAATATTGATCGCAGCCCCGTTCACCCAATCAAATCCCGACGGAGAATTCATCCAACTGTTAGCTGCCACAATGAAGATCCCGGAAGCAAAGCCACATATTCCCACAGCCAGCCCCGAGAACCAATGAACCCACGGCGACATGCGCTTCCAACCATAAAGAAAAAGACCGATGGCGACGGCTTCAAGGAAGAACGCTGTTCCCTCCCAGGAGAAAGGCATTCCTATGATGGGACCTGCGTATTTCATAAAACCTGGCCAAAGAAGCCCCAGCTCAAAGGACAATACTGTTCCAGAGACAGCGCCAACCGCAAATAGGATTGCCACACCTTTCATCCAAAGTTTGGTGAGCTCCAAGTCTTCCGACCTTTTGTGCTTCAGATAAAAAAAATGCGCGGTGGCCATAAAGAGAGGCATGATCATACCTATGGCTGCAAAAATGATGTGAAATCCCAGGGAAAATGCCATTGTCGAACGGGCTGCAATAACATCCGTCATACACCGACCTCCGATGTGAATACTTGGGACATAGTATTCCTTTCCAAAAAAACTTCCATGTTAAAAAACTCGCTTTGCAGAGCGACTTGCATTCACAAATGGAAAACTTACGCTGTTAGTAATGAAGAAGTACTTATTGATATCCATTTGTTTTCTAGGAGTTTCTTGTATGCACAAATTTCCCCAAGACTATCCTCATCCAGAAAAAAATCCACATCGGATGGAGAAATTTGGCGAAACACGTGTCGATGATTTTTACTGGATGAAAGATCGCGAAAATCCGAAAGTCATCGACTTTCTCAATCGCGAGAATCAATATACCGAACGCGTGATGGCTCCCGCGAAATCTTTGGAATCTACAGTCTTTGAAGAACTCAAATCCCGCGTGAAAGAGGATGAATCCTCGACTCCTGTTTTTGAACGTGGATATTATTATTATGCTCGCTATGAAAAGGGACAGCAATATCCTTTGTATTGTCGCAAGAAAGGCAACCTGCATTCAGCAGAAGAAATTCTGCTGAATGGCCCCGAACTCGCAAAAAATCACACATTCTATCAATCAACAGGTCCAAACATGAGTCCCAATCAAGAAGTGATGGCTTATGCAGAGGATACTGTAGGACGAAGATTCTTTAACATCCGCTTTAAAAACTTACGCACGGGCCAGATTTTGCCCGACGTGATCGAAAATGTTCGCGCCAACATGGTGTGGGCCGCAGACAATGAAACGATTTTCTATACCGAACAGCATCCGGAAACTTTGCGCTCTGAAAAAGTGTATCGCTACAGTATCAAAACTCATAAAAAAGATCTGATCTATTTCGAAAAAGACGAGACGTATTCCGTGCAAGTTTATGGATCTCTTTCCGATAAGTTCATCTACATCTCTTCATTCAGCACCTTGACGACTGAGGTTCAATATCTACCAGCAGATAAACCCCTTGATAACTTCAAAGTGTTCAACAAACGCGAGCGCGGCCATGAGTATTCTGTCACTGATGGCGGAGACATGTTCTATATCGTCACTAATAAAAATGCCAAGAACTACAAATTGATGACGGCAGCGATCGGTCATACGGAATCACAACATTGGAAAGAGCTGATTCCTCATCGTGAAGACACCTATCTGCAAGATGTGACAGTATTTAAGCATCACCTTGTCATGGACGAGCGTCAAAATGGTCTGACACAAATCCATATTACAGATCATCTGGGAAAAAATTCGTACTATATTCCATTTGTCGATCAAAGTTTTATGGCTGGTGTTGGCGACAATCGTGAATTTGATTCCAACGTTTTGCGTTTTGAATACGAATCCATGCGCTTGCCGCCTTCTGTATTCGATATCAATATGGTGACTCACAAGCAAGAATTGAGGAAGACTCATGAGGTTCCTAATTATGATCCTCATCTTTATCGCACTGAAAGAATTTTCGTCACAGCTCGTGACGGTGCGAAGGTTCCTGTTTCATTGATTATGAAAAAAGATTTCAAAGCTGACGGCACTGCGCCGATGTTGATCTATGGTTATGGATCTTACGGTGCCAACATGGACCCTTGGTTTAAAGCTGATATCTTCAGTCTAGTAGATCGTGGCTTTGTCTTTGCGAAGGCACATATTCGCGGAGGATCCGAGATGGGGCGCGATTGGTACGATCACGGTCGGACCCTCTCTAAGAAGAATACTTTCTATGATTTTATCGACTGCACGGATTATCTAATTAAGAACGATTATGCCAACGACAAAAAAGTTTATGCCATGGGCGGCAGCGCCGGCGGTCTTTTGATGGGAGCTGTGATGAACATGCGTCCTGAACTTTATCACGGTGTCGTAGCCCAAGTTCCATTCGTCGATGTGATCACGACAATGTTAGATGACTCAATTCCTTTAACGACTGGTGAATACGATGAATGGGGAAATCCGAACGAAAAGCAGTATTACGATTATATTCGTACTTACTCCCCTTATGACAATGTTCACGATGCTGCCTATCCGAATGTGCTTGTGACGACGGGCTTGCACGATTCACAGGTTCAGTACTGGGAGCCCGCAAAATGGGTCTCTAAGCTTCGTCAGCACAACAAAGGGGATTCCGTGATCCTTTTAAAGACAGATATGGAATCCGGCCACGGTGGGGCCTCTGGCCGCTTTGATCAATTGAAAGAAACCGCGACAGAATACGCGTTCATCTTAATGTTGAATTAATTTTTTCGGGCACCTGGTCTGCAAAACAAAAAAGGCGTCCTGTCGGGACGCCTTTTTTGTTTTTCGTTATTGAAAGAAGCGCAGAGCAGCCCTTTTCCCCACTACATCAATTTTCTAAGAACGTAAGGCAAGATGCCGCCGTTTTTATAGTACTCAAGCTCGACCGCTGTATCGATGCGTGAACGAGCTTTTGCTGTCTCTTTCTTCCCGTTTGCACGAGTGATAGTCACAGTCAGTTCTTCTTGTGGTTTCATCGTTTCAATACCTGCGATATCAAACGTTTCAGTACCATCCAATTGCAAAATCTTGCGGTCTGTACCAGATACGAATTGCAAAGGAAGAACGCCCATACCAATCAAGTTCGAACGATGGATACGCTCGAAGCTTTCAGCAAGAACCGCTTTCACACCCAGCAAATTTGTTCCTTTGGCAGCCCAGTCACGAGATGAACCCGTTCCGTACTCTTTACCAGCAACAACCACAAGTGGTGTGTTTGATTCTTTGTATTTCATAGCGGCATCGTAAATTGGCATTGTTTCCCCTGAAGGAACATACTTCGTCATGCCACCTTCGATGCCGTTCAACATTTCATTTTTAATGCGAATGTTGGCGAAAGTACCACGAACCATCACTTCGTCATTACCGCGACGTGCACCGTAAGAATTGAAATCAACGGGTTGCACACCTTTGCTCATCAAATATTTTCCTGCCGGAGAATCTTTTTTAATATTGCCCGCCGGAGAAATATGATCCGTCGTAATCGAATCACCAAGAACCGCAAGAACTTTCGCACCTGAAATACCCTTCAGTGCTGAAGGAGATTTTCCCATACCATGGAAGTAAGGTGGGTTTTTGATGTAAGTACTTTCATCCCAAGAATAAGTTTGTGATGTTGTTGTGCTGATTTTTTTCCAATCTTCTGTTCCGTCGAAAACATTGCCGTATCTAGCATGGAACATTTTGCTTTCAACAGATTGGTTCACGGCATCTTGGATTTCTTGGTTCGTTGGCCAGATGTCTTTCAAGAAGACATCATTACCATGAGAATCTTGGCCCAAAGAAGTTTTTTGCATATCAACCAACATATTGCCCGCAAGAGCATAAGCCACCACCAACATTGGTGATGCCAAGTAGTTCGCTTTTACGTTCGGATTAATACGACCTTCGAAGTTACGATTTCCTGACAGAACGGCCGCAACAACAAGATTGTTTTTCTCGACCGTATTTGCGATGGCCGGAGGCAATGGACCCGAGTTTCCGATACAAGTTGTGCAACCATAACCAACAAGGTTGAAGCCCAAGTGATCCATATATTTTTGCAAGCCTGCTCTTTCAAGATAATCCGTCACAACTTGTGATCCCGGAGCCAAAGACGTTTTCACCCAAGGTTTTACTTTCAAGCCTTTTTCAACGGCCTTCTTCGCAACCAAGCCGGCACCAATCATCACAGAAGGATTTGAAGTGTTCGTACAACTTGTGATCGCAGCGATCACAACATCGCCGTTACCCAATTTGAAAGACTCGCCTTCAACGTGATGAGCAGAGCCATCCTTTGATGCCTTACCTTCGTGGACGCCGAAGCCAGAAACCAATTGTTTATGGAAGTCTGTGCTAGCGTCAGAAAGAAGCACACGGTCTTGAGGGCGCTTTGGTCCCGCAACCGATGGAACAACATCAGCCAAGTTCAATTTCAATGTATCATGGAATGCGAATTGTTCGTCTTCGTCTGTACGCCATAAGCCTGTTGCTTTCGCATATTGCTCGACAAGACTAACTGTGTCGGCATCACGGCCCGAAAGTTTAAGATATTTCATTGTCTCTTCGTCGACTGGGAAGAAACCGCACGTAGCACCATACTCTGGCGCCATATTTGCGATAGTCGCACGGTCTGCCAAAGACAATCCCGCAAGACCTGGTCCGTAGAATTCTACAAACTTACCAACAACGCCTTTTTTACGAAGCATCTGTGTAACCGTTAGAACCAAGTCCGTTGCTGTCGCTCCTTCGTTTAATTTTCCTTCAAGGCGGAAGCCAACGACTTCAGGAATCAACATGCTTAGGGGTTGACCTAACATCACCGCTTCCGCTTCGATACCACCGACACCCCAACCAAGAACAGCCAGGCCATTGATCATTGTTGTATGGCTATCAGTACCAACAAGAGAATCAGGGAAAGCGTAATCGCCGTCTTTGCCTCTACCTTGCCATACTGTTTTACCCAGATATTCCAAGTTCACTTGATGGCAGATCCCTGTGCCCGGAGGAACAACACGGAAATCTTGGAATGCCTTCTGACCCCATTTCAAAAAGATATAACGCTCGTTATTTCTTTCGAACTCCATCTTCACGTTTTCATCAAATGAAACCGGAGAACCAAATGAATCCACCATCACCGAGTGATCGATCACTAGATCCACAGGAACAAGTGGATTGATCTTTGTTGGATTTCCGCCCAATGCTTTCATCGCATCACGCATAGCTGCCAAATCCACCACGGCAGGAACACCGGTGAAGTCTTGCATTAATACGCGCGCTGGAAAAAATGAAATTTCACGAGAAAGAGATTCCTTACTCAAACTTAGAAGAGAATCGATATCTTCCTTTGTCACATGTACGCCATCTTCGTGGCGCAAAAGATTTTCAAGGAGAACACGCAAAGAAATCGGCAGCTTCTTCAAATTCGGATGAGAGATTTTCTTCTGATTGAAGATTGTGAATTCTTTGGAACCAATTTTTACTTTTTCTTTTGTTTTAAAACTGTCTTTTGACTGAACCAACATGAGAGCCTCCGCTCTCAATTCCACTCCCCGCGAAGGAATTTATCAAGCCAAAAGGCACCGATCTGGGTTTTCACATCCGTCACTTTTCCCTCGAGAACCAGTCGCATGAGGTCCTTAGGATCCACTTCGGTGACCTCAAGAAATTCACCGGAATCAAGCTTCTGCTCCACCTTGACGAGGTCACGAGCCAGAAACAAATCAATGTGTTCGTTCGAGTATCCAATGACGGGATGAATCGTGGTCAGAAACTTCCAGTCCTTGGCTTCATAACCCGTCTCTTCCTCTAGTTCGCGCTTCGCTGTGACAAGGGAGTCCTCTCCTTTATCTCTTTTTCCCGCAGGAAATTCTAGAAACACTTGCTTCACTGCATGACGGTACTGATGCACCATCACAACTTTTCCATTCGGCAAAAGAGGAATCATCATCGCAGCTCCAGGGTGCAGAATATACTCTCTGACATAGGTTTTTCCGTCTGGAGCTTCAACTTGGTCTTGTTCAACTTTTAGAAAACGACCTCTATAAACTTGGCGAGATGAAAGAACTTTTTCGTGCAAATGCTTCATGGCTTCAGCGTCTCATAAGCAAGGGACTTTGTCCCATCTTTACTTCCTGGACAAAAGAACAGCTCGCCCTAAGTCCATGCGCTTGAGCTTAATGACACCGTTGTCATTTGATACCGCAGGGCATACGGACTAAAGATAATCTCCTGCTTCAGGAGTCTTTATGAAAAGTTTTTTCGTCATTTTTGTTCTATCCTTCTCTGCGTCAGCCTTTGCTATTCCTTGTGAAGAGGCGGCACTCAATCAAGCACTTCGTGAATACATCAACAAACAACCGATGTGCTTCAGTCCTTGCGAATCAGCGAAAGTGCAAAAAAAATTTTATGATTATGGTATGGAGCTGCTCGCCCAGAACTGTCCGACAGACGATGCCACTGTTATAACATTGAAGAATCAGTTATCAGAAATGGGCCATGAATCTGAAGTTGCCATCGAAGCCACTTGTCATTAACTAATAAATAAAAAGGCGGAATCCCCGCCTTTCTTTTTACTCTTTATACTTTGGTATCGACACCTTAACGACTGCACCTGACACGCCATTCTGAGTTTCAATATTTGCCACTTCCAGGCGGCCGCCATGAAGCTCGGCAATCGTTCGCATAATCACAGAACCTAATCCTAAAGAGAAATTAAGCCCCGCACTTTCTTCCCGTCTTTTGCGGCGGTCTTGACGCTTACCAAAAGCGGCTAGACTTGCCTTGTCCATACCCGGTCCATCATCGCTAACAGAGACTTCAATATCGTCGCCACGATCATGAAGAGTCACATGCACTTTCGTCTTTGCATATCGAGAAGCATTGTCCAAAGCATTTTTTAAAAGACGCAAGAGCAAGTGGGGATCACCAAGCACGTCGGCTTGAACTTCTCCCGGTCCTTCAGCGCTGAAGCTCCACTCTTTGTTGGCGCCATTGTTGCTTTGACGGAAACGAATCTCTTGTTGAACAAGTCTGTTCAAATCGATGACCTCTGTGGATTTCTTATAGTGAGGTTCATCAAGTTCCGCGATGGTCATCAACTTCTCAAGAAGTTCTTTAAAGTACTCAACCTCGGCTGTGATCATCGTGAAAATTTCATTACGGTCTGATGGAGTCATTTTGTTGAAATGGAATTTCAGGGTCTCAAACGAGGTCGTTAAGCTTGTCAGCGGGGTGCGCAAGTCATGACCCAGCTCGCTCAGTAAATTGCTTCGCGCACTTTCAGTTTCGCGCACACGATTCACCAGACGTTCAATTTCATTTGCCATGCGATTAAAGTCCACGATCAGACCACCGAATTCATCGAATGGTTTGACCTCAAAGCGAGCCTTCAAATCACCACGCTCAAGGCGAAGTAAAACATCGCGTGCCTCCTCAGATTTTTTTCTGAGGTAGATAAACGTAATCGACAAGGCAAAGAACAGCGCAATAACAACCGTCGCAAACGTAAAAATTCCCTGAGTCAGAAACAATGGACCACGGAACGGGTTGCGATGCTCCAGAAGCACCAGATAAGCCGTTGGCGTGTGATCCAATTTCAAGACCGTCGTGCGATCAAAAATATTCCAGAAAGTATCGTCAGTAACAATACCGTGAACTTCCGTTGGTTTTTTTAATTTCATCCATACGGATGGCAATGCATGGGACTTATCACCAGAAAGGATCTCTCCCTTTTCAGAGACAATCCAAAATTCTGGCATCTCGCCGACCATTGGTGGTGGAGGTGGTCGCAGCATGCCTCCCATAGGTGGAGGTGGACCAAACCGTGGGCCATTTTCATCCGGAGGAGGTGGCGGAGGCCAACCACGTCCGTCCCCGTCTGGAGGAGGTGGTGGTGGCATTGGAAAATGATCTTCACGAGCCATGTCCTCACGGAAAGGAGGAGGTCCTTCGTGACGATGTCCCCCGGGCCGTCCAGGGCCCCCAGGTCCATGGAAGGGTCCAAACTCTGGAAGAATCAATCCGCTAGGATTGCTTTCCACTGTACGGGCCATAAATATCAAAAGATTTTGGCGGTGATCGCGGAAAGCCAAATCAGAAAATTTAATCAGGCATAAAAGGGAAATGACACTTAAGACAAGCGCCGCAGATATACTGATGGCAAATAACTTAACGTATGTTCCACGTTTCATAAAGGACTACTGCTTCCATTGAAGACGGTAGCCCACACCATAAACAGGCACAATTTGAATCGTATCTCCGGCTTCGCGAAGTTTGATTCTTAAATGACTCATGTGTGAGTCGATCGTGCGATCATAAAGATCAGTATTGTTATCAAGTTGAATAAGGATATTTTCTCGCGTGACAACATCTCCAGCTTTCTTTGCCAGGATCGCCAAAATATCAAATTGGCGCTTACCCAAATTCAAGGGACTGCCTTGTAAAAGCACCGTGCGCTTTCCGAAGTCCATCGTCAATGGTCCGACCGTCAATGAATTTTTCGGAGTCGATGGGGACGTGCGTTTCATGACTTTATTCATACGCACTTTCAACTCTTCCGTTCCGAAAGGTTTACGAAGATAGTCGTCTCCGCCTAGGTTCATACCTTTCACAACAGTCTCTTCATCGGTGCGCGCACTTAGAAAGATAATAGGAACTTCTTTTCCAGCCGCGCGAATCTTCTCACAAAGTTCCATGCCTGTTCCATCAGGAAGGTTAACGTCTAATAATAAGATGTCGTAAGTCATAGCCGCCATCTTGCTCCACGCGTCTCCAATTGTCTCAGCAACTGCGACATCATAGTCGCTGTATTTTAAGCTCATGCTGAGACTCTTGGAAATCTGCGGATCATCTTCAACTAGAAGGACATTAAACATGAAAGGCTCCTGTGCAGTTGTTCTTTCCATATTTTAACAGGGTGAATTCCTGAACACGAATCCATAGTTAATCCATCTTTTACTTCCCTAACGATTTTTTGTTTCAATATGAGACAGAAGAAAGCGGTTCGCTTTAAAATAAAAACTCCGGTCAAAGCCGGAGTTTTGCTTGTTTATTTAAAAGCGATACAAGGGACGCCGTATTCCTCGATATGGCAGACAAAATCGGTCTCGCCGTCATAAGACTTAATCGTCGCGATCCATTTGTTATTCGCATCGCGCTCTAATAAGGCGTAACCGTGATCAGAAGGGAATACGTTGTAACCTTGAGGAATCATCTTACGCGCTTCATCGCTATAAAGATCCAAAGCTGTACCGCTTTCACCGATAATCATCTCAGCCGGGTGGCGCGCAATTGTTGCGATCTGAAATGAATGAATGTGACCAGCAAAAACCATTTTCACTTTTTTCGGCAATGGCAAATCCTCTGTCAATGCTTGCAAGTTCACATTCACCGGTGCCACGCCAGGCCCGGACCAACTTGGTGCTAAACCCCAGAACGGACGATGAGTCACCAACCACACTTCTGTTTCGGGACGCGCATTGATCGTCTCGACCATTTTTTTGTAGCGAGCCTTCAGCGCCTGTGCACGAGCTGATTTGCTATCCAGAGGGCGATCATCAACAGACGCCGTATCGAAATTCACAATGAGGAAATTTCCGAAACTTGTGTAGCGAGTCTCTTGATCATCCACGCATGTTTGTTCACCCACCGGTGATAATAATTTATTCCAACCTTCATACGCGCGATGACAGTCCTCGTGATTTCCACGAACAAAAATCCAGGGCTTTTCACGCAGAACGCTGTCTGCCGGAGTCAGGAAATCCGCAGCCCATGGCGCATAACCATACCCCAAAGTTCCCTGATAGTTTTTGCACTTCACAGGGTCATTACATGCTTCGCGGTAGTGATAATCACCAACGTGAATGATCAAATCAGCATTTTCTTTTTCAGCGGAACGAATCAAACGCGAAAAAGGCCACTCTTTTTTATCTTCGCATTTTTGAATCATGCCTTTGCCATTTTCATATTTTAGACGACAACCTGTATCCCCCATGATCACAATCTTGCGGGGACTTTGGGGAATGGTGACTGCGCCGCCAGAGCTGTGAACCACGGCGGTATTTTTGGGTAAAGTCGCTTCGCAAATAGCAGCGTCATCGAACTTACCGTCATGCAAAGGCAAGCTGCTAAAATGTTTGTTTGTCATTTCAAGTGTCACAGATGGGCAAGATCCGCCTTTGGGCAGAATTGTTTTTACGAACGAGTTTTCTTGATCCGCAAGACCTACATAAGTCACAGGTTTCTGTGCACAAGCCATAAGAAAAAGGCCACAGGACAATAGCGCATACTTCGACATAAAGTCTCCATTTATCTATGGAAAAACTTTAGAAAAGCCTCGCCCCGGGGTCAAATCATATGCTTATTTTTAAATTAGTTGAGAGCAACCCAATCACATTGACCATCTTTAATGTGAAAGACCCGAACCTTTTCTTCGAACCACGAACCTAAATTCACCGTGCGAACAGGCTTTCCATTTACAGTTGTCATGTGGTCATCAAAAACATGCATGTGTCCCGAGACTATCACGTCGAAAGGCTCTTCCTGATAGGCTCGCTCCGTGTGCTTGCGAATCATTGCTAGAAGCTGAGCCTCGTTGCGCGCCCGATATTCACCACTCTTATCACGACTTTTTTTACTCGCGCGAGTCCCAGCCCAATTCCATAGCCAGCCAGGGAACATATATAGAATGAATTTATAACGAGGATTACGAATGAAAGCGCGATACTTCAAATACTTCTCGTCATTTAAATTGATAAGATCACCGTGCTCGACACGTACCTTCAGATTATCAATTTGAAAGTACTGGGCTTCGACAAAAACTTTAACGCCCAGTTTTTTTTCAAAATATTTTTCTACATGAACGTCATGGTTGCCTTCAATGAAAGTCACCTTGCCGCCGGCGGCAATAAGATCTTTCAGGGCCTGCATGTGCTCGGGAAACCGTCTTGCGAAGAACTCACTGGGACCGATCCACAAATCAAAAATATCTCCGAGCATGAACAGATGAACTTGCTTCGGATTTTTCTCAAGTAAAGAACGCAAAAAGCGCAATAGGATTTGCCCATTGCGCTCTTCAGCGGTTTTTAAGTGAATGTCGGATATGAACCAGGCTTCCACTATTCTTTATTGTTCAGATCAAAACCTTGTTTCTTGCGGATGAACGCAGGAACTTCCAAGTTTTGGCTAGAGAACGGAGAACTCAAAACTTCGCGAGCCATGCGGCGAGCTTCTTCCAAAGATTGTTGTTCATGATCAACGTTCATAGACAACTGCTCTGGATTGTTGTGGCGAGCTTTCAACTCTTGGCTTTCTTTGAAAGCGCGAGCTTTAGCTAACAACATATCGCGAGGAGAAACACCTGCATCAGCTTGTTGAGGCTGAATCGGAGTTGCCACTTCTTGATGAGCCTGAACCGGAGTTTGCGGCATCATATTCTGAGCTGCTTGTTGCGCCACTTGCGGAGAAACTGGAGCAACCGGCGGAACAACAACAGTCTCAGTTACCTGCGGCTGGGGAGACCCCGGGGACTGAGCCAAATCCGGATGAGCATAGCTCATCACTTGAGATTGAACAGATGCGATCGGTGGAAGCTCCACTTGAGGCATTGTTGGCATAGGTCCCATAGATGCAGGCATTTGCGGCATAACTGGCATCTGTGGCATTTGGAATTGAGGCATTTGCGGCATAGTTGGCATTTGTGGCATCTGAGGCATTTGTGGCATTTGGTGATGCATACCCATGTTCATGTTGCCGAATTGAGCCGACTGTTGATTCAAGAAATTTTGCATTTGATTTACTTGAGCCATATCGTTCACAAGTTTCACTTCGTGAGCATCGAAACCAGTAGCGATAACAGTGACGCGAACTTCTTCGCCCATGCTTTCATCAATAACAGCACCGAAAATGATTTCTGCATCTTCATGAGCTGCTTCAGTGATCAAAGTCGTTGCTTCGTTCACTTCGTACAATGAAAGATCCGAGCCACCAGTGATGTTTACGATAATGCCAGTTGCACCGTCGATTTTTACGTTCTCTAGAAGAGGAGAAGAAATCGCTGCTGTCGCTGCTTCTACGGCGCGGTTTTCACCTTTCGCAGAACCAGTACCCATGATTGCGATACCTTTAGAAGACATAACAGTGCGAATATCTGCGAAGTCCAAGTTGATCAAACCACGGATGTTGATCAAATCAGAGATACCTTTTACAGCTTGCAACAATACTTCGTCAGCTTTCTTGAAAGTCTCAAGAAGTGGCGTTTTTTCAGCTGCGATAGAAAGAAGTTTTTGATTCGGGATCACGATCAACGTATCAACGTTTTCCTTCAACTCTTGCAAACCGGCTTCAGCGTGTTTGCCGCGTTTTTTACCTTCGAATTGGAATGGCTTAGTCACCACACCGATAGTCAATGCACCCAATTCACGAGCAATTTTCGCCACGATCGGAGCACCACCAGTACCAGTACCACCACCCATGCCGGCAGTTACGAATACCATGTCAGCGCCTTCTAGCTTTTCAACGATCTCGTTGTAAGACTCGATAGCCGCTCTACGTCCTACATCTGGGTTTGCACCAGCGCCAAGACCTTTAGTCAAATCGATGCCAAGTTGGATTTTGTTAGAAGCTTTATTTGCGTTCAATGCTTGGATATCAGTATTTGCTACGATGAATTCTACGCCGCCCATGTCTGCCGCGATCATTGTAGTTACGGCATTGCTTCCGCCACCGCCAACGCCAACAACTTTAATATTAGCACCGATATTGATATTCTCTTCTAGTTCAAACATGTGTCCCTCCCGACATATTTGTTGCGCGGTAAGTACCGCATTTTCTATAAGGCCTCCAGGCCTCATTCACTCCGGCTCCGCCAGAGTAGTGGGTAATCTGAAACTTAAAAAACTTTTTCTAACATCTCTTTGAGCTTCTTAGTGATTCCGTTGAGGGATTCACCAAGATTGATCTCTGGCTCTTGCTGATTCTGATTCAACAAATCTTTTCTTTGACTCAAACCGTACATCAACAAACCGACTGCAGCAGAGAACTCTCCTGATTTCACAACGTCTGTCAGGCCACCGATTTGTGTCGGAGCTCCACGACGAACTGGAATATCAAAGATGAACTCGCCCATCTCAACCAAACCATCCAATTGACTTGCGCCACCAGTAAGAACGATGCCCGCACCCAGCATTGGCATCACACCACTCATGCGGATGTCGTTCGCGATCAAGTTCACAGTTTCCTCTGCCCTTGCTTCGATAACATCGGCCAAGTCTTTGCGAGGAATCACGCGAGCCTTACGACCGCCGACACCTTCAACTTCGATAGTTTCATTTTCATTCACCATGGAAGCCATTGCACAACCATGTTTTTTCTTAATATCTTCGGCAGCGAACTGTGGAGTACGAAGACCCACCGCCACGTCATGAGTGAAGTGCTGACCACCCACCGGAATTGTCGATGAGTGAGCCACGCTGCCATTCACGAAGTACAAAGCATTACTTGCACCACCGCCCATGTCGACAACACAAACGCCCAAGTTTTTCTCGTCATTAGAAATCACTGCTGTCGCTGAAGCCAATTGACCTAGAACAAGACCCGCGATTTTAAGACCTGCGCGCTCAACACATTTAACTGTGTTGTTGATAGCACTTTGACTGCCAGTCACAATGTGAACCTGAGCTTCCAAACGGATGCCAGACATACCCACAGGATCTGTGATACCGTCTTGCCCGTCGACTTTGAACTCTCTTGGAAGAATGTGTAGAACTGTGCGATCTGCAGGAACAGCAACAGCTTTTGCTGCCTCGATCACGCGATCAATTTCGGAAGTTGTCACTTCGCGATTTTTGATCGCCACCATACCTTTAGAATCAAAAGAAGAAATGTGCGTACCAGAAACTCCAACCCAGACATCGCTGACAGAGTATCCAGACATCAATTCTGCTTCTTCTTTTGCTTTTTTGATGGATTCAGTAGTGGCTTCAATATTAACGACAACACCCTGACGGATGCCAGTATTCGGAGCTGTTCCAACTCCTGCTACTTCAATTTTTCCCTCGGGATTGACTGTTCCGATAACGAAACAAACTTTGGTAGAACCAATATCTAGACCAGCCAACACGGGAGCTTTCGGTTTTGATGTACTCATCCTTAAGCCTCAAATCGGAAGGCTTTCACATCGTTATGTTCCGTGGATGCCTTCACTAAGCAGTTAAACTTATTGTTGGAAAACCATTTGCAAAATCATTTCGCAAATTTTAGACGGACTACGGCCCGACTTTGATCGGTCTTCCAGACTTAAGCTTAGGGATCCTTACGCAACCTGACAAGGACTTTCTTTGACAGATTCGCGTCTATGACGCGCGCGTCAAATTGGCGAGTTTCGAGATAGTCGACGACCTGACTGACACGAGCAGCTTTTAGTGCCACTTGATCTTCACCGATTTTCACACGAATTCCGGTCTTGATCATGGTCATCCAAAAACCTTCTTTATCATCGAAGCGAATTTCAGAAATTGTTTTTTTACTGAACGATCCTTCAGCAGGAATTTGTTCGATTACATTCACTGCTTTTTTCCGAAGCTCATTTTTCTTTGCGAAAGAATCACCATCAAGAAGTGCAACATCAGGTGCTTGCTTCGGTTCAATCGGCTCTAAGAAAGATCCATCTTTAATAATAGGAATCAATTTTCCGTTCTTGCTCATGAACAATAGTTTCACTTCGTAAGGACGAACTTTCACAGACAACGTTGAGGGCCAGCTGCGAGAGATCATGGAATTTTCAATCCATGCAAATGTGCCAACTTCTTTCGAGAGTCCACGCAATTTGATATGCCACAGGGATGTGCCTTTATATTTCGCCAACGCAGCTTCAAGCGCATCAACATTTGGCTTCAAGAATTGCTCTTGGCCCGGAGTGGGATTTTCCAAAACGATGTCGATTTTTTGAATATTAAAGAAGCCGTTCTTGTTCAGATAAAAAAGAGTTCCAGCCAAAGATGCAGGAAGAACAATAAAACCAAAGATAAGTTTAAATATTAACTTCTTCACTGAAACTACTCCGCAAATCCTCTGCTGTCGTGAGTTTTAGATTAACAATAAATGGATTCACAATGAAATAGAGAATTAAATCAGGACCTAGGTAGTGACCGAGGGCAATCCCAGGGTGGATTCGTTACAAACGCGACACTGCTTCTATATTGTTCCTGCAATCATCTCCCGATAGAGACACGCGCCAAAAAAGAGGTTTTGCCTATGAAGCTCGGAACTAAAATTATTTTGAACATCGCCATTTCCATCGTAATTTGCACTTTGGCAGCCGTAGGGATTTCATCTTCCAAAATTCACAAGCAGGGGCGCGAGCAACTTGTTGAAAAATCCCGTGCTATTTTATCACGTCTGGAATCGATTCGGTCCTACGTAGCCACTCAAGGCGGACTTGAAGCAGAAATTCAACGTGCAGTGGCAGCATTTCCCAATGGAGATCTTAATAAGGAAATCCAAGATCGCATTTTACGCCGAGTCCCCGTCTTCGCAGCCATTAAGGTCGGCTTCGAGGGAGCTGAAAAAGACTCTTACAAATTCCGCGTCTTTTCAGATGAACCTCGTCAGTCAGAAAACAAAGCTACTGCGAGTGAAATGGAAATCTTAAAACGTTTTGAAGCGGACCCAAAATTCCCAGAACTTATTGAGAATGGAGATGAATCTATCACCGTCTATCGCCCCGTCAGGCTTTCCGAATCACAAGGATGTCTGATCTGCCATGGAGACCCTGCGACCTCACCTTGGAAAAATGGCAAGGATATTCTTGGCGCACGCATGGAGAATTGGAAAGACGGAAAACTTCACGGTGTCTTTGCCGTAACTTCATCAACGTTGCCAGTTAAAGCTGCGGCACAATCTTCAAGCATGTCGATTCTGCTTTGGACAGCCTTGATTTCCGCCCTGATTTTAGTCGTCTCATTCATCTTAATCCGTATGAACCTTTTGTCCTTGCATTCTGCGATTGTGAAATTGAATTCAGCGGGCGATCAGGTGTCGCACGCAAGCCAAGAAATCCTAGTGTCTAGTCAAACACTCTCACAGTCATCTGTGCAAGCAGCCGCGTCTATCGAAGAAACATCCGCTTCCACGGAAGAAATATCGAGTATGGTAAAGCGCAATTCAGAACATGCCGTTCTCGCCAGAGATCTTGCAAAGACTGCTGCAGACAAAGCTCATCAAGGCGAAAACGAGGTTCGCAAACTAACGACATCCATGGACGAGATTTCCGCGAGTTCTAAAAAGATCGAAGAAATCATCACCGTTATCGATGACATCGCTTTCCAAACAAATTTATTGGCCCTGAATGCATCGGTGGAAGCTGCTCGCGCTGGTGAGCACGGAAAAGGCTTTGCCGTCGTGGCAGAAGCCGTGCGCAGCCTTGCCCAAAGAAGTGCGACGTCGGCGAAGGAAATTTCGCATCTAATCAACGAAAGCACTAGCAAAGTCGAATACGGTCATGCGGTGGTTCGTTCGAGCGAAGCCTCGTTAAAAGAGATCGTCGTCGCCATTGAACAACTTGCAAACTTAAACACAGAAATTTCCACAGCTAGCAACGAGCAAGAAGCCGGCATCACACAGATTACTCAGGCTTTATCTGATATGGAAAAAATCACTCAAGCCAATAGCGCCTCCGCAGAAGAGTGTTCTGCCGCTTCTGAGGAATTAAACAGTCAATCGACCGTCATGAAAACTGTCGTTTCACAGTTGACTCAATTGGTGTCGGGCCAAAACTAACCCCTACCCATCGTCTCAAGTTAGAACAATCTGCCCCAAGCGAACAACTTCGTGTTAATTATCGACCGCAGAGACTTCTGCGGTTTCGCTGTCTTTAAGAATGACCCTGGGGGTACATATTTGCAACAATGTTTTCTATATTTGGGGTCTACTGCAACAACGAAAGCAGTGGAATACTAGGTCCATAAAACAAGCTTTCCTTAGGAGGAAAATATGGCTACTTGGAAAATCGACCCCGCTCACTCAAGCGTAAGTTTCTCAATCAAACACATGATGATCGCAAAAGTTCACGGTGCCTTCGATAAAGTTTCCGGAACTCTTCAATACGATGCTTCTGATGTTTCTAAATCTTCGGTTGAAGCTACTATCGAAACCGCAAGTATTAATACTCGCGAAGCACAACGTGACACTCACTTGAAAAGTGCTGATTTCTTTGATGTAGAAAAATATCCTTCTATTACTTTCAAATCTAAAAAAATCGAAGGTTCTGATGAAGAATTTAAAGTCACTGGCGATTTGAGCATCCACGGTGTGACAAAAGAAGTTGTGATCGCTGTTGAAGGTCCTTCTTCTGAAATGAAAGACCCATGGGGTAACACAAAAATCGGTATCTCTGGACAAACTAAAATCAAAAGAAAAGATTTTGGCTTGAATTGGAATGCGGCCCTTGAAGCCGGTGGTGTGCTAGTCGGCGACGATGTGAACATCACACTTGAAATTCAATTTGCGAAACAATAGGCCGCGAAGACTTAGCTTCGGTGCAAAGTGTTTTGTGCGAATCACTTCCTCCCGTCACCGAAACAAATGCTCGCGAGTCCCCAAAAAAAGTAAAAAGCCCGGCATCTCTGCTGGGCTTTTTATTGCCTTTTTATTGCACTTAATGAATCGTAAGTTTCAAAGTCAGTTCAATTTTAACTTCTAGATTTTCTCTAAAACATCAAGACCAAGCTTCCAGCCGTCACCCGCACCCAAAGTGATGAACACATCCCCATCTTTAAGCATTGATACGATCTTCTGACTGGCCTTATCGTCACGAAGGAAATACTGCGCATTTTCATGCTTCATTTCTGAGGCAAGTTTTTCACTGCTAATACCTGGAATCGGAGACTCCCCGGCTGGGTAGATGTCAGTAAGTAACAACTGATCTGCTTCCATAAATGCAGTCGTGAAATCATGCCAGCAATGTTGCGTGCGAGAGAATCTGTGGGGTTGGAAATAAACCACCAAGCGGCGCTTCGGATATCTTTCGCGGAAGGCCTGCAAAGTTGCTCGCACCTCTGTTGGATGATGGCCATAGTCGTCGTAAATACGGATGCCTTTTTTCTCGCCCTTGAAGTGGAATCTGCGATCCACACCCTCAAATCTTTTTAAGCCCGCTGCACACGTGTTGAACGGAATGCCCGCTGCCACACCAGCACAGATCGCTGCCACTGCATTCAAAGCATTGTGACGACCTGGAACGTTCAATTGGAATTTACCAACTAAGTGGCGAGTTCCCAGCAAACGATCACTGCGGAACAAAGAGTAATCCCCTTGTTCACCGCTTAAAACCAAATCGTTCTTTTCATCAAAGCCATAAAATAAAATACGCTTCGGGAAGTTTTCAAAGATTTGACGAACGATGGGATCGTCTCCGCACGCAATGACTTTTCCATAGAATGGAACTTTCAAAGCAAAATCAAAGAAGTTCTTTTGCAAGTTTTCAAAAGTTTTAAAATGATCCAAGTGATCTGAATCGATATTTGTGATGATCGCAATTTCTGGCGACAACTTATGGAAGCTGCCATCGGACTCATCAGCTTCAGCCACAAGCCACTCGCCACTTCCTAGCATCGCCGTGGACTTAATCATCTCGAAACGACCACCGACAACAATTGTAGGGCTCATGCCGCCCTCAAGAAAGATCGCCGACGTCATCGAAGTTGTTGTTGTTTTACCGTGAGTTCCCGCCACTGCGATACCACGTTTTAAACGCATGATCTCGGCCAAGGCTTCGGCTCTTGGAATCAATGGAATTTGGCGAGCACGAGCCTCAGAAATTTCTGGATTGCCGTATTGAATCGCGCTTGAGTAAACCACAACGTCGGCGTCGCCAACATTTGAGGCTGCATGACCTTTATAAACTTTTACACCCAGTTCTTTCAGACGATCGGTATTGGCATTTTCAGAGATGTCACTGCCAGTCACTTTCGCACCGATGTTGTGCAAAAGCTCCGCAAGACCACACATACCGATTCCGCCCACTCCAACAAAATGAAATTTCGCGCTTTGTAGTTTCATTGCAAGATTTCCTTTGCGATCGTCGTCGCTGCTTGAGGAATATAAAGACTCTTTATATTCCGAACCATTTCCTCTCGCAATGCTTTATCTTGACGTAAAGATTGGACTTCTGAAATCAACCTTTCAGGGGTTAAATCTTTCTGCAAAATCATGCGACCGGCATTTTTCGCCACCAAAATCTCGGCATTTTTTTGCTGATGATCATCCGCTGCTGGAAGTGGGACAATAATTGGAATAATGCCAAAGGCCGCCGCCTCTGCGATAGAACTTGCGCCACCACGACTGACAATAATGTCTGCCCATTTATAGTATTTAGGCATGTCATAAATAAACTCGTGAACTTCAACTTCACAATTTGCTTTTTGATATTTTGCCGAGACATCTTGGTAATCAAACTTACCCAACTGATGAACGACAGAAAGATCCTTCGTCCACTCACCGCCACTTAACACGGCGTCACTCAACGCATTATTGATGATACGCGAGCCCTGACTGCCCCCAAAAGCAAGCAAATGGAATTTGTGGTCTTTATCACCAAGATGGACTGCATCCTCAATTTCCTGACGAACAGGCATCCCCGCTTGAATCACAGAAGCATTTTTCAAAAATTTCTTAGACTCGGCAAAAACAACGAAACACTTATCAACAAAACGAGATAACAAACGATTCGCCATCCCCGGCATCGCATTAGGTTCCCAGATTGCCGTATTAAATCCGATCAGACTTGCTGCCAATACAAACGGACCGGAAGCATATCCACCTACACCGATTACATACAGAGGTTTTAATTGCATCAACAAACGCACGGACTGCCACAGTCCATAGGGAATCCTCATCAAGGTCTTAAGCTTTTTGATAGGACTTTTAACGTTAAGCTGACCGGATTCGATCAGATGAAGAGGAAAACCTTCACGGGGTACAATCTTAGATTCAAGGCCCTGTGACGTACCGACAAAATGAATTTGCACGCTTGGATCCACTTTTTGGATCGCCCGAGCAATTGCGATGCCCGGGTAAATGTGTCCGCCAGTTCCTCCACCGGCAATCACAATATTTCTTTTACTCATGGATCTTTTTCCGTTTCAGAAATCTAAATTAATTTTTCACCTTGGCCGAAGTCCATCGTGAAGTTCCGAAGCGACGAGAGAATTTGTCTTCTTCGAAAGAATTCTCGATATTCAAAATCAGGCCGAACATAAAACATAATGCCACAAGAGAGCTTCCACCGTAACTCAGGAACGGCAGAGTCAGACCTTTCGTTGGCAAGAGTCCCATAACCACGCCTGCATTGATAAACACACTCAGACCAAAAGTCACGCTGAGACCCAGCGCAAGAGCACGCTTGAAGGGCTCCTCAGCTTTGACGGCGATTTGAATCCCTCTGAAAACCACAAATCCATAAAGAGCCATGATCGCGACGAAGCCCACAAAACCCATCTCTTCGCCTAGGACCGCCAAAGTGAAATCAGTGTGCGCCTCTGGGAGGAAGAACAATTTCCCTTGCCCCTGCCCAAGCCCCGCTCCTGTTAAGCCTCCTGAGTGAAAGCTGAGCATACTCTGAATGACTTGGAATCCTTTTTGAGCCGGATCGGACCATGGATCAAGGAAAGCCAAGACACGAGCCCGACGATAAGGAACCAACATCACCAGGAAGTAAAATGCCGGAATGATCACAGCGACCGCACCCACAATGTATTTCCACTGCAAGCCGAAAGCAAAAAGAAGAGCGACACCCACAATCGTGATAATCGCAAAGCTTCCAAAATCAGGTTGTTTTAATAAAAGCAACATAGGAGCGATCATCGCAAGAATCAACCACTGCCACTTTGCTCGTCCTAGAATGTTGTCTTTACGACATAGCAGACTTGCGAACCACATCGAGAAGGAGATCTTCAACAGTTCCCCCGGCTCGAAACGAATTCCCAATGGCAATTGAATCCAACGAATCGCACCGCCGACACGCACTCCCAAACCCGGAATGAATGTCGCCATCACCGAAAGTGTTGCGATGAACCATAAAGCCCAACCAAATTTTTCGATAAATTTAAATGGAATGTGAATGGTGCCAATCAAAACTGCCACCGCGATGATCGCAAAGATCAACTGACGTTTGAAGAAGAACAAACCGTCACCGTAGGATTCAATGGCAAAGATAAAACTTGATGAGTAAACCTGAACAAGGCCAATCCCCAAAAGGGTGATGATGGCCAAAAACAAGCTGCTGGATAAGTATCTCAACATAGTGGAACTCCTGATCTTTAGTGTAATCAGAAGTCCGGATTGACGTCTAGGCTAGAGGAAAAACTGGACCCTATTCTTCTACGATATCGTCAGAGGACTCATCGGCTTTTGGAGTCTCTGCCGGCTTCACCACTGTCGCTGCTGGAGCGACAACTGGAGCTTGCTGCTGCGCCGGAGCAAGAACAGAACGTTGTGTTTGTTGTGGTCTTTCCCGACGCACTACTTTAGGTTCGTGACCTTGCATTGCGCAACAATACATCACACCAATTTGATCAGAGGCATTTTTATAATTCGTGATCGAGAAGGGACGATTTGCATCACAACGACGAGCCATTTGCATGTTCAACTCGACGTCAGTGTCAGGGTGTTGATCACCATTGATGAATTCACAGTACAAGCCGGAATTAACGGCCATTTTTTCACGCAATTCTTGGCGGGCTTTGAATGTGCCAGATGCACACGCGGAAAGAAGGAATAGTGGTAACAATGCAATAGCACAAACACGAAACACAAAGCCCTCCTAGCTTTATAAAACAAAGGCCCTCGTACTGAGAGCCTTTGATGTTTCACATCGTTTTTTCCGCTCCAGATAAACCGAAGCGATCGCCGAGTAATTTATTACTTCGGCGAAGCCGAAGTGCAGACAAACAACTCAGTGAAATTTTCTCACGATCTCTTTAAAATAATCGCCGCGTTCTTCAAAACTGTCAAACATGTCAAAAGATGAACAACCCGGAGATAATAGAACAACATCACCAATTCTCGACTTTTGATAAGCGATCAAAACCGCCTCCTCGAACGTACCAATCAAGAACGTTTCAGAGAAGTCACCAAGGTCGCGATTAATTCTTTCTTTCGCTTCCCCGACCAAGATCAAGGTTTTTACCTTTCTTTTCACAGCCGTACGAAGAGGTTCATAGTTCAAATTGGTGTCTTTGCCACCCGCGATCAAGATCACGTTTTCATCGAAAGTATCAAGCGCACGCAAAACCGCGTGAACGTTTGTAGCTTTAGAATCGTTGTAGAATTGAACGCCGCCCACTTTGCGAACGTATTCAATACGGTGAGGAAGACCTTGGAAAGTCTCGATGGTTTTTTGAACTGCTTCACGAGTTGCACCATGTTCACGTGACGCCAAAATAGCCGCCATGATGTTTTCCACAGAGTGCTTGCCACGCATTTTCATGTTCTTGATATTGAACGTTTCGATCTCTGGCCCCGTGCGCACGCGAATTTCATCGCCGATATTCACTGCACCACCGATGTTCATGATCTGTGGTTCTAAAGCTGGTTTACGGGAGAAGTAGAAAATACGTCCACGTTGAACCGCTGGATCACGAGCCAACTCGACAACCGCATTATCGTCTGCATTCAAAATACTAGTCGTCGCTTGGTTTGTGTTTTTGAAGATACGACGTTTTGCATTGACGTATTCTTCCATGGAACGATAACGATCCAAGTGATTTTCAGCCAAGTTCGTGAATACGATATTACCTGGATTGAAAGTATCGCAATGTTCAAGCATGAAGCTAGAAACTTCTGCGATCACAACTTGAGCTTTTTCATCAAGACGTAAGTAATCGACCAATGGTTTTTCAGTCGCGCCACCCACCCAAGTTTTGATACCTGAAGCGTTCAAAATAGCTTCCGTCAAACGAGCGACAGTAGTCTTACCGTTCGTACCCGTTAAACCGATGATGGGTTCTTTGATAAATCCCGCCGAGAATTCGAACTCGCCCGTGATTTTGATACCTTGAGATCTTGCATAATCAAAGATTTTCAAGTTCGAAGGCACACCCGGAGACAAGATCACCAAATCTTGCGCAATGAATGTTTTAGGACTGTGACCACCCAATTCAAATTTGATTGGCAACTCACCCAATTGCTCTAACTGAGTCGAAAGCTCTGGCTTCGATTTGTGATCTGTGACAGTCACTTGCGCGCCATGCTTCGTTAGAAAGTGAGCTAAAGACGCACCCGTCTTACCAAGACCCACAACCAAAATTCTTTTGTCTTTTAATTCACTATACTCTTTGTACATGCTCTTACCTCAATTTGAGAGTCGCCAAACTTAAAACTGCCAATAAAATAGAAATAATCCAGAAACGAACGATGATCTTCGTTTCAGTCAAGCCACCCAATTCAAAATGGTGATGAATCGGAGCCATCTTAAACACACGCTTGCCAGTCATCTTGAATGAAATCACTTGAGTGATTACGGACAATGCTTCAACAACGAAAACACCACCCAAGACAACCATCAACAATTCATTCTGAGTGATCACCGCCATAGAACCCAAGAAGCCTCCGAGGGACAACGAGCCCACATCCCCCATGAACACTTGTGCCGGATAAGCGTTGAACCACAAGAAACCCATCCCAGCAGCAACAATCGTCGCCGCTACCGGAGTCAGCTCACCCGCACCCACAACATGGTGAATTTGCAAATAGCTCGCGATAGAAAAGTGACCTGTCACATATGCAAATAAACCCAGAGTCGCCGCAGAGATCATCACGGGAACAATCGCAAGACCATCCAAACCGTCTGTTAGATTCACAGCGTTCGCGGTTCCAACAACCACCAATGCAGCAAATACGACATAGAAATAGCCAAGATCAAATGACAATGACTTCACGAACGGAATTGTCACGGATGTACTCAAGTTGTGGTACTGAACCAAGTAAGCAACTACAAGACCACTGATCAAGAACTCCCCAGCCAAACGGATTTTACCAGAAAGACCTTTTGAATTCTTTTTGCTTACTTTCAACCAGTCATCCATGTAACCGATAAAGCCAAAACCCCATGTGATGATAAGAACCGCCCACACAAGTGGGTTCATCATATCCACCCAAAGAAGACATGGAATCAAAGTCGAAAGAAGAATCAAGCCTCCACCCATTGTTGGAGTTCCTGCTTTTTTCTTATGAGATTGAGGGCCGTCATCGCGAATCGCTTGACCGAAATGTTTTAGCTGCAAGCGTTTGATAAAGTAAGGACCCCACATCCAGCAAAGTAAGAAAGATGTGAAGAAAGCGATGAACGTTCTAACTGTGATGTAGCGAAAGACATTCAACGGAGAAAAATGATCCGCCATTGAATAGAGCCATTGATAAAGCATGAATCCCCTGCCGTGGAAATTATTGAAATAACTAGGAACTTTAAGGGTTTAGCATAACTAGACCTTTCATTACAACATTTATTTCATAAGTATATGTAATCACTTGGTTTTTCAAAATCAAAAGATCCTTTATTCAGCGGTCCTTGAGACACGAAGCGTGCGATTCAACATGAAAAACTCCAAACTCTGAAGAAAGCGCACTCTATCAGGAGAAACGATTCACGATGAAATTAGTATTCAAAGCGCTTAAACGTGCCGCTTCTTTTCAAGCCCCAGACGATCTTAAAATTCTATTGCCCGTCCTCGGCGATAAATTCATTCTGATAAAGCCGAGGTGCACATGAAAGCAATCGTCGTTGAAGATTTCAAAAAAACTCCGCGCTGGATGGATTTCAAAGACCCTATAGCGGGTCCTGATGAACTTGTTGTCGAAGTTGCGGCTTCGGCACTGAGCAACTTGGTGAAGGCACAATCCAACGGCACTCACTATAGTTCAGTGGCTTCATTTCCATTTGTTCCCGGCGCCGATGGAGTGGGAAAACTTTCTAACGGCACTCGCGTTTTCTTTATTGCTCCGAAAAGACCTTTTGGTGCTATGGGTGAAAAGTCACTTGTCCATAAGGATCTTTGTGTTCCCGTTCCCGATGATGTGAGCGATGAGACGGCGGCCTCTATTGCGAATCCAGCAATGTCTTCTTGGGCAGCTCTAAGTCATCGGGCTAAGATGGTTGCTGGCGAATCCGTTTTGATCAACGGAGCGACCGGAACTTCAGGTCGTCTTGCAGTAAAAATCGCGCGTCATTTAGGTGCAAAGAAAATCATCGTTACAGGTCGTGATCCAAACAGCTTGGATTATTTACGTTCGATCGGCGTGGACGAAGTGATTTCGCTAAAACAAGAAACCTCACTATTGTCTGCACAATTCCGTGAGGCTATCAGTCGCGATCACGTGTCAGTTGTTTTGGATTATCTGTGGGGATCTTCCGCAGAAGCTATTATTGATGCTATCGGCGGCAAGGGATCTCATCACAACAACCGTCCGATTCGCTTTGTGCAAATTGGTTCTATTAGCGGTCACACAATCAATATGCCTGCGTCCGCTTTGCGCAGCACAGGTTTGGAAATTATGGGCAGCGGACTTGGCAGCGTGAGTGATAAAGACTTAGTTCAAGTCATTGGCGAGGCCTTGAAAGTAGCGACGCGCGCCGATCTTAAAGTAGATTACGTCACACGCCCCATGACTGAAGCAGAAAATGTTTGGAATCAAGATTTCGGTAACGATCGTTTGGTCTTTACTCGACCTTAATTGGATTTCTTTTCGGGGATAAGCTCTGCGAATTCTTTTGTCAGAGCTTGAAGTTGCTTCTGCAACTGCGCTTGTTCTTCCATCGAGCGAACCTGTTGCATCTGCACGGTCAAATGATTTACATCCGCGATGATCTCGTCTGCACTGCGATCAGCCCTGGCTTCGACTTGAATTAAGATGGTAATAAGAAAAGTGATAAGTGTGATGGCTGCTTTCATACGACCTCCCCTGTTCGCAGGAAGGTCGTATTGCAACGAAAAGGCCAAGGATTCAGAGTCAACTTGCACCAAGTAAAAACTTCTTGGAGCGACTCTATTCCACCGCCATTGTGCCTAGAGCATAGTCCACGGCGCGCTTTTGTAATTCATAGCCGATCAAAGCCTGTGCTCTGGTGGCTTCGGCTTGCACTAGGGCCGTTTGGGCTACGGAAAGATCTACATAGTTCAACGAACCAACTTCGTAGCGACCTTCGCTGACATCGTAAGCTTTGCGAGCAGCGATCAAACCTTTTTCAGAAGCTTCAAGTTGTTGAACTGCCGATTTATAATCATTGATCGCCTGGCGAACCTCACCCACAACTTGATTGCGGAAATCTTCTGAATCGATTTTCGCTTTGAATGCAGTGACTTTTGCCCGTTCAACGTTGGTCGAATTTGACCAGTGATCAAAGAGACTCCAAGTTAACACAAGACCATAATAGTAGGAACCTTGATCGCGCAGCTGATCTTCAAAAGAAGGCGCTGATGCCGGAGCCATGTTGGTGCCATTCACATACTGATAGTCAAATGCTCTGGCACTGGACAAATAACTTCCTACAAAATCCAAGCGAGGGAAGTATGCCGAACGCACGGATGTGACATCATGGCTTGTCGCTTCCGCATTCAATCTTGCGACGTCATAGTCGCGACGATTTTCGAGCGCTTGACGAACCATTTCCTCTTCAGACATCTTGGACACATTCTTTTCAAGCTTCGTCACTTGCTCTTCAAGTGCGGGCTCGATCAACAAGTATTGCTCATCCGGACTGATACGCAGCTTACGCAGAAATGTAATCATGTCTGTCTTCAACTTGTTTTGAGTTGTGATGAAGAAGGCCTCGTCCTGACTCGTTTGCGCTTGTTGACGGAATAAGTCAGATTTATTGCGAATGCCCACTTTTGTTTGCTCTTCCAATAAAGTCTGACGCTCTTTCGATGCCTTTAAGTTTTTCTCTGCAATCTTCACAAGTTTTTGGTCAAGAACTACCTGCAAATAAGATTGAGTGATATCCAGAGAGATCTGCTGCTTTGCGCGGAACAAAGTTTTTTCAGAAGCATCTCTGCGTTCATCGGCAGCTTTCCATGCCGCGATGTCGCTAAAGCCATTAAACAGATTCAACGTTGTCGAGATCGTGTAGCTTGGACCGTAACTTGAGCTATTCACCAGTGTCGGGGTCGAACTCACAAGATAGGTCTTCCCTTTATTGTAGTTGTAAGCACCTTGCGCCGTTAGATTCGGAAGGAATTGCAAATAGCTTTGCAAAACCAACGTCCCGCCGAACTCGCGGTCACGTTGCGCTTTCAAGATAGTTGTCGATGACTTAATAGCCATTGAAATACTATCTTCCAACGTCAATGTTTTATCTTTAGCAGTTCTTTGCGCCTCTTCAACGACAAGAGGTGGCTCTGTTTCTACAGTTTCCTGAATGCGCACAACTTTTGGTTTCTGCGCATCAACTTCTTTTGATTCAGCTTCTGATTTTGAAGAAGCTGTATCGATGGGTGCTGCAGCAGTTGCAGGCTCCGCAGTCGTGCTTGTTTTCGCACTGGCAGCGTTATCCGCAGCTGGAGCACTTTCCTGAGCATGGGCTGATAAGCTCAGCACCAAGCTCACAAAAATTATTTTCCAGACGCTTCGGCTTTTCATTCTTTAGCTCCCGCTGCCTTAATTGGGGACACCGTTGTTCCCACCAAAGGCTTATCGCCTTTGTCATTTCCAGAAGGTGCTGCCGGATCTTTCACCGGGCGTACTTTACCGTGGTCAGCTACGGTATTACCCAAATTTAAGGCCACAGTCTGGCCTTCTTGAAGACCGCTTTGTACTTTTACGCTTTTACCGCTGTTATCCACAACTTTCACTTCAGTGTAAGTGACCTCGTTGTTTTGATCGATCACAGGCACCATTGTCTTGCCACCGCGAAGAACCAGTGCTTCCGCCGGTACTTCCACGCCGGGAACTGTTTTTAGATTCAATGAAACTTCGACCAAACTTCCCGCTACAATGTCAGATTTCTTGTTGTCCAAATCGATTTCAGCCAACAACATACGAGTCTTTTCGTCCAATTGACCGGAAACCCTTGCCACGTGACCTGTCAGATTCAAATCAGGTCTTTCCGTCAATGAAATGCTGACAGGTGTTCCTTTGGAAACAAAAATCGCATCACGTTGATCAAGATAAACATACACACGAAGCTCAGTCACTTGAGAGATCGCCAGCACTGGCAATGCACTTGTTTGTGAAGCTGTCGCATTTTGTACCAAGGCACCAGGATCAGCGAAGCGTGCCGTGATCGTTCCATCAAACGGAGCTCTAAGGGTTTCATAGGATTTCAAAACCTCTGCCGACTGCAAGTGAGCAGAGGCAACTTCAGCATCTGATTTCGCGTTATCGGCCTCTTGTTGAGAAACCAGATCACGTTCAAGCAATTTCGCAATACGGTCAGAAATGGCTTTCTTATTGCGAGCATCTGAAAGTGCTCCCTCGTATGCCTTGTCAGTTTCGGGAGATTCAATAATTGCCAGGACTTGTCCTTTTTTAACAACATCCCCTTTATCAACCTTCACTGTTTTCAAATAACCGCTGACCTTCGCATACAAGGTCACCGCAGCATACGGTCTTGCCTCACCCAGAAGCTTCACTGTGCGCTCTGCCGGAGCCAGGGTCGCCTTCGCAGTTTTTACCTGTGGGCCCTTCGCCAGCTCTTCTTCAAGTTTGTGCTGCTCATAGAAAGCGCTACCGTACGTCCATACGATGAACAAAACGACAACCGTCAAGGCCCCACCTAGAATACGCCGCGCGCCTTTTTGCAATTCAGGCGGAGCCGCATGATAGGAAGCCATAATCGATTTATAGATCGAGCGAATTTCATTTAATAGAAAATGTACTAAATTTTTCATGGCATCAGCCCTTCTTCTTCTTCCGCTTTCAATTTTTCGTCCAACGTATGTTTCGCTGGCATTTCAATTCTTAATAAAGAGTAAATAACTGGAACTACAAACAACGTGATGAATGTAGCGATACACAATCCACCGATCACCGCACGACCGAGCGGGGCATTCTGCTCACCACCCTCACCCAAGGCGAGAGCCGCTGGCATCATACCTAAAACCATCGCACACGCTGTCATCAAAATAGGACGAAGTCGCGTGATACCTGCCTCCAATGCGGCATCAATGGGTGACATACCTTTTTCAACACGCAGTTCGTTGGCGAAACTGACCATCAAGATCGAGTTCGACGCCGCGATACCCACCGCCATGATGGAACCCATGAACGAGGACACATTGATTGTCGTACCTGTCAAAAGAAGCATCCACAAGATGCCCATCAAAGCACCTGGAACCGCAACCATGACAATGAATGGATCCATCCATGACTGGAACAATACAACCATCAAAAGATAAACCAGGAAGATCGCAATGATCAGACCCAAGCCCAAGCTTTTGAAAGAATCATTCATGACCTCACCTTGGCCACGAACTGTGATTTTCATCCCGGCTGGAAGCTGTCCCAGAGAAGCAATTTGCTTATCTATCTGAGAAGAAACAAATCCAAGATCTTTGCCTTCAACGTTCGCCGTTACGTCCAAGACACGTTGAACGTTGTTATGGCTCACCGAGCTCATCTCTGTCACAGGTCTCATCGTCGCGAGGTTGCCCAAACGTTGAGTTTGCGCTTGTGGATTTTGCCCCACGGCCGGAACGACACCAGAGCCTCCTCCCAGCGACGAGGTCACAGGAGTTACAAGTAAATCACCCACATTGCTCAAACGAGCCATTGGCACCTTCACAACCACAGGGTAGTTCACGTTGTTCGTCGGATTCAGATAAAACGAAGGTGCAACCATCGAAGAACCTGAAAGACTGATCAACATACTATTCGCCACGTCCCTTTGCGAAACACCCATTTGAGCTGCACGAACACGGTCCACATCCATGCGCAAAGTCGGATAGTCGAATACTTGTTTCAAAGTGACATCCGTCGCACCAGGGATCGTCTTCATCTTACGAATCAGCTCTTGCGCGATTTGGTAAGACTTATTGACGTCAGCAAATTCGATTTGCACGTCGATCGGAGCAGAAACACCAAAGTTCAAGACCTGACTCACGATATCCGCAGCCTGGAAGTAAATCGTCGATCCCGGGAAATTCAAATTCAAATCTTCACGGATTTTCTTAACATATTTATCTGTGGGCTTATGATCTTCCTTCAAAGCCACAAAGATCTCTGCGTCTCCGCCGTTTACGTTGTCCGTAGATACGAAGGCCAAGTTGAAGTAAGTCGGAATACCGATCATTGTATTGATCGTGCTCAACTCTTCCTTTGGAATGATGGCACGAATACGATCTTCTGCTTGTGCGACCAATCTTTCCGTCTCTTCAATGCGAGTTCCCGATGGGGCTCTGAAGTGGATCTTCATCAATCCTGTATCTGATACCGGGAAGAAGTCTCGACCAATGACAGTCAAAGTTAACAGTGTAATAACGAAAGCACCCAATGCGGTCCACAAAACGAACGGACGATTTTCGAGGAATTTTTTAAGCAGACGGCCATACGCCGTTTCAAGATTTCTGAAGAATTTAGCGAAGCGAGGGAACGCCTCGTGCTCGGGATCATGTCCCGCCGAATGATCTTCTTTTGCCAGCAATATCCTTGAAAGAAGTGGCACAAGTGTTCTTGATAAAACATAAGAGGCCATCATCGAAAGCACAACGGAAAGTGCCATTGGCGTAAATAGATATTTCGCCGGCCCCGTGATCAATACAACCGGGAAGAATACGATACAAATCGCCAAAGTCGCCATGATCGCAGGTAATGCAATTTGTTCAGCACCAACGATAATCGCTCTTGTTAATGGTAACCCCAGAGTTCTATTACGATGGATATTCTCGACCGCCACCGTGGCATCGTCGACCAACATCCCGATCGCAAGTGAAAGACCACCTAGCGTCATGATATTGATAGAGTTCCCTGTAAATTTCAAACCAATGATTGCCGCAAGGATCGCCAGAGGAATCGACGTACAAACCACGACAACGTTCTTCCAGCTTCCCAAGAAGAGCAAAATCATCAGTGAAACCAGAGCGGATGAAATCAAAGCTTCGCGCAAAACGCTCATGATGGCAGAACGAACGAAAATTGACTGGTCAAAGTCCAATTTCAGATTCATGCCTTTTGGAGCTGACGCTAAAATTGTTGGGATTGTTTTCTTCGTTTTATCCACGACATCCAAAGTAGATGCGTCTGACTTTTTCAAGATGTTCAAATAAGTAGCTCGACGGCCATTAACACGAACGATATTAATCTGATCCGCAAACGAGTCGCTGACATCGGCAACATCCCCGATTGTGACGACCTGAGGACCTACGACTTTAATAGGGATCTTCTTGAATTCCTCCACCAACTCCGGGCTCGAGTTCAAGGCAACATCATATTCAAACGTGCCGATACGAGCGGAACCTGCTGGTAAGATAATATTTTGGGCTGTTAAAGCCGATAGGACGTCATAGGAGGAAAGACCTTTCGAGTTCAAAACTGTCGGATTGACATCAATATTAATCTGACGACTTTTACCGCCATAAGGAGCCGGTGTCGCCAGGCCAGGAACCGTAAAAAGCTTCAATCGAATAAAGTTCAAGCCGTAGTCGAAAAGTTTTTCTTCGGGAATGGATTCACTCGAAATCGTGATCTGAGCAACCGGAACACTCGACGCATTTGATTGAATGATCACCGGAGGTTGCATTCCGGGAGGCATCGAACGCAATGCCGACGCTGATGATGCACTAATCTGCGCGATCGCAGAACCGATATCGGCGCCCGGTTGGAAATAAACTTTAACCAAGCCCGTACCTGGAGTCGATGTAGATTCAATTTTCGAAACCCCATTCACCGAGGTCGTGATACTACGTTCAGAGTATAATGTTACGCGCTTCTCGACGTTCTCGGCAGAAAGACCAGGATAATTCCAGATCAAACCAACGACAGGAATATCGATGGTCGGAAAGATATCGATCAACATCGACTTGATGCTGAGAATACCTCCCAGGAAAAGCAGCATACAGAAAACGGCAATCGTGTAGGGACGACGAAGTGCCAAACGAACGATCCACATGACGTAAACTCCTTAGAGCTTGGAAGTCAGCATGTCGATTAGGGCATGAGCTGTACTTAGAAGTTCTTTCTTACTTGTCTTTGTTCTTAATAAAACGCTAAGTCCGTAGGCCGCTGTCATCAGTAGCTTTGCAGATTCTTCAACGTTCAAATCTTTTCTTAATTCTTTGGACTGAATGCCTCTTTGCAAAGCGACTTCAAAGCCCTTTCGCAAATTAGTAATTGCAATTGTCACTTCACGCCCCACTGTCGAATCGGGGTCAGAAAGATTCGCGGCGGTTTTCATCATGAAACAGCCGGATGGATAACCGGTTCTATCACTGTGATAAACGAGATGATCAAAGTACTTTAAAAGAGCTTCGCGAGCGGAAAGATCTTTGTCGCGCAAATAATTTAACCGCTGACTTCCCAGACTCTGGCGATAGTATTGAAGAACTTCGAAGAACAACGCCTCTTTGCTCTGGAATGTATTGTAGAAGCTAGAGGTTTTAATTCCCATGGCGCCAAGCAAATCTTCAAGACTGGTTTTGTCATACCCATGAATCCAAAAAGCCCTGAGAGCCCCTTGTATCGCCTCTTCTTTGTTAAATGCAGGTTTGCGTCCCATAGAAACCGACTATAAAGCTATTTTGTAGGGATCACTACAAAATATTCCATAGATGTTAACAAATAGGACAAAGCTCCAAACTTAGCGTCCCAAATTAGTTCGCATGCTAACGAATATTAGTTCTTTTCAGAAAAATCTAAAGGCTCACAAGGATAGACAAATCTTTCGAGTTTTGTTCCGCGCGACGCCTTCACGACAGCGATATCACCATTTTTTAGACTATGAGCCAGATCTTTCCCCGCTTCATCTGTATAATCTTTTTGAATATTTGATGGGTTCTTATAGTTTACGGTCGTCAAACCTTGAGTAAATGCTTCTGCATCATCGCCAATGAAATAGACTTTATCAAAACCAGCAGTTCCCACACGCTCGCCCAATTCGCGATGAAGATCTGCCGAGGCAGAACCCATTTCGCGCATTTGGCCGAAGACTCCAATTTTTTTACCCGGCACGGTCAACAAGCTGACGTTATCAATCAATGCCTTCATGCTATCTGGATTTGCGTTGTAAGCATCAAAGATCATCTGCGCGCCGGACTTCAAGTGCACAAGCTGATTGCGCCCCCAGTTTGTTTTGCAATGAGGAAGTCCTGCCCACACCTGTTCAGGAGTCATACCCACGGCCAAACCGAGAGTTGCCGCCGCCATTAAGTTGGTCAGATTCTGCGCCCCAAACACTTGCACACGGGCCGTACCCGCAACACCTGCGATAGCTCCTTTGATTGCGAGCTCGTGCATATTCATCGACGAGATTATCAAATGCACATCTGCACGCGGATCTTCAGAAGAAAACGTCAACATTTTTGACTGAGGAAATTTTTCGCGACCGCGAACATACATATTATGCGTTTGCGTATTATCTAAATTATAAATGCGGATCGCCTCGTCTGAGGCCGCATTATAGATCTCCTCTTTAGCCTCTGCGATTTTTTCAATCGTACCGAAGAACTCTATGTGGGCTCTGCCGACCATTGTGCAAACCACAACGTCAGGCTCTGCAATGTGAACAAGCTCGGTCAATTCGCCTGCGTGATTCATTCCCATTTCAACAACGGCCACTTCTTTATTGGGATCTAGTTGTAACAAAGTAAAAGGAACTCCCCAGTGATTGTTGAAACTTCCTTTGTTGAAATGAACTGTCTTCGCAGAACCGATCAATGCCGCGGTAAACTCTTTCGTTGTCGTCTTACCATTGGAGCCTGTGATCGCGACAATCTTGCCTTTCGATTGGCGACGAGCCCAAGTCCCAAGTTGCTGCAAAGCCTTCAATGTGTCAGGCACCAAAAGAACCGTCATCTTTCCAAGCAATTTTTTTACTTGGTCATTTTCTTCATGAACTAGAATGCCAGCGGCTCCTTGCGCTGCTGCTTTATCAAGAAAACTATGAGCATCAAAGGCTTCGCCTTTCAAAGCGATAAACAATTGCCCCTTCAAATCCACACGGGTGTCAGTTCCAATTCCAGTGAATTGAGTTGTTAAAGAGCTTAATACTTTCGCTCCAGTTACCTTTTCAATTGTTTGCACGTCCATGGCTCTCATTGATTGATCCTCACTATCTCTTAAGCAAAGCTTCTTCAGCGACTTCTACATCGCTGAATGGAAATTTCTGTGTTCCGATGATTTGGTAGTCTTCATGACCTTTACCGGCGATCAGAACGACGTCGCCTTCATTTACTTTTTTAAGTGTTTCAAAAATGGCCTCTTTGCGATCGACGATCACATGAGTCTTATCTTGGGATTTTACTCCGACCATAATATCTTTGATGATGGCCTGCGGATCTTCTGTGCGGGGATTATCCGACGTGACCACCACCTCATCTGAATATTTCAAAGCCATCTCGGCCATCAAAGGACGTTTGCCTTTGTCGCGATCTCCACCGCACCCGAAGATAGTCCAAATTCGCGCAGACGATTGAAGATTTTCGCGGACCTTATTCAAGGCCGTTAACACATTCTCTAAAGCATCAGGGGAATGCGCGTAATCAACAAAGACCGAGACATTTTTATTATTCGGTACGGATTGCAAGCGTCCCGGCACTCCGGTAAATGAAGACAAAGCTTCACAACACAAAGACAACGGCATTCCTGCCGACATCCCTGCCGCAATAGCCGCCAACGCATTCATCACGTTATGAGTTCCCGACATCGGCAAATGAACTTCACCCACACCTACAGGTGTTGTAATTTCAAAATGAGTCAGCGCAAAATCCATCCGTTTGATTTTAAATCTAAAGTCAGCATCCTTTGAACCGTAAGTCCAAAGATTTGCGGGTTCTGCCACTTTCAAGCGACGACCATATTTGTCGTCAGTGTTAATGATGGCAAAGCACGGACTTTTTGTGGTCTTCCACATGAGGTCCGTGAAAAGCTTTTGTTTTGCCTCAAGATAGTTCTCCATCGTCTGATGATAATCCAAATGATCACGAGTCAGATTTGTAAAGATCACTGTATTGAAAGGTACGCTATCGACACGATGTTGATCCAAGGCGTGAGAGGAAACTTCCATTGCCACGGCTCTCGCGCCTTCATCCCGAAACTCACGCAAACGCTTTTGTAAGAAGATAGGATCGGGAGTCGTCATATCGGATGCCCATACTTTATTTCCCAAATGATGGTTTACGGTTCCGATAACTCCTGTCGAAATTTGACCGTGATTCAAAATAGCCTCGGTCATATATGTCACAGAGGTTTTTCCATTGGTTCCCGTGACACCTACGCAAAAAAGTTCTTGGCCAGGATCTGCATAGTAGCGTGATGCCAAAAGATCCAGGGCTTCACGACTGCTGGGAACTTGCAGAACAACACCATCGAAACTTGCGGGAACTAGGGATTTATCTTCAACAACTAACGCAAGAACTCCTTTAGCGATGGCATCAGGAATAAAACTGTGTCCATCGACTTTGACGCCACGAATGGCGACAAAAACTGAATCAGGAATCACCTTACGAGCATCATTAAAAAGTCCCGTCACCTGTAAGTGAGAAAAGATATCGCTCGGAACCCCGGGTAAGGCAGAAAAAAGATGCTGTAGATTCATACTGCCCAGTATAGTATGAAGCCATTATGAGACAACTCGGAAAAATACATTGCGAAGAAATTAATCAAGACGACAATGCGCCCTGGGTCATTCTATTCCATGGCTATGGAGCAGACTGCAACGACCTGCGTCCTTTGGGCGAAATGATTTCTACGAAGAAAACTTACAACTGGCTTTTCCCGAATGGTCCTTTGGAAGTTCCTATTGGTCCCGCGTGGATGGGTCGCGCGTGGTGGAATATCGACATGATGGAAATTCAACGGGCAATGGAGACCGGCACTCATCGTGACTTTTCAAATGAAGCGCCGAAAGGAATGGAGAAAGCTATCGATGCAGCTTTTGAAATGATTCGTCAAATGCGAGTTCCTTGGAATCAAATTATCTTAGGCGGATTCAGCCAGGGCGCGATGCTTGCGACAGAGCTGTATATGCGCGCCCCTGAAACACCAAAAGGCCTAGTCATTATGTCTGGAACTTTGGTAAATCAGGATAAATTAAAAGCTTTAATTCCAAATCGCGCTGGCGAAAAGTTCTTCCAAAGCCATGGGGAAGCAGATCAGGTTTTAGGATTTAAACAAGCACAGAAATTAGAAACTCTTTTAACTCAAAATGGGATGAAAGGCTCCCTGATGAGTTTCCGCGGAGGCCACGAAATTCCCGCACAAGTTCTGACGAAGATTGGCGAATACATCAATGGTCAAAACTAAAAAAGGGCGCTAGAAAGCGCCCTTTTTTATTCTTAGCCAGCGGCTTAAATTATTGCCAGTAAATCGAGCTTAAGTGCATTGGATCTGCCTCATAAGCGTCGTTCAAAACATCAATAAGTTTTTGGACGTTTTTAGCACCAATGTTTTGCTTCAAAGCTTCACCGCCGATAACACCGATATCAAGACGTTTTGAAACAAGGGTTTCATCAGTCAAGACATCATAAAGAGCATCAAAATTTTTGCCGTATGTCGCAGGCAATTTCAATGCTTTCGCAAAGATCTGGTGTAGTTGTTGGAGCGATTGAACGTCGTTACCTTCAATAGTCAGAATAATTTCGTCACCGGCTTCAGTAATCACAGCGCCAGGAATAGAGGTTTGAATACTCTCTGGAGCATCGAACAAGTCTGCACGCGCCTGAAGAGAAACCATCGTCACACAAGCCACCAAAAGACCAAGAACTGATTTCATGAAATCCTCCGTTTTTAAAGATGCGGCACTATATCACGGCCTCGATAGAAATAGACAAATGCCCTCACCTCTTGCGGAAATATCAGAAAGCCTTTTCTTTTTTTCCAAGGCTGACCGTTTTTTGTCCATGTCCCACTGACCAAGCTTTAGACAGTAAGTCTTTAAACCCGCAAAACTGCCATTTTGATGCCCTAATATTTTAATTTTAGCCTGGGCTGCTTTCCCTTTTCCTTTTCTCTAAAAGTTCGGTATGAGTGGCCCATTCCAAATTTCATATGGGGGATTTATGAAAAAGATTTTGGCTTTAGTTATCGCGGGTCTTAGTTTTTCTGGTGTTTCTGCTCAAGCATCTTCTTGTGTTGATCAGCTTCCATTGGCTTTGAAATACGGTGTTTCTTATTTGTCTTTGATGGAAACCGGTAACTTCGGCCCATTCGATTACACTTATGTTGGCCGTTCGGCAGAACAAATTTGCAACGACTTGACCGATTCAAACATTGAACTTCTAAGTGCTCAAGGTGACTATGCTGCGATCATGGGGTTCGCAAATCAAACTTGTACGGTGAATATGAGACTCACAGGCTCGGGCAAAATCATTTCGATTACTTTGAAAGCTTGCACTGCGAAGTAGGAAATCATTTCGTGGTTTTCAAAATCTAATATAAAAAAAGGGAAGCCTGGCTTCCCTTTTTTTTATTTCAAAATCACAGTAATGTTCTTATCGGCTGGCAGTTGCGAGCCGACCGAGGGAAGGACCTCAGAAACTATCCCCTGTCCTACAAATTTGACTTTAATATCTTGACCGCTGATTCGACGAAGCACTTCGCGAGTGGAAAGATTCATCAAGTTCGGAACGCTATCTCCAGTTTTCATGGCAGTAGCCTGATCCAACTCTGCCGCTGTCAGAACTGGTTTAGCCGGCTCCGATTTCACAATCTTTGGAATCACTAATGGAGCTTTCTTTGTTTTCGGATTCACTGTGCGCTCATCCCCCAACATCAAAGGTGCGATACCTTCTTTGCGAACTGCATAAGAAGCAATTCTCGCAAACAAAGGAGCTGCCACCGTTGCGCCGTAATACGCTTTACGTGGCGAATCTACTGCCACATAGATCACAAACTTAGGATCGTTGGCAGGAATAAATCCAGCGAAACTGGAAATATAAGCGCCCTTGAGATAACCACGACCATTTGGATTTACTTTTTGTGCAGTCCCGGTTTTACCGGCAACCATGAAACCATCAACACGTGCATTCGCACCTGTTCCGATTTTCAAGGTCGTTACCCCCAAAAGCATCGCACGCATTTGCGCAGCTTGCTCTGCCGTCAACACACGGCGGATCGGCTTTACTTTTGTTTCTGTTGTTTCACCTGTTTCAGAATCACGCACAGACTGGACAATGAATGGTGTATTTAAAACACCGCCATTTGCAATGGCCGCATAGGCATTTGCAATTTGCAGCGGAGTCACAGCCACACCCTGGCCGAATGAAATATTACTTAGCAAGTGAGGGCGCCATGGCAAAGCCTGCACCATACCGCGCGCTTCGCCGGGAAGATCGATCCCTAATTTTTGACCGAAGCCAAAATCAAGAAGATCTTGGCGAAGACGGTCCGCTCCCATCTTGAAAGCGATTTTCGTCGTTCCGATATTGGATGAAACAGCCAAAATTTCCCCGACAGTCAGATCACCGAATTTCTCTTTTGTTTCAGCTTCGCGGATGATTTTATCGCCAACTTTATAACTTCCGTTTTCACAGAAAAACTTTGTATTAGGCTGAACCGTGCCGTCGCGAAGGGCCCCTGCAATGACCAAAGCCTTCATTGTTGAACCTGGCTCAAAACCATCTGTCACAACTTTATTGCGACGATAATTTGAAGGTGTTGTCATCGCTTTATTGACGTCGAAAGACGGTGCCGACGACATCGCAAGGATCTCTGAGGTCTTCGCATCAAGAACAATACCCACCGCATGATCCGCATCGAATGTTGTCACCGCATTTTGCAATTCGCTTTCCAACGTGTATTGAAGATCTGAATCTATTGTCAGCTTCAATTCATTACCGTCAGGATTTTCGGTGAACATCAAGCCATCATTAATCAATGGTCTGCCACGAGCGTCGCGTTTAATGATGACTTTCTTTTGATTTCCGCGAAGCGCTTGATCGTAACCAAGCTCCAAACCTTCAAGACCTTGCCCTTCAATTCCTAGGAAACCCAAAGTTTGCGCAAGCAAAGTTTCATTTGGGTAAACGCGGCGCCATTCTTCTACGAAGGAAAGACCGCGAATGTCCCAGGATTTTATTTCGTCAGCTTTGTCCTGTTCGATCAAACGCTGAATCCACACAAATCGGCGCGACCCGTCTTTGATCTTTGAATACACTGCCTCAGGGCTTTGATTCAAAACTTTTGCAATCTTCCGAGCCAAAACTTTGCGATTCTCCAAAAGCTTCGGATCTGCATACAAAGAATAAGCGGTTGCGGACATCGCAAGATCGCGACCATTGCGATCTACAATCGCGCCCCGACGAGCCTGAAGCGTGATCTTTGTTTTAAACTGACGATTTTGAAGCGCATTCAAACGATCATTCGGCAAGAACTGCAAATACGCAGCACGCATCATAAGCATGGACCATAGAAGCAAAATACCTACGAAGATAAAGACAATACGTGATTTCAAAACTACAGATCCTTTTTGGCAACTTTACTAACGACTTTTTCTGTATCTTTAGAAACTGTTGATTCAACAACACCCGTCAGATGAATGATCTGATTGGCCTGAACCTTTTTTAAAGTGAATTTTTGCTGGGCGACGTGCTCAAGCAATTGCGGACGCGTGATCTTCGCCAGTGCGATTTCTTTCACACGACGCTCTTCCAAAACTTTTTTGTGCTCGCGGGTTAATTTCAAAACGCTGTAACCCATGCGACGTTCTTCCATTTGCAGGAAGACGATTGAAAACAGCGTGAAAATGATAAGCAAAATACTGAAGAAAGGTTTTAGTTGCCTAAAGTTCTCTGAGCTCATCCTGAGCACTCCTCTCGAAAACTCTCAACTTCGCACTGCGCGAGCGAGAGTTCATATCCAGCTCTTCCTGAGATGGGACTATGACTTTTTTATAAACAGGTCTTCCCAAAGCTTCTGCATCTCGGAAGATATTTTTAACGATACGATCTTCTAACGAGTGGAAAGTAATCACAGCCAAACGACCACCAGGCTTCAATGCCTTCATCATCGCCGGCAACGCTTCACCAACCACTTCAAGCTCTGAATTCACTGCCAAACGCAGAGCCATGAAATACTTCGTCGCAGGATGATGACCTTTTACTTGCCATCCATCCACGCGCTCGATCAAACCAGCAAGTTGAGATGTAGATTGAAATGCCTTTGTTTTGCGATCATTCACGATCGCACGTACAACACGAGATGGGCGATGGACTTCGCCGTACTCTTTGAAGATTCGAATGAGATCGTCCTCTGTTGCCGTATTCACAAGCACCTCAGCCGTCAAACCTTGTTGCTGATTCATTCGCATATCCAGGGGGCCATCGTGATAAAAACTAAAGCCTCGCTCTGCCTGGTCCAATTGCGGAGAGCTCACACCTAGATCTAAGAGCATCATATCAAAGTTTTTTAAATTATGATCTGAAAACTGCGAGAAATTTCCATGAATTACCTCAAGCTCCCCTTTCTCGACTTCCGTCTTGAAACGGGTTTTCGCATAATTGACTGCAGCTAGATCTTGGTCCATGACCGTGGCTTTCATCTGGGGAACCACGTGCTTCATCGCCATATAGTGACCACCCCGGCCAAAGGTCCCGTCGAAATATCTGACATCAGCGTGAGTGCGATAAGGATGAAAGGCAGCAATCACTTCTTGCAGCAGAACGGGATAATGTTCCTTCGAAAATTCAATCGGAAGCTCGACCTTAGGCGGGATGATCTCTTCGTGTCGCTCTATTTTTTCGCCTGATTTTGGTTTGTACTTTTTCATGATGAAACTTTCGCTGTAATGGAATTCCCGTGGAATTTTCAAGGTATGAATTATTCCATTGAGCGTCAAGTAGCTTTCCCTTATCCTGAATTAAGAAGCTGTCTCTAATTAGACAAATTTTTGGCGAAAGATTTTTAAAGGATTTAAATTTCGATGCTGATTAAATGCCCGCGTTGTGGCTTTCAACAACCTAAAGATAAATATTGCGCTCAATGTGGCGTTGATATGGAAAGCTTCAAGGCGCCGGAAGTTCCTTTCTTCAAAAGATTTTTCAACAACGTTCTTGTTCAATTAGGTTTGTTACTTGTCGTGGCCTCTATCCTTGGAGTCTTCATTTATCAACGTGGCCAAGAGAACATCCAACAGCGCGTAACGTATTTAAAATCCTCCATACAAATCAATTCATCAGAGTTAAACCCACCACCTCCGCCGCCACCCATGGTTGCGCAAAATACCCCAACGCCCCCACCGCCGGAAACCACTGAATCAGCTTCGAAGGAAGCTCCCACGAAAGCGGCAGATGTTAAAGTGACTCCGAAGGAAACTCGCGGCCTGGCGAAGACTCTAGCTCCCCATCTGATTGTATATTATGCGGAAGTACCGCGCTCGGTGCTGGCAAATATTTATGAGGCGAGCCAAGCCACAGGTCAGTTCATGTCATTTAAAGACTACACCGCAGGAATCCTTCCGGCTGTTGATAAGAGAGTCACTAACGCCAATGTTAAAATTCTTCATCGCGAAGACAAGCCATTGGACTCATCAAAAACTCTACAATGGTTTTATGGCCTAAAAGATCGAGCGAATCCATCAGTTGAAATTGGATTGACGACGTTCTTTGAATTGAACGATTTGGACAGTAATAATCTTCGCGGGAACCTGGAGATTCAACGCACGTGGCGCGAACCGGGTGCTACCGGTGGTTTCGAGATCCAAAGAAAGTCCTTCCCGGCTATTTTTGAAATCGGCGTGGGTACAGGGTTCTTCATTTCTGGTGTCATGCCGACACAATCATTCCTGGAAAATGACGACGAATTGACATCAATTGATATTTACAAAATTTTACGCTCGCCACAGTTCAGATCCGGTGATAGTGATTTTGTGATCTTTATTGAGTTTTCGAAAAGCAACTAGGTAACAAACCAGGATTTCATCATGGCTCAATTTCAATCGGAAATGAGGCACCACTATGGGCCTCAGGTTCATATCATCGACAGCCCCTTCTTAAATGGTCTTCTTGCTAAACTTTGCCATCCTGACTGCTTCCAACCCGAAATCAATCGCATCGTAGAGGTTCTTTACACTCATCTCATTTCGCTTACGATGAATAACGAGTTTGACCAGGAACAGTTCGAGCAAGTGACGCGCATGACGCAAATGCATCCCGAGCAAAAACTCAAAGGCAGCCGACTGTCTCAAGCACAAAAAGCTGTCAGTGTAAACTTAGCTCGCGCCGGGACTTATCCCAGTCACATCTGTTACAATTTCCTACATTTCTCTCTTCCCGCAGTAAATGTTCGGCAAGATCATATTTTCGCTGCGCGCATGACAGACAACAAAGATCATGTGACGGGGGCCAACCTCGGTGGAATGAAAATTGGCGGAGATGTTAAAGGGGCTCACGTGATTTTCCCTGACCCCATGGGTGCGACGGGTAACACCATGGTGACCGCTATCAACCACTATAAAAAGCACATTGAAGGTCCCGCCAAGAAGTTTATCTGCCTTAATTTGATTGTGACGCCGGAATATTTGAAGAATGTTCTGGCGGCTCACCCCGAAGTCGTAATCTATGCCTTAAGACTTGACCGTGGCCTGTCTCCTCAGGCAGTTTTAGATGCGACTCCAGGCCAATATTGGGATCAAGAACGCGGTTTGAACGACAAGCAATATATCGTTCCCGGTGGCGGCGGTTTCGGCGAGATCATGAACAATTCTTTCGTGTAGACTAAGAAAGGCTTCTTCCTATGACAATGACTAATTTGACTCTAAAACCTTACATCACTGAAGAAAAGATTCAGGCAAAAGTAAAAGAGTTGGGTGCTACTCTGACAAAAAAATTCAAAGGCGAAAAAGTTGTCGCTGTTTGCGTGTTGAAGGGTTCATTCATGTTCTATTCTGACTTGATCCGCAATATGGATGCTGACATCACTTGTGAATTCTTTGGCGTTGCTAGCTATCATGGCGGCACTTCTTCATCAGGCGAAGTAAAAGTCACATTGGACCTTGCAAGCCCTGTTGAAGGCATGCATGTGATTCTTGTTGAAGATATCGTTGATACAGGCCTTACAATGAACTATTTGAAAAATGCTATCTTGTCGCGCAAACCAAAAAGCCTTACGACAATTGCTTTGCTGGAAAAACCAGAGGCATTGAAGGTAAAATGCGACATGGATCACGTTGGTTTCAAAATTCCAAATGACTTTGTTGTTGGATACGGCCTTGATTATCAAGGTTACTACCGCAATCTTCCATACATCGCTCAAGTTCAAAACTTCCAATAGATCGTTTGAACATCTGAAAAAAAGAGAGTCCGTGGACTCTCTTTTTTTATCGAAGATCGAATAACAAAAATTCCGTTTCTTTACTGGCTTTGATCTTGAGAAGATCTTCATCTTGAACCGCCAAGCCATCGCCAGATTTCAAGGTTTGACCATTCACTTCGATCTCACCTTCTGCCAACTGGATCCACACTGCTCGCTCGGGACGGATCTTGAATTCCAACGTCTTTCCCTCCTCAAGAACTGACGCATATAAGTCCACATCTTGATTGATCTTCTGACTGTCCTCACGACCATCTCTTGAAACCATCAGACGAAGAGTATTCAATTTTTCTTCACGACTGAAAGCCTGTTGAGTGTACCCAGGTTTTGCCCCCGCTTTATCTGGCATAATCCAAATTTGAAAAAGCTGAAGCTCGTCAGTTTTTGAAGGGTTGTATTCGCTATGGCGAATACCTGTCCCCGCATGCATTGTTTGAATTTCACCAGCATTGATTTGACCGACATTACCCATACTATCGCGATGCTCGACTTGTCCTTTCAAAACATAGGTAATGATCTCCATGTCATTATGTGGATGAGTCGGAAAACCCGAACCCTTCGCAATCCAATCTTGATTGATCACTCGAAGATCGCGGAATCCCATAAAGCGTGGATCGTAGTAATCAGAGAACGAGAAGGTGTGATAGGATTTCAACCAACCTCCGAATTCTGCGAAGCCTCTGTCTTCGGATACTCTGTGATACATCATAAAATCCTCCTCCCCGTTTTTAACTACGGTATTAGCTTAGTCCCTTTTATCAGGGGTTGAAGCGGTTCTGCTCGGTCATGCCGAGGAACATTCTCAGGGATTGTTCTTTTCAGGTCCCGTTTCCAATACTAAGAATATACCTAACTAGACGATCTAAAAAAATTATAATTTTTTGATTAACTTGATCTAATTTTTAGATATACTAACCCCAAGATGACTTTAGACCAAATTCAGGTTTTACAAACAATCGTTCGCACCGGCAGCTTCCGAGCTGCCTCCCAAGAGCTTCACCGCGCTCAGAGTGCTGTGAGCTATGCTGTGCGCACTCTTGAAGATGAACTCGGATTTGCGATCTTTAATCGCGAGCACTACCGTCCTGAATTGACAGTGCAAGGTAAAGCCTTCCTAAGAAAGTCAGACGACTTGATCTTCCAATTCGATCAGGTGAAAGAAACAGCCCAATTTTTAAAACGTGGATACGAGCCCCAAATCAGAATCGCCGTGAGTATGTTGTGGCCCCTCCCGCAACTCATCAACATGCTCAAGGAGTTCACTCAGAGGTTCCCGCAGACTGAAATCAAAATTATCAACGATGTTCTAAGTCTTGATGAACAGTTGATTGAGGATCACGCGGATCTAGCTCTGGGCACAGTTTTCAATGATAAAGGCTTGCTACAGACACAGCCGCTTCTAGCAGTGAATATGCTACCCGTCTGTTCAGCAACCCATCCTTTGGCGAAGATAAAAAAGCCAACGGCGGATGATCTGGGGAAATATCCACAAATTATTCTTTCAAGCACCTTCAAGGGCTCGAATCGTTCCGGGGGAATCGTGAACCCTCACAATGTGATTTCTGTTCAAGATTATCTGACTAAGAAAAGCTTCCTTGAGGCAAACTTAGGCTGGGGTCGCATGCCCGAACATTTGGTTAAAGAGGAAATCAAGAAGAAATCTTTTGCACAACTCAATGCAAAACCAATCGAAACGCAGCTTTATATCTCACGTCATTCAGGAAAAGAGTTGGGTCCCTGCGGTAATTTCATTTGGAACTACTTTTCAAATGGACAAAAGAAGACCAAGAAATAAAATTACACCAAGCATCGCAAAAAGGTACGGCGTACCTTTGGAGGTTGAATGAAGCAGTATCACGATTTAATGAAATTTGTTTTGGAGAATGGAACAAGGAAGCAGGACCGTACTGGTACTGGAACTATTTCTGTCTTCGGTTATCAAATTCGCTTCAACCTTGAAGAGGGTTTCCCCCTTTTAACGACAAAGAAACTTCATACACGTTCTATCTTTCATGAACTTTTGTGGTTCTTGAAAGGTGAAACAAATATCAGCTATCTCAAAGAAAACAAAGTCACGATCTGGGATGAGTGGGCTGATGAAAATGGCAATTTAGGTCCGGTGTATGGTAAACAATGGCGTTCGTGGGAAACGGCTGATGGTCGCACGATTGATCAAATTACCAACGTGATTGAACAGATTAAGAAAAATCCTGATTCTCGTCGTTTGTTAGTGATCGCTTTCAATCCTGGTGATGTCGATAAAATGGCTTTGCCACCTTGCCATGCTTTCTTCCAGTTCTATGTAGCCAACGGAAAGCTTTCTTGTCAGCTTTATCAAAGAAGTGCGGATATTTTCTTAGGAGTACCATTCAATATCGCAAGCTATGCACTATTGACTCACATGGTGGCGCAAGTTTGCGGTCTTGGCGTCGGTGATTTTATTCACACTCTGGGCGATGCACACTTGTATTCGAATCACTTGGAACAAGCGCAGTTGCAGTTGACTCGCGACTTCCGACCCCTTCCGCAATTGAAATTGAATCCAGATGTGAAAAACATCTTCGACTTTAAATACGAAGATATCGAAATCGTGGGTTATGATCCGCATCCAGCAATTAAGGCTGAGGTGGCCGTATGATTTTGACCCATGTCGTGGCGTGCTCTGAAAATCGTGTGATCGGCAATAAGGGGGATATTCCTCCTTGGAATTTGGCCGAGGACATGAAGTTTTTCAAAGACACTACGAAAGGTCACATCATGATTATGGGAAGAAAGACCTTTGATTCTTTCAACGGTCGTGCCCTCCCCAATCGTTATCATATTGTGATCACACGCAACCCTTCAGAGCATTCTTTCAACGCCCCAGAGACGAGCCCTGTGGTTTTCGTCGCAAGCCTTGAAGAAGCCGTCGCTCACGCAAAGCCATTGACTGCAAAGTGGGGCGACGAAGTCTTCATCATCGGCGGCGGAGAGATTTATAAACAATCGCTCGAAAAAAATCTGACGGACAAAATCTATCTAACACTTGTTCATCGCGAGTTTCACGGCGACACTCATTATCCAGAAATCGACGAAAAAGTTTTCAAGTTAGTCGCACGTCGTGATGTGGAAACGCCTATTCCTTTTTCGTTTCTGACATACATCCGAAGCTAAGGTCTAGAATTGAGTCTCAATTTGAGATCTCTGCTTTTTTCACTCAGAGAACGCGATATTTTTTCCGAGAATAAAGATGTAGCTCGGAGATCTGATGGACACAGCGAAGAGATTTCAGACAAAAGAGAAAGCGCACATCGAAGTCTACGGACACATCGGTGTTCTTGGCGCTCACCTTCGCAACCTGTCCCAGACCGGCGCCTTCCTCGAAGTTTCTGACGGGGATTACGTCCCGCAGAAAGGCGATCTTCTAAACCTTACAGTCACGTTAGATTCTTTGAAGAAAACATATAATATCGCGGCCGAAGTTATTTGGGCCAGCGGTATGGGACTTGGCATTTGCTTCATTAACAAAGACGAAGTCCTAGAAAGAATGATGGCCAAAGCGGGCGCCTTCTAATATAAATGGAGCATGCAGCTCCACACTAATGTCGATTTATCATCTTATAATACTCTAGGCCTGCGCTCTTCCGCGAATCTTTATACGGAATTGCACAACATCATTGATCTTCATAACTTGATTCAAAATGAAAGTGTAAAGAATGAAAAATGGCATATCCTTGGCGGTGGCAGCAATCTTGTTTTGCCCGAACAAATCAAAGGCCTGGTGATCAAAGTGGCCAATAAGGGCCGCGAGTTGATTCAAGAAGATTCTGACTACTGGTATGTGAAGGCTCAAGCCGGTGAGGTTTGGGACGAGTTCGTACAGTGGACCTTACAGCACGGTTATCACGGCTTAGAAAATCTGTCTTTGATTCCAGGGACTGTGGGTGCAGCACCAATTCAGAATATCGGTGCTTATGGTGTGGAAGTGAAAGACAGTTTGTTCGAGGTCACTGGTATTGATCTTAAAACCGGCGAGCTTAAAACCTTCAGCAACGAGGAGTGCAAATTCTCGTATCGCGACAGTTTCTTTAAGCAAGAAGGTGCAGGAAAATATTTGATCTGGGATGTCACATTCCGCCTTCCTAAAAAAGTAAAGCTGCATCTTGAATACGGCGACATTCAAAAAGAGTTAGACCGCCAAGGTCTTGATGAAAATCCAGAGAATATTTCCAAGGCCGTGATTGCGATTCGTACAAGCAAACTCCCCGACCCAAAGAAAATTGGCAATGCGGGAAGCTTCTTTAAAAATCCCATCGTGCCATCCTCTCAAAAAGATGAACTGTTAAAGCAGTATCCTGCTCTTGTTACTTTCCCCGCGACGGATGGAAAACATAAGTTGGCTGCGGGATGGTTGATCGATCAATGTGGCTGGAAGGGCAAGAAACTTGGGCCGGTGGGCATGTATGAAAAACAAGCTTTGGTTCTTGTGAACCATGGCGGCGCTTCAGCAGAAGATGTTTGGAAACTGGCAACTGAAGTTTGTGCCGATGTGAAAAATAGATTCGGTGTCGATATCGAACCGGAACCGATTCGTTGGTAATCAAAAAAGAAAAGGACCCTCACGGGTCCTTTTCTCGTTCCTACAACTTACTAGTGTAAATAGATTGTTGCTTTTTCAGCATCAAGCTTCATCAAGCGATTGTAAACTGGAACTTTCTTAAGAGCTGGAGTGTGGTCCTCGAACTTAACTTTCGCAACTTTAGCAGCTGTGAAAGATGGAGTTACTGCCTTAACAGCACTGCTTACATCCGCAAATACTGCTACACCGCTAGTACCAGGTTTAGTGCCGCTGAAGATACCACCGTAACCAGTTACACCGTTAGCCGTGAATGGGAAGAACACGTTTGCAATCACGCCTGAGCTCAAAGAGTCTGAAGTCAATGCATAACCAACAACATATTGAGAAGATGTTGTATCAATGTTTACGTACAATTTAGAAGTTTTGCTGTTACCCAATGGCAAAGAATACCATTTTGCAGTCACACCTGAAGCCGGGAATGGCAAACCGTTTGGAAGTGTTGTCTCCGGATTCAAACCAGATACATGCACTACTGCAGATACATCCAAGCCCAACGTGATATCAGTTGTCGTCGCACCTTGAGAAACTGTGACAGCACCAATTTGTTGAGAAGGGTTGTTTGGATTGTAGACTGGCCATTGAACCGCAACCATTGTCACGTTTGATGACTTGAATGAAGTGGCAACATTCACATAAACATCACCGTTTTGAACCGCAGCAGACACTGTGGCTTTGCTGACGATTGAAGAAGATGAATTTGATGAGTCGTTACAAGCTGCTAGTGAGGCTAAAGTAAGAGCTCCCAAGAACATGCGCGAAATATTTTTTGCGAACATAGATGTCTCCTCTTGTTGAGTTTGTTTGTTTTGAACGGCCTACCTTTCGGCTTCACAAAATAGAACTGAATAGATTCCATAAAAATCTTTTAAAAAGCGTACTAAACATAAAATAATGGTCATTTTTTTGTTAAGGCTATTAAGTTCCAAATTGGGCCCGACCTATTTTGTTCCCTGTCAAAATTATAAACACTTGATTGGCGCGATCTAAAAATTAGCGTACTTTTGCGAGGCGCTGACTTTGCAACTCTTGCAGGCGCGGAGATACGATGGAAACACGTTGGCTGAGAATCGTTTTGGCAGTTCTAACTCTTATGACTTTGATGAGAAGCACATCCTGGGCACAAGGTGCTGAGGCATCGACTGGGGCTTCTAAAGGTTCAGCTCTTTGCCAGGTCTCTCGCAAAGCAAAGCTTGCAATGGATCAACGCGATGACTTGCGGATGAATTGCCTGAAGCAAAAGAAAAACGAAATCAATGTCTCTCAATGTCTGACGATTGCAAACTCGATGGAGTATTCAACGAATGCCGAAGAAGCTCGCTCGGTGTGTCTGTATGATCTTCGCCATCAATTAAATGTAAAAGAATGCCTGACTATCTCTAAAGCTATGGAGTATGCTGATTCAGGTGATGAAGCTCGATGGGAATGCATTCGCCGCTTCAACAAATCAATCACTGAAAAAGAGTGCAAAGTCTTCGCGAAACACATGGCTTATCCAGCCAATGCTCAACGTGCCCAGCAATATTGTGCCTCCGAACTGCAGTAAGACTTTGGTCTAGTTCATTACAGATCTGTAAAAAACCAGACTTGCGTACATGTCGATTGACCCCTAATCTGGCCTCAGGGGACCAGGTCCCAAGAAAGGGAGAATCATTGACATGATTCAGTCTATGGAAAAAGAAAAGACAAAGAAGACCAAAATTATCGTAAAAGCTCCAACTCAAGAACGTTCTCGCCAAACTGTAGCCACAATTTTAGATGCGTGCTCTCGTCTTTTGGTTTCCGAAGGTTTCTATTCAATTACGACTGATAAAATCGCCAAAGAAGCTGGCGTAAGCATTGGTTCCCTTTATCAATTCTTCGGCAATAAAGAATCTGTTGTTCAGGCTGTTGTGAAAAATTTGATGGAGGAAGACAAGCGCCTTATGTCTGAAAAAATGCGCGCGATTTCTCCCCTGCCGCCCGAACAACGCGTGAAAGCAATGATTGAACTGTCTTTCGAAATTTGCCGTCGCAACTACGAATTGCGCGCAAAATTAACGACGATTCAATATTACGTGGCAGAAGCTGCTTATGTTTCTGACTTCATCCGCTTCTTCCAAGAGGTCGTAAGATACAATCTTCCGCAAATTCCTGGAAAAGATATGGATAAGGTTTCTTATGTTATAGTGAATGCGTTCATCGGCCTTGTGAATACAATGGCTATTGATAATCCAAACTATATCAACGACTCTTCTGTTTTGAATGAAATCACTCAGATGTTCTATAAGTACCTGGATATTCCACAGACAGCTTCTGTAGAAAATAAAACAACGACATACGGAAAAGGCGATTTCATCTAAGAACTCCCTTTTTTCGACCAGGAATTCCGCAGTGAGTTCCTAAAATAAAAAACCCGCTCTTTGCAGCGGGTTTTTTCGTTTTTATATTAGATCCTTCTTAACGACGTGCCGAAGCGACGTTACGCTCTTTATGCGCGAGAGAGATCAGCGCGATGTTGTATTTATCTTTTGGAATCGATACAACAGTGCGAGCCGGAATCGAGTAACCACGTTTAGTCACCAATGTTGTTAGATGCGGATTATAAATGGCCGCTTTTTCTTTATCACCATCAAACCATTTCACAAGGTCATGATATTTTACCGACACTGGCAATTTTAAATCCTGCGAATCCAAGGGCTTTGACCAAAGAACTGAGCCGAAATACACGTTGGCGTTCTTTTCGACTTCCAACGCCGCTAAGAAGCAGGCGTAGAAATTTCTAGAGGCAAAGCCGAAGCTTTTACGTGAATCTACATTTTCGATCAAATGACCTAGGTCTTTGGTTTTATATTCCGTCGTCATTTTCTTCACACCTGTCGGACCGTGATTATAACCGGTCACGGCCAGGGGCCATGATTCGAGCATGTTGTAGTTGTTGCGAAGAAGTTTCGCAGCCAATTTAGTCGCCTCTAAAGGGTGATTGCGCTTATCTACACTTGAAGAGATCATTTTATAAGGACGAGCCGTGTAAGGCATGATCTGCCAAATGCCGCTGGCCCCCACTTTAGAGCGAGCCATGATATTGAAAGAGCTTTCAACGAAAGCAAGACGAGTCAACTCCGCCGGAAGCTTGGCTTCACGGAAAATTTTTTCCATATCTTCAAGATAGCGACCTGAATAGAAGATCGCAGTTTGCATACGGTCTTTTTGACCTAACTGAAAACGCAAACGAGACGCCTGGTTCTTATCCATCTTCAAGCGAAGAGCGATTTCTTTCTTCACTTGATCGACCTTCTTTTGCTTCTCGCGATCTGTTTTCAGACCTTTAAGGTCAACAACTTGATAAACAGTTTCAACGCTGTCCTGGTCATGGATAACGCCCTGTTCAGTCGTGTATTTAGAATAGATATCTACCCAAAATTGAACTTGCTTTTCCATTCCTTTAGGAACGGCGAAAGCACCATTAAAATATCCCAAAGCATCTTTTTGATTACTGAAATTTGGAGCCTTCCACATGCGGCTGTCCGCAGACATTACAGGGGCCACTTGCGGAACAACCTGAGCCGCAATACCACTTGAACCCAATGCTGTGGTTGGAGCAGGAACACTGGCTGCTGTTGCTTCTGTCACTGCTGCAGCCTCCGGAGCAACCACCATCGGTGCTTTTTCAGCCACAGCTGTCGCAGTGGCTTTACCATCAGCTTTTGCGACTAAAGAACCGCAAAGCACAGCGCTTAAAATTGAGACACTCATTAACTTCATCGAACGTGCTCCCATCATGGATCTCATTCGGCTTATTTTACTAAGAAGATAAGCAATTTATCAAAAAACTGACGGACTTTTGTTTCATCCGTAGAACCATTGTACATAAAAGTAAAAGTCACAACTCGCCCGTCTTCTAAACCGGCATAACCCGCCAAAGACACAACATTGCTGATGTATCCCGTTTTGGCGCGCACCCATCTTTCTGCAGGGGAATCCTTCATTCTCTTTTTGAGTGTCCCATCAATGCCCGCAATTGGTAAAGAGGTGAGAAACTCAGGCTGGACTCTAAAGTCATTCCTGAGGTGCTGTAGGATTTTCCACATCGCAAAAGAAGACATTTTGTTTTGTCGAGTGAGACCTGACGGACTTTCAATGTGGTATTGATCTTCGGGAAGGGCGAGACTTTTTAAGTGCTCATTGATCAGAACCACACCATCAGCGAGGCTGGCACTCTTTTGTTTTCTCAATGCTCCTAAGTTTTTAGTCAGCATTTCTGCGACATAGTTGTTCGAGAACTTATTCATGTCGGCCAAAATTTGTTCGATGGCTTTGCTATCGCATTCACCGAGAACTTCGGCCTTCTCTGGTGTGACACCATTTTTGATTGAACCGGTTACTTGAACTCCACGTTGAGCTAAGAAAGATCGCAAATTGTAACCCGCCCAAAGGTCTGGCTGAGTGACATTTCTATAAATGGGAACTTCCTTGTAGTTATGTCCAATACTTCCACTGACATGGATAACGTCGCCATCAAATTTCGAATCCTCCTGGCGATCCGCGATCAATTTGTTGTCAGTGCCGGAAGTGGTCTTTGCTTTGTTCACCAAACGCACATAATCATTTTCAGGATCAATAAAGACTTTTGCCTCATGCCCTACCTGCCCAGGGCGTACGAAAATGTTGACCGAGTTCCAATTGAAAGACATCGCTCCGACCGGAGCATCATATGCATGATCGACACGTTCTTTCTGGCGACTGATATCGTAACGAACTTTATCAAATAGTGAATCATCAACGATGATATCACCCTCGATTTTTTTAACTTGGCTGCGCAAAAACGCATTCACCAAAAACCACATGTTTTCAGAGACAAAAGAGGGGTCTCCACCACCCTTCAAATACAAATTGCCCTTAAGAACACCATTCTTGATTTCACCATTGCCTAGTAACTGAGTTTTGAACTTAAATCCCGGTGGGAAATTAGCAAGAACCGCAGAGGCTGTGGCAATTTTTGAAATGGATGCCGGAATCATCTTCGCCTTTGAGTTCACATCAATGATAGTTTTAAGCCCTTCGCCTTCGCCGATAGTGGCATACATCGCTAAATCTTTAAGCTGGACCCCTTGTTTTTTCGCGAGGCTTTGCAGCTCGCTTTCAATATTTTTAGGTTCAACATTTGCTTGGGCATTAAGCACCCATATCACGGCTGTCGTAAGAATCAAAAATCTCATGTGATTACCTCTGCTAGACGATGGTATCGATTGGAAATCCGGTTCGCAAGATTCAGTTCGCAAGAAAAGGACGCCCTTGATAGACTTTAGAGCATGAAAAAACGCGAATGGCTCATCGTGATTCTTCCTCTTCTGGCAACCTGGTTCGTGGACCGCGTCACCAAAATGTGGGCAGCAAACTTAAAACAAATTGTTTCAATTGGCCCACTCCATTTCGTATTGCACCACAATCACGGCGCAATGCTAGGCCTGTTTTCTGATTTACCAAGCGTGTTGAGAATTGTGTCCCTTTCAACAGGCGGCGCATTTCTTCTTTGCACCTACGCGTTGATTCAATACCTGCTTCCCATCAAGTCCCTGACATTACGTTCAGGTCTTTCTATTTTGATTGGCGGAATTATCGGTAACGTCACGGATCGTATCCTGTGGGGTTACGTCGTGGACTTCATCGTGGTGGGAACTCCGTCACTTTCAAGTCCCGCATTTAACATGGCCGATGCCCTTCAGTGGGTCGGTTATGGCCTTATTGTATACGCGATCATTCGCGAAGGTGAATTGCTGTGGCCCGAAAACAATGTGCGCAAGCAATATTGGGTCAATATGAGCTTCCAGCTTAAATACTGCTTCATGTTGATGGCTGTGGGCTTAAGTTTAACGTTGATCAGTCTGGTCTTCTCGTACACATACTTGCGCGTGACGATTCAAGAACTTGTTGGTAACAACCTTTTCTTAATGAATAAGTTCCTGGTTCCATTCGTCATCACCTTCACTGTAATCTGTGTCGCATTTTGTGCGATCTTGTTCGCTGTTGGTCGTTTGATTTCTCACCGTATCGCGGGTCCGTTGTATGCCTTTGAACGATTCTTGGATGAAGCTTTAACCGGCACTGCAAAACCTCTAAAGCTTCGCACAGGGGACGAGTTCAAACATCTGGAAGAGCTTGCAGAAGAAATTAATTCTCGCCTTCAGCAGATAAAAAAAGAGCGCACCGTCAATGTCGTCGAGTATTCCGAAAGTTCCGACGAGAAAGCCGACTCAAAAAAGAAAGACCCGTCTGAATAATCGATTGTGCTCTAAAAAGCCTTCCTAAAACCGGAAGGCTTTTTTATTTGAAAATTGACAATCGAAATATTCGTGGATCATCATGGCCTATTTACTGCCATAAACTCTTTTATTCGTTTATACATCCTCAATTGTTTTACTATCGCACTAAGAAAACAGCACCGAGAATCTCAAAAAGAGAATAAACAAATTAATATGTATTTAAGGCAGTTTTCCGCTCGAGCTTGCTAAATAAAAAGCCGATTGATTAAGTATGTTTAAGGGGAAACTGAGCGGCAGGTTAGCTTCCGCGATCGGGATGATCGTGGGGTTCGGAATTGTTGGTTGCACCAACGTAGTTCCGAAGGTTGCCATATTGAGGAACAACCTCGCCAGCGACAAAGTTGTCTTCGATAGTTTCATTCCTCCAGCAAATCCCAGCAACGACTTAAGCCAAAAATCAGTAAAGGCTTATGGCTCTGGATTTTCTGCGTTTAAGATGATTTTGATTAATGCAACTCAAAGTTGTTCGCAAACGGACTTCAGTAGCGCTACTGAAAGTGCCACAGGAGTTTTAGAATTTACTCCATCTCATGATGGCTCTTATGTCGTATGTGCTATTGGAAAAATCTCCTCAACAGGTCAATGGCAAGATGCTTCGGATGCGGCGACATCATCAGTTTTGGAAATAGATACGATAGCTCCAGAAAATAACTCATTTACAATCAACAACGGCGGCACTTATACGACAAATGCTGATGTGACTTTACACTTGGCCAGCGATGGAGCCACTCAAGCTTATATCAGCCAAACCTCTTGCGATGCGGACGGTGCTTGGCAAACTTATGCCTCAACAATAGCTTATACACTCCTGCACCTTAACGACGTGAACACGATCTACGTCAAGTATCGTGATGCGGCCTTAAACGAAACGGCCTGTATTCAACAGCAAATCACTCACGACAATATTGCCCCGATCGCGCCGACTTTAAGCTCTCCGGCTTCCGGTACAATTTTCAATGCTACTTCGAATTTACAGACAAGTTTGACGATCTCGTGTGAGACAAACTCTACCGTAAGAATTCAAAGTTCAGTCGAAACACTTTCCGGGGTTTGCACCGCCGCTTCGACCTACACTCAAAGTCTAAATTTAAGTAATTACCCTCAAGGCACCCTGGCCTTTTCGATGTCTGCAACAGATGCCGCGGGAAATGTCAGCTCTACCACTGGTTTCTCTTTTATTAAAGACACTGTTACACCTGCCATTCCCACTATCACTCATCCAACTGCTGGTACTGCGATCAACCTTACAAATTACACTGCTCTTTCGTTCAGTGGGGGGTGCGAGGCTGGAGCCACGGTCAACATTGGCTCGGCAACATATGGATATTTGCAGACGACTTGTACTGCTTCAGGAACTTGGCAGCAAGTCATGAATCTTTCAAGTTATGCGGATGGCTCAATCACGATTTCTGTAAATCAGGTCGATGCCGCCGGAAATCAAAGCACTTACACCGCACAAACATACAATAAAAATACCGTAGCGCCCGCGAGTATTGCAGTCACAAACTCATCAGACGTCATCAATCAAAGCAATGTTGGCGCGTTCACTATTCATGGGACGTGCATAGCCAACGCTTCCATCCATATGGATGGTTATAACGTTTCCGATATCACTTGTTCTAGTAATGGCACATTCGCAATTACAACAAGCTATGCTTCAGCCTCCGAGGGATTGATCACGCAAACATTCACACAAAAAGATTCAACCGGAAATACTTCCGCTGTGAGCTCATATCAATTCTTAAAGGACACCCTAGCTCCAACAAGTGTGACAATCTCTGGTATTCCAACACTCACAACCGGTGAAAGCATCACACTCACTCTTTCCGCTTCTGATTTCTATTATTACTCTTATAAATATGGCCCTTCTGGTTCCACAGATTGTTCTGTCACGACGGACTACGGTGCCCAGGTTTCGTCCGGGTCTCCCTCGATCACTGTAACCACTTCGTCCTATCCAACAGGAGGTCTCACAGCTTGTTTCATTGCTTATGACGATCACGGCAACTCGGCATCTCCAGTTACTGCGACCTGGAACAATGATTTAATTCCGACTACTGTCAATATCTCCGAGGTTGAAAGAACTGTGCTTTCAACTTCCGGTGCAACTCAATTTACACTCACTCTTTCATCTGCAAAGAACTATCCGGTCACTGTGAACTATGCTGTGGACGGCGATGCCGTTTATCAAACGGACTACAATCTTCCAACATCGGGCGCTATTACAATTCCTGCCGGATCATTATCTGCCGTTATTGGATTTAGCGTCTTGAATAATAGCTCCGTGACAGGCATTTCCTTGATGCGTTTTACCCTCACATCAACAAATCAGACCATGGTTATGTTGGGTAGTGCTAATTTAGGGCTGCTCTATATCCAACATGGCTCTAGCTTGCCGACAATTGGAAAAGTTGCTGTGGGCTCAAAACACATGTGTGCGATCGATTCGAACTCTGCTTTAAAATGTTGGGGATCGAATAGCTACGGCCAAGTTGGCAATGGAACCACAACAAGCTCATCTACACCGCAAATTATTGACTCAGGAGTTTCTTATCAGTCTGTTTCCGCCGGGGCCCTCCATACATGTGCAATCACTACTTCCGGCGTATTGAAATGCTGGGGCGATTACAATTACGGTAAGCTGGGAATTTCAGGAGCAAGTACTTTTGTCACTTCACCTACAGTCGTCGACGCTGGTACTACTTACTTGAAGGTCTCTGCGGGTGACAATGGCACATGTGCCATCACAACATCTGGCATTTTGAAATGTTGGGGATGTAATAGCTATGGTGAAGTGGGTAATGGAACGACCACAACACAAACAACTCCAGTGACTATCAATTCGGGAACAAATTATTCTATCGTTGCCGTCGGCGTTTATCACACATGTGCAATCACATCGGCTGGTGCTTTACAGTGTTGGGGAAACAATGCTTCGGGCGAATTGGGTGATAATCGTAATGAAAGTTACTCGACCCTTCCTATTACTGTTACCAGCGGAACTGCTTATTCGACGGTCGCAGCTGGTGGCGGCTTTGCGTGCGCGATCACTTCTGCAAACTTATTAAAATGTTGGGGTGCTGCTGATAACGGCGAAGTGGCAAACGGAACAACCACAGCTGTCTACTATCCTGGAAGTGTCGATTCTTCAGTGACTTACTCGTCTGTTTTTGCAGCAACAAATCATGCTTGCGCTCTTACGACTGCGGGTTTGATGAAGTGCTGGGGACTTAACGCCTATGGTGAAGTTGCCGATGGAACGAATGCGACTCGATTGACACCAACGGCTGTCGACACAAGCACTGTGTATACAACAGCGGCCGTCGGGTTGGTAAATACTTGTGGAATCACCTCTGCTGGTGCTTTGAAGTGTTCAGGATCAAATAGTGACGGTCAAGCACCTGACGGCTCTACACCAGTGACAAAATCAACGAAACAAGTTCTTTCGCTGTCTAGCTATAAAGCCGTGTCTGCCGGTTATTATCATACTTGCGCCATTAATCTTAAAAATAATCTTGAATGTTGGGGTTTAAACTCTGATGGCCAATTAGGCGATGGCACTTTAGTAAACCATTTGGTTCCGTACAAAATCGACAATCCAAACACTTATTCTTCCATTGCAGCGGGCGCCTCGCACACCTGCGGCCTTAATGCCTCACAAAAGATTGAATGTTGGGGAGATAATTCGGACTCAGCTGTGGGCAATAACAGCACTTCCGACCAAACGACTCCGGTATTGATCGATTCGACAAACTCGTACTCTATGGTAGCCACTGGAAACTCTCAAAGTTGTGGTATTACGCTCAGTGGATCTTTGAGATGTTGGGGATATAACCAAGATGGCTCTCTTCTAGGAAGTGGAACCGCCGACGTAACATCTCCACAAACTGTAGACTCAACGAACTCATATTCTTTCGTAAGCATCGGCAATACTCACTCTTGCGCCATCACCGCCGCAGGACGCTTGCGTTGCTGGGGACTTAACGATTCGGGACAGCTCGGGAATAGTAGCATCACTATAGGAACGACGGTCACTCCATTGACAGACATCGATACTGCCCATACCTATATTTTTGTTGCAGCAGGATTCAACGAAACCTGCGGGATCACAGATTCAAATGATCTTTATTGTTGGGGTTCAAATACATCAGGCAAGCTTGGCGACGGTACGACCACAGATCGTTATGTACCGACTTTGATTGACTCGGGAGTGAAATATCGCAAAGTCACCGTTGCCGCGACATACGCCTGCGGTCTAACGACTTCGAATGTTTTAAAATGCTGGGGAAGTAATGCGGTTTATACGTTAGGCACTGGGAATACAACAAGCTCTACCACGCCAACAGTGATTGACTCAGCAAATACTTATATAGATGTCTCTGCAAGATATCTTACTACTTGCGGTGTGACGACTTCGAATTCCCTGAAATGTTGGGGTTACGATCCATATGGTCAAACCGGAGATGGCGGCACAATCTGGTCCCATAATATTTTAACAAGTATTATGAAGTGGCTTGTTCCTTAAAACCGCAGACCGTGCTTGCTGATTATTGAGGTAGAACCTTAGAACCCAAAACCGGATTATGAATGATCGTAAAATCGATAATATCCGGTGCACTTAATTCGACAAACTGCTCGGCACCGTACTTTCTTAAAAAGATATGGCCCTTATCATTCATCATCGCTTCCATTCGCAGACCTTGGAAATATTTAACTCCACGACCCGAAATTGAGAAAGGCTTATTCGCAAGTGAATATGTCGTAATAGAGTGATCGTCATCAATTTCTTCGTACTTGGATTTGGCCACCTTCAATTCACCAGATTTATTCAACAGGAATAAATCTTCATAGACAATACCGCCCGTTCCCTGCTGCCAGCCCTGTGCATCCTGCAAGCCATCTTTCTTTTCAAAAAGTGGCATTGCCCCGACTGATGTCGACATCATATAAAGGTCACCAGACTCAGTTAAGAACACGTTATCACCGAACTGCGCGAGGAAATATCTCCACAATGGCGGGGCGCTCTTTCTATCAGATTCACCAATGAATGGAACCATTTGCAATTTGCTCTTTCCGTCTAAGAGCTTTGCCGCCAAGACAGTGTTATCTTTCGTCAGCAAAGTGAATGTCGTTCGATTCACGGCACCCGGCAATGTCGAGCGAGAAGCATCATACACCGGCATATCCGTCGGAATCACGCCATCATTATAGAACTGCAAACCTGTGCGGTAAGTCCATGAATACAAATGACGCTGATTTGTGAAGATCATGACTCCGCTATTTCGGAAAGCAAATTCGATACGAGTGATGGATTCCCCAGGAAATTGGAACTTCACTGCAATTGGAGAAAATTTTTGCGTTGTCGGATCTACTACAAACATCTGACCTTTTTTATCAAGAGCGACAAGCACGTCAGTTTTCTTAGCTAACTCCTCTGGAATTTCGTTAAAGCGTGATGCCAAAGTTGTTAAGGCCGTCGACATTAAAAATTCTCTATCGGCACGACTAATATCAATGCCATACAAAGCCAAACCCGCCGCCCACAAGACTTCATAGGAATACGCTCCAGCCGTTCTTCCACTAGTCGAAAATCTTTGATCGCATCCTCCATCAGAGCGTGGAATATCTCCACCGCGACAAAGCACATGACCATCAGCACTGCGAACAGAGTGTCGGGATTCGTGGATCAAGGTTGAAATCGCCGACAGAGGATCCATTCCGAAAAAATAGCCACCGATATAGATTTTCTGTTCAACAGTATTATTATAAGCAATTGATCCAGACTGAGTCAGATCCATCATCATAGCGTTGGAATTCTTTGCGACATAACCAAGCAAATCTTGAAAGTCCGGTCGCACATCGGGCAGCCACGTGGCAGGGGCTTTCATTTTCAACCTATTCATGTAAAGCAGAATTTTGCCAAGAATCGCACGATAGGATTTATCACATGCAACGACTCCGTCCGGTATTGTCAAATGAACCTTCTCGGCCATACTTTGATATTCCGCTTCTGACGGACACGGCAACATATCAAAAGAATTGCTGCTAGGTGCGGATTCAGAGCTCATATCTATTTTCTCAGGAGTCCTTCCAGGGCCCACAAAAAAACCCGTCAGATACCCAAGCACACAGACAAAGAGCAAAAGTGAAAATTTAAAAAGATTATTTCTTCTCATGAAGAGCCTCTTCTAAAATTTCTGATTCACTTGTCGATGCCAGCGCTACCACTCTTGAGTCTAAATGTACGTAGTAAGATTCGCGCTCTGCGCCTGTCAGTGAAGATTTCACGTTTTTAAATGCCTGACGCTTCACCAACCAATTTTCATCTTTGCTATCAAGAACAGCTTTATAGAATGAAACCAATTGTGGCGAAACCACAGAACTCGGGCCACGCTTCAAAGGTACTTGCTGTTCAAGAGCCTTCAGAACACCTAAACGATCCACAACCACAGTTTGATATTGTGCCTGGGTCCCAGGATAGGGCTTCGCAAAGACAGAAATAATTTGTTGCAATGTCACTGAATCCAAGCGAGCCAATGCCTTTTCATCAAAAAGCTGGCGATAAAGTTCGCCACCATGAAGTGACTCCAAAGGCTTTTGATTTAAGTACGGAATCACTGGCTTTGCGCTTGGGGAAATAAAACCTATCAAGGGCTTTTTATTGGAGGGCTTGTCGACTGGAAAATCAGATCGCGGCTCACCTGACGTTGGCTCATTCATTATCGCAGCAGCTATATCTTGAGATGCTACGGAAGATTTCGTTCTCTTTCCCAAGAAATAAAATCCACCAAACATTGCGAAGGCTACGATAATATATGCAAAATTCTTTTTTTCCATCAGGCACTTATCGGAATAAGACAGCTAAACGAATAGAGACCTTAGTCCAAGTTCCTGAATCAAAAAAAGCCAGGCCTCTTACGAGAGCCCGGCTTCGAGGGATGAGGGAGGAGTTGTTAATTCATAGCACCCGGAGAAAAGGGAGCTGAGTTTCCAAGGTCCCTTTTCATAAAGTTAGGAAGTTCAACATCAAGAGCAATTTTCAACACATCATTCACGTTGTCCACAAAGTGGAATTCCATATCCTTCTTGATCTCTTCAGGCACCTCTCTAAGATCCTTTTGATTTTTCTTGCACAAGATCACTTCAGTCACACCGGCTCTGTGGGCAGCGATCACTTTTTCTTTGATGCCGCCAACTGGAAGCACGGAGCCTCTGAGAGAAATCTCGCCAGTCATTGCTAATTTTGGACTGACTGGTTTTTTCAAAAGCTTCGAAGCAATGGAAGTCAACATCGTCACACCGGCGGACGGACCATCTTTAGGGATGGCTCCGGCTGGTACGTGGACGTGGATTTCCTTTTTCGAGAAATCAATGCTTGGATCAAACAATGGCAATCGTGCTTTTAACAAGCTCAATGCAATTTTTGTTGATTCCTGCATCACTTCACCCAACTGTCCCGTCAGCAAAAGCTGTCCATTCCCTGGCATTTCTTCCGTCTCGATGAAGAGAATATCCCCACCAACTGGCGTCCATGCAAGGCCTGTCACAACCCCTGCGGGCAAAACACTTTCAATCATATCGTAAGAGAATCTTTCTGCACCGAAGATCTCATCAAGATCAGCCAAATTCACCGTGATCTTTTCACCTGCGGCTTTCACAATTCTCAAACTCATAAATTTGCAAATCGTTGCGATCTTTCTTTGCAGTTCACGCACTCCAGCTTCACGAGTGTAATCCGTGATCACTTTCGTCAAAGCCTCGTCAGTAATATCCAACTGAGCTTCTTCGATACCGTGCTCTTTTAATTGCTTAGGCCACAAGTGACGTTTCGCAATTTGTTTTTTCTCTTCCATCGTATAGCCGGAAAGCTCGATAACTTCCATGCGATCCAAAAGAGGACCAGGAATTGTTTCAAGCGTATTCGCAGTTGCGATGAACAGAACTTTCGAAAGATCAAACGGAGTATCCAAATAATGATCTTGGAAGCTGCTGTTTTGCTCTGGATCTAAAGTCTCAAGCAAAGCACTTGCAGGATCACCGTTGTAACTTCGAGAAAGCTTATCGATCTCGTCCAGGATGAACACAGGATCGTTTTCACCTGCTTTTTTAATTCCTGAAATAATCCGACCTGGCAATGCACCGATGTAAGTACGTCTATGACCACGGATTTCCGCATCATCACGCACGCCACCCAAAGCAGCACGCACATATTTCTTACCCAAAGCTTTCGCAATACTCTTACCTAAAGAAGTCTTACCAACCCCTGGAGGTCCCACAAACAACAGGATAGAACCTTGGTGGGACTTGCGCAGTTTCATCACCGCCAAGTGTTGCAGAATTCTTTTTTTAATTTTCTCCATGCCAAAGTGATCTTCGTTCAAGATTCTTTCAGCAGCTTCCAAATCGATCTCTTGCTGCTCAGAGGATTTATCCCATGGCAATCCCACCATTAAATCCAGGTGAGTCCGAATGATTTGGTACTCTGGAGACGCCGAGTTCATGCTTTCAAGGCGGCGCAACTGACTTGTCGCCAAATCCAGTGCCTCTTGCGGCATGTTTGCAGCTTTAATTTTCGCTTCATAGTTTTCAAGAGCAGATTTACTATCTTCATCACCCAACTGTTCGCGAATGACACGCATTTGCTCGCGCAGAATACTTTCACGCTGACTTTGATTGATATTTTCAGTCAGCTTGTCGCGAATGCCGATTTGGATTTTGAGTCGCTCTTTTTGTTCCTGCAAAAGATCGAGGATTTTCAGAGCACGCTCTTTAATATCCACCATCTCGAGCAAGTCCTGCTTTTCTTTCAATGAAAAGTCGGCGTGTGCGGCACACACGTTCGTCAAAAGACTCAAATCATCGATATCAGAAATCCATTCTTTCACTCGACGCATGTGTCGGCCCAATAAATCCAAAGTCTCGAATGAAATCTGCTTCAAACTTGCTAGCAAAGCTTCTTGAGTTTTGCCATCAATATTGCTGATATCATCCAAAGCTTCAGTCAAAGCCTCGAACATCCCGTTACTTTGCTGCATTTTCACGACACGAATGCGCTGATTCGCCGTCACAAAAATACTATAGCTTCCATCCTCTTCTTTTTTAAAAGAGTCGATCTTACAAAGCGTACCAATGGTAGGAAGGTCTTCAACCTTCTCAGCATTGATATCGGGATTCTTCTGCGTGAGAAGAACAATCCATTTCTGATTTGCGAGAGCCTTCTGAAGAGATTGAACGCTTTTTTCTCTTCCCACTTTTAATGGCATTGATATGCCTGGGAAAAGAACGGCGTTTCTCAACGGAATAACCGGTACAAAACCAGATACATAAGACATGATTACACCTTTCCCCCACCCCAGCGGTGAGGTCATATTAGAAAAGATGTATTCGTATTTTATTTCGTCAAGGCAGGCTCAGAAAATGAAGTGCCGCTCACTTAGTAGATTACAGCGACATCTTTGATGCGCGACAGATAATATCTTTTGTTGGTCTTGTCCTTATGACAGAAGGCCTGAAGGTAATCTCCATCGGGATTGCGCACAATTCCAATAGGAGTGACTTTGCGGGCCTCACCTTTGGCGGATCCCCCGTCATAGATCATATCTATATCTTTCTTCGTATTTATCGCATCAATAAGAGTGCGCAAAACGGGATCTCGACTAAGGAGAGAATAATCTTTCCACCACAGTTGCTTGCCTTGGCTTTTGATTGCTTGAGCCAAAGTAGCTTGGGCTCCTAATTTTTTGAAGCACTCAAGACCCACAAGTAAGCAAGCTTTCGCATCATCATAAGCGCGATGTGCTTGACCACCATCGATGCCCAAATGCTTCACCAACGTTTGCAGTTTGTGATTGTCGACTCCATGAATAAGTTTGCGCGAAAGAAGGCTTGTGCATAACGCCGGCTCAGGAGGCAACGGCAACGCTGCCTTTTCAAATTCCAAAGCAAGAAATCCTAAATCAAACGGACAGTGATGAGCCATCACAATGCCGCCTTTAAAGAACTCATGAATCTCGACAATTTTTTGGCCCATATTTGGCGCATCAGCCACCATCTCATTGGTGATACCGTGAATGCCAATGATGAATTCACTCATTGCTTCGCGAGGTTTTAAGAGCATTTGCAAGCGACCGATTTCTTCGCCCTGAATTGCCCCATCGGTGTTCAAGTGAAAGCGATATTTCACCGCTCCTAGTTCAACGATGTCATATCCCACGGGATAAGCGCCGCTGGCTTCAGTATCAAAGGCAATATAGGTGTATTCGCTTAAAGGCAGATCTAAATTCATGGTGAGTCAGAATACCCTCTTCACAGCTTTTGGTCCAGTTCCAGAGTCATATCCCCGAGGATTTGTTGGTTTTTCCAATCGCAATGGTTCACAATGAGACGAACTATCTATGCGAAGATACATCGGTTTTATCATAATTTTATTGGGACTCTGCCGCGTTCACGCCGCAGAAAATACTTCACCTACCTTCAAGATGACGGGTGATGTAAGTCTTCTTTCGCAATACGTGGAATACGGTCTGAATCAGTCAGACAAATCTCCTGCACTGCAAGGGTCTTTCTGGTTTAACTTTGGCCCACAGTTTCGCCTAGGTCTTTGGGGCTCCAACACGAACTTCAAGAATAGCGATGACCATTTCAATCTTCGTGCAAATGCCGACGTGAAGGTGGACTTTTCGCAGACGACAAACGCCGTGATTTCTTACAGCGAAAGCCAATATTTCAAAGCCGGTGATCACAACGGGAATATTTTTGGTCTTCATTTAAACTTTTCTGACTTCCACGTGCTTTACGATCACTTGAGCAATTGGGAGGGAACAAAGCATTCCTCTTCACGCTATGCTTTGGGTCTTGATTTTCACCCATGGAATACATGGCTTTGGGAAAATGAAATCGGTTACAACACACCGGATGTAACCACGATCAATCCTTACTTCGATTTTAAAACAGGTCTTGGAACAAAGTTAGGACCGATTTTCCTTGAAGGCTCTGTCACCGCCACTTCCGCAGCAGGTGACTTAGATGGAGAAGGAGATATCTTCTTTATTCTGTCAGCGAAGACGGACTTTTAGCTTCTTCTTTCAAATCTTCGTCTAATTGCTCTTTCAAAGTTTTCTTTGAATGCTCTTCCGCTTTGCGACGAGTGCTGATTTGTTGAACGAAGTTATCGTACACTGACATATCCACTTTCGCTTCACCAAAGAGAGTATCTAGCTTACGCGGTTTGTGACCGTCTGATGTGATTTCTTTTTGTGTGATCTTCACTTTGATAAAGCCGATCAGTTTCTTTGGATCCACTTCACCGCGTTTTTCCTTCACATTAATACCGCCCGTCACATTCACAGAGCTGTTTTCAAGTGAAGCTAAGATCTTATTTCTAACAATGTCATAACGTTGTGACGCCACTTTATTTGCTGTCATCAAGCTTGCATCAGGAACTGCTTGAACAAACAAGCCTGAAGTCACTTTGATATCCGCGTCTTTCAAACCTGTCGTGATGCCTTTGATTTTATCCATGACATTCACGAAGTTTGAATTGGGTTGCGAAGTCCCACGTTCAAACAACATGTAATCAGGAATATCAAAATCAAAACCATCCGGAGTTACCGTTACATTTTTCGCCACATCATTCATTTGATCGGCAAGATACGCAGCCACAACTTTTGCAGACCCCATATCCAAAAGATTCGGAGATTTATTCACTGGCTCCATGAAACTTTGGAATGCTTTCATTGGTTCATTCAGAAGATCCAAGAAAAGTTTTTCCAACGTAATTTCCGCACCGAAGTTTTGGAAATTGTATTCGATCACTGACGGCGTCGAGAAGTAGTCAGAGACTGCTTTCTTCGTCTGCTCACTTTGACCAACAAGCCACATAACCAGGAAGAAGGCCATCAAGGCCGTCATAAAGTCGGCAAGGGCCACCTTCCAGGAACCCCCGTGACCTCCACCGCCTTGGACGATGATCTTTTTGATAACGATCGTCTGTTTCTTCTCTGCCATAATTTAGCCTATGCAGCCTTTTTAATTTCTTTAGTTGCTTTATCTACTTCTGCGAATGACGGACGCTCATCTGGCATGATCGAGCGACGCGCGTACTCTACGCAAACAATCGGTGGAGCTCCACGTTGTAAAGCTACAAGAGCGGCTTTAATACAAGACAAGTAACGACCTTCCGCTTCGATGTCCGCTGCCATTTTCGTAGCAGTCGGCTCGATCAAACCGTAGGCGCAAAATACCCCCAACATCGTACCAACAAGGGCATGGGCTACGTACTCCCCGATAACTTCTGTACCCTCAGTCAAGTGGGACATGGTTTTAACGATACCAAGTACGGCGGCAACGATCCCTAGTCCTGGGAAACCACCGGCAACTGCTGCAACCGCATGTTGCGCTAGATGTTCTTCGGCATGGATACCTTTAATATCTGCATCCAAAAGGTCATCAACGTCATAAGGAGAAAGTTCCGCTGAGAGAGTCACTTTCATCGTGTCGCACAGAAACTCCACCGCATGATGGTTGTGCATAAAGCTTGGGTAGGCTTTAAAGATATCAGACTTTTCCGGTTCCTCGATGTGTTTCTCGATACCTTGAGGCCCCTCTTTTCTAAATACTTGGAAAAGTTGGAACAGCATCTGCATCAATTCGATATAGTCTTTTTTCTGAGGACCCTTCGTAGTCATCGCTTTCAGGGCTAATTTAATACCCATCTTTACGATCTTCATTGGGTTGGCAACAACGTAGGCACCAAAAGCGGCTCCCCCGATGATAACCATCTCTAGAATAGCGGCTTCGATGATGACGTGCATCTTACCGCCACCGGCGATGTAGCCACCGAACACTGTCGCAAATACAATCAATATACCTACAAAACCCATAAGATATGACCTCTCAGTATCTCTATCGGATTGATACGTGTTAGAATTGAGTCATTGGCAAATAAACTTGCCCATGGTCGAGAGAAGGAATAAGAAATTTATATGACACGTACGTTGCAAAAACTTCTCATCGCGATTCCATTAATTTTAGTAAGCATCATCGCTGGCCCAATGGCGTGGGCTGACAGCAATCCTAATGATACAGACCCATTGCTTGCGACAGCCAAGGTACTGCCCTATGACTGGAGTCCAGGTCAGGGTGGCTCTATCGAAATTCAAATGAAGTTGCCTCCCGGCTATCACGCGTACGACGATAAATTTTCTGTCGTAATTCTTGAACCCGATGGCTTCAAAGTAGCACCTTTGAAAATCGAACCTTTAGCGACGTGGTACGACAAGTTTTCAAAGCGTGACCGTCAAGGAGTGAAAGACCAGGCCACATTGACGGCACATATTGAAGCTCCAGATCGTTTCTTAAAAAAATATGACAAAATGATTTTGGAGTTAACTTATCAAGCTTGCTCCGATCAATTCTGTCTTTTCCCTTCAACGAAAAAAATTGAAGTCCCTATCACAACACCGGTTGTTGCTGGAGAAGCCGAACTGACAACTCCTGCACCGTCCCCTGCTGAAACTCCGTCAGGTGGATTTTTTGACACTCACAACTTTAAAAAGTACTTGGGTTCAAGTTTGTTTGCCGGCCTTCTGTTTGTTTTCTTTGCGGGAATTTTCACAAGCTTCACTCCGTGTATCTTCCCGATGATTCCTATTACCCTTGCAGTTCTAGGTAATCACTCTGAACAAAAAAGTCGTTTGCAAAACTTTATTACATCGTTGGTGTATGTCTTAGGTATTGCAACGACGTACTCTTTATTAGGCCTTGTTGCGGCTTCCGGCGGCGGCATGTTCGGTGCAAGTCTTGGCAACCCGTGGGTCTTGAGCGCGATCTGCGTGATCTTCCTAATCATGGCTCTTTCGATGTATGGTCTTTTTGATTTGCAAGTGCCTGCCTTTCTTCGCAATAAGCTGGGCAACGCCTCTATGGAACAAGGCTTCGGTGGAGCTTACTTAACAGGTCTGTTTGCTGGGATCGTCGCAAGTCCTTGCGTCGGCCCGGTGCTTGTTGCGATTTTAACTTACGTTGCTTCCACGCAAAATAAATTGATCGGCTTCTTATTCCTGTTCACATATGCATTGGGACTGGGCTTGATCTTTATCGTTCTGGGGCTATCAAATCAGCTGGCAAAAAAATTGCCTCGCTCGGGCCCGTGGATGATTGCCTTCAAATTTGTTTTAGGCACATTGATGCTTTCGGCCTTCTATTACTATTTGAATTTACTTCTATCAGATCGTTGGTTTGATGGAGCTTTAGCTCTCGGATTGATTGTTGTCGCAAGTGTTTACGGCGCTTTCATGAATGTGAAAAATCGCGGGCCGGCTTCCATGATTCAAAAAGGCTTGATGCAGGCGACATTGATCGTGGGCATCGGCTATCTATGTCTGTCTGTTTTTGATCTTCGCCCCTACATTCACGGCAGAATGATTTCAGATGCACCACTCAATCAAATTCAAACAATGAATTGGAGGCCGTATTCAGAAGAAGCCCTGGCGCAAGCCGCAAAGGATCGCAAACCTGTGATCATTGATTTCTGGGCAGAGTGGTGCGCCGCCTGTCATGAGCTGGAAGAACACACATTCAACAACACTCGTGTTCAAGCCATGGCTGGTAACTTTACACTTTTGAAGTTTGATGCAACCAAAGACAGTGCTCAATTGCGCCAGCTTAAAAAGAAATACAACATTCAAGGTTTGCCGACGGTGCTGTTTATGAATCCAAATGGCGTATGGATTGATGCTCTGACACTGACACAATTTGAAAAGCCCGAGGCGTTCCTAAGCCGCATGGAAAAAGGCGCAAAATAATGAAAGTCATCACCACCATTCTTGTTGTTGCATTTTTGATTATCACTGGTGCGATGATTTCCCTCATTAAAAGAGGAGTCAGTCTTCGCCCCTCGACATTAATCACTCCCTCAGAGGTCAGTGCCAACTTGCAAAACATTTCACATGGCGTTGCCTATCGTCTTTTCCCAGATTTCCAAAGCTATGACCTTTTTGTCGTCGGAGTTCCTGCGGATAATGCTGAACTTCAGCAAATTGCTAAAGACATCAAAGCTCAAGCTGAAGCCTTGCTGAAACAGCCGATTCACGAAGCCGCTGGCAAAGCGGATTTGCAAAACTGCGCAAAGCCTTGTTGGGTCACAGTGACCCCTGATGAAGCGCAAGAGCTGACCCCTGGCAATCCGTATATCGAGCAAACTGTTCTTCCGCTTAATCGCAACTATCTAACGTTGACGCTCACTGAATTCACTGACTACGACCACGGTATTATTTCGCAATGTGAAAATGAAAAGCGTTTGGACTTCCCCTGCTTGAAAGCTTTGTCGATTCAAGAAGCACAAAGAAAAATGAAAGATCCGAAGAAGAGATACTTCTTCTTAAGACAATATCGCGATCACGAACACTTCTTGTTCATTCAAAAAGGTGCATGATAACAAGCCTCTCATATCGTTTGATGAGAGGCCGAATCGCTTTTCGCTATCATTACAGTCGTTTCAGTCGGGCAATTTCCATCTTTGCTTCATTCAAAGCCGTTTGACAGGAAATCATTTGTGCTTCTTTTTCAGCCAAAAGCTTTTGCAGATGGTTCATGCGAACCTCAAAGCTTTTGATCACGTTATTGTGGCGATCCACCATCTCTTGAACTTTTAAATCCAAGCTTTTTCGCTCATTCACACGTTGAGAAAGCTGGGTGATTTTTTGGCCCGCTTCAGTTGCAAGACCGTTGTGGCTTTGCTCTAAACGAGTCAACAACGCTTGCTGGCGCTCAAATTTCGCATTGGTCGTCTTAATCAACTCGTTTACAGTTGAGACGATTTTGTTCATTTGGTCCGCCAAAGTGTGGTTTTGAGACTTCAATTCAAAGATTTGGCGATCCGTGTTCAGATAGTTAGCGCCTGTAGAACTCAATGCCGATGCCGATTCCATGGCTGGGCTTTTCGCAATTTTCTTTTCGCCGAAGAGTTCAGGATTTAATTCTTTATGCATTTTGCGCCCCTCCATAGGACTTTTCGCTTTTCAGTATATTTTTTCTGGACTAAAAATTCAAATGTTCATACGTTGTCTACGAATGAAAAACGTCTCGATGATTGGCTTGAGGAGAAAATGCTAAAAGTAGGTCAGCTGCTCAAATTCGTATCAGATCTAAATCCGCAAAATACGCCGACGCGCTTGTCGTTTTTTAATTTCCTTCGCGGATTCCCTCACGCTGACGACGTTTTGACTCCTGAGTTGATTGAAATGTTCTTCAATTACTGCATGGACTACCCGCACTGGGCCTCGAACAAACAACAACTAGGCCACGAAGTTCAGTTCCTACTTGAGAATTTCAACAGCTTCTATCAGCAAAAGTTTGACCTTTCTAAGGTCCGCTTCCCTCAGCACATGCAATTGCTTGAGATCGAACATTTCTCGGATCTTGTTGACGCAGTGAGTTCATATGTTAAAACCCTCGCAAAAGAAGGCGACAAGTTCCGCATCCTCCCAGATCAGAATAAGCGCGTGGTGGCCATCGTTCTTCGTGCTGACAAGTCTTTGGAAGTTCGTACTTTTGATCGCAAGTTTACGATCCGCAACGGCAAATTAGAGCCTCTCCGCGACGACTTGGTTTTATACTACACTCCGGAATTGGAACTGAGCTCGCACCACACTCACAAAATTGAGGTGGCCCCCTATATCACGGCCCAATTCCGTGTGATGAACGACAAAATATCGGGCGTTTTGATCCGTGGTTACGTTTTCCAAAAACTGGCCGAGATGAAAAACGACTCTTTGCAGGATCAAACCCGCGTTTTGTTCCCTATCAAGCGTCTTGAGCAGTTCTTCTTGGATCGCCGCACTGATCCTTACTACCAAGATCTGATTAGCCAACTTGAAAGAACGGCCGCTCTGGTTCAACAGGGCGACTCCGAGGCTTTGAAATGGGCTAATATCATTCTGGGCAAGGCCGACACGGCTCTGGACAATGTCTTCTTAGGCGATAAATTGTTAACTTTACTCGCTCGAGACCTCCGCCATGCCCTTGGAGAGCACAATCGCAAGAATCTCTCCTCCTCGGCCCTCAGTAGTGATATATTGATCGCTCAACAATTACCTGAGGCTGATGAAGAATGTCTGAAAATAGCTCCACTGAAAGAGTTCGACTTAACAAATTAATCGCGGATAGCGGTTTGGCGTCCCGTCGCCATGCGGATCGCATGATCGAAGAGGGCCAAGTGACTGTAAACGGTAAACGCGTTTACGAGTTGGGTGTTAAAGTCGATCCTACCCACGACAAAATCATTGTAGACGGCAAGCCTTTGCGTAAGCCGCTCACTCAAAAACTATATCTTGTTTTCAATAAACCCACTGGCGTTTTGACAACGATGGAAGATCCAGAAGGTCGTCCAACTGTGGCTGAATATCTTCAAGGCGTTCCGGGCCGTGTATTCCCGGTAGGTCGTCTGGATTGGGATTCTGAAGGCTTGCTTCTTTTGACGAACGACGGTGACTACGCAAACAAAGTCACTCACCCAAAAGAAGAAGTTACTAAAACATATCTTGTGAAATTGGATGGCCAGCCACAGCCTCATCACCTAGAGAAATTGCGCAAAGGCGTATCGATCATCGGCGGCAAAGTGTCTGCTCGTCATGTCGAGAAAATCAAAAAAACCGGCGACAACAAATCTGATAAGTACGAATGGTACAAAATCGTAATCACAGAGGGTAAAAACCGTCAGATCCGTCAGATGTTCGCGAAAATCGGTTTCGACGTTCTAAGACTTCAACGTGTTGCGATCGGTCGCTTGCGTTTGGGCGCTTTAAAAGCCGGCGAGTTGGTTTATATCAACGACGTCGCTGCAAAACGTGTGTTCTTGGCAGATGATCCAGAAGATTTGAAAATCAAAAAAGAGTCTTACAAAGGCCGCGCAACTTCAGAAAAGAAAACTGGCAAGTTGAATGGTCGTGGTAAACCAAAACTTTCCGGCACAAAAGCGTCTCGCGCTTACAAAGCCGCAAACACTGCTAAGAAAAAATCTTAATCGCTATGAAAATCAGCCCACGATTGCGCGGAACAATTGAAATTTCCATTGGCAGCGTGGGTTTTGGTTTTTTAGGTATCTTCGGGAAAATGGCCTTTCAATCAGGCCTATCCGTTGGCGAGTTCCTCTCTTATCGCTTCACTCTTGCAGGTCTATTGATCTGGATTTTTCTTTTGCTCTTTCGCCCCCAATGGGTGCGCTTGAAACCTCGCCAGATTTTTATTGCGGCGATGCTTGGCATCTTTGGTTATGGTTTATTTTCCACTTTGTACTTCAAAGCCATTGAGGGTGTGAGCATCACACTCGCAGCCCTTTTGCTTTACACGTATCCGTTCTGGGTGAATGTGTTCTCGCATTTTTTCACTCATGAAAAAATCTCTGGCAAAGAGGCTGCCTGCCTAGCTGCCGCTTGTGGCGGGCTTTTGCTGTTGTTGTGGGGTCATCTAGAGGTTCATAATTTCTGGGCGATCTTTGCAGGGCTTGGTGCTGGAATCAGTTATGCGATCTATGTTTTGCTTTCAGGTCGTTTACAAAAAAATGTTCGCCCCATTTCTTCAAGTCTTTACGTGATCACTTTCGGTGCGATCGCCTTATCGCTTTTCCATCGCCCCCATTTTGAAACGATCAGAGAGCTGACTCGGGTTCAAGCTTCTAGTATTTTCGGTATTGCGATTATCAGCACAATCATTCCTTTGACTATGGAACTTGCGGCTTTGCAGAAATTGAAAAGCTCGGAAGTAGCGCTGTTGATGATGATTGAGCCTATCACGGCTGCGATTCTTGGAACTCTCATCTTCCATGAAACCCTGAGTGGGCGCCAGCTTTGCGGCGCATTTATTATCGCCATCGCATTGGTTGTAAATACCCTCTCGAAAAAGAATTCCTCCTCGGAGCCGTCATAGATTTTGCGGAAACAACTTTGTTTTTTAATGTCTCATCTTGAGATAATGACTGTCATTTAAGCAAAACCAAGATCCAGAAAGTCGCTCAACATCGATGAGCCTTGATCTCAGAATGAGAAAGCTCAAAGAATTCCCACATCTGCCGATAAGTGATACATCAGAACGTTTCTTCGAGATTGTTTCGGGAGGGTTTCGGTATGATGAAGTTAGCACTGGCCGCATTGATGTTATTAGCAACTGGCTGTTCTATGGACGCCACTCTTCAATCATTAACAAATTCCGTTGCAACAAAACTGCAAGACCCGGCGAAGACTACCGGTCTCGTTTCGGGGTCTACTCAAACAGGTACTGCATCTGGCGGCGGCGGGAACTCCTACAAAGTGCAAAGCACGGTGGGTTCTTACATGTCTGGTATCGAACAGACAACTTCTGATGGCTCGTACAAAGTTTATAGTTCTGTACAAGGTGCTATCGTTTCTAACTCGAATTAATTACCCGACTCTCTTTTCTTCGATCCCATCGACGGAGGCATTACTTCCGGAGCCTTCGGCTTAACTACGACTTTTGCAGGCATAGAAGCCGGTAACTCTCTCTTAATCTCTTCCGGACGAGCATGTGCAAAACGCAAATGACTTGGGATCTTCTTTATCTGAGCCTTATCTGGCCACACAAAACGATTTTGAAAGCCCCAGGCCTGAAATCCACCTGTCAATTCATACAATGGCAATGAACTGTTCAGCATCCCCGCCACCTTCGCAGGTTTTGGATCCAAGCTATTTGAACCTATAAGAACAATGCTCTTCACCTGAGGACGTGCCGCTAACTCTTTTTTAACTTCCGCCACATAGAAGTCACCGTCTTCACTGCCTTGCTCTTCTTTCGAATTGATTCGCACGGAACCAGGAATAAGACCGTGGGCTACTTTGGGATTGCGACAATCGACAAGCAATACAGTGTCCTTTTCAGATTTCATTTTGTTCTTCAAATCGTCTGGTGAAATCCTCTTGCCCACCGGCTGAGGCAACGTCATCGATGGAAAAGATTTGATAACGGCAGCAATCCCACCAGCAACAATAGAGATATTCGTATAACCGTTTAACGCCAAATTAGACGCCAAATTGTAAGGACCATGATCATACTCATCACGGCCGATCAAAACCACCGGAGCACTCTTATCGACTTTTAGCTTCGAAGCATCATCGATTTTTGATAGCTCAAGAATATTTCTATGAAACCCCGAAACGCCAATACCTGCTTTAACTGACTGAAAAGGAAAAGGTCTTTCGTCTCTTTCACTGGGTGGGCGCACGTCCACCAAAATGGCATCTCCGCTGTCCCGCATCGCTCGGAATGTTTCGGCATTAATGAATTTTGCTCGTGCATGAACATTTGGAGTTTTGGGCCAATAAGACGGAGCATCTTCAATACGATCTTTATGGATCTTGAGAATCACCCACTTTTCAGTGAGCAGTCCCGCAAATGCTTTTTCCGTAGAATCGAAATATTTATTGATCTCGGCTCTTCTCTCCTCGTCCGTAGTCTCGTTCAGGAATTGTTTTCTAATGTCTTTTAGACTTGGTACAACCATAGATTCTTCGATATCACCTTGCATCTGCACCAACGGAAGCCACGGGAAGGATCTTGCTCCGTTGTATTCAAAGAAAATGAAATTCATATCATTTCGTTTTCCAAAACAACTTGCGTATCTCTGAGGAATCGCTATTCGCTGGCTTGAGTATCTATAGAAAAGTCGCAAAGCCCCTGCTGGCAAAATCGAATAATCTTGCTCGTCGGGACACAACGGATTGAGGTTCGTTGCTTCATTTGTAGAAGCAACTGTACCCGGGCTGGAAGTCGCCTCGGTTGGCGCAACAGTTGGCTGCACTGCTGCTGCGGCCGAAGCCGTCGGTTGTTCAGCGGGCGTAACAACAGCCATCACTGGCTCGTGAGCCGGAGTGTAGGAAGTTGAACGTCGATGTAAAATCAGGATGGCAGCGATAAACAGGATGGCAAAAACGATCAGAGGATTTTTTCTAATGAATTCTGTCATGACTAATTATATCCTGTTTTTCGCCAAGGGGGCAAACATGCTTTTAAGGATCGCAATCCTGGCTATTTCTTTTGGCCTGGTACTGGGGACAAGTTCTCATTCTGACGCAAAAACGCTGAACGTAAAAATTCACTTCAGCTATGACAAGACTCCACTCAGAATCGAACTCTATGACGTCAATCCGCTATTCAAATATTCCATCGCCAAGACAGTCATAACCTCTGATATCAAAACCGCTCCATTACAAAAAAAAATTTCCTCGTCCCTCTCCTTCGCCAAAGGCGAGGATGAAAAAACTTTCGCATTAGTTGTTCATAACTCTACGGACCAGACCCGCTATTTCTTTGCGGTTCCCCATACGAATCATCCCGGTGCTGGCTCCATGGGACTTTTGTTTGAGTGCCTTTGCAATCACCACGTTTATAAAGTCCCCGCTCACTACTACTGGTATAGAATTGTTCGTTTGAAAGCGGAACCCGATGATCCCAATCTTAAAAATCTAAGCTCGGTGACTATTGATCATCAATTCGTCGAAGTGAGTGAGGCAGACGTCAAAAAGAAGTACCTGAGCGTGCTTTACGAGCAAGACGAAGATATAAAGGCAGAGGGAAAATCGAAATGAGATACCTAATCTTACTTCTATTGGCCGTCACCATTCATGCCCATGCCGGCAGTTCGCAAACTTTCAAATTGGCTTTTAAAAACACAGGTGGCCTAGACCTTCAGTATGAAACCTATGACCTGCCACTCATTTTTAAAGATAAAGTTGGAACGAATGGATCGATCACGGACATTCGCCAACTGACTCCAATTAAAAAATTAAAGAATGACGAGCTGACCCTAGGCGAAAACGAGACAAAGCTTATTGGCTTAGTTGTTCGAAGTAAAAGCCATAAGGCCTATGATTTCTTCGTAGCCCCTCATAGCACCAATCAACCGCAGGCGACCTTGGATTTCAAATTCAATTGCCTCTGCTATCATCACGTCTATCACCTTGAAAAAGGTAAGATGTGGTATCGTGTGATGGAGTTACAAAATACAGTTCTTGCGAAAGCAGGAAAAACTATCGTCTTATCTCACGAATTTATTCCATGGGACGGAACGAAAGACAAAGAGCCACAGGACTCTTCGGAATCTGAACACCATCACTAGTTACAAGGCCGAGGGGCGAAAGCAATAGTTCGACTTTCATCGCTTTCGAAGAAATGCGCCTGATAATTCAGTTGAACCTCGTCCCCTGATTTTCCGATTTTTTCACATAAAAACTTTTGCAGCTGCCTGCGCACGGGAAATGCCTCAGTACGCCGAAGATTGTACAAATATTTGTATTCGTGTTGTGAATCCCTTAAAGAAAGAATCTTTTTAATTCCTTCTTCATCGACTTTCAAGGTACTGCCATTTGGACCTTTCACAATAGCCTCCCAGCGTCCCGTCAACGGCGGTGGGGGCGCAAACATATTCCAGTTGTGGACAAAAACTATATTAGCGTGATCCGCAAATGCTGCTAATTCGTCAGCTCTGCGAACACCCCAAAATCCTAGAAGACATAAGCAAAGACCGATTACATTTCGCCAGCTCCAAGAATAGTTATTTTCCGGAACAGGCTCTGACGTTTCAATTTTTCCCCATAATAAGATCTGCAAAGACAGAAATGGCACAGACAACCAGCTAAGATCCATTAATGCATTTGCACCGACGTGATAAGCTACTGTCGAGGCCCAGAAAACATACTTCAGTTTTCGATGGCGCGGATGAATCCACGGGGAAAAAGCCGAAACCAAAACTAAAAGTAAAGCTATATGGTTCAAGATGACAACAGCACGAGAATTCGCGAAAGAATCCATCGCAAATCTTGCAAGCTCTTGATGTCTTAAGGTGTCCCGAAGCCCCTCGCCCGTGATCCAGCGACTTTGCAATTTGAAATAGAAATTCTGAAAGTAGATGATCGAATATAATATATAGAGGGCCAGTAAGTCCCCCACCTTAATTTTGGAATGATCATTCTTCTTCCATTTTACTGCGGGCGTCAATGCGGCAAATAGGCATAATGCCCCCAATAAGCTATCTCCAGCATTGGTGAAAAAGAAATTTCTTTTGCGCAGAAATGCCTCGATCAGGAAAAGAAAAAAGAACGCTACGTTCTGACTGCGCATTGATAGAACGGCAATGATAGCTATCAAAGCCTGAAGGCCGATCAGTAAAACGCCATAGCTTTCACCGAAACTATAAAGACCATTTGGATAAAAGGACTTCAGTAGCTGGTCTGGGAAAAGTCCGTTATCAAAAAAAATCGCGTTTCGATCCAAGAACCACAGAAAGGCCTGATAAAGACTCAAGCCCGCCAATAGATATTTAAAAACCACTAAGGGCTTATCTGAAATCCGGCTCGAAAAATCTGAGGGCTTAATAAATAGTGATTTCATCAAAAGAAAATATAGTGCAAAGCACTCATGATGACAAACATAGCAATCACCAGTAGCCAGGCCCGTCTTCGATTCGATTTTGGAAGATAGCGGTCTAGTTTGAGGCCTCCGTAAACCAAAAATGCATGGCCGGCAAAGAAGGCCATCTTTCGTATGAACAGCCGCGAGATATGACTTTCCATACTAAAAACGACAAACTCTGAATTGCGTGCTCCCAAATGAATAAACATGGTTGCAACAAACGACAGCATGACGGCTAAAAAACTGTTTCTAGTTTTTTTGTAAACCGGAAAAAACACGAAGCGGAAATACCACTCATAAAATAAGAAATTCCAGCGACGCCAGCGATCTTGCGGGGTTGTCGCAAGCAGTGGCGTATCGTAAGGCTCGGGAATAGCTAACCCCATCCACCACAGCAATGAAACTGGAATGATGATGTTTGAAAAACTAAAAGTATAATAATAGAGGTAAGACAAAGCCCCACCTAGACTCTGACGGACTCCGGGGAAAGAGGCCTCTGCATAAAGCATCATTCTTAGCTTTTGAAAAAAGAATGTAACCGTCAGCGACCCCAGCCCTAAGCATAGATAAACGATCGCTTTACCACGCAGCTCTTGAAGCTTGTCATCAGAACTCTTATTCCACACCTCTATTGGAACGGGTAATGGCGTGATAAAGTTCGTCGGGGTTAAAATATAACTCCAAAACTTTGTCTTCTTGAGTTCTGGAAGACTATTTTTTCCTACCCCAACCGCCATATACGAGAAAGTGAAAACATATCTTAGAGGTTGAGTAATCCAAAAACTTTCAGAGAAATAGCCCTCATAGCTTGTGATCTTTAAATACATGACAATCAGGAGCTCGGTCGCGAAGAAGAACAGCACTTTCAAAGATGCAGGCACTCGACGTATCAAAATTAGAATCAGGATATTAAATGAGACGACGAATAGAGTTGTAATCCTCATGAGTTTCGGAATGTACATGGGGTCGGCATAGGACAGGATTCGAGGCAACAGTACCAATAACAAGCCAAATACCAGCAGTAAACGGTAGTGAATGCTCTTAATGCTTAGTGCTTCAAATACAAAGTTCCCCGTGCCGAACAAAACCACCACACTAGGAATGATCCAGAAATAGCGCGCTTCAAAAAAAGATGTATGGCTATTATTGAGAACTGGATTTATCGTTAATAGATATAAGAACACTCCATAGAGCAAACTGAGAAGAAGCAGGACGGAGTTTCCGAACCTCCGTGTAACTCTGGACATTCTCATGCTTTGTTCGGCAAGGAATGAATTGATAGCAAAGCGCACACTCTCTGGAGTCAGAGTTCGATCTGATTCTGAATGATGACTTGCTAACTTGGACTCCATAAGACGAGATTATATGATGGAAAAAGACATTTCAAATTACTTTCAAAAATTCCATTCCGACCTTTGCTTCGATAATCTACATACGATGTATCCGACGACAATGAAAAGCTTTGTCGGCACAAAGTCTGTTTCACTTAGAAATCAAGTTTCTACCTTCTATGGATTTGTTTACGAAGGCACCTACCAGCTTCGCTACAACGACAAGATTACAACAACACTTGTAGCGAATTCTTTCTTCTCGTGCCCTGGCAATTGCACACTGGAACCCGCCGGCGAAAACTGCAAAGCCTTTGTCATTGAACGCCATGGCTATCGGGGTTTGTTTCAGGTCGGTGTCGTTGAAGAACCCGATGGACGTCTTTGTTATATCGATAACGCGAGCACGACGATTCTGATTCCACCTCCCCGTCTAGGGGATCCAGTTTTAAACTATCTGGCATTTCCCCCGAACGTCATTCAGACCACGCACATTCATCCAACGATCCGTCTAGGTCTTGCCTTCGCCGGAGAAGGCGAATGCGTTCTAGGCGATGGAAAGAAGATCCCTCTGACTCCAGGGACTTTATTCTGCCTTCCAGAAAGAATGGTGCACAGCTTTAATAGTTTTGCAGAAGGCTTAAAAATTATTGCCTTCCATCCTGACTCGGATGTTGGTCCCACAGACTCTTCCCACCCGATGTTGAGCCGAACTTACAAGGTCGAGTAATGTCGTTATTAAGAAGCTTTGAGGGAAAAGATTTTTCTGCACAGAAATTCAATTTCATTCAAAGTTCTTTTAAGGACTCTTATGAGTCGATCATCTCTAGAAAAGGCCCCGCTCCCTTCGTAAAGTTTTACCGAAGCGATAGCCAAACCATCGAAAAATCATTTGAACAGTTTGATCGTGACGTTCGAAAAGTAGCCGGCAACTTACAAAAGTCCTACCCCATCGGTTCGATTATCGCGACTTTGTCTGAAAACTCTTATGAGCTCATGGTTTATATCTGTGCGACATTAATGAGTGGCTTTTCTTTTTGTCCGTTAAATCCGAATGATTCCTTCGAGCGCACTCAAGAAAAACTCACTCAGCTCGGATCGAATGTCCAATTGATTCGCGACCTCGTGGTTCCCGATTCAGATGCGAAAGATGTACTGTTCGATAGAGACAACCTCCCCACGCCCGAAGTTTTTATCTATATTTTCACCAGTGGATCGACGGGAAAGTCCAAGGTGGTTGAACAGCTAGAAAAAGGCCTTCTTTCCAATGTCGAAGCCCTGGCTCGGCATCATCAACTTTCCTTAGACCAGCAGACTGTGATTGCGACTCCTCTTCCGCTCTTTCACGTAAACGCGTTGGAGTTTTCATTTATTACAGCTCTTCTGACCGGCCAACGACTAGTATGCTATCAAGGCTTCGATCTGCTTCAGACACTTAAAAGTTTGGAAGAAGATCGGGTTGAGATCTACTCTGCGGTTCCTCACGTTTACAATTTGATTGGTATGGGGCTTAAAAAACTTAAAGCTTTGAATATCCCACGATTTCGCTATTTTTTATCGGCGGCATCTCCTCTGCCTTTGTTGACACTGGAAAAATTCGCGCTAGAAGGCTTTCGCATTTTACAGGGTTACGGACTTTCTGAAGCCATTAATTTTTCTTTGACGACACCTCCTGATTTAAGCGCCGAAAAAATCCTAAGCCTTGCGAAAGCTGGCGGCAGACCCAGTGCCGGAATTCCACTTTGGGGAAATGATGTTCTTGTCCTGGATCAAGGGCGTCCTCTGCAGGAAAAAGAAGAGGGCGACATTGCCGTGCGCGGCCTCAATGTTATGCGTGGTTATAAAGATGATCTAAAACGTGACTATTTTCAAAACGACTATTTAATGACGGGTGATCGCGGATTCTTTATCTACGACATGGAATCCCAACGAAAATTTCTTTATATCTCGGGCCGGACCAAGGACATTGTAAAAAAATACGGTTCGACTCTTTCGTTAGTCGAGATGGACGAACTTCTTTTGAAAGAGCTACCTGACAACAGCGATGGCATTTCGGTCGGCCTTGAAAGCTTGGTTGCGGGCGAAGACTTTGCGTTCATTCTTAAAGGGTGTTCAAAAAAAGATGCGGAAATTATGGTTCAAAAAATTGCACGCACTTGGTCAAGACATCATAAGCCTTTGCTTGTGCTTATAACTCAAAGTGAAATTCGCACGTCTAGTGGTAAACCGATACGATGGCAATTCAAAGAGATCTGTTCTAAGGTTAAAGCTCCACGTCACAATGGAGATATTTCCGTGATCTTAGAGGAAGAAGTTTCATGAGCGGTACTAATCTAGAAGAAACACTTATTCCACTGTTGAAAGAGTACAAGGTAAATCCGAACTCCCCCCTTCCCTACTACAAACAGCTCGAGAGTATACAGCTTGTCGAACTAATCATCCGCCTCGAGCAAGTGTTTCAAATTGAGATCACAGCTTTGGACTATAAGCCAGAGCATTTCACAAATAATTCTACTATCCTAAATTTGATTCAGGGTCTAAAATTAAAAGAAAGCTAAAAGAGGGAATCGGTTTGAAATCTGGCACTTTCCTTACTCTAAAGCCTCTTGCTGTTCTCGTAGTAATGTCTCTGACTTGGGTTGCAAACGCAGCTCCTGGCTCTACCGTCTCTTTCATCAATGACGTCAATTCAAAAAAAACTTCTTTGAATCTGGGACTTAAAGAAAATCTCTCTGCCGTTATTAAAATTCATTTCTTTTGGGCTTCATGGTGCGAATATTGCGAAGAGGCATACAGTGCCTTAGACAAAATTCAAAGTGATCCCGCACTCAAAGGTAAAATCGAGGTTCGCGGCTATTGCCTGGATGAGAACATCACGAAGTCTGTGCAAGCGAAGATTTCAGAAATGCCTCATGTCGTCCACTATCAGGTCAGTCGAAAATCACTGCATTTTCCAGAGGGTCTTGAGCGCTTCCCTCTGGCAATTTTAGAAGACAGTAAATCTTCTAAAATGGATGTATTCACTGGCTTTAGTAAAGAACGTTATCACTATTTAAAAAGATCCATTCAGAAACTTATCCAAACGGGAGTGGGCGATGACAATCAGGAATAATAAAGGTGTCACCCTCGTCGAACTTGCCATTTATGCTGGTCTATCAGCGATGGTCATCCTAGTCGCTTTGTCAGTGACTCGTGTCAGCCAAGACATGGTTCAGTCCTCAATGACTTTTGCGGGTCTTAATGAAGCCCGCAATAGAATCCTGGAAACCCTGCGCGATGAGACTGCTTGGAAACAAACCCTTGCAAATGGTGCCAACGCATCGACATTCTGGTGTTTAAATAATCAAGTTTCTTGCTCGGGCGCTGGCGGAACTTTTACACTAGTGAACTCTCAAGGCGTTGTTGTTAGTGAGGCAGCTCGTCCGAATTCAACAGATGGCCTGACTAAAACCGGTGCCCCTTGCAGCACTTATTCTGCGAGTGGAAATTCTGCTTGTCCGTTTCGGTTTGTAGTCTCTTGGACTGCACGCTGCCCAAAAGCTACGGCCTTTAATCCCAATCCGAGTTGCATTAATCCCTCTATCGAATTCACGGCAGCCTTGCAATCTGGAACAGGCACGCAGTTTAAAGATCTGAATGTAGCAGCTTATGACATTGTTTCCGTGAAGCAAAACACATCTGCGACATTAGCAAGCACTTGCTCGAAAATGGGCGGCACCCTTCAGGCCGATAATTCTTGTTTGATGCCGTATACAAACACACAATGTCCTCCCAACTATTACATTAGAGGATTTAGCAACGGACAACCTGTCTGCCAAACTCTCACAGCATTCCGATGCCAAAAAGGCGAAGTCCTTTTAGGTGTCGACAGCAGCGGCATTGCTCACTGTGGTCCTGGCTGTACAGCAAGCACAAGTAGTGCAGGTTCTATATGGTAAAGCTACACCAACTGCTCAAAAAGAATTCAGGCAACATCGTGGTTACAGCACTTATATTCATGGGTGTATGTGGAGTCATTACTTATGTCATGACTGGTTTTTTTAAAGAATCTAAATCTCTCAACAAGAAAACAGATTCGATCAGTCTTTTGCAGGTCGTAGAAGACAGTATCATTTGGTCGATCGAAAACGATGAGGCATGGAAAACAACCATTGCAAGCTCGCCTGCAATGAGCTGCCTCGGAACTTCTGGCGCGACCTGTGCTACCGGTACTTATCCCCTGATTGTCTATCTTGCCGATGGAAGTATCGAAGCCAATGGCACTAGCACTGAAAATTCAGGCTTTGACTACTATGGGACAGCTTGTACGGGTTTTAGTTCAACGACTCCTAACGATGCTTGTCCATTTAAAATCGTCATGACTTGGTCACCGAACTGCAGTGGTGGATGTCCGGCTACAATTTTATCTGCAGCAAACTCGGTCGCTGTTCAACCAGCAGTGACCATCAACGTGTCCATTCTATTCTCGGGAAACAATCAAACGTATAAAAGTATGAACTTAGTAAGTCGCTTTAGTAAAACGTTTGTACGAGGCAGCCTTCAAGGCAGCTTGGCCGCCTCATGCCGTGCCGCCAATGGCACTTTTGATCCAACAACGCAAAGTTGTCAGCTTCAGAAAACAAGTTGTGGGTCTGGACAAGTTCTTACGGGTTTCGATAGCTCTGGAAATCCTGTTTGCTCTGCGAATAAATTCTTAAATACAGGTTGTGGGTCTGGATTTGCTCCAGTGCGAGTGAATGCCGGGGGGGGGTTTGAATGTTGGAAGTTTTAAAACGTCGTTCTGCATCTCGCGCCTCACAAAAAGGTATCTCACTTGTCAGTGTGATCGTGGCTCTGGCCATTGTTTCTATCGGATTTTTTGCGGTGAACAGTTCGCTCTTGACCTCGTTGAACGTAAAGTCACATTTAAATATGGACGCAAACATTGCCGTATTCCGCTCTAAGGTGATCTCATCCTTAGCTAATGCCGCGACTCTTGATCAAATTCTGCAATTGAATTCTGCGATGGCTTGCGAAGCCAATCGCTCCGATTGCTCTTCTATGAAAGGTATAGATTCCAACGTGATCGTCGTCGGTCCCGATGGAACCAAACTTACTGACGCGACAAATGCATCCTTTGGATTTACCAAAGATGGTTCCACATGCACGACCTACGACGCGACTTCGGGAAGCGACGAGTGCCCCTTCCGGTTCGATGTTACATGGACGCCTATTTGCCCACCTTCTGGAAGCTGTGCGAATCCCCAAAACAAATTTAAGGGGACTTTCTCATTTAAAGGCAAACAGCTAACTCTAGACGCCATCAAAATGAAAAAGTTTAACTTCGTGGTCATTCCTTCGCACTACAACAACTCGTTAGAATCGAACTGCACTGCGATCAAGGGTGTCTTTAATAGCGCTAATGGTAGCTGCACTTTACCATTAGAAGGCATGTGCCCCAATGGTCAGGTAGTCGTCGGTCTAGATACGACAACAAATCAAAAAACATGTGGCTATCTATTCTCAGGAATGTGCAGTCCTGGATATAAAATATCTAATGTCGATTCCTCTGGGAATTTAACCTGTGTTGCAATCAACTACTGTCCAAAAAAGACTTTCTTTGACACATGGATTCCGTTTGATGCAACTTCTGGCGGAGATGGAGGCGATGGCAGTGACGGTTGCGATGGCGCTGATGGTTGCGGCGATGGCGGTAGCTAAGCCGACATCTCAATTTGATCCCAATACATTTATGGGGAGCACACTATTCGCTGCTAATTTTGCCAATAGTAAGGTTCCCCCGACATCAATCAAAGGCAAGAAATTTATCGAAGTGAGCTTTGCGAATAGCTCCTTCGAACTTTCTAATTTTTCTAATGTCGCTTTTCAGAAGACGAACTTTTCACGGGCTTCGTTAAAAGGCAGTGCTTTTTACAAAAGTACCTTGAATAACATCAACTTCTCGCAAGCCGATTTAAGAGGAGTTCATTTCACCTATATCAACTTCAAGGACGTCGACTTTAGCAATGCCACCCTTAACGGAGCCAGGTTCGAATTCTGTACTTTTGAAAATGTCACATTTACTGCTGCTAAACTTAACGACGTGTCTTGCGAAGCCTGCAAATTTCTTAAAAATCAAAATCGCCCTAAAGAACTACGATGATCTCTATTTTAAAGAACTACATTCGATCACAGAAAAACGAGATCCAACAAGATCCCGTCCTCATCCGCTTTTCCCAGGCGTTGATTCTAGTTCACTTCTTTACGATTCTTTTTTGGTTTAACCAAGATTTTCAAAATATTATTCTGGATTTGAATCAAAGCGTTTGTTGGCCTTTCTTTACTAGCTGTGATGTAGCAAAATCTTTTTTGTCTCCGCTGGCAGGCGTGATTCTACCAGCCTATTTTTCTTTGACCATTCTTCTGTTCGGACTGTCGTTCCGAAAACCTCAAACAGTCTGGTGGAGTCTGTTCTGGCTCGAGTTTATCAAGCTCGCACTGTCAGCCTTAGACTACAGATTCATGGGGAACTATCACTTCATTCCCCATGTCATCACACTTTATGTTTTATTTTTTCCGCAAAAAAGATCCTGGTCTAAGTTTTGGATTTTCACTCTCTATATCGGGGCAGCTTCTTTAAAATTGAATTGGGAGTGGCTAAGCGGAGCAAGTCTTTCTTGGAAAACTCCACTAGATCGTCCCGAGCTTTTGCCTTGGCTTGCAATATCGGGACTTATCGTAGAAATTAGCGGAGCCCAACTGCTTTACTTTAAAAATTCAATGGCCCGATGGTTTGGATTTTTTCTTTTATTAGCATTTCATGCCGTTTCTTTTTATTGGGTCGGCTTCTTTTACCCATGCATTATGTTGTGCGTGCTGTCCCTTATTTACTTCGAAATCAAAGATTCAAAAAGTCCGATCGCATTTAAGCTTCATGAGAAGAATTTGATTTTACCGGGATGTATTTGGGCCGCGTTCTGCATCTTCCAAGTGATTGCTTTTAGCGATGCAAGAACAGCCTCGCTAGACGGAATGAAACGCCTGGCCTCTCTGAATATGTTTGATGCTAGAAGCACTTGCAAAGGTCTCTTCATCATTCATCAGGATAGCTCGTCCATCGAAATCCCCTTCCAGAATCGCGATTTGCCAGTTCGAAACAAGTGCGACAACATTTTCTTTTTAGCCCAGGCTAGAAAAATCTGTGCGGATTCAGAAAGTCACAACCCAAAAGTCAGCGCCTTCCTTGTCGCACAAAGAACTTCTGATTCAGATTTTATCGATATTGTTCGAGAGGAGGATATATGTTCACGTTTCAAAAATTAAAACATATCTCCTCAGAAAAAGCTCGAATAATTGCGCTTAGCTTATCGCTGATCTATGTCATCTCCATTTTCACCATGTTACACCGAGCACAACCGCTCAACAGTGTGCCTCACTTTACCGTGACCGGTTTTGAGTCCTCTCCAAAAGAAGAGGCTATCGTCACTTCCTTATTCAGAGGAAACAACGAACGCACTGGAAGCTTTAGTGTTCCTGCTGATATCAAAAATGCTCACGTCGCATGGGCGACAGAAGATCTTTTCGCTGATATCCATTCGGCGTCAAAAAGCACACCCGCAGTAGACGCAACGGGAATTTATTTCGGCACGGATTTAGGAATTTTCTATCGCTATTCTTTAGAAGGTAAAAAGATTTGGTCCTTCAAAGTGGATGGCGGAACTCAAGGTATTCACGGGACAGCTTTGTTAGATGAAAAATACGTCTATTTTGGCAGTTATGCGGGAAACTTTTATTGCCTCGAAAAGAGCTCTGGTAAATTAATTTGGACTACGACAGTTGCTCATGCGGTGGGCTCCTCACCTCTGATAAATGGCGAACTTATCATTGCTGCGGCAGAGTTCTCAAAACCTCATGAGGGCTACGTCGTCGCAATAAATAAATTCACAGGCAAAGTAAAGTGGACGTCTGCTTTCTTTGGTGAACAAGTCCACTCGTCACCGGCATTGTCTCCTGAAAATGGAATTCTTGGGGTTGGCAGCAATGCGAATACGTTCTTTGGGATCGATTCTTTCACTGGGGAAATCGCTTGGCAAATTCCGACTGCGGGTCCGATCAAGGGCACACCTGCCGTTTTCAAAGACGCTTTTTTGTTTACCTCTTGGGATAAAAATCTTTACGTCGTGTCGAACACTGGCCACCTTCGACAAAGAATTAATATCGACGGAACTTCTCAATCCAGTCCAGCGATAGATGTTCCGGCAGGAAGGGCCTATGTAACAAGCTCCTCGGGCAATCTTTATAAAATTGATCTCGATAAGTCTGAACCAGTGCAGGCCGTGTCCCTTATCAACGGCGGCATTAATAAAATGAGTATGCCGAGCCCTATTGTGCTTCAATCCTCCCATAGATCATGGGTTGTCAGCTCTTGCTTTGGGGATTCCGTCTGCATTTTCGAGACTCGCCACATGAAGCTACTTAAGCGAGTTCCCGTCGGGGGCCTGGTCTCTGGCTCTTTTGCCGTCTGGGATTCATCTTTATTCGCCAACGTGAATAACAAGGGCCTAGTACGCATTGATTTGAACTAGACCTCCGCCTGGGGTGTCTCACATGTCTCAAGTTTCAAAATAAGACAACCGATAGAGAGTATGACAAACCACGGAAGGGTTTTTATGATGCTCATCTTTTTATGCTTTCTAGGGCTTTTTCAGAATGCAAAAGCTGCAGACATGTCAGTCATTGATGTTCGAAGAAACATCACGCTGGCCGAGGATGATACCGTTTACAAGGATTTCTATATCAATGCCGGCCCCGATTCAGGGTTGAAGAAAAACTTGGTCGTTACAGCCGTTCGCAAAATCAATATTCGTGATGCTGCCGGTGCCAACTCATTCGGTGAAATTTTAGTTCCGGTTGGACAGCTCAAAGTTATTGCAATTTACGATAAAGTTGCTGTGGCTCGCGAGTTCAATCTACTTTCTCGCGATGAGCTTCCCATGCTTGAACAAATAGGCATCATGAGTGGTGATCGCATCGATTTACGCGGATCGTTCATCGATAATTCGAAACCAAAAGTAAAACACAAAGTCTCTGAAGCTCAGCCAACCTCGGGGACCACAGTAGTGACGACCACTTTAACGACGACAACAACAACGACTTCAACCGCATCGGGGGCAGCTCCCCTCCCAAATATTGCTGCTGCTCCTGCCGCTGCGGCTGTTGTTGCTCCAGTCGTAGCTAAAGCGTCAGCTCCACCTGCCACTGAGAAGCTTTTACAAGGTGGTGCAGAGTTAAAGTCCCCGGTGGCAACCGTCGGTCCCGCTAAACAAGCTACAGAGGTAGCCAAAGCGAGTCCGCCTCCAGCCCCAACAACACCTGCTGCCGAAGTGCCCGAAACCGCAGAAAAACTTGAAAAAGTAGCGGATTCTGGTAACAACTCGGAGCATGAGTGACAATTCTTATTTTCGTATTCGCCTAAGCCAAGTTCCTGCGGAACTTGAAGACATCATCACCACATATTGTTTCGACAGTGGAGCCTCTGGAGTCTCAGAGGCTTTGGTGTTTACACAGCCTGACCTTACTTACGATCCAACCGTCGTAAATGTTCGCAATCACGAAATGGACGTGTTCTTCGCTGAAACTCCGAACAAGGATTTCTTTGAAGGCCTTCACGAGTACAACACTCAAATCAAATGGAATATCTTTGAAGAAGAAAACAAAGACTGGCTTGCCGAATGGAAGAAAGGTTTTAAACCTTTCAAGCTTGTCGGTGACTTCTGGGTGATCCCCTCTTGGTTGCAACCTCCTGAAGAATGCAAACACGCGATCTATATCGATCCGGGCATGGCATTCGGTACGGGCACTCACGCCACAACACAAATGATGGCCTTCTTCATTCACAAATTGGCCGAAAAATATAAAGCCAATCTTGCGGACTGGGCGATGCTTGATGTCGGCACAGGAACTGCGATCTTGGCAATGCTTGCGCAAATGAGCGGCATGGGTCTGACTGTCGGTATCGAGATCGATCCTGAAGCACGCCGTGTGGCTCGTGAAAACGTAAAATTGAACAAGCTTGATGAGATCTCTATTCCTGAAACTCAACTTGAAGACATCCGCGATCAGTACGACGTGGTTGTTGCGAACATCATCGATGGTGTTTTGATCAATTTGAAAAAAGATTTGATGCGCGTTTTGAAACCAGGTGGCCACATGTTGCTCACAGGTATTCTTGAAGAGCGTGACAATCACTTCTTTGAAAAATTCCTGGAAGGCTCAGGCTTGAATGTGATTCGCCGTCTTGAAAAGGACGAATGGGTTGGTTACTGGGTTCAGTCCCCTGCCGAGAAAGCCTAGGCCATGAGACGTTATTGGATCGAGAAAAAAGATCTTTTCCAAGATCAAGTGAACTTCACTGGTGACGTCTTTCATCACATCTTCGATGTCTGTCGCCAAGATGTCGGCTCTAAATTTGAAGTGCTGACTGAAGATAGCAAGGCTTTCTTTGTTGAAGTCACTCAAGTTACAAAAAAATCAGCGACAGCCCGTATTCTTGAAGAGCGCGTGATTCCGCCATTGAAAACTCCGTACGTGCACGTAGCTCTTTCGATTTCACGCTTTCCCGTGATGGATGCCATCATGGAAAAAGCTGTGGAGATGGGCGTAAAAAGCATCCAGCCGTTTTTCTCTGAATTCAGTTTCCTTCGCAAAGAAGACAAGCTTTCTGACAATAAAGTCGATCGCTGGGACAAGATCGTTCGTTCCGCCACTCAACAAAGTGGGCGCGGTGATTTGATGAAGGTCCTTCCAGCCATTTCTTTTGATAAACTTTCGGGTTTGATTAACCCAAATGCAGGTCAGGTGGGTCTATTTGCATATGAGGGCTCTTCGACCCTTAGCATCAAAGATTACTGCAACAAGATTCGGGCAGACCATCCTCAAGGAGTCAAAGACATCTGGATCATCGTCGGGAGCGAAGGCGGTTTTTCCCACTCGGAAGTCAAAGAATTCGAGAAACTAGGCCTTCATCCAGTGACTTTAGGCCAGCAGGTTTTGCGAGTTGAAACGGCTTGCATGGCCCTGGTATCAGTCCTAAAGTATGACTTTGATCTCATGCAGTAAGTCCCAGGAGGAAGAAGAATGGATCCTTTCGAGGAATTTGAGTTTAAACCACTCACAGATGGTCTCGGTTTCCACAAAAGAAAGGCTACTGCAGCAACAGCAGAGCCTGAAGCAGCGGATACTTTCAGATCACAAAAATTCATCAAAGACCAAGGCTTGGAACTGATCGAGGAATCATCTGTAGATCCTCTTCGTCCACCACTTCCTCGTAAAAAGGCCACAATTCCACCTCCAACTCCGGATGCATTGACTGAAGTGGGCGGTGACGGTTCTTCATCAGCCGCAGTTGATGAAATTCTTAAGACTCTTCAAAAAAGCCGTCGTTTCGATTTCGAGGAAAAAGCGGCGAAAAATAAAGCCACGGCAGCCGCAACTAAAGAAGAATTCAAAGCGACGACTTGGAACTTCTCTTCGGCCCTTTTGGATTCGATGCTTGTGATCGCGGCAAGTCTTCTTTGCATGATCATTCTTTTGATCGTAACTAAAGTAGATTTGATCGGAAATCTGACTCATCCGGATAATGATGGCATGATCTACGTAGCAACGGCTGCGATGTTTGCAACGGTGAGCTTTATCTATCTTGTCGTGAACCGCGTGTTCATGGGCTTCACTCCGGGCGAATGGGCTTTTGATCAACGCATCGGTCTTCCATCACAAACAAACACAGCAGCTTACGCTTTGAAAGTGGCAGCTCGTAGTGCTCTTGTGATCGTGACTGGCTTTGTGATCTTCCCGATCGTTTCTGCAATTCTTGGCAGAGATATCGCTGGCAACATCACGGGCGCCAAACTTCTTAAAAAGGTATAGTTGAGATATGGGCCAAGTCCGTACTTTTGATACTATCGAAGCGGCTTTGGCTCCTCTTCGTTCTCAAGGTAAAAAAATTGTTTTCACAAATGGCGTGTTCGACCTTCTTCACATTGGACACGTTCGCTATCTTCAAGAAGCAAGATCATTGGGAGATGCTTTGGTGATTGGTGTTAATGCCGACGCCAGCGTGAAGCGTCTCAAGGGTCCTACTCGTCCGATTCAAAATGAAAACGACCGTGCCGAAATCTTAGCAGCTTTGGCTTGCGTAGATTTCACTGTGATCTTCACCGAGGACACTCCAGAAAATCTTATTCACAAAGTAAAACCTGATATCTTGGTAAAAGGCGGCGACTGGAAAATTGAAACCATCGTCGGCGCCCCCTTCGTGATGTCTTACGGTGGAAAAGTCATGTCGCTGCAATTTGTGGACGGCAAATCCACAACAAAGATCATCGAAAAATCTCAATTGGATTAAAACCTAATTGTTTCCATAAAAACAAAATGCACAAATGCTCCTACACTTGCGGCACAGCCCGCGTGCAAGCAGAAAGCTGTACTGAAAATACAGCGCCGACGAGGCAACTCAATCAATTGGCTTTTATAGAAACAATTAGAATCTAAAGCCTAATTTGCCGCTGTAGACTGTGTCTTGATAGCGATCAATTTCTAAGGCAACAAAGAACTTTGAAATGTTCACATTCACACCGAATAGGCTGTGATTATCATCGATCACTTGCTTTTCTGTATCACCGCTCGCCGTGATTCCATTAGCTCCGCCGATAAAAGTTCCTTGCGCGCGAATACGACCTGCACCGAAATACAAAGCCACGTTGTCAATTGCGACGGTTGCAACCAGGTCAGTTCCAATCGTTGTAACGTTCACAAGATTCGCAAAGTTGGCTCCGCCGGCATATACAATGGCCGAAAAAGAAATCGGGAAAAACGTCGCCTCATAAAAACCCCAGCGAACTTGTCCACCAAAGTTTTGCATCTTCTGCCCAGCCGGAGTGAAGTACATCAACGTATCGATGTTGTAGTAAAGACCTTTGCCGATCGTCAGAGTCGTATAGCTGTATTCATCTTTGTCATTGGTTTTGCTGCCTAGATTTGCAACATCCTCCATAGGAATGAATTCGGAAGTGATACCGATCTCAATACCTGTATACCCACCAAGAGGATATGGATCTGCAAGAATTTTAGAAGCCGAACCGAACCCTAAAACTTCCAAAGCACGCTTCTGATCTGACGTATCCAGATTCTTAGGCAAACTGAAAGCCGCCCAGGATTGAGCTGCACAGATTGTGAGACTGATAAAAAGCAAACGGCGCCAAAGCTTCATGGCGCCATTGTCTTCTAAGAATGTAGCTGCTGTCTAGTTAGAAGCTACAATAGTTTGAATTTGACTTAACGCTGAGCTTGCAAGGCTTGCAATTGCAGCGTCCGAACTTTTTGCTAAAGCTTGAAGTTGAGTGACATACTTCGTGTAGTCAGATGTTACGTTTGAAGCAGTCACAGTATTACCGCGAGAGCGACCATCCGTTGTTGTTGAAGACGAGCTTGTTTTTGCCGTTTGATAGCCCGCAATAACTACTTGGAGCGCTAGGTCTACAACCTCCGCAGTCGAGCTCTTCATCGCCGACAACAAGATACTAGAGCGTGTTGAAGATGCGTAACCCAACAAATATGTGTGAGCTGTCGATTGATTCTCTGATGTCAATTGATCGTAGTTAGCTGCCACAACCGTGAAGCTTTGTGAACTATATACAGAAGCTACTGCGTACAAACCTAATGCTTGAGTCTCAGATTTATTGTTTTTCAAAAGGTCCGTTACGATTTCGTAGAAAGTTCCAGCATCGACATCACCGTTCATGTAGGCCGCCAAAAGCTTTCCTACGTTTTCTTTAGTAGGCTGACTTGAGATCAATGATCTCCATTGATCTGCGGTGATATCTTTTTGATCTTGATTAGATGTTGCACCTGCCCCAACTGCTGAAGCCGTTGGACCACCACCGAATGCGCCATTAGCACCGTTAGCGATATCAGAGCCAGACAAACCATTTTGTTGATCGTTACCCACAACGCGAGCTTCTACTTTTGGTTTCTTAGTATCATCAGCTTTCTTTGTAGAAGCCGTTTTTTGAGCTGTTTTAGCAGCCACTGCAGCCGCTTTCTTAGCCTCTTCTGCTTTTTTAGCCGCATCTTTTTTCTTTTTATCGAATGGGTTTACATAATTACGAGAGATTTCACGATCCTCAAGACCTAAACCGAACAAAGTCGCGAGGAATGATTTTGGACGAGGCATTTCGTAAACCACATCTTGGTTCGCCAATACCGCTTGAACAGGAGTTTTGAAGAGGTAACCAAGTCCTCCGATCAAAACGGCTACTAGTGCAAAGATCGCATATTCTAGTTTTTTATCTGCGAAGCTCATGGGGCCTCCCTGTTCTTACTTGTTAGTAAGAGCAGTGCCCGTGCCATTTCCTCTTGAATTTATGCGTATTTAGCTATTCCAAAGTGGGACTGTGACACTTTCGCGTCCCAGTCCGTCAAAGATTCAGACATTTCTCACTCTGAGACAGTCCCTATTCATGATGTAATTTCGAGCTGGTCGCAAGTAGCGCCGGTAGCAAAATCAGACTCAAAATGAGAGACGAAATCAGTCCCCCTAAAATCATCACGGCAAACGGTTTCGCCGTCTCGGAGCCGATCCCTTGCGAGAACGCTGCCGGAGTCAAACCAATGATCGCCACACTGCTTGATAGAATGATACTTTTGCTTTTTTCTTTCAAAGCACGCCACACGTTTTGGGTCTGCGCCAATTCGGAAATCAACATCATTCCCGTTAAGAACGTGATCCCCAAAAGAACAATTCCACCCGCTGCCGCCGAAATACTAAAATTCAAACCAAACATGCGAATAAACAGAAGCCCACCCGTTGCGGCAAAAGGAATTTCCCAAAGAAGGAAGAATACTTTCAACCAGTCTTTAAACCACGAATACAACAAAACAATCATCGCCAATAAACACAGCGGTACAACAAACATCAATTGTCTTGAAGCACGTTGCGCATTTTCGAACGAACCTGACCATTCCAAATGATATTTATCCGGCATCTTCACAGTATTGCGAATCTTCTGATTTGCTTCATTCACGAAACCAACCACGTCTCGACCTCGCACAGAACACTTCACCGCAATACGACGGGCACCGTTTTCGCGATAGATCTTCCCCACACCTTCTGTCAAAGCAGGAGTTGAAACTTCACCCAACGGAATGCGTGCCCCGTCCGGAGTCAACACTGGTAATGATGCTAAGACATTCATTGTTGGTGGATTTGGAATTTCAGGTTTCACAACGATATCAATACCGCGACCTTGTTCGTCCACCAGCTTCGAAGCCGTGCGGCCCATCAAAGCCGTCTCCAAAACATCTTCCGCATCCATCACGCGAAGACCATAACGGGCAAGCAAATCACGATTCAACTTAAAGCGAAGTTCTGGCTGGCCCAAAAGTTCTTCCGCACCAACGTCTTCGGCACCAGGAACTTTTTTAACAACATCAACGATTTGGTCACCGATTTTTTGAAGTTCCGGAATCTGTGGCCCGAAAACTTTAACAACTAACTCACCTTTTACACCGCTGATCGCTTCGTCGACGTTGTCTTTGATCGGCTGCGAGAAGTTGAAATCCACGCCCACGATATCTTTCAATTGTCTTTGAGCAATCTCTACGAATCCATCAATGGTTTTAGCTGAACGCCATTCCTCTTGCGGTTTCATAGAAACGAAGATTTCAATATTATCAAAACCATTCACATCCGTACCGTCATCAGGACGACCAATTTGTGGAACAACGTCCACAACTTCCGGAATCTCTTTCAAGCGTGCACGAATTTTACGTGCAAGCTCTGTGGAAGCCTCTAAAGAAATGGTCGATGGAGCGGTTGCACGAATATACAACGAACCTTCATTCAAGTTAGGTAAGAACTCACGTCCCATGCCCCACATCAAAATCACAAGGACAACCGTAAAAGCAATACCTGCTTTCAAGTTCAACATCGGCATGTGGGCAATACGTTTCGCCCAGTCGGTACATTTCGCAGTGATCTTTTCGATCCACAGATCAATTTTAGAAGGCTCTGACAAACCTATTGGAAGATTCTTCCATGCAAGAGGAATAAACAAGAATGTACCGAGCTGACCACCAATCAAAGCTGTGATCAACGTGATACCCAAAGGTCTAAAGATTCGCCCCTCCACACGTTGCATGCTCAAAATCGGAATGAACGCGATCACAAGTAACAGCGCACACATCAAAGCTGGCGCTAGAACATTCGCAAACGCCTTGACGACCTCTTCTTCATTTTTACGTGAAGACACGGAAAGTTTATGAATCACGGCCTCGGCAGAGAATATGGCGGTCTCGATAATAATACCAAAATCTACAGCCCCTAAAGAGATCAGGTTCGGCGTAAAGCCTAAGGCCTTCAATCCGACAAAGACCATCAGAAGCGAGAATGGAATGATCACAGCTACGGCCACAGTCATTGGCCAATAAGGGCGACCGAACCCAAACCACAAGATCAAAATAACAAGCAAGATACCGAAAATGATATTATGGAAAACCGTATGACTGCTTCGGACGATCAAATTCGTGCGATCATAATACGGTTTGATCTGAATATTTTGAGGTAAAACTGTCGTATTCAGCTTTTCAATTTTTTCACGAATCTGTTTGCAAGTTTCCAAACTGTCAGAGCCATGACGAAGCAAGATAATGCCTTCTACGACATCATCTTCTTGATTACGGCTGACCAATCCCAAGCGCGGCCTATGACTGACCTGTACAGTTCCAATATCACGCACGCGAACCGGAATGCCTTTCTGCGTGGTGATAACTGCTGCCTCCAAACTTTGTGGAGTTTCATACATCCCGATAGAACGAACGATGTATCCCTCTTCACCGTGAGTGATAATAGTGCCACCAGCATTCGCGTGATTTTGCCCTAATGATTGAGCCACATTGGTAATACTCAATCCCAACGCCTTCATGCGAGTGATATCAAGACGAATCTCGATTGTTTTTGTAGGACCACCGAAGCTAACAACATCGGCAACGCCGGGAATACTTTTAAACTCGCGCTCTAAAGTCCAATCCTCGGTCAAGCGCTGTTCATCTAACGGGGCACTGCCCGTCAATGTATAACGGTAGATCTCACCCACCGGAGTTGAATCCGCAGACAATCCCGGCTTCACCCCATCAGGCAAACTAGCATCGCCAAGATGTTGTGAAAGATCCAAACGAGCATCTTTGCTTTTTACGTTATCATCGAAAGTCAGGGTGATAACACTCAATCCAAAAATCGAAATGGAGCGCTGATTGATCAAACCTGGTAAGCCGTTCGTGGCCACTTCCAGAGGTTGCGTTACTTGACGTTCCACCTCTTCAGCAGCCTTGCCAGGATATTGAGTGATGACTTGGACCTGAACATTCGTAAATTCCGGGAATGCTTCAATCTCACTTTGTGCCGCGATCCACACACCATAAGAAATGAACAAAACGAACAGGAACCAGAACAAAACGGGCTGATTGCGCTGGAAGCGAATCCAGGGCTCTAAAATCTTGCGCATGTGGAAGGCTCCCCTATTCTCCTGTTAAACTTTTAAGAAGGAAGATCGCACCTTTCGATGCCACCTGGGTCCCGGGCTTCAGGGCTCCTTCTTGAACAGGGCGAACCAGGCTGAAGTTTTCGTTTTCCGAAATCACATACACCTGCACAAGCTTCTTTTCCTTGCCAAAATCTTCGATCACAAAGCGTTTGTCCTGATGAAAGACCACAGCACTTGAGGGAGCTTTCAACATTTTCTCCCCACGACCGACATCGATGTCACCAAACACGAGGGCTTCTAAAGCGATATTGCGTGGCAAAGTCACAGCAGCTAAACGCACTTTAAAAGTACGTGTTGCGGAATCGATTGTTGGAACAACGCTTTGAATTTTAGCTACGTATTTCGTATCGCCATTTGACGCTAAATAAAACTGAACCTTTTGACCGACATGAACACGAGCTAAGTCTTTTTCTGGCACATCCAATTCGATGGCCAAACGACGAGTATCAAGAACCGTCGCCAAAGCGTCACCCATATTGAACGAAGCCCCTGGATCTAAATTTCTTTTCGTTAAAACACCCGAGTGGCTTGCCGTGAAGATGCAATCATTGCCTTTTATTTTAAGACCTAATTGCTGCTCACGCTTTTCAACACCTTCGATCAACTCAGGAATATTTCTCGATTGAGCGACCTTACGCTCTTCGATCAAAGAAAAACACTCGGCACTGCTGATCATATATAATGGCGTCCCTGCTGAAACAGCCTCGCCTTCACGCTTTAAAATGCCGACAATACGACCTGATACGCGGGCCGATTCAATATTTTGAGCGCCATCTTGCGGAACGACTCTGCCGGAAATACTTAAAGAGCTAAAATCCGGCCCCTCTTCTAACTTCATCCATTCAATTTCTGAAGCGTGGGCATTCAAAGACAAGAATAATACTGCGGATAGTACAAAGCTCTTCATTGGAGAGTTCCTTTCTCACCATTCGCTGCTTCGCAATTTTGCAAACAACGCAGGTGAGCCATGATAATAGAGTTACGTAATTGAATGTCTTGATTCTTTAAATCCATGAGGGTTTTACGAGCTAAGACAAGCTCGGCATAACCCAATTTTCCTGAACGATAAGCTGAATAGGTGCTATCCAAAAGAGCTTCAGCCAAAACCAAATCAGTCTTGCGAAGCTCTACCAATCTTTTTTTGCTGCGCTGATATTCCGCGGCCGCATCTGCTTGATCTGCATCGGCGCCGACTTTTTGAAGTTCTGCCGTTGTGTAGTCGATACGTGCCTGGGCTTTTGCACGTTTGCCTTCTGCTCCCTCATAGAATGGGAAGAACAAAGGGATCGTAATACCGACTCCATAAGTTGTTGTCCATTCATGACCACTTGGACTTGCTGGCAGATAGACGTAGTGATTTCTTGTAACTGACAAATTCAAATCCGGAACCTGGGACCACCAGGCGGTATTTTCCGTTGCTTTAGCAACTTCCATTCCTGAGGCAGCTCGGCCTTGATCCGACGTCCTTCCACCTAACTCTGCAACAGTTTGTGCATCAATATCGTCATCCAGGCTCAGAACAGGAAGTTCCGTAGCGGACGTCTCACCTAGCAAGCGTTGCAACTTGCGACAGCTAGAGTTTTTCTTATCCGTCGCCGTTTGCAGATCATTCGCCGCTTGGCGAGCTTGCAAAGCCGAACCGATTTTCTCTGCCTGAGTTCCATGACCGGATTCATAAGAAGCCTTCATAGATTTATACACAGTTTCCAAATCGTTCGTTGTTTCTTTTTGCATAACCTCTACGGCTTGCGCTGTCGCACAGTCTAAATAAGCTTGAGAATATGTGCGTGCAACATCATATCGTTTTGCATCCAATTCGTTTTTCTGCGAATGGGCTTTTGCGGTATCAAGTTCACTCAAAGCAAATGCTTTACCTGGAATTCCCACAGGCAACTGCACGCCCAAACTTTGATCAGAGTTATCATCACTGTTCGTGTATTGAAGTTGCGGCTCGTTGAAAATAAACCGACGCCAGCGATCTCGCTCTGACAAATCATATTGAATTTTTTGATTTACGATTAAAGGAGAAGACTCTAATGCCTGATGAACAACGCTATTGAGAGTCCAATTCTCTGTGGCCTTCGCCTGATTGAATAGTAAAAGTCCAATGACCCAAATGTGCCCCATAAACGCCACCGTTTTTATACCTTAATTTGCGCTAAGGCAGGGTTTTTAACTCGGCTTCAGTGAAAGTTTATATTATTAACATTTGTTAATTACAAGAATGAAAACTCGAGGGGCTTCTTTTTGCCAAAAGTTAAGCCCCTGGTCGAGGAGACAATCTTTAGTTTGAGCTTTCCTCAATTTCCACAGCGCCGCCCGTTCTGCCGCCAAGAAGACCCAACAAAAGGTTATCGAAAGCCAAAACATTCAACTTTTGACCAACTAGATGGCCATCTTGAGCATAAACCAAAACGTGATTCAAATCTCCGCCATCCGCATCTTCTGATTCAGCTAAAATGACTTCGAACGTGTCATTATCAACAGTCACGTGCGCTGTTTTTTCGTCAAGTACCACGATTTGCGAGCACGTGTTTTTCAAAGGTGCATAGACTTTTTGACCAGCTTTATTGATCGAAAATGGGTGAACCACACATTTCTCCGCCAAAGTTTGGATGTCTTGAACAATCTTTTTGCCTGTTGTTAAAGGACGAGCCATTGCAGAAAAACCAACGAACGAAATAGCGATAAGCGCAGCAATTTGTGCTTTCATAAAAAACCTCTCTAAATTTTGAAAGTTTATTTGCGCCCCGAAAAGTCATCTCGTTCTTGAGATGGTAAAAGTGAGCACGATATTTTAGGAGAAGGCCTGTTGATCCACGCAGCCTTAAGGCGCTCTAAATATTCTCGACGCACATGGCCTGTCAATCAAATCCTAACAAAAGATAAAAATATATAGTGCTATATATTTAGAGTCCTTTAAGCCTCAACAAGGAGGGAATGATGCTTAAAATTGGAATGTTTACATCGGCTTTGCTTCTGGTCTTATCAACAAGTGCGTTTGCTCTGCCAAACTGTTTGGACAATCGCGGAGGAGTTTTGGACGTGAATAACGACCAAGTTCTTCAGTGGAAAGCTGATGGGAAGCTTCAGTACCATTCTCGCGGCCACATCAAAGGAACATTTGTTCGTAGTTACCCAGAGTACACAGGCCACGCCCACTTCGAAGTCCAAATTGGCAACGACAACAGCGACACCATCGAAATCGTATACAACCAATCATTCGGCGAGCTTCCAGACATGCAACCTGGTCAAGATATCGAAGTTTGTGGCGATTACATCACGACAGGATATCAAGGACACGGATCTTCACCTGATGGAGCGATCCTTCACTGGGTTCACCAAAACAACAGTGGCCACGGTCACCCATCAGGTTACGTCGCAGTTGACGGAACGCTTTATGGTGATGGCAACGGCTACGGAAACTAATGAGTTATTTTGCAGAAGCCCCGGGACAAAAACCGGGGCGAGGCCCGATGGATGGAAACTGACGGCAAGTATCAGGACGCTTCTCGTAAACCGTGCAAAGTCTTGTCACGGAATCTAAAAACAAACAGTCACTATTCGATTTTTGCGTCAGCATAAAGAACTCAGTCCCCTGGCGATAGGATTGAATAATACCTTCTTTGGACAGACGCTTTGCAAGCTTCTTCACGGAACCTGCTGCCTCATCTTCATCCGTAAGACCTAAACGAATTAAATCAGAAAGTTTTATTTCAACAGGCATTGTGCAACAGCCTGAATAACAGCCATTGCACATTCCAGAACGATATTGCTTCCAAGTCGAAGGACGATCTACGTCAGGTTTTTTCATTCACTCTTAAGGGAGGTGCTTTTTCACCAGTTTACTGTTGTATCTCGCGGACGGGTCCGCTGGTTGAAGTTGTACAATACTGTAGCCACGACTGTAAAGCTCGCTCAAAAGTTGCGGCAAAATTTCCGCTGTCTTTCTTTGGATGTCATGGAAAAGAATCAAGCCCTTCCCCTTCGCATCCAACTGAGTCAAAACGTTATGAAGAAGGTTCTCATTTGACTGAGCCTTCCAGTCTTCGCTGTCTATGCTCCAATAGAACTGCGCCACACCGTTATCAGCCAAGAATTTGCTCAACTCTGGCGTTGTAGCACCGTAAGGGAAGCGGAACATTGGATCTACCCAACCTACAACGTCATAGATCGCCTGATGACCGCCTTGGATTTCCGCAACCGCTTTATCATAGGCAAACTGAACTCCACCGTTGGCATGACCGCACTCTTTTAAGTTGCCGATGCAGGAATGAGTCACCGTGTGTGACCCCAACATATTACCGCTTGCAGCCACAAGTTTTGTGATTTCAGGATTGGCGCGAACATTCTTGCCCATCTCAAAGAAATGGGCTTTCGCATTCACCTCTTTAAGACTTGCTAGGATTGACTTTGTATATTCCACGCTAGGGCCGTCATCGAAAGTTAGAATCACTTCTTTCTTTTGAATATCACCCGTCACAGCAAGATATCCCTTAGAATAATCGCGCTTTTGAATGTTCACCTGGAACTGGAAGTTATTTGCTGGCGGAGTTGTCGCATCAGCTGGTTTCATCGCGTTCACTTGCACCGACAAGGTCGCACGTTGAGCTGCGTAGTAACGCTCTAGTTGTTGAAGTAAAGCCTGCTTACAAGAACCCACAAGAGCCGCATTATGCGGATCTTTAATCTCTTGCTCAAAAATTGAAAGAGACTGTCCATCCAATGCCTGCAATTCCGAGCAAAGCTGTTCGCTCATTTGATCTTTTTGCTTTGGATTTCTAACAGAGTCCTCACGCCATTGCGAGAAAAGCGCTTCCGGATTCGAATCAGAAGCCTCCCATTCTGCCAGGGTTTTAGCATCTTGGTTTACTTGCACGGATTTGTGAATGCCGCTGCTGAATTGATTTCCACAACCCACAAGCGAGCCTGCAGCGATAACAAACAGTCCTGATGCTAACAACTTCTTCATAATTCACCTATTGAGTCATGTCAGAGCCTTGCCCGACATTGAGCATGCTCCAAGCGACTTCTTTTTTATCACCGTTCTGCGATTCGACCTCAGAAAGGCTATTCTGTTTTTTTAAGCTAAATTTTATTTTAGAGTTTTCAATAATCACACGCGGATCTGGAGAGTGATTGTCGAAGATCAACAGATTGCGAGACGCTTGCGCTGTCACCACATCCGGATTCCACAGATAACGGAAGTAAATGATCAAAGAACCAAAAAATTGACTCAACAACACTGACAGTAAACCCAACGCCAATAATCCGATCTGCGGCAATGTGGTTTCCCATCGTGCTGGATCTAAAACTTCAAAACGTGTATCAACCGACAGCTTTGCCGCTTCAAGCTTGGCTAATGCCGTGCTCAAATCTTTGTACTTTGTAAATTCCAACTCAGATTTTTTTTTCAAATCATCTGCTAGCTGCGCCTGATACGGCAATTGCTTAGCCTCGGATTTTAATTGATCAATAGACTTTTGAACTTGGGCCAGCTTGTTTTCCAAAAGACTATTTTCGATTCTCAAAGATTCAATCTTGCCACCGATTCCATACAACGCGCTTTCTTTTTCAGCCGTGCGACCTTTTTGCAGGTAATCGATCATTTTTTGATTCTCAGAGATCTTCAATTTGATTTCGTTCATACGAACCAATAAATCGGAAACGTACTCGCCCATCTTATCTTTAGACGCCAAAGGAAGAATACTTTGATCTTTATTTTGCACCTCAGCCAGCTGTTTACCGATATCAGTCAAATTTTTATCTGTAATTTCTTTTTGTGTGCTGATGAAGTCTTCAACACGCATGATTTCTTCAAGTTCGCGTTTTTTTAAAAGCTCGCCAGCAAGTTCTGTTGCTGTGTTTGCCAGGAATAGCGACATCGCGCGGTTTGGTGTGCCCACAGAAAGCTTGATCTCGAAATCTGAATCCAATGTCGCCTTCGTCCACTTGTCGAGTTTCTGCAAAACTTCGATTTTTGTACTGGGATCGCTAGCGACAATTTTGCTCATGTATTCGCTTTTGAAAAGCTCATACCCCTTGCGCTCGTCCATGGAAATTTTATTACTGTTGCCACGTTCATCGACTTTTTGTAAAAGAGCTTCGAAAAATTCCCGGGTCTTCAAATACTCGATGTGTTTTGAAAGAAGGCTGGATCCTTTTTTCGACTCTTGAACGGATTTTGAAAGGCCAAAGAATTGGCTTGAAAAAGCTTGTAGGGATGAGTTCTGGGTGTCATTGAAAACCATGCTTGTCGTCGCAACATATGGAATTTTGAAAACGTAAATAACAGAACTTATGGCAAAAAGGACAACCGTAAAAACCACGAACATACGCCAGTGAGACAGATAAAGCTTAATGATTTCACCGACTGTGAGTTCAGGTTCAATACGTTGATCGGCCATAATCCAGCTCCTTCCGCAATGACTCGTAGAAGCATTCGTTGTGCCATTATTTCAAGGGGTTGGCCTGTGTTTAATTTGTAATGAGAATTAAGAGTTTGAAATTAGTTTTCCAGAGGGCGCGAAATTGTCACCGCCGCCGCGAGAATCCCAAATACCATCCAATACATACGATCTGCCATGCCGCCGATAGAAAGATGGATGTGATAGATCACGAGTATGGGAATGTGCGAAAGAAGATAGATCGCCACTTGGCGTTTTGCGATGTCAAAGGACTTCATCGCCTTTAAGGATCCAAACAACATCAGAATCAACGAAACTCCTGCAAGAACTAGCAAAGGCCATCCTCCCACAACACCCGCCGACACAAAAATGTTATGGGGATCCTTCATCGCATTGTAGTTAGAAACATCTACCTCGTTTCCCGATGCGAACTTCGACATCAAGCCATGACCTAACCATGGCTGTTCCATGAAGATCTCGCTGCCGCGCTGTACCTCTTCCCAACGTGATTGAACTCCATCTTGCGCTTGTCGTGATCCCAAGGAAGTTTCACCTGTAGCGATACCATGAGCGAATTCATAAGTTTGGAAACCAAAAAAGATTGTAAAAGTCGTTATAAAACAAATCGCAGAGAACTTAAAAATACGTCCCGCACTTGTTGCTGTCTGATGAAGTATCATCGTTAAGATAAACGCGATAACTGCCGCCGCTGCCGAAGAACGGGTTCCTGTTAAGATGATCGCAAGGAAGCTTGCGATCAAAACCACGACATCCCAAATCTTATGTTGCAGTTTTTGATCTATCAGAATGGTTCCAAGGGAAAAGATGTAAGCAATGGTTGCACAAGATACCATGTGTGGAATGTGTTTGAAGACTCCGATGAAGCGGCCGCCTTTGAATTCCACCCCACTTGCAATAGGTAAAAGAATGAGCGAAATCAAAACAAGGGCTCCGGTCCAGCGTTGAATAAACCTTAGAAAGTCCTCGACATTCCATAAACTGGGAATCACTAAGCCATAAACCACCACCATAAAAAGCGAGACGCCCAACGCGCCCACTTGCATCCACGGTGACTCTTCTGAGTTCACATAGTGAACCTGCAAAAGAGTTTGCACTGTCAGTGTGATCATCAAAAAGAAAACGAAGAGCTTATAAAAACCGCTTAAGTGCTGACGATCGCGAACTTTCATCCACAACAAAATTAGCGGTCCCCCAAACAAAATGCACAACACAACGTTGATGTAGGGATGCATCCCCTGCTGAAAAATCAAATACGGAACTTCTCGAGGAATCGGCAACAACGCGCCAAGAGACACCTTGGCAAGAAATGCCAAAGCAGCAAGCGCCTTGATTAGAAATAAAATCCTCTTATCGTTCGCTTTGATCATTATCTGTGACCGGAGTTTCTTTCGATCAATAAGCCGGTAAGAATAATTCCCAAAGCAACTGACACAACTGTCAGGTTACGAGCCGTTTCTGGAGAAATCATTGTCGACCTCTGAGGAACATAGACGAAATCATCCTGCGCAAGCTTTAAATTTCGAGCGCCGCCGTACTTGATGATTTTTTCTGCATCGACTTCATAGGCACCTTGATACTCGTCAATAGCTTTGGATTTAAAATCCTCCCACGCTTTTGGCTCCTGCTTACGCACCAAAACTTCGGTGACGTCTCCACCTTGCGCAGAACCACCTGCAAGAGTGAGCAACTTCAAAAGATCTGTATTCGCTGGCACATAGTAAATACCCGGCTTATTCACAGCACCGAGCAGTTGTACGCTGATCAAAGACTCTTTTTGAGTTGAACGGAAAATATATTCAGACGCTTGTTGAGGCGGTTGAATATCGTTCAGCAAAGTCGTGCCATCAGGGTGGGCAGCGTGGGCCGATAAAGTAACGAGCGAAAAAATCATTGCACTCGTGAAACGAATGCATCTCTGCAAAAGCATACAACTTCCTCCATCACTATACTGGACCTACATCGAGACCCTAGACTCTTGTCAATAAATTTCGATGACTTGACTTCGGTCTATGCATAACAATTATGAAATGAACACGACTGTCGTTCCCGAGCACGAAAAACTTTTTGATGAAATTTGCAACAAACTTAACGAGCTGAGCACTTCGCAAAACGCTGATGGGGAGCCCATTCCAGCGCAACCGAAGTATGAGCAAATGCAAGTTCAGATGAAGAAATTCCATTCTGATTTAAAGGGCTCTCAAGAAGAATTGCTCGAGAAAATTAAAACTCTCGAAAATGTTTCTTACGGACCTGCAACGATGGATGCCCAGATGCAGCAACTGATCGATCAGCTTGCGGCAGAGCGAGGAAACAATGCAAAGCTCAGCGCTGATCTAGCAAAATCTCTTGAACTGAGCTTGCAACTACAACTCGAGATTCAAGGTCTGAAAGCGCGCGCTTTGCAAATGCAAAGCGAAGACAAGAAATACAGCCAAGCACTTTATGACAAAAACCGTATTCTTCAAAGAGACCTCGACCTTAACGTCGCATTGAAGGAAGAGATTTCGGTCGAGTTCGCAAAAGCCAAAAATGCTTTCGCCCGCGAGCAAGAGCTGTGGGAGCAAAAGCAAGAACAGCTTGAAACCGAAATCCAGACACTGAAAAACGAAAAGCACGAGCAACAACAAACGATTGAAGCAATGCAAGCGACGATCATGGAACGTGACGAAAAGATCGAATCTTTGAATCAAGAGATCGAAAAAATTTCCACCTCTTTCAATGAGGTAGAATCCTCAGCTGCTCAACAAAACGACGTCTTGAAAAATTTGATGGCGGTTGCTGAGACGAAAATCATCGAGATGAAAGTGGCTCTTGATAAGAAAGCTTTAGAAGCTCAAGACTATTACAGTCATTTGCAACAAGCTCTTACTCAAGCTGGCATTATGAAGCAGGAAAATGCAGCTTTGAAAGAGTACGTAACGAAGCTGAACTATTACCATCAGCAGGCTCAACAGGCACAAATGGCCGTAGCTCAAATGGCTCAGGTCGCAGCTCATCAAGTCCAGACCCAGACCACTCAAGGTTAATGTTGTCCTCCTCTACTTTGGTTTCCTAAAATAGAGGAGTGATCAACCCATTAAATCTATTCAAGCCCTATTTCGATTTAACCCTCGGCTCTAAGAAGACGCATATCACTCGCGTTTTAGAACGACCGGGTTTGTGGATGACTCCACAGCAACTCGATAACTTAATTAAAGATCTTCGCTCTGTCGTAACTTCTTTGAACATTGGCGATTTGGATTATGGAATCGTTAAAGGAAGCAAGCAGGCTTTAGACAACGCGGTTATCACGTTGATCTATGATGGCCCGTCGGGAAGGCCCTTCGCCTTCAATGCCCTGACAATTATGAATTGCACGGTTCGTGGTCACAGCCAGCAGGTGGTTCACTTGGGTCTTGTTGTTGTTGATCCAAACAACCGAGCAAAAGGTTTATCCTGGATCTTGTACGGCCTCACGACATTCCTTCTGTTTATTAAGAATCGCTTTAAGCCAGTGTGGATCAGTAATGTCACGCAAGTTCCCGCGATTATCGGGATGGTCTCTGAAAGTTTTGGAAATGTTTATCCAAATCCTCAGGCACAAACTCGCAGAACTTATGATCACTTGGTTTTAGCTCGAGAAATCATGACTCGCTATCGCTACGTATTCGGCGTTGGCCCCGATGCAGAATTCGACGAAGAAGCTTTCGTGATTCAAAATGCATATACGGGCGGAAGCGACAATTTAAAGAAAACTTTTGCTCAAGCACCGAAACACCGCTCTGCGATTTACAATGATTTCGCAGGGAAGGTCTTGGATTATGATCGCGGAGACGACATCCTGCAATTAGGTCAAATGGACGTCAGCAGTTATTATCGTTATATGATCCATTCGATCCCGAAAGGATCTTTCTTAGTGCTAATTTATAAAGTGTTCTTCAGTTTTATGGAGTTCTCTTTAGTTCCTGTGATTCAGTGGTTCTCGACCAGTAAGCAAATGGGAAGCTTGAGGCCACGTAAATGAATTCAATAAATAATATCAACGTCTTTGATGCTTGTTTGTCTTTATTAGGTGCTATTGGCATCTGGCCAGCATTGCGTCGTCTGTATCGTCAAGAGTCCATGAACCCACTTGAAATTCGCCTGTGGGGAATGCTGGCTTCTTTGCTAGCGCTATTTGTCGTGCGCTTCCCGCTTGTGGCATTTGATATTCATGCCTTTGGAGGAGCCACTTATATTGCCGCTATTTGGTTTGCGTTCTTTGTGTTTCTTTATTTTGAAGGTCTTCTTCGCAAACACATGCCGTTCCTGCTTAAGCTTTACATGGCTACCGGAAGCTTGGTTTTTGTTGTCGATTCCTTGATGAATAATCTCTCTGGAAATCGCGAGCATCTTTTAGCCTTCGGATTTTTTATGGTCACCGCTCAGCTGGGCGTGGCCCTAGTGGCACTATTCAGAAATCGCAAAGAGCACAGTCGCTCTGAAAACACCCTCATTGATATCAGCATTCTTGGTTTGGTTCTATTAGGACCCATGTTCTTATCCGATATCACTACTTATGGACTTGCTCACTTACCGCGCCTTGGGGCTTTAGGGGGCTTGCTATTTACTTACTTCTCGCTTTTCAACCAAGCTTTAGTGAAAGATCGCAGTTTCATTCTGCGCAAGATCGGCAAAACTGTGATTTTCGCTGCGGTTTTGTTAGTACCGGCTTCATTACTTTTTGAAGACTTCACTTTGGATATAGGCATTCGCATGTTCGTATTCTTCGTGGATATCTTGTTGGTTTTCCGCATTCACTCGGCGGTGAAATTTCTTAATGGTGAAGACGATTTCTTTAAATTTGTAAGCCAATTTGTGGCGTCAGAGAAATTTGATCTGACAAGCCTGAAACAAAAAGTTTCTGAAGTATTTGCGAAAACGGACTTCAAGATTATGACTGCAAAAGAGCTTACCGGTTACGACATTGAAAAGATCACGTCGCTCTTTGATCATAATCAAACTCATTTGTTTAACTTGGAAGACATCCGCCAGATTCTTTTTGATGAGGGCAAGAAAGCCAATCTTCCAACGGAAGAAGTCCAAATTTATGAACAGATTCAACATCTGCTCGACGAAAACAGCATGAATTACCTGTGTTTGCTGTCAACGAAGACCGGGGACATGCTTTTATTGCACATCCCTTATGTGGCCTATAGTCAAATCGTTCAAACTAAGACCGCCTTGATTCGCGATTACGCGAAGCTGCTGGAACGGACTACAACAGCTTAAGATACTCAATACATTTTCCAATAGAGCGGCCATAGTCCATTCCTTTATTTAGAGTCTTAAATGTCTATAAGATCTTTACTAAGCAAAGGAAGGACCAGGATTAACAATCATGAGAGGCTTTGGAGGAACTTACGAACCAAGGATCTTTTGAAGACGGCAATCAAGAAAGGAAGTGGCTTTTCTACTTTCATTTTCCAGGGATTCCAGAAAATACCTCTGTAGCTTGCGGAAGTCTTCTTTTTTAAAAGCACCTTCAAAGCTTCATAACTCATCATGATGCCTGTTCCCCAAACCATCGGAGCCAAAGAAATTCGCTTTCTTTTGCCAGTGATCATCTCAGCAGCATATTTCATCACAACGTTCTGTGCTGTCGAGGAATGAGTCAGGACATATTCCATCTCTTTTCCCGAGCATTCTTTCACCATGGCGTCTGTCAAACCTTCAGGACGAAGACCAACGCTTGGAAAATTTAGAAACTCCTCCGGTCTCGGATCTTCAGGTTTCACCACATAAACATTTGGCAAGGTCGATGCAAAGGCATCAATCACCGTTTTTTTAAAGTCACGGCCTGCTCGCATCAACAATAAAGTAGCTCGCACATCATCACAGCCATTAATAATTAAATCCACGCGAGGAACAATCTCTGAAAGACGATCAGGCCACTCGCCTCCCCAAACTTCTAATTCAAGTTCCGGGTTGATTTTCATCAACGCTTCTTTGGTTGATTCGGCTTTTGATTTTCCAACGGTGTCCAAGTTTGAAAAAATCTGACGATTGAAATTGCTCACTTCGAAGGTATCTATGTCAGCAATGATAAATTTGCCAACTCCACAACGAGCCAAGCATGCCAGGGCTGCTCCCCCCATTCCGCCTACTCCCGGAATAAAGATCGTGCTTCTGCGAAGGGTCGCCTGTTCTTCTTCAGTGATGAATCCTAAATTGCGGGTCACAAATTCTTCATAGCTAAACATTAGGTCCCCCACTGAAAATCTTGCCAGCTAAGGCGTGCTTTCTCTGGAACTTTATAATTTTTGGGAAGTGGTCCTACGCGCAAGATATTGACGATGTACTTGCCCTTTATTGAAATCTTCGAAGCGACAATATCCAAAGCTTTTTTGTCATCAGTTAGCAATGACAACGGGGCACCATAAAGACGAAGCTCAGTCAAAGCAAGCCATCCACGCATAAAGGCACGGCCTTTATCAAAATCCTTATCTGAATCGCTTAAGATCACAGCCAATCCGGATGCAGATTGAATTTGTCCTGCTTCACTTACCAATGGTTTTGCTATCCCCATTGAAGCTAAAGTTTTAAATACGCCCGCCTTTAGCACAATCGACGCCCCCCAAGCTTCAACACCTGCAAGACTCATCGACTCGGTATTCAAGCCATCCTTCGACCATCTCGGATGAGAGGGGCTAAAACGCATCCATGAATAAAGCTCTTCAATATAACCAGGCAATGTCAAAAAATGGTAATTGACGTTGTCATACAGGTTGGAAATTTCCTTTAGATCATCAGGTGCCGTCAAAAACTCTAAGGTAAATCTGTCACCAGAAATGACTTTGTCGGCGATTTCAGATTTCTGAGGAAACTTTCCACGATAGCTAAAGCGCTTCGATAATTGAGCAAAGAGGGGATCTTGCTTTGCCCCCTGCTCGATCTTCAGGTGAGCCATGGGCGCACTTTGCTCAGGAGAATCCTTAACCTCGATAACTTTGATGCCATAGCCTTGTGCAGACAAAGCAATATGCAAAGTTTCAACAAAGGCACCCAATGATTGGCGAAGATCCTTGAACATAGGATCACCCACAGGAAGCAGACGCTGGAAGTCTACGTAAATATCCACGCTATCCTCTGACGGAAACGCCAAACGGAAGGGTTGAACATTATGAGCACTGATACTGAAAGTGGCGGCTTTTAAAATCTCGTCTTTTTGTATCATTTGATACCTCTAGATCGCTTTTCTATACAAGCATAGTTCATGCATGACTTCTGCATTTAATTTTTCGGCCTGGCGAAGAGATGCTTTATTATCCAGTGAAATCCAGGTCCCACCGAAGCGCTTGTAACCGCGTCTCTTCAAAGCAGACATAATATCGTACAACATCACTCCATTCAGTCCTTGGGATTGAAATTCCTTATAAACAGAATAGAAAATAATCGTCGCTGATTCACGATTCATCTTGTGTCTCAAGAAATGCCACGGAGTCGTAATACCAAAGCGCGAATGAATTGCCTTCAAAAATGGATTCAAATTCGGAATACAGATTAAAACACCGACAGCCTTTCCTTCGTAATTGGCTATCACAGATGTTTCTTTATCAATGATCATCATCATGTCTTTCGCCTGGAAGTAAATTTCTTCTTTCGTCAAAGGCACAAACATCGGATTTTCTGAAAAGCCATGATTGAGGCACTGGCGCATAGCCTCCATGACTTTTTCTAAGTTATCACTTTGCAATTTCTCGAAAGTGTACTTCGGATTGGCCATGATTTCTTTTTGTTTCGGTCCAAGCAAAGTTTCCGGATTGAAGGCTTCAACGTTCACCTCATGAGTGACCATAGGGAATGTTGCCTCATATCCACATTTTTCCAAAAGCTTCGCGATATATTCCGGCGAGAACACTTGATCTGTATAGTGATAATTTTTATGGATCTTTGTAATCACACCGATCATCTGCATCGCAGTCATGTTGAAGTTGCCGATCACTTCGTTACAGCCGTGGCTACGACCGAATTCCTCAGCTTTCGCGAGCAAGGCCTTTGCGACTTCAACGTCATTAATGCATTCGAAAAACCCATAATAAGAACGGTTCCATCCATACTTTTCATTTGATGCATGATGAATATGAGTCAAGATCCGACCTGCGATCTTGCCATCCTTGAAAGCCGTGAAGTACGAAAAATCCTTTTCTGTTCTAAACAAAGGATTTTTCATGCTCAAAAAGCGTTTCAAATCTGATTTTAGTTGAGAAATGAACGGAAAATCCTCGGGATAAACTTTAAACGGAGTTTGAAAGAAGCTTTCAAAGTCTTTCTCTTTAATCTCAATCATAGGAATCCCTTTCTACATCGCCCAACGAAGACCGATACTGCCTTGAATACCATAAAGAAGGCGAAGCTCGGTGTCTTCTTTGCCGTAAGAACTTAAAATTTCAAAATAACCTGTCCACGCGTCGCTCAATGCCTTGTCCGCACTAAACTGAAAAACACCAGACTGATCTTGCATGGAAAGAATATTTCTCATGTAGATACTGGCGTCTTTTTTTCTTCCCAGATCAGGAATGCGCCAAGACACATACAAATAATTTTGTCCTGGCAATTCCAATCCGGAATGAGCATAGCGCTTTAAATTTTCAACTAGGTACGGATTTGGATAAGTGATCCCTTGAATTGCATATTTTAAAGCATCTTTATCCCAACCAAGACCGTTATAGAACCATTCGATGCGGAAATCCGTGCGCCCCTCATAGCGAAGGCCCCAGTCAGCAATCGTAAACATTTGGCCCGAATCTGGGTTTGTCTCTACAAGCTGAACATAGCCACTGCCATCCAAGGCAGGATCATAACTGTAACTGCCTATGCTGTGACGAAGATCTGCATAAAACGAAAATGCATCCGTGAGATACCAATCAAAATATTCACCAAAGAATGGGCGGTTATCACCTTCATTCCCGACGACCGCGCCTAAAAATGAACTTCCCGCCCCGTGATATTCAATCTTTAATGTGGATTTTGGCTCAAAATCTTTTTCGACTTGGAAGGGTTGTTCGTTATTGCTAATCGGCTCATCAATCAATACCAAACTCCAATTGGGCGATGGAGTCCAATTCAAGCGTCCCAACACCAAACCTTTTTGCACGAAGAAAAAACTTCTTTGGTCGTTGCTAAAGTGAAAGAACACGTTCGACGGATTAATAAATTCGCCCGGTCCCCACTGATAAACCTGCAAGCCAACAACAGCTTTCCATTTATCTGAAAGATCCCAATCAAGATAACCCGCCGTCAAATCCAACTTTCCCATAGAGGTACGATCTGTTTCGTTGGGATTTTTCTTTTCGGTCTCTGTTCCCGTCACCGTCCAGCGAGGACGAAGAACCCATTTTGTACTTTTCGTCAAAATATTGAAGTCATCACGGAAATCCACCACACCCGTATGAGTTGGAAGATCGAAGATTTGATTGCCCGGGTTCACATCATTATCAAGAGGCTCGGAATAGGTATAGTAAAGATAGCTTTCAAATGTGTTACGAAAATCCATTTGCACCGCGTGAGCCTGTTCACCGTGCAGAAGCAACAACAGCCCTGCCATTGCAGAGCTGACAAGACAGCGAGCCTTTTTCATGAGGCCTTTAGACATGCCCAAGGTTCTCCACAATTTTCTTTTTCAAAGTGCCGCGACAGACAATGGCCGTAACTATTAAACCAATTACGACCAATACAACAGCCGCCAACGCATAAACCCAAAGTTCAGCTTTGATATGGAACGGCACCGGCATAGAAAGAAGACCTGCTTTATAATAAATGCCGGCGTGATTTACCAAGAACGTCGTCACTATCGCAGCAACGGCACCAATGATCACCCCGAAAGCAGATAAAAAGAACGACTCCCACATGAAGATAGAACGGATCGATGCTGGCATAAATCCAATACTTCTTAATGTGCCAATTTCTTTGGTGCGTTCTTTAATAGATTTAATTTTTGTATTCGCAACAGACAGTGTCGTAATCGAAATAATGACGATCACGACAAAGTTCCTAAAGACAGACAACAAGTCGATGGATTTACGATAAAGCTCGCCTACCGGATGATCCTGCCAGCGTGTTAGGCGCAAATCAGGAAAACTTTTTTCAATTTCTTCTGCAAAAGATTTTTCAAACTGATCGCGATATTTTTGATCCTTCAATAGAAAAGTCACATAAGACACTTTATCAGTGTTCATAAGTTGTTGAGCCGCCGGCAATGGAATCGCCATATAGCGATTGTCGATTTCTTGATATCCACCATCGATAAAGCCGGCGATATCGAAATCCATTGCATTTAACTGCCCTGACTCCGTCGTGACACTGAGCTGCACCTGTGGCGAATCACATTCAAAAGGACGTTCTTCAGCGATATATCCTTTATCAGGACTCATCACTTGAACCACCTTAACTGGATGACAGCTTAAAGACCGACCCAAAATTTGTCCTACCAGAACCGAATTCGGATTGCTGACAAGATGCAAGGGCTTTCCATAAAGAGCATTCCAGCCCCAGTCAGGCTCGCGGATTCTACGACCTTCTTCGACATCCAAAGCCTTGCCGAAAAAGATCACCGAGGTTTTTCCATTAGTCACCATGCCTTGAAGATTTAAAAAGCGTGCGGATTCTTCAACAATATCAGAGTGCTTCTGCTTGAACTCTTTAAGCGCCTTCTGCTCAGGTGCGGTCACAGCAAACTGAAATGGCTCGGCACGACCCTCGGGAGTTTGGGCCTTTGCGTTTTCCACGACAAAATCCCCGAACATATTTCTTGAATGATAACCATCGTAATAAAGATCACCTACATCGCGAATATAGCCTTCAAAAAAAACGATGGAATAAAATGCCGCAACAACGGATAACAACGCCGATAATGAATGGCGCCAATTCACCCGAACGTTCCTAAAAGCTAAAGAAATCAGCCGTTGTTGCATGAACTAAATCCTAGCGACTCAAGTTATTGATGTTGAAGAGCGAAGCTGGATGATTTTCAGCTTTTGGTTCTTCGTAATTGATCACACTCTTATTATTTTTGAATTTTGCATCAATAATAGTCATTTTACTTACAAACGGAGTCTTCTTTCCCCCCACTGATAAAGAGTTCTTGTACTCCATATCACCCACTTTGAAGACTTGACCTTGCAAAGTCAGGAACTCGGCCTTTTCAGCCAATTTAGTTCTGCCGTTGATATAATAACGGATTTGATCGTAAGTTAAATTCGGAGATTTCGCTTTCAAAAGCAATACAAAGATCTTATCTGCACCACGAGCTTCTGTTTTTTCAAGTGTCGCGGTATAATCGCGCGCATAGTGAGTACTTGCAATATCGCCATTTGCAGCCTGACCACTCAGCTTTTGACGCGGAGAAATCGATACCGGCTTTTTCAAGCTTGGTTTAAAGAACCACATGTTGCGATCATTGAACAGGTACACTTCGCCTTTTGTGCGAGCAGGACTTGTTGCTTCAACCAATGCATCGTGATCTTTTGCTTTAACGATAAATTCTCGCTCTGAAGACTCACCGTCTTCGGTTGTTTCAATTTTTGTCTTCCAAGTCAGACCGCCTTCGATACCACCACGTGCTTGGTCAGACGCTTTCAATAGATCTGAAGCTTGGTCCGCATAGGCATGAGTCGCGACTAGAAGTAATGCAAAGAAAAGTGTTTTCATCTTAGGCTCCCGTGTCTGCTAAGAGTTCAATGATTTTGGATTTATTTTTAATATAACTGACAATGGCGGCACTTAATGTGGTCAGGATAATCAAGAAAGCCGCAGCACCAAGGCACAAACTTGCATTCAAAATCAAAAGGAACTGAATCGAACCTTGAGTTCCCGGAGGACTAAATTGAATATTCGCCGAGTTCACAATGGAAGCGATGACGATCGAAACAATGAGTCCGGCAATCACACTGAGAAGTCCCAATAAGAACACTTCCTGTACAAACAACGACGACACTTTCCTAGGTGTAAAGCCGATGGCGCGCAAAGTCCCAATCTCTTTCAAACGCTCGAGCAATCCCATTGTCGTTGAGTTTACCACTGACAAAATGATAGCTCCGCAAATCAGGAAGATGAAGAATGTGATCATCACATAGAGAAATCCCATAGAACCCACGTAGTAAGAGTTCCATGCCTCGTCATTATATTTATAAACTTCCAACGGAAGCCCTTTGGCATCGACTTCTTTCTGTAGCCACTTTTTGAAAGAGTTGGTATCACCAATATTTTTCAAGTACACAGCCATATACTCGATGCCATCCGTTGCATAAAGTTGCTGTAACAACGACAGCGGCGCACGTAGACTAGTATCTTCCGCCATGGAAAGACCTGTCGTATGGAACGTTCCTAAATTTGCATTCACGGCGTTCAGGTCGTTATAAAAACTTTTTCCAGCTAACTGAACCGTCCGTTGATCCTCAGACAATTTGGTCATGTCTTGAGGAATCGCTAAGAGTTCGGCCATGCGGTGAGTGATGGAAATTCTAAGTGGATCTTTGATAAAATCATCAAATTGATCCCCTGGCTTACGCAATACCCAGTCAGAGGCCCACTTCAAAGGCTCGGGATGCATAGTGGTTTTCTGATAAACCTCTGGCTCAAATCCCAAGGCAATAAATGGCACCGATTTCTTGCCGTTTGAAATAAGCCCCGTTCCCGTTAGATATTTTCCCGTAAACTCAATATCATCGGCTCGAGTTTTAAGAATGGCCTCAAGTTGGGCAATCTCTTCACCATTTAAAACATATTTCTTTGGCTTCGAGAAATACGACGTCAGTGAATCTTTCTTTACGATGGCGATGTGCCCTTTGTGATTAAGATAAACGCTGGCTGCACGCAAACCACTTTGCGCGCGCACGAGGTAGGCCCCTAAAAGGACCAAACCGATGTAGCCCGTAAGAATAGCAATCCCTGTCGCAAGACTGCGGCGTTTATTACGCAAAAGATTGCGGAATGCGAGCTTCCAACTGAGTGATTCCATTATTTATTCTCGATCTGTCCGTCAGCGATGCGCACCACTCTGCCCACACGCCCCATCAATTTTTCATCGTGAGTACAGAAGAAGAATGTCACATGACGTTTTTGATTAATCTCTAATAGAAGATCGATAATTTTGTGAGTTGTATCCGAATCCAAGTTCGCTGTTGGCTCGTCAGCAAGAATCAAAGCCGGCTCTGTCACCAAAGCACGAGCGATCGCCACACGCTGCCGTTGACCACCTGAGAGCTTGTTCGGAAGATAATCACGGAATTTTTGCAAGCCTACATCATTGATTGCCTGTTCAACCCTGCGTTTACGTTCTTCCGCAGACAATTCGTGTTGTACAATCAAAGGCAATTCGATATTTTCGAAAACCGTTAAAACCGGAATCAAATTGAATGATTGGAAAATAAATCCAACACGACGATTGCGCAAATGGCTGCGCTCAAGCTCTGACATCTTAGAGATGTCTTTGCCTTCAATTTCTACCACACCTTGATCCGGCTCGTCTAAACAGCCAATCAAATTTAGCAGCGTACTTTTTCCAGAACCAGAAGCACCGATTAAAGCAGTGAATTCCCCTTTGAATAAAGTGAGATTCAACCCTCGCAAAGCTTTCACTTCTGTTTCGCCAAGTTGATAGGTCTTAACAACGTTCTGAATTTTAACTATGGGCTCTGAATTCATAAGATTAATCATGAATTTCTTTTGCTTAGAAGGGCAGAGTTTACTGCCGAGCCCAGACTTTAGGAGTGGACGCCACCGCAAACGACGCGTCCAATTGATCCCTTAGAATTTACATGACGTAGTGAACGTACATCTTCAAATAAAAACCTTCCGGGAATTGCATCAATGTAGGATGATCCGCGGCATGGCCTCCACGCAAAACACTGCGCACTTCTGTGTAGTTTCGCAGAGACGCTTTACGAATGGCATCGCGGAATTCCTCTTCTTCCAACAATCCAGAACAAGAACATGAAGCAACAAAGCCATTCTTCTTAGTTAAACGGAAGGCATGGGTGTTCATTTTCACGTAAGCCGCTTTTCCAGTGGGAATATCCTTCTTCGCTTTAATAAAAGCCGGAGGATCTGCAATCACGATATCGAAATGTTGGCTTGGCAAGTTAGCTAGCCCCTCCAGCACATCCATTTCGTGAACCGTTACTTTCGCCCCCTCACGTTCCGCATTTTCTTTTGCAAAAGCCAACGCGGATTTGGAAACGTCCACCAAATGAATCTCGACTTCAAAGCCCAACGATTTCAAAGCCCGAGTAATTTGTGTCGACCAGTGACCGACATAGCAGCAAAGATCAAGAACTCGAATTGTCTTTGTCTTTTGCTCTTTCGCCCAATTCTTAAATAGATTGATCGCCAAATAAATATTATGTGTCTGATCTAGAAAGAAACCCGTCTTTTGACCTTCTTTAAGATCGCAGCTCATTTTGATAACACCGTCGTCACCAGCGGCGTTCAAAAGAATCTCGACGTGCTCTAAGCTAATGTCAGACAAATCCTTGATGACCTTCGGCGCATCCACCGTCATACCTTCAAGCTTACGAATGCCCACGTCATTGCGAATAACAACGGCCGTGTCTTCCCAGCCGAATTGAGAAAATCCTTGAACCTTCGCTTTTTCAACTAGGCCTTTGAAGAATTCTTCTGAATTCTTCAAAGCTGTATCCATCCCCGCTGTCACCAGTTGCGCAACAAAGACTTGAGCTTTCTTGCCATTTTGCTCGATCAAATAATAATCAAGCACCAGACCTGGAATGTAATCCGATTCACCAAAGCATAATCGGAAACTTCCACGGAAGCCCGCCGCTTTACGCACACGCCATGAATTCAAAACTTTCTCGTGCAAGAAATCAAAACCCATTGGTTGCGCATCTTGAGAATTGAAAGTCAGCGCACGGAATGCAATCAAAGAATGAGGATTGCCGTAACCACGAGCTAAGAATCCACCTTTGGCATCCTGCAGTTCCACGGCAGAACCCGGAGGCAAACCTTTCGGCGAGACAGAAAGTTCATTTGAGAACACCCAAGGATGTCCACTGCGAATACGTTTGTCAGCTCCGGTACGAAGTCTCCATACAGTCATCATAATTACTCGCCCTCGACAGCGAACACCACGAACTCAGTCAGTTCGTGCTTGGAAAAATTATTATCTACAATCGCAAGCAATGAACGACGGCCATCTGGCAATGCCGGTCCCCAAGAAAGGCCTTCAAAGTTTTGAATTGTTTTATCGCCACGCTCTTTAGTCAAATCGGTTTCGAAATCCACAAGTTTCACTTTGTCGACGGTGGTGAATTTCGCGCCTTCCAATTTATTCACATCCAATGTGTTTGTTGCCTTCGATAAATCCGCCAGATAAATCGCAACAGTTTGTGCCCAACCCGCGCCGATCATACGCACACCACGTTCCATCACTAGAATCTTTGTCTCGGAAAGGGCTAGGATTTCAGAAACCCCGCGCATGATCTCTTTGCCTTTTTGATTATCGTGAAAAGCATCGATGTGGTAGACGAATTCAGAAACAGGTTTGTAATTGCCCGCACCTTTATCTTCGAATTTCAAAATACGAATGAAATCTCCGTCTGCTTCTTTGCCGCTTACGATATCTTGAGCAAGACATGCCTCAGTACTTGTAAAAACATATTTGCCGTTGGCAAAAGAGGTGAGACCTTCAAATGCCAGATTGTTCTGAATGCCCTTTGTTTGTTTGCCAGTAAGCTCTGGCAAATATTTATCAGGAATTGGGAAATCAGACTTCCAAACACCTTCTGGTGTCACCCGGAATACTCGCGGCATCGCACGAGGTTTCGCATCGTTACTGCCTTCGGAAGAGATCAACAAATCCCCACCCGGCAAACGAGCAATACCTTCCGGATCAAGCAATGCTTTGCGCTCGCCCTCTGGAGGAAGTCCTATCACAAAGTGCACAGCCTTCGGAGTCAACGTCACCGCTGCTTTATCAATCTTCAAATCAAATTCGTAATAACGAGGATCACCCGCGCGACCTTTATCATCAGATAAAGCCCACAAAGTGCTGTCTTGATAAACAAGCGCTGACAAACCACCAATGGTAGTCTTTTGAAATTTCGTTCCTGTTGGGATCGAAGTTTCTCCGTAATATTGCAAGCTCAAGGCATGAGCCGAACAGGCAATAAGAACGAAGAATAAAGACGACAAGATATATTTCATTTTAACTTCTCCAACGAAGTTCAGTTTCTTTCACGGGATGTTGGAACGGACGACCCGCTTCCAAAGCCTCATGATATTCTGTCTTTAAAGCATAATACCATTTCGCTTGTGTGTCGGCGTCTTTGATCAGCATCAAGCTTGGGTCATATTTCAGACCCTCTTGTTGTTTTGTGACAGCGTCCATATCTTGACCCAAGAAAACTTGACCGAATTTGCGAATCGCTGGCTTCAACAAAGACAACCAAGGGATATCCCAATACACCAACTGAGTGATGCGTGTGTTTTTCTCATCCACAGGAGTTAACGCCGTATAAGAATAGAAATTGCGACGACCCACTTCGATGTGCTCAATACGAACACATGGTAAAGTGAATGTGATCTCTGTTGTCGGAACTCCGCCCAGCAGACGATATGCTTTAGAGTTTTTAGAAGGTTGATGGCGAACCATCGCAAAACCGAAATCCACCGGAGCAAATTTCTTTTTCTTTTCCAGCATTGATTTTTCAGAACGCCAGAACCAACTCTTATGAACGTAAGGACCGTGAGCTGGGTCCATCAAACCGATCACCGCGTGATCAACGTGGCAAGGGAAATTCACCACGAAGGTCATCTTTGGTTTCACGTCACTACCAAATGCCTTCATCACCGGAGGTTGTGGTGCTTTGCTCATATCGAAATTTTTGTCGCCTACAAAAACCCAGATCAAACCTTGTGCCTCGTGAACTGGGTAAGAGCGCACTTTGATTTTGTTCGGATTTAGATCTTGATCAGGAAGCAAAGAAGGAATCTCTGTGCAAGTACCTGTGCAATCAAATTTCCAACCGTGGTATGGACACTCCAATTGATCGTTTACGACTCGACCATAACTAAGTGGAATTCCACGATGAGGACAGATATCCCGCATCGCCGCTACTTTTCCGTGAGAGTCGCGATAGAAGACAATCGGCTCGTTCATGATTTTACGAGCTTGAGGTTTTTGTCCAATCAACTCGTGACTTGGCAAAGCCACATACCAAACATTTTTCAAAAAGCCAGAATACATAACTCAATTCCTAAAAAAGAAGTACTGAGAGCCTGTTTGAAAGGTCCGATACAATGTCAGGCTCTAGAAAGATGGTTCTATTAGAGCCATCCTCGAGGGGCAAGAAGAAAGCCGAAGTCTTTATTTTCCGAGGCGTTTTTCAGCCAATAGGCAGGTATTTTGTAAAAGAGTTGTGATGGTCATTGGCCCCACGCCTCCTGGAACAGGAGATGCTGCTTGAGCCCATCCTTTGAGCTCTTCGAAACGAACGTCCCCCATCAATTTTCCACCCTGGCCGGATCCATGCATACCGACATCAATCACGATGGCGCCTTGCTTGAAGTCCTCTTTGCCCAGAAGGTGCGGTCTGCCTGCTGCAACCACAACAAGATCTGCCTGACGAGTGTATTCCGAAAGATTCTTAGTTTTCGAGTGACACAAAGTCACCGTGGCATTGGCCTCCATCAACATGTGAGCCATTGGTTTGCCAACGATATTGCTACGACCCACAACAACAGTGCGCATTCCTTCAACATTGATTTTGTAGTGCTTAAGAATCGTCATGATTCCCGCAGGAGTACAAGGACTCACGAACGGTCTTCCCGCGAAGAAATATCCTAATGAGTTGTATGTCAAACCATCAGCATCTTTCGCCGGAGAAACTAATTTCAGAACCTCATCGCTACTCAGGTGTGAGGGTAATGGAAACTGAACCAAAATAGCATCCACATGATTGTCGACGTTCAATCTTTGCAAAACTTCATTCAATTCATCCTGTGTCGCAGAGGCTGGAAGAGCATGAATTGTTGAGGTCATTCCCAAGGCTTCACAGGCTGTCTTTTTATTTCGAACATAGACATGACTTGCTTTATCCTCACCGACAATGACAACCGTCAGATGAGGGGCGCGTCCGGATTTTTCTTTGAATGCTTGAATTCTTGGGACAAGGGATTCTCGAACTTCCTTAGATACTACTTTGCCATCTAAAACGAGCATCGCGACACCCCCATTTTGCTAAGGCTTAAATTTCACGTATTTTCCAAAGAAATTCAATGCTTTAGTCAATCCTGACCAAATCCAAAATAAGCTCGTCGAGTCATTTTATGCTTGCTTTGAACCGGGCATTTTTGTACAAGTTCTTAAAAACATTAGGGGATTTGAAATGGCAGACAAAGTTAAGCTCTCAAAAGACGGCAGTTCCATCGACTTCGTTCAGTCTGACAGTCTTCCGACGTCCCTAAAAAAGTTCCGTCAAAGCCCAGAAATCGAGGGCTTCTACCGCTTCGTTTTCGAAAACGATCTTCAAAAAGAATCTTACGAGATCCTGGATCGTATCATTCAACAACGTAAAGCCAAAAAAGCTGGCGCGAAAAAAGAAGCTGCCGCCGCTGCCAAAGAAGAAAAGGCTGCTGCGAAAAAAGCTGAAGCTGTGAAAGCTGCTAAAAAGAAATAACTTATCAAAGTCCGGACCTCCGGACTTTGTTTTTTGTATAATCCGTTACATCCTCGCCCATTCATTGCTTTCTCTAGTCCGCACTAGGAGAAACAATGAAACCTCTTTTAAAAAATAAAAAAGGCCAAGGCCTCATCGAATATCTCATCATCGTCGCTATTGTTGCAGTCGGTAGTATCGCAGTGATCAAAGTAGTTGGCGCGAACATCGACGTGCAATTTGCAAATGTTGCCACGGCCTTAGGCGGAACTGATTCTAAAAAGAAAAGTGCTTATGAAGTCACTGAGGGTTCTTATAAGAAAAAGGACTTCAGCAACTTTTTCGAAGACTCAGTAAACACGAAAAGCAAAAACCAACAATAGTTATGTTGCATTTTCTACGAAACCGAAATGGGCAAGGTATTTTGGAAAGCCTTCTGGCTTTGCCACTTGTAATCTTGTCCACATCCTCCATTTTATTTCTCTGCTATCGAGGAGTTGTCTACTTCTATGCCGATTTCTATTTGCATGAAGCTTTGATTTGCACCGATGAAAGTTCAGATCGTTCCTGCTCACAAGAATTGGAAAACAAGCTGAATGCCGTTCTGATCGGCAATGAAAAATCAACCGCTCGAGTTCATCGGGGGCCTCGGGAGGCACAGGGTCGTTTGGAAATTCATTTTCCTTTTATCGCATCTAATTTCGGGCCACCGCTGGTGATAGAGAAACGCTTATCCTTTCCGGTCAAGGCGGACTAGATGTCCACGTTATCAGTTAATAGCAATAAACTTCGACGACACAGAAGCATTCTATTGTTACGAAATCAAAAAGGCTTTGCCATGGCGGTTATCATGGCTTTGCTTCCCATTCTAATTTCAGCAGTTCTTGCTACCTTCGGAGTGATCACGTTCACACAAACCGATTTACGGCTGAAATATATTTGCCGACGTGAAAATATTCAAACTCAAGAGCGAGCGGCAAAGCTTTTAAAAAGTTTGCTAACAATGAACCCCGAAGCCAGTTATTTACAAAAGCGACTTAAGACAGCCGTTGCAGCTTGCGGATATACAGGCGCTGGTTGTGCCGAACTCACTCGAGTTCGAGCAACAATTGTATTGTTCAAAATTAGACAGCAGCAATTGATCAGTCAGGCAAATATCATTTTACAACAAGGATATCACCGAACCCTCACGCATATTTCTCGTGAAGGACGCGATGTTGTGAATTCGGTGCCCTTATTTAAGGGTCAATTCAATTTGACGCCGGGATCGGGGCCTCTATTGGCTATCCGTCCGGAGGCAATGGCCGAACCTCCGACATACAGCCCTGTGGAGAATTTTTCTGACAGGCAAGCTTTGGAACATCGCTGGCAATACCGCCTCACCACTTCGCAGCCACTGAATATCTTTCTAGATCAAAGTTTCCACTTTGATAAAGGCTGCTCGGTGACTTTAAAGCAGGATGGTGACGAATGGGTAACTCAAATCAAAAAGGCCAAATCCTTGTCGAAGTGGCTTTAGTTTTTCTTTTAGTAATTTTGATTTTCTTCGCAGCCTTTAGCCATTTAAGCCAAATCAAAGCACACCAACAAAAATTCCAATTCACTAAGGAGTCCCCTCGTGGAAAAGCTTCGTCAACTCAAGTTCGATACTAAATTACTTCTTATCTCTTTCTTGGGATTTGGTGTTCTTTCATTCATTCTTACTTTTTCAAAAGGGACGCCTCCTGCGCCTGTTCCAAAAGAAGATGCACCCAGTTCCGTAGACACTTTTATTCCGAAAGGTTTTGTTTTGGTTCCTCTTGAACTGGCAAATGCTGAATCGCTGGGTTCGCTGGTCAGTGATGTGGGTGGTGTTGTGGATTTATATTTGGCAAACAAGGACGGCCATAAAAGCGGATTAAAAATTGCTTCCCGAATTAAGCTTCTGCGTGCGCCGCTCAATCCGCAGCAATATGCCGTACTAGTGAAAGAAAATGAAAGCAGTCGACTGTTAAGCATGACGGGCCCCTTTATCGCTGTGGTTCAAAATCCCGACAGCAAGGGAACTGAAGTGGCCCAAAGTAAAAAAACCTCAATCAAAATTGACTATCAAAATTAGGAGCGTCAGATGAAAACATTAAAATATATTTCAGTCTTTGTTCTTTTGACGACAAGCCTGCATTCATTTGCAGAAGATATTTTGATTCAAAGTCCCGGCGCAAGCCCAACGATTTTCAATGAAGTAGCGCAAAACACAAAAAGTGTGATGACCTATATGAACTTGCAAATCTCACGGGCCCGCAAAAACCCACTGCAAGAGGAAACTCTGTTCCGCCTGAGCGATCAACTCGATCGTCCCACCTCCGATATTTTAAAATCTCTTGAAAGTATTCAATCACAAGCTCCTTTGACTGAAACAAGTCTTCACTTTGTTCATGATTTGAGCGAGAAACTTCTGACTCATCCACTAAGTATTTCAGATGCAAAGACGCTTAAACTTTTGAACTGCAAATCTGCAATGTTAACTGAACAGATTTATCCAGAGTCATGCAAGACATCGAAAGTAGACCTTCAGGCAATACATAGACAATGGCCTCAAGCTCAAACATTGATGGTGGAAACCCAAACCTTTGCTATTGATGGAACGACATATCCAAGTATATTGCCACTAACGAATTATCATTGGACGTTGTTGTCTAATTCACAAAAGCCCTTGCACTATTACGGTACTTACGAAGGCTTCTTGCAGCAGGCTTTCGGCATGGAAAACCTTGTCGATGGATCTTGCGAAGGCTTTTCGAACAATATCGATGACTTTGAAGTGTCATCACAGGCTCTGGTGTTTTTCTCTAAAGAATGTACTAAGAAGCTTGTTCATATCGAGCAAAAAACTTCCTTTGCAAATTGGCTTGAGAACAATAAAAAGTGGGTTTACCCAACCGCTGGTCTTTTAATGGGTGGCGCAATTATCGCCGCACAAGGCAAGACGATTGTCATCGACAAACCTTAGAGCAAAGATTTCCCGCAGAAAACGACTTCCTTAACGACTCCCTCTTCAATAAGAGAGTACGAATTTGGAGCATACTGAGCATCTGGATGGGCATGAGTTTGTTCAATCGAACCAGTGAAAGCGCGAATACGATCTTTTGCGCTTTCTTCCAAAGCTTTTTGATTTGCCACAAACGATGGTGGCTCTACGGGACTATCGCAACCAAATGAAATTGGAATTTGGGCCGCCTGCAATGCTCCCCATGGAAAAACATAGCGATAAAGATCGCGCAACTTTTCCTTCAACCATACACGATCACTCAGCCAATGACATGGTTGCATGTGACAGCGAACGTGCAGTGGCTTCATCATTTGTATTGTTTCCGGACGCAGAACTTGCACATGCTCCAGATTCAAACGCCCTACGAACCCCTGTGCAGAGATTTTTCGCGCTAAAGCCACGATATCATGAGCAGCCTCATCACCGATAACATGTACAGAAATCTCGAGACCTGCTTCCCAAGTCCTTTTGATCATCACCTCCACATCAGATAAATTCCAAAGAACTTTTCCGCGAGGGCCATTGGGCAAGCCGTGATAAGGCTTCGATAAATACGCAGTCTCTGATCCTAAGGAACCGTCGTAGAAAAATTTGATTCCTCTCGAACGAAGCAGAGCTGTCTCGTGCTTTTTTGCGTACAAAGCAAGTTTCATCGCGTCTTCAAAACCTTGAAGATCATAACAGGTGAAATTCTCTTCTAGTGCTACTGTCAGACGATTTTCACCTTCTAATTCAGTTAAGGAATTCCACAAAGATTCACTGCCGGTCATATCGCGCACGTGAGTAAAGCCGGCATTGTTATAGACTTTGCAGCCAGCAAGAATATTATTTTTTTGCTGAGACGGAGTGAACTTCGGTAAGCGGTCCCAAGACTGCAAATGCACTGTCTCTGTAAGAATCCCTGTCTCTGAAGTAAGGCCCAGCTCTTTCAGAGCGGCGGAGTTCACCCATGAGGCATGACCATCACCTTTTGCAAGATACACAGGCTTATTTGGAAATAGCTTATCAAGAAGATCTTTATGCGGAGCCGAAGACCACTGACTGTCGTGCCATCCAAATCCTACAATCCAATCGCCACGCCGAAAAGACTCTTTAGAAAGATCCCAGTTGGTGATGTCTTCTGCACTTTTCAATGATTGCAAATTCAAGCCTGAGGCTAATTCACCGGTTGCCAGAAAGTGAGTGTGACTGTCGTAAAGACGTGGAATTCTAAAAAGCATAAGGCCCTCTGTTTTATCAGAGAGCCTTACTTTTTTTAAGTTTTAATTTCTAAATTAGCGACCTGTACCGATTGGAGTCACCGCAGTCACGCCACCAGTTGGAGTTGGGACGACACCCGTGCCGATGACACTTCCTAACGGAGTCACCGCTGTCACACCACCATTACCGATCAATGTACCCGTACCCAATGTCGATACGCCACCTAGGCCAAGAACTCCACCGACACCGCCGCCGATGTAACCTGTCATTGAACCTGTGCCGTAACCGTACATAACCTGCTGCATTCTAGCCATCAAACCGTACAACTCTGTTTGCAAGCTCGCATACACTTGTTGTTTTTGCATTTGTTGCTGAACGTAAGTTTGTTGTTGTTGCATGTAGGATTGGTACTGCTGCATTTGCATTTGCATCATCTGTTGTTGCATTTGCAACTGGCCAAGACTTCCAGCAACGCCGCCAAGACCCATCATAGAGCCGTCCATCATTGAGCCCATCGGCATTCCCATCATGCCGCCAGCAACACCACCAAGCATCGATCCCATAGGCATGCCCATCATCGCACCCATCGGCATTCCCATCATACCGCCGGCCATTGAGCCCATCGGATAACCCATCATTGAGCCCGCCATAGATCCCATCGGCATGCCCATCACGCCACCTAAGATACCACCGGCCATTGAGCCCATTGGCATTCCCATCATGCCGCCGGCCATTGAACCCATTGGATAGCCCATTCCTGTGCCCATCATAGAGCCCAATGGATAACCCATACCCATAGAACCCATCGGCATACCCATCATACCACCAAGAATGCCACCAGCCATGGCACCCATTGGATAGCCACCGGCCATAGCGCCCATTGGATAACCACCACCAGCCATAGAACCCATCGGCATACCCATCATGCCGCCCATAACTCCGCCGATCATATTACCCATTGGCATACCCATCATGCCACCCATCATTGGGTAACCCATCGCTCCCGCGTAAGGACCGCCCAAGCCCCAAGGACCAGCAGCACCCCAAGGACCCATACCAGGAAGGAACATGCCTCCCATCAAAGAAGGATTCATTCCCATCATTGCATATGGGTTCCCCCACATACCGTTACCCATTGCGCTTCCGAATGGACCTTGCATGCCGTAAGGACCACCGTTGTTACCAGCACAACCAAATGCACCAGCACCGATACCACCGCCGATGGCACCATAAATTCCGCCGCCACCACCAAGAGCTTCTTGCATACCTTGCGCGAAGAACGGCATACCGTAACCCCAAGAAGGGAACGGATTTGTTGGGTAACCTAGATTTGCGTTTGAGTCAGTAACCATCTGATTCGTTTTATAACCCATGTATGTCGCCATACCGCCTAGAAGGACGTTACCGACAACACTGCCCCAATCAGTCTCTGGTTTTTGATAAGTGTAACCGTTGCCAGTCAAAGCACAGTTTTCACAGATGCCACCTTCAAGATTATTTGCCATTGCTTCTTTTTTCGCGTCAGCAGCATCTTGTCTAGCATCTTTAAGACGATCCTTCTCACTCTTGATTTGACGATCAAGAGCTGCGATTTCACGTTTCAATTTATCTTGTTGAATTTTTTCTTTTCTATAATCAACTAGGGCCTTCTTACAGTCTTCAATCGTGTAAGCACCTTTGTCTTCAGCTCTGAATTTTCTTACAGCACATACGGTGCCAGAGACAGAACCCAATTTAGATTTGTCACAAAGCTGTGCCCACTCATTGATTTCAAATGGAGTTGTTTCTTCAGTCGCTTGTGCCTGAACACCTACTGCAGATCCACCTTCGTCAACCGTTACAGATGAGCCACCGTCGTCACCCTTGCTGTTCGCATCAGCTTGGCCAATTCCTTTATACTCGTTACAGTTTCTGCCCGAGTCGATGTGGTTGATAACGAAATCTGCATAGTCTGCGCTCAAGACACCATTGATTGCATTTTTAGAATCGCGCATATCGCGTGAAGCTAAACGACTCAGCTCAGTTTTCTTTTGTTTTTGTTGTTTCTGAAGATCAATAATGGATTGCTGAATCTCTTTTACTTCATCGTCTTCGCTAGAAGCACCAGCGCCGGCGCCGTATTTGTAAGGGCAAGATTGCATTCCACCCCACATGCCATATCCATAAGAACCAGCGAATTGTGCATGGGCAACAGTTGCGAAACTCATCAGCATGAGTGGCGTTGCAATGCGAATCCAAAGCTTCATAATTGATCTCCTGAAAGGATAAAACTTCTATATCGTTCTACTCATCGTCAGGATTGGACTAGGACTTGACTCAAAATCAGGCAAATCTATGGAAAACATGTGCAAACTGGACTGTCGATCAGCATCGGTTTACTCAGATTTTCGGTCGTCATCCGTGACAACAAGAGGACTCCTTGCAAATTCCTTTGCACTGCCCTTTTTGAAATCCTACACTATTCAATATGACGAAGCACACGATTCTTTGTGTAGATGATGAAATAGATAACGTAGACGCGTTGGAACGGCTCTTTCGTCGTAAGTACACTGTACTAAAGGCCACCTCAGGAAAAGAGGCCCTTACCGTCCTCGACCAAAATCCAGGACTACTCGCACTCATAATTACAGATCAAAGAATGCCGGAAATGACGGGGGTGGAATTTTTAGAGAAAACTCTAGAATCTCATCCTGAGACAGTTCGTATTCTTCTAACTGGATACACCGATCTCGAGTCTGTGATCATGGCCGTCAATAAAGGACAGATCTTCCGCTACCTCACGAAGCCGTGGGACCCTGTGGATTTGACGAACACAGTCGATCATGCCATCGAAAGATTTGCGATCGGCCAGGAGCTCAAACAAAAAAATGCCGAGCTTGCGAAAGCTCTTGAGGAATTGAAAAGCCTTGATGTAGCGAAATCTAACTTCATGATTTTGATTAATCATGAGTTGAAAACTCCCCTGACATCTATTTTGAGTTTTTCATCTTTATTGTCTGAGTCAAATTTGAATGATGAAGACAAGTTGATGGTGAATCGAATCACGCGAAGCGCAGAGCGCCTGAAAAATCTTGTGGAAGATGTCTTGTTGATCGTGCGTGCAGAGACAAATCAATTAAAGATCGATACTCAGAATATTGCTTTCACTCAATTTGATGACATTCCAAAAGATTTGCAAAACATGCTGACACAGAAGCAGCAAACTGTTGTTTCCAAGCTTGAACCGATCGCCGTGAAAGCGGACGTGCGTTTGATCAAACAAGTGATGCAACGATTGATTCACAATGCTTCGAAATTTGGAAATGAAAGCAGTGAAATTCATATTGAAAGTATGAAGAACGGCAACAATCTGCGCTTCATTGTTTCGAACAAGGGGCCTCACCTGCCTTCAACCGTGGTAGAGAAGATCACGAAGCCTTTTTATATTGATGAAGATGTTATGCACCACTCGACGGGAACAGGTTTGGGACTTACGATCTGCCAATCGATTCTGAAATCTCATAACTCGTTCTTACAATTTAAAAACACCGGCCAAGGGGTGATGGTGTATTTCGATTTGGCCTTGGCATAGCCTGCCGAATCCCCGTGTCCGAAGACAGGATACAAACCACAGGTTGAAGTTCTAATGAAAGGCCTAAACATTGCTTTGGGCCTTTCTCATGAAAACTCTTACCACCTTCCTATTTTTATCTATTGCAACCCTTCCCGCCTGGGGAAAAGATCTGACATTGACGTTGGGTGAAACACAAGGAATTCCACTTAAAGGATCTGCTCAGGTTTGGATTCAAGATAGTCAAATCTTGCAGGCCGATTCTACCGGAGGACGAGTCAGCTTGAAAGGTCGCCATGAGGGGCAAACCACCGCGCGCATTGGAAATGAACTTTTTCGTGTTCAAGTTGTACATCCTGCAAAGAAGGAGATATTCAAAAACCTACAAGACAGCCTCCGCAGTTTCGTCGGCCTACAGGCCGAAATCACTGACGGGGACCTACTTGTCACAGGACGATTGTATCGCTTCGAAGAGTGGCTTCGCCTGGCTGAAGTCATCAGGGCCACTTCCATCAACTATCAGATGCGTGCTTCTATGAGTGAGCCATTACAAAAAGAAATTCAAAAGTATTTTAATGAACTTTTTGAAAAAGCAAAAATCCCTCCACAATCTGTGATTTTTGAACCCGCACCGGAAGTGCGTGTGACGGGATCAGCACTCGCACTGAAGAAGTACATTTCTTTACTTCGTCCTTTTGGCATTCAGGTTATCAAGGATGAACAGAGCCTTGACATCGCACCGACAGTGAAAGTTCAGATCACAGTGGCAGAGGTTGATCGGGATTTTAGCGTCGCCCATGGGGTTCAATGGCCGGAATCGTATAAAGCCACGATCTTCGGTTCTGGGGGCGCAAGCCTAAGTGACTTCGAACTTTTTATTCGCGCCAACGAATCCAACGGGAAAAGTAAAATCTTAGCGAGTCCAAATCTTCTCTGCCGTAGCGGTAACGAAGCAGAATTTCTCGTGGGCGGAGAAATTCCTATCAAAATCATCAATTATGAAGTTCACGACATCGTTTGGAAACGCTATGGCATTCTCTTGAAGGTCAAACCCAAAGCAGATGCTGCCGGGCGCATCAGCCTGTCGATTGATACTGAAATTTCTAAGTTAGACATGGCTCACAAAGTTGACGACATCCCAGGAGTTCTAACGAATCGCGTTTCAAGCCATTTTGACCTTACAGGAAGTCAGACAATTGCTCTATCGGGTCTCATTAAAAATGAAGACTCTAAAAATTCGTCTGGCATTCCGGGAATTTCAAGCATTCCAATTCTAGGAGCACTTTTTGGAAGCAAAGATTTTGCTGAGAACCGCTCGGAGCTTGTGATCTTCGTTCGTCCTTCCATCATGAAGGCTGGCGAGGAAATGGATTCACCCGAACACGTTGGAGAAATCTAGTCATGGTTGAACAAGCGAAAGAAATCTATGACCTGATTCAAAACGAAATCTCCCGTTTGCCAATGAACGAGTTTATGCTTTCAACGGATGAAGAGAATGTCCTTCGTTCAAAGAAAATCGATATGGTTATTGACGATCAATTAAAAAGCAAAGAGGCCTCTTTGCAAAAACGCGTTCGCGCGGAATTTGAATCCTGGGGACCTCTTGAAGATCTTATGACTGATGAAGGAATCACGGAAATTCTCGTCAACGGCCCTCAACATATTTGGTTTGAAAGATCAGGAAAGCTGCATCGCCACGAAGACCTGTTCTTTTCAGACCTGAGCTTTCGCAACTGTCTAGAGCGAATTTGCCAACGTTCGAATGTGCATATCTCTGTGGAACAACCTTGTGCCGACGGGCAATTTATGGATTTTCGCTTGTCCTTGATAGGTGCGGATCTGACACAGTCTGCGCCGCACTTATCATTGAGACGCCACCCTAAGAATCCATGGACATTCCAAAAATTGATGACACATGGTTGGTGCGATTCAAGTACATTTAGAATTTTGCAGCAAATGACGAATGAGCGAAAGAACTTCCTTGTCGTCGGTTCGACGGGATCAGGAAAGACATCCGTGTTGAACTCATTTCTGAACCTGCTTCCTGAAAATGAGCGTGTTGTTGTGATCGAAGACACCTCGGAAATTTGTCTTCCCAATAATGCCAGTATGAAATTGCTGACTCGAGACGATCCTCATGGATTATTGCCGACGGTGGACCAAGCACAGTTGGTGAAACGGTCTTTACGTTTGCGACCAGATCGGATTGTCATGGGTGAAATTCGGGGATCTGAGGCAAAGGATTTTTTAATGGCCCTAGCCACCGGGCATAACGGAAGTTTTGGGACTTTGCACGCGAATGATGCAGCCCAGGCGTTGATTCGCTTGGAAATGTTGATTCAAATGGGCGCACCTCAATGGAGTTTGACGGCCATTCGAAGATTGATTCAGCTCTCCCTGGATAACATTGTTGTTTTAGGACGAGCTGAATCAGGTCAAAGAATTCTTAAGGGTGTGTATCGAGTTTGTTCACTGGAAGACCATGGCTTCCTAGTGGAGCGTGTGGACTCGTAATTGGTAACACCTCGGCGTCTTCTGCGCCTAACATCTCTTCTGAATGTGTGATTCCCGCGTCCTCACGAGCAAGCTCTTTCGGATTGCTAAAGAACTTTTTGTTCAGATCATCAATCACTTGTTTCTTGCTGTTCTCTGGCGTGTTTCTATACGTCGCCGCTGGAGTTGGTGTTGGTGTTGGCGTCGGCTCTGCACCCTGCGCTTCGTTGGATTCAGCCAATGAGGCCGCCTTCAGCTTTTGCGCCGCTTTACTTAACGTAATGCGATCCCCTAACGAATTGCGACCTTCTGGTCTACCCGTTAGTTGCGCGCCTGGACGTGCCGGTTGTGAAGACGCGATGTCTGCAACCGACGTTCTGGCACTGGCTGGAAGAATACCGCTGATTTTGTCCATTCCACACCTCCGTGTGTGTTCGAGAAAGCCATCCTAGCCTTCACAAACCACGTATCGGTATGAAACGTTCGAACTTGAGACATTTCTGTGATTACTAGACCTTCCTCTAGAGCCGCGCCGCTGCTGCGAAGAGCAAGGTGTTGTCAGCGCCCCTTCCACAGAATAGATTTCTGCAACAGCACCAACTTTTTCCGCGGAGGAATCGTGATCTACGAACTGACAAATATTAACTTCATCAAAATGCTTAATAATCTAACTGCAATTCTTGACAAAGCAGCCGCTCATGCAGACGCGAAGAAATTCGACATGGAGGTGTTGTTGCAATCACGTTTGGCTCCCGATCAATTTCCGTTGATGCGCCAAATTCAAATCACTTGTGATACAGCGAAGTTGGGTGCTTCTCGTTTAACTGCGAAAGATGCTCCAAAGCACGATGACACAGAAAAGACTTTGGCTGAGGCAAAAGCGCGCATCGCAAGCACGATCTCTTACCTTCAGTCACTTTCCCCTGCTGACTATAAAGAGGCAGCAACTCGTCATGTGACAACTCCACGTTGGGAAGGACAATACTTGCTTGGTGAAGAGTTCGTTCTTCATCATATGATTCCAAATTTCTATTTCCATGTGACAACGGCTTATTCAATTATTCGCCATAATGGTGTCGATATTGGTAAGAAAGACTACTTGGGCGCAATGCCATTCAGAAAGTAGAAATAAAAAAGGGACCGTGAAGGTCCCTTTTTTTTTAAACAGAATAGAAATTCCAAGGACTGGCCGGGTGCCCTAGAAGTCTTTCACAGATGCGCTTCACTTGCGGATCTTCTTCGCCGGCCCAGAAGGTACGACCAATTAAGAAACTTAATGCAAACTCACGCCAATCTTTGAATTGGTCCACGACTAAAGGAGCCATCTTTAAGATCTCTCCCCAAGCTTCGTTATCATCTAGATATCCGGCGACATACGACAGACGAGCCACATGAACCAAGCGCGCCGCGTCCCAGCCAAGAATTCCGCATGAGCCAATGAAACGATCCGTTTTTCTCATCCATGTTCCCAACTCACGATAATTGTCGTCGGTCATTTGCATGTCTTCGCCTTCGGGGAAATCGAAGTTGAAAATCTGTTTAAACTTTTCCAAAGCCATTGCATCCATCAAACCATTTGCAGGGATGCAGTTTTTAAGAACATTGAATTTCGTTCTATGACCTTGAGTTCGAATGTTTTCGATGACCTTCAGAGCAGAGGCTTTGTCAGATACTTCCCAGAACTCTTCCAGGATACCGATGCAATCAGTGCGAATTTCAGCTCCCCAGTTCATATCAAGGCGGAAAAAATACTCGCCTACTTCTTCGAGAACTTGTTCGCGCATGTCTGGTGTCAGCTCTTTGCCGTCTTGAAGATCCGAACCGATGACATCATACAAATCATCAAGAACGTGATTCTCTTCAACGAAGACAGCAGCCATGGCCATCATCTTTTTTTCTAAGTCTGTTTCGGGAAGTACGCGTTGCATATCTTCATTCAATTACGTTTCCACTCTAATATCAATGTGTTAAATTGGAAGTCTATGTTGAAGAAGCTCTTGTTTGGCTTTGCGGCCCTCTTTCTGATTCTAGTTGGCTCTTTAATTTTGATGATGGGCTACGTCTTCAATCATCCTCAATCCATTTTTGATGCCTTTAATTCGGTAACCTCAAAGCTCACCCAGGGTGAACCCTATGAGGAAAAAAGCGAATTCTTTTTACAGGGGATCAAGACTTTGCACTTCACTTCCGGACGCGCCAATTTGCAGGTCATTCCCTACGATGGTCCAACTTTGAAAATGGAACTGACGGGAAAAATTCCACGCTTTGAACGTGGACCTTTTATCGCTCAAGGTGGAAGCCCGACCCATTTAGTGTTAGAGATCCACGAGCCTCTTGCCAGTAACTGGGTTCACATCAACATTAACGGCCATGAAAGCAGTTCAGTTTCTGATTCCTCGTTGCTAGCAAAAATCTATTTGCCGAAAACTTATCAAGGTGAAGTCACAGTGGAAAACATCGAAGGTTCGGTGGAAGTTTTAATGCCGAAAGGAAAACTGTATGAGTTTGACCTGCAATCAGGAACTGGCAAGATCGATAATCAAATCGCGGGACAACCTTTAGAAGGTATTAATCCCGCAGAGGTGGGCAAGATGCATATCGTGACCACCTCTGGGAATATTTTAATTAAGAATGCTTTTTAGCTTCCTCAAGAGCCTTCTCTGCAAGAGGGCTCAAACGGACACCGACTTCCGCCAACTGGTCACGATTCACTTCACTTGGACAATCTGCCATTAAGTCTGTCGCTTTCGCAGTCTTAGGGAAGGCGATCACTTCACGGATCGCATCTGTTTCACAAAGTAGCATCACCAAACGGTCTAGACCCCAAGCGATACCGCCATGAGGAGGTGTGCCGTATTTCAATGCTTCAAGGAAGAAACCAAACTTGTGCTGAGTTTCTTCTTCGCTCATGCCCAACAAACGGAACATCGCCTGTTGAATTTCGTTTCTGTAAATACGAATAGATCCACCACCCATTTCGTAACCGTTACAAACAAGGTCATAAGCTTTCGCCAAGATCTTGCCATAGGCCGCTTCGTTATTGCCAAGCAAGTCATCGAAGTAAGCATCTTGCGGTGAAGTGAATGGATGGTGACGAGCCACCCAACGCTTTTCATCCGGAGAGTACTCGAGCAATGGGAAGTCCACAACCCACAAGAAGTTGTACTTGGATGTGTCGATCAAGTTCAATTCTTTACCCAAATGCATGCGCAAAGTAGACAACGAAGCACAAGCGACTTCGTAATCGTCGGCAACAATCAAAGCACAGTCACCAGCACCAGCGCCCACAGCTTTAAAAATCTCTGCTAATTTTTCAGGGCTGAAGAATTTAGAAACTGGGGATGAATAGGTTCCATCCGCTTCCGCTTTAATCCAAACAAGGCCCTTAGCACCTGCACGTTTCGCCATATCAGTCAATTTATCGAACTGACCGCGAGAGTATGCGCCCCCCTTAGGGACTGCGATACCACGCACGATTCCGCCACGAGCCAGAACGTCGTCGAAAACTTTGAAACCAGAAGTCCCTACTTCCGCAGAGCCGGAGGGTAGACCGGTGACGACGGATTTCAAATCTTTGATCTCCATACCGAAACGCGTGTCAGGTTTATCATTACCATATCTGTCCATCGCATCTTGAAAAGTCATGCGAGGAATTTCTTTAACGTCGATGCCTTTGATCTCTTTCCAAATCATGCGCAACATTTTTTCGTTCATTGCCATGATGTCTTCTTGGTCGATGAAAGACATTTCCATATCGATTTGTGAAAACTCTGGCTGACGATCCGCACGCAAATCTTCATCGCGGAAGCAACGAGCGATTTGGAAATAACGGTCATAACCAGAGATCATCAACAACTGCTTCAATGTTTGCGGCGATTGCGGCAAAGCATAGAACGTTCCTTGATTCACACGTGAAGGCACAAGATAGTCACGCGCACCTTCGGGTGTGGATTTGTAAAGAATCGGAGTTTCAACTTCCAAGAAACCGTTATCAGACAGGAAACGACGAACGATCTGTGCCACTTTATGACGAGTCACCAAGTGATTCGTCAGACGTGGTGAACGCAAATCAAGATAACGATATTTCAAACGCAACATTTCATTAACGTTTGTGTCACTCACCTGGAACGGTGGTACGGCAGATTCATTCAAGATCTCGCAACGAGTCGCTTCGATCTCGATCTCACCTGTTTTGATTTTTGTGTTCTTCATGCCTTCAGGACGTGCACGCACGATACCCTCAACAGCAAGAACGAACTCACCACGCAAATTTTTAGAAGCAGCAGTCTCGGCTTTATTTGGATCCAAAACAACTTGTACGATCCCTTCACGATCTCGCAAGTCGATGAAAACAAGGCTTCCGTGGTCACGGCGAACATCCACCCATCCCATCAGAACAACTTTTTGACCCACATGAGAACCGCTCAATTTTCCGCAGTACTCCGTCCTCTTTAACTGGCTTACGAATTTCATTTCTCGAACCTTTTTGTGAAGGGATTAACAAGCGCTGACGCGCGCTTCTTTGGGCATACTGTCACTCATAGAGGAAACAGTCAAAAAGCATCTGTTTATAGCAGCAAAAATTAAATGTTATGGGGGACCACTCACGGGCATTTTTGTGCGCCTAGGCTTAAGGCTCGCTGCACTCCTCCACCGGAAAATTCAAAAGCTTTTTTTCATTGGGTGATAGAGCTATACTCGAAAGCTCTCGGCTTGTTTTGAAAGGACGTTTTTCCATGCCTAAATTTACCATTGACCATCAAAGCTCGCAAAGTGCCCAAGTCGCTTACTCAAAAATTAAAGAATTTTTGGCTAACGATCAGGACATCCGCAAGTTTGATCCTAAAATTAATTGCCAGTTTGACGATGGTGCAATGAGTTGCAAGATGAACGGCTCGCAATTTAAGGCTGACATGAATGTTGCCGCTGCGGGCAATGGCAGTAAGGTTACCGTCATCGTGGATCTGCCTTTGATGCTCACTCCCTTCAAAGGTAAAGTTACCGAGACATTACAAAAGAAACTTGCTAAATATTTGTCCTAGGCTCTATGGCGAAAACTAAGGCGAAGACATCCTCTTCTTCAGACACTTCGAAAAAGAAAGTCGGTGCTGCTAAAGCATCGACAGGGAAATCTACGCCTTCAGCGTCCGCCGACAAGCCTGCCAAAAATGCAAAAGCAAAACCCGATAAGACAAAGTCCGAAAAAGAAAAAGTAGCTGTCAAACCTGTTGTCGCGGAAATCGTCGAGGACGTGGATCACGAAGGTCTTCATACTGGCGAGGCAGAAAAAGCTTACGCCGTTCCATCTAATGAAGATCAAGATTTTGAAATCCCGGAAGATGCTAAAGACGACAAGCAACTTGTGGTTGCTGATTCCTCAAAAGCCATCACTTCTGCCGATCCTTTGGTGATGTATCTGAATGAAATTCGCAGATATAAAGTTCTAACTAAAGAGGAAGAAGCCGCAGTTGCAAAAAAATATTTTGAAACTAAAGATCCTGAGGCAGCTCAGGCTTTGGTAAAAGCCAATCTTCGTTTCGTCGTAAAAATCGCCGCTGAATATTCTAAATTTGGCGCGAAGATGATTGACCTGATTCAAGAAGGCAATGTCGGACTTATGCATGCTGTTCGCGAATACAATCCCTACAAAGGTGCGCGCTTAATCACCTATGCTGTGTGGTGGATTCGCGGTTACATCCAAGAATATCTTATGCGCCAATATTCTATGGTCCGCATCGGCACCACTCAGAACCAAAGAAAGCTTTTCTATCAATTACAGAAAGAAAAAGAAGCTCTGGACGCCATGGGAATTGAGCCGAACGCTGCTTTGATCAGCGATCGCTTGGGCATTCCCGAGGACGAAGTCCGTGATATGGCGATGCGCATGTCGGGTCGCGATGTCAGTCTCGACAAGCCCCTCGATGAGGAATCTGGAACAAGCCTTGGAGATCTTCAACGCGATACTTCAGGTCAAAACCTGGATGAGGCTCTCGCCAACGAAGAACAGCTGGATATTTTGAAGAGAAAAATTGAAGAAATCCGTCCTGAACTTTCTGATCGCGAAAAAATTATTCTCGATGAACGCATACTGAATGATGAGCCACTGACTTTGCAAGAGATCGGCGAAAAATATGGCATCACTCGCGAAGCCGTTCGACAAATGGAAGCTCGCTTGATGAAGAAGATCAAAGCGAAAATGGAAGAACAGATCTAGAATCTATTTGGAGTATCAAAGACTCCATCCACTTGATATTCATCTATTTCAGGTCTATCTGGCAATTTATCATCCACGGCTGCATCTGAGCGACATGTTTTACTATGCATTTCCAAACGCATGATATCGTAGATCTTCGCATTGTCAGAGTAATACTGACAGGCACGGATACCTGGGATATTTCGTGTCGAGTTGGCCCTATGCAAGTCCTCTTCATTCATAGGAGTCGAGATGTTGGGAACAGGCTCTTGAGATGTCGATATTGACGGCGTCGCAGCCCGTATATACTGAGGAGCAAGAGCAAGAAGCACCCAAAGAGCTTTTCTCATAACTACCTCCACATCATCACTTTACTATAATTAACCGAGAGATATTTAAAACTGTCATATCACGCAGGACACGGCAAAGATCCGATGGCCTTAGGTCAGAAGGTCAATTCGTATGAGCCAAGTTTCATTACTTTCGGATTTTCCACGGCCGATTCTCTTTTTGGTTGCTCTGCATGAACATCTTTGAAAAAGATTTGAGTCGATCCCTCTTCGGCATTTGCACCTTTAAGGATCATGAATACGCCCATAGCCACGGTAATTAGTTGGATTAGCTTTTTCATGTATCTGATCATACGTAAGCGCAGCAAATCTTCTCCACTCATATTTGACGCATCTCGAGACCTACTTCAAGAAACTTACAAAATAAAAATCTGGGCAGGCGCAAGGAACCAGCCTAAAATATCTAAACATTGAGAGGCGGAAATGCAGAAATTAAGTACCTTGAAGGAAGCCGAAGATTTTATTTACTCTCGCTTGGGAAAATCGGTAGTACTTGCCACTCCCTTGGGTCTCGGTAAGCCAAACCAATTGCTTAATCTCGTTTATGATCGCGCAAAGAGAGATCCCTCTATTCGACTGACAATGTTCACCGCCTTGTCATTGGATATTCCTGATCCGTCGTCTGATTTAGAAAAACGTTTCGTAGAGCCCTTTTACAAAAAACACTTCGGCGAAAATTATCCACGACTGCATTACATTCAAGATTTGCACAAAAACCAAGTTCCCAAAAACATCACATTGCACGAGTTCTATTTTCAAGCAGCGACACTTCTTCACAATCTCGAAGCACAAAAAAATTATATCAGTTTGAACTATACCCACGTTGCACAGAACATTTACAATCTAGGGACCAACACCATTGTTCAATTAGTAGCCGCTTCGCCTGATGGAAAGAAGTTTAGTCTAAGCTGCAATCCCGACTTAACCTTAGACGTTTACGACATCTACAAGAAACACGACAAGCCTCTGTTAATGGTCGGAGTCATTCATCCAGACCTTCCATATCTTGGCGGGGATGCAGAAGTGGATGCATCGTTCTTTGATGCATTAGTGGAATCTTCTGAAGTTCGCCAAACGTTGTTTGCTCCACCCAAGGTGCCTGTGAACTTTGTGGATCATATGATTGGCTTCCATTCTAGCCGTTTGCTTGTTGATGATGGCACTTTGCAAATCGGTATTGGCTCATTATCAGATGGCTTGGTCTATTCCGCATTGATGCGCCATCATCAAAATGACAAGTACAAATCCATCTCTCGCACATTCGATGAAATGTTTGCTCCCCCTGTGGGAATAAGAACTTCGGATTCAGTTTTTACGGAGGGTCTTTACGGCACAAGTGAAATGCTAATGGACGGCTTTATGAACTTGCGCAAAGGCGGAATTTTAAAGCGTATGATTCTGGATCGTGACGAATCCGCAAAGAGATATCTTCATGGAGCTTTCTTCTTAGGATCTAAAGACTTCTATGATTGGCTTCGCAATCTTTCCGAAGAAGACTTTGACGGACTGTCGATGACTCGTGTTTCTAAGGTCAACGATCTTTACGATGCTCACGAATTGGCATTACGTCGTCAGCGCAAGAATGCCCGCTTTTTTAATACCTGCATGACAATGAACCTTTTAGGCGGAGCCGCGTCTGAAACTTTAAGCAACGGCCAAGTAGTTAGCGGAGTTGGTGGACAATACAATTTTGTCGCAATGTCAGCTGAACTGCCAGATTCCCATTCCGTATTGATGATGAAAAGCACGCGTACAAAAAAAGAAAAACGCACTTCAAACGTTGAAATCAACAACGCTCACATCACAATTCCACGCCACTTACGTGACATCGTAGTGACCGAATATGGAATCGCCTCTTTAAAAGGACAAAGTGACAGCGAAGTTGCAAAAAGGATTTTGGCAATCACCGATTCGAACTTCCAAGAAGAACTTCTTGATGCGGTCAAAAAAGAGGGCAAGATCGAAAAAAATTATCAGTTGCCCGAACAAGTCCGCAACAACACCCCCGCACGCTTGAAAGAGTTTGCAGAAAAAATCAACGCGAAAGAAAACTTCCCAGTTTTTCCCTTTGGGAGCGACTTTTCTAAGGATGAACAGAATTTGCAAAAAGCTTTGCTGTTCTTAAAGGACAGTCCTCCGCAAAGACTTATCGGCAGCCTGTTGAAAGGATTCTCGACGTCGGATTCAAAATGGAAGTCCGAACTAGAACGAATGGGCTTTCAAAAAACTGAAGGAATTCAGGAAGGGATCTTCCGCAACCTTCTTTTAGGCGCATTAGAAAGTACTAGCTCGGATTAAATTTTTTGAAATACTCGAGAACGTACTTCTCAAAATCCGGCTCTGTCACAGTTTTATTGAAAAGTTCGCGCAGTTTGACATTTGCCGGGTCGCGCTTAAATGCCACGCCATAGCGATTCATCGCCACAATCTTAGGATTGATTTGCAGTTTATCGGCAAACTCTTTCAGTCGCGGATCTGTTGCCATTAAATACTTAAAGATGTGGGCATCAGTAAAAACATAATCAATTCGTTTGTTCGCAAGCTTCAAGAGATTGGAAGCGTCGTCTGGCGCTGCTTCCAACTTCAAACGACTTTCATCATAGATTTTTCGAACTTGCGAACGAATCGTATAGCCCTTGACATTGCCGCCGCGGTATTTTGCTAGATCCTTTGCCTCTTTCCACACGATCGGCCGGTCTTTACGCTCAATGATGACCCAAGGCGTTTCATAAATGATAGTTGAAAGATCCAGGCCATCGACAAAATCGTCATCAGCAAAAGAAGGAAAAAATCCGGAAACATTGGGACTACGGAAACGCAACGTTCGAATCCTTAGAATCGGCACGATTAAAACTTTCAGATCGTAGCCCATTTTTTTAAAAATTTGAGTGAGGGCATAAACAGCGGCACCCTGCTCAGGCATATTGTCAGAAATAAATGGAGGAAGTTCGAGGCTTTCCACGACCACCTCGCCCTTAGAGCCATCAAAGGCATAGGCTCTAGCAAAATGACTCGACAAGATTAAAACCAGTACGATCAGATATTTTGTCATAGGACATGATTTATAAATAAAAATGGGAGTCTTATCTAGACTCCCATTTATTAAATTATCGAAATAAATCTCAAGTCGAAATTACGCGATCTCTAGCTCACCTGCGCCGATCGTCGCAGCCAATTTTGCACGCAATCTTGCCACAGCTTGAGCATGAAGTTGGGATACGCGGGATTCAGTCACGCGCAGAACTTGCCCGATCTCCTTCAAGTTCAAATCTTCATAGTAATAAAGTGAAAGCACCAAGCGTTGTCTTTCAGGAAGCTCTTCAATCGCTTGAGCGACAACTTCTTTGATGTTCTTTACATTCAATTGATTGAACGGAGAGTTCGTTCTAGAGCCTTCCAAGATATCCATGATGGATTTCTTGTCAGTGTTACTGAAGGTTGTTGCTTGGTCGATTGGCAACAAGCTCACCGGACGAACTTGGTTTACAAGGTCATGGAATTCATCAATAGAAACATTCAAAGCCTTTGCAACTTCTTCGTCGGTTGGTGTACGGCCTAGATCTGCTTCCAATTGAACCATTGTCTTATCAAGAAGCTTCGCCTTATCACGGATCGAACGAGGAACCCAGTCTTGTGCACGCAACTCATCAAGAATCGCACCACGAATACGGAATTCAGCGTAGGTTTTAAATTTATTATCACGAGTTGAATCGTATTTCTCGATAGCATCCATCAAACCGATAACACCGGCAGAGATCAAATCATCAAGCTCGATATTAGAGGGAAGGCGCACTGCGATCTTCTGAGCGATGAATTTAATAAGAGGAGCATATTCTTTAATTAAGTCGTCTTTTTTTGTGGGTGCGAGCTGACGTGGCTCATCCTTGTACTTCTTCAACAATACCGCATTTTTCCCCATATTTTTCCCTCTTAAAACCTATGTTAACAAACAGGTGCTGGTGCTGAAAGTCCAAATCTCAGCGAAATCATCTATGCAAATCCAACGACCTGATCCCAAAACATCTGCATACCGCCGCCAGCTTCAATCAGCCTCGAGGACTTCTCGATCTGAACAGAAATTTGACGGATTGCTTTGGAAGATTCTGCGCCGGCATCCTGTCTCACGATGAGACGTTGCATTTGATTTGCTTTTTTCAAAACAACGTCGTTCGGGACCGATCCCCAGTAATCAAGACCAATGTACAGAAATTTATTTACAACATCATTGAAGCGCTTGTACAAGCCAAGGCCTTCCTCTTCGTCGCGCACTTGATTGCAAATGATCGAGAAGCGATTCACTTTGTATTGCTTGTGCAAAACTTTGATCAATGCATAAGCATCTGCAAAGCTCGCCGGATCTGGAGTGATTACCACCGATACTGTTTGTGCGGCAGAGTTCAAGAACAAAACATTCTCTGCAATGCCCGGAGCCGTATCAATCAACAGATAATCAAATCCCAATGGTAAAGAGCTGACAGCTTCTACCATCGCTCTTCTTTCAAAGTGGTTCATGTTGTTGTACTCAACAACGCCACTGCCCCCAGGGATCAAGAAGACATCTTTAGATACTTCGGTCAAAATATCTTTCATCTCTTTTTGGCCCGAGATGATGTCATGAATATTTCCATTGGTTCTTATACCAAAAAGAATATCCACATTCGCCATGCCCAAATCGCCATCAAGAATCAAAACCTTTTTGCCTTTTTGAGCCAAACTCAATGCAAGGTTCGCAACCAATGTTGTTTTACCAACGCCGCCCTTACCGGATGTCACGCTGATTGTTCTTGTGCGGTACATATCAAAAGAAGAGTTCACTCTTTTCATATTGCTTCAGAATCCTGTTGTTTCAATTGTGAGATTTTAAAAATCAAATCCAACAAACGTTCTTTCGTCGCGAATTCATAATCTTCCGGCACACGAGAGCCGATCCCGAACGAGTGCAATGGAATATTGAAACGCTTCATAAAGTTGAAAATCGTTCCATGTTGAGCAGACTCGTCAAGACCTGTGAAGATCACGTCCTTATAATTCAAGATCGAATAACGGCGGCCCAATTCTGTCGCATCCATGTCTTTCGCATTCGCTGACAGACACAGATGGACATTTGGATTTAGTCCTTGAGGTGGCAAAAGATTACGCATCATTTGGATCTCGTCGTTATTTTTAAGGCTCAACCCAGTGAAATCCACAAGAACGCAGTCAACGTTCGCAAGATATCTCATCAAGTTATGCCAGTCATTTTGTGTGCGGATTACAGAGAAAGGCACATTCAGAATTTGCGCATAGATCTTCATTTGATCTGCTGCACCCACCTTGTATGTGTCAGTCGTGAACAAAGCCACTTTTTTACCTTCGCGAACAACCATGTGGCTAGCCATCTTAATCATTGTTGAAGTTTTGCCTGCGCCAGCCGGGCCAACAAAGCAGTGGATCTTTCCCGCAGTTGGGTGCACCTGAATTTTCGTTGTTTCTAGAACTTGTCGAGCCACGAAAGCTTCCACCAAAGATTTATTCTTCAATTTCAACGCAGGCAAAGTATCCTGCGCCTGAGTCAAGATCTCTGCTGTAATTTCCGGAGCAACACCTGCCGCCGTCAATTTTGCGAATACAGAACTCAAATCATAATTGATTCCATAATCAGCGCCAGGATGACTGCCTACAAAATTTTGTGGCATTTGCTGGAACTGAGTGATCACTTGCTTCAAACTTGCGATTTCATTTTTCAATGCGCGAATCGCTTCAGATTCAGCCTCCGAAACCGCAGGAGCAACCTTAGCAGCTGGCTGCTGTGGTGCTGGAGATGCCGGCTTACGAGTTTGTTGGAAGGTCTCTTCCTGCTCTTGGAACGCATGAAGAGCACGTTGTGCAGAAGCTCGAACTCTCTGTTCAGAGATCTGCTGTTGACGGACGTAATTGTTGTTGTCGTCTTCATCGATGTCGATGTATCGACGTTGTGTAATCGGAGCCGGTGGCTGATTTTTAGCCACATGCTTATCGACCATCTTGGTGATCAATTCCTTTTGCTGACGCGCGGGACTTTTCAAGAATCTTTCGCGATCTTGCTCACGAAGCTTAGATTCTGCGAATTTCTTTTTTTGCAACGTTTCTTCTGAAACAGCCGCTGTGATCTCAACACTGCCTTCGCCAACAAGTCCGAAGCTTTTATTGTTGTCGCGTGCAGAAAGAATAATGGCGTCGGGACCCAGCTGAGTCTTCACCATTTCCAGGGCTTCTTTCATCGTACGTGCTTCAAATTTCTTAACCTGCATGGCTCATCTCCACTAGTGCAACTGATTGAACGTCTGCATCCGATGTCAATTCATTATGAGAAAGGACAACAAGTTGCGGGATAAATCTCGATGTTAATTTATACAAATGACGGCGCGCTGTCGGACTCGTCAAAAGAATCGGCTGTCCTGCAATTTCAGGATGGCCTTCAACAGTGCGTGCGATCTCGTTGATCAAGCGATGAGCCGTGTTCGGGTCCATCACCAACTGCACACCCTGTTCTGTTTGCAACAATGAATTTGCAATCAATTCTTCAATCACTGGATGCAAAGTCATTACAGGGATATTTCCTTGATCCGTTGTGTATTTCGCAGTGATACCGCGAGCAAGAGCCCTGCGAACACCCTCCGTCAACACTTCGATGTCTTTAGTGCGAGGAGCATCGTCGGCCAGCGATTCAAAGATCGTCAGCAAGTTACGAATTGATACTTGTTCTTTAAGCAAGTTCTGCATAACACGAACCACCGATCCCAGAGGAAGAAGATCTGGAATAAGCTCTTCCACCACTTTCGGATGAGACTTCTTGAAATTCTCGATCAAACTAGAAGCTTCCTGACGGCCCAACAACTCGTGAGCATGGCTTCTAATAAGTTCCGTGATATGAGTTGCCATGACAGTTGGAAGATCCACAACCGTGTAGCCCGCGATCTCGGCATCTTCTTTACGAGCTGGAGAGATCCAAATCGCATCCAAACCAAATGCAGGTTCTTTCGTTGCAATACCGTCGATACGATCCATCACATTACCTGGATCCATCGCAAGCATGTAATCGGGGCGAAGGATTCCGCCACCGACTTTATTTCCTTTGATCATCATGCGGTACTCACCCGGAGCCAACTGCAAGTTGTCACGGATGTGAATGCTTGGAACAACGATACCCAAATCCAAGGCAAACTGTTTACGGATACTGACGATACGCTCAAGCAAATCGCCGCTTTGGTCAGACTCAACAACTTTGATAAGTCCGTAACCAACTTCTAACTCCAGCATATCCACTGGAAGCATCGTTTCGATATTTTCTTTCTTTGGAACGTTTGCTGCTGCTTCGATTTTCTTCTTCTCAGCATCAACCGCCTCTTTTTTATAACGTTTCAATACCCATGAAAGACTCACCAACAAAGTTCCCATGAAAAGGAAAGGAACCGTTGGAAGACCCGGAATCACACCCATCAATAGCAGCACGCCACCAGAAATCATAACGGCACGAGGATTCACCAAAAGTTGGCTTGTAACCTCAGCCCCCATGTCTTTATCAGAATTTGAAGTACGAGTTACGATCGTACCGGCAGCGGTTGAAATGATCAGAGCGGGAATTTGTGCAAGTAAACCGTCACCGATCGTCAACATCGTGTAGTATTTCGCAGCCACACTGATATCCAGACCTTTTTGAATCACACCGATGCCCAAACCACCGATGATATTGATCATCGTGATAATGATACCTGCGATAGCGTCACCGCGTACGAACTTAGAAGCACCGTCCATGGCACCGTAAAAGTCGGCTTCTTGCTCGATTTGCTTACGACGTTTGCGGGCTTCTGCTTCAGTGATGTGCCCAGCATTTAACTCGGCATCAATCGACATCTGCTTACCTGGCATTGCATCCAAAGTGAAGCGGGCAGCAACCTCAGCGACGCGCCCAGAACCCTTTGTGATAACCATGAAGTTGATGACGATCAAGATGGCAAACATGATAAAACCGATGATGTAGTTTCCGCCCACAACGAAGTTGGCGAAGGACGCGATCACGTCACCGGCAGCTCGTTCCCCTTCATGGCCATGAGTCAGAATCAGACGTGTCGTCGCCACGTTCAGGGACAGCCTGAACAACGTCGTCATCAACAGCAGTGACGGGAAAGACGTGAAATCAAGGGCTCTTTCAGTATAGATACTGACTAGCAAGATCAAGATTGCGATAGATAGAGAAAACGTTAAACAGATATCCAAAAGCATCGGTGGCAGTGGAATGATCATCACCGCCAAAATCGCCAAGATACCAAATGCAATAAAAAGATCCGTATTCTTAGTGTACTTTTCGAATCTCTTTAAAAACTGAAACACTTGTTCCATTATCTTTTCTTCCTACGCAAACGATAAACATACGAAAGGACTTCCGCGACAGCGACAAAAAGCTCGCGCGGGATGACCTGACCAATTTTCATTGTTTTAAAAATAGTTCGAGCAAGGGGCTTATTTTCCACGATCGGAATATTGTGTTCACGCGCCAAGGCTTTAATATTTTCTGCCACGCTATCAGCGCCCATAGCCACCAACTGTGGTGCAGGCAAATTATCAGAGTACTTCAACACAACCGCGATATGCGTTGGATTCGTAATCACAACGTCGGCCTTTGGTACATCGGCCATCATACGCTTACTCGCCATCTCACGTTGAATACGGCGAATGCGTGATTTGATCATCGGATCACCCTCACGCTGCTTGTGTTCTTCCTTGATTTCCTGTTTGGTCATCATCATTTTCTTTTCAAGGTCCCAGCGCTGATAGAAATAATCAGCTCCGGCAAGTACAAGCATCATCGCGCCTACACCACCCAAAAGTTTAACGACCACAGCACCAAGATAAGTGATGATTTGCTCGATAGAGTAGCTCATCAAGTATGGAACTTGATGAACCTCACCGCGCAATAAGAAATAAAGTACGATACCGATCGCTGCCATCTTCAACAACGACTTCAAAGCTTCAACAACAGCGCGTAAACTGAACACGCGTTTGAAACCTTCAACAGGATTGATTTTTTCAAAGTTTGGAGTCAATGCATCTTCAACTTGCAAGAAACCAACCTGTGCAATTGAAGAAGCAGCACCAAGAATGCCCGCGATACCCATGACAGGAGCGATCAAGATCAAAGCCTTTTCGCCATTCATGCGGAATGCTTCCGTGAATTGACCTTCGCGAATTGTTTTTACAAGATCTGGTCCGAATGAGTAATGGAAAAGCTCATAGAAGTTCTTGAAGAAGAAGCGACCCAACGCATACACGCTACCAGCCGCAGCCAGTAATAATACTGCTGACGCTAGTTCCTTTGTATGTGCGACATTACCTTGCTTACGGAATTCTTCCCGTCTCGCATCCGTCGCCTGTTCGGTCTTCTCGTCGTTCTCTTCAGCCACTTCAGTTCCTTCCTAGAACTTTAGAGTTGCTTCAGCTTCAGGCCCCGGGCCTTCCGCTCTGCGAGGCCTCGCCTCACAAGTGTTTCATAACCTTGAAAAGGTTGTCAGCTGTGATTTCCACAAGCCCATTCATTTCCATTCCCATCAAAGGAAGGCCAATAAATACAACTGTCATACCAATCATGATTGTGACTGGCATACTTGTGACCAAGACGTTGATCTGGGGCACAGCGCGACCCAGAATACCCATGGCCAAGTTAACCAACAAGATGGTGACGATCACTGGAGCACACATCTTGATAGTTAAAAGCAGAGCGGTCTGACCAAACATCGCCACCTCTGCAAAAGGACCTACATTCAAAGAAAGAGAACTCACAGGAACAAGTTGATAGCTTTGTGCGATTGCATTGATCAACATGTGGTGACCGTTGATCGACAAAAAGATCAAAGTACCAAGAGTGGAGTAAAACGTATCCAGAACGTTTCCATTTGAACCCATCATCGGATTGTACATCTGCGAAGCACTCAAGCCCACGCTCATGGAAACCAAATCCCCCACCATTGTGACAACAAAGAAGAACAAGCGGGTTAAAAAACCCAAGGCTAATCCCACGATCAGCTCGCGAATTGCTAAGCCAATGATTTCATTTGAAATTGTGAGATAGTCCACGTGCCCAATGCGAACCACCGGGTAAAGCACCATACTCAAGGTGATTGAAAGAAGGATCTTAACATGAACCTGAACGGCGTTAGCGCCAAAGAATGCAGATGAAACGATAAATGCAATCATGCGCAGAAGAACTAGCGCAAAAAGCAATATCTGAGCTTCGGTCATCGCACTCCAGTTAAGCATCTATTCCCTTACCATCACAGCGATGTTATCGAAAAGAGTCGTCGTGTATGTACTCATCACGTCCATCATCCACGGTCCTGCCAGGACGAACACAACAGCAACTACAATCATTTTCGGAATGAACGTCAAAGTCGCCTCGTTGATCTGAGTCAACGCCTGGAAAATACTTACTGCTAAACCAACTACCAGCGTGCTCACCAAGAGAGGAGCAGACAACATCGCAGTCGTTCTAAGAGCATCTTGTCCTAATTTAATGATCAATTCTTCTGTCATCTTTTACCTCACCCGAAACTTTTCACCATAGAACCGATGAGCAATCCCCATCCATCTACAAGTACGAAAAGCATGATTTTAAACGGCAACGAAATCACCACTGGCGGAAGCATCATCATACCCATCGCCATCAATACACTGGCTGCAACGATGTCGATCACTAGGAACGGAAGGAAGATGATGAAGCCGATCTGGAAGGCTGTTTTCAATTCCGAAACCACAAAAGACGGAACTAAAACCATTGTTGGAACTTCCGCGCGAGTTTTCGGTTTATCAATTTTAGAAAGCTTAATGAACAGCGCCAAGTCAGAATCACGAGTTTGCGCGAACATAAATTTACGCAGCGGTGCTAGCGTATTTTCGATCGCTACATCTTGTGAAATCTTACCTGCAATATAAGGCTGAATGCCCTTCGTATTCATTTCATTGAACGCCGGTTGCATCACAAAGAAAGTTAGAAACAAAGACAAACCCACGAGAAGTTGATTCGGTGGCATTTGTTGAACGCCCATCGCTTGTCTTAGGAAAGACAACACGATGATGATACGAGTGAAACCCGTCATCATGATCAAAATGGCTGGTGCCAAAGTCAGCACCGTCATGATCAAGATCAATTTTACTGCATTCACAACTTCATTTGGATTATCAGTTGTTTTGAAGCCCAAGTTCACAGTCGGCAATGTCACTTGCGCATGTGCCATGGCTCCGAGAAGGAAAATAATTGGGAATAGAAGCAAAGCCCAGCGTTTCACTAGAACGACCTCATTCCTTTAAGACGTTTAGAAACGATATCTTTGATACCACTAATAGCGAACTCTTCATCGCTATCAAGCTCTTTTGACGAACGTTTGCGAGGAGCTTCTTCAGCTTGTTCTTCATCCACAGAATTTTCTTCGAAACCCGCAGAGAATTTAGAAGAAGATGCTGCACTTTTGCCGATACCTAGGCCGCCCAAAACATTGCCGAAGCTTTTTGGCGCCTCTTCAGGAACTTCATCGTCTAGCAAAGACAATGATTTGATCATAGAGATATTCTGATCTGTAATGCCTATCAAAATCGATTCACCAGCGACTCTTACAATCGCCAAACTCTTTTTGGGACCCAGAAAATGTTGCTGCAAAACTTTGATTTGCGTCTGGTGTTTCTTTTCTTTTGGAACTGAATATTTCTTAAGAAAGATGAAAGCGCCTGTTCCCACTACGCCCAACATAGACAAGGTAAGAAGAATGCGGAACATACCTCCGCCTTCAGCTGCTGCCTTTTTATTTCCTTCCAAGTTCAATGGAATCTCGGATTCTTTACGATTATCTATCTTTGGCTTATCGTCGGCAGAAGCGGCTCCGGCCTTTGCGTCAATCGACGCTACGGCACTGCCAGCATCCGTCGCCGAAGCAACAACCGCATCTTTTGCTTTCACGTCAGAAGCAGGGGCTACTTCTTCAGCTTGAGCAGTTACAGAGATAATAAAAAGTAAAGGCAACAACCAACGCATCTTAAAACCTCTTATCTAAGTTGTTCTACACGCTCAGCAGGAGAGATAACATCCGTCAAACGCACACCGAATTTTTCATTGATAACTACGGCCTCACCGCGAGCGATCAATTTGTCATTCACGTATACTTCCATGGGCTCGCCCGCAAGCTTGCTTAACTCTATGACACTTCCTTGGGTCAAATTGAGTAATTCACTGACCGGCATTTTTGTACGGCCCAATTCAACCGTTACACGCAGTGGAATATCGAGAATTAAATTCAAATTTCTATCTTTTTGACCGCCGCCACTTGCAGCTTCAGCTTTTTTAGGAGTGGAATCCGCAGCCATTCCCGCCGCTTCTGCCACTAACTGATCAGCCAAATCGTCCAATTTATCTCCAGACATCTTTCCCCCTACTTAGTCACTGGGCGAGTCACTTGAACTGCCACAGTACCGTGATGAATTCCGTAATAACCTTTAAATTTCTTAGTACCTTCAACTTCAACATCGAATTCGCCGGATGCATCTTGATCCAGAGGAATGACGTCGCCGACTTTCAGATTCATCAAATCGCGCAATTTGATTTCTGTTTCGCCAAGGTTCACTTTGATCTCCATGTCAGTTTCAAGAAGTTGTTCTTGAATGATGGATGTCCAAAGTCTTTTATCTGTTTGATCGGATTCCACTTGGAAACCCGTAGAAAGTTTTTGCTTGATAGGTTCAATTGTCGCATACGGAATTACGATTGAAATAGTCCCGGACGCGTTTTCAAGTTCAACGTCGAAAGTAGAAGCGATAACCACATCTGTCGGAGGAACAATACCTACGAACTGTGGATTCACCTCGGTACGAACAAACGAGCAACCAATTTTCTCGATAGAAGCCCATGCAGCCTCCATATCGTTGATCGCGAGTCCTACAACCTTTTGCACGATTTGCAACTCGATCGGCGTAAAGTCCTTACCATCAATTTTCGTATAAGGGCGATCTGCCCCACCGAAGAAGCTATCGACCAAGGCATATGCCAATTTGCTTTCAATAACGAAGAGGGCCGAACCACGCAAGTTACCAAAACGCAGAACGCTCATGCAAGTTGGCATTGGAAGAGTATTAATGAACTCCCCGAATTTCAAAAACTCAGTTCCTGTCAAAGTGATCGAAGCGATCTTGCGAAGCGCTGATGACAAAGAAACGCGGAACGCACGCATGAATTTCTCGTAGATAACTTCCAACTGAGGAAGACGACCACGGATGATACGGTCCTGGCTGGTCAAGTCGTAGGAAACAATCTTACGATCGTCCGGAGCTTTCGCACCACCAGAAGCCGCCGCTTCCGCTTTAGGAGAGTCTGACGACGCGACATCCCCATCAGAGACCGCGGCTAACAGAGCATCCACTTCGCTTTGCGAGAGTACCTGATTCATAGGCCTGCCTTAGTTATAAATAAACTCTGTGAAGAACACGTTCGAGATCTTTCCTTGAACCAAGAAAGAGTTGATTGTGTCTTTAATTTCAGTTCTAAGATTGTCTTTTCCCTCACGCGAAGAGACTTCTTCATAAGTCTTGCTTGAAAGAATAATAATGATGATGTCACGGATTTGAGCTTTGCGCTTGTCGATCTCTTCTGCGGCATGATCACCTTTAAGCTCTAACTCCATGTTAACTTTCGCGACTTTACGGCCTTTAGAGCCCGCTAGATTCACCAAGAAAGTTTCAAGAGGCACAACCTTACCCACCACTTCTTTTTCTTCAGTGGCTTCTTTATGTTGAGCTTCCGCTTCACCTTTAATGACGTTTTCGATTTTAGGTTCTGCAGCTTCTTTTTGTTTGCCTTTATAAAGCATGAAGCCAACGCCTGCGACGATGAGCATATTGATCACTGCTAATGCAATAAGAAGTATAGGCTTTTGTCCTGATCCACCACTTGGCGCCGGGGCTGCTTCCGCCGCTGCCGCTTTTTCTTCTGCCACTCTCATCCTCCGGTTGGCTTCGTCACTTCAGATCCTCTGAAGTAAACACACTTGTCTCGTAGGAATCTTAAGCAACGGTAATGCCAACAGGCCACTGGTCTAGTCGAGATAGGTGACTTGCAACATATTTGATTTCAGGCAATTTTTGCCTTGGGGGAAAATGTTTCCATCCAAAAATTCTATGACATCAGTCAAAGTTTTGGCGTCAGAATTCCCGCAACACTGACTGTGCTGTTTGAAACTAAGACCTCGCACAATTTGACGAAAGGTTGCAAAGAGAGTGCCCTTAAGGTGGAAGTGATTTGGTCAACCTCGATTTAAGTCGAGAAGGAGGAAACATGGACACTCAATCAGTTTTCCAAGGGAAAGTCGGTGAAATTTCCAATGCGTTGAAAAGCCAATTCACCAATTTGAATTTGTCCGAAGATGATATCAAAATGGCGATGAAAAGCCCCGACGATCTCATCAACTTAATCTGCGAAAGAACCGGCATTTCTAAAGAGGAAGCCACTCAAAAAGTTCACGCGGTTATGTCGACTCTTCATATTGACGATGACACTGCAAAAAGTTGGATGGCAAAATTTGGCGATAAAGTGGAATCTAAATACGACGCCTTCAAAAGCAAATTCACTCACTAGATTCAATCTTACATTCGCCAAAATACAACGAAGAGGTTACGGTGACCTCTTCGTTGTATTTTGGAATCTAAATCCCTTAGCGAAAATTGCATCCATCGCACGCACAGGTAATAGGCGCGCAAGCAGAGCCTGCAAGTGAATGTTCTTACCCACAAGATAATACGGATAGGGATTTTCTAGATCCACAGCATTTTCCACGGCCTCAATAACGTGTGAAACGGGAACTGCATTTTTCGCGACATCTTCCACGGCTCCGACAAGACTTGCCATCGCTTCACTATAAACTGCTTGCAACTCTGGTGTCATCTTCGCCTCAAGTTCCCGACTGTGCTGAATCGACTTATCCCAAATCTCTGTACGAATGGGACTAGGTTCGATCAAAACAACTTTCACACCCAAAGAGCGCATTTCTCTGCGTAATGAATCTGAAATTGCACGAACCGCATGTTTTGAGCTTGTGTATGGCGCAAGAAACGGACTGGACATGCGCCCACTGATAGATCCGATATTAATCACTCGGCCCTTCACCTGACGCAACAATGGCAAAAATGTTTGAGTCATTGCAAGCAATCCAAAGACATTCACCTCAAAAAGTTTTCGCCACTCGTTCAAATCAACGGCCTCGACGGGACCGCCTAAGGCAATCCCCGCATTATTGATGAGAATAAAATCTTGCGGCCTCGTGGCCTGAACGACTTGCAATGCTCGAGTGACCTCATCAGCTAATGCGACATCTAGCTTTAGAACTTCCAAAGTCTGAGGGAACTGAGATTTCAAAGAAGACAGAACTTCGGGATTTCTAACCCCGGCCCACACAAAATCGCCACGCTTCAAAAAACTTTCCGCTAAAGCGCGACCGATTCCCGTGGAGGCGCCCGTGATTAAAATATGCTTCATACCCTATCCTTGATTGCTGGTACTTCAACGCTAGCAAAGGTTCAGGGGATTTAGAAATAAAAAAGGCCGCCCTAAAGCAGCCTTTTTTCGGTGGAAGACATCTTCCCACTCAGATATATATTCGAAATTACTGTTGAGCCTTTTGATTTACCAACTCTTCAGCAACTTGATTTAACCATTGCATAATGCCATTGATCTGAGCGTAAGCTTGAGAGTCATCGTTCAACAATTTCTCGATCGCTTCCTTCATGCCTGGTTGATCTTCGCTGAAGCTTTTATTTTGGGGATTCAATATAGTTTTCAAAGCGCCAGCAACGCCCGAGCGATTGATAGACATTTCAAGCTGAAAAGATTTGAACTCAACATCTTCAATTTTCATCGTCGCTGGCAACTTGCTGAAGTCTACCACGCCTTGAACCGCAACCTTTGCAGATACAACATTACCGGCTTCGTCCTTTGTCAAATCAAGAAGCTTTGCTTGCACAGTCAAAGCATCACCATAACTTTGCCCAAAATTCGCTGCAGAGTTTTTCACTAGATCTTCAAAATCAGCGCCAGCAGAGTTTAAGAAGGACTGACCGAATGCTGTCACCAGGTCCAATTGTCCCGTCAACTTACCAGTCAAAACTGGATTTTCGCCATTGCCATAGTGGTATTGAAGACCTTCTAATTTCAAATTCAAAGTATTTTGAGTTCCTTTTTTATAAACAGAGCCTTTCACGCCGAAATCAAGGGCGCGAATGGAATCAACATTCAGATCCGTGAAAACAATTTGAATGTTTGTAGTGTCGTTGTTGTAAGCGGAGGCAAGGGCGCCCACTTTCGCATTTACCGCTTCTTTAGTGATAACACCTGCAGCAACAGCTACAGAGGAAAGAACAAACACGAACGGAACGGATTTTTTCATTAGCGCTTTCATTGAGTTCTCCTAAGGTTTTGATGATCGGCACCATATAGGGGCCAATAGTAAAAGCCAAGAAAAGACCTTTTTAGATGAAAACAATTCGCGATTTTGAATCTCAATTCCTCTAAGATTTCAATATCGCAAGAAACAGCCCTGCATTGTCCGCTGTCGAAATCCTAGACAGCTCTGTTCCTCAAAACAACCCTCCAAATCATTTAAACAGTTCCCCTATATTTTGGTGAATGGCTGAGCTTTTGCTTTAAATCCCTCTGAATTAACAGAGGATTTATAAAATGGTCTCAAAACTGGTGATTTTGGCATTGATTCCTATTGTAGTTGCTTGGGTCGTAGCCAAGGCTTTGCGCAATAGCCTTCTTACAAAGCTTATGACCGAACAGCACAGAAGGCTTTCTGATGCCGGATGCTTTGACCCGACAGAGGCACTTCATGGAATCCTCTAATGCCCATGCATTAGAATCACGTCGAGAGTTAAAGACACGCCAAAAAGCATGGGCGCGGAGCTTCGCTCGCACTCTAGCTTCTGCCAATATCAGCCCGAACATCATTTCTACTTTCAGTGTTGTTTTTTCTATTGCAGCACTGTCAGCGTTTGCAATGGCTCATAGCTCGCAAAACTCTTTGATTTTAATTCTCGCTGCTGCGGGAATTCAGTTGCGCCTCCTGTGCAATATGATGGATGGAATGGTTGCCATTGAATTTAAAAAGAAAACGGCAACCGGCGATCTCTACAATGAAGTTCCAGACCGGATTGCTGATGCAATCATCATCTTAGGAGCAGGTCTTTATTGCCAAAGCCACGATCAGGGCATGAGCCTTGCGTGGGCAAATATTTTCTTGGCTACGATGACTGCTTATATTCGTACATTGGGTGCTTCTCTGGGACACGGTCACCGTTTCTTAGGGCCCATGGCAAAACAACATCGCATGGCTTCGCTCACTGCGGTGGCTCTGATTGAAGCATTTGTGAAATGTGATGCAATTTATATTGGTCTTTGGATTATGCTGGCTGGCCTGATAGTAACTGTTATTCGCCGTCTGACAGACCTCGCTCAATTCCTTAAGGAGACAAAATGAACTCATCATTATCGACTGCGCTCATTTCGATCTACTCCCTGCTGACGGTGCTCACTTCAGTCTTTGCCCTTGTTCGTTGGATTAAAGGACCAGGCAAATTAATTTCTGAATTGATCGAACGCACTCTATCTTGGTGGGCGATGATCACTGTGGCATCTATCTGTTTGTTCATGAACGATATCGTGGCTACTATCAGCTTGATGGTTCTTTCTATTTTTGCTTTTTGCGAAATCATTTCTAAATATGAGTTGGGAGCAGAACATCAAAAAGTTCTAAGAATCTGTTACATCTCAATTCCAATACAATATGCGTTGGCTTACTTTGACCAATACTCTTTATTTTTGACGTTCATTCCGGTTTTGATGTTCTTACTTCTAAGTCTTCGCAGCGTGGCCTCAGGGGCCACACAGAATATCAGCAGAGCCATGGGTGTTATTCACTGGTCATTGATGATGACCGTGTTCAGCTTCTCGCATATCGCTTTGCTTTATTCGCATCCATTGAAACTTGCCAATCAGGATCAAAAATATCATTTGATTCTATTCTTGTTCCTTGCGACCGAAATCAATGACGTTTTTCAATTCACTTGGGGAAAGCTTTTTGGCAAACATAAAATCTGCCCAGAGATTTCTCCGAAGAAAACGATGGAAGGCTTTATCGGCGGAGTCGTTTCAACAACGGCATTGTCTTATGCTTTGAATGGCTTTATTGGCATGACCGGCACACAATCAATGATCCTTGGCTTCTTGATTGCTACTACCGGGTTCTTTGGCGACATCACTTTCTCTGCTATCAAACGTGACTTAAATATTAAAGATCTTGGTAATTCAATCCCCGGCCACGGTGGTCTTTTGGACCGAGTAGACTCGTTGGCTTTGACGGCAATCGTATTCTTCTATGCCATCAAATTTATGTAATCATATTTTTTCAACGAACAAAAAGAAAACCCAGCATCTGCACTGATAGCTGGGTTTTTCTTTTTCTATAAACTTATTCGGCGTGTTTATTGATTCTTCTCTAGTTGGTTTCCTTGTGTAGAAACGGCGCAAGTTCTCTCTGCAATTCCTTAACAATCGCAGGGTTTCCAGCAACGATTGAATTTTTGTACGGAGTGTACTTGTCTCCACGATATGTTTGAACAATGCCACCCGCTTCTTCGACAAGCAGAATTCCCGCAGCGGCATCCCACGGTTGAATGTTGCGTTCCCAATAGCCATCGAAGACACCACGAGCAACTTGTGCAAGATCGTATGCGGCCGCTCCGGGACGACGAACACCGCGACACTTACGCACGATATTTTCAAAGACTTTCAATTGCTCAGAAATCACGTTTTCATGTTCGGCCACGAAACCCGTTGCCAGCAAAGCACTTTTCAATTCGGCTTCTTTACTGATACGCAGAGGGCGTCCATTTACGTAAGCTCCTTTTCCACGAATTGCCGTATAAGTTTCTTTCAACATTGGCACATCGATGACGGCCAACTGCATTTGCCCGTTCACTTCCAGGCCGAGACTTATGCAAAAGATTGGAAAACGATGAACGTAGTTTGTTGTTCCATCCAAAGGATCCAAAATCCAACGACCTTGCGGGCCCGCAGGAGTCTGGACTTTAGCCCCAGAGATATAAGCGGATTCTTCGCCAAGGAACTCTATCGCGGGAAAATTTTTCTTGAGATGCTCTGCAATGACTCGTTCTGATTCTTTGTCGGCCTCGCTGACCAAACCGGCTTGGATTTTTTCTTCGACGTGCTCTAAGTTGCCGAAATAATTGAGAAGGACTTCTCTGCCAAGGCTCACAGCCTTGATAGCTGTACCTAAGACCTGCTCCCAATTCATTGATTTTACGCTGTTTTCCACGCTTTCCTCCAAGGGATTAGCCGTCCAGATGATTGACCAAGAATGCGTGTTAACGCTAACATGGATCTAAGGCCAAAGGAAGGGCCCGAAACTTAAGCATTCAAGCGAGTTTAACCTTATGAGGATTCAAAAAATGGCTTCAAAGACAGATGTTGTCGTAAAACTAGTATTAGTTTTCTTTATTTCTTTGCTCTCGTTCTCGATCGGAACATTCGTAGGCAAAAAGTATAGTGACAACCAACATCAATTGTCTCAATTGGAACCTCAAAAAGGTGAAAAAGCAGAGCGCGAAGTGGCTTCAGTAAATAATGAAGAAGGCACTGCTGCGACTGGCGAGAAAAAAACCGGCGCAATGACTGATGCAGAGATCGCTAAACTTGCGGAAGAATTCGTAGCTGACGAAACGACTCCTGCCACTGAAGGCGGCAAAGAGGGTGAACACGGCACTGAAGTGAAAAACGAAGAGGGCCATGGCGCTGCTGAAACTGCAAAGACTGAAGCTAAAAATGAAAAAGCCGCTCCTGCGCACGAAGAAAATCACGGCGAAAAAGCTCAAATCACGGCGAAACACGAAGAGCCTTCTGCTGTAGCAAAAGAGATCGCTTCTGGTAAAACTCCTGCTGTCGCTGAACATAAAGCAACAGCGACTCATGAAGCCCGCGTCCCATCATCACTTCCTAAAGATGTTGCTGGTTACACTGTTGGCAAATTCACTGTACAAGTTGCTTCTTATGCCGATGAAGGTGAAGCTCAGAAATTGGCTTCTGATTTGAAAACCAAAGGCTATAGCGCATTCTATGTACCCGCGAATGTAAAAGGTAAGACTTGGTTCCGCGTAAGCGTTGGACAATTTGCTACGCCAAAAGAAGCTGCCTCTTACAGAGCAGAACTTTTGAGCAAAGCAAAAGTAAACTCTGCCATCGTTCAAAAAATCACAGAGTAATTCCTAACTCTGTCAGCTGACCTTTAAAACTCACTCATAAAGGTAACTCGATACCGATTCTAAGGACCCCACTGCCAGTGGGGTTCGGATCAAAATCTCCGGCGAAAAGACCGCGCCCTTCTAAAGCACCCACAACTGCAAAATCTTTGGTAAAGTAATAAGACGCCTCTGCTCCGACACTGACACCCGACATGATTCTTGTTCCGGTGTCGTCCGTGTGAGAGTCCCCCAGTACTGTTGTCTTCACTTGTTCTTTATAAGCTCCAACACCAAGGCCACCATACAAAGACCAATGAAATGATGTGCCTGTACCTCTTAAAAAGTGCCAGCGTCCCCATATCATCATCTCTTGATGAGTGCGATCGATGCTCGACGTCGTATTGCCTGACTGATCCTCGAACTGCCCGTACTCAACTAATCCGGAAACAATAGGTGTTTTGTAAGCAAACGAAAAATTCCAGAAATTACGAGCTCCATAGTCTTGTGAAGCACCTCGCTCGACACGAATGTCTTGGCCAACTGGATAAAGTTGCAAAAGAGGAGGTGGTTCTTCCGGCTGAGGCATTGGCATTCGTGTTTCTTGTGCGAATGCAGAAAGGGAAACAAACAGGCTGCACAATACAAAGATGGATTTCATGATTTACTCCGCAGGAACAAGTTTCCAAGAACCGTCTTGTTTACAAGTTTGTTTCTTGTCGGAACTTGAAATGGAATTGTTCATCACAGCCATCCAGTAATTGCATTCCTTTTCTTGAAGATCAGGAATTGCGCCAACAAAGCCTTGAACAAAATTTCCTGGATTATAGTAGCTGCCATCAGAGCTCTTCTCAACATCAGAGCGCAATGTCGCCAGCGACGCCAGCAACCACTTTGCTACTTGCCGACGTGCCGTCAGGGAATCCAGCCCTCGATTGCTTGCGATCAAATCCGCAAAGCCCTTCATTACTCGAGAATATTGAGTCCCCACCGTGTAAGCATAGCCCGTCAAATATTGAGTTTGGTTCAAATCGTAAGTCATATAAGTGCTCACAGAACGTTTTACTGACAGCTCTGTCGGCAACCAGTCCAGGCCGCGAGTTCCCGAAACACTTAAAGAGCGCGCTGACTTTTCTGAAGGTAAAGACGATGCGATGAAGTCCGGATTGCCGGTGTAAACCCAGCCCCAGAAATCCGCCATTCCTTCATTGATGCCACGAAGAAGAGTCTTTTGATAAGCAGCATGGATGTCGTCATCAGTCGCTATCAATTGTGGACGTGTCATGTCGACAATTCGATTGCTTTCTTTAGGCTCTGTTTTTGTTTCGCCGCTTTTTGAATCATCTTTGGTGTCGATCTCCTCAATGCCGGCATTTTTTAGGAAGAATTCGCGATCATGAACAGTTGCGTCTTCTGCCAAGCCCTTAAGTACAATTTTATAAAACAGTGAATGAAAATGTTCGTGAGCAAGAATGCCACCATTCACCGCAATTGGAAGATCCGCCTGCGTATAGGGAACGAACAACATCGAGTCTGTTTTGCCATCATAAAATGCGTTGTTGTCCATGCCTCCGGTGACACGAACTCCAACGCCGACATCACGGGGCCATTGATTGATGCCTTCAGCGCCCAGATCGACATCCATTTGCGCCAAACGTTGCATATGAGCATAGATCACGGTCATTTGTTGGGACAGATCATTCGCCGGAACATAGTTGCCATTGGTATTACGAATGAAGCGACCTTTCGGAGCAACTCCGTCTAAGTGGTTGTTCACGATACGTGGGCTGAAAAAGAAATGAACGAATTTGCCGGAAACTTCCTGCAAATTGTTAAGACCAAGAAGCTCGATAAATTGCAGTGAATAATGGGACGCCGCCTTGTCATCATTCATCGGTGCAAGAACTTTAACGTCGCCAGAAACATTGGCTGAGTCAGGATTCGACGAGCAGGCCGTCAGAGCTGCTACAACAGCAATCGCCGCTGTGATTCGACGGAGAGTTTGTTCGAAAAGGTGCTTCACAAAATCCTCTCTAAGCACTATAAACGGGAGGGCCCGCCAGGCTTCTGACAAAACGCGTTATATTTGTAGTCGAGCCAAGGCAAAATCACAATCAAAACTTCAGCGAAAACTGGGTCTTAGCAAACTTTGTCTAGTCCGCTAAAGTTTCGACAGTGGCTTCATAGAAAGGCCCATTTCAGGGCCAATCACAGGCGCAAGGAAATACAATGGATGTACTTGAATTTGTTACGAAAAACATGAACCCGCCGCAAAAAGACGCCATTGAGACCCTGCAAGGGCCCCTATTGATTCTCGCAGGCGCCGGCTCTGGAAAAACCCGCGTTTTAACCCATCGTATGGCGAACATTATTGGCCAAGGGGCCGCAGCTCCGGATGGCATCCTCTGCGTGACCTTCACCAATAAGGCTGCCAAAGAAATGGAGCACAGGATTTACAAAATCTTGGCCGACATGGGCGTAGTGATTCGGGAACAACTTTGGATCAATACATTCCATAGTTTCTGTGTGCGCGTGCTTCGTGCCCATATCACCTTGTTGGATTATAAGCCGTTCTTTAATATCTACGATTCTTCAGATCAGCTCAGCCAAATCAAAAAGGTCATGGCCGCGTTGGATATCAACGACAAAATGTATCCCGCAAAGAATTTCCAATCGCGTATTAGCAATGCCAAGATGCTGGGGCTGACTCCAGAAGCATTCGAAAAAAGCTCGAAACGTTTGATGGATCAAAAAACTGTCGAAGTGTACAAAGCTTATGAAGTTGAAATGAAACGCGCAAACTGCTTGGACTTCGACGACTTATTGATGAAAACCTACGAACTCTTCCGCATGTATCCGGATGTCTTGAAAATGTATCAAGAAAAATTCCAATACATCATGGTGGACGAGTATCAAGATACCAACCACATTCAGTATCTTCTTGTGCAAATGCTTGCGAAAGCTCACCGCAATTTGTGCGTGGTTGGTGACGAAGATCAATCGATCTACAGCTGGCGTGGAGCCGACATCAAAAATATCTTAGACTTCGAAAAAGACTTTCCCGAAGCCAAAGTTGTAAAGCTTGAAGAGAACTATCGCTCGACCGCGAACATCGTAAATGCCGCTACGGCCGTCATCAAAAACAACTCGCAAAGAAAAGATAAAACTCTTTTCACGTCGAATTCTGCTGGCGACCTTATTAACGTTCGCGAAGAGCGTAATGAATATGATGAAGCGAAGTTTGTTGCAAAGACCATTCAAACCATGATCAACGAGGGCGAAGGCTCTTACAATGATTACGCTGTTTTTTACCGTACCAATGCGCAATCCCGCGTTCTGGAAGAACAACTTCGTACATTGGCGATTCCGTATCGCCTTGTCGGCGGCGTTCGCTTCTATGAACGTATGGAGATCAAAGACATCTTGTCTTTCATGAAACTTGCAATCAATCCTGCTGACGATATCGCCTTGAAACGCATTATCAACGTTCCAGCTCGTGGCATTGGTAAAACGACAATCGATAAAATCGAAGAGTATTCTGCGCAAAGAGGTCTTACGATGTACATCGGTGCGCAAAAAGCCGTTGAAGAACGTCTTTTCAACGCTGGCACATCAGGCAAAATCCGACGTTTCCTGGATATGATGGACGAGCTGCAAGCGAATGCAACTTCATTCAAATTGACTGACTTCTATCACATCGTTTTGGATCGTACGGAATATCTCTTGTCTTTAAAGAAAGATGAATCTCCAGAAGCACAAGCTCGCATCGAAAACTTAGAAGAACTCGACAACGCCATCGCTCAATTTGCAAAAGAGCGTGGCGAAGAGGCCACTCTCACAAGCTTCCTTGAAGAGATGGCTTTAGTGAGCGACGTGGACTCTTTAGATCAAGAGCAAAACTCTGTGACATTGATGACGTTGCATATCTCTAAGGGTCTGGAATTTCCGTACGTATTCGTCGTCGGTGTTGAGGAAAATCTTTTCCCAAGCGGTCGCGCCTCAGAAAGCGAAAGCGAGACAGATCTTGAAGAGGAACGCCGTCTTGCTTACGTTGGCATGACTCGAGCTCGTCAAAAATTATGGCTGACGTATACAAAAATGCGTCGCGTGTGGGGACAAGAGCAATTCAATCCTCCGTCGCGATTTATTAAAGAAATTCCACAAGAGCTATTGTCCTTCAAGTCCGCTGCGGCTGAAGCGCCAAGATTCTTGTCTCGTTATGGCGACAGCGCTGGCCCTAATGACCACTATGAGTCCCGCTGGAGCAACTCTAGCTCGGGTCGCAACAAGCCACGCGCTGCTGATGACTTCGACGCGCAGTCATTCCCTGATGACGACGACGTATTTAGCTCTGGCGGTGGTAATGGCGGTTATTCAAAAGGCATGCGTGTTCGCCATCCTACATTTGGTGTGGGAACTGTTTACGCAACAGAAGGTGCCGGCGACAACTTGAAAGTCAGCGTGATGTTTACAGATAATACCGTGAAAAAGTTTGTTGTGAAATACGCTCGCTTAGAGCGCGTTTAAACTATTTAATCACAGTCACGTCAGACAGCATAGGTGCTAAATTCGTCTTTGGCACCCAATAATATCCATCTTCATTTTCCATCGGTGATGATTCATCGAATTCATCACCCCAGCTATTGCGTATCAGATATTCGCATTGTTGTGTCTTTGAATTGTATCGACGGCCTACGATAGAAGATGCATGTGAACCAGAAGCATCACTTCCCAAGACATCCGCATAGTAACCAATGCCAGCAATGGATTGATGATCTAATGCTTTATCAATTGTCGCAAAGGCATCGGCCCTGGTTTTATCGTCACTGACAAGGACGTCAGCAGTCTCGATGCCCTTCATTGAAATGCGCTTCCCACTGCAGTTCTTATCAGCAAGCTTGACCATCATATCACTGTAATCGCTATCGTAAGCGGTCTGCAAAATCTGAGGAATAGATAAGGCCGGAAATCTTGCGAAGCTCTGACGATAATTTCCAAACTGACACATTCCCGAATCTTTCTGCATCTGATATTTCAATCGCTGCAAATCGTCCAATGACGTTTTCAAGTTGCTCATATCGGTGTCGTCCGAGGGAAGATCCGCCTCTAAGCAAGCGCCTTTTTCTGCCTCATAATGAATAGCGGGGGACGTGAGCCCACCCTCACTGGTCGTCTCTAGAGCGAAATTATTTTTCCCGGTAATATTGCCCGAATTCATCCGTGCTTTAAGCTTGGCACTCAAGGTCCCAAGATCTTTTTGATTAAAATGATAGGCAATATCTAATGCAGAAATTCTTTTCTTCAGTTTATGTGAAATAAGATCGGCCGCAGTAAAGGCGTAACACCACCCCACTTCACCTTGATTGCGAATCGGACCTAAAGAGTCATCGCGGTTGTCTTTTTTGGTACATTGTTTCTTTCGAGCACTGTCATCTTGGGATTGTCTTAAAAGACCTCGAATGTTTTCATCTTGTCGACTGGGCCCAAGAATTTTTGTTAATCCTTCAAAGTCTTTTTCTTCGCCATCAAGTCGACGGTCTTTAAAATCGGATTTAATCATTGTGACAATGTCTTTCCGCCAGTCCACCAATTGACCTCTGATAAACAGGCGATCTACTGATGTATTGCCCAGGTCATTTACTTTTTGAGGGCAGTCACGAATCATTTGCCACAAGGCATTTCGAGCCCCACCATCACTCTTCTCTAAATTAGAAACAAAATCGGAAGGAGCCATCACACATGGCGATACAGTCGAAGCCGCCCGAGCACTGACAACGAACAAAATTGCTGAAAACATAAACATAAGACGCATTTTTTTAGAATATATGACAGATTCGACCAAGAACAGGCCGCACTCGACCTATTCTGCTTGATAAGCAAAATTACTGAAAAGAAATGCTCCATAAATGCACCGCTAAGAGATTGACTAGACCTTTGGAACCATAAAGAATTTTGGAGTCAAAACAAAGGAGTCACTGATGAACAAGTTGATCGTATCTTTAGCTGCTGTGGTGTTGTCTGTATCCGTAGCAAATGCAAAAACCAAATCTTCAAACACATACGTAGCCAAAGCTGCTCCAGCGGAAAGAAGTTATGCTTCTGAAAACTCATTCCTTGCTGGTGGCAATAACGAAAACGAATTCGAAACAATGATGACGAACGGTTTGTTCTCTTCTGAAAAAGTTTGTAAAGATTGCGATAGCGGTACAACTTTAGATATCGGCGCATCTTACTTGCACTATCTCAGAGATGGTTTCCAAGTAGGTGGTGAAGGTCGCCTTCGCCTTCTTTCTAAAGAAGTTTCTGGCACTGGTGGCAGCGAAACTCTGCTAGATCTAGCAGCTGTAGGCGCTTACAACTTCCAAAGTGATCTAAAGAATGCAATCTTTGTTAAAGCCGGTGTAGGTCTTTACTCTGTATTGAAAGACAGCCGTGATGGTTATGAAAACAAATTGGGCTTGTTCGTAGGCGCTGGTAAACGTTTCGCTCTTTGGAGCAACGTAAGTTACACTCCAGAGCTTCGTTTGGTTAAAAAAGGCGACATCGACATGGGTGTTGAGATCGCATTGTTGAACTTCTCTGTAATCTGGTAATCAGATCTATTTAGAAGCATCACAGCAAAAGGCTCCGCAAGGAGCCTTTTTTTATTTCAAAAGACTTTCATCTGAATTTTTCAAGCAAATTCACTAGGGACTTTGCTTCTCGCCTGCTAGGCTTTTTATATGACAACATTAAAAGCCATCGCCATTGTTTTAGCTCTTTCAATTTCTTCTTCTGTATTTGCCTCTGTACCAAAAGGTTTTTCGCAGGTTCGCGTCATGGACATTAAAGAAGACGACGTCACTTTCAACTACATGTCCAATGATGGCACGATTGATTTGAAATGCGCCCATGTTTACGACAAACCAGATGCGTGGGATTGGGACGTTTGGTGTGGAAAAGGCACGAACATGTTGCGCATGTTCCGGGTGCATTTCCTTCTTCGACAGTATGTCTCTAAAACCGCAAATAAAACTGCTTATGAAGTTTTGTATTGGGTTACCGATCGTGACGCTGATACAACCAAAATGTTTTCTTCTGCGACGAACTGGCTGCAGTTCAATGGCATGACAACTCCGGACATGTTGAGCTTCTCGCAAAGTGTAGAAAATGACTACGCTTCTTTGACGTTACAATTCCATCCATCTTCGTCTAAATAAATCTTTTCAGTTCTTGCGATGGATCTTGGCCACTAAAGGGGAAGGGGGGGGAATCCCTCGAACCCCATGCTACGAGCGGCACGTCGTCGTGACTCAGTTGCCGCCGCAGCTTTGCTGCGGTTCGCGCATCCATGCGCCGGCAAAGGCCGCTCTTCGATGGGATTCGAGGAGCCCCCCTTCCCTTTAGTAACGAAGTTGCCGCTTTGATCGATATTTTTTTAAAAGCCAAATAAGAAAATTCTGTGGCAGATCAAAAAACTTCTCATTTAAATTTCAAAGATCATTTGAATGCACTAGAAGCGGTTGGGAGTGGGGTATGCCCCTTAGCTAGGCGTTACCGAAGACGGCCTTTGTCGGCGCCACGATGGCGCGAACCCGACGAAGTCGGGCGACAACAGAGCCCGGATGGCGTGCCGTCGAAGCGTAATGCCTAGCTAAGGGGCATACCCCACTCCCAACCGCTTCCCTCGCATTAATTCTTCTTGGAATTTTTCAAATGAGTCCATTCGTCCTGATAAGCCCCGACGAATGGTTTTTTAATTTTCTCGGGCGCAGGACTGACATATTCGGCGTCAACACCGTCCCAGCCAGTGTAGTAACGAGTCAATCCCTCTTGTCCTGTTTGGAAATTAGGGACCAGATAAGTTTTGCCACCGCCATTTGGAATATCCAAAGACAAGTTTGGCATTGCAAGACCTGAAAGGTGACCCCACAACTCTTTTTGAATTTCCATGGAGTCTTCAACCGAAGTGCGCAGATGATCTGTCCCGATCGAAGGATCGCACTGGAACATGTAATAAGGCTTCACACGCAAGTAAAGCAAACGACGATTCAATGCCTGTACAAGCGCCGCGTGGTTGTTCACTCCGTTGAGAAGAACCATTTGGTTCATCACAGGGACGCCGTTATCAACTAACATTTCCAAAGCACTTGCAGCTTCTTCTGTTAATTCGTTTGGATGATTGAAATGTGACATCAAGAAAACAGGCTTGTGCTTTTTCAAAATCTTCACCAGATCTTCAGTGATACGCATAGGGCACACCACTGGCATGCGTGAACCAACACGAATAATTTCGACGTGATCGATTTTGCGAAGATCGCCAAGAACGCGATCAAGCTGAGCATCTCCTACTGTCAGCGGATCTCCGCCCGACAAGATGACTTCACGAATGCCCGTGTGACGTTTGATGTAAGCCAAAGCCTGTTCGTATTCTTCGTTGCGGATGAAGGCCTGCTCTTGTCCCGTGAAATGCTTGCGCGTGCAGAACCGGCAGTACACGCTGCAAATATCAGTGATCAAAAATAAAACGCGATCTGAATAGCGGTGAATCAAGCGAGGTGCCGCCTTATTTTTTTGTTCACCTAAAGGGTCCAGCATCTGCTGAGCGCCCTCTTCAATCTCATGTCGTTGAGGCATCAAAATCTGACGAATAGATTCACCGGGACCACCCGCAAGACTTGCGTAGTATGGCGTCGTACGAATGTTGAAAAGTTCTTTTCCCTCACTGAAAGCCGCGCGCTCGTCAGCGTTTAATTCAAAATGTTTTTCAAAGTCCGCCATCGTCTTCAATGAATGACGAAGCTGCCACGTCCAATTATTCCAATCGGCTTCGGCTATGTGTTCTGGTTTGGGACTCTTTGGGAAATGAAACTTCATCGAGGGAGTTATCGCTAATTCCCCCTCGAGAGGCAAGCCGGAAGGTGCCCAAAACGGTCGCTTTGGGACCTTATGATCATTTGCCCTTTAAAACTGCTAAGTTATTGAAATCTTTATCCGATCTAGATTTCTCAAAGAGGGGCACTAGAAGTTTAACAAGCTCCCCTCTGCCAAAAATTTTTCTCAACGTGAGAACTCTTAAATATTTCAGCAGTTTAAACCCCTTGGCCTCGTTCCTGTGATCTGGCCCGGCTCTCGCTCTACATCTGTGTAGATAAAAGGGTCTGGAAGACCTATTAACAGGAGGACTTTATGAAAACTTTCACGAACACCCAAAAACAATGGGCGATGGCATCGGCACTTCTGCTGGTGTTAGGTTTTAATGTCTCTTTCAATAGTCACACAGGTGGAGTTGCATCTTTAGAACTGGCTTCTGAAGACGGCGACGTTATTCCATCCAAAATCACAACATCTAATGGTGTTGCGAACGTAAAATACATTAAGACAGGTGATCACGAAGTCCTGGCTCTGGTTCCAAAAGTAACTGAAGGAAAAGGTTACTGCGAAGATTGCGGTTTCAATAAATACACTTTGAATGTGGCTTTCGATAAAAATGCAAAAGACATTGATGCATTGAATGTGGCTCTTCTTAAGAAGATCGACGAGCAAAAAACGATTGCTCCAATTGAAGCTAAACCATCTACAACTGTTTCTGCGGATGCAGATGTAAAACCAAAACCTAAAAAGCCATCTTTCACTGATAGAGTTTTGAAAAAATGCGGTGACGAGAAGAAAGACGTATCTGCGGATACACTTGAGTGCCGTGTAAATGAAATCTCTTCAATTCTTGACGATGAAAAGGTTGATCAAAAAGAAGTGACAGCATTCTATGCCAAGTACGTCCAACAATTCCTGGCAAAACAAATCGCTAGCGATGATCAAGATGCGAATCAAGCAGCACTAGATCAATTGACAGGTTTACAAGACAGTTTGACTCAAGTGACTGGCTGGAAAGAGCTTCGCACTAAAATCGGCCAAACATTGGCGAACTCAATCGGTTACGCCGGCAACACACTAAAAACATTCTACACAAATTATCAAACAGCTTTGAATGCGAAGGACTTAAATGCCTCTCAGTATTGGATGCAAATGTATCAAGCAGGTCAAAGCAATATCTTCAATGCGAAGAACAACTTCCAAAGAATCGAAACTGGCTGGGCAAATACATCTTTGCAACAACAGGCGATCAATTATGCTGACTTAAACAACGTGGTTTGGGCTTACACAACACCAGCGGATCAAATCTATGCACAAATCGTGGCTTCTCCGCAAACATTCACATACATCAACGGTCAAATCGTGACGACAGGTCCGGGCGCGAACGGCTCTGCGACACCAGGCACTTTGGTAAATCCAAATACTGCGACAGTTGTGCAATTGCCAGATGGAACTCTAGTAGCTCCTCGCTTGGCTGCGGGTCGCGGTGTGGTTGTGAAAAATCCGGTGGCAGTTTCACCTAACGGTGCAATCGTAAACAACGGAACGGTAACAACGGCTCCAACAGCAACTTCTAATCAATACACAATGGTTGGCAGCAGCTGCTACGACAATAACGCAAGAGCAGTAGTGAACTTATCAATGTGCTCTAGCGCGGTAACAACAACGGGAGTAACAATTCTTCCAATGGCTAACGCTGCAGCTCGCACAACAGGCCGTCAGTAATTTGATAAAGTTCCTTGAAAATGTTCGATCCTCCACGGACCCACGACGGGTCCGTTTTGCATTTCAGAAGGCAGAGCTATTTCATCCACACACGAACATGGACTGGCTGACCCGGACTGATCGAGCGAACGTACATACGAATAAAGCGCACCTGAGTCGCACCCATATCCGTTGTTTTCACTTGGCCAGCATCATAGTGACCATCAAGCCCAAAAACCTGCGAGCCCCACAAGATATGCGAAATAATATCAAAGCGATCGATGTAACCTGCATTATCCATTTGCACACGCACTTGCGAATAAGTTCCGGGGTTGTGAATCAAGACATCGCGATAAGAGGGCGATTGTTCTGTCGCAAGATACGAGGCAACTTGAGTCCAACTGGCATCAGCATCTGCCTCAGCGTGAGCAACAGCACCGATGAATAATGTCGCGAATAGGCCTAGAATGATTTTTTGCATGATTTCTCCTTATAATGCTTGGTAGGCAAAGGAGTGCACACGCACAACCGCATCCTCCGTATAAAGACCTAAAGCACCGGCCTGGTCATAAAGAGACTCTGGCATTTGCCTACCACGATAATCAATGATCTCTTCCCCATTCTTATACACTTGAAAATGATCTTGTTCCTTTACAATGATGAAAGTGGCGCGCTCGCCAATTTTCAACGGAACAGCTTCATCTGTTTTTAAGAATTGCTGACCGATCTCTTGATAGACGCGACCTAATTCAGCGCCCGAGTTTGGCTTTAAGATAAAATAGTTCGCGGTTTTTTCTTTACCAGCACCTTGTTGATAGTTTCCGAAGAACCAGAACACTTCCCAATCATTCGGAGTTGACGAGCGAAGCTGCTTTTCCGTCGTTACTTCAATTTTTACGGCATAATTTTTTAAAGGCTTTTGAATTGTGTCTTTCAACAACAAAAGGGCGGCAAAAGTTTGGGCCGATGTCGACGCTGTCTGAGGTTGAAAGATCAAATCACCTTTTCCATCGGGGCTGAACTGAATTTTTCCTCCGCCATCGTACTTCACGATCCAGCGATCCTCTGTCAAAGGCACCACAGTCATATTATAAGTACGATTTATTCCACTCACTTTTGGCCTTTTGTGAATGCAACCGGATAGAAAAGCTAATAAAGGGATCAGAAAAAGGAGTCTCATGAGGATATTTTGATAAAAAAAATCCCGGGGAGCAACATTACTGTCACTCCCCGGGCCCTGCTCACCACCAAACAAGATGTAAAATTAAGTCATCAAGTTGTCGTACAAGTTGCAATCAAGCTGTTATCAAAAGCTGATGGCGGCTTTAGTCGCTAAACCAAATGTAAAATCATTACTCAAGTTGTCGTTACCGTTCTTCCATGCTTGACCCGGGAACAACAATCCCACCTGATTCAACCACTGAATGCGTTCACTTGGTTTGTAAATCAGAGAGATATCCCATTCTAGGCCTAAATCTTTTTTCGCATCAACAGAATTTTGCACGGTGTTCAACAATTGCGCATAAACCAGCGTGTTCTTCAAATCAAACCTGTCATTCCATGCATAAGTCACAGTCGGTGCAAGATAGAAAGCATTGCTGATACTTTCATCGTCCGCTGAATTTCCAACGCTCAAATTCGTTGAATCTTTAACTGTGTTTGTTTGGAAGAAATCTTTTTGACCGAGTCGATGATTAAACATCAACATCGCAACGTCATAGTTTTTATTGAAAGCATAACCGCCAAAGTTTGTAGAGTTGGCGTCATCACCTGTTGCCATACCTAATTTGACAACCCAGTCCCATTTAGATTCGGCACGAGGGAAGTACAATTCAGCAGCGATACCATATCCGGTCAAACGAACATCATCATTTGCAGTCGTCACAAGACCTGTTTCACCTTGAAGAAATGCAGCTTCCAGTTTGAAACCAAAAGAATCCCAACCACGTCCCAAAACGAAGCCAGTTGATGTCTCATTCAAGTCAGTTCCAACATGATCACCGCCGTAAGCAGAGATCTGGTCAGCTGTGTAGCCCAGAACCGAGTTATTAGCCGCACCTTTTCTTTGCTCCATAAAAACACCGATCAAAGATTTATTTTCGGTGTTTTCATATTGAAGTTGAACTGCCGCTGTGCTGATTGAGTTCCCTTGGCCAAAACCTTGGGACTGCATGCGACCCAACATTGGCATCAAGAACCAGTCACCCACGACAATTTTGTACGCCACTAGATCACGAGTATCAAACCAGTGATCGAACATGCCACGACCTGCGCTGTAGTTTATGCCAAGACCGAATTCCAATGGAACACGACCCACCATCAAAGCACCGAACTCTTGATTCACAGTAAGATACAATTGATTTACACGAATTGAAGCACTGCCATCATTGTTTGAAGTTGCTGCTGACGAATTGTCATTTAAACCCCAAATCATACCCAATTGAGAGTTTGGATAAAGTGTGTTGCTGAAAACATCAAAGCGAGATGTGATGTTAATACCATCGGCAGCGATGATTTTTGGGCTCAAGTACAACTCATTCAAGCCATAAGCTTTTCTGTCAGTTGGAGTTCCCAAAGAAGGTTTATCAATCTCTGTCCATTCAGTACGGTAACCACCGCTCCAGTCCAAAGACATCGCTCCAGCAGTGGAGGATACCATGGCAATGGAAAGACCCAAAAATTTGATCCATTTTGCGTTCAACATTGTTTTCCCTTTATTTAGCTACCACGCCCATCACGTCGCCTTCGCGAATGATAATGAGGTCTTCATTTTGAATTTTGATTTTAGAACCTGCGTACTCAGAGAAAACAACTTTGTCTCCGAGTTGTACGTCCATAGGACGAAGATGGCCTTTTTTGCTGACGTGACCACGACCTACAGAAACAACAACACCTTGAAGATTGCCCGAAGTGTCTGCTACCGTATCAGGGATATACAAACCACCTGCGGTCATTTTTTCGGCGCCGGAAAGTTGAATGATCAAACGATCATCTAACGGCGTTACAAAATCACTCAAATCCAAAACTTTCGTTGGCTCAGAAGACTTCAGCAAGTGCTGCTTCGCAGGAGTTGCTGCCTTAACAGGAGCAGACTTCTTCGTAGCAGGGGCCTTCATCGCTTTTTTTGGTGAAGCTTTAGCTGAAGATTTCTTTGCAGAAGTTTTCGCAACAGCCTTTTTTGCGGCAACGGGCTTCGCTGCTTTCTTAACTGCGGCTTTTTTCGCAACAGTTTTTTTAACTGCTTTTTTGGGAGTTGCTTTCTTTGTTACGGTTTTCTTTTTCGGAGCGGCTTTAGCCTTTTTGGTTTGCTTAGCAGAAGATTTCTTCTTAGCCACAAACGTTCCTTTCACTCAAATCGAACTCTGGAATTTTCATCATCGACTCGAACAGAGTTTCGTACTACGCTACATGTATGTTGCGACCACGATTAAAGACTATTTTAATTTGTTTTACAATCCTTGTGACGCTTGTAATCATCGCGGGGCTTGGGATTGGCGTCTATTCTTACTTCTCTCTTGAAAAAGAGATGACTCAAAAACTAGAGTCAAAAAAGTTCTTAATTCCGACGGAGTACTATGCAGCTCCGCCTACTTTCACAGCACGCACTCTGGTCAAGATCGAAAATCTCGAGTCACAATTCGTGAAAGAAGGTTATCGCCGTCGTAATTACGATCAACGTTTGCTTCCAGGCGATTATTTTATTGCAACTCGTGAAGAATGCAGTGCTCGATTGCAAGTTCCTTTGAACGACGATCAACAGCAATGCTTCGGTTGGGTGAATCAAGATGTGTCCACAAGCCAGATTGATAACTCTATTCAAGTTTTGGTATTGCAAAAGGATAATCTGATTTCACAAGTGTTCGTCGGTGCTCCTTTCCACGAAGTTCCTTCCCTCACAGGTGAGGCCCCCCTTCTTGCCCAATATATTGGCAATGAACCTTTAATGCAGAAGACAGTGACATTGGGTGAGATTCCTCCGATGTGCTCGAACGCGGTCATGTCCATCGAAGATTCACAATTCCTTGAACATGGAGGAGTCAGTTACAAAGGCATCTTCCGTGCCCTCCTAAAAAATCTCACTCATGGACGCACGGCCCAAGGAGGAAGTACCATCACTCAACAGTTGGTGAAAAACTACTTCCTCACAAGTGAACGCACTTTGAAAAGAAAATTTCAAGAGTTCGTGATGTCGATCCTGCTTGAATCACGATTCAGCAAAGACGAAATCTTGGAAACTTATTTGAACATCATTTATATGGGCCAAAATGGATCTTTCCAAATCCGTGGTTATGGCGCAGCCTCTCGCTATTATTTCGACAAAGATGTTAGTGACATGAACTTAAGTGAGTGTTCTTTACTTGCTGCCATCGTCAATAGCCCGGGGCTTTACAATCCATTCAAAAAACCAGTGAATGCTGAACGCCGTAGGCATCTTGTTCTTCAAAAAATGCAGGAACTTCAATTTATTTCTGCCGAACAAATGAACGAAGCCGATCGCGTTCCACTCCCAAGTGCTCCAGTGACATTGGCCACTGAAACGGCACCTTACTATTTAGACGCCGTTCGCAAACAAATGGATGCGATGAAAATGTCGCCTGAGGGAATGAAAATCTACACGGCTTTAGACCTTGAGGCCCAACAAGTCGCTCAAGAATCCCTGCGTGATCATCTTTCTCGTCTAGAAAAAGAAAACAAGTACATCAAAAGCCTTAAAGACAAAGGTAACAGCATCGAAGGTAGCGTTCTTGTCGGGGACAACAAAACCGGTCTCGTAAAAGTTGCAGTCGGCGGTCGTAATTACCGCATGACTCAGTTCAATCGCGCCGTCGACGGCCATCGCCAAGTGGGCTCTATCATGAAGCCCTTCGTTTATTTGACGGCTTTGATGAACGACACACCTGAAGGAAAACCGTATACTCCGATTACTTTGGTAAAAGACGAAAAGTTCACAACGAAGTACGAAGGTCAGTCTTGGTCTCCGGATAATTACGGCCACAAATATTTCGGAACGGTTCCGATGTTCTATGCTTTGAAAAACTCTTTGAATGCAGCAACAGCTTCATTGGGTATTTCTGTAGGATTGGGAAATATCGTCGATATCGCTCACAAAATGGGAGTGGAATCAGAACTTAAAACATTCCCATCGGTCACTTTGGGTGCATTTGAGATGTATCCGAAAGAAGTTTTGCAAAGCTACATGACCTTGGCTTCCTTGGGTCGCAAATCCAACATTTCATTCATTCGCAAAGTCTTGAATTCAGACAATGCCGAAATTTTCGTTTACGATCCAAAACCAGAACAAGTTGAGGACCCTGCAACTGTTTCAAGCCTTGTCAGCATGATGAAGCAAACCGTTATTTCGGGAACGGCCCGCGCAGTGACAACAAGTGGTTTCTTAAATCCTGCCGCAGGTAAAACAGGTACAACCAGTGACAATAAAGATGCGTGGTTCGGAGGTTTTACTCCGTATCTGACAACTGTTGTCTGGGTTGGTTACGATAACAATATCCCTCATCGCTTGACAGGAACAAGTGGAGCTTTGCCAGTATGGATCAGCTTCATGAAACAAATCGGCACGCGCTATCCGCCAGATGATTTCCCTTGGCCGGAAGGCACAGTGAAAGTCACTTTGGACGAAAAAACTCTCGGAGCTCTAAATGCGTTGCAAACTCCGACAGATCCAAAAACAGTTGAGTTGATATTTAGAAAAGGAACCGAACCTTAGAGTTTGATCTCAAGGCCTTCGTGTGCGAAATCCCACTTTATTTCCTTGATCGGCTCGCTATTTTCCGCAGCTTGAGCCGTCAAGGATTCATAGTATTCGCGAGTTTGGCGTTTTAATTCCATCACATGTTCAGTGCGAGCGCCGGGATCATGATGGGCAAATAAAACTTGCGGAATTCCTTCGCGCAAAGCGATCTCTAAGCCTACTTGAGCGGCACTGTGTCCCCAGTTTGCTTTTTCAGCCAACTCAGGCAACGTGTATTGCGCATCGAAATACATCAAATCGATATTCTGATATAAAGGAAGATCCGGCCCTAGCTCTTCCGGTGTCACACGAGTTCCCTCGGTATCCACACAGTGAGCATAAGTTTTTCCACCAGCTTCAACTTTATAACCCCAACAAGGATCTGGATGATCGAGCTGAAATGGAGTGATCGAGAAATCACCCACGTTGATAGTTTTGCGAGGCTCTAGAACATGGAAATGAATCTTAGCTTTCAAACCTTCAAATGGAATTGGAAAGTAAGGTTTCTTGAAAATTCCACGAATCATCTCTTCAAGATTTGACTGAACTGCATAGTAATGAATTTCAGTCCCAGGAATAAAATGTGGCGTAAAAAATGGCAGACCAATCACATGGTCCCAATGGAAGTGGGTCATGAAAATATGGAAAGGACCTTTAGCAGGTCCTGCATTTCCTCTCATCAAAGCTTCAGAAAAAGTTCTGATACCACTGCCGCCATCGATAAGAATTTGAGATTTTCCGCTTTTCACTTCCACGCATGTTGTAGCAGTTCCGTATCCGCCAACAAGGGCAACGTCACTTGCCTGAATATACTTAGAAACTTGAGAAAGATCGCGATAACCCTGCGAGAAGAAGTTTCGAATAACTCCTTCTATATGATAGGTCCATTCCATCGGTGTAGGAGCAGAAGGAAGTGATCCCCGAACGCCCCAGAATTTAACTGCGAATGACATAGAGCTTGCAGGATAACAGCGAAAAAACATGATACAAACACATATTATTCGGCCTCCGTTTTATCGTAATTTACGACGATAAAATCAGACCTAGGTATTGCCTGACAAGTACGCACCACTCGAGACTCTGAAGAGTCCTCGGTCGTCTCACCCACTTCAATGAAAGCACGACAAGTCCCACAACTTCCTTCAAGACAGGAATATGGAGGATCCACCCGAGCGATGAGAGCGATATCCAAAAGACTTCGTCCTTCCTCAGCTTCAACTTCTGTCTCTCTATCGGCGTTGATAAATTTGATTTTCATAAACTCGAAACAGCCCTCTTGAAACAGAGTATCTGTAAGGCACCCCAATTGCATCATATTCACGCATATTCTGGAGGCTATTTTATGAAGTTTAAAAATCAACTTATCGGCATGTCATTGTCTGCGGGGCTCATTTTGGGCACTTCTGCATCAGCTTTAGCCGGTGGATTGGACTTCCTCGAGCCCGCAAAAGTTGCTCAAAAGGTGAAAAATATCATAGCAAAACAGAAGATTGGCGGGACCGTTAATGTTGTCAATGCCGAGGTTTTCGACGGCCTTTCAGCAGCCATAAAATACAAAATCCAGTCTGAGCCTTCTTATGTTGACGGGTATTATACACGCTTGGATCAATATACCATCGATCTTAACGCAAACCCGGGCGATTTGATCAACGGAAACGATTTGCCTCTTGGCTTTTCCATCGACAACACCTCAGAAATCATTTTTGCCCGCCAGTTCAAAAAGCAATCTGAGTCTTTGACAGCTCTTCCTTATGGCCCGAAAAATCTGCCTTTGTCTGCTCACGAAGCTATTAAAAATTTGAACCCAGGTGACTTCGTTGCGTTAACGGGAAATCTTTCTTTGGTTCTTTCATTGAATGCAAGTGCTCCACTCGCAGGGGTTGGGGCTGCGACAGGCTCTACTCACGTTTATATTTCAGGTGAATTCCTTATTCACACATTCCGTATGCCGAACAATAAACTTCGCTTAAAATTGATCGCGATTCGCGGCAAAGGACTTGGCGCCAACGCAGGTCTTTCTTTCGATAACTTCAAAATCGTTGGTTTAAAAGTCGTCGACAATAAAATCAAAAGCCTCATCAACGTTGATCCTCTGACTCTTGGAGCAAGCAAAGATTCAAATGCGTTGTTCATGTTGGATTACGTTTTCGATCTGGATAATCCACAAGCAGCTCAGGCTTACGATGATCTCGTTCACAAAAAAATGCGCGTAAAAGATTTGGCTTTTGTAAGTCCTGTCGGCAACAGCCAAGAACTTAAGGACTCTGTTTTAACGGACCTTTCAGAGGTTGAAGATATCGTAGCTGAAGATCATAATCTTCCAGCGGAGCAACGTCGTGTGGACCGCATTTTCAAAGGCTCCAATGACTCTATCAGCACCGATAGTTCCTTCAAATTCGGTTTGAATGTTCTTCGTTTCGAAGCTGGTTCGACATACGCACAAAATAAAGTTGTGCATGTGGATCGTGATGAAAAAGAGCAGAAATACATTCTTGATACATTTCAATCCTCCAAAAAACTAAAGGTTATCTTCGGCCTTTTCGGTGATGAATCAGCAATCTCGACAAATATGCTTTTCTCTTCTGATGATCAGTGGGGAATTCATGATTTTGTAGCAATGACGTTAGGTCGTGAGATCAAAATGAAAAACGTTTCGAAGCATGACTTTCAACAAATTCAAGAGCACGTAAAATCAGTAATTCCCGCTTCTGAATACGCGAAGATCGACTGGAAGCACTGGGACTTTTCTAGAGCCGCTCGCGTGAATGGCTACTTTAAAAATGAAATTTTCTTCCATCCAGACACGATCAATGCTTTACCAAAGCTTGATTATCAAATGGCTTACACCCGCTTGTATAACTTCATCAAAGCAAGTGGATATCCAAAGGTAGCACCTCACGAGACAAGTCCTTATGGTGACGCTGATCAGGAAGTAGGCCTGGATCGTTGGGACCGCGACATCAGATACATCGCGAGCCAACTTGCAGTCATTTTCAATACTCAGGAAAAGGCCGAGGTACGCTACAACTCTTTCAAAAATTTGAAAGACTTCCCGCTATGGCAAGAATACGCGGGTGGCTTCCTGGTCTCTCTTATTCCAGCGGATCGCCGTGCTACTTTGATGTCGTATGAAATGACTTTCTCTGCGAAGGGTGTTGATACAATTTCTTTCCGCTTCGGAAACTTCCAACAAGAGGAACTTTATAAATCCCTTATGTACATCCAGCGCGTCATCACAGATCGCTCTTTCGACCTGCGCTTGTACACAGATGAAAACGGCGAGTTCAAAGTCCACTAAGATCTTTTGGACGAATCTGTAAAAAGTGCATTTTGACCCCAGAAAAGCCTTAATTTTCTGGGGTTTAGCCCACTTTTAGCCCTAAAATTCATGGCCCATCCTTTGCACATCTACCCTGCTGGTGACGAAGGGGTACCAGAATGCAATTGCGCAGACACAAAGACATCATCGCTTTTAAAACAGGGACGAACTCCCTGCCGGTGGCGTTTCATGCTCGCAATCTGGAAGTAGCTCAGGTTTCTGAAGAAACTTGGGCATCGATGGCCCCAACAACATTCGACAACGGTTTCGTGATGAATATGGAATCTTACGAAGCTGGCGTGGATGCAAGCGCTCTTGAAGCCCTTGAATCATGGAATCAAGAACATAATCAAGAAGCCCGCACAAGCAGCCTTAAATTCGGCATTCGCAGTCTTACTTTGAACGTCACGCAAATCTGCAATTTGCACTGCACTTATTGCGCTGCTGGCGGGGATGGCACTTACGGAGATCCGATCGCGCGCATCTCCGTAGAAAAGACTTTGCCGCAAATTCAATACTTCATGAATAAGCTTAAAAAGGGGGAAACCTTCCACATCACCTTCTTGGGTGGCGAACCTTTGCTCTACCCTGAAGCAATTAAGTTGATCGCAGATTATGTGAACATCATAGCGGCAGAAAAAAATCTTCGCTCTGATTTCAACGTCATAACCAACGCGACATTAGTGAACGATAAAAATATCGAGCTTCTGGCTTCAATCAAATCTTCGATCACTGTCAGCATCGACGGACCGGCCGAGACTCATGATTTAGCTCGTCCACAAAAAAATGGCGAAGGTTCCGCGAAAGCGACAATTGCGGGTCTTAAGAAAATTCTTTCTCGTAAAAACGACTTGGGTCGTATTCTTTTGCATGCGGTTTTCAGCCGCCAAAATCTTGAAGTGGAAAAAGCGTATCGCTTCTTCTGCGAATTCAATGCAGATGCTTACGAATTCACATTCGACGTGACGGAGTCAGACTTTGAAGCCAACCGCAAGTTCATGTCTGAAATGACTCGTGTTGCAGAAATCGCTTACGCTCGTGGTGGTGAAGCAGAGCTTCGCAAGATCACTCTCTTTGATGGCTACTTCAGAGCTCTTGATCAACAGATCAGAACTGAGAACTACTGCGGAACTGGCAAGTCTCTTTTGAGCCTTGATTCTAATAACAAGCTTTACTCTTGCCCTCTTGAGGTGGGTAAGAAAAACGAACTCTTGGGTGAAGCTCAAGATCTCAATATGGCTGCACTTGAAAAGTTGCAAAGTCCATTGATTGAGAAAAATAACTGCCAAAGCTGCTGGGCTCGACACCTGTGCGGCGGCGGTTGTCTTTTTGTCCATAAATCGCTCACAGGCGACAAGCATAAGAAGCATGTGAGTTTTTGTGAAAGAACTAGATATTTGATTAGCCTGACGCTTTCATATTATGAAAGAAGCCGAGGGTAGAAAGGTGCTTATGACAGACAATAAACACATCAAGAAAGTAGCTCCAAAGAAAACTCAGTCTACGGAAGTAAAAGAGGCCGCTCCTCACGGTTGCATTCCTCTAGCTGGAACCTAGTTTCCTTCAACAACCAAACGTATTGAGGTAACTGAAAGCATGTCTCTTCCTCCCTCCCTTGAAGAGCAAACCGTAACAGGGCAACGTCGTCGTTATGCCTTTATTGCACTGCGAGTCTTATTGGCTTCAGTGATTGCTTTCTTTTTGTCTCAGATCAAATTGGATTATCTCGAAGGTTTCTTCTATGACCTTCGCGTCCGCACAAGAGCGACTCAACCTACTTCTGGCAACATCGATCTTGTTCTGCTTGATTCCAATAGCATTCAAAAATTAAAAAGTGATATCACAGCTCCGATGCTAGCGGATTTGCTTGAAAAATTAAAAACTCAAGCTCCCCGTTACATCGTCTTGGATATTCGTCTTGAAGAGCTTAAGGGCACTCTTGAGGAAAAGAAAAAGCTCGCTGACATCGCGTCTCACATTCCTGGACTTTACGTTGTCAGTAACGACCTGGCTTTAAAGGGCGAAGAAAATTCGCTGACTTTAATTTACCCGTTCGAAAAAGTTCCGGTAGCTTCGGCTCCGAAAACATCTGACGTAAAAATCTTTGCGAAAGACAACGTCACTCGTCGCATGCTGGTTTCTTACCAAGATCAACCTTTGTTCCATGCGAAAGTTGCTGGTACTTACAATCCTGAAGTTTTAGATCTTAAAAAAATCCGTGGTCAGTTTGAATTTGCAGGTTCTCAACAGGCTTATATCGATTTCAGACCGGCAGGTACATATCCTCGTCATTCGTTCGCTGAAGTTTTAGATGCGAATCTTCCGATGGGTGCTTTCCACGATAAAATCGTGATCGTGGGATTGGATACAGCGCAAACCTCTCGTGACTATGTTTTGACTCCGTATTCTCGAGATATCATGGCGATGCCTTCTGCTGAAATGCACGCCAATATGTTTGATACAATGATTTTGAATTCAGCTCCGCGCATGGCTCCGACCTGGTTGAATGCAGCGCTGATCCTTTTGATTTCTATCCTGACAATTCACGTGGTCCTAAGCATGAAGCCAACCCGTGGGCTTTTACTTCTGGGTGAAACTTTGTTAGGTTTCTCGGTTCTTTGTTATGTGGCGTTCTGGCCCTTCGGTCTTTGGATCTCCATGGCGGCACCCGTGCTGGCGATCTTCCTGTGCTATTACTTCTTCATCCCATATCGTCTGATCGTCGAAAACCGCCGCAGCTGGGAATACTATCAAAAGAATAAACTTTTAAGCCAAGTTGAAGAACTAAAGACAAACTTCATCTCGATGATGTCCCATGACTTGAAAACGCCGATTGCGCGCATTCAAGGGATGACGGACGTGATTCTTTCGGATTCTTCCGTTCATTTAAGCTCTCAGCAGCGTGAGGCTGTTGATACAATCAAACATTCTTCCGATGATCTTTTAAAGTTTATCAGTGCGATTCTTAATTATGGTCGTATTGAAAGTGAAGGAGTGCAACTTCACCTTCAAAGTAAAGACATCAATAATATTCTTCAGGAAGTCATTCGGAAGCATGAGTTCCTGGCGAAAGTGAAACGCATTCAAATCGTGTCAGAGTTGGAACCGATGTTCCCAATTCCAATGGATGCGGATCTTATGAAACAGGTTCTTTCAAATCTGGTTGAGAATGCGATCAAGTATTCTCCAGAAGACACGAAAATCATGGTCAGCAGCGAGGAAAAGGACAGTCATGTCGTGATCCAAGTTGCCGACCAGGGGCCCGGCATTCCAGCCGACGAGCTTCCTAATATCTTTATGAAATTTTTTAGAAGCAAAAATGCCAAGAGTTCACCTATTAAGGGTTCGGGGTTAGGGCTCTACTTGGCTAAATATTTTACAGAACTCCACAAGGGAAGCATATCTGTGGAATCTAATGATGGAAATGGTTCCACTTTTACGGTAGAACTGCCTATCGAGCAGGGGGGTATGAATGCTTAAGGTATTGGTTGTTGATGATGATCAGGGGCTAAGACTTTCTGTTAAATCCGCACTCGCAGTCACGCAGCGTTTTGAAATCGATGAAGCCTTCGATGGCGTTAATGCGATGGAGAAAATCAAAGCGGGTGATAAAAATTATGACCTTGTGATTCTTGATGTCGACATGCCTCGCATGAACGGCCTCGAGGCTCTTCGCCAAATCAAAGAATTCAATCCGGGCACCATTGTTATCATCATGACAGCTCACGCGAATCTGAACGATGCGATTCAGGCCGTAAAAGATGGTGCTTATAACTATCTTGCTAAACCTGTCGCTTCTGATGATCTTCTTGCTTTGATCGACAAAGCTGTGAATGCTCACAATTTAATTTCAAACATCGCCGCTTCTGCCCCAGTGATGGTTGAAGCCGGTCGCAAAATCATCGGCCACACTTCACAAATGCAGAAGGTGTTCAACATCATCCACCGTCTTGCAAAAGTTGATACTCCTGTTTTGATTCGCGGTGCTTCTGGTACGGGTAAAGAGCTTGTCGCAAAGGCGATCCATTTCAACTCGGCTCGCAAAGACGAAAAGTTTGTTGCAATCAACTGCTCCGCTATTCCAGAAAATCTTTTCGAATCTGAATTGTTCGGCCACGAGAAAGGTTCTTTCACAGGTGCTGATCAACGTAAGATCGGTAAATTCCAATTCGCTGAAGGCGGCACTTTGTTCCTCGACGAAGTTGGCGATATGCCTCAACTGATGCAAGTTAAAATCTTGCGTGTTCTTCAAGAGAAAGTGTTTACGCCTGTTGGTTCTAACCGTGAATTCCCAGCCAACGTTCGTATCATCGCTGCCACAAACCGTCCTTTGGAAGATATGATCAAAGCCGGGACTTTCCGCGAAGACTTGTTCTATCGCTTGAACGTTGTTCCTATATTCTTGCCTGCTTTGGCAGAGCGCAAAGATGATATGGAGCACATGGTGAACATCTTTGTTAAGAAGTTCAACCAAGCTCATGGCAAGCGCATCAATGGCATTGCTCCGGACGCAATGGCTGTTTTGAAAAAACATTCTTGGCCAGGAAACATTCGTGAACTTGAAAACGTGATCGAACACGCTTTCGTTCTTGAGATGAGCAACATCATCACCATCGCTTCGTTGCCAGAATCTTTATTGATTGCGACAGGTACAAACTTGATCGATGTTCCGCCAGTGATGGAAACGGCTGCAACAGTGGCTTCTGCAGGTGTTTCTGCGGCAGCAACTGCACACTCTGGATTAGGTGACGATGACGACGCTGATATGGGTGCTGATTCAGATGACTCAGATAGTGATGAAATCGTTCCTTATTCTGGTGGTGAAAGTCTTGATTTCAATGCCCAGAAGGAAGCCTTCGAGAAGGAATTTATCATCAAGGCTTTGAAAACGTTCCGTGGGCGTATTAACCAAACAGCGCTTCACGCGAACATTCCTAAAAAGACGCTTCTTCGGAAGATTGAAAAGTACGGTATTAACGCTAAAGACTACGCGAACTAAAAAAAGCCCGGAGATCCCGGGCTTTTTCTTTTTAAAATCTTGAACAGAATTCTGTCGCAATCGGCAATGTCACAAAATAAATATTTGATTGATCGAATATCATGCGCGCACGGAATGTCGATTGCTTGCCGTTCAACGTTGTCTCGTCCAAGCGTGATGTCGTAAATCCTAAAGATGGAATTTTATTTTTCTGGTCGACGGCATTCACAGAACCCTGGCAGGAAATCAACCACTCATCCGGTGAACCAATTGTGCACTTCTCGCGAGGCCAGTGATATTCGTAAGAATCTCCGAGTCCCTTCAAATCATCACTTTGCATTTTCAAAAATGGGATCGAACTTTGTCCAACCGTCTCCATCTGTGGCATGTAGCTGTATCCCATCGGATTGATGACTTTTAGAATAATCTCTTTTTCATTCCAGGAAATCATCATCTGTGTGTCGTGGGGATTCGGTTGACAGGCAATACCTTTTGCAAAGCTCTGCATCGGTAACAGTGTCAGTGACAATAACAGGACTTGTAGAAAGTGTTTCATCGAAAATTCCTCGCAGATTCTATTGTCCCGCGAGGCTTCAGTGAAATTGCAAGAAAAACTGTTTGTGATTTTTTATTTTTCCGCAGCGCCTCTAGTTTTGTAATTCAAATTTGCTGTCCGTATCTAGTGATGCACATTTTTTGTGCACGAATAGTTTTTAAATTTTGCGGTCATCACGTTGACTCGCATTCTTGAACTCTGTAGTTTCAGCTCCTCGTCGCGGAGATAAAACACACATGACTATGAACCCGTTGCCACCACAGGCATACACCAAAGAGATCCTGCTCAAGGCCTATCAATGGCTTATGAGTCAGAACTCTTCTATCAAGGAGATCGCTACGACTCCTGATATTTTGGTGAGCTTGTACCTTAAGGCAACTCGCGATGGTGACAGTGCTTTGGAGCGTCCAAGTATTCAGAACTTCAAGAATGAATTGAAGAGCTTAGCTGGGATGATGGGCGAGTTAGACCGCCCAAATCAGAGTCATATGGGAGCAACGGCCGCGGGCCCTGCTACTATGTCAGCCTCAGCAAGTATGGCGACGATGACGGCCACCGCTCATACGGCTCCGACGATGGCTCATGGTCAGATGACTTTGCCTCACCAGAATGTGGCTCCGACGCCTGCTGTTCAGCCGCAAACTCATCAAGTTTCTTATACAGAAAAGACTGTGACAGCCACAACATCGCGCCCTGCGGAACTTTTAGAGGCTTTTGACTGTGGAACTCGCCTGATGATTCAGGAAGTCAAAGAAGAGTTCAACCTCAGTTCTGACCTGGAAGCCCTTCGTATGTTGATCAAAATCGGCTATGTGAAGGCGAAAGGCATGCTGAAATAGTTTAAATTCTTGAGGAATTTGAACTATCGTGCGATTCTCCACCTCTAGAGGCATCCATGAAGAAAAAATACATCTGGTTAATTGCTATTGCTGGCTTTTTGATCGCTTTGGATCAGCTTGTGAAGCTTTATATTCATACACACTTCCACTTGGGTGAATCCCTTGTTGTGATTCCGAACTTCTTCAATCTAACTTATGTAAGAAACTTCGGTGCAGCTTTTGGCTTCTTGGCGGAAAGTCATCCATCGTTCCGTGAGTTGTTCTTTTTATCAATGCCACCCATCGCCTTAGTTATTATCTTAGGCATCTTGCGTGGAGTGAAAGACACCGACACAAAACAGGTTATTGCACTATCGAGCATCTTTGGTGGCGCCATTGGAAACTATGTTGATCGTTTGCGCTTCCGCTATGTGATCGACTTCTTGGATTTCCATGTCGGTCGCTGGAGCTGGCCAGCCTTCAACATCGCCGATATGGCGATCGTGGGCGGGGTCGGTTTGTTGCTCTTGTTGATGTTCGTGGAAAATAAGAAAAAAGAGAAAACGGAAGGCGCTGCATAGGCGCCTTTTTCATTTCGAAAAGTCTTGCGATCACTTCGGAATATTCTTGCGCAATTTTCTTTGCAAACTTTGTCGATGCAATCCCAACTTCTTCGCGGCCTGAGTGATATTGCCGTCGGAATTTTGCAAAACGTAATCGATATATTCACGCTCCATACGGGCTAAAGAGATCTCGGATTCTTCTGTTGGCTTATTGGCCGCCTCTTCGCCATTGAAGGCTTTCACGATCATATCGGGGCTGACCGGTTTTGTGAGGAAGTTTTCCGCTCCCATCTGCATGGCTTTCACAGCAGAGGCCACGCTGCCAAAACCGCTCATCAAGATGATACGAATTCCTGGGAATTTCTTTTTTAAATCGTTCATCAGATCAAGACCATTTTCTTGCCCTATGCGCAGGTCCAATAAAGCACCATCAAGGGTAGAGACTTGACTCAGATTTGGAAGCTCGGCAAAGGCTTGAACCTCAAATCCACGTTCACTGAGTTCTTCCTTCAAAACCTCACGCAAGCGTTTGTCGTCCTCAACCAACAAAAGTTTTTTCACTGCGATTTTCATGAAAGCACCCCTTCCTGTGGAAGAGTGAATTTTGCGGTGGCACCAACTCCTGACGAGTTATTGAACAAAGAAAACTCGCCTCCCATAGACTGCGCTGCCATGTGAGCCGAATAAACTCCAAGGCCGTTGCCATTTTTCTTGTCGGTCGCGAAGGGCTCCCCAAGTCTTGAAAGGATCTCTTGAGAAAGACCTTTTCCTGAGTCGATGATTTCTAAAATCAAATTCGTGCTTTCACTGTACAGGCGCAAAGATATTTTTCCAGACATATCCGAGGCTTCAGCGGCATTATCTAACAGATCAAACACTGTTTGAGAAAACGCTAAGACTTGCAGGCGGCAATTGAAGTCTTTGTCTTCAAAATGAGTCTCTACATGAAATGAAGGATTGTCTTGCTTCCATGCCTTCAAAATATCGCGCAACAAAGACGGCACCTTCGTTTTTTGCAACTCCCCTTCAGTCGATTGAGAGAAAACCCCGGCCATATGATGAAAGACCGAAATACACTCGTTCAAAGATTCTTGAGCTTCATTGAGTTCGCCAAGAATTTCCAGTTGCTGCGCCGATTTGCGTGTGGCGCGATCCATACGCAATTTCAACGCATTCAATGGGGTCGCCATTTGATGTGAGAATCCCGCAGTCAAAGCTCCCAACGCCTTTAAGCGATCTGCTTTAAGCTGGCGTTCTTGCAAATTACGAATGCGCTGCTCTTGTTTTTGCATCAGATCTGAAAACAGATAGGCCACGAACCATGCGACGCCGATCAAGATCCATTGTGCAAGGAACTGGAAATACAGTTCGCGATGATCAACATTAAGGGTCACTTCAGCATCTTGATAAGTCTCACTTTGTAGGATGGCTAATAATCCGAGGACCAAAGCCAAAAAGAAAAAGCTGCGCCAACGACGCAAAAGACTTCCCCCCAAAAACGCATGAATGCATAAAACGAAAATAAAGGGATTATTCGCTGATCCCGTCGCGAACAACAATCCTGTCGCCGCTAAAAGATCTACTAACAACTGCACGAAAACGATTCGCTCTTCCTGAGCGGCAGAAGGACGACTCCAAATTCCCTCGGTCAAACCATTCAAGACTGCAAGCAATGCGATGACTGCCATAAGATATGGCATCTGCGACTTTTGCAAATAGCCCACCTGAAGCATCGGAGCGACCCCGAGAATCATGCCCGTGATGGCAAGCCAACGAAAACGAACCAAACCCTGGATTCGGTTCGCTGATTCGGGCCAGAATACTTTAAGAAAGCTGGAAGTCATGGCCCCTTCATAATCGACACGACATGACCTCGCAAGGAAGTCTTGCTGCTGCAACCGGAAGTTGCTTGTGCGGCGCTTCTCTCTTAATCGCAAGTTACTTGCATTTAAGAGAAAACCCGCTACATTAGCAAAACCACACATAAAAGGATCTATCCATGCGCAAGTTTTTGCCTTTATTTGCACTCCTGGCGTTAACACCTATGGCTCATGCTCAGTCGCAGGCCCCCTTAGTACAGAATTTGAATTTCTCGGCGGCTTTAGATGCCGTAGCTCCGATGGATTTCGATGATTCAAGCAACAACCAACTGCAAATTCGTTCGGCCGAGTTGATGTTGTACGGAGCTGTCGATACCTACTTCGACGCCGTCATCAACTTTGCAGCTCATAATGAAAACGGTGAATACAAGGCTGAACTTCATGAGGGCTACATCGCCTCTTCGAAACTTTTTGACGGTTTCCGCTTTAAGGCCGGTACTTACTTCCTAGGAGTAGGACGTTTGAATCAATTCCACCAACATGACTGGCCCTTTATTTCCGCCCCCCGTGTTCAGCGTGAGTTCTTCGCGGAAGAAGGTATTCACGATACAGGTTTAGAGATGAGTTACCTGCTTCCACTAGATAGCTATTGGGATATCACGGTAGGTGTCACTGACGGCTATCAATGGGGCGAAAACAGTCCACGCGAAAAACCTCGTGTGCCAGTTCACTATATTCACCCTGTGACATTCATTGATTTGGGTGCTGATCGCGGCTTGCAAATCGGCGCAAGTTATTTGGGAAGAACGGATTCTACTGGCTTACAAACCAAACTGACTGGTCTTGATTTTGTCTTCAAGCAAAAGGAGGGCAAATTCAATCGCTGGTTCTTCCAATCAGAATTTTGGAATCAGGAACAGAATAGCAGTGAAACAGCATACTCTAACAAAATTGGTGGTTATGTTTACCCAGAGTACGGCTTCGATGAAAATGTTTTCTTTGGTGTTCGCGTCGATGCGTTTTCTGACCTTACACAAAAATTCTCGGGCACTTCAGATCGTCAAAAGAACCTGGATTATGCCTTTGTTCCGACATTTAGTTATAAAACCAGTGAATTTACGACATGGCGTCTTGCCTTCACTTACGAGGTGCAAAATTCCGAGTTGCAAGCTGATCAAATTGATAGAAAAATTGAACTTCAATTCATTGCCATCTTGGGCGCTCATCCAGCGCATCCATTCTAGAGGTGATTCGTGAAAAATATTATTCTTGCTCTAACATTCCTTCTTTCTTCAAGTGCTTTTGCTAAAATAAAAGTTGTTGCAACTTTGCCTGACATTGCCGAAGTCGTTCGCGCCATTGGTGGTGACGATGTCGATGTTTCAACTTTATTGTCGGGGAATGAAGATCCGCACTTCTCTGATGCTCGTCCTGACTATATTTTGAAAGTTCGTCGCGCTGATGTGGTCTGCGCGATCGGTCTTGACCTTGAAATCGGTTGGCTGCCAAAAGTTTTGGATAAATCTGGAAATGCGAAAGTTCAACCAGGCGGTTTGGGCTTCTGCGAATTGGGCCATGCTGTAAAACCACTCGAAATTCCAGTGGGAGTCGTAGATCGTTCTTTAGGCGACGTACACCCTCACGGCAATCCACACTTCACGACGGACCCTTTGAAACTGGCTGAATCTGGCGAAGAGGTCGTCAGAGTTCTTTCATCTGTCGATCCAGCAAAAGCATCTGAGTTTCAGAAAAATTATGAAACGTTCAAAAAGAAAATGGCCGATCTTCGCATGGCGACTCAGAAGAAAATCAAAAAAGTGAAGGTCATGGAGTATCACAAGGAATTCACTTATTTCTTTGCTGCTTATGGTCTTGAATCCGCAGGTTCCTTAGAGGAAAAACCAGGCATGCCTCCTTCAGCCGCTCGTATCGCTGCTGTTGCCGCCAATGCAAAACAAGCAAAGGTTGCCGTGTTGTTTGCGACAGCTTCGGCTCCGCACGCGACGCTTGAAAGATTTCACGAATTATCCGGAATTCCAGTTGTCACTGTTCCCTCGTACGTAACGACTTCTGGTGAATCAAAAACCATTGAAGGTTTGCAAAACCTTCTGGCAAACTCAATTCCATAGGATCTGACTATGGCAAAACTTTTAGAGGTGAAAGGGCTTCAGGCGTTCAGTCGTGAAAACCGCGCCCTTTCCCCCATCGTAAATTTTGAATTGCACGAAGGCGAAGTTCTTTTCCTGCGCGGTGAAAATGGTGCGGGAAAAAGTACAATTATGAAAACCCTTTTGGGCCTCCATAAAAACTATGTCGGAGAATTTCAAATTTTCCCCTCGAAAAACGAGATTCAATATCTGCCGCAATTAGGAAATCTGAGTTTTCATTTGCCGCTGACTTTAGCAGATATGTTAGAGAGCCCGTCGAACTCTCCCCTTCTTAAAGGTTTAGACCTTAACAAGAAATGGAATACCGCGAGTGGTGGTGAACGGCAGAAAGTCTTATTCACTTCAGCGTTAATGAAACAGCCACGAATTTTATTCCTAGATGAACCTTTCAATCACGTGGACAGAGAAGCAGGGCTGCTGTTGGAGGAAAGCCTTGGTGACTATCTGAAAACACATCCTCAGACGGCGATGGTTCTGATTTCTCATCGATCTTTGATTCTTGATTGGCCTACTGTTCGCTTTGTGGAGATTCGCTGATGTCATCTTTTTTAGAACTTCTACAAGTGTACAAATGGTCCTTGCCAGCAAGCTTGATGATGGCTGCAGCGCTATCACTGGTTGGTGCTCAATGGACAGCACGCGAGAAAAGCGCACAGGTGTTTGTATTGGGCCAAGGTTCCTCTTTAGGAATCGTATTGGGCTTAGTGGCCAATATCTTAATGAAGACCGACTTCCATTGGTTAAGTATCTTAATCGGTCTTTCTTTGGGATGGCAGACATTAATCATCTCTGATTTTGCTATCGAAAAAAAATCTGATCGCAATCATATTTATCTGACGCTGTTTGTGTTCTTTCTTGCGTTGACTTACTTGATGACGGCACTGACTCCGTCACTTGAGTCTCATATGGCTTCAGCTTACTTCGGTGACTTAGCGGTGATGAGTGACAGCGAAGGCCAAATCGCTCTTGTAGCGGCTTTGATCTTCGCAGGTTTTGTGCTTAAAAATTGGCGAAAGCTGACACGCATTTCTTTTGAGCTTGTCAATCATAGCTGGATTCATTCAAGTTGGAAAAATCGTATCTTTGATATTGGGACGTTGTTGCTGACGACCCTGTCAATTCAAGGGATGGGCTATCTATTTACGATCGGGTCTTTGTTCATTTCAACAAGTTTCGCTTCACAACGAAGCAAGAATCTTAATAGTTATACGCAAAGAATTCTGCTGATCTCAAGTATGGGGTGTCTGGTAGGTTTCGCGATTTCGTTGTTATCCACAACCTTACCAACAGTACCTTGTGTGCTGTTAGGACAGATGATTGTGGGTTTCCTTACTTACATGAAGAAATAATGGAATGATGGCTGGGCTTCTTTTTTCTGGCCATCAATGTTGAACAAGCAAATCACTTCGCTGCGAACGCCTTTTTTTACATTGAAAATGGTCAAATCCGCATTTTCAATGATCTGATGAAGACCACGACCAGCTCCGCCCTTTTCTGAATTCAAGCTTCCCGCAGTGCCGTTATAGCAAGTCATCAAGTAGTTCACGATAATATCTTTGGTCAAAGAACCAAATGGATCTACAACTGAAACCGCAAGCAAAACACCATCACTTCCATAGCAAAGCTGCGACTGCTGGTGAGTTTCCAGTTGGATTTCATTCTTACGAGTCAAATGATTGAAAAGGGATTTGCCTTGAGCATCGACCGGAGCATCGTAGATCGCATTCATTAACATTTCTTCAGAGACTGTATTCACGCGATCTAAAACTGTATTTCTTACGCCCATCTTTTTGAAATAAGCGCACATATCGTCACGAAGCTGTTCGCGTTGACCTGAGTGAGTGACAGCTCTCTTTTGAACTTCCACACCCCATGTCAGATACTTCTCGACCCCAAAAAGGTCTTTATTCAAAAGTTTCCCGAGAGCTGTAAGGACATAGCGAATCGTTGCATTCTTATCTTCCGCATCGCGAGAAATAATGTGTTCAACGAAGCGATTGTTTTCAAGAATCTTCAGGTTTCCTTGCACGTCCTTACTAGTCAAAAGAACCGCGTAAGGAGACAGCTTTCCCTCATAAACTTCCTTCAGAACTTCCACGCCACTTTCTTCACTGAGAACGATGTCGTATTTGTTTTCCTTTAAGAAGTTACGAGCAGCTTCAGCATCACCCGCCAAATCCAACTGCACGCCTGTTCCGCCAAGGGCCATGCGCACTGGAAGTTGCTGTTTTTTATCCGGCTCCACCAAAAGAACACGTCCACCATGACCACGAGTCAACGCACGTTGAGCTTCATGAAGTTCGCGGTTTAAGATCTCAAATAAACGAGCTTTCTCGTTCGTCTTCACCAAGCGTTCTGTCAAAATGAAGCAATAGATTTGGTAAAGCAAAGCCTCGAAATGATCTTTATCTTTTGGATGAACGTGTGCGAAATCTTCGGAACGGATCGCAAAGCACTCGACTGTTGAAAGTGCCTTCACCGTCGTCGAGGCGGGATTGGAGGTGATGACACTCATCTCACCAAAAACTTCACCGGCCGCATCAATTGTCGTGATAATTTCGCCGCCAAGAGAAACTTCGACTTTTCCTTTGCGTAAGAAAAGCAATGAGTCGTTCTTTTGTCCCTCTTTTAAAAGATAGTCACTCTCTTTAAAATCAACGGAATGAACCATCGCAGAAACCTGCAACAACAAATCCTGATTAAAGGATTTGAAGAAAGAATATCCCTTGATTTCCTTGGCTACGTCGGCCGGGTGCAATCTCATATAGAACCAATTATGTGGTGATACAGGGGGGATTGGGTAGATAGGTCTTGAATATTTCTAAGAATATTACAAAAATTAAGTCTATCGTCGGTGTTCGGGAGTAAACTTGTTTCCACTTATCCACGTCACTTCTTCTGTTAGCATTCCAACTTATTATTTAGTGATAAGTTTAGTAGTGATTTTGAGTTTGGTGTGGGTTGCTCGCCGTGCGGAAAAGTTTGGACTGTCTCGCAATATTGCTCTCGACGTTAGTCTAATCCTTATGATCTGTGGCTTTATAGGCGGACGACTGATGCATGTTTTCTATGAAAGCCTTTCTTATTACCAGGAAAATTGGATGCGCATTCTTTATTTCTGGGATGGCGGATTTGTTTTCTATGGAGGCGCTTTGCTGAGTGCCCTCGCGGGAATTTTATTTTTAGAATGGAAAGTTCACACTCAGACTGAAAAATATCTGGATATGTTTGCTCCTGTTGTGGCTCTTGCTTACGGCTTAGGCCGCATCGGATGTTTGCTTGCCGGCTGTTGCTATGGCAGAACCTGCGAGCTTCCTTGGGCTGTGGCCGGTCGTCACCCTGCTCAGGCCTACGCATTTTTGTGGGAACTTGGTGTCGTCTGCATTCTTCTTGGCATTGAATCGATTCAACCAGCCGATCGCAAACCCGTGGTTCTAAAAAACAAAGGAAGTGTCTTTTACGTGTGGATGATCCTTCACGGTATTGGAAGATTATTGATGGAAAGTTTCCGTGATGACTTCCGCGGCCCTTCATTGGGTCTTTCTATTTCCAGCTGGATCAGCTTGTGTTTAATAGCTTTGGGATTATTTCTTCTATTGAGCAGGAAGCCAGCAAGTCGGAGCTCGGCACTCTGATCCCAACTGACATTGGGCTCCAGCCAAGAATGTGTCTAAACGGCATTGATCTGATGGATAAGTATTTAGAACCAATTCCTTCGCAGGCTTCTCATGAACATCTAGACTGACCGGTATAAATTCGTGATAAGAATATTTCTGGAAGAAGTTCACAAGATCCCATCCTGTTTGCGCCGTTCTTTCACAATCAACATTATCACCACACATCTGAAGAATTTGCGGAGCAATATCAGTTAAAGAAACAAGCTCTGGATGATCGCGAAGGTACTCTGGCAAACATTGGCTTCCCGCATAGAAATCAGACTGCCCTTCCGTTGAAGCCCATTCCGATCCAGGAATCGTCTGCTGTGGCGCTCCTGCAAGGATATGTCCTAACTCGTGGCAGAGGATTGCCGCCATCATCACTTTCTTCATCCCTTGAGCTCGGACAGTGCCTCCCCACAAAGAGACTTGCATGAAGTCGTCTTTTTTTATTGCGTAGGCCGCGAAGTAAGGACTGCTCCACTCGTTGGGAATTACAAAGGGCTTGCCTGTTTTCGCAGTCACTTTTTCTTGAAAGCGATTTTGAAATTCATTGATGGTTTCGATGTAGTCTCGTTCTGAGACATTGGAAACATTTGGTGAGCCTACAGGTAAATAGAAGTAATCAGTGCCCGCACTTTCCTGAGCGTGAACGCCCCTGCCCATCGATGATTTCGTGGTCTGCATCGACGTCACTAACAACGCAATCAAAAGAGTCGCCAAAATGTAGGGTGAAACTTTAAGTCCCTTCATGGCTTCGCAAGTTAACACAAAATCCGGGCCGTGCGGTGTGGACTGTAATCAATTTAAAAGCATGTCAGGAATTGTCTCAGTGTGAGACTTCTCGACAAAAGCGACGCAATTTGTCTCTTTTCCCTCGGGAGTTCGACAGATTCGCCACCCTCAGATTCGATTTATGGACATTTGATGGAGTGAACTTAGTGGCACAACTCATGAACTATGGATTCAATGAGGAAGTTTATTTTTTTTAGAGAGGTCTTTATGAAAAAGCTCTTATTCTCGACAATCGCGTTAGTGTCTGCAGTTTGGTTTGTTGGCTGTAGCAAAGGTGGCGGAGGATCCGACACTGTTATTCCGACATGCACATACGTGAATGGTGTTTGTTCGAACGGTGGTATTACTTATCCAGGCGCTACGACACAGTATCGTTACTATGATTATAAATACTACTTCGATTCTACTGGTATGTCTTACCCTCAATACGCGGGTGGTATGACAATCGTAAACTCAGGTGCTTATCAAGCATTCTTAAGAGAAGCGATGGCAGTGTGCGATAACGCCTCATACAGTTATGGAAGTTCAAGCTGTTCAACGTGGGCACAAGGTTCTTTGCAAGTGCAATTTACTGTGGATGCTTCAATGGTTCCGCAAATTTACTTTGCCGCAGTTCCAGGTGCTTCATGGGGTAGTTTCAACTTCGGTTGGTACGGCAGTAACGGTGTCACAATGAATCCGTTGACTCTAAATACTGGAACAACTTTCAGCTTGATCAATAACAGCCAAGGTTTTGAAATCCGCTCACAAGGCTCTTCTTTGAATGCTGGTGGCTTGAAATTGATCCAAATCCAAGTGAACCAAGGTACTTTGGGTCAAAACAATCTGTCTTACAAATTGTTCTACCCATACAACGGTGTTGCGACTTTATTCGCGACAGGTACTTTCAAACTCTTCTAATTCATAAATCTTTGTCTTCTGGCTGCGCGTCTTGCGCCGCCAGAAAGACTTTGCAAGAATCCATTTCATGACTGAACCAAAAGCTCGTGAAGTCAAATGCCCGCAGTGCGGGCGTTTAGCTTTGTACTCACCAGACAATCCATTTCGTCCTTTTTGCTCAGAAAGATGCCGACTTATTGATCTCGGTGAATGGGCAAGTGAAGGTTATCGAATCCCCGTCACCGGCCAATCTTCAAGTGACACTTTAACTTCCGACGATGATTATTATGATGATCACGAGGGCGGAGAAGATCAAGAGCACTAAGAAGATTTCAAAATCTTCCGCGAAGCCGCACTCTGAGCCTTTTTCGCAAATTGGTATTGACGAAAACTGATTTTTGATTTCATATTTGGCTGTCATTGGATGACGAAGAGTTATCATCAAGATTTTAATTACAACGCAAGACACACAAATGTGTCTAAACAGGAGTTCACATGAACAAAGCACAACTTATCGAAAAAATCGCTGGCGAAACTAAAGTTTCTAAAGCTCAAGCTGAAGCAATTTTGGACTGCGCAGTAGAAAACATCAAAAAAGCAGTTAAAAAAGGTGACGATGTTAAACTTGTTGGCTTCGGTACTTTCACTAAAGCTAAACGTAAAGCTCGCACTGGCCGCAACCCACAAACTGGTAAAGCAATCAAAATCCCAGCTGCTTGGGCTCCAAAATTCCGCGCTGGCGCAGAATTCAAATCAATGGTTAAGTAATCTCCTTTAAAGAGATTCTTTCCTAAAGGACGTTCGCAAGAGCGTCCTTTTTTTTTGCCTTCATCACATCAAAGCAGTACGCTTTTCCTATGGCGAACTTTAATCAGAAAATCAAAAGAATCGGTGTCTACACAAGCGGAGGTGATGCTCCCGGAATGAATGCAGCGATTCGCGCAGTCGTTCGTGTTGGTATCGCACAAAATCTGGAAGTTTACGGCATTCACAGCGGCTACGTCGGAATGATTGAAAACAGCATTCAACCACTTCATTTGCGTGATATGGCGAATATCATTCAACGTGGCGGAACAATGTTAAAAACAGGCCGTTCAACTGATTTCATGAAGCCTGAAGGTCGCGCCAAAGCGGCAGCTCATATCAAAGCGGCGGGCATTGATGCGTGCGTGTGCATCGGTGGTGATGGTTCCTTCCGCGGAGCTCACGCCTTGTGGGAAGAACATCAAATTCCTATCGTCGGCATTCCCGGCACCATCGATAATGATATTTTTGGAAGTGATAAAACTATCGGCTTCGACACGGCTGTGAATACCGCTTTGGAAGCTATCGATAGAATTCGCGATACAGCGGCTTCCCATGATCGCCTGTTCATTGTTGAAGTGATGGGAAGGAATTCTGGATTCATTGCTTCTCATGTCGGCATCGCAGGTGGCGCAGAAGAAATCTTTACTCCAGATGGCAATGTCACTGTTGAAAAAGCTATCGAACATATCAAGGAAGGTATTCTTCGAGGAAAAACCAGCAGTATTTTGATCGCGGCTGAAGGACAAAAGCCGGGCCGAGCTTATGATTTGGCTGATTCTATTCGTAAAAAATCCGGTATGGATGCAAAAGTTTGTATCTTAGGTCACCAACAACGTGGTGGATCTCCGACGGCTGCAGATCGTATTTTGGCCAGCCGAATGGGTGCTGCTGCCGTAGACTCTTTGCTCAAAGGTTTCTGTGACATCATGATCGGCACAGAGGGCGAACGCCTTGTACAAGTTCCCTTGGATGTCGTTACCAAGACCGAAAAGAAATCCCAAATGGATCTGATTTCTTTAGCAAATCTTTTGGCTACTTAGATTATCTTTCACTCACGAGGCATCTCGATCTCACATCACAAGCCAAGGTTCTCTAAGGGAGTAGGAAGGCTGATTTACCTTTAGGCCCACCGAAGAGCGGCCTTTGCCGGCGCCACGATGGCGCGAACCACGGCGCAGCCGTGGCGGCAACAGAGGCCGGACGCCGTGCCGCTCGAAGCGTGGGTCTAAAGGTAAATTAGCCTTCCCACTCCCTTAGAGGATCAGTCATTTTGACCTTGACCTCTGCCGTAGGAGCTTGAATTCTAAAGGATATTTGCATTCTGAATCTACAAATGAGGTTTTCATGAAACGTCTTCTTCTTTCTCTCGTATTGGTACTTCCGCTTCTTGCGGGCTGTACAAAAAAAGACAACGAAATTGCCATCGGTGAATATGACTCTATGACTGGAAGCGAAGCGACTTTCGGTTTGAGTTCAAACAAAGGTGTTCGTCTTGCTATCGATGAAATCAACGCTGCCGGTGGAGTGAAAGGTAAAAAACTTGCTCTGACTGCAATGGATGACCAAGGCAAAAATGAAGAGGCGGCGGCAGCAGTCACTCGCTTGATCACGCAAAACAAAGTTGTGGCGATCCTAGGTGGCGTTGCCAGTGGTCGTTCAAAAGCGGCAGCTCCGATTGCTCAATCTAAAGGTGTACCATTTCTTTCAACAGGATCTACAAATCCTGACGTTACCAAAATCGGTAACTTTGTATTCCGCGTTTGCTTTATCGATCCATTTCAAGGTTTTGTGATGGCAAAGTTCGCAAATGAAAACCTGAAACTTAAAAAAGTGGCCATTCTTCGTGACGTAAAAAATGATTACAGTGTCGGTCTTGCTGACGCTTTCGTTCAAGAATTTAAAAAACGCGGTGGCGAAATCGTAGATGATTTGAGCTACCAATCTGGCGATATTGATTTCAAAGCTCAACTGACTCAAATCCGTTCAAAAAATCCAGACGGCATCTATATTCCTGGCTATTACACGGAAGTAGGCTTGATTGCACAACAAGCTCGTCAATTGGGTATCAAAGCTCCTTTGATGGGAGGCGACGGTTGGGATAGCGATAAGCTTTCTGAAATCGGCAAAGATGCTATCAATGGCAATTACTATTCAAACCACTACACGACTGAGTCCACAGACCCGGCTGTGACAGAGTTTATTAAGAAATTCAAAGCAAAATACAACGAAACTCCAGATGCGTTGGCAGCCCTTGGATACGACGCCGCTAAAATTTTGGCCGCTGCAATTGAACGTGCTCATGACTTGTCAGGCAATGCAATCCGTGATGAACTAGCTAAGACCAAAGATTTCGCCGGAGTGACTGGCAAAATCACTTTGAATGAAAATCGCGATGCTGTGAAAAGCGCCGTGATCATTCAAGTCGACGGCAAAAATCGTAAGTACGTAACAACGATCAGCCCGTAGCACTTTAAGGAGTTTCATGCAGGATTTCGTACAACATCTTATCAATGGGATTAGCCTCGGTTCTATCTATGCGCTGATCGCCCTTGGTTACACGATGGTGTACGGGATCTTGAAGATGATTAACTTCGCCCACTCTGACGTTTACATGGTGGGTGCTTTCGCGGCTTATTACGTCGCACGCTGGATGGGCATCGATGCTCAACCAGGAATCGGCACTTTGATTTTACTTCTTGTGGTGTCGATGGTTTTCTGTAGCATTCTTGGTCTCTTGATCGAGCGTCTTGCTTATCGCCCTCTTCGCAATGCGCCTAAATTGAATATTCTTATTACTGCTATTGGAGTCAGCCTGTTGCTTGAATACGGCGGCCAGGTTGTTTTCGGAGCCGATCCCAAAGTTTTTCCAGATGTCATGAAAGATTTTGTGATCTTTTCCGTTGGTGGTATTGAGTTGAGATCTTTCGACGTTACTGTTTTGATCGTAAGTATTCTCGCGATGTTGGGTTTGCAATTCCTGATTTACAAAACAAAGTTGGGAAAAGCGATGCGCGCTGTAAGCGCCAACCCTGGCGTCGCAAGTCTTATGGGCATCAATCCTGATCGCATTATCGCTTTCACTTTTGTCGTGGGTTCTGCACTTGCGGGTGTCGGCAGCGTTCTTGTCGGCATGAAGTATCCAAAAATTGATCCCTTGATGGGCATGATGATTGGCCTTAAAGCTTTCGTCGCAGCTGTTCTTGGCGGCATCGGCAACGTTGGTGGAGCAGTTGTCGGAGCTTTAATCATGGGCCTGTCCGAAGAACTTGTAGTCGCTTATTTGTCGAGCACTTATCGCGATGCTTTGGCCTTTGGTATTCTGATTGTCATCTTGATCTTTAAACCTGCAGGTATTTTCGGAAAATATTCAGTGGAGAAGGTGTGATGATAAAGTCTTTTAAAAATCCTCTTCTTGCATTGATTGCTTTGTCAGTTTTAGGCTTCATCTTTGATGTCGGGTTAAATGCTTATATTCAATTAACCATTTTGTTTATTCTTGTGAATTGTCTGATGTCTATGAGCCTGAATTTGGTGAACGGCTACACTGGTCAGTTTTCCTTGGGCCATGCAGGGTTTATGGCAATCGGCGCCTACTTTTCTGCCTATGCTTCGACGAGATGGAATTTCCTGCCAGAGAATCTTCAACTGATCAGCAACTTCGTTTTTGTGATCGGCAGCGGATTGCTTGCGGCCTTTGCAGGATTTATCGTCGGACTTCCTTCTTTGCGATTAAAAGGGGATTATCTTGCGATTGTGACTTTAGGATTTGGCGAGATCATTCGAGTGGCACTTCTGAATATGGATTTTCTAGGTGGGCCTCGAGGATATGCAAATATTCCAAGTCTTGGATCTTTCTTTTCATCATTCATCTTTGCAAGCATCTGGATGATAGTTTGCTTCTTCACGATCTGGCGCGTGATGAGATCTAGCTACGGACGAGGGTTCCTGAGCGTCCGAGAAGATGAAATCGCTGCCGAGTCGATGGGTATTAACACCACCGGAATGAAAGTGCGTGCTTTTGTCTTATCAAGCTTTTTCGCCGGAGTTGCAGGAGCTTTGTTTGCGCATTTTACAAACTTCATCAATCCTTCTTCATTCACATTCTTGCAAAGCGTGAATGCCGTGATCATGGTCGTTCTGGGCGGCATGGGTTCAATGACAGGGGCTATCGTTGCGGCAATCTTTATTACAGCTTTGCCCGAGCTTCTTCGCCCCCTTCAGGAAATCACTGGTGTTGATTTGCGCATGGTGATTTATGCATTGTCTTTAATTCTGGTGATGATCTGGAGGCCGAAAGGCATCTTCGGTGATCTTGAACTTACAGATGTTTGGAGAAAATATGTCCGACGTTCTGCTTGAGGCTCGCAAGATCACTATGCAATTCGGCGGCCTGAAGGCCGTTGACTCTTTAGAATTTAGAATTCTAAAGGGGCAGCTTGCAGGATTGATTGGCCCTAATGGAGCGGGAAAAACAACGGTCTTCAATATGTTGACCGGTGTCTATCAACCAACTCAAGGTGAAGTCGTCCTCGAAGGAAACTCTTTAAAAGGATTCCGACCTTTTCAGATTTCCCAAAAGGGTATTGCTAGAACATTTCAAAATATTCGCCTATTTAAGAATCTTTCTGTTTTAGACAATGTTTTGGTGGCGACTCATCAGCACGTGCACTACGGAATTCTTGACCCACTTTTGCAAACGAAACGTTTTGTTGAGAGTGAAAACTATTTGACTGAAAAAGCCATGAATCTTTTGCGGCTATTTTCTTTGGAAAATAAAGCCCATGAAATGGCCTGCTCACTTCCTTATGGCCAGCAACGCAAACTTGAAATTGTTCGTGCTCTTGCCACTGATCCTAAAATTATTTTATTAGATGAGCCTGCCGCAGGAATGAATCATTCCGAGACCCATGGATTGATGGAAACTATCGCACAAATTCGCGAAAAGTTTAATTTGACTGTTTTGTTGATCGAACACGACATGAAACTTGTTATGGGTATTTGTGAAAATATCATCGTCCTTGATCATGGGACCAAGATTGAAGAAGGCTCGCCCGCTCTCATTCAGAACTCGCAAAAAGTTATCGAAGCTTATCTTGGTGTAGAGGAAGAGTTATGACGTCTCCCCTAATTTCAACTGATAACCTGCATGTTCACTATGGATCCATTCACGCATTGAAAGGTGTTACCTTCCAAGTGAATCAAGGCGAAATCGTGAGTTTGATTGGAGCCAATGGCGCCGGAAAAACAACGACGTTACGGGCTCTTTCAGGTTTGATACCTAGTACAGGGAAAATCTATTTTCAGGAACAGGATCTATCGAAAGTTCCTACGTTCAAACGCGTCGGACTTGGTATTGCACAGTCTCCAGAAGGTCGCGGCGTCTTTCCACTTATGAGTGTAGAAGAGAACCTTGAAATGGGCGCCTACTCGCGCAAGGACAAGGTCGAAATCAAACGTGACAGAGACATGTGCTTGGAACTTTTTCCACGCCTAAAAGAGCGTTTATGGCAAATGGCTGGCACTATGTCAGGCGGCGAGCAGCAGATGCTTGCGATTAGCCGTGCGTTAATGTCTCGTCCTAAAATCTTGCTTTTAGACGAGCCGTCATTGGGACTTGCTCCACTAATCGTTGCGCAGATTTTCGATATCGTAAAAAAGCTTAATCAAGATGGAATGACGATCTTGTTGGTCGAGCAAAATGCTCGTATGGCTTTGAAGATTTCGCATCGTGCTTATGTGTTGGAAACTGGCAAGATTGTGATGCAAGATTCCGGTTCGAATCTTTTGAATAACGATGAAGTTCGCAAAAGCTATTTGGGCGTTTAGTATTCGCGAGTCGCTTTAAAAGCTATTAATGAAATAAAAAAGCCCCTGCACGAGGGGCTTTTTCTTTTTAGGCCATTTTTTGAAGCGTCACTTCAAACTCTGTTCCGTGCCCGTCTTTGACAGGAGACTTCACTGATACCGTTCCGTCATGGGCTTCGACAACTGCTTTTACAAAGGTCAGGCCCAATCCCATTCCATATTCAGAGCGGCTTTTGTCACTGCGATATAGTTTTTGCCAAATCATCGAGTGTTCATCCGCTGCGATCCCCGGGCCCGAATCAGTCACTCGAAGAATGACATGTTCAGTTTGGTTGATCGTTTCTATTGTTACAACACCACCGGCGGGTGTGTACTTATGCGCATTATCCAGCAAGTTCGCGATCACTCGGCTAATCAGACGAGCATCCACCATGGCCCAGTCATGATTATCCAGCTTTTGTACGACACGGATGTCTTTTTCTTCAAAAGCCATCTCGTATAAACTCATGATCTCGCGAACCAAATCACTGATAAATTTCTTTTCAAGCTTCAATCTTTTACTGCGGTTTTCTGCCTCAGTAATATCAGTCAATACCTGTAGGAAATTAAGAATCTTATCCGAGTTTTCAAAGCAGCTTTGCAAAGCTTCACGGTAAGACTCGATGTCCCCTTCACTTGTCAGAGCAATTTCCGCACGACCACGTAAGCGAGTCACTGGAGTACGAATATCATGGGCCAAGTGATCGAAGGCTTCTTTAAGTCCATTCACCAGGTTTTCGATCTTATCCAGCATCTTATTGAATAGGATTTTTAGTTCTTCCAACTCATCGTCACTGCCACCGATCGGAACGCGAGTATTGAAAGCACCAGCATCGATCTTTTTCATCGAGTTGATGATCTCACGGACCGGGCTTAGCGTAGAGTTCGAAAGCAACAAACCACCTAGGAATCCAATAAAAGCCACCGGAATCAAAGACCACCAGAAAATTTTTTGTAAATTACGAAGCTGGGCCGCCAAGCCCTCGGTGCTTTTTGCAACTACGACACGGCTACCGTCTTTCAAACTCTTACCAAGAATCATAATGGCTTCGTGACCATGTTGTTCAGGCAAAGAAAGAGCAAAACTGCTATGTGCGTTTTGCAGACTCATCTCTTTTTTCAAAGAGTTCATATCGACTTTAAAGCTTGGGAAAGGCTCGTGAAAAAACAGGGTCTCTTCTCGAGGCGAGAAAACACCTACTAGCAAAGCCGCATCTCGATCGTAGTTCGGGATGTACTTAAAGTATTCGTCGAACTCCTTGAGTCCACGAATCTCGATGCGGTTGCTATATTCTTCGAGTTTACTTTGAAGAACCGTGCGCTCCTGTTCTTGAAGCGCGCGGGTAATTTGAAAGTATAGATAACTGAAAATCAGCGTAGAACTAAGAATCAGTACTAAAGAATACGCGAACGTTAATTTAGTACTGATTCGGAACAGCGTCGGCTTAAGACGACTTAAGAACATATCCTACACCTCTGACTGTATAGATTAGGCGTGTAGGGAAATCTTTTTCCAGCTTGTTTCTGAGACGGCATACCAATACGTCTACCACATTTGTTTGTGGATCAAAATCATAATTCCAAACTTCCTTCAGGATAGTCTGTTTACCGATTATCTTGTTTGGATTGCTCATGAAAAGATCAAGAAGAACGAATTCACGCTCTTGAAGATCCAATTTTCTTCCCGCACGGACCACATCACGGTTCAAGCGGTTCAATTTCAAATCTTGGAAAACCAATTGAGTCACTTCGGAAGCTTTTTGAGCGCGCTTCAAAAGATTCTTCACGCGAATTTGCAATTCAGCCATCGCGAAAGGTTTCGTAAGATAATCATCGCCACCCATGCTTAAGCCTTTAAGGCGATCATCAAGCTCACGCAGAGCACTCAAGATGAGGATTGGAGTGTTCACTTCTTTTTCACGAAGAGACTTTGCGAATGTGTAACCATCCATTTCAGGCAGCATCAAATCCAACACGATGATATCGTAATGATTAGTCAAAGCTCTTTCGAAAGCGCGACGGCCGTTGGATTCAACTTCCACTTCGCCTTCAAGCTCGCCAAGGCCTTGTTTTACAATCGTTGCAATCTCATTATCGTCTTCAACAACTAAGCATCTCATTCGGAGTCACCTTTGTTACGTGCGTTTAATTTCTGGCGCCAGTGTATATCAGGAATGTTTCTAAACAAAAGGCCGATTTTTAATTAATATGGCAAAAAGCCCCATTATTACAGACATTTAATCGCTGTGCCGAGTAAGATTGCCGAGAAGAAATCTGAAACCAAACGAAAGGTGATTGCCAAATAAAAAAAAACAGGCTCCGGGTCAGAGAGCCTGTTTCGACATGGTTTGGTTTAGATCTACTAGAGCCTCACAGCGGGAGCTGTGAAGACCCCATTAAAAGCTTACTTAAAATTACTTATCTCAGTTAAAGCTCATCCAATTACAGATGAGCTATTTAACTAATGCAATTATCGTTTCAATTGGATTACTTCGTTAAGAAGCTCATCCGTTGTTGTGATTGTCTTCGCATTGGCTTGGAAACCACGTTGATTTTGGATCATGTTTACGAACTCAGTTGCTAGATCCACAGTAGATCTCTCAAGGGATTTCGCGAACAATTTGCCGCGACCTGCAGTGCCCGGGCCACCGATAGAAGGAGTTCCAGAATCTCTAGATTCTTTCAAACGGTTGTTACCAACTTTAAACATCGCTTCTGGATTTTCGAATTTCGCAAGAGCGATTTGCGCCAAGTCTTGTGCTTGACCGTTAGAGTAAACTGCCGTCAACACGCCTTCGTCAGAGAATGACAAGTTCGTGATTGTACCTGCAGCTGCTCCATCTTGATGCCAAGAGATAAGGTCAGAGTTCTTACCATATTGCTTAGTACCGTCGATACCTTTACCGCCGTCTTTAATAGCGTCACCGAAGTTGATTTTAATTTCTTGTCCTTGAAGAGCACCGCCCTTGAAGTTGAAATTAGATGAAGTCATTGTGTTGCTATCAAGTTTACCGTCAACGGTGAACTCCAACTTACCAGAACATACTTGAGACAGTTTGCCTTCTTCGCCGCCAGTAACTTCTTTACCGTCAACCAGGCCTTTGTATTCCCATTGTCTGTCTGCTGTCTTATTGAAGAACAAGCTCAATAAGTGCTTATTACCTTGAGAGTCGTACATCTCAACACCTGTAGAGTAGTGAGAAGTCGAGTATGGATCTTTGATATCGAATTTCTTATTGGCTTCCATACGAGAATCCAAGTTAAGGTCCAACTTGATTTCTTTAGTAGCTTTCGCTGGAATCAATGCGCGAGGGAATTTGATGTCAGTCAATTTATTCAAGATATTCCCTTTATCATCAGTCGAGAAACCCTGAACTTTTTGATTGTCGTTTGTTACTAGGTAACCTTCACGGTCAAAGTGGAAAGAACCATCACGAGTATAAGATTCACCATCTGAACCTTTTACTTTGAAATAACCATCGCCAGAGATCGCAAGGTCCGTTACTTTTTCAGTTGCATCCACGTTACCTTGAGAAAGGATTGGGTTTACCGCACCGATCTTAACACCGCGACCAATTTGGTTACCACCAAGGATACCTTTTAAGTTTTTAGAGATAATATCTTGGAATTCTGCGCGGCTCGCTTTGAAACCGACAGTGTTCGCGTTGGCGATATTGTCACCGATAACGCCTAGGGCTTCGCCCTGAGCCGTCATACCAGACACACCCGTGTACAATGAAGAAAGAATACCCATGTGACCTCCATGTCGTTGGCAGTTCTAGTCGAGAACCACCGTTTTGGAGGGCCTCCTCTACGAGGACCAGCCCTAATATTTAGTTTTTAAAACCAACCTCAACACATCATATGTTTCGGTCTTTTCCGCTATCTGTCACTTCGGGACAGCTTCGCAGAATTTGCGCCCTAGATCACCACTGTGCTGTCGATGTTCGTGAACACATTTTCTTTCAATGCATTCTTGTCCATCACTGTGACAACAGTGTTGTTCTTCACGCTGACGATCAGTGCAGAGTCATTCATTAACACTAATGAATCCTTTGAACCTTTCGCCGCAGCTCTCGAAATCGCGTCACTAAGCTTCGTGATGTCTTCGGGGCTATAACTAATGCCTCGAGTTCTCATACGCTCAATTGCGTGATTCGAAAACTTCACTCCTTCAGAAGGCTTTGTTAGCCCTTGAGGATTCACTTGATTCAAGCCTTGCGGTTTGTTGACTCCGCCGACTTGCTCCAAGGCGTCCTTGAAGGAAGGTCCCGCTCCGCCAAGGTCAGGTTGTTGAACCTTACCCGGTTGCTTCGGGATGAGTTGATCGAATGTCTGTATCTTCTTTAAGTCAACCATCTTACTTCATCGTCTCCTTAGCGATCTTCTCCATCATGTCTCGGGACAAACCCACGGTATCCATGATCTTAGATTTTGCTACAGGCGATGGAGTAGTGGAAGTCTTTTGTGACTCTACGTTCCCCTCTTTTTTAGTTTGCGCTGTGACATCACCTTTCTTCAAGTCTAGGTTTGTAACATCATTTACTTTCTGGTCGTTGTTCATAAGACGTGGGTCTGTGATCTTTTTTACGTCTCTGAAGCGAATCGCTTGGTTCCCTACGTTCAAGATAGGGCCTTCACCAGAATAGCTGACTCCCGTGATCACTCCTTCGAAGTCTGTTTTGATTCCCAATTTTTTTCCGTCAGAAGTTTTTGCTTCTGCCATGAATTGATATTCTCCTGCCGGAGCTTTCATGCCTCTTTCGTCTTCGCCATTCCAAGTGAGTTTGTTATCACCCTTCTTCAATCCTTTCAGATTGTACGTACGAACAACGTTGCCATCAGAATCGCGCACTTTCACAGTGACTTCGCTTGATTCCATTGGAAGAGAAAAACGGAAATCGTGTTCTTTGTCGTTTGGTCCGCGCATCACTTTTGAAGAGTCACCAGCAACGGCTTTACCAATCAAGTTCAACGCTTGGAAATTTTCAGAAGGCTTTTGTGCGTTCTTCAATTCTTCAAGTGTCTTGTTCATGTTCTGCATTTGCTCGAGTGACGAGAAGTTCGCCAATTGAGCCGCCATCTCATGTGACTTCATCGGATTCGTCGGATCTTGATTCTTCATTTGTGCAAGCATCAATTTGAAGAAAGCATCTTTATCCAAATTTGGATTACCTACAGTGCGAACTTTCTTAGAAGGATCTGTCCAATTGGGATCTGCAAGTTTATTGGCGACCGAGCCAACATCTTCCTCGCCGGTTTTTACTCTATCTTGGGCACTGATTGTATTCGCTGCGTTGTTTGTACTTTCAGGTTTCGCCGAAGTCGCACCGAACGCATTCACTCCCAATTTAGCATTTACCATTGTCATTTCGTCTTCTCCATTTAAAAGTTGCTTCAGCCTTCGCGCCTTCCGGCGCTGTGGCTCTGCCGGCCTCCGCCGTGTTGCTTCAGCTGCCGCTCTGCCGGCTTCCGCTGACTACGCTACCAAATTTAGTCCACTGCCTTTGCCGTTCACAGTGCGAACGCTTGATTTTGCGTTTGCTGTCTCGATCGGCTGCAAAGGATCTGCGCGCTTTCCACCATAACCTTTGATGTTTTGGAAATCTGCCAAAGCTTCACGACGTCCCTGGTTGCCGAAGTTATCATTGAACTGGTTCCAGAATTGACGTTGATCTCTTTGACCGTGTCCGTTCATATTGGTTTGGTTTTGAGTCGCAGTATCTGCCGACGCGGAATTCACCACATCAACCTTTACATTTTCTACCGAGAGCTTGTGGGCAGCAAGACTGGTTTTCAGTTCAGCTAGACTAGACTCAATTGTCTTTTTCGCCTCTTGAGTATCCGCTGACATCTGAAGGTTCACTTTGCCGTTTTCAAGCATTACTTTCAGATGAACAGTTCCCATGCCCTCTGGGGTCATTTGAACTTTCATCTCGCCGCCGCCGTTTTTAATCAAGTATTGAGCTTGATTCATCAACTGCTTCACAGCTGCTTCATTTTCGGCATTGTGTTGACCAGCCACGGGAGCCGCTACTGGAGCTGGAGCCATCGGATCGAACTTCAAAGCATCTGCCTTCATTGGCATACCTTGAAGACCTTGGCCTTCCATTCCTGTCATTGCGGTTTTAAACTCGGCCGCTTTCGCAGTGAGCTTACCCTTTACAAAATCTTTCTCGTGACCCGTCGCTTTTTGCGCGAACTCTTTCTGGTTCTGCATGAACGACTGTCCTTGAGGATCTTGTTGTTGCTGTTGCAGGAACTCTTGCGCCGTCGCTTTTCCTTGAACAACATTTTGAGCTTGCGGACCTTGCAAAGCCTTTCCAGCTTGCGGAGCCTCCACACCCGTCGCCATTTCGCCATTCATTTCTGGAGAGTCCTCACCAGCTTCACCAGCTGCCCTTTGCTGAGCTGCCGCTTTCTTAGCTGCAAGAGCAGCCAAAAGAGCTGGCGACATCGTGTCCTGCATCTGACCTTGCAAATGCGGAGGAAGCTGCGGCACCTTTGCCTGTTGCGCCTGAGGCATCTCTGGAACTTGAGCACCTTTACCCATCACATCAAGAGCGGCCGCATCGGTGCCGTCGGCTGCCAATGCAGAGTCATCCATCGTGATTTTTTGCGCCAAATTGCCATCAAGAGTTGGCATCGCCGTTGGTGCAGCTTGCTCATTCATCCAAAACTTTTTGTTGAGATGCTCAATTGAGGATCCCATCATCGTTTTTTGTTCTTGAGCCGCAGCAACACGTGCTTGGACGCCTTGTTGAGACGCCAAACCACCACCCAGTGCCATTTCCGGCATTGGTCTTTGAGGCTGTTGTGTTTGTTGAAGCTGTAGGAGCATGGATGCATACATCGCACGGGCTTTATCAGCCTGAGCGTCGTCTAAACCCAAGTTCTTCACCACAGCATCTGCTGTTTTCTCTGGGGATTCTTTCAGTTGGCTGTCGTCCAACTTGGCCATCGCTTCCACAAGTCGTGTGGGAGGGATCTCAAATTCACTCTCGAAAGAGTCCATGAATTCTTTTATAGCCTGTTGTCGATTCGCCGACTTCTTTTTTACATTCCCATCCGGTTTTGCAACCTTTTGTTCCGTCTTCCCGTTGTCCTCGGTTGTGGGCTTCTGTTCAGAATCGTCATTGTCTTCACGATCCTTCGCTTTCGCTTCCTGCCGTGGAGAATCTTTTAATTCCTTCGGATCTTTCGGACTCACTGGATTATTATTCAGCTTGTCTTGCAGAGTCTTCCCGAATGAAGATTCAGCTCCGGAACCCTTGAAGTCTTTTTCAAATGTCTTTGCAGAAGACATCGACTTCAAATCGGTCGCACCCACCATTTGGGGGCCGACTGTATTTAACAAACCTTCCTCCTTCCTTGGAACGAAGTTATTTCAGCTTTCGCGACTGCCGTCGCTGCAGCACTGTGCGCATTAGCGCCGTTTATACCCAGCGTACTTCTCAGTGATAATCTGAGCTTTTTCTGGTTTTAATAAATTCATAATATCAGCAGCATTTTTCTTTTTCATACGACCAAGTATTTCAACCACCAAATCCTCGTCCATTGTCTCAAAGACTTTGGCCGCTTGAGGGGGCTTCATATTGGAGTACATCTGTACCAAGGTATCGATCTTCTGGTCGTCAGCCTTGACACGTTCTTCTAGCATTGAAGAGATTTTGCCGCGCATCTCTTCAAGCTCTTTGAGTCGTTTATCCATTTCAATTTTTTGCGCTTGTAGTTCCGCCTCTTGGCGATTCAGTTCTTCTTCACGAGCATCAAGTTCTTTTTTGCGATCATTCAATTTCGTTAAGTGGTCAAGATCATCAGCAGACATCGCCGCTGTTTTATCGGACTTATCATCGGCTGGAGTACGACCGTCTTTGGAATCGCTTGTCGTCGCAGCTTTTTCATCTTTCGCTGTAGATTCTTTGGCAGCTGGCTTAGCGGGTGTGTTCTCCGCAACCGCTTCCCCTGTCAGCGTGAATTCCACACGTTTCGCCAATTGCTCAACTTGCTCGTGGTTGTAAACTCCCCACAAGGCAACAAGCAATCCTAGGAAAGACACGCTCATCATTTTCCAAGGTACCGGCTTTTTCTTTTTTCTTTTTGGAGCTGTCATTTTCATACGACGGCGGATTTGCTGTTCAATGTCTTCAGATGCAAGATCAAGTTGCAAACGAGGTGCAGGATTTTTGTGGAACTTCATTCCACCACCATTTTCGTCAGCAGCTTTTCGAGCATTCTTAAAGAATTGATCGTATCCGTTCTTCATCGACTTATGATTCCTTCACAGCTTTAAAGCGCAGAATGGCTTGTTCATCCATCTCTTTTTGATCTTGGGAAATTCGTTCGGCTTTGTATTCCTCGAACTTATTTTCCCGCATCTTCTCCATAATTTTATAGTCTAGAGCGGCTTGTCGCAAAAGCTCTCTCTTGGCCTCGACCAATTTCTCGACCTGTTGAACTTTTTGCACCTGATGGGCAATGCGAAGTTTTTGTCCATTGAGGAAATCATTGATCTGCGAAAGAGCTGGACCTTGGGCACCGCCCATCTGCGCTAGTGTTCCAGCACGAGCATGGGCCTCTTGAACGTCACGATTCATTTTATCCAAAATAGCTTGCTGCTCATTCAAGATGTTAACAGCATCCTGAAAATCCTTTTGGGCAAGGCTTTCCTTGACCTTGCGATGATCCATAACTTTTTGCAGAGGAAATTTGAATTTCAAAACTTACTCCAGGCATCCTGCCTATCATTTTTCGAGGAAATGGGCCTTTTTTAACAGCCTCAAGCGTTCATTAATATCTGTTGCATCATGCGAACAGTGCTTGTGAAGTTGGTCGGATCTTCAACTCTTTGTTTTAAGAAGTCGTTGACCTGATCGATGACTTTCACAGCTTTATCAATTTTTGGATTCGATCCTGGCTTGTAAGCACCGATGTTGATCAAATCTTCTGCATCTTTATAAACAGCCAATGTTTCACGAAGTTTTTGCGCCAATTTCACGTGTTCAGGAGAAGCTACAGCTTTCATCACACGACTTGCACTTTGCATGACATCAACAGCCGGGAAGTGTCCACGAGCCGCCAACGCACGACTCAAAACAATATGCCCATCTACGATGGAACGAACGGAATCCCCGATAGGATCGTTCATGTCGTCGCCTTCAACAAGCGTCGTATAGAAACCTGTAATACTGCCTTCGCCTTCGAAAGAGCCCGCTCGCTCTAATAATTTTGGCAAAGTTGCAAATACACTTGGAGTATAACCTTTTTGAGAAGGCGGCTCACCAGTGCTCAAACCGATTTCACGTTGGGCCATTGCAAAGCGCGTGATGGAATCCATCATCAAAAGAACATTCTTCCCTTGCGAGCAGAAGTACTCGGCCATGGCTGTCGCCACGTAAGCGCCACGCATTCTAAGAAGAGGACTTTGATCACTCGTCACGCACACCACCACAGAGCGGGCCATACCTTCCGGGCCCAAATCATGCTCGATGAATTCACGAACCTCACGGCCACGTTCACCGATCATGGCAATCACGTTCACGTCGGCACTGGTATTTCGAGCCATCATCCCTAAAAGGACGGACTTACCCACACCGGAACCTGCCATAATTGCGACACGCTGACCTAGACCAGCGGTTAATGCTCCGTTAATAGAACGAATCCCAACATCAATAGGTTCGCGAATAGGTCTGCGAGCCAGGGGATTGCGAACCTCACTGTACAAAGGAATTTCACGGAAATTTTCAATTTCGCCCTTATCATCCAAGGGACGCCCCAAGCCATCCACCACACGCCCCAAAAGCTCTTCACCGGCGCGAACCGTCGCAATTTGGCGAGATAATATGATCTTAGAACCTAAAGCGACGCCTCTCATATCATTGAGGGCCATCATCAATACGTGTTTGTCTTTGAAACCAACAACCTCGGCTAAGAAAGATTTGTCAGTGCCTGCGGGATTGATCTGCACGATACTTCCAACACTAGCACCTGGAAGGTAGCCTTTGATAAGCATTCCATTCACTTCAGTCACTTTTCCGCTATCGCGGGTTAAGTGGATTGAACTGACAATATCAGAATACTTTTCGAGATTGAGTTCGAACTCACTCATTAGCTAGCAACCTTGTTTTTGACCTTAGGCATATTTTCAGAAAGAGTCGCCCAAAGCTGTTGAATACGCTGTTCGGTACGCGCATCGACTTCACCGTAATTGGTTTCAACGATACAACCGCCATCCGTAATATCAGAATTTGGTTCGAAACGGATTTTCTTCGCAAACTCAAACTCGCGAGCCGTTTCTTTTTTAAGCTCTTCCATAAATTCGAATTGAGATTGGGAAACGTGCACGGTGATTTCTTCTTCGTCTTGAGCCAGGCCCACAGCATCACGAAGAATCTGAATCATGGCTTCGTTATTTCCCTCTAGCTGAGTCTTCGCCAAGCGCGCTGCCATTTGGAAAGTCAGCTGCACCAAGTGAGACTCATTGAATGAAGATAATTCTTTTTTTAATTCTTTAATACCAAGAAGAAGAGTATCCATCGTCGCCATACGTTCTGTAATTTCAGCAGAAACCGCTTCGAAAGCTTCTTTGCGACCTTCTTCAAGGCCTAACTGATAAGCTTCTCGGTAAGCCTGCTCTTGAATCTCTTTTAGCTTTTCTAGAGCTGCCGCTTCGACCTTTTCCTCTTCGCTGATTTTCTCGACTTGATCGATCCCCGTTTGCACGCGAACCGCGTCGTTCATGCGGAAGTCCGAACCTTTTTGCTTTTGTTCTAAATAGCCCATCGCTGGATCCGGAGTTCCAAGGTCAAAGCGCATTGGAACGAATTCCAATACGGTTTGATCCGCCAACTCTTTGGACAGAACAGACTTCGCTTTGCGAACAGGCCCATTACCTGGGCTGCTATTAGACCATGGCATCTTCTGAACCGCCTCTTGCAATCAGGATTTTTCCTTCGGCCTCTAAACGGCGAGCCGCATTGACGATCTCCTGTTGCGCAGACTCGACGTCTGACAAACGAGAAGGTCCCATGTTGCCCAAGTCTTCGCGTAACATCTCTGCCGCACGAGCCGAGATATTTTTGAATATTTTGGTACGGATCTCTTCGCTTGAAGTTTTGAGAGCAAGCAAAAGCTTGTCGTTCGGAACCTCTTTGAGAAGAGTTTGAATTCCACGGTCGTCGATTTTGACGATATCGTCGAATACGAACATAAGTTTGCGAATCTCTTCCGCAAGAAGAGGATCTTTTTCTTCCAAGCGCGACATGATCGCAGTCTCTGTGTTCTTGTCCATAACGTTGAGCATCTCTGCCACCGGCTGAACACCACCAAGACTTGCTTGTTCCACAGTTGCTGTATTTGATAATTGATTCTTTAACACGCGGTCGATCTCTGCGATCAACTCTGGATCCACGTGCTCAAGGTTCGCCATACGCAAAACGACTTCGGCCTGCAATGCCTCAGGAAGACGTTTTAGAACCTCACCTTTTTTCTCTGGCTCCAAGTGAGCCAAGATCACCGCAACAGTTTGCGGATGTTCGTTCACAAGGAACGTTGCCAAGGATTTCGCATCCACCATCTCGAGGGATTCCAACGAGCGCGAACCGCCCGAAGTGATATTCAAACCACCCAGGATACCGCGGGCACGTTCTTCACCCAAAGCATCTACGATTGTATCTTTAGCAGAGATATCTTCAGAGAAGATATAGTCTTCAGTTTCCGAAATCATTTCATAGTATTCTTCCAAGACACGTTTTGTAACGTGTACAGGAACAACACGCAGCTTGCTCATTTGATTGATCAGCTTACGAATATCCGCATCATCCATACGACGAAGAAGAACTTTAACAGCATCACGTCCCAAGTAATTGATCAGGATCGCGGCCTTATCAAAGCCTTTTAGATTTTCATACTCAATGTTATCGGCCTTATGAAGTTTCATTAGCCATCCTTCCTAACGAGCCACATACCAAATGCATTTGCTGCTTTTTCTTCATCACGGCTCATCGAAGCCATAATGCGATCTTTAAGTAATTCACTTTCAGCTTTCTCTGGATCTATCGATTCCTGCAGAACAGGAAGGGCTGTAGACATACCAGGAAGTGTGTTATCGACGGACTGCAACTCTTCCAATTCTTCGATGGTACGTGGAAGCATTTCCTCCACAGAGTCTTGGAAGCTGTCCGTGATCCATTGCATGAATGGACGAACCACGATGAAGAAGAACAAAGCCAACGAGAAACCAAGCAAAGCCCATTTGAACAAAGCATGGATCAACTTCTTACGCTCAAGCGTAGTCAGGATTTTTTCTGCCTCCGAGAAGTCTTCAGGTTGGAACTGAATTGTTTCTACTTTGACAGAGTCCCCACGAGCCGCGTTGAATCCGATAGCGCTCTTGATCAAGTCTTCGTATTTTTTTACTTCTTCCGCTGAGCGAGGAGCCCATTTTGTTTCTGTTGTGCCATCCGGCTTCGTCGTTGTCGTGGTTACGCCATCCACAACAACGGCAACACTTACTCGCTCTAGATTTCCGGCAGTTTCGCGGATGTTACGAACTGTTTTAGGAACTTCATAGTTAATTGTTTTAAGTTCTTTTTTTACGTCTTGTTTGAATCCTGTTTGGCCATTGTTATCTTCGGCACCAGGAATATTCGAGCGAGATCCTGGAATTCCAGATGGATTTGATCTTGCACCATCCAAAGATTCCTCTTCAGATTGTTGCGACTTGATCGCCGTTTTATCTGGATCTACAACCTCTTCCACAGAGGAAATCACTCTGTGATTCAATTGCGCATCTACTTTAGCCACGACTTTCGCATGACCTACAACTTTAGACAAAATGTCTTCGATACGATCTTCTAAATCGTGTTCAACTTTTGCTTTTAGGTCCAAAAGTTCGTTCGAACCACCGGTAGAACCGTCAGATGTTCGAGTCAAAACTTTACCGCGTTCATCAAGAACCGCGACTTTATCTGGATCCATACCTTCAACAGCATTGGCAACTAGGTAACGGATACCGCGAACTTGATCCGCACTCAATTCCTTACCCTGATGAAGTTCAACCACGACCGAAGCTGATGGTTGACCACCTTCCTCAAGGAAAGTCTTTTTCGCAGGCAAGGCTAAGATAACTTTAGATTGTTTTACCGCTGTCAAAGTGTTGATGGCTCTCATCAACTCACCTTGAAGGGCACGTTGGTAATTAATTTTTTGTGCGTAAGAGTTTACGCCGAAATCCTGCTTATCAAAAAGCTCAAGACCGATCGTTCCCATTTTCGGAGAACCGATTTCAGCCATCAACGTCATTTGTGTTGAATGTAAAAGCTCTTTAGGAACGGCAACTGTTTTGCCTTCGTCACGAAGTTGGAAGGGGATGTTCTTTTCGTTCAATTTAGCGACAATTGTAGAAACCTGCTCTGTAGGGATATTTGTGAAAAGAGCAACATAGTCCCTACCCGAAGCCATGAACAGCATCGTACACAAAGCCACAAGGGCAATCACTGATACCGCTATGACTGAAAGTCGTTTGGTTGGTCCTAAGTTTTTAAAGAACTCGCGAAACTGGACAACCAATCCACCGAAAATTTTGTTCAAGGCCCACTCCTACTTACGCTTCGAAATCCGCCGAAGCATTAAAGTCTACTTTTCGTCGTTCGCTTTTCCGTACTGGTCACTTGCGACGAAACTTCCCCACGATCAAAACTAAAAACTAAACCTGCATTTTCATAACTTCTTGGTACGCATCAATGATCTTGTTACGTACTTGGACCATCACTCTCAATGCGATGTCTGCGCGTTCGGCAGCGATCATCGCTCCAGCGACGTCGTCTGTTTTTCCTGTCGCAACGTTCTGAGCAAAAGTGTCAGATGACTTTTGCAATTCGTTCACAGAGTTCACAGCGTCTTTCAAGGTGTCAGCGAAGCTCTTACCGCCTTCTGCATTTGATGTCGAACCAACGGATGAAGGACCCTCGACTGTCAAAGATTTGGAATCACGAAGGCTTCCAGTGTCGAGGAATCTATTTGCATTTCCGACAGTAAAACCTTCCATGGCTTCACCTCTTTCCCTTATAAAATAGTAATCTAAACGTACTCAAATTTCCTGCTTTTTCAGCCTGGTCCAGGAATGATTTTCCCTCTCCTAACCAGCCTCGACCGTCAAGTTGCTAGCGGTTTAGCGGCCGATCTCCAGCGCGCTCATTGCCATGTCTTTAGAGGCTTGAAGAGCTGTTACGTTGGCCTCATAGGAACGCGATGACTGTATCATATTGGTCATTTCTTCCATGAGATTGATATTTGGATAGGCCACGTAACCATCCGCATTCGCATCAGGATGATCCGGTTCATACTTAAGCAACGGAGCTTTACGATCCGAGATAACATCGGAAACCTGGACCCTCTGCATGTTTCCTTGCGGGTCTGTACCAGTGAAAATCTCGCCAAAGTTTTTCGCATCAGGCATGGATTCAAAGACCACGTCTTTTCTGCGATAAGGACCACCCTCAGGAGTTTGAGTGGTATTGATGTTAGCAATGTTACTGGCAATCGTATTCATGCGCATTCTTTGCGCCGCCATACCACTGCTGCTAATTCTCATCCCTGTTAAAAAATCTGCCATTTAAGTTACTCCAGCGCGTCCTGCGCTTCACTCTCAAATTCTAAAAATTAACGACCATCGCCGGCCGCGTATTTAAGTGCCGCCATTTTTTTATTAATCAATTGCAGAGCAGATTTGTACATGATGGCATTCTCAGCCAACGCAGACATTTCTTTCTCTAGATCCACAGTGTTGCCATCGTTATTTACGGCGCCCTCTGGATTTTCATAGATATCGGGACGAGTTTTTGCGGCAGAAATGCCACCAACAGCGAAGTGATCCGGGCTGCTGGTGCTCAAAGAGTTCATGCCGTCCATATCCAATGCACGGCTCAAAGCGTCTTCGAAATCCATTTTTTTTGCATGGTAGCCCGGCGTCTCAGCATTCGCAATGTTCGATGCCGTGACGTTGTTTCGGATCTGCCTCATGCGCAGTGAGGTCGCTAAGGCATTCGTGGTTTTATCGAAAAGATCTCCACTCATACAACACCCTCCTTATACTCATTGAGTTTGTTTCTCAAAGTTCTAATGCTGATTCCCAACATTTGAGCCGCACGAGTGCGGTTCTGAGCCGTCAACTCCAAGGTCTGTAAAATGAGACGCTTCTCGACCTCAGAAAGGGACATGCCTGGGGCAAAATCCACAGCCATTTCGTCGGCGACTGCTTCAAATTGAATTGATTCAGGGCCGATCGTTGAATTTTTTGCAAGAACCACGGATCTTTCGATCACGTTTTCAAGTTCACGGATATTTCCCGGCCAGTTCCAACCATGCAAACGCGCGTAAGCATCTGCTGAAAGTACAAGACCTTGCTTGCCGTGCATGATCTGCGAAACTTCCAAAATAAATGCCACAATGTTTTGGAAATCCGCAGTGCGATCTTCCAAACGTGGAATTTCCAAATGAACAACGGCTACTTTATAGAATAAATCCTGACGGAATTGTTCTTGTTTCACCATCGCGCGAATGTCACGACGAGATGTAGAAATGAATCTTGGTCTTGTGCCATCGGTGCGTTCTGCTAGTTTCATCAGCTCGGCTTGAGTTACAGCTGAAGCGCAATCCAAATCTTCTATCAATAAAGTGCCACCGTCGACTCTAGAGAAATCAAAGCCGCCAGCGTTTTTGCACTCCAAAACATACAGACGTGGAGAACGACTCTTAGTGTAAACATAACGAGCCAAGCTTGTTTTACCTACACCAGCATCACCTACAATTAGAAGACTTGCTTGCGTTCCAGCCAATTGAAGACTCAACTGTTTGGTTTCGTTCATTTTTCTGTCTTCGATATGTAGAGCATCAAAATCAAAGTACGACATCTACTCTCCTACTTACTTTCTCTTTCAGACATTGCTGGAATTCGTTTGATATATTTTTTGTATCCGTCACGCCATTCGGAATTCTTAAGTTGTTCCTGGGCCAGATCTTTCCAGAAACCACTTTTTGAGCCTTTGAATTCATTCCAGGTTTCAGCAGCTTGTTGAACGTCGCCGCGTTTGAAATAAATTTGGCCTAACTTGTAACGGATTGATGACAACGGACGTGTCTCTTCATACTTATCAAGAAGCTCTTGGTAAGCATCAATGGCTTGGTCTTTTGAACCTTTCGCCAAATACGTGTCACCCATCATTTCAAGAGCTTTTGCATGAGTCACTGGTGACACATGATCTGAATCTTGCGCCAACTTGTCGATCATGCCCAAAGCCTGAATCGCCTCGTCTTTTTTACCTTGCTTCAATTGAAGCTCGGCCAATTTTAAATAAGGCTCTGCCACAAGTGCCGGTTGGCCTTTCCATGTGCGAAGAAGTTCGCCCAAATAGCGAATTGCTGATTCTGTATCGCCACGTCTTTCAAGCAAACGGACTGCGATATTCACGCGTTCGATCTGTTCCGTCTCGGAAAGCTTCTCCGGTGACTTCACGTTTTTCAAATTTTCATAAGCTTGATTGTATTTTTGTTCCGCGGAAGAAACCGCAGCCAAGCGCAAGTTCAACTCATCCTCAGAAGGTACTTTTTCCTTAACACTGACTTCTTTTGCTTCATTCGTTCCGCGGATTGAATACACGCGATTCAAAACATCTTTATAATATTTTTCTGATTCGACAGGAACGCCAGCCATTTCGAATGCCCGCCCCACATTGAATTTCGTGTCTAGACGTTTCGAGTTCTTTAACCAGCTATCTGAATACTTGCTGTGCGTTTTCAAAGCGCCGATGAAGTCGCCATCGTTCACTTGTGACTCAAGTTTGTTATTGATATTCGCAACAATTCTTTGAGTCATCAAAGGAACATCGACTGTGTTTGGATGCTCTTTATAATATTTAGAAAGAAGATCGATGGACTTATCGAATTCACCACGTTGAGTGTAACCGTCAGCCACCATGACCGTTGCGAATTGTTCCATCTTGGGAAGATCTACTTTCTTCGCCAAAGACATGATTTCCTTTACGGCATTTTCAGTTTCTTTTGGCTTCATGCCCTTCATGCGAGCTGAAAGCAAACGAAGACGCGCAACAACCGCACTTGGATTTTCACCATAGCGGAAGTAAGTCTCTAAATAGGCGCCCATCACGCGGGATTTATCCGCGCCCAAGATTTCAAGCAACTCACCCATACGAGTCATTGCAAATGGAGCATGATCGCTGGATGGGAATTTTTTAACAAAGTCGCGATACAAATCCAAACTTTGCGGATATTTTTCCATACCGAACAAAGACTCTGCTTGGTTGTAGTAGGCATTTGGATAGTAGCTTTGACCTTCAGGATATTTCTTCAAAGCTTTTTGATATTCATCGACAGCCTTTGCATAATTACGTGCTTTGATCCACACGTCACCACGACGATAAGCCGCCTCCACCTTCAAATCACGATGAGTCGAATTTTTCTCGATGTCGTCAAACTGAGCGACCGCATCTTCCCATTTATTCAAACGCATGAAGGCCAAACCCATGCCCATGCGAGCCAGATCTTTAGACAAAGATTCTTTTCCACCAAAATTTTTGTTGTCGATATGTTCTTTGAACAAACGAAGCGCACCCAAGTTATCACCATGCTCTAAAGACAGATAACCCAACTTCAGTGAAGTACGTTCTGCAAGAGGAGATTTCGGATATTTCGTGATCGCCTCTTTATATTTTTGCATCGCTTCGTCATAACTTCTTTGATATTCAGGTTGCTTTGACAACGCCAAGTGAACATCAGCTGTCATGAAATCGATGATTTCGTTGTATTCAGATTTTGGATATTTTTCTTTGAACCACTGTTGGGTCTTAAGGAAAACGCCGTAACGCTCTTTTTCAAAAAGAGTTAAAAGCAAACGAGCTTGTTTATTTTCTTCTGTGGACTTCGGCGCTATTTCATACACCGTAGGAGTTGTCTTGATTTTCTCCCAATAGCTCACGGGAGTTTCCAACATTGGGAAACCAATATAATAGTTGTCTTTAGAACGAATGATGGAGTCTTCTTTGATATCGTAAGGCTTGATCGAGAAGCGTTCGTAATCGGGATCGCCGCCATCGAAAATACCTTTATGTTCTACAGACTCATCATTTTGAGTAACAGCAACACCTTGGTTTGCTATCGTCAATACGTCTGCAGCAGCAGGTTTTCTGCCTTTTTCTGTTTTAGCTTTTGCTATTACTTTCGTGCGCTTATCTTCCTTGGATTTTTCTTCCGTCTCTTTTCTGGAAACCGATTGCTTCTTCGCAGGTTTTGCAACATTGGGATTAACGTAGAAATCCACGATCAAGCGTGACGGTTGATCTGTCAAATAATCGAATGTTTCGATGTTGTTGCCAGACAACGTGAAATCTACCAAGTACTTTCCGTCTGGACCTTTGCGATTCACAGAAACTTCAGTGACCATGTCACTTTTAAATTTATTCAACGACTGAACGGTTGCATCGTCCAATGCTGGAACCGTCATCTCAACAACGGTTTTGCCTTTATTTTCGCTGCGTTTGACGTCGTAATCCCAGTTCTGCTGACCAGATAATTCAAGATGAACGGTATCACCCTGAAAATTAATTGCGCCATTGACCTGAGCCGCCATTGCTGGAGCTAGACCAAAGAACAGGCATCCTGCCATCACTAGATTTCGCAAAGTGTTCACTCCTTGAACCTCTTCTTTTCCCTGACTTGTGCTATTGCACAGACGGTGCCACACCTTGCGAAGGTCTATTGGCAAATATGTTCAAGATGGGCAAAAAGTTTCATAGAATTATTGTCAGGCCTGACAAAGTCATGACAGTGACTTTGGTCCTGATTCAGGTCACACTACTGAATTAGTAGCGAGAAAATTCCGATAGATAGGCGTTATGAGAAACCACCTTGTTAGATTTTGCATCATTAGTTTGCTTCTCAGTAGTTGTGTCTCCGTCCAACTTCCTGGCGGGAAAGTCACACCTGCAAAGGATGTCCAGTATTCAGAACCTGGCGTGCCTTTTGAAAAAATAAAATCCCAGAACGCCGATCGCACATGGCTTAGTAAAAATACTGGAAACACAATTTCTTATCTGTCTGAATGTGGTGGTACTGCCGATCCTAGTTTACAAAGTATCGAGTCTGAATCATTAAGCGCAATGAATGAGCTCAAAATTCTTGCGACAGAAGAATTGACATACAATGGTCGAGAGGCCCGTCAAACAACTGCGCGTGGTGAAATTGATGGCGTACCCGTCCAGATCGCCTTGCTGATATTCAAGAAGAACGGCTGCACTTACACTTTAAGCTACGGTGGTTTGCAAAAACAATTCTCTGTCGAGCAAAAATACTTCGAGAAATTTAAAACAGACTTCAAGGCTCCATAATGATTCAGTTGATGCTTCCTCTTTCAGCGTTTGTGATCGAGATGCTGCACTTCTTGGGTGGCATAGGTCTATTGACGCGTGAAATCTGTAAGGAACTTTTCACAACAAAAATTTATTGGAAACTTTTAGCAGAGCAAATCTATCAAGTTGGTATGCGCTCGACGCCCCTGGTAGTTATTACCGCGGTAAGCACGGGCATGGTGATGAGCTTGCAGTTTGGTCTTGGCTTAGAAAAGTTTGGTGGCAAGCTTTATGTTCCAAAGCTTTTAGCAGTAACAATTCTTCGCGAGATGGGACCGGTCTTTACAAGCTTGATGCTGGCGGCTCGTGTGGGAGCAGGGATCGCTTCTGAAATCGGCAGTATGGTAGTGACTCAACAAATCGATGCAATTCGTGCATTGGGTACGTCACCAATTCGCAAGATCGTCATTCCTAGAGTTCTAGCTTGCCTAATCGTCCTTCCCATTCTTGTGGGTATCACAAATGTCGTCGGCAATGCCGGCGGCCTTTTGATTGGCGCGACAGAACTTCGCTTGGATCCAGGATTTTATGTTCTAAAAGTTCTAACGACTTCAACTCTCTCGGACTATCTTTCAGGATTCGGAAAAAGTTTCTTCTTTGCTTTATTCATTTCGATACCTTCATGTTACTTTGGCTTAACCGTAAAAAATGGAACTAAAGAAGTTGGCATTGCGACAACAAAGGCCGTGGTTGTCTCTTCTATTTTGATTTTGATCGGCGACTTCTTCTTATCTAAACTTTTCTGGATTGTGGAGAAAATGATATGAGTAGCAATCCACAAAAGAGTTATATTGAAGTTATCGACTTCCATAAGTCATTCGGTGAAAAAAGAGTTCATGCGGGCGTTAGCTTTTATGTTCGCAAAGGCGAATGCTTGGGCCTTATTGGCGGATCAGGTACAGGCAAGAGCGTGCTTTTACGCAGTCTTGTCGGTCTTGAAAAACCGGATAAAGGCCAAATCATCATTGATGGCGAAGACATCGTGCCAATGAATGAACGTCAGCTTGTCGAAGTCAGAAAAAAGGTCGCTTATGCTTTTCAAGGCGGTGCTCTTTTCGACTCGATGACTGTTTATGAAAATCTTGCTTATCCTTTGCGCGAACATACGAAGATGACTGAATCTGAAATTGCCGCACAAATCCGTGCGCAATTGGAAGAGTTCGGTCTTGATGCCACAGCAGAAAAACTTTATCCCGGCAGTCTTTCCGGCGGTATGCAAAAACGTGTCGGCCTGGCTCGCGCGATGATGATGCATCCCGAAGTCGTTCTGTACGATGAACCGACCGCAGGTCTCGATCCATACAATACAAAACGTATTCAAGAGTCGATCTTGAAAATGAAAGCCAAAGGTGTGACTTCGATCTTGGTAACTCATGATATGCCAACAGTTTATGCTGTTTGTGACAAAGTTGCGTTACTTATAGAGGGTCGCATTGGCGAACAATATACTATTGATAAATTAAAAACGGAGCCTTCAGGCGTGATGACACAATTTATAAACGGGGAAAGTGTCTAATGGAATCACACTCCAGCACACAACTTAAAGTTGGGATTTTCTTAGCCATCGGGATCGTCGTGATTCTGGTATCGATCTTTTTCTTGGGCGCCGACAAAGCGTTCTTTAGAAGATACATTAAAATCCATGCACATTTTGAACAAGTTCAAGGTTTGGCTGTCGGTAGCGTCGTTTCATTGTCAGGTGTGACAGTGGGCAACGTTCAAGACATCACATTCTTGCCTTCCGAAGACAAACTTGACGTGGCAATGAGCATCGATTCGAAATATATCGAGCGCATCCGCAAAAATTCTGAAGTTGAAATTCGCACACAAGGAGCCCTGGGTGATAAGTTCGTCTTCATCTTCCCCGGCGACCCTAGAGATCCTGTCGTTACTAGTGGTGATGTTCTTCCTATCGCGAAACCGTCCGATCTTTTAGGCGTGATTTCAGAGCGCGGTGGTGAAGCAGGTAAAATCTTTGACGTGATCAATGAGCTTTACAAAATGACGAAAACCATCAATGCGGAAAATCGCATGGGCAAAATCATGAACAACTTCGAAATTGCTTCTGGCAATTTAGCTCAAGTCAGTAAAGATGCTCAAAAGATGGTGAACTCTGTTAATGCCGGAAATGGCGGCGAAAAACTTCACCACTCGATCGAGAAATTGGATTCTATTCTAACAAAGATCGATCGCGGCGAAGGAACCCTGGGCCTCTTGATCAACGATCCCTCCTTACACAACCAGTTAAAGTCTTACTTAGGTGGCACCCAACGTAAAAACCACGTAAAGACCCTTCTTCGCACCTCTATTGAAAAAGAGGAAGAGTAAGGCAATTTTTATCTGACAGGCCCCCTTTTTGCTTTTTAGACCTCCAAACGATTTAAATCCATTTTGGAGGATCTAATGAGCAAAAAGCTTCTGGCCGTAGCCCTATTTTGTCTCCATGTCATTCCTTTAAACAGTCATGCAGCAGATGTTTCCCCGTCTGATTTGGACGTCTTAGTCGAAGGCAGCCAAAGTGATGCAAAGGCCGCCATTCGCGCCAAAATCCAAGAAAATCAGCGCCTGGCTGTCGAGATCTCTCGTGTTCAAGATCAAGTGACTGCGATTCAAAAAGACATCGCCCTTCATGGCAAAAATGCTAAGAAAAATCTAATTATCGCTGCTGGAACTGCGTTGGGGACGGCCATCGTTTCCGGTGCCTTGTATGCAACAGCAAAAGGTGAAATCGGTGCCGAGCTTAATATCATGGGCGCCCTGTTCACTGGATTAACAGGTGCTTCTTATACCATCATCCGCGGAGGCAATGCTGGCTATGAATATCTTCTTCTTAAAGTAGATGAGTCAAAACTTCCGGGTTTGCAAATGCAGTTGTCTGTTTTGAAGCAGCAATTAGATCAGCAAACTCAGGAGCTCTTGAAGTAGGTAGTTCGTGAAAGCAATTCTGCACATCTTCATCGCAATAGCCATCGCGACAAGCTCAGTTAGCGTCCATGCCGCTGAGATGTGCAGTTCTGTCTTTTTTGAAGGACCTCATCACCTTGAGGCCTTAAACGAAGCTCTACAAAAAGCAATTCGCTCTGATGGCTCAGTTAAGGGGCTTTCTTCAAATGACCTTGAATATCTTGTAGAGAAAGTCTTCGATCGCCAAGAAGCCCCTCTTTATAAAATTTCTGATTATTGGCGCCTCAATAAAGAACAGCGTATTCTTAAAGTTGTATCCCGCGAGGTGAACGAAGAGCTGACTCATCAAGGCTTGCTTCGTTATTTCGAAAATCACAATCTTAAGGTTGATAATGATCGTCTGATGACAAAGCTTCATATGATCAACCGCAGCCCCATTTTCCATGCGGGACAAGCCGTATGGTCTACTGTAACAGCGTTTACTCGCGGCATCCCACCGCTTTGGTTGCCAAGCATCTTCTTTACGATGAAAGAATCCGATCGCACTACTTTGATCCTAAAGGGATTAGATTCTAAAGAGGGAAAAGCTATCACAGCAAGCTATGGACTTAAACAGGAAGCAATTCGCGGCTACACGGTGTTTTCACGCAACTATACTTACGTGATGTTGGCGGCGCTGACGTACATCGTTTTTGATAAAACCCTCGATTTCCTAAAGCAGAAAGATCAAAAAGAAAGTGTGGATGCTTTCGACTTCCTTCTTCGCCAATTCCAAAAACTCTACGGAGTGAATACTTCGGAAACCAAGGAAGACTTCCTTTTTGAAGCAGTCATTAAAAATTTTCAAGAAAAGTACAACCGTCTTCCAAGTCCTCTAGAGGAAAACATGATTTGCCATAAAGTTTATGGCGCCAAGGGATGTCCCTAATGAAAAAGCCATCTATTATTCTCGCTTCGGCTTTATTAATTATGAACGCGCTGGCTCCAAGGGCCTTCGCTCAGACACAAAATTCAAGCTTCGCCAATGACGAAACTTTCCTTGAGCGATTGGGTTTTGAAAAGTACACTCAGGAAATTCAATTCACTTTAGATCATGAGCAACTAAATGCTGTTTCCCAAAAAGTTTTGCTGGGAAATAAAGATCGCTACCAAATAGTCGATATCGCCCGCGACATGTCTCTACAAATTTATGAGGCGATCAAGTGGCAACTCTATAACCCGCAAATTCGAAAAAAAGCCGTGCGCCTGACGGGACACTTATTACGTCCTCACGCATTGCTGACGGACGTGCCATTGCCTGACAGCTTGAAAACACTATCAAAAGATCAGTTTTCAAAAGCACGCGAAGCGTATTTAACTCAGGTCGCGACTCAACGTTTTGAAGAAGAGCGTACAAAGATTCTTGCAACGATTGTGGATCTGATGATCTCGTCTCAGCAAGTTTCGGGACAAAGTACGTTCACAGAACAAAACATCATGGATATGTTCCAGGCGAATGTGTCCCAGTACTTGCGCATGAAATATCAGTATATGGAAATGCAAAATACCCAATATTGGGGTCGTGCGATGGCAGCGCTATTAGTTCACCATTCTCGTATGGACAAGCAACCTGAAATCGAAAAAGATCTTCAGTTTGTTCTTTCCAAACAGAATGATTCTTTAGGAAATTATCTGAGTGATGTTCAGTCGCTGCGCAACAGCGATCAAAAAGTCCAAACTTTCACTCTGCAATCAGGAGATTTTGCCAATGAATATTCTCATGGGACTGAAGCCTTCTATATCACGATTGGCGTAAGGCCTGGCGATTCTGCGAATCAACGTATCGCCAGCAAAAACAAGCTGATGGGATCTTTATGGCAAGTCGCCATGTATGCAACGCCTTCCGATGAAGAAGCGATCGTAGCAAAAGTTCGCACGAATCAGCCGCTCACGAGCAGAGAAAAACGTAAATTTTCTCGCATGAAAAAAGCTATTTCAACAAATGGCTGGTCCCATGTGGGCATTGTTGAAGTAAAAAAAGATACCGAAAGCGGTATCAGTATGCCCTGGATTTGGGACATTTACCCAAACAGTGACGTTGGCGGCATCCGTTTCATCGGCCCAGAAGGATTTGCTTTCCAAGAGCGTTTTCAAAAAGTAGGTTATGCCCGCTATGACAGCGCCAAGTTTATGAGCTATTACAAAGACTCCATTGCGAAGCGTGGTTATCAAGAAAATGTGTGGAGCAGTTTTGATTCTGTTATCAACGATAATAACGAAATTGCTTCTGATCTGCAGAAGCCACTATGGATCAAGACTCGTGCAAGTGCACAAGATGTCGAAATGTTGGCAAGCTATCCTTTAAGCCAAGCAGATCAATGGTATAAGGGGTTGATCATTCCTCGCGTCTTGAACATGATGAAAAACTATCTTGTGTCTAAAGATGCTATGGGGTTTGCTTCAGGGTTTGCAAATGCCAAGGGCGCAGCTTATTGCTCTCAAGCCCTGGTTCTTGCTTATCTTCAGTCCATCGATGTGGACCCTCAGGAAACTCAAGATAAATGGAGCAACTTCTTATTAATGACAAAGAAGTTCAACCTAGATGCATCCAATTACTTTGACTTAAGTGCGCGCATTATTTCGCCTAGCGGTTTTGCATGGCAAGCGAAACTTGTTCAAAGCGAAACCACTGTGCTTCTTGATTCACAACATCGCAGAACGAATTACTACGACATCAACATGGACTTGCTCACTTCAGATAAAGAAATTAGCAAAGATATCAGTTCGCTGGTCACGAAGGACGATACGGCAAAAGTCAGCTTGGATCCAGTCCTTGATGACGACGATCTTTAAAACAAAAGGCGCACTTTCCGGTGCGTCTTTTTCCCTCTAAGGTTGAGCCATCTTTTCGATTTGTTGTGTTGTGACTCCCCACTCGTCAGCGATTCCCTTTAAAGCCGACTCCTTCTTCCACTGGGCTACTAATTGAGCGTCAGTCAAAGGCACATTGGGGTCAACGCTGCCATCAATCTTCGACCAATCTGCTGTCTTCATAACGGACGCCGGTGTCAGCACGTGATCTTTTAAACTCGTATCTGGACTTGTTTGTTGCCAGATCTTCCAAAGATAGCCGTGGAATGTTTTAAGATTCAGATCTGCAACCGTCTGTACTTTTCCAACTTGAAGTTGTGCCGCTGCAAAAATTGAATGGATGAATTCAGAGCAATTCATGCTGTCGTTATTGCTTGTTTGTGAATAGTTGTACGGTACGCCACGCTTTACGATGTCTTGGGCCGATGCCCTCACTTGTTGCAGCTGAGTTGCTGTCAAGGCCTGCCTTCTTCGAATCACTGTGTACGTTCCATGACTGCGAGCTAAGAAATCCTTTAAAGTCACGATCTGTGCCTTCGGCGGATATTCTTCATAAACAACCCACTCTGTCTTTCCTCTTATGATCACGCCAACATGACCATAACGACTTGCCGTTGCAGCTTCAAAGAAAGACGTCGAAGCATCTACTGTAATTTCGGATTCACCGACAATATCACCTTCGAGATAAGTCACTGCAGCGACAGAACGAAGTGATATGAGCATCGTCAAAAAAAGAATAGAACTAGACAGAATTTTTCCCATGAATGAATCAGATCGCATTTTACAAGATGAAGTCAAGATAGGTCCCAGAATTAGAGACTTAAAATAAAGGGGAAGCCTAGGCTCCCCCTTTATTAGTTTACACCTTTTAATTCGCCCGTCGACGAATCTGTCAAAAGACGTAAGTCGAAAGAGCGGTCATTAATAATGTTTTGGATGTACATCAATGATCTATAAAGCTCTTCATTAATGAACGTACCGAATTTATAGTTTACAGCTTCAACACCCTTCGCAGAGAACGTCATCTCATAGCTGACTAAAGAGTTTCCTCTCCAGTCCGGAATCATCGACAAGATGAAGCCAATGCCACGCTCTCTCCACAACGCGAGCTTTTGCATCGCTTTGAAATTCTGATATATCTGCGCGTTTGAACTTAGCGGGTTCACAATTGCCGCCAATCCCAGTGAAATAGTCATCAGATCCGAGTTATATCCATCAGTCCAATAGTTTTCATGGGAAGCCCCACGCGAAGGAGGTGCGCCTGTCTTATCAACATAGTCAACAAACGCATTATAATAGAAGGTCGTGTTTTGTACCGGTAACTGATGTATCGCCTCTGGGTTGATAAACAATTGCTGACGGAAGTAGCCATTCACAAGATGACCTTTATTGAAGTTCCAATCCTTCCAATCAATTTTTGCATACTGATCTGGTGGAATCGCACGACGAACTTGATCTTGAACCTTGCGATAATCTCGAGAAGAAACATCACGCATCTTCACTTCGCGATATGCCGTCAAAGTTAAGAAACTGCCAGGGGCCCAAGCCGCATTGGAATTAAAAACAAGATTATTGCCATCCGTGATCTTGTCACCAAAAAGACCGTAAAGGATCTTAGATTCAACCTCTTTTGAATAGGTATCCAGAAGATAGTGTTGTTCATTATCGTTACGGTCATAGTTCATCAATTGATTCTGGCTATACACCAATTTTGAACTCAACTTCACAATGCTCAGGCCCAATTTGAAATTTGCGTTAGAGTCATTAGAGCTGTTCGATCCTTTAAAGATCCTGTCAACACGTCTTTGCTCTGGCGGAAGATCACGATCTTCAACAAACAATTGCTCGACACCTGACATGTCCGTCATCAGATCATTTTGCAAATCAGGACGAGATGCCGTTGGATCAATCACTTTCAAATCTTTGAAACGAACTTTCTTAGACATAAAATCATCATAAGCCTGTGCAGCCTGAGGATTTTTCAAATCAAATACATAGTCCAACATGAAAACGTCATTCACACTTCTGCCAAAGCCTAAAGATGCCGGCGTCAAATCCACCCATCTTTCGATTTTATTATCGATGAACTTAAAGCCGATGATTTTAAATTTGCCCGCGTAGTCCACTGCCGCGTCAGCACCAGCGCCTTGTTTACGCATTGTGATCAACTTCACGCGGATCTTGTCGTTCTCCATACGGAACAAATGGATCATGAAATCGCCAGACAAGAACACGTGTGTCGATCCCCCCAGAGAAATCGCGCCGTTTAAATCAGAGTTGGTTCCGACAGAGAAAACAATTTCCAAATGTCCTTGCAAAGCCACAAAGTCCCCGACGTGCAAATTACGAAGCGCTCTATTTGCATTCAAAGGAATGTTCTTGATTGAATATGGCATCGCCAATAAAGACTCTTTTTGTGTCTTAAACTGACGAGCAAAAATAACGTCCGTTCCCGATTGCATGTTAAATCCAATCGGACTGTCATTGCCATCGATCAAATCACCAGGGTTGACGTCTGCCTGCAGAGTGTATTTATCGACACGAGTGTAAAAGCCATCAAGATAAGAAGGCTCTGATTCCAAGCGATAGCGAAGCGCTGTCGAGAAGCCGTTTAAGATATCCGCATCGATCAAACCAACACCCACACCAATATCTTGTTTCGCGATTTGCTGACGAATTTTCTCGATAATTTTTGCGGGCTCTAAAAACCCCCACCCCCATCCGGCTTGGCTGGGACGAGGAACTGCGACGAGGGACAAGGAAAGTGCGGTGGCACTGATCAAAGATGCAAACTTCAAGATGAACGCTCCAGTGTAATTGCTAAGATGTGCTTACGATTATGTTGAGTGAAGACTCTAATGACAACTGCTGAATGACAAATCGCAGGTCGTCATTTCCATAAGTCAGCGGGAGCACAGAACATTTGCAACTGAGCTGTCGATGAAAATCGTGGAAATGAGGGTTCGAAGACTACTCTGAGTCCTCTTCTTTTGGGGCCAATTTCTGAATCATCTCTTTGAAATTGGAGTCATCACTTTGCGGAACCTCACGGCGGTCCAAAGTGAACTTGATATATTTTACAAAGTTGTTCTCAAACTTCTGATTGATGGTTTCACGGATGGGATCTTTCATGAAAACCATTTGCTGCATCCAGGATGAGTTTCGCACCCAAACATACAAAACTCCGCGCTGAAATCCGACGGGTTCTGCATTTTTCGCGATGGTAGGACCTACAACCTCCTCCCATTTCGCCCACAGCTTCCAACGCATAAATTGCTCTGACAATGGCGACTTGCCATTTTCAAAAAGACTTTGTAGTACTTCCGATCCAAGCGAAAGCTTCTTTTTAGAGTTGGGTTTATTCTGATTCATGCGATTTCCGTTAAGTTAACAGAGGAATACCAAAAAAATGACCAATTTCACGCAAAATCAAAAAATTTCCGTCGTTGGCGCAGGGCTCGCGGGCTCTGAATGCGCTTTGCAGCTTGCTGATATGGGTTATCAAGTCGTTCTGTTTGAAATGCGCGACAAGACAATGACTCCAGCTCATAAAACGAACAAATTTGCAGAATTGGTATGCTCGAATTCTTTTGGCAGCATGAACGAGGTGTCAGCTCCAGGCCAACTGAAATGGGAAGCTCAGCACCTGGGTTCACATATCTTGAAAATTGCCCACGAAGCGTCGGTTCCTGCGGGACAAGCTCTGGGTATGGACCGCGAGGTCTTCTCGGCCCTGGTTACAGAGAAAATAAAAAAGCATCCGCGCATTGAAGTGCGCACTGACGTTATAAAATCTTTGAACGAGGTCCCTCGCCCAGCAGTTATCGCGACAGGGCCGTTAACTCACGAAGATTTGGCAGAAGATCTTCGCAAACATTTCGGTGACGAGTTTTTGTATTTCTTTGATGCCATTGCACCGATTATCGATGCGGAGACAATCAATACAGAGATCGCATGGAAGGCCGATCGTTGGGGTAAAGGCACAAACGATTACTACAATTGCCCAATGAACAAAGAAGAGTACAACCGCTTTGTCGAAGAAATCGCGAATGCAAAAAAGATCGAACCAAAACACTTCGAGACCACTGAGTTCTTTGAAGGCTGTATGCCGATCGAAGTGATGGTGGAACGGGGCCCGCAAACTTTGCGCTTCGGCCCAATGAAACCTATTGGCTTGGATGATCCACGCACAAACCGATACCCATGGGCTGTCGTGCAACTCAGACAAGATAACAAAGAGGGAACTGCTTACAACATGGTGGGCTTCCAAACTCGCATGGCCTATGCCGAGCAAGTTCGCGTCTTCCGCATGATTCCTGGCTTGGAAAATGCCGAGTTCTTAAAACTTGGCAGCATCCACAGAAATCTATTCATCAATTCACCAAAGCGCTTAAACAAAGATCTTTCCAGTAAGAACGATCCATGGCTGTTCTTTGCAGGGCAGATCACGGGCGTTGAAGGATATTTCGAGTCCACCTGTGTCGGACTGCTTGTATCTCGCTTCTTGGATCAAAAATTAAAGGACAGACCATTCAGTGCACCACCACGTGAATCAGCACTGGGCTCTTTGCTCGAGGCGATTACAGATCCTACCCGGGCAGAGCATTTCCAACCGACAAATATCAACTTTGCCTTGTTCCCACCTTTGGCAGAAAAAGAGCGCGACAAAGAAACTCGCAAGAAAAAACAAATCGGCATTGCTCGCGAGGCCATGGCGAACTGGACAAAATAGGCGCTGCAGCTCAACAGCACTCGAGCGGTTGTGCTTTAATTCGCACGGGCTGCGACTTTGATGCTGTCGTAGTCAATCGATCAAAGCTCTATCAAGAAATGGCAGCAACACGAATTGATTTGGCTTTGGTAACCATTCGCAACGATCGCTTTGATAAAATTGCCAAGTTCTTTCCCATCGCCCCGAGCACTCGCGAAGTCGCCGCTCACAGAACTACTTTAAAGACCCATGCCAATGTTCGATCATTTATTAAAGATACTAAAATCAAATTCATCATTTTGCCCGGCGCTTCTTATTTCTTCACTAAAGATGAATCCGAGAAATTAGAAAAAGAAAGGCGCTTTATAACTACGACCTCCCTACAAGAGGCTTACGGTTTACTTGCCCGAACAACTAACACGGCCGTTATGCAAAATGATTTTGTGAATGAATACTTTTTTAAAACAAAAAAAATGAAAGACTTTGCTCGTGTCGTTGATAAAGGGGCACCCTTTTATGTTGGCGCTTATTATATTCCTCGGAAAGGTGCAGAAAAAGCAGCCGACTTGATTCAAAAAAATTTGGCAAGCATCGGGACCGACGGCACTTGGCAAAAGATTCTCAAGCGCTACACCGATCCCTCGGACTCTTTAAAATAACTTACGCTAGATCCATTTCGCGCTTCAATTTCCAATCCATCGTTGGTTGATCCACTTCCGGCTTGAAGTGCTGACGACAACGGGCTTCATAAGCATCGTGAGTTCCAACCAAAACTTGGCCATCTCCACCGGCGGTTCTCTGAGTGCGGCTGGCATGAGCTCCGCAAACAACGCAGACAGCGTGTTGCTTCGTGACGCTTTCAGCGACCGCCATCAAAGTCGGCATCGGCTCAAAAGGCTTCCCCTGCCAATCCGTATCAAGACCCGCGATAATCACGCGAAGTCCACGCTCTGCCAAATCTTGAGCTACCTTAACTAGATTATCTGAAAAGAATTGGCCTTCATCAATACCAACAACTTTAGTTCCAGGCTTTAAGTGCTCCCAGATTTGTTCGGCATCTTCGATAGGCAAAGATTCGATGGTCGTCAAATCGTGAGAAGTCACAGCCATCTCGTTATAACGTTTATCAATAATAGGTTTGAAAACTTGGATTTGCAGGCGTGCGAACTCGGCCCGACGCAAACGACGAATCAGCTCTTCCGTTTTTCCGCTGAACATGGAACCAACAACGACTTCAATCCACCCTCTTGGTGAAACATAGGAAAACTCAGTCACGCAAAACCCCTCTTTTTGCTATCGCTAGAAAGGATGAGCCCGCCTGTTCTTACTGTCAATTGATGGTCCCCGCGTCTTGAAAGTTTGCGCTGCAACAGCTCAAAACCTGCGAAACCAGCACCAGTCTTATGTTTCAAGGCAGTTGATATTTCACATTTTCATAGCGCTTGCGTCGTAAACATGAGGCTCTGGCGACTTAATTCCCGCCTGCATCAAGGCTTTGCGGATACTGAACTTTTTTCTGATTCACCGTTTAATTTGTGCAAAAACCGCCAATTTTTCACATTTAAAGAGTGAAAGGGGGTGCTTATTGCTTGCACAAGCGGTGCGCCAAAGGATACCTAGGCTCAGAGTATGAGCAGGAATTTAAGATTTAGACAGAAACTAAGCCAGTTCTGCATTTTCGGTAGTTTGGCAATCACAGCAATTATCATGAATGGTTGTGATGCGATCTACTGGACCGAGAATCAAAGCTTAGCCAAAGTTCAAAACCGTGGAGAGATCACAGTTCTCACCACGGAAAGTCCTCTTATATATAGTCAAAACAGGAAGGGTGATGTTTCGGGCATCGATCATGACCTTCTTCAAAACTTCGCCGATCACTACAACCTCAAGCTTAAGTTCGTGGTTTTACCGGATGAGGCCGCAATTTATCGCGCCCTCTCCAAGGGCGAAGGCGACATCGCGGCAGCTCGCCTAAGAACTCCAGAAAATCGCTCCGGTTATCTCACAGGCCCCGCTTTGGAAGAAACGGTTCTAAGCCTTTACTGCCAAAAGAAGTCGCACATTCAAAATATCAAAGACCTAGGCGGTAAATCTGTGGCGATGCTTCGTCAGGATAATTATGACGGTTTCTCGTCTCGACTGACACAGTTATCTCCGCTGGCAAAACTTGAATTAGTAGACGCGGTTGAAACCCCTGAACTTTTGAAGTCCTTGAATTCACGCAAGTATGATTGTGCGATCGCAGAAAATGCGACAGGTGATTACTATGTGCGCTTCCACACTCGCTTAGAGAAGGTTTCAAATTTAACAGATCCTTATTCCTTAAGCTGGCTGCTGACTCCGGAAAATCAGGATCTTCTTTTGTTGATGCAGTCTTGGTATCAGCAAGCATCCCGTGAAGACGAAGTGATGCGTATTATGGATCGCTATAAGTCGACCTTGAACGAGCTTGATACGAACGATATCTCTAAGTTCTTTAGAAACATTCAAGAAACTTTGCCGATGTATAAGCAAGCCTTCAAAGAGGCTGCGAGTGAACACAATCTGCCTTGGCAATTAGTGGCTTCTGTTGCTTATCAAGAATCTCACTGGGATCCGACAGCTCGCAGTTTCACTGGTGTTCGCGGTCTCATGCAATTAACAACAGACACTGCAGATCATATGGAAATCGAAGATCGTAACGATCCACTGCAAAGTATCTGGGGCGGCTCTAAGTATCTTCGTTATTTGATGGATAAACTTCCGTCGTTCATGAATTCAAAAGACCGAGTGGCTTTAGCACTAGCTGCCTACAATATTGGTTATGCGCATTTGCGTGACGCTCAGAAATTGGCAGAACAAATGGGTCGCAATCCCTATTCATGGCACCATATGAAAGAGATTTTGCCTCTGTTAGCAGATCCAAAGTATGCGAGCAAATTGGAATATGGTTCTGCCCGTGGTTACGAAACTGTTGAATTCGTAGAGCGCGTGAAGTCATTCTACAATCTGATGACCCCAGCAAGCTAGTGCTGCGGGGCCGACGTCGGAACAGAAAAGCTGTTCACTCCTGATTCAGAATCAATCGTTACAACTTTATCCTCGTCTTTATTGATTAATATAATGGCGGTAGCTCCAATGGCCAAAGCCGTTCTCAACACCATCGGGTGCAAGAAAAATCTTTTCGCTGCGATTTGCTTGCGCAAAGAAACAGCCACCGGATCTAACCCTTGAAGCACAAGGCCTTTGATTTGATGATCCCAGGCATAGGACTTGGCCTTATAGACAGCGAAGCTCATGGGCGTATAACCCATTCTATAAAGAGCTTTCACTTCCTCATCCACGGCTAAGGTTTCATCAATGGCCAGATTAGAGAACCCCTGTTTCTTCATTTTATAGATCTTCTTTGCGATCTTTTGTGCCTCGGGCGGAAGGACTTGGTTTTCAAAGACAAAGTTCACGTCACGGAAACCCATTCGATCAAAATTCAGATGTTGGTATTCATGAATGAAGACATCCCAGTTCGCATTCGGAAGCAGACGAATGGTCTTTGTAGCAGCCCTGTAAGAGCCAAATACAATCGAATAGTCATCTTTCACAGCCAAAGAAGGATCAATATACAGATGATAACCATCAGCATTCATCTTTTCCAAAATTGTCTTCATTCGTGGATGAGTCAGTGCCGTCGCATAGAACGTGACCAAAGCACTTTTTGGAAGCATCTCTGGCGTGATCTCAAGCCCCCCGTCAGGAATCATCGCGGGAACATATTTAACACCAAGATCACGTAACTCTTGAGCACCTTTAAGACTTGCTAAGCTGATGGCTTTCGGCGAAGCCGCCTTCCACTCTTTTAAAATACTACGCAGATGACTTGTGGCTTTTCCAAAGCGCATGAAATTAGGAATCGGCAAAGAGACTCGATAAATGTCTTCCTCAGTAAAAGCGTCCTCACAGGCCGGTCCCACTGCATGGGCTGCGTGCATTTGAAGATTGAAAATCAGTATAAAGGCAAAAAGAAAACGCCAGGGCATTGAGCCTCCTGGCGTCTTCTTTTGCTAATTTTATTCCTATCAGTTCATTCACATTTCATCTGTCGCAACTTTCAGTGTCTCAGTTTGAGATTGTGACAAATTCAGTCTGTGAATGCTTACTCTACAGTCACAGACTTCGCTAAGTTGCGCGGTTGATCGACGTCGTAACCCAAGTTGCAAGCAAGGTGGTAAGACATCAATTGCAATGGAATCACTGACAAGATCGTGCTTACAGTCCAATGAGCTTTCGGCAATGCCAAATAATGCTCGCTGATACCGCGCAATTTATCGTTTTCACCTGTGCCGATAGAAATAATTTTTCCACCACGAGCACGAGCTTCCTCCAAGTTGCTGATTGTTTTTTCGTACCAGTGATCTGTCGGCGCAACCATGACAATCGCCATACGCTCGTCGATCAATGCCAAAGGGCCGTGCTTCATCTCACCGGCGGCATAGCCTTCCGCGTGCATGTAAGCAAGTTCCTTCAATTTCAAAGCACCTTCCATCGCAATTGGGAAGCTTGTGCCACGTCCCATGTACAAGAAGCCGCGGAATTGCTTCAGATCGTTCGCTGCTTCATTGAAGTATTTGTCAAACGCAAGAACTGATTCCATTTGGCTTGGCACTGCCAACAAAGATTTCACAAGCTCTGCTTCTTCTTTGTTGTTCAATGTACCGCGCGAACGCGCCATTGCTATCGCCAAGCAATTCAATACCGCTAAAGTACTTGTGAATGCCTTTGTTGAAGCTACACCGATCTCTGGGCCTGAGTTCATGTATAAATGACCGTGAGCTTCACGATCGATCGTTGAATTACGAACGTTACAGATACTCAAAGTCGTCGCACCCATCTCTTTCGCAAGACGGATTGCCGCCAATGTATCCGCTGTTTCACCTGATTGAGAAATTGTCATCACCAATGTTTTTGCAGGGATCACCGGATTGCGATAACGGAATTCAGAAGCGATATCCACTTCAACTGGGATGCGCGCCAATTGCTCGATCAAGTATTTACCAACGGTGCCGGCATAATAACTTGTACCGCAGGCAATGATGAATACGCGTTCGATCCCCTTGAACACTTCCTGAGTTTTTGCCCAGTCTGTGGCAATATCTAGCTCTTCTAATTTTTGAACTGGTTGGCCACCGAAGCCTACTTTTTTCAAAGCGACCGCGAATGTCTCTGGGTTCACGTGGGGTTCGATCGCAGAAGCTACGGCACGTGGCTGCTCATAAATTTCCTTAAGCATGTAGTGTGCGTAACCTTGTTTTTCGACCATCTCGGGGTTCCAGTTCAATTCAACAACTTTCTTTTGAATTGGGAAACCGTTTGCAGAGAAGAACTTCACGTCTGCGCCTTTGATTTCAGCGATTTCGCGGTCATCAAGGTAAACGAATTTTTTAGTGTACTGAATCAACGCCTGAACGTCAGATGCCACGAACATTTCTTTTTCACCAAGCCCCACAACCAATGGTGGACCGTCTTTGAAGGCAATCAAACGCTCTGGTTCTTGTTCCCACATCACAAGGATCGAGAACGCGCCACGAAGTCTCGTCAAAGTTCTTTCGACAGCTTTGAAAAGATCTTTGGTATTTTCCACTTCGTTCGCAATCAAATGTGCCACTAGCTCTGTGTCAGTGTCAGACGTGATGTCTGCACCTTGAGCCAAAAGCTCCTCACGGATATCAAGATAGTTTTCGATAATACCGTTGTGAACAAGGTTGATGCCGCGAACTTGGTGAGGATGGGCATTGCGCTCTGACGGTTTACCGTGAGTCGCCCAGCGAGTGTGACCGATACCAAGATGTCCGTTAAATTTTTCACCTTGAAGCTTGTCTTCAAGAGCTTTCAATTTACCTTGCGCACGAACACGCTTTGTTTTTCCGTTATCAAGCACAGCAATACCGGCGCTGTCATAGCCGCGGTACTCAAGTTTTTTTAAACCGCTAATGATAATGTCTTTGGGATTTTGAGGGCCAAGATAGCCTACGATTCCACACATATTCTTACCTACTCTTTACTTTCAGTGTCTTCTGAAGACTTAACTGCATAATTCTCTTTTACGAATTGTTTGCCACGAGCTACAGCCAAAGCTTTTGCCGGGACATCTTTCGTGATCGTTGAACCAGAACCAATCACTGCGTCGTCGCCGATTTGGATAGGAGCGATAAACTGAGTATCGCTTCCAACGAAGACACGATTGCCGATCTTGGTTTTATATTTCTTTCTGTCAGCAGCATAGTTGCAAGTTATAGTTCCGCAACCCACGTTCACCTCTTCACCGACTTCCGCATCGCCAAGGTAAGTCAAATGACCTGCTTTTGATTTCTTTCCAAATTTGGTTTTCTTCATTTCGACGAAATTACCAACGTGCGCCTCTTCGAAGATTTCAGTTTCAGGACGAAGACGTGCGTAGGGTCCCACGGAAACTTTGTTATGAAGTTTTGAACTTTCCAAATAACATCCACCGCGCACTTGAACACTGTCACCGATCTCACAATCAGAAATGAATGAATTAGATTCCACAACTGAAAAGGAGCCGATGTTTGTGCGACCACGAATGAATACGTTTGGATAAAGCACTGTGCCAGCACCGATATTCACAGATTCTTCCACATAGGTTGTGCGCGGATCGATCATCAACACACCATCTTCCATCAAACGCATTGCTTTGCGTTTAAAGATCAAGCGTGTGGCTTTTGCCAATTCAACTTGATTGTTTACCCCAACGGCCACTTTCGGTGTGGCTTTGATAGCTTGCACTCGAAGTTTGTCTTGAATGCACAATGCGATCAAATCCGTGATGTAGAATTCTTTTTTTGCATTATTGTTTTTTATCTGCGGCAAGTATTCGGCAAGTACCGAGCCTTTTGCGATGTAAATGCCTGTGTTAATCTCTTTGATTTTCAAGGTTTCTGCGGAAGCGTCTTTTGCTTCAACAATCGCAGCCAGATCCCCTTTGTGACGAACGATACGACCGAACTCTCCTGGAGTTTTAATTTCTGCTGTCACAACAGCCAAATCACATTTCTCGTCACGGAAAATGCGCAAGAAATCTTTGATGTCTGAGGCCTCGATCAACGGATGATCGCCATTCATGATAACAACATCGCCTTCGATGTTTTCTGGTTTCGCACAACGAACGGCGTGAGCTGTTCCCAGTTGCTCGTCTTGAACGTAGCAGGCGACGCCCATGGGTTCGACCACTTGACGAACTAGGTTTTGGCCATGACCTACGATCACGCGCACTTCCGAAGCGCCCGCTTGTTTAGAAGCCAAAATCACTTTTTCAATCATCGGACGGCCGGCAACAGGATGAAGGACTTTAGGAAGAGGAGACTTCATACGAGTTCCTTTTCCAGCCGCGAGTGCGATAACCGTCAATTTCTCAGATGCATTTGCTGACATGTTCAAAGTTCCTTTTAAAAGCTTTTCTTCTCTGAAAAAAACAGGCTTAATTGTCTCATGCAAGGAAACATTTTTCACCAATCTTCTTGGGCAAAAACATCTCTGGGTACGCCCATCGAGCTGTATAGAAAAACACACACCGAAAGTGGTTTTTCTGAACGACCTATCCTTCTGATTGGCGGGGTTCATGGCGACGAACCCGAGGGAGTTCGCCTGGCTCAGGAACTCTTGAAATGGCTTTTTGAAAACGAGAAAACTCTCAAAACTCGCTCTTGGATTCTTATTCCCTGTATCAATCCCGACGGATACTCTCAAAATAAGCGCACTAACGCGAACGGGGTTGACCTCAATCGCAACTTCCCATGTCGTGATTGGACCCCTGAAGCAAAGGCATCCCGATACTATCCCGGCCCTTCGCCCGGCAGCGAGAGCGAAGTGCAGGCCTTGATAAAACTCATTGAGGACGAAAAGCCACAGCTTATAGTACACTTTCATTCGTGGGAGCCTTGCATTGTTTACACAGGTCACCCTGGACGGAAGGCTGCGGAGCTTCTTGCGACAGACACGAACTATGAATGCCGCGAGGATATCGGCTATCCCACACCGGGAAGCTTGGGTGATTTTGGATGGATCGAGCACCAGATTCCTGTGATTTGCATCGAAGAACAAGAGTCCATTGATTTGAATCTTGTGTGGCCCCATTTCAAAAAAGGTCTGGAACTTTTGCTTACGGAAGGAGGTCATAAGTGAAGAAATACAAATCCATCGTCTTCGATCTTGATGACACTCTTCTTGATACATCAGGTTTGCTTGTTCCTATGGCCTCGCTGAAAGCCTGCCAAGCAATGCTCAATGCGGGATTGCAGTGCACCCTGGAAGAATGCATGAAGATGCGCCATAATCTGGCGGCCGAGTTTTCCCACACTGAAATCTTCACGCAAATTGCCAATCACTACGGAACAAATCAAAAAGGAAAAGCCGTTCACGATGCTCTTGAGGCTTTTTACAATCCTGATATTCCAATGTTTCTTCCTTTGATGGCCGGTGCGACAGAAAATCTTTTGCATCTTAAAGAGCAATATAATTTGTATCTTGTGACAATGGGATCTTTCCAAGCACAAGTTGATAAAATCCGCGCTTTGCAAATCGAAAAGTTTTTTAAAAAGATTTATGTTTTGAACGGATTCATTGGCGAAAAAAAAGAAGTCGCCTTCCTGGATATTTTAAAAAATGAACCCCATGGTGCCGAAGAACTTTTAAGTGTTGGCAACCGTCTTTCCAGCGAGATTCGCGATGCCAAACGTGTCGGTTCTGACACTTGTTATTTTGCCCATGGCGAACACATTGGCGAGAAAGCGCAATACCCAGAAGATCATCCCGACTTTACTATCTATCATCACAAGGATTTGATAGGAACATGCGGACTTTAAAGGCAAGCTTCCTCTTAATTGGACCGTGGGATCCTCGCTTGCAAGAACTTGGTGCACATATCGCCACGGACTTGAATCAGGCATGGCATTGGATTCAGGATTCCACTTATAACGTTGTCGCTCTTTCAGTGACCCTAATCCTGGGAAAAAAATTTGCCGAATTTTATGAAGAGCTGAAGAAGTCAAATCCGGCAACACAGTTTATCGCCGTCGTTCCCCAGGATTTTTCTGCCAATCAATTGGCCATCATTCACCAAGAATATTCATTCTTCCGCGTGATGGCGACATTCCAAGATCCTGACATCGAGTCGCACTTATTCGCGGCATTGGAAGAAGCCAATCAACGCAAGCAAGATGAAAATTTGGCTTTGCTAATTCGTGAACAAACAGCCCAGCTCAAGCGATTACAAATTGAATTAGAAGAACGTGTTCAAAAGAGAACTCGTTTCCTGACTGAGGCTCGTCGCAAATTATACCTAACGAATTCGCGCATTGAAGGCTTTAAACACGCTTTAATGGCGGTGCACCAGGCAAGCTCCGTCGGTGAGATCGAACAGTTCTTAAACGAATCTTTGGCGACAACAGTGCAAACATCATGGATTCGCATTTTCTTTCACCCACAAGATGAAATTTTCAGCCGTCAAATCACGGCGCAATTGGACTTCACCCAATTGCAAGTGCCGCTGTTTAGATTGAACGAGCGCATTGGCTCCATTTTCTATTTACGTGCTCCCGATCATCCATTCAATCGCGATGAAAGTGATTTCTTAACCCGCGTTGCTGAAGCAGTGGCGTTGGCATTAGATCGTATTCAGAAAATGAAAGAATCTGAATCATTAAAAGAGCAATGGGAAGCGACCTTCAATTCGATGTCGGACCCCGTCGTCTTGATTGACGAAAATTATGATGTGATTCAGTCCAATAAAGCTCTGGAAGAACGCTTGAAAGAACGCGAACATCCTCAAAACGGTCGCAAATGCTATCAGCTTTTGTACAACCGCGAAGATGTATGCCCGGGCTGTCAACGGGGAAAAAACTTCCGCGTACAGTCACGCAGCTCTTCGCCGCGGACTTATGAAGTGTATTCTCAAAGTATCGTGCTTGAATCTGAAAAACCCGCAGTGTTCGTAAACCTGTATCACGACGTGACGGCGCAGTTAAAAATGGAACGTCAGATTTTAGAATCTGCAAAAATGGCAGAGCTTGGAACAATTGGCTCCTCTATCGCGCACGAATTGAACAACCCGCTGGGCGGCATTCTTTCTTTCACCCAGTTGATTAAGATGGAAATGAATCCTGCGAATCCACTGTATCCAGATATTGTCGAGATGGAAGCAGGCGTTCAGCGCTGTAAAGAGATCGTGCAAAATCTTTTGGGTTTCACAAGAAATCCAAACTCTGACAAAGAAGGCCCCGTCAGTTTGAAGGAAGTTGCCACTCGCGCACTTAAAATTGTTGAGCTGCAAACGAAGTCTCAAGGCATCGATGTGAAACTGCATTTTCCTGGCAATGAAGTTCAAGTCATTGGTCATTTAAATCTGTTGGCCCAGGCTTTGAAGAATTTGCTGCAAAATTCTATCGATCGTTTGAATGACCGAATTCGCAACCAGAAAGGGTTTAGAGCCTTTCTCAACATCGAAATTTCTGCCGGCGATGACTTTGCCCACATTTTAATCAAGGACAACGGGACGCCAGAAAAAAATCCAAGTCTTCCTATAGGTTTAGGTGTTCCTGTGGCCTCTCAGATCCTTCGCGACCATGAGGCGGACCTCGAATTTTTCTCGGGTCTAGATCATGAAAACGTGGCAAAAATTTCCTTCACCCGTCTAGTTTTGAGGTCCTGAAAGCCTTTACAGGCGCGGATTTTTTGACAGTCCAGTCAAAATCAACTTATCCTAATCTTGTCTACACTCTGACCCTATCAGAGTAGAGGGCATCACTTCGGATGGATTTCGAAGTGGTTAGGAAAAGACCAGAACCCACCATGGAAGGAAGGTTCATGCGCACTCAACGCGTCCTTATATTAGATGACGAATCCTCGCTCCGCACCGCACTTTTCCGCGTGTTGGATCGCAAAGGGCTGAACGTCATCACAGCAAACAAAATCGAAGAAGCAAAAGTTCTCTGCCAAGGTGACGTTCCTGTTGATTTGGCCATCGTCGATTTGAATCTTCCGGACGGAGACGGCATTGAGTTCATGACTCATTTGAAGTCTTTGAATCCTGCTGCTGAAGTGATCATCCTAACGGGTCACGCTACTATTGAATCAGCCATCCGCGCGACACAAAAAGGTGCCTTCCACTTTGTGACGAAACCCTTCAATCTTGAGGAACTAATGAGCTTGATTGAAAAAGCTCTGACTCATAAGAAGTTGCAACAAGAAAATCAGCAACTTCGTTCTGAACTCAATAAGAAATATAAATTCGATCAAATCATCGGTTCCAGCGAACAAATTCAAAATGTTTTGCGTTTGATCGAACGTGTTGCTGATTCTGATTCTACAGTTTTAGTTACTGGCGAATCGGGAACAGGTAAAGAGTTGATCGCTCGCGCGATTCACTATAATTCCCCTCGTGCAACAGGCCCTTTTGTTCCAATCAATTGCGGCGCTATTCCTTCTGAGCTTTTAGAAAGCGAATTGTTCGGCCATATGAAAGGCGCTTTCACTGGTGCCATTGCAAATCGCGTTGGCCGCTTTGAAATGGCTGATGGTGGAACTATCTTCTTGGATGAAATTGGTGATCTTGAACCTTCATTGCAAGTGAAGCTACTCCGCGCATTGCAAGAGCGTAGCTTCGAACCTGTAGGTTCAACAAAAACAGTGTCTGTGAATGTTCGAGTGATCGCTGCGACAAATATTAATTTGGAAGACGCAGTTGAAACAGGTCGCTTCCGTGAAGATCTGTTCTATCGCTTGAACGTCATTCCTTTAGTTGTTCCTGCTTTGCGTGAACGTAAGTCCGATATCCCTTTGCTGTTAAATCACTTCATGGACATCTTCAATAAAACAAAGGGTCGTGGTTTAACGGGCGTTGCCTCCGATGCTTTAGATTGCTTGAGCAACTATGCGTGGCCTGGAAATATTCGTGAACTTGAAAATCTTGTAGAGCGCATGACGATTCTTAAAGGCCAAGGCACGATTGAAATGTCAGATTTGCCTCCGAAATATAAATCAGGAAAGACAGTATCCACAGATGCTGGCGCTTTAGAGATTCCTGATAGCGGCATGGACTTCAACACGGCCGTTGATAATTTCGAAAACACGTTGATCCTGAAAGCTCTGGAAAAAACAGGCTGGAACCGCAACCAAGCGGCGGCGTTGCTTCGCTTGAACAGAACAACGTTGGTCGAGAAGATCAAGAAAAAAGGTCTGACTCCTCCGAACGAGATCACACCATCCTAATTGAATTTGTTTTCAAAGCCCCTTCACTCAGTCTTCCCCTCCTCAACCCGAAGACTCTGTGAAGGGGCATTTTTCGTTTCTGGACTGTACCTTACTCTGTATGATGGACTGCCGTGGACCATTTAAATCCTAGCCTTTCATGAATCCCTGTTGAGCGGCACCCGGCAACAATAAAAAATTAATTTATTTAGATGTGGAGTTTGTTCATGGAGATCAAAGTCGTCGGCACCCAACATCAGTTATTCTTGGAAGGTCCGATCAGCGAAAAAACGGCCATCTATGAATACGAGCTAAAAGGTGCGACCGAGTTACTCATCAACATGGAAAAGGTCACGTTTATCAACTCAATCGGGGTCAAAAACTGGATCACTTGGTCGATGAAAATTCCCAGCATCTGCAAAATCCGTCTCGAAATGTGTCCGTTTGTCATCGTGAACCAGGTGAACATTGTTCAAGGCTTTCTGCCACGCCAGGGCTCGATAGAATCATTTATTGCGCCTTACATGTGCGAAACATGCGGGGTCGAAAAAACGACTGTCTTAAAGCGCGGAGAACACTTTCAATATGCCTCTTCAGAAGGTCCCAAATTTTTGAACCTTCCCGAAGATATTTTCTGTCCTAAGTGCAAGATGAACATGGAACCGGATTTTTTGATCGAGCGAGTCTTTGCTTTTCTGACACCGAAGGTTTAAGTCGGCATCACCAAAGTGCTTATAGCATTTTCTTTTTACTGAGCCTTTTCATTGTAATCGAAGTACAAGCTGCCACGCCCGAAAAGTCGAACCACATTGAGATCGTCATTAAAGTCATTGATAGAAAAATCAGTGTTATCGATATAATCTTGATACTGTCGACTGTCGTTTTTATCCGCATAAGTAACGATGGCGATAGTTCCATCTCGCTTAATAAAATCGATCAAGCCTTTAAGAATAATTGAATTCGGATATTTTTGAGACTTTACAATTAAATCAGAAAGCATCGCACGACTGCAATCGCCCGTTAAATATTCATTCGGGCGGAATTTCATACTGCACGCCATGAATTTTTCGCCGAAAATATCTTTTAGATAAATATTGTAAGGATGGCGATCTGGATTCTTAGCAGCCCATGGCAATCCAGACTCAAGCTCACGCTTCATTATCGGATAAATCAGAACACTTCTAGTTCCCGTCAATCGACTTAGCAGAGAATAGAAGTTATAAAAAGCTTTGTTGTCTTCTGGGTGTTCGAAAAATGCCTGCGCCGATTGTTCGGCAGCCACGATTTGATCGTAAGTCGAGTCGGGGTTGTTAATCCATAATGACTCGTGGAAAAGAATTGCAGCCTTTTCAGAGGGTTTTAGCTTGAAAAATGCCGGCATTAAAAACGTTTCTAGAGTTTTAGGGTCCGTCATCGCATAGATAACAACATGTTCCTTCGGAACCCCCATTGTCTTCGAATACTGTTCCTTAAGTTGATCTAAAACCATCGCATCTAATTTAGACTCGTCGACAGTGTAGTAAGCTCGATCACCTGAAGGGTAAATTTGGAATAAGATATCTGATTTTTGCTTTTCAGGAATATCCAGTTGAGAAATTTTATTTACAAGATAATCCAAACCCTGAATTTCAGAGGCCTCTATTGGATCAGGCTTTACTGGAATATTTGCTGAGAAGAATGTCGAATAACGACCATCGGGCCCAAGGATGCCCCCTCCTCCGTTGCCAACTTCACGCCACGCTAATGCATTTACTGAAATCAACAGACCAAGGATCAAGGCACACTTGTTCATTTTCTCTCCGTTAACTCGAAAAATTGCAGGGACAAGCAGAACACACTATCTTTACCAGGAATTTCTTCCAATTCATTCACAAGATTTCTTCTGAACTCTTGTATACGACTTCGTGCATATTCCATCTGACTTGAGTTCAGAGCAAATACCATCGAAGAGAAATCCCTCATCTCGACAGGCTTTTCTACAAGAGCTTCTTTTGCTTTGTCCAAAATTTGATTGTGATAAGCGCGAATCGCCGAGGACGGAACATGGCTGTTTGTTGCCAACTCAGGATCGCACGGTACCAATCGACTGTCTTGCCATGCGATATATCCGAGCTTCAAAAGTCTGTCGACAGTTTCTTGAATAATCTCTTCACGAATTCCCAATTTTTCAGAAAAGCTGCGCGACGAGTGCTCAAGACCGTCCACATACAGAAGCTCCATCAATGCCAGATTATACCAATCAGAGATCGGTAAGAAGTCATGTTCAGCGATACTCTTGGAAGCGGGAACCCGAGCTTGCAAACGTTGCTGGGCTGCCTGCCGTGCGATTGTACTACGAGCATGTTCGCTCTGAACAAGATCGACGAACAGAGAACGCTCTGATTCAGCTAACTGAAGACGAAGCGCTAAGCTCATCGCTCGCTCTTCAGACAAGCCCACCTTGCCATTGATAATTTCACTTAGGCGAGAAGATCCGATTCCTAAGTCTCTAGAAAAAGCTCTCATAGAATATGCTGGATTTCGTTTTTGACGGCGTTGGAGCTCGTCTACAAGAAATTGGCGATAATCTAAAAAGTTCCGGGTGCCAGTTTTTTTACTGCTCATGCTTCAGAAGTAATAAGAATTTCACTCTATGTCACTACACAATGATTATGTTTTTTTTACAGGCTGCTCCTTGAACGTCCATGATTTTTGAACATCAAAAATCTGTTTATATCTATAAACTCTGTTTTATTTTCACATGCATCCAATTTTAAGCGCTCCAAAAAAGATGGAGCTGTTGCTCAATCTTCAATAATTCAAATGCATTGATCGCTCCATGAACGAACATCAACGCATTTCACGACTATCAATGTGTTTGCCATTCGGCTTACTATTTTTGAATGACATTAAAGAACCTACTTCTTGTTTTTGCTATCTGCTTTCTGAATGGATTTCTATTTGAATCTGTTAGGGCAGCCGAGATTGATGCAAACGACCTCAGCAAAGAGGCAGATACGCATCTTGGCAAAGACTGGAAAGGCATTTTATACGTCTGCAATCCATTTTGCGAATTTATCTCGCTTCGTGAAGATAAAGTGTGGAATCCACCACTCAATAGAGCCAAGATCGATTGGAATCATTCAAAAGGTATTGCTGAAAGTGATCCTCTTTATCCTCTCTTAATTGTCAAAGAACCCGTCTTTCCTTTTGTGACAGGTAAAGTCGCCAAGGAACAACAGGATAAGAAAACAGACTTAGTGAAACCTCCTAAGTATGCACAGTTCGATTTCAATTGGGGAATCGCTATTTCCGGTGGTTTTATTTTTTCGCAAAGCAATTGGTCAGGGAATACAGCTCTGCAACAAGATCTTTCTTCTCAAGGTATCCAATACACTCCTACCGCATTGTTTCAAGTGATGAAGGGGCAGCCGACTCATTTATTCAATATTTGGACTCTTCATCAATTTGATCTGCAAGCGGCGCTTTCGCCTAACTACAAATCCAAAGACGATTATCTCCATATTCAAAATCAAGAATTTTCGCTGGCGTACCAAATGTGGTTTCCTTTTCCATCGTTTAGAATTGGTCCACGTCTCACATACGATATGGAATCATGGAGTGTGCCGACAAACTCACTTCAGCACTTCTCTTTCACGCGTCAGTCATGGCTTTTAGGCGTCACGGCTATATGGAATCATTGGGAAGTTTTGTTTGATACATCGCTCATTTCGCAAATTTCAGAGCAACAGCAATTCCGCCAAGAGCCCTTCACTTTGAATTGGTATCGCTTGAAACTTCAGAAATGCTCGCCCGACCTTACTCTGTTTGACGTGCCCTATGGAATTTGTGGTGGTGTAAGTGCTCTATTGGATCAACAGAAGGCGGCGTTTGCAGACAATTTGTTGATTCAAGGTCAAAGCAATTTGAATCGCACGGACCTTGGAGCGTATTTCCTTATTCGTATCGGAGAGGATCTTTACCAATGATGTCGATAGCCTTCCTTCTTCTTCTTGATTATTCGGGTTCGATGGATCAACCCCTCGAGAAATCTCCAAAAATTCAAACGGTAAAATCCCAGGTGGGTGCTTTATTATCGACGCAAGCTCCACAGGACAATGCCGAAGCAATTGTTTTTGGTACCCAACCTCAATTCGGTTGTGATGATATTCGTGCTTTCAAATTGCCGCTTCCACAAATGTCGAAAAAGATTTCTGAATTGAATCCTGGGGCATATGGCAAAACGCCATTAACCCAAGGCTTTAGATTATTGGTCGATCGACTCAAGCACAACGACATCACCAAAGCCATTGTCATTACGGACGGTGCGGATACATGCGGCGAAAATCCCTGCGAGTACTTGCAAAAAGTCGATAAGACATTCAAGAAGGCACAGCCTTACGATATCTATCTGGTTGGTTTGGATCTAAAGGAAGATCGGCCTCAGATGGAGTGCTTTAAAGATCTTAAGTTAAATAATTTCAAAATCCATTTTGCTGACATCAACTCGAAGGAAGACCTTTTAAATCAACTCAAACAGTCACAGTTTTCCGAAAGCGAAATCTTACATGAGATTAAAGACTCACAAAGAACCGGCGATACAAAAATCAAAATATTTAAACTAAAGAACCAGGCTCAACGCAAGAACTCTCAATCCACCGATAAGCAAAAGCCAGATCCAACAAAGATGGCGCGACTGGAAATCACGGGTGCGCCTAATGAAGCTCAATTCCATATTGAAGGCGCCAAGCATGTTCAAGACTGGAAAGGGCCTTTCGTTGTATCGGTTCCTAGCGATACCTATAAGATCAGATTCGTCGATAATGAGAATGGATCGGAAATCACCTTTAAGCTTGCTGAAGGAACCTTGACGAAAATTCCCTGGGCACAACTGATGAAATACTCTACTGGCGAAATGCAGATTTCTTCGGCATCCTTAACGCTGCGCTGGAAGCCAACCGCTTCAACGCAAAAAATTCACGGAGACCTAAAACCAATCGAAACCACCGCGACACTTGGAGTTGCAAGCGTCGATATTCCAAAACTTCAATTTGGCCAGTGGGATGTGGAAGTGATATCTCCTCCATGGCTAGCCAAGCGTCTTGGTCCACGCTCTATCAAAGTTGAAAATCATCAGAAGAATTCTTTAGATTTGAAATCACTCTATGCAGAAGATATCGCATGGGTGAAAGCTCCACCAAGTAAAACAGGACAAGTGCTAGTGATTCAAAGCAAAGATGCCCACGAAGAGCGACACTTTATTCCTGCGGGACAGGATCAATTCGATATTCCAGTTCCAGCGAAATTTGAAATTCGTTGGCTCAGTCCTTAGAGTTCGCTCTTCACATAGAAATAAGAAAGATCATCGACCAGAGGAGTTCCTTGGCGCCACTCCTCGACATATCCCATCGTTGAATCTAACACTTCTTTTGTTGTGACTTGTGTATCTCGGAACTTTGCCAGCAAACGAAGAATTCTTCGTTCATCAAAAGCCTCACCCGCTGGGCTTGTGACATCTTTAAGTCCGTCAGAATAGAATAAGAACACATAAGGCTCATTACAGGTAACGACTGTCTGTCCAAATGTTGCATCCACTTTCTCTCCGAGTCTAGGGCCATGAACGTCAATAAAGGCGTTGATATCCGCCTTCTTGAGCTCTGGCTTGGGCGAGAAATAATATGTCGGTTCGTGACTGGCGTTAGAATAAGTCACTGTGCGGTTTTGCTTATCAAAAGCCGCTATCAAGCACGTCATATTTAAAGAGCCACCGGATGTTTCATAGATAGCACGATTCATTCTCGCCATGGCATGTGCCGGACCTTCGAAGTTTGTCTTGAATTCAGCAACTACCGCCCTTGCCGCCGAGGTCAGAAGCGCCGATTGAAGACCATGTCCTGTCACATCACCTATACACACTATGAAATGCGTTTCTGTATCTGTATATGTCCACCAATCACCACCACATTGACTTGCAGGTTCATAGAAACCGGTAAACTGGAAGGAACCTGTACGATAATTGGCTTCGGGAAAGAACTTCTGTTGAAGATCGGCGGCCAAACTCATCTCGGCATCGACTTTGGCTTTCTCTTCGTGGATACGCATCAACTCGCGAATATGTCCCACCATTTTATTGAACATATTTGTCAACTGTCCAATCTCGTCCTTGGATTTTGTTTCTATATTTACATCCAAATTTCCATCACCAAAGGACATCATGGCATTGCGCAAGCCAAAGATATTCTTAAGCATCGCAGATGAAATCAGCAGACTTGCAAGCAGAGCTATGATCAATAAACCAGCTGCAAAGATAACGCCTTGGTAAACGAATAACATCGCGGCCCTCTGCGGAGCTGACCTAGGCGTTAAAGAAACAATCAATAAATATTCATTTGGAATGCGATAGAAGTGAGTCAGATACTTAATGTTATCCTTCTGATTTTGCAGTTCAAGACGTCCCTGCGAGGTATTAATCGAGTCAAGAATGTCATTTACTCCTGATCCAACAATAGATTTCAGTTCTCGACCCACAGGATAGCCACTAGGACCTGCAATAATGTATCCGTCCTGTCCGACTAAAAGCGTGTCGCTGATTCCATGTTCAGAAAATAAATCAGACAATTGCGAAGTTTTAAACACATAGAGATCGTAGTCTTTCGCATTCTTACTGCAGTATCCATAGATCAAGCGGTTCTGAAAGTACAACCATCCCAGATGACGGACGTTAGTACATAGAGCAGCTCCATATTTTTTGGTGACATCTAAAACTTGTTCTTCTTTAACCGCTCCATGAATGTCCGCCACCTTATCAAAGGTATTATTCACACGAGCCGTAAAGACACTTTTTTCTGGATCCGCTTTGATTTGCGAGATTAAAAGATCAATTTTTGTCGACAGATATTTAGATTGAAGCTGATTCCACTCATAAACAAAGGTCACCTTGTCAGCGATAAAAGCCTTCACTGATAGAGAGAGAAATACTGCCAAGCACATCAGCGGCAGCAACACCATTACCAATAAAAGTTTAGATCTAAGACTCATGGTTGAAATTATCTCAACAGGGTCCGCATTCTTCAATATGATAGAAGGACAGGTATGCCTAAGAAATCCAATCTCATTCTTCGTCTTTATATGATTGTTTCAGGAATTTTATTTCTGAGTCTTTTTGTATATCTGCTGACGGACGGAAAAGTTCTTCGCGCTTTCCTTCCCACACCTGCGAGAAAATATTCAGCCATCGGTTTTATCGAGTCCTCTTCAGGCGACGTCCGCGTGAGATCTGCAGGCGAACTTTTGTGGGTGCCAAGCAGTGCGAACGATCCAATTTATGATAATGATTCAGTCTTCACCGGCGACACAGGAAAATTAACGATTCAACTGGCGCCGAATACTCGCTTGCAGGTGAATAAAGATTCGCTATTTAAAGTCAGTCGGAAGAATCATTTAACGACAATCGATCTTGTTCAAGGCGAGATGAAAACATCCAGTTCCAATAAAGACAATATGAAAATTCAACGTGAAGGAAAATCTAAATTTTTGAAATTGACTGAGGTCGAATTGAAAATTTCGGCTTCAGCTTTAGATGATCTTGTCGTGACCACTTCACCCCCAGGAACGCTAGATCTTGATGAGGCCTTAAATGAACCCGGTGAACAGTCTAGCTCTGCGCCGACTGATGCGGCCTTCGATCCGAACTATAAGGAAATGGATAAAGATCTGAACGCATTGAAGCCCCGACAGTTTCAATCTTTAAGCGAAGGCGAAAACGGCAAGATTCTATGGGTGCTAGTTTTTGCCTATATGATTTTCTCGATCATTGCTTTAAGAGAAATGATCAAATCACGAACAACATCCACTTAATAGAACCTGTAGAGAAACTACTCTGCAGGAAGCACGCATCTTGTCTCGGCCGTATAAGTATCAACCATCGTTCCAGAGACGAAAGTTCCCCATCGTGCACCGGCTCTGACAGACTTCATTGCTAATGAAGTATTTGTTAACAATGGCGTTTGTATTGAAGAAGAATAGATCTGTGTCCACAAAGCCTTGGGCCAGTAATCAGCGGAATATGTCGTCGTCGTCAAAGGCCAACCCAACGTTGGAATAAAGGCCGTTAAGAATGTGGATCCAGATCCGACATAACCATATCCATTAGTAGTATCCTGAAGAAACATAGACGTATCCATAACGAACCCGGTTGTTCCGCCATTTATGTCCTGTAAAAAGTCACGATTGCCGTTATCAAAAGGTGACATCATTCCTGTCATCTTACCTGTGGCCTTATCGAAGTACATGATATCGCTCGTCGCCTTCGTGCGCATCATATCCTGAACTCCATACCGTGATTGACAATCAATTGTTGCAACAGAACCGATCATGAACTGAGCACTATTATTAGCGCCAAAATAATTTGTATACCCTGTCGAATCTGTCGCATTCGTTAACATCAACATCTCTTTATAAGCCGGATAATTTGTGTAATCCAAAAGCTGTGAAATTGTTGGCGCACCGACATCTGAATTGCTTCCGTACTCGCAGCCATAAGTGTAAGAAGCGTTATGATATGTATTTACTTTGTAAACCTTGTTCATGAAGTTCGTATAAGTCGAATAAGTATATGGTTCGCCAGACAACAAGGCTGGGGCTGAGTAAACGATGTATTCCCTTTTGCGAGACAGACGTTTGGTACCATAATTAGTATCAACTTGCGAAGCGCAGGAACCAGCGGACGAATACTGGTTCACATATGCATTCGTCTTCGCGCGTTTTCCTGGAATATTTAAATTATAATTACCAGTTGAATCTACATAAGCAGGGTCATTGGTCCACATCGTCTTATAAAGACTAGCGGCATTGGAATATGCACCGTCAACAATGTCGGCGGGTCTCAACCACGTGATATTTCCCGAAGAGTCTGCACTAGCAGCTACTCGACAAGAAGCACCCCCTGGGTATAACCACAAGAAGACATCTCCCACTTTTCCCTGAGTCGCGGCCGGAGCCCCTACAGATCCTGTGTAATTTCCATAGCCAATGCAATCACCACTTGTGTGATTAGCTCCGCACATACCGCCTTGAGACGCCATCGTCCAATTGCAGGCAAGTTCCCATCGATCTACAAACAAATTGTAACCAAAATCATAATATCCCGTCGGTAAATTCAAAGCAGGCTTATTGTTGCCAGTACTGTAAGGCTGCCCTCCAATACCGCTATAAAGACAACGATTATGATTTTGTGGATCTGACGCTTTATTCAGCTGCAAACACATTTCGTAATTGGCAGCATCCCTTTGAACCAACACCATGTTTTTCGGTGGGATTGGTACTAAGATTGAAAACTGCGCTAAAACATCTTTATCCGTGGGCAAAGGCTCGGGCCATGTATCACCAGTGGCAGAATCTGTCTGCATAATCGAAAGCGAATAACGATAACGCGCCGGAGAAGCCGCAACAGCCGAGTCCGTGCAATTCACAACATCCGAAACCGCGGTGACCTGATCACACACACGGCATGAGGTAAACGTTGTATCCGAGCAAGCAGTTGTCACTGAACTGTCCATGGTAAAACCATCAATAACACGAGTAACAACATACTTTGCACTCGAGCCCGCCGAACTAAATGCATTAAATGCTAATTCAACGACACGCGCATTCGGAGATTTCGCGGGAGTGTCTGGATGAACGGGCGCTGCGGGTGCTTCACCAAAAGCGCGAACGGCCATAACATTTGCCCACTGCGAACTACTAGATCCATCCGTGTCATAACCGACAGTGTATGTATTAGCATTGAAAGTTAAATCATTGCCGTCTTCTTTTCCCAATGAAGCAACATAAGCCTGAGCACTGATAATATAAGTAAAACCGGTGCGAAGTCCCGCCAATGTGACAGAATCATCACTTCCCGTTGCAGTCGCCAATAAAGTTTTAGTTCCGCCAATGGTCAGCTGACCATAAACGCGAATTTCATCTGCGACAGCAGTCGTAGACTTAAATGTCACTACCAAACTAGAACGAGAATCCGCTGCAACAGTGTCGATCCCAGCCCATGCTAGCGCGCTTATCGTTTTTGTATTTCCATCCTCGATGTCATCTTGATCAACGGCGTTTACCGTATATGTATAAATGGCTCCAGGATCTACAGTGCCATCCATATATGAATTTAAGCTTGGAGCTAATGAAGCGATCAAAGTCTTTGTTGCGCCTGAAACTCGATAGACTTTATATGCTTTCACTAAAGAGGCATCACTGACAGCAGGCCAAGTTAGCATTATACCGGCAACTTTATTTATCGCTGATGCAACTCCCGTAAACTGGGCGTCAGTGATCGAACTCGCTTTATTTGCGCTGGTCGACTTCTTGTTGGCGGGGTTTAGAAAATCAAAACAGCCCGTCAGTGAAAATAAGTAAATGATCAAAATTATTTGCGTGATAATACTTTTTCTCATTATTCCGCCTCAATACCGCAAAGAAGACTTGTAGAATAATTGGAATAGGCAATTCCACTTGGCGTAAAACCAAAGCTCCAGCGACCTGCATTAGATGACGATGAGCCTACAGTCATCACATACGAATTCCCAGTCGGCCCTGTTGAAGTGGGGATGTAACCAACATGATACACACCGCTAAGACCTAGCGGCGCTCCACCAACTGATCCAGTAGATTGAAATTCCGGCAAAGAACGCAGAGTCTGCGCGCCTCCAGACCAAGTACAAATCGGTATACCCAATGATGGAATGAAAGATGCCAGCTCTTTACTGCTATTGCATGGATATCCAGTTGTAGCGCCACCACGATACGAGGCAAGAACGAAATAATACCAACCGCCGCTAACCACCCCTTGGTTCGGCCCCAGTGTTCCGTTGAAGCTGAAATTAGAAAAATCTAAATTTCCAGAATCGTACGGTGATGGCGAAGCTTGAAGGGTCATCGGAAATGTTGTGCCTGAAGTTTTTGTGAAGGTATCGGACACCGGAATTCCTGATAAACCAAAACCAAATGGATCCTGGATACCGAATCGCGATGTACAGAGTGTGCTCGAACGATTTCCAATCATATAATAATGGTTGGCCTCGTTACCTAAATTGACTGAATTGACCGTAATAATATTTCTGATGATTGAAGAGCCCAACCAGTTCGCAATGGCCTCGGATGCAGTTGCCCCAGAAGCGATGTCCGTCGTAAATCCATTACAAACCCCTGTAAATTGAGGCGCATCGAAAACCCGCAATCCACTGACATAGGCATTGTCCTCGCCACTAATATAGGGAAGCGGAGATGCCGCAAGATATTCACGACGACGCAAAAGTCGCTTAGATCCATAATCTGTAGAATGCGCTTGGCAAATATTGCTTGCTTGTTCTGGCGAGAAATATCCAATTGCCGGTTGATGCTTATCGGTACCAGGATCATTCGTAGTCATTGTCGCCAGATCACTGCTGGATAGATTTGCGCTGCTTAAAGAAATCCAACCAGAGCTTCCATTCAAACCAGTTGTTTTCATATAGCAAGTGTCAGCGCTTGATGCATACTGAAAGCCATAAAAGACGTCGCCGGTATTACCTAAAGAAGCATCTGGAGGCACCGGAGATCCCGACGTACTTAAAACTCCTACGCATCCATTTGGTCCGCAAGTGGATGAGTTTCTCGTCCAATTGCAGGCCATTTTATAGCGATCCACAAATAAGTTGTATCCAAAATCATAATATCCGGAATCATATGTTTTGGCTGGTTTGCCAGGACCCGTTGTCGACGGAACTGCACCCAATCCAGTGTAAATACACCTTTGCTTGTGCCGAGGATCACTTGTCGCATTGATATTGAGACACATTTCATAATTGGCAGCATCACGCTGAACCAACACCATATAGTCAGGCGGCACGTGTGCCGTAACGATGAAATCCGTTGGCGAACAAATATTTGTACCGCTTCCTGTACCATTCAAACATGGCAATTCTTCGGTGTATTCAACTCCGCTCGTATCAGTTTTCATTTGCGTGATTGCATAATAATACGTCTGTGGAGGTGCCGAGACATTCGTGTCGATACATTTCTGTGCACCAGTCACTGTGCAAACCATGCACGAAGTTGTTGAAGTTGATGTACATGCCGTACTGACAGTTGTATCAATTGAAGTTGTTGTCGAGCGAACAACTTTGTATTTCGTGGAACTGGACGAGTTACTGAATGGCAGCCAAATCAAATTAATTTGTCTTCCTGTTGGACCTGCCGTCGCATTCGGAGCCAAGCCATAACCTTGTACATTCAAAATACCACGATAAAAATACGTCGTATCCGCAGTTAAACCACTACCGAAACTATCAGACCAAGTTTCTCCATTTACAGTTCGAGTATTGCCATCTTCGGCAGACAAATAGGTCATGTAAGCGTTTGCCGTGAATTTATAATTCACACCTGAACGTAGCCCAGTGATATCAACAGACGCCGGGTTACCCTTCACCGTTGCAAGAAGAGTTTTACTTCCCCCCGTCGGAGTCGCGTAAATATGAATAGCATCATAAGCACCAGACAACCCACTCAACGCAATAGTGGCTGTTGTCTTTCCTGTTATAGCGACTCCACTGATACCATAGAAAGTCACAGTAGATACTTGCTTAGAGTTTCCGTCCTCTGAACCAGTCAAAGCATCGATAGCTTGAACTTTATATGTGTAGACTGTTCCATCTGAAAGATTCTGGGTATCCACATAAGAGGTTTGTGAATCATCGACCTGTGCAATATTAGTCCACTCATTCACACCTGTCGTCGCATTGGGACGAAGTGAATAGACTCTGTATCCAGTAACAGAGCGATCCGCACGCGCCCATGTGACTTTAACTGAAGTAGGGTAACCGCCAACATTGGCAGCAAGAGCGGCGCCTGCAAACCATGAACTGGAAGCCGAAACCGCCTTAGCGCTTTCTTTCGTTTGAAGACATCCTGAAAAGCATAGCACGAAGAATAGACCGAATATCACGATCGATATTTTACTCTTTATGTCGCCATAAAAATTTCGCATAACCTTAAGAATCCTTCCATAGGTAATGATGTCTTTCTACACGCCCAATTTCAGTATTGGCTAAAGCAGTCAGTTTTATGAATGCAAAGTCTTTAAACGTCGCTATTTTAGACTTCTTAATGCTCCATGGATGCCCATGTCCCCGACGCTTCCAAAACTACAAACAAGTTGTCGCCGCAAAGCCTTTTTGGATCGTGAGATTAATGGTTCGAGTGACTGTTCCGCCCCGTCCATCACTTAACTCCAAATTATAGGCTCGATTGACAGTTGTGGTTCCTGAATACAAACAAGTCGGTAGCCTTATCGTCCATGTAACGCCTGAAATAGTTCCAGGTGCATTGGTCGGTAACGAGTATGAATAACTGTCGTTATCACCATCTGGATCTACCGAACCTAAAGTCATCGAGTAAGTCTTTGTCCAAGTAGTTCCTGATTTAGAATTCTTTGATAAATCAATACAGATTGTGAATGCTGTCGTCAGTGAGTTAGCACTGCTGCCTGTACACCCCTGACTTCCGCTAGAAAGTGAAATAGCCGTCGGCGATCGATTGGTATTATTCACGGTCAACAGGACTGACACTTGCGATTGAACGGTGGAATCATCTGCATTAGTCACCGTAAAAGTGATGATATAGGATTTACTTGAAGCGGGTAATACCGCATTTCCATCCGTGTAACTAGGATTCAATGTAAAGACAAAATCTTGATCTCCGTTACCTTCCAATGAAGATGGCGATTGAATCATCGAGGCACTGCATGAACCAGATCCCGACGTCGAACTTACATAGCAGGTTGGAGCTGACACATTATAAGTGTATTGATTCACAGCTGCAGCGCTCTGCGCCCTCACTTGCAGCGTCACCTGTGTCGGTACGCCCTCACTGGCGGTCAAGGTTGAAACCGAAGATCCCCCCTGAGCTAGCGACAACACCATTGGCGCCGGACTTGCTGCAATCACAAGTTTGAAAGCATGAGATGCTGAGGTATTCCCGCTATCGGTGACCGTAAGATTTATATAATAAGTTCCAGCACTGCCATAAGGAGGATACCAACTTCCTGAGAAATTCGAAGTCGACAAAGTAAAATTAATTCCCAATGACAAGCAATCTGAAGAGTAGTTTGTAGAACCATCTGTATTAGCCATACAAGTCCACGTCAGACTTTCTCGGGTATCCCCTGCATCGACATCGGGATCTGTGAACATATCACTCAAAGGCAATATTAAAGATTTATTTTCGAATCCATCTACTTCTGTAACTCCGGTCAGCTCGGTGACTGGACGATTGGTATTCGCAACGTTATAAGTAACTGTTTGTGATGTCGTCTTTAACGAACTCTGATCTTGAGCAATAATCTGAAATGAACACGTGTCTTTCGAAACGTAACTTGGATACCCCGTTAAAAAGACATTTCCCGAACCATCGACAGTCAAACTTGCAGTATCAGACCAATCGCACTGTCCATCGGCAGATTGAAAACTATAAGTGACTGCTGTCGAATTTGGATTTGGATCGTAGGCATGTCCCACTGGAATATTGAACGTCTGCCCCTCAACTAAGTCATAGCTCTGAGGGTTCACGTCCCAAACCGGGGGATCATCCGTATTAATAACACCAAAAGTTGCATCCATAGACGCTAACGTCTGCGAGCTATCCAAAGTTGAATCAACCGCCGTATTGTACTTTAGCGAAAATCGCAGAGTCATCGAGCCATTGCCACCAATTGTCTGAAGATAGCTAGGCATGAAGTTCCAATTAAATTCCGGCGCCGTCGTCGTACCGCCTGTCGTGTAAGATGTTAGAAGTCCCCCGCCAGCAGGGCTTCCTGTTTTCACTGAAGTGACCGGTGAAACCACCAAGACCAGAGGATCCCCTTCAGGATCATTGACCTCAATCGCAGTTGTAGAAGAGCTTCCTTCAGTAAAGTTGAT
>NZ_DASVLT010000006.1:0-2391 GCF_036384735.1 Bdellovibrio sp. | reverse complement strand
ATACTCTTCCGGATGAAACTGTTTTCCAATATATATTCCAACCGGGCTTTTCGACGGCAGATAAAATTTCTGATTTATCTGGGCGTGGTGTTGGTTTGGATGTTGTGAAATCAAATCTGGATAAAATCAACGGTAAGATCAACATTATGTCTAAAGCTGGTGTTGGTACGACTTTCCGTCTGACAATTCCGCTCAGCACGGCGATCACTGACGGTATCATCGTGGCGTTGGATGGAGCTCGCTATATTTTGCCAATTCATTCGATTCGCGAGATCGTGCGCGTTCAACCGAAAGACTACACGAACGTTTCTAAAGCGGGCAAAGTGGCAAGCATTCGCGGTCATTTGTTGCCGGTGATTGATGTCTCTAAAACTTTGGGCTCTATCAATTGGACGTTGAATAAAAAAGACGAAATGTTAGCGCAACGTCGCGAGAACTCTTTGAGTGCGCGTCGTGAAGAAACAATGCTTGTGATCATTGAATCCATGACAGGTCAGATGGCCTTCCCGGTGGATGATGTTTTGGGGCAGGCTCAAGTGGTTGTAAAACCAATCACAACAGGTCAGCACATTCCAGAGGTGGCAGGCGCTGCGATCTTGGGTGACGGTCGTACGGTTCTTATTCTTGAACCAGGCGCACTGGTAAGCAATGTTGCAAAAGGCAGGGAGATGGCAGCATGAGCTCGGTAAAAAAAGCTAACGACGTTGTTGGTTCCTTGTATGACTTCGAGGATATCAAGCTTTCCGACAAGATGTTCGAGAAATTTGCGACACGTATGTATGAGCTTGCAGGAGTAGACTTACCGCTCACACCGAAAAATCATGCATTGATTCGTAATCGCATCGTGAAGCTACTTCGCCGCCATTCTTTGAAAACATATGAAGAGTATTGGGCGATCCTTGAAAAAGGCAGCCACGAAATGGTGCAAGAGTTTATCTCTGCATTAACGACGAACATGACGTCATTCTATCGTGAATCGAATCACTTTGATTTCTTACAGAAGGTTTTGCCTGAATTGGCGAAAAAATTTGGTAATGATATTCGCATATGGTGTGCGGCTGCCAGCACGGGGCAAGAGCCATACACGATTGTCATGACGGCATGTGAAACGCAACCAGAATTGGGTGCTGCGAAAGTGCGTTTGCTTGCTACCGACATTGATTTGCAAGTTTTAAAAAAAGCTTCTGTAGGTACCTATGAAGAGCGTGAAATGCAGGGGCTTCCGCCTTTGCAGCGCAGTAAGTACTTTGAGAAAGTGACAGCAAAAGGCGAGGAGTTCTGGAGAGCCAAAGATCAAATTCATGGCATGATTCGTTTCGCGCAATTTAATTTGATGAGCCCAAGATACGAATTTCAGAATAAGTTCCACGTGATTTTTTGCCGTAACGTTTTGATTTATTTTGATGAAGAGACTACGAAGAAGGTGATCGACAATTTAGTAAGCTGCTTGGCTCCAGGCGCTTACTTGGTTCTGGGTCACTCTGAGTCAGGTAACGTAAAACATCCTAACTTAAAACCGCTTTCCCGTGCGGTTTATCAAAAGATTTAAGGAGCAGTCATGTCCGCAAAGATTCGTGTTCTAATCGTTGATGACTCTGCTGTGATCCGTAAGCTTTTAGAAAAGATTTTCTCTTCAAGTCCGGATATTGAAGTTGTTGGGACAGCCTCTGATCCCTATATTGCTCGCGATAAATTGGTGGCTTTGAAGCCTGATGTAATGACCTTGGATGTCGAGATGCCCCGTATGGATGGCATCAGCTTTCTTGAAAAAGTCATGCAACACTTCCCAACCCGTACAATTATTTTTTCGAGCTTGGCGAAGACAGGTTCTGAAACTTATTTCCGTGCTCTTGAAGCAGGTGCTATCGAGATTATGGAAAAGCCCTCTATCGATGTCAGCCAAACATTAGAGGCACTTTCAAAGGCGATCGTTGAAAAAGTTCGTGAGGTTTCGAGAGCGCGTATTAACCCAGTGAAGAAAGTGGTTTCGCCTACAGCCCCTGTCGCGAAGGTGACTTCCATGGCAAGAACGACGCATCAGATGATCGCTGTTGCTTCTTCAACAGGTGGTACTGAAGCTTTGAAAGTTTTCTTGTCTGGTATGCCGGCAGATATTCCAGGAACTGTGGTGGTTCAACATATGCCCCCTGGTTTTACGAAGTCATTCGCTGACAACCTAAACAAGATGTACCCTTTTGAGGTGAAAGAAGCTCAAGAAGGTGATCAAGTTGTGCCAGGTCGCGTGTTGATTGCTCCAGGTAACTATCACATGGAAATTACACGCAGTGGTGCCTACTACTATGTGAAACTTCACCAGGGACCTGCTTTACACAGTGTGCGTCCTGCAGCAGATTATTTGATGAAGTCTGTGGCGAAATACGTTGGTAAGAA
>NZ_DASVLT010000005.1:0-74613 GCF_036384735.1 Bdellovibrio sp. | reverse complement strand
CGACCAAAGCAATATCGCGAGTCATTCCACCGAAAGGGCCACAATAGACAATCTCTTCAAGCCAAGAAACTTCCTGTGTGACATCATCTTTGAAAATAACCTTCGACCAAAAGCGATTGATGCTATCCCAGCTATAACCACGACTCTTCAGGTGGTCTTTCGAATCAAACGGGGCCGCTGTGGCTATAACTTGAGTCATCAAGCGTTTTGCATTTTGCATAAGTTCGTGCAAATAAGGTTTTTGATCCCCGCCGCTCGGAAGGCTTAGAAGATACAAAAGTGCGTCCGCGTCATTCAAGGCTCGATGAGAGTCTGTGAAGAAGCCATGATATATATTCAAGAGTTCAAGTTTCGAGCTAAAGAAGCCTTTTGCATTCCAATCAATTTGCTTTAAAGAACAAGCCCAGATTTTTTCATTCGATGGTTTTGATTTCTTGTCTATGAAGGGGCGATCAAAGCGGGCATTGTGGGCAATCACCAAAGCACATTCGCTGAGTAAAGCATTTACTTCATCCCAATTGATTTTTTGATTAGCAATCATTTCGTCTGTAATGCCAGTTAATGCGATGATTTCTGCAGATAACGGGCGACCCGGATCTTGGAATGAAGAATAGCTTTTTGCTAGAGACAGCACTTCGCCTGTGTTGCGATTAAAAAGGAATTGGCGAAGACCAATTTCAATGATTTGATCTTCGGCGTGATTAAGACCGGTTGTTTCAACGTCAACAACAGCTCCTAATCGAACGAGGTCCGAGTTTTGTTTGAGCCATTCTGTGGTCGCATATGCCGGGAAAGGCATTTGACAATCTTCAAGCCGACGCAACGTCACTGTTCTGCCGTCATCTGATTTTCCGATCCAACGAAATGCCATTTGTAACTCCTTAACATTCTTAATTTATGACTAGTTCCAGAATTTCTCCAGTTAATTTGCAATCGAATGAAGTGTGTCAAATTCAGTACCCACACTCTCGTTCAAGAGGTATTCTTTGGCCATGGCAAAGACGGCGAGTTTGTGGGCACAGTTAGTAAGTTTCGATAAAAGTAAGATGGATTCATGGGTCGCATTTCGAGCGGCTCTCGGAATGGCCTTATCGGTTGCAATCGGTGAGATGACTCACTCGTCAGCCATAGGTCTTTCTATTGCGATCGGTGCTTTAAACGTTTGCTATTCTGACAAGTCCGATTCTTACATCGAACGTGCAAAACGCATGTTTACGGCCTCATTGATTTCCGCCGTCACAGTTTTTGTGGCGGGTCTTGCGGCCCATAATCTTATCGTTTTATTTATAGTATTGATAATCGGTGCTTTTTTGGCGGGTATGTTGGTTGTTCTTGATTCTGTCACTGCAGACCTTGGAGTCATTGGTCTTGCGACTCTATTGATTTTTTCCTCTGCACCTATGGACCCGCAAGCCGCTTTGGAAATGAGTCTTTATGCCTTGTTAGGAGGAATTCTTCAAACACTGATCAGTGTAGGACTTTGGCCCATTCGCCGTTACAAACCAGAACGTCGCGCTTTAAATTATTTGTATCAGGATCTAGCTTTTTTGGCTGTGACTGTTAGCTACAAAAAAGACACCACTCCACCGGGCAGTTTGCAGAGTATTGAAACTCAAAATGCATTGATAGCATTGGCAGGTGATGATCGCCTCGAGGCCCGTCGTTATCGTTCGTTGTTAAGTCAGGGCGAGCGACTGCGTATTACTATTCTGTCTTTGCTACGCCTTCGTAATCGGTTAGAGCGTGAAGATCATCATATCATGGTCAAGGAACTCACCTCACTATTAGAGGTGAGTTCAAAAGTTTTAAGAGCGGTTTCCCAAGTCATCACTTCAGGAAAAACATTAGGTGTTGGTGAAAAATATTTGAATGAAGTGCAAGAGTTAACAGTGAAAATCAGAGCACATCGTAAAGAGGATGAAGGTCCTTTTTTGACTGCGGTCCTGGATGATTTGATTTATCAAATTGAAGCTTTGGGTGGGCAACTTCGTGCTGTGGCTGAACTAGTCATTAAAACTACGGCCGTCGGTAGTGATCGTGCAAAGCAGGCCGAGGCATCTCGACCTCTAAAGCTTCGCTTCTGGGGAAGTCTTGCGGCTTTGCGCGCAAATCTGACTTTGAAATCTCCGGGCTTCCGTCATGCGATCCGTTTGGCAGTTTGCATTGGGATTGGAGAAGTTTTTAGTCATTTATTCCCTTCCCATTTGCATCGTGCTTATTGGATTCCCATGACTATTGCGATCGTTTTAAAGCCGGATTATGCGGCCACGTTTAGCCGGGGAATGTTGCGTATGTTGGGAACTTTGATGGGGGTTTTACTTGCAACGGTGCTATTTCATATTTTCCCCGATGCGATGTGGGCCCATGTTGTGCTGGTGGTTCTCTTTACATATCTGATGCGTTGGATTGGTTCTGCAAACTACGGAATTTTTGCAATGTGTGTAGGGGCCCTGGTCGTGGTGCTAATTTCTATGGAGGGCGTGGCACCAAAAGATGTCGTGATGGCTCGCGGAATGAACACAATCATCGGTGGGATGATCGCCTTGATTGTATATTTGCTATGGCCCACGTCCGAGAGATTGCAGATGAGCGAGGTTCTGGCGCGCATGCTAGAGAGCTACCTTGGATACTTCAAAGCCGTTCAAGATAAAGTTGATGGGGTTTCAAATTATTCAGACCGTGAAGTCGATCTTATTCGTCAGAGTGCTCGTGTGGCCCGTGCAAATTTTCAAGCTGCGACAGGAAGGTATTTGGTAGAACGTGGGGCTAATTTAGAAGACAAGAAGGTGTTGAGTGCAATAACAGTGGCTTCAAACCGTTTTGCTCATGCGATGATGTCTGTAGAGGCGGGGTCATCTCAAAAGCTTACGACCGAGCAGCTGGCGGCATTCAACCAATGGGCTTTAGAGACCGAAACGACGTTGGATCTTCTGATTCAAGCTCTGCGTGGAAAGGAGATTGCACATAAAGAATTTCCAGATCTACGCGCTGCTTATGTGCGGTTTTCCGAGTCAAAAGATATTCAAAAGCATTCATTGGTATACGCAGAGTCAGATCGTATGACAAATAGCCTTCTGACATTAAGCGAGCAAGTTCTTAAACGTCTTTTTATGAATCGCTTGGAAAAATCCAGAGCGTCTTGAGCATAAAGAGAGCAGTCTAGAATACTGAAAAGATAGTCGCGACATTGATAGTCACACTGTCACCTTCAAGATGCTGAGGATAAAATGTAAAAAAGGGATTGATGTAGACATCGCGAGTGAATGCGTAACCCATTCCAAATCTTTGATTTACAGATCTATTCAGAAGTGCAAAATTGTCATTGCGCGCCCGCGGATTCCACAAAGAGATATTCGACATCGTGATAGCACTTAACTTGTCAGAGAAATTGTATTTCAGATTAGGATTGAAGTCGAAACTATAACGAGCGGCTTTGCCATCAGTTGTTTCATAATCCCGATTGTATAAGAAATAGCCGAAGGCGATATCTGTCCCGATGGAAAATCCACTGCGGCCTAAATCGTAAACCATCGAGTGATTGTCCAAGATGTATCCGTACTGACCCACCTTTAAAAACTCAGGAACAGTTCTGAGCACAAATCCAGGCGAGTTCTTCATTTGGATATCCGCCACACGGGTTGAGTAATCATAATTTAGAATTGGGTTGCTAAGATCGATGCGCTCCATGCCGTGGAAAGGATGAATCGCTTTAAGACCCGTAGAGATGCCAATGGTGCTTCTGCTATTGATACGATAGCGTGCACCCATGGTTCCTGATAGAGCCGTTTGAAAACTTCCGATTGTTCCGTCTGGATTGGGTTGATCTTTTTCGGATAGATCCGTCACCGTAGGGCCCGCATAGGTCATATTGAACTTCAAGCTGTAGCGAGACAACGAACCTGAATCTGCTTTAAGACGAGCATCTGTGATATCAAGGTTGTCTTGAAATTTTTTATTGGTCAGTTGATCGCTTAAAATGGATTCCACCTTTTCAGATGTCATCGAGACAGACGACTCTGCCGCCCAAAGAGGATTTGTGACGAGGAAAGAAATTAGAAAAATCCATTTAAACATAGCGAAGACTTCCATTTTCAAGATGCAGGACTTGTGAAGCAAAACGCACGGCCTGTTCCTTATTGTGGGTGATAAAGATCAAGTTATGATCACCTTGAGCTAGCCACATATCTAAAAGCTGCTCGAACAGGGCTGTTCGCTGTGAGTCCAGTGAAGACGTGGGCTCATCCAAGAAGAGACCGCGGGGGTGAAATTGCAACGCGCGAATTAAATGGATCAGCTGTCCTTCGCCGCCTGATAAAGTCATGGCATTCTTCCGCAAAGTCTCCTCAGACAGGCCTAGCTGATTTAAAAGATTCAAAACAAATTCTCTATTGTACCTGTCAGAACGGTGAGCTTTGAATTGATAAGGGTAAAGTAAGTTGTCTTCCACTGTGCCAGGAATGAAATGAGATTTTTGATGAACATAGCAAACCCTGCGAGCTGTTTTTTCAAAAGAAACGTTCGAGGATTTCTTTACATCATCGCGAATGGAGGAAAGATCAATCCCGGTCATGGATTTCAATAGACGACTTTTTCCGGTTCCTGAGGGCCCCATCAAAGCCCACTTTGCGCCGGGAGGAATTTTAAAAGACCAATTGCTATTTTCATCGGTGAACCAAGGCGGCATAAAAAAGAAGTGACTGAGGCCCATAGCAATCAATGAACCCACCATAGCAGTCAGTAGAATCAAGAACATCACCAAAATTTGAAATCGCGCCGCAGTTAAAGGATCAACGCCGCCGATCACTTGACCGGCCATGACTCCAGGAAGGCTTACGATACCGACCACAGTCATGCCGTTCAAGTTGGGTGTTAAAGCATTTCTTAAAATGTCACGATATAGGCGCTGGCAGGCTTCTAAAGAGTTTGCACCTAAAGCCTTGAACGTCTCAACTTCAAGAATGTTTTCAGCCCGAAGTCTCTGCAACCCTAAAAAACTTAAAGAGATAGACGAAAGTGCATTCCCGACAACAACGCCCATGAAAGGAATGAAGAACGACGTCTGGCGAAGCGCTTCGCTGTGAAAAAAGAAGTAAAGTGCAAGAAATCCTAGGGGCCAAGTACTGCCCATGAGGGACAGCAGAGCTGCCGCGAAAATTTTAAAGGACTTCTGTTTAAGTCGGGACGTCACAGCTTGAGCCGCCACCAAGGTCATCACCAGCAAAACGAGAAAATTCACCCAATAGGTATCAGCCTGCAAGATCCAACGAAGAATGTATCCGACGGCGATCAATTGAACTGTTGTCCGTAATGAGGCAATGAAAAAATCTTTCTCAAGATCCAGTTTTAGAAATTTCGAAAGACCCATAGCGATGATAACGATGATGCTGGCAAAAGCAATCTGAGTATTACCAAAGCTTTGCGTATACAAAGACGACGAAATCATAGCTCACCAAAGATATTTTGCAATTGAATAGATTTAGATCCTTTGAAGTAGATGACTTCAAACTCTTTGCTCCATTGCCGAATGACCGCACGTGCTTCCATAGCCGAAGCGAAATGCTTCGCTTGATTCTTGGATAAACCCAACTTCAAAGCTTTGGAGTGAATCCGTAGAGCTTCATCTCCAACGGTTGCAAGTCCCAAGGAGGTATTCTGTGAAAGAAATAGACGATGAATTGAGTCTGCGACAGCGTCATGGGCTTTTTCTGATTCGGTTCCGAGTTCCAGCATGGATCCCAAAACCAAAAGTGTTTTTTTGTTAGTAAAAGTTTTTTGCAGTTGTTCAAGACCCAGGTTCATGCTTTCGGGGCTGGCATTGAAAGCATCATCAATAGCCGTGAGGCCTTGCCATTTAAATATTTGAAAGCGGCGGGCTACTCCGGTGAATTTAGAAAGACCGTGGACTATTGTTTCGAAGGGAATATCGAGAGCTAGGGCTAGAGACACAGCCGCCGCGACGTTAATCCCTTTGCCAGAACTTACGAACGACGTGGAAAAGACTTTGTGGAAGCCGAAGATTTTAAGGTCAACAGTGTCCTTTGTGTCGCTTAAAACTTGAATATCGTTGTCGTCATTAAAACCAAACGTGATTACTTTTTTCTGTGTCGTATGGGCATAATCTAAAATCTTAGAATCATCACCAAAAGCGATGATTGTTTTTGCCGATGGCGCAGATAAACCAGAAAGCTTTTCCTTCCAAAGATTCTCTAACGAACCAAATTCGCCCACGTGAGCCGTGCCAATATTTAAAAGAGCCACAATAGATGGTTGAAGATAACTAAGCGGAATTTGAAAATCTTGAAGACGGCGGGCACCCATTTCGAAAGCCGCTATGGGGCAATCAGGGGGAAGGCGCAAAATTTGGTTTGCCAAGGCTATTTTGGTGTTTTGGTTGTCAGGGCTTATAAAACATTTTTCTGAGTGAGATCTTAAGATACTTCCCAAAATTTCTTTTACGCTGGTTTTCCCAGCACTGCCCGTGATAACAGCGATCTGCGAGTTTAATTGAGCGCGCTTTTGCTGTGCCAAAGAAAACAAATATTGACGCAGGTCTGGAACTGAAAAATGCGGTGCAGAGGTGGTTATAGATAATTCTTGCCCTTGTTCAAAGGTAAAACCCACGGCTCCTTTTTCAAGAGCGTCATTGATGAGACAATGTTGATTGATATCTTTGATAGTCAAGGGCAGGAACCAATCTCCTGCTTGAACTTTTTTAATATCTGTCTGAATCGTCTCGAACGTGGGCTTCATTTTTTAAACCAAGAACTGACTGCGTGATTTGAGCACTTCCGTTAAAGAGTTTGTTTTTTGGTAAAGCTCGATCATATCATCCGCTGGAGTTTTACCAGTCAAGATACGTTTTTTAAAGACTTCTAAGGCTTGAGGATTATAACCCCAGTCCTTTAGAATCGCCGGAGCTCGCTCGAGCAATTCAGTCGCACGTGCCTTCATGTCTTCGGCTTTAATCCCGTGGCGGGCCACTTGGCCTAGATCGTAGATACGAGTTTGCTTGCTAGCGCGGCCCTGAAGACCTTCATCCAAAACCAAAGTTAGAAACGATAAAAATTGTGCTTCGATCTCTTCGATAGAGTTCGGCATGTCGAAGACCTTAAACTCATAACGATTTTTTTCCGTGGGATGGAATTCGATCGGAGGTGCGATGTAGCTGCGCTTGTGCATGCGGAAGCTTTTTCCGAAACCATCACGCAAAGCCCAAGGGCTGCCATCGACAAACGGAGACGCCACACTCAATGCAGACAAAGCTGGTCCGTAGTAGTTAATCTTAGCTTCAAGATCGTCCGCGGAAACCATCGCCGCCAATTTGTCAGAGAGACTGACGTTGATATCTGGACCGAAAGTTGTCATCACTTCCATAGACCATTGCCAATAGTCGTGGCGACGTTTGTTTTGTGGACCCGAAAATTGAGAGTGAATGGGATGATGAGACAAGCACACCAAATCATAGTCACCGTCATTCATTGCTTTACGAAGGCGCGTGAAAAGAGTCGTGTGAACTTTCAAAACCTCTTCAAGGCTATTGCAAACAGGGGTACGAATCTCTACGCCCTTAGGTAAAATTTCTTTCGCATGGAAGTCCATGTCGGGAAGATGGTAACCTTCAACCACGAAAGGCATAAGTTTTGTTTGCGGTGGTTCAAGATCCAAGCCTTCACAAGAAGGAATACCGTCAAGAGGAACAGACTCAAAGATGCCATTCAATGTTTCAAATGTCAGGTCATGGTGCCAAAGGGGAGTAAAGTCGTCCTTTGTCACGACGAGATATTCGGACTCCAATCCGAAACGGAATTCTTTTGCTAGATTCTTTTTTTCTTCACTAGAAAACTGCGAAAATGTCATAGTCTATCCCGAAATAATTTTCTTTTTTCGTTTTAAGAAAAAAGGTTGAAAGAAAATATAAACACCTGAAATCAAAAGAAAGAAAACACCGAGGGCGCTTGGCAGGAAAATGCCATAGCGAACGACGGGTCCAAAGTAAGCACCTTCATGAAGAGCTGTAAGAAAAGAGGCTCTGCGGATACCCGTACCTGTGACTTTGCCCGTATTGCCATCGATTTGAATCTCGTATTGGGTGAATTTTGCGCGCACGCGAATATTTCCAACAGAAGGGCGAATGTCGATTTGTGAGACATCCTTCCAGTCTTGAATCTTGGCTTCTGGAATGCTGCGGGCCGCTTCCAGGATTTGTGGGAAGGAAATCGCCAAGGACGACTTCGGTGCAGCATAGTCGGGTTGCACCCAAGAGTTAAAGCCACGTGTGGCTAACAGAATTCCTGTTGCCAAAGTTATTAAGAATGGAATGGCGATCACAACAGAGACCCAGCGATGCCATTTTCTAAGAAAACGAATCATGGGAAGGGTATAGACCATTCATCCAAGAGCTCAAAGGAAAGCTTTCGAATTGAAAATTAAGTGAATAATCAATGGGGATTTCCCCTGATTTTCGCAAAGAAATTCGACTGTCATACGAAAGATTCGCTATAAAAGGGGGGATTGATTAACAAATGGGATAGTCAGTTCAAAGGCCTTGGACTTTTCCGTCAATTCCTGGGGATTCCTCATCGAACCAAGCCATCACGGTCGGATGTACATCCATGTGTCGCACCGGATATTTCAGAGGTTGTAGCTTGGTGCAGTTGCCATAGGTGGCAAGAACAAAAGGAACCGCATCATCTTCGCCTTCGCGAGTGTCGTGAAGGCCCCACAAAAGAATATTGTGGCCTCCATGATCCGCTGTTAAAAGAACAAGCCATTGTTCGTTTTGAAGTTGCGCTCGCTTGCGAACTTCTGTCAGCAAGGGTTTTATCTGGGAATCCACCACGCTCATCGCTGAAAGGTATCCATCATTCGAAGAAAAGCCGTGGCGATGTCCGGCAGCATCGACACCATCAAAAACTCCCATGATGATATCCATCTGGGGATCTTGTATCTGTTTTTGCAGAAAAGACGCTAATCTTAAATCTCGTAGCGGAGACTGATTGTCCCCGGCCAAGCGGCGATTTAAATTGCAGCTGCTGAGGGATTTTGAAGGAAAGACGGGCCAGTGATCAGCTCCGGTGCCGCATTCATAGTCCACAATGCCAGGCTTTGATTTATCGCCAACAGAGGTGAGAAAGTTTGCAACGCCGCCAGCAGCTGTGTGCAATCCGTTTCGTCGAGCACGCATGAAAAATGTCGGCCATTTATCGCGCCGTTGTGAGTAAACTTCTAGACTGCGAGGATCATTGTCTTTAACTCCGTGGCGGTCATTATCAACGCCTGTAATGACTGAAAGCCATCCTGGTCCAGTGAGCCAGCGATAATCGGGGCCCGTCTTGAATCCGCTTTGAGCACGTGCACAGCGGAAGTCTTTATGGCCTCCATAGGAGGGATGTCTTTCGTCGATGCAGGGGGTGTATTCGCCCTCCATCATGAGGCGACGAATGGAAGGCATTTTATTTTGGATCAGAGCGCGATAATGAAGCTGGTTTCCAGTCGCGCCGTCTATTCCTAAGATCAGTGCGCGCCTTTTCCCGTGGGGAGAAGTACACATTTGCGCAGAGGCATGCAGGCCTGCAACCAGACTGAAAAAAACAAGTGATAATAATTTAGTCATGGCTGGTTCTAACTTCATAATTTTTTATAGGCAAGAAAGCTTTAAGATCTTGCAAACTCGCATAATACAAACTTTTGGGTCTGGGTCTTTAATCATGCAAAAAATGAATATCTGGATGTAATATATGCGTTTTGTGATTTGACTTTGCCCTGGTATATTGTCCTCTGAAGCAAATAACAAAAAAAGGAGGCTTCTATGATGGGATTCTTTTCTTCAATGAAAGAGAAAATTTTCAGCAGCTCTCAAATTCAGTCTGAGCAAAACTCTGCGCTTCTAGCGTGCCTAGCAAATCTTCACTAGATTGCAAACATCTAAGTCTATTGCAGCCTTCAGTCCGTTTTCCTGTCGAAGACCTTTTGTTAAGCTAGTTCCAACAGGAGGCTCTTATGTCAGGCCATCACAAAAATAAGGGATTCAGTCAGACAAGCAAGAGGTACGACGGAGCGCTGAAGGCACAGCACCAGCAAGCTCGCAATAAGCAAGCAGACCACTCGGCAGATGCCCACGACGAACTGGTCGAAGATCGAAGTAAAAGTTCTAGTTCTTCTAAGAAATAAAACGGACTCTCAACGACTCGGCGGATACTGAGTTTTTTGTTGAGAGATAACCTAAAAAAAAGGCCATGAGTTTTCTCATAGGCCTTTTTTTATTTCCCCTCCTTGACAGAATTTTCAGAGGGCCCTCATAATGAGGTTATGAAATACGCGAAATTACTTTTTGTTTTGTCTTTGCTGGTTCCTGCTTTGTCTTTTGCTCGTATCACGGATGGGAAAGAGCATCTGAAGCTTTCTGGAAAGAAAATCATCGTCAAGTTGGATAAAGGTTTCCACTTTGTGATGGAATCACCTGCGGGTTTGTATATTGATGGTGAAATGGGATCTACCCAGCCAGTTAAAAAGACGGTTGATCAAATGGTTTTCGATGCCTCTACCTTAAAAGATCAGTCATTTACCGTGAGTTTCTATGTTTGCGATGACAAGAAAACAGTTTGTGAATCTCATGAAGCACATTTGAAAATTCAAAAAGGTCAGCTTGTTAAAGTCGAAGGTCCAAAGGAAGACCTGATGGTGCCGGGTAAGTAATCACTGAATTTCGCGCACGAGAAGTAAATAAACACCGATAACGATGGCTGTTACAGTGACCAATACAACGGCCAAAGTTCCTAAAAGAACCAACTTTTGTTTTGAACGGGGATCTTGAGTGGGCGTGTTCTCCATGTCGATCAAGATAGTGTAGATATGAGAATCAGACAAGTAGGTTTTTCCTCAAGGCTCAAAGCTCATCGTAAACTTCTGACACTTGAAACACTGAAATTCATTGTTGAATACTTTAAAGACAGTAATGCAAGATTGGCTGCGTTCCGCTCGGGTGTGCCCGAAAACTACGCCTCCAAGCAGGGTGCATGGTTAAAAAAGCATCCAATCGTTTTGGTTGCCATGGAGGCTGAGGTTGACGAGCGAGATCAGTTGAAGCTTGAAAAAGCCGTGGCAGAGATCGAAAGACAAATGGATATCTGTAAAGAAATCCTAGGCCTTCAGGACTTCTAGTTTCGCGTCTGGCGATTTTTTATAATCGGAAGCTCTCCAAGTCCCACCATCACCCAATAGCGCCGTGGCAGTCCGCTGTGTTGAAATCGTGGTGCAAAAATAGAGGTGAGGGAGGCTGCAAGAAAAACGGCAAGCACTACGAAGCTAAAACCTTTCCATGTTCCGCTTAAGTCAGCACTGCTTAGTTCGATATTGCAGATAGTGGAAAACATCAAATAAAGCCAAATACCGAAAGACCAGGTCATCAAAGGAAATGTCGCATAGGCAGGTCCATGAATAAATCCACGACCACCGGGGATGAAGTAATAAAAAGCCAGAAGCATCAGTCCTGGCCCCACAAGAAGGGGAGCGATACCAATAAAAAGATACCCCATGGATTGCCATAGTTGCGGCAGATAAAGAAAGCGAATGTCTCGAGGGCGTGCTGTGACGTGACCATGAGAGCCGTTCTTGCCACTTAGATCTAAAAACTTCACATCCTCAATGCTATAAAGAAAAAGCCAGGCAGTAAGAAGATGACTGATTTCGTGAATTACAATGCCAGGACAAAAAAGATAAGTGAAGGCCTTCGCGCCAATCAAATCAGAAATATTTTGGCGAAACTTGATCGAAATCCAGTTGATGATAAATCCTAGAATGAACAATCCCAAGGATACAACCAACAAATAAAGAACGGCTTCGATTCCAAAATAGACAGAGGCTTTCACAAAGTGCATCCCTGTTAGGATAAACTAAGGGCCTCGGCCAAAGAAAGCGGGAAAAAGTCTAGGCTTTCTTTACGAACTCAGATTTAAGATTGATTGCACCAATTCCATCGATTTTGCAGGCGATGTCGTGTCCATCACCGCCATCAACAAGGCGGATATTTTTCACTTTCGTCCCAACTTTGACGACGGAAGAAGAGCCTTTGATTTTAAGCTCTTTAATTACGGTTACAGAGTCTCCATCAGCAAGGACGTTTCCGTTGGCATCGCGAATGGCCGTGTCGACGACATCTTCCGTTTGGTTGGATTTTTCTGCAAAGATGCTCCACTCGTGCCCGCATTCTGGGCAAACCCATAAAGATCCATCGGAATAAATATTTTCAGAATTGCATTTCGGGCAGTGGGTTTCATTTGTCATGAACTAGAGATACCACAAAACCTTCCTCAAGCAAAACCAATTGAATAGCACTTCGCAGGTTGTTCCTTCGCAGAAAACCTTGATGTGAGTCTTCAGTTCTTTAGAAAAGCTTTAATGAAAAGAAGCTATTCACCGTAATAATAAAAATTTATCGGGAAGGTTTATGAAAATCCTAGAAGTAATTATTTTATTTGGATTGGCATCTTTAGCTTACGGACAAAATCAACCGGGGGTAGTGCAGGGACAGGACACGCATCTAGTGCCTGCGCATAATGAACCCGATCGTTTGATGAATGAGATTCGTATTCATGAGCAGTCCCATACCTTTCCCGAAGCAAATTCGACCCGTACACAGATTGCCCCGGATTCTCGTGCGAACAATACGACAACCACTACAACAAATACAGATACTACGAAATGGTAAAAAGGAGTTTTCTATGAAATCCCTCGTGGGAATTTTGATGATGAGTTTTTCAATAAGTACTTTCGCTCAGACAACACCGGTCGGTCAGGAGATTGAGGCTCCACCGAAAGAGAAGACTCCGGTATCACCCGTAGAATCTTCGTCTCGAAAAGTGGATAAGAAACTGAATAAATCCAAAAAGAAGGGCGAAAAGTACGATAACACCCCTGATACCGGCGTGGGCGGTGGAAGTGGAAACAGCAATAGCAACAGTGATGACAATCGAAAAAATTAATAGGCCTATTCAGATTCTTTTTTGTAATATCCATTCGCGCTAGGGGATTCAATATTTTCGTCATAGTCACTCATCCAATGTTCGTCTTCAAAAGGAAGGCGGGCATTTTTTGAATGCATGGCAGAGCTGCGTTTTGGTTTTTTCGAAGTTTTGGATTTCTTTGCTTTTCCGGCATGAGATTTCATAGTGTCTCCTACAAAAGAAAGGACCGATTATAAGAAAACTCGGTCCCTGTTGAATCTATCTATTTCTTCCAGAAGATTTACTGCTACTACTGCTGCTACCGGAAGATGATTTTTCGAAACGTCCCTCAGAATCGCGTTTAGGTAGATGCGACATATTTGAAGAAGATTTTGTTGAAGATGACTTGCCTGATGAGCTTGAATTCTTGTTCATAAGAACCTCCTGGTTTTTCCTGTTGATAGAATGAACCTTTCGCTCTTGGAATCCACTTTACATTCGTTGCAAATTTTGGCCTTTCATCTAAGCGACCAATTGCAAATGAACAAAATTTATTCTTTGTGAATTTCCAAATTTGATTTTCAAAACATTCATGAATCTTTAGATGCTCAATTTGAGGTTCAAGGTACTCTGGCGGTCTAGGATAAAACTTCAATACAAACCAAAAGGAGAATGCAATGGCTCAAGATAGATACAATCGCGCAGATCGCAATGAAAACCGCTCTCGTGAGTCGGGTGGTATGAGCAACGCCGATCGCCCTCAATATCGTGAACTAGGTTCGGGTCGTCAAGATCGCTGGAGCAGCTCTGCAAGAAACAGTGATCAAGGATATTATTCTGATGCGGACCGCGATCGTGACGTCGAGTACGGGCGTGATACTCGTGATCGCGATTTCAGTCGCAGTCAGGATTATGGGGCAAGAAACAGCGATCGTGACTATACCAATCGCGCAGAACAAGATCACAATCGTGAGTACTATGGTTCGGCTTCGAATCGTTATCAGGATTATGGTCACCGCGATACCTACTCCCGCGACAGATTTCAGGGCCGTTTTGCTTCTGGGGCTGACTACTCTTATGGTCGCCATAATGACTATAATGATCTAGGGGGATCCCGTGGCGTAAACTCAAGGTCATCGGCTTACAATTTTCCCCAAGCAAGTTCACAAACACCAAGATCTTCTCAATGGGGTCGCAGCGGCTCATCTTCTTCTTATGGCTCAAATCAAGAGTGGTCTCCGCAAGGCAGTGATTACCAAACACAAAGTTACGCCGGTCGTGGTCCTAAGGGTTATAAGCGCAGCGATGAGCGTATCAAGGAAGACGTTTCTGAAGCACTGGCTCGTCATTCTGAAATTGACGCCTCTGATATCGAAGTGGCTGTGAAAGACGGGGAGGTGACTTTGACCGGAACTGTTAATGAGCGTGGCATGAAACGTATGGCCGAGGAAGCTGCTGAAGATTGCTCTGGCGTTCGTGACGTCATTAACCAAATTCGCGTCAAGCAAGAAGGTAGATCTGAATCTTTGTCTGAAACGTCGCGAGCTGGCTCGTCTTCGCAAAATATGTCGTCTTCTAAAAAAGGCTCTTCGTCTTCGACATCATTGTCTTAAAGATAGTGGGTGGCCCGTTTTGCGGGCTGCCTTTCTTGTTGTCTTCCCTGAGAATTGCGGTATGAAAAGGACCTCGGGGGTTTGAGATGAAATTGAGAAGAATCTCGGTAGGATTGATTATTTTATGCGTGGTAGCGGCGTTAGGTCTTGCAATCAGCAAGCATCGCTTTCTTTCTTCTGTTATTGAAGCCGATGGTAAAATCGTTTCTTTTCAAAAATCTTCAGATCCTGACGACGACTATGCAACTCCGATTTTGGAATTTGAATATCAGAAGCAAAAACAAACGATCGTGAATCCATTTATGGTAAACGATGCTCTTTTTAAAGTGAATCAAGTTGTCCCGGTTATTTTTGATCCGCAAAATCCTGAAAATGCGCAAATGAAAACGGCGGCCTTTCAATATTTCCCAACGGCGACCTTGATACTGTGTGCGATTCTTTTGGGAATTATCCACTGGCTGGTATTTAAAAATTCCGAAGAAGTTTAAAAGTCAGAAAAGGCCCAGATCAGAACTCAAAGTCAAAAACCAAAAAAAAAAGAGGAGCTTTCTAAGAGCTCCTCTTTTTTTAGCTATTTCATAAAGTCCGAGAGTGGACTTTATACTTCGGCGCGAGTCCGAAGCGTAAATCAGCCTAGTTGCTTAGTTTCGGAAGCAAAACATTTGCTTTCATACTTCCAAGACCTGTTACAGCATCCCAACCTTGAGCAGCGCTGTAGGCGCCGTTAGATCCAGATGTCACATCGTTGAATGCGTCAGCACGATCTTGTGCACTCATTCCATAGATGATTGGATTTAGGAAACCCAATGTGCCTAGGTTTTTAGTTGTTCTCGCTTCGTTCACAAGAGCCAAGAAACCCGACCATTGTGGAGCAGCCATGCTTGTACCGCCGATAACGACCCAACTCGCCTTGCCACTTGAAGTAACATAAACAGCCTGGCCAGTGTATGGATCCGCATTGAACGCTACGTCTGGATAAGAACGTTTTGTGTAAGCTGAGCCAATTTGACCTTGCCATTCCGGAAGATTGAAGATGCCAGAGATACCGCCACCTGAACCATCCCATGCAGTTTCAGAACCTTTGCTTCCACTCACCTGAAGGCTCGTGCCGCCCACTGCAACAACACTTGGATGTGCTGCTGGCCAGTCAGCTGCTGCTGTACCGTCTTGGCAAGAATCAGAACCGCTATCACCAGATGCAACCATAATATTCACACCTTGTGCAACTGCACGAGAGAATACTTTGTCCATCTCTTGTTGGTGAGCAGCTTCGACTTGCTTCTCACAACCGCCCCAGCTGTAGTTTACAACTTTAGCGCGATTGTCATCTAGGATCGCTGTGAACATAGCTAATTCACCAGCATCGCTGTTCTCTGCAGAAGCAAAGACGTGAACTTGGGCGCCCGGAGCGATCATACCAATGAACTCTGCATCCAATTCAGTCTCGCCAGCAGAACCTTCGTCATACGCAGGAACGCCGTTGAATTGAACTTGGTCAACAGTAGGACCTGGCTTCAATTTCAAATAATTATAGAAGTACTTCACGTCATCAATGTTGAAGCCACTGTAAGTTGCCACGGCAACGTGTTGGCCAGCACCTGAAAGACCTTGAGTGTATAGAGGATTAAATCCGTATACTTTTTTAATAGTATCAGGAGAAATGCCACCCATAGAAGCTGCCATTGCAGGAACGCGGTGATAGTGAGGATGCGACTGACGAGTGCTATCCAAACCAGTTACGGAAGCGACCAAGCTCAGATCTTGTGGAATTGTGACGTGACCATCGTTTTGACGACGACCATCTTCACGAACTGTGATGCGTGTATTGAAAACATTTTCGAAAACTGATGAGTCAGCAGAAACAGTCACCCAAAGATGTGTTGGCGACTCGCTCACAACTTTCAACCCCTTGTTGTGAAGAGCACTCAAAAGACCTTTGTAAGCGCTGTCAGCTGGGCCAGAAATTTTTCTGATATCAGCTGCTGAATAATAACGAGTGAGCGGCGTTGATTGAGTTTTTGCGTAGAACGCTAGATTCTCCAACGGTACTTTCTCGTTCAGTCTGAGGACTGCGGTCATTGGCTGTGCCATCGCGGCAGAGCATGCAGCTGTCGCAACTAGTGCTAAAGCTCCCTGTAGCATCGATTTCATGTTCCCTCCTTGTACTTGAAGTCATTGCTGCCTAAAATTAACACATGGTAAGTTTCTGGCCGCAAGCTCCATTTCATAAAAGAAAGAAAATTTGTGAAATGATGACGAGGAGTGACGAAGTTTGTGTGTCGAATTTGTCAAAAAAAATCCGCACTTTGCATGCAGATCAAAAAAAAGAGGATCTGTTTCCAGATCCTCTTCGGAATTTCTAATTTAAAATCAGAAACTAGTTACGACCGCGTCCGCCGCCGAAACCACCACGTCCGCCGCCACCGCCGCGTCCGCCACCGAAACCACCACGACCGCCACCTTCACGTGGAGCCATTGGTTTTGCTTCAGAAACGTTCATGTTACGACCAGCAAGTTCAGCACCGTTCAATTTGTCGATTGCTTCACGAGCTTCGTCGTCAGTAGACATCTCAACGAAACCGAAACCTTTGCTGCGACCAGATTCGCGATCGATCACGATGCGAGCTGATTCAACATTTCCGTATTGAGCGAAAGCTTCACCAAGTTCTTGGTCGCCAACATTGTATGATAGATTTCCAACGTAGATCTTTTTACCCATTTAAAACCTCCTAAGGCACAGGGAGCCGCTAAAGAGAAAAATGAGCACAATGCTATTCACTCAAGAGAGACTGGATATTGGAGGCTTATTTGTAGCGCATTTTTCCTTGCCAAGGAAAGAAAAAAATGTGAGGTCCGGCAGTCCTTACCGAAATGAAAGCGAATGAGGCCATTTTGACCCCATTTAACGCGCTAGAGCCCTGTTAAAATCGCCGTCAGCTCGGGGTTTTGGGCTGTTATTTTGCCCGAGTCTCGGGTTGTTTTGCTAATGACGCCAAATGGAATATCCCCCCACCACTTTTCGATACGAGTGCCATCTTCTGTGACCGTTGAGAGTTTGCAGGTCTTATAGGTTCCAAGATTCAACTTCAGATCCTCAATGGTGCCACCTTTTTTGGTGCAATCCCCAAGCAAAGATCTGTACTGATCCGGAGAGTAAAGATCTTTCGTCTCAACCACATCCGAAGTTCTTTGATCTCCAAGGACCGCATCAATTTTTACTTTCCAGGTGTGCTGATCCTTATCGTGGGAAAGAACCTCTTTCGTGATTTGAATATTATAAGACGTTCCATCTACGCGCTGAAACGCTCCGGACCAAGTGACTTTATCTCCGACATCTGGGTAGGCGAAAGCCGAAGAGCCAAGAAAAATTAAAACTGCGAGACATGCAGAGTGCAACTTCATAGAAATTCCTCCGTGAATTTTGCGTTTAGGATGACATGGGACTAAGATGCGGCCAGTGGATTTCGTAGTTTTTTGTTAGGAATCACTAACAGTAAATCTTTTTGTTGAAACTCACCAAGCACGGCGATACGTTCAGCGAAGAAACAGGAGGTTCCATGCAAAATTCAAAGGCCCTTCCAAGTCCAAAAGCTTTTATCTGCATGAGTTTGCTTGCGTTCATGCTTCTTGCAATTGTGTTCGCACGATAATTCTCGAGTTCATTACATCGAGATCATGACCGGAATGTCAGATCTCAGTCTCCTGTCTTTGCGTTACTGTGCTCCTTCAGATTTGTGAATTTACGAAGGAGATCTTCAATGAAAATCCTCACGCTTATTTTTGTTTTGTCGTCTCTTGCAAGCTTCGCTCACGCAGGGGAGTCGGCATGCTCGAATGAAGACTGTGTCGGAAAAAAGAATGCAGCGATGGCGGCGGTCTTTAATTTTCTTTATAACGAAGACAGTTGCGTGAATTCAACTCAGTGGGTGAAGGCTATTACGAAAATGGATGACGTGCACTTTACAGCAATCTGCGGAACTGAATCCAAATCAGTGACTTTGAAACTGAAGGCGACTCCGCAAGAGGGGAGCGACAGTGAAGGTGATTTTCTGGTGGAAATCGCGAACTAGGAATTAATCAACGAGCCGAGGAAAGAAGGCGCGCAACCCCAGACGATGCATTCGCAAAGAAAACGGGGTTTTGCGTCTTAGCCGACGCAATCTTCAAGTAGCTGCTAAGAAGCAGCGCCAGGAAAATAAGAAACCAGTTGCTTGGGGAAAGGTGTAGTAACATACCTACCTTAAACCGTTTTACGGCTTTTTAAGTAACCTAAATAGTATTCGATACCGCTGGTTATACTCAAAATGACGCTCACCCACAAGACCCCATAGCCAATTTTGTCCAAATACGGAACGTAGGGATCCATGTTTCCAATAATTACAATGGGAATAGCCACCATTTGCATCGCGGTCTTCCATTTTCCGGCAGGTTTAGCATCGATAATAATTTGATCTGCCGCAGCAACGGAGCGTATACCTCCAATAAAATTGTCCCGGGCCAGGATAATGATCACCATCCAGGCATCAATTTTACCTAATGCGAGTAACATTGCTAAAACGCTAGTGACTAAAATTTTGTCAGCGATGGGGTCCATGAATTTCCCGAAATTGCTGACAGCCTTGTATTTGCGGGCGTAGTAGCCGTCGAAATAATCAGTGCTTGAAGCCATCATGAACAAAATAGCAGCAACAATATTCCATCTCATGGTGTTGGGCCACATAGCTGCGACAATCAGAGGCACCATGAAGATACGACTTAAAGTAATTCTCGTCGGAAGATTTTTTTGCCACTCTGTTAGTTCCATCGGTGCTCCGCTGTACAAGTCAATGCTGGACTAAAGCTAACTCTTTAGTCTAAAAATAATCAATGTTTATTCATCGCCACAAAGTGCAGTTTTACGAAACCGACCTCATGGGTATCGTCCACCATAGCAATTATTTGCGTTTTTACGAAGAAGCGCGAGTTGGATGGGCCCACGCTAAAGGAGTTTTGGATTATCAGAAACCTGGATCTGCCAGTCACTTTGCGGTTTATGAAACTCAAGTAAGGCATGTCAAGCCGACGTTCTTTGGTGATGATTTGGAGATCGAAGTGCAAGCCCGCTCGGAAGGCAATCGCTTGATCTTTCAATACCGCTTGCGTGGCAGAAATGGCGAAGTGTGTTCTTACGGCAAAACAGTGCATGTGCCTTTAGGATTAGATCTGAAACTATTAAGATTGTCGGCCGAAATCAAAGCCGCAACGGAGAGTGAACAATGGACAGAAACCTGGCTTTAGAATTCGTACGTGTAACGGAAGCTGCTGCAATCGCTTGTGCTCGTTGGATGGGGCGTGGAGATGAAAAATCTGCTGACGCTGCCGCCGTCGATGCGATGAGAAAAGCTTTCGATATCATCCGCATGGATGGCACTGTTGTGATCGGCGAAGGGGAGCGTGATGAAGCTCCGATGCTTTATATCGGCGAAAAAGTAGGTCATAAATCAGATGATGATGCTCCGGCATTAGACATTGCTTTGGATCCATTGGAAGGAACAACTATCTGCGCTACAGGTGGTGTGGGCGCGATCTCTGTGATCGCAGTGGCTGAAAGAGGAAAGTTCCTTCATGCTCCTGACACTTATATGGATAAAATTGCCTGCGGTCCTGCGGCTCGTGGTCGCATTGATATCGATAAAACTCCGACTGAAAATATTCACGCTGTGGCGGAAGCTCTTCATAAACCAGTGGGTGATTTGACTGTGGTGATTTTGAATCGTCCTCGTCACGCGGATTTGATTGCTGAAGTTCGCAAAACGGGTGCACGTATTAACTTGATCGACGACGGTGACGTGTCGGCAGCAGTGGCTGCCGCATGGCCAGAGTCAGGTGTGGATTTGTTAATCGGTATCGGTGGTGCGCCAGAGGGTGTGATCTCTGCGGCAGCGATGCAGTGTTTGGGCGGTGACTTTCAAGGTCGTTTGAAATTCAGAAATGAAGAGGAAAAAGCCCGCGCTAAAAAAATGGGTATCACAAATCTAGATAAGAAGTTTACGATTGATGAGTTGGCCTCTGGTTCTGTGATGTTTATCGCAACAGGTGTGACGGATGGTGCTTTGTTGAAAGGTATTCGCATGCTTCCTGATGGAAAAGCAAAGAGCCACTCGGTGGTGATGAGATCCCAAACGGGAACAATCCGTACGATCGAGGCTTTCCATGACCTTGCTCGCAAGCCAAAAAAATAATGGAAGCTGGAAAGTTAATCTGTTTTAACTGTAATAAAGAGATTCCACTTTCGGGAATCGTTGGACGCCGCGATGAGTGCCCTCATTGCCGCGCCGACGTTCATGTTTGCAAGAACTGTGAATTTTACGATCCGAAAGTGTATAACGAATGTCGTGAAACCAATGCGGATGTTGTGCGTGAAAAGGATCGCGCGAACTTCTGTGATTACTTTTCACCACGCAAGGGTGGCGCCGGCGGAGTCGACAAAGCAGCGGCTTTGAGGGCCGCCGCAGAAGCTTTATTTAAGAAATCCTAAAAGGAAAATTGGCAAGGGACTATTTGCAAAGATAGCCCTTTGCAAGGACGTCCACGCGGAATTGACCATCTGGATGTTCACCGTCGTCAGGTGTCCCGCACAGATCGTTCATCGCTCCACGAATCAAAGTGGTTTTGTAATTTGAGTTGTTCAAATTGGCCGTGGCAATTGCAAATGCCTTAATTCCCCAAATATCAGCTGTAATTTCACTGCCATAACTGTCGCCTTTATTCAGAGTTTGCATCAAACCTGGATAAGCTTCTGGGAAAACCGTGAAGTCAAAATGATGTCCCATTTCGTGACCTAAAGTCATGATCAAGGGACCTACCTCAAAACCATGAGGCAAACCTTCGGCTTTTGCGAATTCAACCGAGCCGATCAATTCACCAGGGCAGACAATGACAACTTTCTGGTTCTTTTTCATTTCTGTTGCAAAGGCATTGTCCATGAACATGTCTTTGTCGCAGCCATGGTACATTTCAATGATGTCGCGATTGGCGCTCGCAAGCATTTGCTCGTCTACCTCAGTGATGCTGATCACGCGGGTTTCGCGAACAGCGGCCTGCATCTTTTCACGAATTTCAGCCGGAACCTCTGGCGAATTTGCGATGGCTCTTAACAAGGATTCCTTGATTTCTGGAATGTGTAAGTCTGTTGGGATCTGATTTTCCACCAAGTAGCGGCGCAATTGATTGCGAAGCTCTGTCAGGAAAGTTTTTGTTACGCGTTGGCGTTGTTTTTTCGGAGTGATATTTTTGAAATCATTTTCTGAAAAGCTCGCAGGCATTTCTGTGTTGCCTTTCCATGCTTGAAAGGCCGCTGCCAGAGCTGGTTTTTTAAGGGCCGCTTCGACAGCTTGAATACGCTGTGTGCGAAGATCCGTTTCCTGTTGGCTATTTCCGCAAACGGTGTCGTAAGGGGCTTGGCAGAATGCTGCCATTGTTGTGTCGACGGCAAAAGCTCTGTGCGCCGAAAATAAGAGCGAGATTGTAATTAGAAGGGTTTTCATGGGGCCGGAATATAAGGGGTCCGAGTCGATTTCGACAATGTTAAAGACAAAATTTATTATGCAAAATGGCTGCAAAGGCTGTAGGTAAGGTCTGTAACATAAGGATTTCAAGGTCCAGTGCGGGTTTGACTCCCTGTAAACAAATAGTCACACTTAAAATCACTATGGCAAAAGCATCTACGACAGAAGTATTTAACTGCTCCCCTGAACAATTTTTTAAGATCATCTCTGACTACGAAAAGTATTCTGAATTCTTGTCTGAAGTGAAATCCTGCAAGGTTCTAAAGACTGAAGGAAATCGCAAACTTGTTGAATACAATGTGTCTGTGATCAAGTCGTTTAAGTACTCTTTGTGGATGACTGAAACCCCATCGACTGGAATTACGTGGGAATTCGCCTCTGGTGACGTATTTAAAACATCTGTAGGTTCTTGGAAGTTGGAAGCGGAAGCTGGCAAGACACGCGCGACTTACTCTGTGGAGGCGACATTTAGCATGTTCGTCCCAGGTCCGATCGCCAATGCCTTGGTGAGTGTGAATCTTCCAAATATGATGAGTGCCTACCACAAACGTGTGAAGCAGGTTTATGGCGTCTGATTCAGGCTCGAAGAAGGATGACAAAGAGACCGCCGATATTAAAGGTCTCTTAGGCGATACGGTGAAAAAAGTTTTCACCGCTGGTGTCAGTGCGGCTTTCATGACTGAAGAAAGTTTGCGCACATATCCTACGGAGATGAAGCTTCCTAAAGAGGTCTATAACCTCATCATTCAAAGTGCTAATAAATCTAAAGATGAAATCACTCAACGCGTGGGTAAAGAAGTGGTCGGCATCATTCAAAAAATCGACTTTGTGAAAGAATTCTCTAAGTTCGCAGAGACACATAAATTCAAAATCACAGCTGAAATCGATATCATCAAAAAAGATCCGCACACTCACAAAGAAGACTAGCTGTCTGGCATTTCGACTCTGTCAGAGTAGGAGCGCGTCTCTAATTTTTATCTCGATGAAGTGCCTGTGTATTTGATCTGGACCTAGGTTGATCTCAAGTTGAGACGGTTTTCTTCCGATCTATTTGGTATGGAACAATCAATCCTTAGCATCTTTTCGATCGTGTTATTTTGCGCCTGCTGCCGTCAGTTTATTAAAGTAATCACGACGCCGATTCCCATGCTTGTAACGGAGCGACGTTATGCTCGCTCAGCCATGCAAGTTGGCAAAGCTTATAAGGTCATGGCATGGGGTTCTATGACAGGTGTGTTTCTTATGGGGACCGCAGCTTCCTTTTACCAAGTCTTCAGTTCTCTTTAAAATAGAACTGTGCTTGACTGGAAAAGGAGGTGTTTATGAGCTCCTTTTCTACAGTGAATCCCGCCACCGGCGAAACTCTAAAAACATTCGATCATGTCCCATGGGAAAAAGCAGAGAAAACAATTCTTGCTGCTCACAAAGATTTCCAGGTGTGGCGCAAGCGTTCTTTTGAAGAGCGTGCCCGGGTTGTTTCTTTATTAGCAAATTCTCTCCGCACACATAAAAACGATATTGCGAAGCAAATGCATCTTGAAATGGGAAAACTCATGGAAGAAGGCCTTGCTGAAGTTGAAAAATGTGCGACGACCTGTGACTACTTCGCCAAAGAAGCAGCGAGGATGCTTGCGAATCAAAAAACGGATTCGCCCTATGGCAGTGCTGAAGTGAGCTTTCAACCTGTAGGGGTTGTCTTTAGTATCATGCCTTGGAATTTTCCTCTGTGGCAGGCGATTCGATTTGCTGCACCAACTTTGATGGCGGGGAATGTGATTGTATTGAAGCACGCCGATTTGACTGCGGGTACGGCCGAGTTGATGGGGAAAATTTTCGACGATCTGACTTCAGATATTAAGTTACTTCGCAATTGCCAAGTGGATCACGAGGTCGCCGAGAAAATTATCGCTCATCCTTTGGTTCGTGGGGTTACATTCACGGGGAGCAGTGCTGGCGGTCGTTCTGTTGCAACGGCGGCTGCAAAAAATTTGAAGAAGATTGTTCTAGAGCTTGGCGGCAGCGACGCTTACCTGGTTTTAGATGATGCGGATATTGCCCTTGCGGCCAAGGCCTGTGCGAAAACTCGATTGCAGAATTGCGGGCAAAGCTGTGTTGCGGGAAAACGCTTTATTGTCACACAAAAAGTCGCCAACGAGTTTATTAACTCGATGGTGAATGAAATGGGGCAGATTGAAATTGCTCCATTGGCCTCTAAGAAATTTCAAGAGACCATCATTCAGCAGGTTGAGAAACTAAAAGAATGGGGCGGTAAGGTGGTGATGGGAGGTTCCGCTCCACAGGGGCCCGGGGCTTATTATCCAGCGACCGCCATTGTTTTTGAAAAAAACAATCCAGAGATCCACAAAGAAGAAGTGTTTGGCCCTGTGGCATCAATCATTATTGTGAAAGACACTCAGGAGGCTATCGAGGTGGCGAATTCGTCACCTTATGGATTGGGTGGTGGAGTCTTCACTCGGGATGTGCGAAAAGGTCAGGAGCTCATTGAAAAAGAACTTGAAGCTGGCTTTGTTGTCGTGAATGATTTTGTGAAGTCAGATCCACGTATTCCGTTCGGTGGTGTCAAAGAATCGGGCTATGGCCGCGAGCTTGGGCATTTTGGAATTTTAGAGTTCGTTAATATAAAAACAGTGGGTGTGGCCGGAGGAAAATAGTGGCTGCCAGCGCAAAACAAGATTTGGATCACCAGGTTTGGAAACTCATTCGTCAGCATTCGCTGCAGGGGAAAAAGATCTTGGTGGCCTTGTCGGGCGGAGTGGATTCCACGGCTTTGCTTCGCGTGCTTTCAAAGATTCATAAAAAAGATCTGCTTGGCGCCTGTTATTTTCATCATGGCGAGGATTCAAACCAAGAGTATCGTAAAGAGGCTCAGATTTTCTGCGAAAAACTTTGCAAAAAACTGGGCCTTTCTTTTTTTGCCCTGAAAAGTTCAGAGCTCGCTAAATCAGAAGCTCAGTACCGCGAACTTCGTTATGAGGCGTTGAAACGTTTGATGAACGAAGAGAATTTTGATGTTCTGGCGACAGGTCATCATCGCGATGACTTGCTCGAAACAAGGCTTCTTCGTTTGATTCGTGGGACGGGAGCCCAAGGTTTTCATGGCATGCTCGCCTATAAGGAGCAAGTTTTTAGACCTTTCCTTGAAGTCTCAAAACGTGATCTCAAAAAATATCTTCGTGAAGAAAAGCTTCGTAGTTTTGAGGACCCTACTAATTTATCACTGGACCCGCTTCGCAATTGGCTCCGCGAGGAATGGCTTAAGGCCCTAGAGAAACGTCAAAGGGGAGCTTTGGCGTCATTGGCGCGGTCTCTCGAGACAATTGCTCAAGAAGTTAGCGCCCAGCCGTGGGGTGATTTGCTGGGTCAAAATGAGTCTTATAAGACACAGGGGCTTTCGAGGGCTTTTTACCTCACTTTGAGTCCCTTCGAGCAGCGGCGTATGCTCGCTCAGTATCTTTATTCCCTCGGGAAAAGAGATTTTACTCAGTCTCAACTAGAAGAAATTCAAAAGCGCCTGGACAAGTCACAAAAAGTGATCACATTCAGGGTTAGCGGCAGTGAGTGGGAAATTAACGCAGAGCAAATCAAAGTCCAGTCCTGATTTGAGAGCCTGATTTCCTTTCTTTCATTCACTCTGTCATTCATGCTAATCTTGAAGGTGAATTGGACCTTCGAAGTGAAAGGAATCGCGATGCGCTCTACTCAAAAAACGCTAGCACTTTGGTTCTTCCTCATCATTATGGCTGTGTTTCTGTTTCAGGCCTATGAGAGTAAGCACCAAAAAGTGATTGGTGATTTTAACTACTCAAAATTTACCGAAGCTGTAAAAGCTAATGAAGTGGCAACTGTCACATTCCGCCAAGACTCTTCAGAGATCGTTGGTGAAATGAAGCCGGAGTTCGAAAAGAAATACAACGGCAGTCATTTTTCTATCGTCGGTAATACACAAGACGAAGGTTTCAAATTCCTTCAAGAACATGGCATCACGCCAAACTACGAACGCGCTGACAATGGCGGGTTCTTCCAGTCATTGGTAGTGAACTGGTTGCCATTGATTTTGATCGTAGCAATGTTCTTATTCATCATGCGCCAAATTCAAGTGGGTGGCGGCAAGGCCATGTCATTTGGAAAATCTCGCGCCCGTCTTCTGACAGAACACAAGAATCGTGTGACGTTCAAAGAAGTCGCTGGTGTGGATGAAGCGAAAGATGATCTTCAAGAGATCGTAAGCTTCTTAAAAGATCCTAAAAAATACACGAAACTAGGCGGCCGTATTCCAAAGGGTGTTCTTTTGGTGGGTTCTCCTGGTACTGGTAAGACATTGCTTGCTCGCGCCGTTGCGGGCGAAGCAGGTGTGCCTTTCTTTACGATTTCTGGTTCTGACTTCGTAGAGATGTTCGTGGGTGTGGGTGCTTCCCGTGTTCGTGATTTGTTCGAACAAGGTAAAAAGAATGCTCCGTGCTTGATCTTCATCGACGAGATCGATGCCGTAGGTCGCCATCGTGGTGCAGGCATGGGCGGTGGTCATGACGAGCGTGAACAAACTCTGAATCAATTGCTAGTTGAAATGGACGGCTTTGAATCTTCTGAAGGCGTTATCATGATCGCTGCAACCAATCGTCCTGACGTTTTGGATCCAGCACTTCTTCGCCCAGGTCGTTTCGATCGCCGCGTGGTCGTGAATAAGCCAGATCTTAAAGGCCGTGAGCAAATCTTAGGAGTTCACACTCGCAAGACTCCATTGGGGCCTGACGTTGAAATTGCTAAGATCGCTCGTGGGACTCCGGGCTTCTCGGGTGCGGACCTAGAGAATCTCGTGAATGAAGCGGCTCTTGTAGCCGCTCGTACCGACAAAAAATATCTAGAGATGGAAGACTTTGAAAAAGCAAAAGACAAAGTCATCATGGGTTCTGAAAGAAGATCTATGGTTATCTCGGATGAAGATAAAAAAGTAACTGCTTACCATGAAGCTGGTCACACGCTTGTGAATAAGAAACTGGGTGGTTTGGATCCGATCCACAAAGTAACTATCATTCCTCGCGGAATGGCTTTGGGTGTGACTCAAACATTGCCAGAAAAAGAAAGCGTTTCGTTGTCAAAAGTGACGGCGGAAAAAATGATCGCCTTCTTGTTTGGTGGTCGTGCTGCTGAAGAAGTGATCTTTAAAGATATCACAACTGGTGCTGGTAACGATATCGAACGCGCAACAGGCATCGCTCGTCGTATGGTGTGCGAATGGGGTATGAGCAAACTGGGTCCTTTGGCGTTCGAAAAATCAGGCGGCGAAGTGTTCCTTGGTATGCAATATGGCCATCAAGGTCATAAAGAATATTCTGAAGCAAAAGCGGAACAGATCGACGATGAAGTTTCTAAAATCATCAACACAGGGTACGCGCAAGCAGTGCAAATCCTGACTGAGAACAAGACAGCTCTGGAAGCTTTGGCTCAAGCGCTTCTTGAATACGAAACGATCGACGGCACTGAAGTGGAGATGTTGATCAACGGAACTGCGGTTTCAGAAATTGAAAAATACCGCAACAACCGCCGCGAAAGCTTCAACGCCATCGCCGCTGCCAAAGAGAAAAAAGACTCTGGCAACGATCCGGTTGGTAACACGGGGCCGGTGACAGTTTAGTTTTTGAAAATTTAAAAACAGCAAAAGCCCTGGCAAGAAATTGTGCAGGGCTTTTGAGCGAAATACAGACATTTAACTTCTAGTAAAGGCATCCTGATGTTGCAGCAGTTTATAGACAATCTCATCTTCATTGTGCAGCACTTGCGCGTGCAAGATGCCATCGACATGGTGTTGGTGTGGATGGTTGTCTATCGTATTCTTGTGCTGATCAAGCGCACAGGGACTATTCAAATGCTCTCCGGTCTTGGCGTGCTGGCCATCGGTTATATCCTGAGCATTTGGCTTGAACTTTTCACCTTCAATTGGATTCTTGAAAAATTCTTCTCTAATTTGTTTGTGATCGTCGTCGTCTTGTTCCAGGCCGAGATTCGCAGGGCGTTGGCACATATCGGTAGTAATCCGTTCTTTACGGATGCATCAACGATTCAAGAAACCCAAGTCATTGAAGAAATCGCAAAAGGCATTATTGCCACTTCTCAAAAAGGCTTCGGTGCCTTGGTTGTGGTCGAGCGTGAAATCGTCATCGACTATCACATCGAATTTGGAACCGAAATGGATTCCAAAGTTTCAGCAGAACTTCTTGCTTCGATTTTCCATCCAGAAAGTCCCATGCACGACGGTGCTGTCCTTATCCGCAACGGAAAAATTCACTCTGCGGGTTGCTTCCTTCCTTTAAGTAAAAATCCAGCCCTTGATAAAAATCTGGGTACTCGTCATCGTGCCGCAATTGGTTTGACGGAGGAAACAGATTCCCTGGTGTTTGTTGTTTCTGAAGAGAACAAATCCATTGGGATTGTACAAGGTGGTCACTTAAGTCCAAATGTGGAATTGGGTGATATTCGTAAGGCACTTTATGAGACATTTGGTCTGAAGTATAAGGCCTTCTCTCAACAAGGAGAGATTTCGTGAAGCGCCGTTGGTCTGATGCCGTCACTGAAAATTTCAGTTACAAAGTCGTCGCTTTGTTTATTTCGCTGATCCTGTGGCTTACAATCTTGGGGCGCAGGGATTTTGTATTAAGTCGTAACATAGATGTGGATCTGATTTTGGCTCCTGGCACGCAGGTGGTGGCGCAGACTACAGACCACATTAAAGTAAAAGTTTCAGGCCCTCGTGCTGCTTTGAAGAAATTTATGGAGAGTACTTTGTCTCAGAGTATCACTCTTGATATTTCACAAAGAGGCGAAGGCGTCGTGTATGTCGATATTCCATTGAATAAGATTGAAGTGCCACTGGGCGTGAAGATTTTGGGAATTCGTCCAAATCAAATTCAAGTGGAAGTCGTTCGCTCTAAGGATAAAGTCGATGACAAACAAAAAGGTCACTAAAGTGGAAAAGAAAGCAAAACTCTTCGGAACAGATGGCATTCGCGGAACAGCGAACCAATGGCCGATGACTCCGGATATGGTTGTAAAGATTGGTCAAGCGATTGGCTACCTTTTGCAAAAACAAGCACACACAGGGAACACACTTCGCAAAGTTGTTATCGGGAAAGACACGCGTCTTTCGGGTTATATGATCGAGCAAGCTCTTGCTAGTGGTCTTAACTCTATGGGTATTCACGTTCAGCTTGTGGGACCACTTCCGACTCCAGGGATTGGTTATTTGACTCGGACCATGCGTGCGGTGGCGGGGATCGTGATCTCTGCTTCTCACAACCCATTCCATGATAACGGTATCAAAGTTTTCGGTGCTGATGGCTTTAAAATTTCTGAAGATATGGAATCTGAAATCGAACGTTTGGTTCTTGAGGAAGATCTGACGGCTCTTCTTCCGCCAAGCAAGGATATCGGTCGCACAAAACGCATTGACGATTCTCAAGGTCGTTACATCGTTTATGTGAAAGGTACATTCCCGTTGGAATACACTTTGGATGGAATGCGTATCGTTCTTGATACCGCAAATGGTGCCGCTTATAAAGTGGCCCCATCAGTGTTCCAGGAATTGGGCGCAGAAGTCATCCAATTGGGTGATGATCCGAATGGCACGAACATCAATGACAAAGTCGGAGCTCTGTATCCGCAAAAATTGTCTGAAGCAGTTGTTCAATATCGTGCTGATGTGGGGATCAGTCTTGATGGTGACGCCGACCGCGTGATCATGGTTGATGAAAAAGGCGAGATTGTAAACGGGGATCGTATTCTTGCGATCTGCGCTCTTCATATGAAAGAGTTAGGGCTTCTTAAAAAGAACACTTTGGTTGCGACTCAAATGTCGAACTTCGGTCTTGAAAAACGAATGCAAGAAGAAGGCATTAAAGTTGTTAAAACAGGGGTGGGCGATAAATACGTCGTCGAAGAGATGCGTAAGAACGGCTACAACTTGGGCGGTGAGCAATCAGGTCATATTATTTTCCTGGATCATACAACAACAGGTGACGGTATCATCGCCGCTTTGAATGTTTTGGCAGTCGTGAAACAGACAAATAAAAAAATGAGCGAATTGAATCGCGTGTTTGATGATGTTCCTCAGGTGTTGATCAACTTACGCGTAAAACGCCGCGCAGATCTTGCTGAGCTTGGTGGCTACAATGATCTAGTTCGCAACATCGAAGGTAAATTGGGCAACAACGGTCGTGTCTTTGTTCGCTTCTCTGGAACAGAGCCTGTGATTCGTGTTTTGGTGGAAGGCCCTGACAAAGTGCAAATCACACACTTCGCAGAAGAAATCGCAAGCTTCCTAGAAAAAGAATTGTCATAAGGTACGCCGTACCTTTTTGCGATGCTTTGCAGAAAGGGGGGTTTTGATTTTGGAGTATTTTAAGTGAAACATAAAATTCGCCTGGGTGTGAATGTCGATCACGTTGCAACACTACGTCAGGTTCGTGGTGGCACGACGACGTATCCTAATTTACTTGATATGGTTAAAAAATCCGTTAAGGGCGGTGCTGAACAAATCACGATTCATTTGCGTGAGGACAGACGTCACATTCAACTGGATGATCTAAAACTTCTTTCTAAAGAATGTCCCGTTGCTTTGAATTTGGAAATGGCGGCGACACCTCAGATGGTGGTTTATGCTAAAAAATATCGTCCGGACTGGGTGTGCTTGGTTCCGGAAAAGCGTGCAGAGCTAACAACCGAAGGCGGCCTTGATGTAAAGAAAGGCTTTAAGAAGATGTTCCCGATGGTTGAAAAGCTTCAACGAATCGGCATTGAAATTTCAATGTTCATCGAGCCTTCTATTGAGCAAGTTGAAGCCTCTTATGAATTGGGCGCAGACGCTGTTGAGTTTCACACAGGCAAATGGGTTTTACTCAAAGGTCCTGCGAAGGACAAAGAATGGAAGCGTTTGGTAGATGCTGCTGAGTGGGCGCATTATCTGGGTTTGAATGTTCATGCGGGCCATGGCCTTGATTATGAGCATGCGAAGCTTATTAACAAACTTCCGCATCTTCAAGAGGTCAACATTGGTCATTCATTGGTTTGTTATGCCCTTGAAAACGGTATGCAACAGGCTGTTGGTAAGATGAGAAAGCTCTTAAAGTAACACTTCATGTCTTCAATTTTAAATTCCCAGCGCACTATTAAGAACGAAAAGGAACTTAAAGCATTCTGGCAAGAGTTTCTTCCGCACTTAAGTGAGCGCAGTATTTTGCTTTTAAGTGGCGATGTAGGTGCTGGAAAAACCACATCAACTCAGCTGATTGCAGATATTTTGGGAATGAAAGATGTGCAATCACCAAGTTTTGCGATCCACCTTCGCTATGAAAATGCCGAAGGGAGATTTATAGATCACATAGACCTTTATCGCCTCAAAGATGACGACGATCTTGAGAGTTCAGGTTTTTGGGATCTTTTTGCAGCAAAAAAAGGCTTAGTTGTGATCGAGTGGGCGCAGCGTTTGGATTATGATTATTTGCCACTCAACTGGCAAAGAGTTGAAGTAAAACTTCAAAAAACCTCTATAGATGGTGAACGAATGATCACCGTTCAGCTATTGTAGTTCTAAATCTTTCTTGGTAACGATCTGTCCCGAGTTTTATTTGCGATCTGTAATTAGCTTTCCAAAGATCTTGGTATTTCTAAATTTGCCAAGCTCGCGAGCGTCTTCGCGCAATTCGCCTTCCAATATGTAACCGCATCTTAAAGCCACACCTGCGGATCTTGTGTTTTTGCTTGAGCAACGAATCTCAACCCGATGAAACTTTGCTTGAAAACAGTAAGCTTCAAGTAGCTTCACGGCTTCGCTCATAAGACCCTGGCCCTCTGCTTCAGAAGAAAGCCAGTATCCTAATTCGCACTTTTGCAAAGACCAATTGATGCTATGTACGCCAGCGCTACCGACGTATTTTCCTGAATCTTTGAGGTAGATCCCGTAATCAAAAAGGGAAAGATTATCCCATTCAGTCAGGGTGTGCTGAATCCATTCGCGACTCTGTTGCACTGTTTTGGTATTGTCAACCCAAGGCAGAAACTCTCTGAGTCTTTCACGGTTTGCATCGATAGTTGCAAACATTTCTTCAACTATATTTGTGGCATGACGTTCAAGATAGATTCTTTCGCCAGTCAGTTTTGCAGGAAATGGTTTTTGTTCGATGCTGATAAGTTCTAAGCCCATAGGGAAAAGCTTAGGTGTTCAATTTTAAATTGCCAAATTAAATATCAGGGTGAAGATTATGCGGCAAGACCCTTAACAAACTCAGTTGTAAGCTTTTCTGCTAAATTTAAAGAACTTTTGTTGTAAGCAGATTTCTCTGCAAAGCCCACAAGCATGCCTACCAACTTATCATTGATAAGAATCGGCGCTACAGTCACATGATCTGGCACACGGCCTTGGTTCCAATCTTCAAAGAACTTCTCATTAATCTCATTGAGTGAAACATAACCATGGAATGGTTTTGAAGTCGCGGCAACGATATTGAAAATACTTGGAGTCTTCAAAGGAACCCGAGCTGCTGTATCCTTGATTCCCTTGAAGTTTTCATCCCAAGCAAATGCTGCTGCTTGAGTTTCTTGATCGTCCAAAGTCAAAATCATGGATTTTTCAAAGTGAACCTTCATCTCGCTCAAAATTTTCTTCACGCGATCTGTAACAGCCGCTGTGTTTTTCTTTTTGAGTTTTTCCAAAGCAAAAGTGCCGTTCGTCACAGGATTCAAAGTCGGCTTCGCAATGCCGGCAGGACGGGGAACTATTGGAATCGGCTTATTAGAAAAGCTATCTTCGAAAGGCGGCGGAGTTTGAATTTCCTTTGCCTGGGGGGGCGGCGGAATTACTGCAGCGGCAGTAGCCGGCAGAGCTGCAGCATCGACAGATGTGGAAGCTGGAGCAGTTGTCTTCGTTGAAGTCGCAACTAGAATCGAAGACTTCGCACCGGGTGGAGGAGGAATCGGAGCCGCAGGTTTCGCAGCAGCCACTAGAGAATCCTCAGCGATTTCTTCAACAGAAGCTTGAGATAAATCTTTATCAATCACAGTTTCGGAATGCGAAGGCTTTTCCTGTGATCCAGTTGCAGAAATAGTCTCTGTTTTTGGAGGAAGAGCTTCCAGTTTTGTCACTGTGAAGCCATCAAACAATCCTTCTAGACGGCCTTCTTTTTCTTCGCCAGCACCTTCTTCGGAAGAAGCGTCCTCCGAAGATCCACCAAGATCTTCAATCGAGAATGAATCAGAAGATTTCTTTGCCGCTACTACAACCGAAAGGTCGATACCGTCAGGTGTTTCCGTTGACGCTGACGTTGCTGTGGTGGCAGGTGTGGAAGCCGTTTTTACCTCGGGGTGATAATGCTTCCAAGTGGCTTCCATGTTTTCTATGGAAGTCAGAACGATAATGCTCGAAGGAAAAGATGGGAAATCTTGCGGCGGCTGAAGACATGCCACAATCAGTGAACCATCCCACTCAGCCACCGGAAGGCATTCCACAGACCACGGATAATGGGTGGACCACTTAGCAAAAAGCTCAGGCGATGGGGGAGTTTCTGTAAAAAATCGTGATTGAAGTAAAGGCAAACGATAGTGAGTCATGGCCCATTTAAGATACTCCTCTGTAGAGAGGTGTTTCTCTTTCAAAGCAAACCCAAGAAGACTTAGGGAAGTCCCGCTATCTTCAAAAGCAGGTGTAAGTCCCTGAAGTTTCTCTTTAAAATGTTCAAACCATGCATGTTGACTCATCCCATGAATTATCGGCTTTTAGGCGAAAAACCTGAGTCTAGGTCTGGAAAAAGGTCCTAACGTAAGGGGATTTCGCTATTTTTCGTGTTACATAATGGTTGTATTTTTTGCAGATTTGCTAACGCACTGAACACCCAAAAAGGTCGAAAACTCTTAAGGGTTTCCAATATTTAAAGATTATGCTAGGGTGCGCCAACTTATGATCCAAACCAAACCGATGATCTACCTAGACCACAATGCCACAACTCCTGTGTGCAAAGAAGTTCTCGAAGCGATGCCTGAGCTGGCAACTGCTTGGGGAAATGCCAGCTCTATTCATTGGGCAGGTCGTGGTCCGAAGAATATCATTCGCGATGCACGCAAAGCCGTAGCTGACGCCGTTGGTGCAAGTACTCTTGAGATTATTTTCACTGTTGGCGGAAGTGAGGCGAACAACACTGTGATCAAAGGTGTGTTCGAATATTTCCAGACAGCTCAACATCTTCCTCCAGAACAGCGTCGTCGCACACACTACATGTGTTCGGCGGTCGAGCATCCGGCAGTTTTTAAAACCATGATGCACATGAAATCACTTGGTGTTCGTGTTGACGTGATTCCTGTGAATCGTCGTGGTGAAATCGATATGAAATTTTACGAAGAGCATCTCTGTGAAGAGACTGCTTTGGTTTCTGTGATGTTTGCAAATAATGAAACGGGCACTCTGTTTCCAATTAAGCAAATGGCTGAAATGGCTCACGCCAAAGGGGCTTTGTTTCACACAGACGCTGTTCAAGCCTTCGGAAAAGTTCCAGTGAATTTGCACGAACTAGGTGTGGATTTCGCTTCCTTCTCGGGTCATAAGTTCTATTCGATCAAGGGCAGTGGATTCCTCTATTCGCGCAAAGGTTCTAACTTTAGTCCACTGATTCACGGTGGAGCACAAGAACGTCATCGTCGTGGTGGCACAGAAAACACTTTGGGTATCGGTTGTCTGGGTGTTGTTGCAAGTCGCGCGAATTTGATTGCTGAAAAAGTAAAATCAATGACGTTACTTCGTGATCACATGGAAGCGCGCATTCTTTCTGAAATTTCAGAAGTGACCGTCACAGCAAGCGAGACACCTCGTTTGCCAAACACGTCAGCGCTAGTTCTTAAGGGCGCTGATGGCGAAACGATGTTGATGTCTTTGGATTTGAAAGGCTACGCAGTCAGCACAGGTGCTGCCTGCTCTAGCGGAAATCCAGAACCAAGTCCGGTGTTACTTGCGATGGGGCTCACTCGTGATGAAGCACAAAACAGTTTGCGTATTAGTCTTGGTTGGGAAACCACTTTGGAGCAAGTGGATAGTTTTGTAGATACGTTGAAAGCAGTGGTCGATAGACTTCGATCACTTAAAAAAGAAGAAGAAGGAGATTCTTGTCATGTCTAAGGGAAGAGTCCTTGTTGCTATGAGCGGAGGCGTGGACAGTTCTGCCGCGGCTGCGCTGTTAGTGGAACAGGGGTACGAGGTTATCGGTGCAACCATGCAAGTGTGGGATTACACCTCATGCGATATCGAAGAAGGAAACGGCACTTGCTGTTCTAGTATCGATGTGGATGATGCTCGATCTGTCGCAGATCGTTTGGGTATTCCGTTTTATGTTCTTAACTGCGAAGCGAAATTCCGCGCCGCTGTTATTGATCCATTCTTGAAAGCGTATTTGGAGGGGCAAACGCCACTTCCATGTGTGAACTGCAACACTTACTTAAAGTTTGATCATCTTGTGAAAAAGATGAAAGAGCTCGAGTGTGATTATCTAGCTACAGGTCATTACGCAAAGATCGTTTACGATGACAAAGGAAAAGCATCGATCCACACGTCGACAGACGACTGGAAAGATCAAACATATTTCCTTTTCACTATCGATCCAGAATTGGTTCCTAAATTATTATTCCCAGTGGGCGATATGAAAAAGCCCCAAGTTCGTGAGTACTCAGAAAAAATGGGCCTTTCAACGGCTCGTAAAAAAGACTCTCAAGGAATTTGTTTTGTTGGAAATCAAGGCTATCAAAACTTTATCAAGGGTCAGGTTTCTAAATCTGTACTTGATACTAAAAAAGGTGTGATCAAACGCTATCCATCCGGCGAAGTCATGTCCAAACATGATGGCATTCACAACTTCACGTATGGTCAGAGTAAAGGTCTAGGAATGGACCATCACGAAAAGCTTTTCGTAATCAAAATCAATTCTGAAGACAATACAGTTTGGGTTGGTGACGAGCATCACCTTTTCGCAAACGAAGTGGATGTTGTTGATCCAAAACTTCTAAGTGACGTGCAAGATGGCGAAATCATGAACGTGAAAATTCGCTATCAACACAAAGGCGCACCGGCTCAAGTGTTTAAGACAACCAATGGTTTTAAATTGAAATTCCAAGAACCACAGCGTGCGGTGACTCCAGGTCAAGCGGCTGTGTTTTACCGCGAACGTGAACTTGTGGGAGGCGGATGGATCACTCTGTAGAAAACAGCAATCCGGCTGGTCACAGGCACGTCTTTGGCGTGACTTATCAGGTTCATACATTCGGTTGTAAGGTCAACACTTACGATGCAGGCCTTATTCAGAAAAATCTGAATGCCAACGGTTTTGCTCCGGTGGTTCATGGTGATAAAACGGCACGTATTCACGTTTTGAATACGTGTGCTGTAACGGCGGAAGCGACGAAAGAAGCAGTTCGCTATATTCGTCGTTTAAAAGTAAAGGATCCCTTCTGCACAGTGGTTGTTACTGGTTGTGCAGCACAAGTAGATACTGGATCTTTCTCTGGCCTGCCGGGTGCGGATCTTGTCGTAGCAAATTCCCATAAAGGATCTTTGCCGGATCTTTTAAATAAACACTTCCGTGGTGAGCTGACTGAAAAAGTCTTTAAGTCTAATATCTTTAAAAAAGAAGATTTGGAGATGGGGGGCGGTGTTGAAAAACACCACACTCGCACGTTCTTAAAAATCCAAGATGGCTGCAACAGCTTCTGTACTTATTGTATCATTCCGTATGCTCGTGGCAAAAGCCGCAGCATTGGTATTGCAGATCTGGTTCAGCGTATTAATGATCTTTACGCACAAGGTTCCCGTGAAGTTGTTCTGACAGGCGTTCACATCGGCGACTATGAAGATGAAGTGAACGGTAAGAAAATGGTGATGGAAGATCTGATCGAAAATCTTTTGGTCAGAACTAAAATGCCTCGTTTCCGTCTGTCATCTTTAGAACCAGTGGAAGTATCTGAAAGACTTTTGGATCTGTATCAAGATTCCCGTTTATGTCCTCATTTCCACATGAGCATTCAAAGTGCAAATACAGACGTTTTGTTCCACATGAAACGTAAGTACACACAAGAAGACGTTAAGAAATCCCTTCTTGCGATTGAAAAACGCGTTCCTGGATCTTTCGTGGGTATGGATGTGATCACTGGTTTCCCAACAGAAACAGCAGAGCAATTCGAAGACACCTATCAAACACTGAAAGCTCTTCCCTGGACGAAGCTTCATGTATTCCCTTATAGCGAACGCCAAGGGACCCGTGCAGCAGCGATGGATGAATCCGTCTATCCGCATGTTCGTGCAGAACGCGCGGCTCGTTTGCGCGAGTTGAGTATTGCTCGTTATACGGAACAAGCGAATCTTCAGGTAGGTACTACGAAGCGTGTGTTGGTTTTGAAAAATGCTGCTAAAGGTGGTCAAGGTTTAAGTCATGACTACTGGCCAGTGGATATCGCTGGGGCTGAAAGCTTCCTAGAACATTGGGCTGGTCAAGAAGTAGACGTGAAGATCACGGGCTATGATCATTCTAATAAATCTCACATGGAAGGTCATCTTGTAGGCGAGGTGCTCCCATGACGGAGTTAGAGAAGAGACTTAATTATAAGTTTAAGAACAATGCTCTTTTAGCCAGAGCATTGACTCATAAAAGTTACGCCAACGAACTTAAGAACACGATTGAACACAACGAGAAACTGGAATTCCTTGGTGATGCCGTTTTGGATTTGGTCGTGGGTGAGTTCTTGTATGAAAAATATCCTGCTGACAACGAAGGCGGTCTTTCTAAAAAACGCGCTAGTATCGTGAATGAAGAAATTCTTTTTGAACTGGCTCGTGACATGGAATTAAACAAGCTTCTTCAGTTAGGAAAAGGGGAGGCACAAACGGGTGGGGCTTTGAAGCCACGTCTGCTTGCTTCTTCACTAGAAGCCATCGTCGGTGCTGTTTATCTAGATGGCGGTTTCCCCGTCGCAAAAGATTTTATCCGCAGAGAGTTCTTACCTTTGTGTGACAAGATCTGCTGTCACGAAGATTTTGAAAGAGATTATAAAACACGTCTGCAAGAGCTAGTGCAAAAGGCGATGAAAGAAACGCCGAAGTATGAAGTTCTCGCGGAAGAAGGACCTCCTCACGACAGGCAGTTTTTGGTCTGCGTGAAAGTAAAGGAAGAGGTCTGGGCCCAGGGGCGGGGACGAAGTAAGAAAAACGCCGAACAATTTGCGGCGAAATGCGCCCTCGAGAACAAGTTTAAGGAGACGAATTAAGATGAGTTACAAAGCGGGATTTTTAGGGTTAATCGGACAGCCGAACGCAGGAAAGAGCACATTGATGAACTTTCTTGTGGACGAGAAAGTGTCCATCGTCTCTGCAAAACCACAAACAACACGTCGTCGTATTCTAGGTATCTGGAGTACGGATCAAGGTCAGGTTGTTTTCGTCGATGCTCCGGGATTGATCAAAGCAGAAGCAGGATTGAATGGTTTCTTGGCTCAGGAAGCTCAAGACGTTATCGCCAACTCAGATGCTTTGCTAGCAGTTGTTTCTATTGATGAACAAAAACCAGAAGATGCTGAACAAGTTTTGGATTTGGTTGCGAAAAGCGGCAAGCCTTGGATTGGTGTTATCACGAAAACAGATATCGAAGAAAAAGCTCACCGTATTTTGATCCTTAAAAAGATGATCGAAGATAAAGGTGGTAAAGCGATGTCGGTATCGGCAACAGCTTATGCTGGCGACGCTGAAGAGCGCGAGGCAATGTTGGTTGAATTCCTGGAAATCATGCCTGAATCACCAGCGCCTTTGTACGATGTCGAGCTTTTCACGAATGAAAATGTTCGTGATATGGCCTCTGAAATCATCCGTGAAAAATGTTTTGAAAACCTTCACCATGAAGTTCCATACAATATTGCTGTGCGTATCATAAAATTTGATGAAACAGCGGCTCTGCCGAAAATTTATGCTGAAATTATCGTATCGCGTGAATCCCATAAAGCGATCGTGATAGGTAAAGGTGCGAGCGTTATCAAGAAAATCGGTATGGACGCGCGCAAAGAGCTCGAAAAGCTCATGGATGAAAAAGTATTTTTAGATTTGAACGTCACTGCAAAACCAGAGTGGTTTGGCAATAAAAGAATTATGAAGGAGTTGGGCTATGTCGTTGAATCAGAAGACTGAGTTCGCACCGAAGGTTGCGATCATTGGTCGTCCCAACGTAGGTAAGTCGACATTATTTAATATTATCACTGAAACTCGTAAGGCCGTGGTGAAAAACCAATCCGGCGTTACTCGCGATATCATGATCGAACCAGTTGATATCTGGGGTAAGCAATTTGATTTGATCGATACGGGTGGTATTACGGAAGCGGGAGATATCTTCTCTCGTCTTATTCGTGAACAAGTGACAGAGTTCCTGCACTCTGTCGATTTGATCGTGGCTGTGATGGACGGTCGTGCCGGTTTGTTGCCTGAAGATCGTGATATTATCCGTGTTGCCAAGCAAACAGGTAAGCCGTTCCTTCTTGTAATCAATAAAGTTGATAAATCGTCGGAAGAGGAATTGGCGAAGGCTGACTTCTATGAATTCGGCGTAGATATTATCTCTGCTTCTTTTGAACAACGCCGTGGTGTTGGCCAGATCTTGGAGTGGATTACAAATCTAGTTCCGGAAAATCCAGGTACAGTCAAAGAAGGTATGAACATCACTATCGTTGGTAAACCTAACGTCGGTAAGAGTTCAATCTGCAACCTTCTTTTGGGTGTGAATCGTATGTTGGTTTCTGATATCGCAGGAACCACTATTGATGCCGTGGATTCGCCATTTGTTTACAACGGAAGAAAGTATACTTTGGTGGATACAGCAGGTCTTAGAAAGTCTGCGAAACGCGAAGAAGATCTAGAGATTATCTCGGCGTTTAAATCCCAAGAAGCCATGCGCCGTTCTGATATCGTGCTTTTGATGATCGATGGAACTATTGGTCCAACGGATCAAGATGCTCGTATCATGCAGTCGATTGTTGAAGATCACAAAGGCGTGATTGTTGTTGCGAATAAATCAGATCTTGGTGGACAAGAAATTCCTGAATACCGCAAAGTTTTCCGCGAACAAGTTCAACGCGTGTTCCACTTTTTTGAAGATGTTCACGTTGTGTTTACAAGTGCGAAAACAGGTGCCGGTGTTGAAGACTTGTTTGAGACAATCGAAAAAGTCACGGATCAAATCAACTTCCGCGTTCCGACTGCAGAGTTGAATGACTTCTTCTTTGAAACAATTCGTAAAGCTCCAGCTCCGGTTTGGGGAACGACGAACGTGAAGTTCTATTACGTGACTCAGACTTATCAAAAACCACCTGCATTTATCGCATTTGCGAATCATCCAGATGGTGTTTCGAATTCTTACCGTCGCTTCCTTGTGAAAAACATCAAAGAGCGTTGGGATTTGTTCGGTACTCCAATTCGTATCTTCTGTATGAAGTCTCGTGCTAGGGGTGAGTAGTGGTAGCTAAGCGCGGCTCGTGGAGAACTCGCTTTGGATTTTATCTTTTGGCCATTGGCTCTGCCTGTGGTCTTGGAAATCTGTGGCGTTTCCCCTATGTTGTAGGTGAAAACGGTGGAGGCGCCTTCGTGCTTCTTTACGTTTTTATGGCTATGGCCATTGGCGCGCCGATGCTGATTGCTGAGCTGATGCTTGGTAAGAACACACGTAAGTCGGTGATGGTGGCTACTCAGCAAATGGCTCAGAAATCCAATTCAGGATTTAAATGGGCCGGTCGCTTCGCTGTTATCTTAAGTATCGTTGTTTTATCTTACTATGCTGTGATCAGTGGTTGGGTTCTGCATTTCATGACCCAATTCTTTGTTTCTATTTTCATGGATTTCGAAGGGGCCTCGAGTAAAACCAACTTGGCCGCCTTGATGTCTAATGGGTGGTTGCAGTTGATGCTTGCCAGCGCGCACTTGTTGATCACAGTTGTTGTGGTCGTAAAGGGCGTACAGGAAGGTCTTGAAAAGTGGATCAGTTACATGATGCCGCTGTTTGCAACTCTGGTGATTGTGCTTTTGATTAAATCTTTCTCTCTTCCATCGACTCCGGAAGTGCTTCGTTTCTTATTCTATCCTGACTTTTCTAAGTTGACGTTATCATCTTTGAACCATGCCTTAGGACACGTGTTCTTTACGTTGTCTGTAGGTTTTGGAACCATGGTGACTTACGGGTCCTATATGCGCGAAGAGGATCATGTGCCGACGGCGGGATTCCGAGTGGCATTGGTTGACTGTGCGATCTCTTTGGTTGCAGTTGTCATGATTTTCCCTGTGGCTTTTCAAGCCTCAAATGTGCCGTTGACGGATCCAGCTTTGATGTTTGAAGTTTTGCCTCGTTACCTATTGGGTATTCGTGGTGGTGCCCTGTTCGGTCTTGCTTTCTTTGTATGTCTTTATATGGCGGCTTTGAATGCGAGTATTGGATTACTCGAAGTCGTCGTTTCGAACTTCGTGGATATGCGTAAAAGTGTCGGTCGGGGCAGAGCGACTTGGTATTCTGGTTGCGTGGCTTTATTGCTTACCATCTTGCCGGCGCTTTCAAGTTCCGTATTGAAAGGCGTTCGCGTCGGTGGGCATTCATTGATCGAGAGCCTGGATTCGCTATTGATCAATTGGATCTTGCCACTTGTGGCTCTAGGGATTTTGTTAGCTTTCTATAAAGGCACTTCTGAAAAAGAAAAAGAGACCAGCTTCATCGATAAAGAGAAGTTTGTGAGTTATTCGATGTATCCTCATTGGATTTTCGTATTGAAGTGGGCCGCCCCAGCTATGATTGCGCTGGGGTTTATTTTGCAAGTGATTAACTTGTTCTAATTTTTCAAACAGGCTCTAGAAGTTAAAGCCCAGGATAAAGAGCACGTCGTACAAGTCTCCAGACAAGGTTTTGTCCAAAACGTCCGTACCGCCATCAACAGCGATACGTGTTTTATTTTCATCCGAGAAGTTGACGTAATGGTAAGTCGCTTGAATACCCAGGAAGGCCTTCTTGCGCATTAAAGGAATTTCAAGACCGGCACCCAAATCGAAACCCATTGTCGAATCACGACTATAACCATCAAGGCCCGTCAGTGTGTAAGTGCGATAGAATTGACCGATACCACCCAGGATATAGGGATTCAAGTCAGCTAAGCCGCGAGTCACGTTCTGTGTATTCATGTAGTACTTTAAGTCAAAGTTGATCGAAGTCATCGAAACGTTACCAGAGTAAGTCGTGGTACCGCCATTTGCTGTGAACCTCACGTTGTGATCACCAGTTTGGAACCCCAAAGTCATTGCAAGGCGCAAGTCGAAGAAATAAGTTAAGAACAAGCCAAAATCAGGGGCCGCAGAATACTCGTCAGCAAAATTTCCCGTGAAGCCACGGTAACCTGCCGCGATTCCAGCAGTCAGGAAGCGACCGTTTCGGAAGAAGTTAACATCAGCCTCTTCGTCAGAGTCTTCGTCGAATTCGCTATAGTCAGAAAATGGATCGTAAGATTCATCAGGGTCTGTTTGCGCAAGAAGATAGTGCTTTTGATCTGATTGCGCGTGAGCGTGACCAGGCAACAAAAATACAGATCCGAACAACAAAATTGCTGCCAGACCGGAATGAAGAATAATCCCAGTGGTTTTCACGAGTTCCCCCTATAAGTATTATCGAATGAAAGAGGGGAAAACTTCAAAGAAAACTGCACAAATCGAGACCTCATCATTCTAAGTGTCTCAAAATGAATCAGTGATTTTTTTTAGAGAGGTTCGTTGAGTGCTTTTTCGACAGCTTCTATGACTTTTTCAGAGGAAGGTTTGGTGATCGAACTCCATCTTTCGATGACCTCGCCTTTGCGATTCACAAGAAATTTTTCGAAGTTCCAGCTCACATCTTTGAATAACCAACCCGGTTTTTGCTCGGTTAGGAATTTATAAACGGGTTGTTTGTCTTTGCCGGTAACTGGACCCTTATCAAAAAACGGGAAGGTGATGCCGTACTGTTTTTCCGCGAAGGCCTTCAAGGTCGAGTTGTCTTCCTTTTCCTGCTTGAAGTCGTTCGATGGGAAAGCCAAAATAATGAAGCCACGGTTTGCGTATTTTTTGTACATTTCCTCTAGATCTTTAAACTGCGGAGTGAACCCGCATTGTGAAGCTGTGTTCACAACCAGGACTACTTTCCCTCGGTAAGTTGAGAAATTGATCGTTTTACCATTGATGTCTGTGGCGGAAAGTTCAAAGAAATTTTTTGCGGTTTCAGCAAAGCTTGTTACACTGAAAAACAACAGGGACAGAGTGAGAATAAGACGCATGGCCACCTCTATGGCGAACCAGTCTAGACCTCGCAAAGGCTTTCCACAAGAGTGAGATCCAGGCTTTCGCTGCGCCGCACCCGTTATGACTTTAGAGATGACTTTATTCTTCCGTGATTTTCTAATCATTAAGAGCATTTAGGTCTATTTTCAGTCCCTGTTTTCAACAAGGATTTCTTGAGGAGTCAATCAGCGATGGAGTTGGGCAATCCCATCATCATAGTGTCAACATTTGGAAGAGGTCACTGGCTGGCCTCTGCTCTGGCGCAAGAAGGTATCAAGACCACGTTGGTGGACGTAACGTCAAAACTGGGTGTGTGGCCTACGGAAGATGTTGAAGGTCCGTTTGGTTTTTTTCGTAACGAGAAAATTTCTGAATCGCAAGTAGATCGTTTGTATTCTGAAGATGCTTTCGAAGAAGTGCCCAATGGTTTTTCTTTGTGGTTGCCGGAAGGGCCGATTGAGTTCAAAGGTCCGTTAACGAAATTTAAAATCGATAACTTGCCTTTAGTGCAACCGGTGCGTGATTTATTGTTCTCGTCGGCGCAGGATAAGAACGCAAAGTTGCTCTATAAAAATCTTGAGGCTTTGAATTTTGATCAAAGCTGGCTTTTGCATTTTGCGCATCAATACGCAGGCACGACATATATGCCGAATGCCCGTGGTGCCGCGGCCGGCGATTTCCTTCCTTTGCTGTCTTCGTTCTTGGTTCGTCAGTCCACTCGCGCAGGGTTTGATCGTTCTCTTGAGTGGCTTCGCTCTAAAGGCGTTGAAGTGGCTCAGCCTCAGCAAATCGTCGATGCTTCTTTCGGTGCAGGCAAAGCTGTGACGGGGCTAGAGATTTCGGGTGAAAGCCAAGGTCTTTTCCGTCTCGAGCAACTGGTATGGATGCTGACAAGCGAAGAAAGTTACTTCTTAAATGAACGTCTTGGGAAATATTTCTTCCCTGAAGGACCTCTTGAGTCGGAGTGGTGTTGGGTACGCTATCGCATGGGCTTGAAGCAATGCTTCGAGCGCGACAGTTTGCCTTTACATGCGGTGATTGTGGATGATCTTTATTCTCCGTGGACTCATGAAAATTTGATGGTTTTGCAAAGAACAACTTTGCAAGATCAGTTCGATGTATGGATTCGTATTCCAACGGTTCAGCGTTTCAATAAAGAATATCTTACGACTCGTAGCAACCGTATGATCAGTCACTTGTCGCGCCGTATGTCCTTGGCGGAACCGCAAGTCCTGACTTTCCCGCAAGAGTATTATTATACATATGCACAACTGGGGGCTCCTCGCTATCCAATCTTCTCGGAAGCGCAGAAGTCACGTCGTGGAAAAGTTTCCTATAGTAATCTTCATCTAGATGGCCCGGAAGAATGGCCTCATTACGCATGGAGCGCTTCATTTGCAAGTAATGAAGTCATCCAAGGTCGCATTGGACTTTGGTGGAAAGAAAAACTTTTGAAAGAGCAAAAAGAGAAAAGAAGAAAGGAACAGAACCCGTGATCGAAAGATACACTCGCCCTGAGATGGGTCTTCTTTGGGACTTGGACCATAAGTTTGGCAAGATGATGGAAGTCGAAGTGACTGTGGCACAAGTGCAGGCTCAATTGGGTCTAATTCCAAAAGTAGCAGCGAAGACGATCACGCAGAAAGCACGCTTCAATGTGAAACGCATTAGCGAAATTGAGCGCGAAACAAAGCATGATGTGATCGCTTTTGTGAGCAACTTGGCTGAAAACATCGGCCCTCATGGGAAATATGTTCATTTTGGTATGACGTCTTCGGATGTACTTGATACGGCTTTTAGTCTTCAGGTGCGCGAGGCGGGGGGCGTGTTGATGGAATCTATCAACAGTCTTGAAGCCTCTTTGAAAAATTTAATGAATAAGCATGCAGAGACTTTGTGTGCGGGGCGTACTCACGGAATGTTTGCAGAGCCGACAACATTCGGTTTTAAAATGGCCGGATTTCTTTCGGAAGTTCGTCGTAATAAAAAACGCGTGAAAGAAGCTTTGGACAATATGGCGATTTGTAAATTGAGTGGTGCCGTAGGCACATACTCAAGTCAGTCGCCAAAAGTTGAAGCCATGGTTGCAAAAAAATTAAGATTGAAACCTGAAACCATCGCGACACAAGTGATTCCTCGCGATCGTCATGCGGAGATGATGACGTCCTTGGCGATTTTGGGAACAGGGCTTGAACGTTTGGCTGTAGAACTTCGTCACTTGCAAAGAAGTGATGTGGGCGAGGTGACAGAAGGTTTTACGAAGGGTCAAAAAGGTTCTTCGGCGATGCCTCACAAGAAAAATCCCATCAGTGCGGAAAATATCACAGGACTTTCTCGTTTGCTTCGCGGTTACGCGGTGGCTGCGATGGAAGATGTAGCACTATGGCATGAGCGCGATATTTCGCACTCGTCTGTTGAGCGTGTGATTTTCCCAGATGCCTTTATTGTTGCTGATTATGCAGTGAACCGCATGAGCATTTTGCTTGATGGTCTAGATGTGAATAAGAAGCGCATGCTTGATAACATCGACAGCTCTCAAGGACAGCTTTTCAGCTCTCATGTGCTTTTAGCTTTGGTCGCAAAAGGAATGCGTCGTGAGGATGCTTATACCCTGGTGCAAAGACTTTGTCATGCTCTGGGTTTTGGTGAACATCTGAAGGATAAGTTAATGGCAGAAGATGAAGTCCGTGCGCTTTTGAAACCTCGTGAAATTGAAGAGATCTTCACTGGTAAGAAACATAAGAAATCCATTAAAGATATTTTGAAAAGAGTAAAATAGTGGCTTCGTGGAAGTTTCTAAAAGAAAACGACATTATCGATGTGGTAGCCCCGGGTTACCCGTCGCAACCCCATGAGGTGGAAGGTTCCCGCGAGTTTTTGTTGAAGTGGAAACTTCAACCACGCATTCCTCAAGGGTTGATCAATCCGCACTTCTTGCATGCCAATGAGGACCAAGAGCGATTTCAATTTTTGAAAGCGGCTATTGAATCTAAAGATTCACACACGATTTGGTGTTTGCGTGGTGGTTACGGCAGCAATCGTTTGATTCCAATGCTGGCTAAGTTAAAAAAGCCCAAAGAGCCAAAGCTTATGATCGGCATCAGCGATGTCACATCCATTCACACATTCTTGATTCAAGAATGGGGTTGGTCGACTTTGCACGGTCCACTGTTGGATCGTCTTGGTAGAAACCTGGTGTCACCAAAGCACGAAAGAGAATTGCATCGAATTCTTTTTGGCAAAGAGACAGATATTGAATTTAAAAAATTGAAACCACTCAATGAGGCGGCGAAATCTATAAAGACGTTAAAGTCTAAGATTGTGGGTGGAAATTTAACTGTGTTGCAGTCGACAATGGGAACTCCTTGGCAGATTAATGCCGATCGTTCTCTTTTATTCCTAGAGGATCTGGGTGAGCGCGGATACCGCATCGACAGAATGCTTGAGCAATTCCGCCAGGCGGGTGTTCTGAAAAAATGCCAAGGTATTATTCTTGGTGACTTCCTCGGCGGCGAGGAGCCTGCGACGAAACAAAATAATTTTGATTTAGTTTTCAAACGTTGGGCGAAAGATCTGGATGTTCCTCTCTATAAGGGATTGGAAGCTGGTCATGCCGCAATTCAAAGACCGGTACCTTTCAATACACCATGTGTCCTTCAGGTTGAAGGCGGGAAGGTCCACTTAACAATCGAGACAGGGGGTAAAGCCTGATGAAATACTCAGTACTTGAAAAAAATCTGATCACTCAGTTGGAAGATCGCATTCGTGACACGACCCCTGGTGTGATGGTTCGTGCCTATCAAAGCGGAAAAATCATCTGCGATATCGCAGTGGGAAATACTTATGCGTATTATGATTTTGCAAGCCTTACGAAAATTATTTTCGCACAACAAGCGATGATGTGGGCTTTTGAATTAGGCAAATGGACTTTCGATACCAAAGTTTCCGATTTTTTGCCGTGGTTTCAACATAAAGACACAAAAATCACAGAGCTTTTGACTCATACATCAGGTCTTGCTTGGTGGATGCCTTTCTATCAAGAGATGAACATGAGCTTGCCATTGGATCAACGTCGCGAACAACTTCGTGGCTTGATTCAAAATTTGAAATTAGAAAAGCAAGAGCAAGCAGTTTACTCGGATGTGGGAATTATCGTCGTCGGCTTTATCTTGGAAAAACTTTTCGATAAGCCACTTTTGGATGTGTGGACCGAAGTTAAGAATAAATTCTATCTAGGTACAACTTTAGAGTTCCATCCTGAGAATCAAACAACGACGAAGTTGTCTTTGTTTGCTCCTACAGAAGAATGTCCTGTACGTAAAAAACTTGTCCAAGGCGAAGTTCATGATTTGAACTGCTGGTCTATGGGGGGTGTTTCTACCCATGCGGGGCTTTTTGGGAGTATTGATGATTTAGGCTGGTACTCTTTGCATTTGCGTTCGCAGTTGATGGGTATTGCTCGTTATTCAATTCGCCAAAAAACAGCGCAATTGTTTGCACGCCGTGCTTTGCCTGAAGGCAGGGGAGACTGGGCCATGGGTTACATGATGCCAACACCTGGTTCAGCTAGCTGCGGAAGTTATTTTTCGTTGGAATCAATCGGCCACACAGGATTCACTGGAACTTCTATGTGGTACGATCCAAAAATGGATATGAGTATTTGTATCTTGTCGAACCGAGTTTTGTATGGCTCTGACAATAAAGCCTTTTCAAAATTGCGTCCTGAAATACATAATTGGATTGTCGAAAATTACAGAAGATCTGGAGTTTAAAATGGATTTAAAACCTGGAAGTCATATTCATTTGATGGGTATTTGTGGAACGGCCATGGCCTCTTTGGCAGGTCTTTTAAAAGATCGTGGATTTAAAATCACAGGCAGTGATATGAATCCGTATCCACCAATGTCGACTCAACTTGAAAGTCTTGGAATCAATATTCAAAAAGGCTACAAGGCTGAAAACCTTCATCCAAAGCCAGACTTCGTGATTGTCGGGAACGTGATTTCCGCGAATAACGAAGAGGCGCAAGAACTTGTGAAGTTGGGAATTCCATTCACATCTTTGGCAAAAGCTATGGGCGAGTTCATCATTGCTGACCGCGAAAGCGTTGTAATTTCTGGAACTCACGGCAAGACAACAACAACTTCAATGATGTCTTGGGTTGCTGAAAATGCCGGTGTAAAGCCGGGTTTTTTGATTGGTGGTATTCCAAAGAATTTCTCTCAATCATTTAAGAACCCTGAGGGTAAATTCTTTATTATCGAAGGCGACGAATACGACACAGCGTACTTCGATAAAGTTCCCAAATTCATTCACTACAAACCCCGTCATGTCATTTTGACTTCAGTGGAGTTTGATCACGCTGATATCTATAAAGATTTGCAAGCGGTGAAAGATGCTTTCGCGCGCTTGATGCAATTGATTCCCGAAAATGGGACTTTGCTTGCTTGTGCTGAAGACGCCAATGTCATGGAACTCCGTAAACTTGCGAAATGCAAAAACTCTTTCACTTATGGATTTAGTGCCAATGCGGATTTCCGTGCAAAAGTGCTTTTTCAAAATGAGAAAGGTGTTGGCTTTGAAGTTCACCACAAAGGTGAAATCTTGGGCCCATACAATATGCAGATCACTGGCGATTACAACATCCTGAATGCAACTGTCGTTGTAGCGATGTCGAAATGTCTTGGCTTTTCAGAAAACAGAATTCAGATCGGCCTGGAAACTTTCGAGGGTGTGAAACGTCGCCAGGAAATACTAGGCGAGCCAGGTGGCATTCTTGTGATCGAGGATTTTGCTCACCATCCAACAGCAGTGCGTGAGACGGTGAAGGGCATTCAAAAGAAATATCCGAATCGCAAAGTGTTCTCGGTGTTTGAGCCAAGAAGTGCGACCTCTCGTCGTAAGGTTTTTCAAAAAGACTATGTCGAGGCATTCAAAGGCTCTCATGAGGTGATGTTAGCGAAGGCCTTCGACCAGTCGAAAATTGATTCTGAAAATCGTTTCTCTTCCGAAGAATTGGTCGAGGATTTGAATAAAGCCGGTGTTGTTGCCAACGCCTTTGATTCCGCAGATCACCTTGTCGATGCACTGAAATCCCGTGCAAAAAAAGGCGATGTTATTTTGATTATGAGTAACGGCGGTTTCGACGGAATTTACGGGAAATTGCTAAAAGCCCTCGAGTAAGAAGCGCGCCGCGTCAAACGCTGAGCATCGCAAAAAGGTACGCCGTACCTCTTGAAACATGGAGGGGGGTTCGATAGGGTTTTTTTCTATGTCGAATCTCACTCCGTTAATGAAGCAATATTGGGACATTAAGTCCGTTCATCAAGATAAAATCCTCCTTTTTAGAATGGGGGATTTCTTTGAAATGTTTTTCGATGATGCTGTGAAGGCAGCCCCTGTTTTGGGGATCGCTCTTACGCAAAGAAATAAGAAATCACAAGATGAAACACCGATGTGCGGAATGCCTCACCATTCTGTCGCGGGTCCCATTAATAAACTTTTGGCTCATGGTTTTAAAGTCGCGATCTGTGATCAGCTTGAAGATCCAAAAGCGGCCAAAGGCATTGTGAAGCGTGGAGTGACAAGAATTCTTACGCCTGGAATGGTGTATGATTCAGACACGCTTGATGGCACTAAGGCTCACTACCTGGTGAGTGTTGATAGTGAATCCATCAGCTTCCTTGATTCAACAACTGGTGAAGCTTTCTTCTTTAAATCTAAGAAAACTCAAGACCTTCTTCGTTTCTTACAGATCTTGCCTGTGGCTGAGATCGTTGTGGCGAAAGAAGATGAACATTTGCTTGGTGGCATTCAAGGCTTCCTTATTTCTCACCACGAAGATTTCGTGAATGCAGATCACGAGCTTTTGAAAAATGCGGCCCCCTTATCGGCAGCTCGTTTGTTGAGCTACGTGAGATCTTTGGGCAGTGATGAAACTCTTGCGACACTGTCTCCTTTCGCGGAAAGAGACCTTGAACATCGTCTTGATATTTCTAGTACAACACTTCGTCATCTCGAGATTTTCTCGACCTACAAAGGAGAAGGTCTTGGTTCGTTGTTTCATGCGATCAATCGCACGCAAACATCAGCAGGGAGTCGCCTTCTTCGCCAATGGTTGAGCTTCCCTCTTCGTGATGCAAAGGGAATTAATACGCGTTTGGATTCTGTTGAATTCTGGCGCAATCATGTTGTTGAGCTAAAACGCACTCGTCAGATCTTGGGTCAGATGGGTGATATTGAACGTCGTTTGGGAAAGATCTCTCAACCTCAATGCAATGGCCGTGACTTGTTGGCTGTCGCAGGAAGTGTTCATGCGGGTATCACAGCGCTTGAAGTTTTGGTTCAAGCGTCGGGCGGCTCTGCGAATTTTGAATCACTTCGCGAGCTTGCATATAAAATTGAACGTACCTTGGTGGAAGATCCTCCTTTGACGACAAAACAGGGTTACCTGATTCGCCAAGGTGTTTCTTCTGAGCTTGATGAATTGATCGAGCTTTCAACAAATGCGCAGGCCATGGTCGCGCGCATGGAAGCAGAAGAAAAAGAAAAAACGGGTATTTCAAGTTTGAAGATCCGTTACAATAACGTTTTCGGTTACTACATCGAAATCACAAACACGCATAAAGACAAAGTTCCTTCGACATACCAACGTAAACAAACTTTGACGAATGCAGAACGCTATTGCACAGACGAGTTGGTCGAGCTTGAAAGAAAAGTTCTAAGTGCCAACACGAAACGTGCCGATCTTGAATTTGAATTCTTTGAAGCATTAAGAAAAGAAATCTTGGGTCAGGCGCCAGCTTTGCTGACGTTAGCTCATGAATGTAGCGAACTTGATGCTTTAGCGAGCCTCGCATGGCTCAGCCTTGAAGAAAAATATGTTCGTCCACAATTTACCGAAGACAGTGCGATTCGTTTGAAAGCCAGTCGTCATCCAGTGGTCGAGCAAACAGTGAAAACTCAATTTGTTGCGAATGACATCGATCTTCGTCCACATTCTTGCTTGCTATTAACAGGCCCCAACATGGCCGGTAAATCAACACTGATGAGACAAGTGGCTTTGACTGCGATCATGGCACAAATGGGAAGCTTCGTTCCGGCAGATGAAGCGCAAGTTCCATTATTCGATGCGATCTTCACAAGAATCGGAGCAAGCGATCAGTTGTCTGAAGGTCTTTCAACATTCATGGTTGAGATGACTGAAACATCGGCGATGCTTAAAAATGCGACGAAAGATTCTTTGGTTATCTTGGATGAAGTCGGTCGTGGTACAAGCACATTCGACGGGATGTGCTTGGCACAATCAATCCTTGAGCATCTTTTAAGTGATGTGAAGGCTTTGACGTTCTTTGCGACTCACTATCATGAGTTGACTACTTTGGATCAAAGTTTCTCGCAAATTATGAATGCCCACATGACTGTGGCAGAACGCAATGGTGAGATCCGTTTCCTTCATACTTTAGTAAAAGGACCAGCCTTAAAATCCTATGGGGTTCAAGTGGCTGAACTTGCAGGATTGCCTGCAACTGTGACGAAACGTGCGAAAAGCCTTCTTCGTGAAATCGAATCAAAACGTGTTCAAGCAACAAGTCAGCTTTCGTTGCTGGATCAGTTGTCTGTACCGACCTATGAGGCTGATCTACACTCGAACTTCGTTGGAGTAGCGACACCAGTTCAAGAAACGGTTGAAGTGAGCGAAGAAACCCTTCGTCGCGACGCTGCTTTGAAGTCATTGATGGAAGAGGTTCAAAAGTATCCATTGATGCAAATGAGTCCGCTTGAAGCGATGACTCAAATCGCTAAATGGAAGGAGTTGGCGGCATCCGCTTCTGCGGACGCTTAATAGACGCCAATACACTTCGACTTCGTCGAAGTGTAGACCAACTGAGGTGGACTGAAGCAGCACCTAGACTTTCAACAGGAAGCTTGAAAGTCTAGACCCTCTGTCGCATTCTAAAAGGGATGTCGACAAAGTCTTTCTTAAAAGCAGAACAATTAGAGCAAACGCGGGAAGTTTTAACTCCTCCGCTCATGGTGCCTGATGGAGATGTTCGTCAGGCATTTTGTTTTTCATCAGAAAACTTTTCGCACTGGTTAGGGAAGAAACTTGAAGAGCGTTTGCAAGGCATTCCTGGATGGCGTGAAGTGCATCCCATCATGCTGGGATCCTGGGCTCGCGGTGAGCTGAGTCCTAAATCAGATATCGATGTCTTATTTTGTGGTGATGAAGACAAAGTAAAAGCCTATGTCGATCTAGTTCAAGAAGCGGGTCTAAAACTTCGCTATCGCATGCCTCAAGATCCCGAGGACTGGACAAAAAACGTCGAGGCCTTTGATATCTTGTCTTTGCTAAAGGCACGTCCACTGACGCCGGAAGGTGCGCAAAAACTTTTTGAACAGCAAAAGAAAATCTGGACAAAGAAAAATCACTTCCGTCGTATTCTTTTAAAGGCTGTAAAAGAAGAGCGCAAAGCCCGTGAAGAACGTTTTGATTCCATCACGAATTATCTAGAACCAAATATTAAATTCGGTCCCGGTGGTTTGCGCGATCTTGAACAGGGTTTGCAAGTCTATGAATTGTTCGCAGAAAAGTTCACAAACCCAGGGCATGCTCTGAATGTTCTGAAATACTACCGCAATTATTTATTGTGTCTTCGCCAGAAACTTCAACTAGATGGATACAACGACATCCTTTCCAGTGCCACACAGTTTGATATTGCGAAGTGGATGGGCTTTAAGAGCAATAAAGACTTTATGCATTCGTTACAGCGCGGTTTATCTCGCGTGCATTTTTATTCGGATTGGATATTTGAAGTCGCTGAAAGCTCTGAACAGAATCTAAAAAAAATCGAACGCCAAGAATTTAAAAAGGCAGAAGATCTTCTAAAAGCGTTATATAAAAATTCCAGCGTTTTACAGCAAAAAAAAGTTCGCGAACAAATCGATTTTTTCTTTAGAGATAACGAGATCAAAAGGCTCGCTCGTCGTCGTGGGAAAATGTTAGATGAGGTTTTGTCTGTAAAAGCCTCGGATGAATTCTTAGTCAGCGTCTTTAGATCACGCATGATCGATAAGCTTGTTCCTGAAATTCGCAGACTGGTGGGGTATGTTCAGCATGATCAATATCATCGCTTCACGGCAGACTCGCATATCATGCAGGCTTGTCGTGAAACGAAACGTCTTTACAGTAAGCCTAAAGAGTTAGGCCCGCTGAAGTTTTTAAAAGATCATTTGTCGGCTTATGACTGGAAAGTTCTTTCGTGGTCAGCATTGTATCATGACCTGGCGAAGGGCATGGATTCCTCGGACCACTCGGATGCGGGTGTGCAGATCGTTGATCGTGATTTTAAATCTTACGGATTTACTAAGAGCTTTACTGAAGACGTCAAATGGATGGTGAAAAACCATCTAGAACTTTCACAAGCAGCTTTTAGAAAGAACTCTAAAGATCCTAAAGTGTGGCAAGAGCTAAAAGATAAAGGTGTCGAAGGAGCTAATCTTTATCGCCTGGCTTTATTTACTGCCGTCGACATTCGTGCAACTAACCCTGAAGCGTGGAATCAATGGAAGGCAAAACTTTTAAAAGATCTTGTAGAAAGTCTGTCTTCGAAAAAAGCCCAGGGCTATTTTGATTTTTATTCTTTAAAGAAGAAAAAGCATCTGCAAATTTCTGACGAAATCTATGAAGAGCTTGGTGCAATCTTAGTTGAAAGTCTTTCAACTAAAGAATTAGTAGAAGATTTAAAACAAGCAGAACAAAGCACTGAAAGCTTGGCGCCGAAAATTCTTAAAACCCGTAATGGTGAGATTTGGATTCGCTTCCATGATCGCCATGACCGTAAGGGGATTTTGGCTGACTATGTGACGCAGTTGTATTCTTTGGGATTAGGTGTGCGCCACGCTTCGATTCATACGCTTCCCAAAGTGGGTGTGTATGATTGGTTCCAAGTGACCACGCAAAAGAATTTGCAGCAGCTATCGCAAATTTTAAAAAACACTCAGTTGAAATCGAAAGAAGTTCCATTAGTGAAATTTGATTCAATTCAATTGGTAAGTTCGGACGAAAAAGAATGGGTGATTAGCTTTAAAGGACCCGATCAATCAGGGCTTTTGGCTTCAGCTGCAAAATCTTTAAGCGAAGCGGGTATTAGTATTAAGTCTGCAAAGGTTCACACTTGGGGACGTCAGGTGGACGATATCTTCTTTGTAAAGGCCCACGGACAAAGTTCAGAGCTTATTCAAGGCCTAAAAGAAAAGTTTAAAATCCAAGAAACATAATCGTTGCAGCGACTAGATTCTGTGATGATCGCGGGACATACATAAATCCAATGTTGTACCAATAATGGATTCAAGGCGAGCTTAAGAAGTCCTAAGCTCGTCCGCTTAAAATAATCTATCGAATGCGTGTGCAGCTGATTCCAAGTTTTCCGTTACTTGTTTCGCCAACACCTAAGTTATAAAACTCATAGCCAGCATTTTCAGAACGTACATACACGCGAGCTAAATCTTCGCGGTCTGCCATCACGACAAGGTGGCTATTAGGACCTAAAGCCTTTTCAATATTATATTTAGTAACTGTCGGAGTTTCAGAGCTAACCGACATATCAACGCTGCCGTTTTTCTGATAGCAAAGAACTTGTGGACCTGCGAAAGCTTGGTAGGAAGCGAAAGTCATAAATAGTGCGATAAGTGTTCTCATAAAATCTCCTTCGAGTCGTTGTTGATGACTTAAAGAGATTGCAGTGGCTGTGCCGAATGAAAACACCTCTGAGGAAGTATATATTCGAATAGATGACTTTGTTGTCGGGAGCCCGACAGATGGATTCTGCCGGGATTTCGGTGTTGCCGAAAATTCGGCAGGTAAATCTAGCTATTCTTTTTAGAAGGACGACCCATAAAATAAATCACCCAAGCAGCTAACATAAAGATACAACCTAAAATACAAACGCCCATCCATTGTCCTGCGTTCCAAGCGAAGGACCCAAGCAAAGATCCCAAAGCCCCGCCGACAAAGTAGCAAAACATATAAACTGTATTAAGACGGCTGCGCGCATCTTCACGTAAAGCAAAGACGCGAGTTTGATTTGATACGTGAGCCCCTTGAATGCCAAGGTCCATAACAAAGATACCAACAATCAAACCCAATAAACTTTCGCCAGAGAAAAATAAAATCAATACAGACAAAGTTGTAACCGCTAATCCTACAGCCAAGCCAAAGCGTGGCCCACGTTTATCAGCAACACGACCCATGATTGGCGCAGCAAGTGCGCCTGCAGCTCCTAAAAGGCCGAACAGGCCCACTTCCTTTGCGCCGTAACCAAAGTGCGGAGTTTTCAAAAGAAAGATCAACGTTGCCCATATAGAGCTGAATAAACCAAAGATCATTCCACCGATGAAAGAAGACTCGCGCAAAGTCGGTTCTTCTTTCACCAAGTGCCAAATCGATTTCATCAACTTGCCATAACTGCCAGAAAAAGATGTTTCACTTTTTGGAAGGGCTACAGAAAGAATCGCAGCTAAAGCTAACATCAAAGCGGCAGCACTGTAGAAAACAGTTCTCCATCCAAACATGGACCCGATAAAACCGCTGAGTGTGCGTGATAAAAGAATTCCGATCAAAAGACCACTGACCACGGTTCCTAAAACTTTTCCGCGACTTTTGTTGTCAGCAAGATGAGCCGCAAATGGAATGATCAACTGCGGAGTCATCGTCATCAGGCCAATCAGCAAACTCGCGATAGCCATCGTCATTAGATTCTGCGCAGTTGCCGCCATTAACAAAGCACCCGTCACAAGAAGTGATGTCAGGACAATAAGCTTACGACGTTCAATCATATCACCCAACGGAACTAGGAATAGCATTCCCAAGGCATAACCGATTTGAGTCAGTGTAGGGATCGTACCAATTTCTTTAACGCCAACACCGAAGGATTGTTGAAGGTCGGCAAGTAGAGGTTGATTGTAGTAAAGATTCGCAACACTCAGACCTGTGGCTGTCGCCATGATCCAAACTGTTGTGGGAGTTAATTTTGAAGAAGATGAAGATTCAGAGGTGGAAGACATAGGAACTCCGGTAACAAAGAACAAAGACAGGTCTGAAAACAAAACCCACTGTTTTCAGTGGGTTTTGGTAATTAATTTGGTTTCTTTTTATTTGAGGCGCCAGAGATCCCAGTGTGGTTGCGCCAGTTGTATTGGGGGTCCGTTTTAGTACGGTTGTGCCAAGCTTCCCATTTCTTTTTAGGGAGTTTGTGGGACACTTGTCCTTTTTCATCAAAGATGTCTGGATCTTTACCTACTAGAAATTCGCCAATGGCTTTAAGAATACCCATTAAAACTGCTCCTTAGATTACGCCCTAACTATAAAGCAGCTTAGGCCCTGGGGGAAGGGCCAATTCAAGGAACTTATGCTTCTCGTCAAAATTTTTAGCTGCTTAAGTGCGTGGGTTCGCGCAAACATCGATGATATCTAGTCCGCGAGATTCCGAGACTTTTCCAGATCCTTTAAAGAAGCTAAAGCACTGTTGAGCGGCTCTTTCGTAGGCTTCCTCATAAGATCCTGCTGATTGTTTAAGCTCTAAAGTTTGGCCCTGCATTTTATATTTGAATGAATACTCTTTTGAGGATGGATCGTGAGATGACCATGCGAAAGAGCTGCAAGAGAAGGCGAAGACTGCGATTGCGATAAGTGTTTTCATAAGTTCCCCTTGGTTCGAGTTCGTTGATACTTAGACAAGGGAGCAAGGGGCGGGCCAGGAAAGTACCATTGTGCCAATGAAAATGGACAATAAGTATTTGAAATTACTATGAAATATTATCTCAATATGGAGCAGAAAGTGTTTCCTGTTATGAGACTGACAAGGGACAAGAAACGCAACACCTCTGTTGAACCTCTAGGCACCCCATTTCTACTTATTTTCATAATGGGATTTTCTGGTAATCACTCTGAAAAAGCCGTGATAACACCTTAGCTTATGGGAAATTCGTCTTGCTGTTCATGTTTAAAACCGAAAGCCACTTTGCAGTGTGGAATCTGTGATGATTCTGTTTGTAAAGAGTGTGCGCAATTCTTAGGTGAAGACAGTTTTTCATTCTTAAAAGAAATCCCGAAAAATCTTTCGCACAGTACTTATTGCTACAATTGTTTTGATCGCGACGTAGCGGCGGAACTCGCAGCTTATGAAAAAGACATGAAAAAAGCCGAAGGCATCATGATTTTTGAAAAAGCGCAAAGCAAAGAGACTAGAAACTTCCGTCGCCACGAACGTCCTTATCAAATTCCGGAATGTGCAGATCGTGAAGAGGCCTTGTTGCGCTTGGCTTTCATGGCAGTTCGTGATGGATTCAATGCTTTGATTGACGTCGAGATTACTTCAAGAAAAATTCGTAATGGAACTTATCAGACGAGCGTGTACAGCGGAACGGGAATGCCTGCACGGGTGAATGCAAACAGCCGTTGGAAATAGGGTCAGTTTAAATCTGCTGCTTAACATTTCCCATTTTGTTATCCCACCTCTTGATACCGGAATGATTGAGGCAACTTGGGGCTCTTGATAGCCTGGAGCCATGAAAAAAATCTTTCTTTCAACTTTGATATTTTTAAGCGCTGGTTTTGCGCAGGCCATGACTCAGGGGCAGTTTCTGGGAGGCCAGTTTATGATCAACATGACTGCGCAAAACCCAGATGGCTCGGGGGATGAGTCGCCTCAAAAACTTTTTACAGCTATGAATGTGCCGATCCAGGATTCAATGTTGGGCCCTGGGAAATCCTTGAAGACCGATCAAAAAATTATGAATTTCATTTGCGCCAATCGCAGCAATGGTGGCTACACCTGTATGCTAATGTTGCAAAGATCTGCCTCGGCGCAACTAGGGCTGCATAGAGCCACTTTAGAGCTTGAGGGAGACTCCGCTATAGCGACGGCCGCCCAGTTCTTTTTAGATCACGGAACTTACCGATTTGTGAATGAGGAGAAGACTCTGCAGGTCCTTGTTACTCCTACAACTTTCAGTATTCACTTTGACGAACAGGGGCGCTAATTATAAAAGGAATCCCTCTGGAGGATTCCTATGAAGAGTCTTTTCATTCTCTTGTTCATATTTGTGGGCGCTATTGCGCAAGCTAAAGTTGTCTTGGTCAGTGATATCGATGACACTCTAAAAATCGCCAATGTTCAAGATTTGGATTCCGCAGCGGTATATGCTTTCGATGATCAAAGTCGTTTTCTTGGAATGAGTGAGCTCTTAACCTTACTAAAATCTGATCATCCCGATATGTCGATTTACTACTTATCAAAGGCCCCACAGTGGCTGATGGGATCAACACATCTATCGTTTTTGCATAATGGTGGTTTCCCTGCGGGCCTTTATATTCCGCGCACAGATTTAAGCGCAGAGACGCACAAGTTGATTCACCTGCGCGCTATTCTAGAAGCAGAGAGACCCGACACTGTGATTCTTATTGGTGATAATGGCGAGCAAGACAGTGCCAACTATGAGCAAATCAAAAGTGAGTATCCCAATATTCGTTTCTATCAATACATCCACTTGATTTACGCGAGTCACGGTCGAGAAGAAGTCGGTTCAGTTCCCTTCATGGACCAGGTGGGTTATGCAACGGCCGCTGAATTGTCTTTGGATTTAGCTCGCGCAGAACTGCTTTCACAGGCTTCGACAGCTTGGATGATGACCAACATCGCCAGTGCGATTGTGAAACAACCCCTGGACTTAAAAACAGGGGAGGTGGCATTTCCGCGCTATATGAGATGTAATGAGCTGGTTTGGAGATGGGATGATCTCGATGCTTTTCCAAATTTTTATGAACTGAAAGAGAAAGTCATCAGACGCTGCCAGAAAAAATGATTTTAAAGTACCAACTTCCGCAAATTTATTCGAATCTTTTGCCGCGTGAGATCTTAGAATTCGCTCCGCAGGAAACCAAAGCCACATGTGAAACCTGCGCAATGGCTCGGCCACGCAATAAAGAGAAAATCCACTACCGTGAAGATTTAAAGTGCTGCACATTCCATCCGTTCATTCCTAATTTTATGGTGGGGGCTTTGTTTAACGAAAGCTCCTCAACAAAGGCCCACGAAATTTTCCGTGGCAAAATTGAACGTCGCGAGTACGCGTTACCTATCGGAATGGTGGCGCCGGTTAAGTATCAAGTTGAATTCAACAACCGTGAAGAACACGAATTCGGTCAACGCGAAGATTGGTTGTGCCCTTACTACAATAAGGAAAATCAAAACTGCAATGTGTGGAGAAATCGCGGAGTCGTTTGTACGACGTTCTTCTGTAAAAGCTCTTACGGAAAAACCGGTGAAGATTTTTGGGAAAAGTTGAATAATTATTTATGGTACGTCGAGCTCGCACTGCTTGAAGAGGCGTTGGTGATGCTAGATTTTTCCCCTCGCCAAGTGATGACGCTTCTTGATTATCACAATCGTCAGGATGGGACTGCGGCGGAAAAGAAGTCCTGGTCCATGCCTGAAAAGAAAGCAATCGAGCTTTGGAATGGCTATTACGACGATCAAGAAGGATTTTATAAAAAGTCCTTTGAGATCGTTCAGAACTTAGATAAAAAAGCCTTCCACGAAATGCTCGGGGAAACAGGACAATCCCTCGAAGAAGACCTTTTCGAAATCTTGACCGAGTTACCTGCAGCATTGAACGCGAATAAATAGGGATAAATAGGAATAAATAGAAAGACACGAGATGAACATTCAAGATCGTCAAAACAAAATCATCGCTGACTTTTCTGCTCACACCCAATGGGAAGATCGCTATAAGAAGATCATTGAGATGGGAAAGGCTTTGCCAGAGATGCCAGAGGCATTAAAAACGGAAGCAAATGCCGTAAAGGGATGCCAGTCTCAGGTGTGGTTGCATGCGGCTTTGAACGATCAAGGCCAAATGGTTCTTCAAGGGGATAGTGACGCTTTGATCGTGAAGGGGCTTGTGGCTTTGCTTTTGAATGTTTATTCCGGATCGACTCCTGCAGAAGTGCTTGCGACTCCACCAGAGTTTTTGAAGGCCTTGGGCTTTGAGGGCAATCTTTCCCCGAGTCGTGCGAATGGTCTTCATTCGATGCTCAAACAAATCAAAAACTATGCGATGGCTTTTGATTATCTTCTTAAAACAAAACGCTAATTAGTGTTTTGATCGTCACATCCTCTTTTTTAGCTTCGATTTGAGGTCGAGGTTTAGCGAATTTCTGTTTCTTTTCGAGACTTTGTAATGTGGAATTAACAATTATTAATTCCATACTCATTCGGGATTAATCAGAACAGTTTACGCTTAAACTATAAACCTTTGAAGGAGGTCGTTATGAAAAGTCTTATCGCTACAATGATCGTTCTTGGTTCCGTATCCGCTTTCGCTCAAGGTGCACCAAAAGGTGATCACCCATGTAAGCAAATTCTTTCGGCTTGTGAATCTGCGGGCTTCGTAAAAGGTGAGCATAAAGAAAAGAAAGGTCTTTATAAAGACTGTATGCAACCAGTTCTTGCAGGTCAATCTGTTGCTGGTGTGACTGTCGGCTCTGATGTTATTGCTGCTTGCAACGCTAAAAAAGCAGCTCACAAAAAATAGTTTTGATTTGATTTGAAAATAAAAAAAGGGCTTCATAGCGAAGCCCTTTTTTTATTTTGTAAATGTGAGTTGTGAATCTAGATCGTTGCGTGGACTCTGTGTGTGTCGTCCATATCGTCTAGATAATTCAAGAACTCTTCGACGTCTTTTCTTTGCTCGTCAGTAAGTTCCGTGATGTTTTTTGCTTTGTATGAAAGCTCTGCCTTTTCGATTTTCCAGCCCCGTTTTACCAAAGCATCACGAACGGCATCTAGGTCGCTTGAGCCTGTGAAGAACTCGTAAGAACCATCATCGTTTTTAGAGACTTCGTTAGCACCCGCTTCGATGGCTTCTTCGTCTGGATCAAATGTTCCAGCTTTAGTGCCCTCGATTAAGCCTACGTGTTCGAACATCCAGGCAACAGATCCTGTCTCGCCCATATTACCTTCATGAGATTTGAAAGCGTGGCGCATATCAGGAGCTGTTCTGTGTTTGTTGTCCGTTTGGCATTCAACGATAACACCAACACCGTGAGGGCCGTAACCCTCGTACATCAACTCTTCGATCACTTTACCGTCATCAAGAAGGCCTGCGCCTTTTTTGATTGCGCGATCAATTGTATCGTTCGGGCAAGATTCTTTTTTAGCCGCATCAATAGCCATACGAAGACGAGCATTGGCTGCGGGATCTGGGCCTCCAGCTTTCGCGGCAACTTGAATTTCGCGCGCGAGTTTTGTGAATATTTGACCCTTTTGTTGGGCTTTCTCTACTTTACCTGCGTTTTTCCATGATTTTCCCATTCCCATATGAAACCAAAACAGGATTTATTTGGCAAGTGGGGGAGCTGCATGTAAAAGCTGGGACATGTTTTCTTTTGAAATTGAAGATGTTTGGGAAAAAATCGAGCGTATTCAGGAATCTTGTGAGGCAGCTTTCAAGTTGAAGGCACCTCATTTGGCTCCGGAAGAGCCTGCAAGGGATATTGACCTCCTGCATCCAAAGTTTCATCCCCCTAAAAAGGGTTTTTCAACCCCCGAGGGGCAAGCTCGCATGCTCCATGATCTGGCCAGTATCGAGCTTCAGGCCATGGAGTTGGGTGTACGGACTTTGGTTGAATACCCTGATGCTCCTGAAGGATTTAAAGAAGAACTCGTCGCGGTGACTGTTTCTGAGGCAGAACATTTGCGTATGTGCTTAGAGGGTATTCATTCATTGGGTTTTAAGTGGGGCGATTGGCCGGTGCACTCTGCATTGTGGAGGGCGGTTTCACAGCAAGACAGTCTGTTAGATCGTATCTTGATTGTGCATCGCTATCTTGAAGGCAGTGGTCTTGATGCCGGCGATACCTTGATTCGCCGTCTTGAAGGATCGTCCGGAAAAGCCACAATCCAGCATATTGTAAAACAAATTAATTTTGAAGAAATCGGTCACGTGGATTTTGGATCTCGCTGGTATCGCGAAATTTGTCGTTCGATGAAAATAGATCCGAACGCTGATTTTCCCGAACGCATGGATTCACTTCGTGCGCGTTTACCGAAACGTATTGAACCTATTAATCACGTCTTGCGTGGTAAGGCTGGATTCACGGATGAAGAGATTCAATATTATGAAAAACTTCGTCTGGACTTTTTAACGCCGCGATCTGAGAACTGACGATCATCACTCCAAGCTGGAAAATGAATTACAAAGGACTCTGCGATAAATCGCGAAGGGCTTTTAGCGCTGCCATAGCCGGTAAAGATGCGCATGAGTTTCTCGCATGAGGTGCTCTGTAAGCTTCTAGAACCGACAGAGTGTTCTGCAGGGCCGTCGAAGAATTTTGTTCCTTCAGATGAAGCAAAAGATCTCGGCAGAGGAGATGACCTTCGCGCAAAGTTTTTCCACGTAAAGAGCCCGCCAGTAAGTTCCAAGACGCGTGAACGATAAGACATCCTCGAACTTCAGCGCTAAGATTTTCTATCAATCCGTTGTTGATTTGAAAGTAGACTTGAATTTCATCGCCACAGAAACGATTTTGCTCGAGAGCACTTAAATGAACAGGATGAATTTTTCCGTGAAAGCTTTTATCAACCGAGGCTTTCAGAATTTGTTCTCGCACCGGATTCATAGATTCCTCCACCGAGATTTTTTCTAAAACGTAAGACCCGTTCAAAAGCTCGCGCGAAGACTTCAAAATCTTCTATGGTGTTGTAAGGGGCTAGACTGACACGCACGGTTCCTGCCGACTGAAGTTTGTGATGCAGGGGATGTGCGCAGTGCAGACCCGCGCGAACAGCCACTCCATTATCGCCTAAAAGATCTGCCAGGTCATGGCAGTGCAGGTTTTTTACGGAAAAAGACAAAAGGGACGAGTGAGGAACCAGAGAATTATTACTGCGAGCCCATCCAAAAAGATCGACCTCAGGGAATGAAGAAAGGAATTTAGCAAATTTATAAATTAAAACTTCTTCCTGACGAAAGTAATCGGGAGCCAGGGCTTCGGCAAATTGCAAAGCTCTGCCAAGGGCAACAGCTTGTTCGATAGGGGGAGTACCGCCTTCGAAGAGCCACGGAGAGTCTTTACCTAACATGCCTCCACCTAAAAAGGTTGGTTCCATCTGGCTTAAAAATTGAAAAGTGGCGCAAATTCCGCCAATACCTGAGGGGCCAAATAGTTTATGACCCGAGAATACGACGGCATCGGCTTGATATTTCGAAAAGCATTGTCTATCGCGAAGGCTGGACTGAGCTGCATCGATAACGGTCCAGGCGTTGTATTTTTTTGCAAGCGCTGTGAATTTCGTGATGGGATTGATATTCCCTAAAACGTGAGAGACCGCAGCCAGTGCTACCAGTTTTACCGGATAAGTCGATAAAGTTTTTTGATATGACTCGAAATCCAACTGCCCGTCCTCTAGAATAGGAATCCAGTGAAGTGTTGCTCCGGTCCTTTGTGCCAATCGTTGCCAGGGCAGAATATTTGAATGGTGTTCGGCCTCTGAAATCACGAGATGTGAATCTGGAGTAAAATGATGTTCAAGGCCGAGAGCGATTTGATTCAGCGATGAAGTGCAGCCGCTGGTGAAAATGAAACCATTTTTGTCGACACCAAAATAATCTGCTGCAATCTCGCGGGCTTCTTCAAATTTTGTGGAGGCCTTCTGCGCTAAAGGGTAAAAGCCTCGATGAATGTTTGCTGTATGAAAGTGATAGTGTTCTTTGACTGCGGCAATTACGTCGTCGGGCTTTTGAGTGGTGGAAGCGTTGTCTAAATAGGCAAAATTTCCCTGCGACTTTAAATTTCTTAAAAGTGGAAAATGAAACCAAAGTTCTTTCATAGAGATTCTCGCTTCTCAGCTGTCATTTGGCCCTGATTTTATCCCTGCCTCATCAACTCGTAATCTTCAGGTGTGCCCACGTCATTATTTAGAAATTGTGGAGGCATATCCACCAAGTGCACATGATAGGGATGGCGACGAAATAAGAACCGTGCGCCTTTTTCGAGCTGTTCTGTTTGCTCGAGAATTTCCGGAATAAAGTGCGAACTGATTAAAAAAGGATGTCCGCGTTCGCCGTTGTATAACGGAGCAATTAAGGAGGGCCCGGGATCTGCCGCGATGAAATGTCGTCTTAAAATATTGAGACTTTGTGGACGAAGAAAGATCTGATCGCCAAGGACAACCATAAATCCATCGACGTTGCCGTGAAATGAACGAAGACCGCTTTGCAGCGATGTCAGTATACCTTTCTTGTAGTCAGTATTTAGGACAAATTCCACATCAAGATCTTGAAGTTCTTCATGAACTTTGCGTGCCTCATGTCCTAGAACGACTATCAGAGGTCCTGTTTTGGATTCTAAAATCGTCTCTGCGGTTCGACGGACTAAGCTTTTATTTTGAAACGGAAGAAGAAGCTTGTTGGGGCCCCCCGTGCGAAGGGATTGTCCCGTAGCCAAAAGAAAGGTCGCAGTCTTTTTTGAATTCATGAGTACCTCTATCGGAAAACGCTAGTGTGGAAAAGAGATGCCGGTCAAACTGCTAGACTCGTGCCTGTTAAATACCAGAAAAACTTTTTGAGAACCGTTGATTTATAGGTGCATTCCAGAGATTCTATGAATGTTGCAAAAATTAAATTCTTCAGAAAAATTCGATCTTCAGTGGCTCCTAATTCTTATATTCGGAGCTATCTATTTTTCATTCGTTCGTAATGAGTTCGTCTTTGAGATGCTATGGATTTTGCCAGCTTTGACATTATTAATGGTTGTGAAAACTCCACTGATGCAAGTTGATATATCTGACAAATTCAAGCTTTCGACGAAGACCGCAGATACTTTATTTTATGTGGTTTTACTTGGATGCTGTATTGGTTATTTGTTAGTTCCGAACCTTATCCCAATCGGAAAGGGCTTGGACCAGAGTTTAGATCTATTTCAATGGTATCTAACACCGTGGGGACAAGATTGGCGTTACCTGTTGGTGGTTGCCCATGGAGTCAGTGCGTATTTGTTATTTAAAATGCGTGATAAGGAAAATCCTTATTCGATATTACCAGCAGTGGCATTTCTGTTGGTGCCAGCAGGAATTTTTATTTCGTCGCAAAATTGGAATGACAGCCTGAATTTGCTTTTGATTATTATGGCAATAGGGAGCCTCGAGAAATCTCGTTTAGGCCTTTTCTATGCGTCGCTGAATCTTCTGTTAATGGCGTCACCCTATCATTGGCTGTTTCTTCCGGTTTTCTATGCGCGTTTAGGGCAACGACAGCCTATTTTTTCATTTCTGACAAAGGCCGCGATCTTTCCCTTGATCACCTATGGGCTGATTTTAGGTTTTAGTTCGGATGTGTTTTCTGGTTTTGTTCGCAGTGTGCTTTCATATCCTGGCATGATTCGTCAGGGAATTGTAATGCAATTTGTTCGATCTTATTTCTTCGGTGGATGGTTTCTTTCTTTGACGTCATTTAAGGCGCTCATCATTGCTTTACTGATCGTATTAGGCTTCAACTGGTCACGCCGTGCTTTGTGGATTTGTCTGTTGGTTTTATTTTTTGGTCTCCCGTATTTTAATCACCTATGGCTTTTATTCGGAAGTTTTCTGATTTTCTACCATCGAGGATTTGATTTACCGAAGTCGCTGCGCGAAATCACCTATGAGACGGCCTGCTTCTGGTTTACGCGTTTGTTTTTGGTGGTGTCTCTGCCATTGCGATACTCTGATTTGATTTACTATAAGAAAATCGGCGAGTACATGTGGCTAGGGCGAGTGCCGTTCATTGACTTCAATTTTGAATACCCTCCACTTGCATTGATCCCGATGTGGATAGGGAAAGTTTTTGCCGCCATCTTTGATAGTTATGATCTTGGAGTTTATCGTCTGGGATATATGGCGATGCTTTTCATTTTAGATCTGTTCTTTTTTAAATTCTTACAAAAAGAGAATTTCAAAAGGCTCATTACTAAGTCAGCATTGTGGGTTTATATTTTAGGCGGTCTGGTAATGGGTGAATTGATTTATGACCGTTTGGATTTACTTTTAGGAATGGCCTTTGTTCTGATGATGTATTGGAGCTGGCAGCGAAAATATATTCAGGCCTTTTCTACAGCCATTGTCGGAGCTTATTTTAAACTTCTTACATTGATTACCCTTCCGTTAACAGTGATTGATCTTTGGAAATCAGAAAAGCCTCGTAAAGAAAAGATTGAACTTCTTGTTGGTGCTGCCAGTGGATTCATTCTGTGCTTGGGATTGTGTCTTGTTTTCTTTGAGGATAAATTTGTGTACTTTCTGATTTATCATCGCAATCGTGGTCTTCAGGTAGAAAGTCTTTGGTCTTCGATTTTGTATTTTGTAACATTTTTAAAATTAGATTTCATGCCTTACTTTGCGACAGTTTCAAATTATGGGGCTTTGCACGTACGAAATGCCCCGAACTTTATGGTGATGATCGCGACCTTGGTTCCTGTTGTTTTACTTCTTTTGGTTTATTGGATTCATTCGATTTCAAGCAAGGTCCGCAATGATGAATGGCGTGAAAAGCGATTGTTCTTTTTAGCGGTCCTTGTTTTTACGACTTTTGGAAAAGTACTTTCGCCGCAGTATTTGATTTGGACTCTGTGTTTGTATCCGTTTTGTCATTTCGATCTATCCAAAAAGATGGATCGATGGTTGACTGGAATGTTTGCCCTGTCTTTGATTCTGACAGGTGTAATTTTCCATTTCTATTTCTTTGTGATGATCTTAAGGCCGTGGATGTGGGGACTTATTCTATTAAGAAATCTTTTATTGGTCGCAATGATTCTTATCGAATTTTGGCAGATGTGGCCTTCTCGGGATCATAGATCAGAGCATACACATCCACCGACAAGGCCGGAGTCATAGGCATCGAATCTACAAGGATTCTTGTCCAACCAGCCGTCAGACCATCGGTTTCGTTCAAATGTACAGTAGGTGATGCCAGCGCAAACTCGTAAATTGAATTGACCGTGTGATCTTTGAGGTATCCTTCAATGCGTTTTAATTCTTTGTGATAGTAGGATGGCATAATGGCAGAATATCCCACCGAGATAATTTGCCCCGGTCTGCGGAAAATGAAAAGTGGGCGATCAAATTTCGTGCGATCAAGATACTCGGTGATAAGATTCATCTCTTTACCCATCATCAGCTGAATCGGATCTTTGCGTAAATATTGAAGACTGAAGTAAAATTGCACAAGACAGACAACAGTCAAAATAGCAATTTTCTTTTTACCTTCACTAAATGCAAAAGCTGCAGCCAGAATCAGAAGAACTGAAAGGGGCATAAAAAGACGATATTGAGTCGAGAATCCCGCTCTGCCAAAATGATGCGCTAATAAAAGCAGGGCAATGAAGAGCCCGTACAGGAATGAAGTCATAAAGAAGATTTTATCTTTACGATTTTTAGTCATCGCACGAGCAACAAAATAAATTCCTACCAAACCTAGTACATCCAAAAAAACGGAATACACAGATTTATATTCAAGAAACATATACTGAGCAAATTCAGGCGCATGTTTTAAAATGTGACCAAGGCTAAACGGAGCATCCTTAGGATCGTTCTCGAACTGGTTCCAAGTTAAACATCTTTGCACAATGGCTGGAAGAAGTAGTAAAGGGGAAAAAATAAGAATCCAGTTTCCTTTGATATCTTTCAGAAGTTCTTTCTTACGATCTGCATAAAGTGCTACTGCAACGAAAATAAAAATCATCATGGATTCGTAACGGATTTGGGCAAAGGTGATGCAGGTTAAAGCCAGACCCGTGAGTGTTTCCTGATTGGGATTTTGCATGTAAATCCATAACGCCATGAATGTCCAAATTCCAAAAACCAAAGAACAAAGATCGAATCCTGCAGAGGCCGCATGAATAGCCACGGATCCGTTAAAGGCCAATAAAGTTATTATTAAAAGCCGAACGAAGAGATTCTTTTTCTCAAGAAGGCAATACGCCGTGAATAAGAGTGCTGCAAAGAGAAGGAAATTCAGGGTGAAGATATTTTTGGTCGCGACTCCGAACAGCCAGTGTAAGCAAGCTGTCAAAAACGGAAACATCAGAGGTCGGGTTGGAATTTCATTCTGAATATGTTCATAACCGCCGTTTGCCAGATAAATGCCCTGGACGTTGTTGACCGAGTAAAAACGCGTGGCGATCATTCGTGAAACAGATAAGAGATTTGTCTCGTCACTGAGGACTTTAAATCCCACTGGGACAAACGAAAAAATAATTCCAGCCAAGGCAAAAGATGCGATCAGTCCGGTCCAGTGTTTTTTAAATTTGTTGATAAGGATTTTTCGATATACAGCGACAACATAATAGAGCCACAAAGCAAAAGTAGCAGCGGTAAAAATCGCGGCATATTTGATAAAATAATCATACATGCGCAGTTTGAAGATCAGCGCCTGTAAACCAATGGTGGCAGATATATTTGGTATTGTGTGGGACAAATCCAATGGCAACTCCGTTTGACCATTGTGAAGCATAATCTTTAAAGAATTGTGGATCCATTCAATGCTTCAGTTTGAATTAGCGATGACTACAATTCCAAACTTGCTTCATTTGATTTCCACGAATTCCCATGGTTGAAGCTAAAGCGTAACATTCTGGACGTTGATTTAAAAGGCGAGTTTTATTATTGCTCCAGCAATACCAACGCATATCGTCGGCATTTTCTGGATCATCATTTAGATTCGCGAAGTGGTCACAGATATCTACAGTTAAATCACTTTGGTTCTCTGTTAAGCATCCCCAGTTTGTACCAAGCTCTTTGGCGCCTTCGTTTTCACTTTTAAGAATACAGGCAGCCAGATTTGACCCGGCAAGCAGGCTTGCGCGATAAGGCTTTAAGAGATCGCGAGCACTGAGGTAGAGGCGCATGCGAAGGTTCTGATCCCGTGTTCCAAGGGCTCCAGAGATCCAGCCCATGTCCTGTTGACTCCAATGGCCTTTCATAACTTGCAAGGCGATGGTTCTTTCATAAGGCTGCTGTGGGTTCATGATTTTGTCGAATAAAAAGGATTTCGTATCTTCATTTAAAGTCGGGTAGCAAGCAAGTGTCAGCATGAAGTAAGGTGAGACCGAACTAAGAGTTGTGATTTTATCAAGACTCAGGTTTTGAAGGTCTGGCTCTTGCTTTAAGATACCACAGATTTGACTGATCTTAGAATAATTCAAGTCTTGAGAATAAGCTTGATCCAAGAGCTGAGTGACACGACGAAGTTTCGTGGTGTTATCGATGAGTCCCAGTGAAGAAGAAACCTGCAAAACTTCGTGTTGAATTGTAATCAGGTTGCGATTGTCTGCGGCAATCTTATTCAAAGACTGACTGAGCGAATTTTTTGTTGAAGGGTCTAGGAGGTCCGTCAGGGAAGCTTTGATCTGGCTGACTTGGCTCGCTAAAGAGTCAAAAAATCCTGTGACTTTCTTATCTGAAACAATCGTGCGAAGAGCTTGTGTTTGGGTTTTCGAATCTTCACTGCGTAGCTGGCAAAAAAGCTGACGAGATCCAGCATCCAACGCCTTTGTTGGAATTGTTTCGCGGTAATTGGTGTCTTTGAACTCTCTTTGTAGAGCTGCATTGGGAGCATCTGAAAGATATTTTAAATGAGAGTCGTAGGACCCAATATCATTCAAGTAGCGGCGAAGAAGCGGGGCTGCGGATGCGCCTAACGGACCCGTGCTTGAGAATCCGTAAAGTTTTTTTGAATTGTTGAAAATCGCCGAAAATCTTTTCTCAAGACTGAATCCCTGTTGAGTGTATCTTGAGGCTGCCACTTGTTCGGCAAAATCAAGAGGGATGCCATCTTCAATCAAGACATTTAGGTATTGATCAATTGTGCGGTGATCTTTGGTCTGAGTTGCTAAAGTGTTGCAACCCATTAGATAGACTTCGCGAGGGTTTTGCAAAATACCCGGGCAAGTATTGCGGCAACTTGCTTGTTCCATTTCTGCGATACCGATGGTTTGCGAAGTGCCTTCGCCAAAAAACAAGCCACCGAAGTGTCCTGAAATCAGAAGAACGTCGCATTGAATTCCGCTGTCACAGGCTTTTTTAAACCACAGCGGATCCTTGGTATCTGGAACCAGTTCGATAAAATTAAACCCTTGGGTTGAAATGCTTTTTTTAAAAGTTTCCAGTTCGTCAGATGAATTAAGGGTCATGCTACAAAAATTCTTAGCCTGCGCCAATGAAGCGGAAAGAATCGATGCGCAGAGAGACAATCCGAGTAGATATTTTTGCAGTGATTTCATGGGATCGTTCAAAGCAAGGTATGGGCCGTAAATTTGAAGAGTGGCTGTTAAGTTAAATTGATTTCAAATCAGAAATTCCCTCGAATGGCGCAAGAGGGGCGTCACTGTTCAAACTTTATTCAGGAATCAGGTAGCCGCGTGTACGACATGCTTGGGATAGCAAAGCAGCCTCTTTCCACGTAAGAGGATTGCTGGCGGCACCTTTCAGGTACCAAAAAATCTTCCACTTTTCGAGCAGGCTTAGAGAGCAAAATCCCGTGTCAACATAGCAGGATATATGACTGTCCATAGCTTCATGGAAGAGCTGTTTGCAAGAGACCTGATCGGACACTTCGCCGACACGAACCTGCAAACATTCACGAACATCTTTAAGCCAGATTTGCGAATTCTTAGAGAATGATTTTTCGTTATTTAAAAATTTGCGACAGTAAGGATCGCCGAAGTTTTGCCAGTAACCTGACGGACCGCAGGTTTGTTCTTTTTCTTTGCAGCGATAAAAGTCACAAGAGTCAGCACTTGGTTTGCAATCTGCAAACGAGAGCGTTGGTATAAGAAGAAGGAGTAAAAAAATGAAACGCATATTAGTCGAGTGTTTCATCGTCTTCTAGGAAGCGCCATTTGCCTTCAGGAAGTTGACCCAAGCGGATCTTACCAATACGTACCCGCTTGAGACCCGTCACGCGAAGACCCACTGCCTCACACATACGACGGATCTGACGTTTTTTTCCCTCTTTAAGAATGAAACGAAGTTGATCTTCATTGATCCATTCAACGATGGCGGGCTTTAAGGCTTTTCCATCTAAAGACAAACCATGACGAAGAAGCTTCAATTGGTCCGGAGGAAGTTTTCCTTCCACACGAACGATGTACTCTTTTTCAACTTTGGATTCTTCACCGATAATTTTCTTAGCGATACGACCATCTTGAGTGAAAAGCAGAAGACCTTGCGAATCGATATCCAAGCGACCGGCTACAGCAATGCCTTTGAGATGTTCAGGCTTTAACTTTGTCTTTGAAGGACCGAACTGATTTTCTACAGTCAAAAGTCGAATCGCCGGGGTGTATTGAGGTTCCGGCTGGGCAGATACATAACCGATGGGTTTATTTAAAATGATCGTGGCTAGACGCTTTTGCTGTTTTAAGGCTTGTGCTTCTAAGGTGATTTTAACATTTGGATCGACCTTAGTGCCCAACTGATCGATCTTTTCTCCATTAACAAGGACTAGGCCCTGAGCGATGTATTCGTCGGCCTCACGGCGAGAGCAAATGCCTCTTTCAGCCATTAACTTCGACAAGCGTACTTTTTCTTCGCTCATAGGCGGATCTCCGTCCAAAGGTTATCCATCTCGTAAAGACGAATATGTGCCAGATCTTTCTCTGAAAGTCTTTCTTTAAGTTTATTCAGAAAATACAGGGCAATGTTTTCAGTCGTGGGGATCGCCGTTTTAAATTCAGGGATCACGAAGTTTAAATGTTCATGATCAAGCTTGTTACATAACTCTTTTAGGAGCTCCCGATAGGTCGCCAACTTTGAGGAAAGCTCTTGATCGGGGATATGGAAGCCCACCTCGAGGGTGTAATTATGACCATGCCCGTGCTCGGTAAAACACCTGCCAAAGTGCTTCAGGTTTTCCTCGTCACTCCATTGAGGCTGATAATACAAATGAGCGCTGCTAAAGCGTTGCTTTAAGGTCACGATCATAGAAGATTAATTCCTCCATCGACGGGTAAAGAAACTCCTGTAACCCAACTGGATTGCTCAGATCCCAAGAAATAGATCGCTTTTGCGATGTCTTCTGGCTGACCAATACGACCTAAAGGTTGAAGAGATTTCATTTTGTCGATGACAGCATTTTTTTGCTCAGCTTCTAGCGAGTGAAAATGATGAATAGGGGTGTCGACAATACCTGGGCATACGCAGTTCGCACGAATTTTGAATGGCCCCCCTTCGATGGCAAGACTTGCAGTCCAGTTCACCATGGCTGCTTTCACTGCGGAGTAAGCCGACGTCGGCCCCTGAGGACGCAGCCCTAATGTTGAGGATACATTCACGATCTGTCCGCCGCCTTGAGTTTTGAAGTAGGGAAAAAATGCACGAGTCAAATGAACGGGTGCTAGCATATTGATGTTGAACTGAGTTTGCCAAAGTTCATCACTGCCTTCTTCCGTAGAGTGGCGGGCGAAGATGCCAGCATTATTTACGATAGTTTCAATTCGATGAATTTTTGCCGTGAGCATTTCATTGATGCGTTTATCTAAAGCTTTCATGTCGGTCATATCACAGGCCACTAGGCTGGCGCCGCTTCGGCATTTCAATGCAACTTCTTCAAGGCGGTCTTTATTGCGAGCCATGAGATAAACGAAATAGCCGTTTTTAGAAAACTCAATAGCAGTGGCTGCGCCGATTCCGCTGCTGGCGCCTGTGACGAGAACGGCCTTTTTCATACTTGCTCCCACGTTCTAAAATTGGACTCATGGTAGCAGAGGTCCAGGCCGATGAGAAGTCATGGCATTGCGCGAAGCTATATCAATAGGAATGAAGTATTTTATATTCGGTCTGGCGATCTTTGTGGCTTTTTATGGCCATTTCTAATCCCCTAAAAAAACAAAAAGCAGGGTGGGAATCCCTGCCTTTGCTTGTTCCTCGATTTTGTCAAAGAACCTAACGGAAGATAGCTGCCTTAACTTGCTGCGCTTTACGCAGCTTTTTTCGCAGCGGTATAGTGATAGTACTTCTTGTCGAAGTCTGGAGCTCTCATGCCCTCTTTTGTGATCAAACCTGCTTTGAACCAGTCGAAGTGTTCAGCGCAGAAGCCAGCTTTTTCAGCTTTCTTTTTGCAGCCTTCACCGCAGCATTTTGATGATTCAAGAGAAACGACGTTGTTTGGAATTTGCTTTTCGAATTTTTTGTCAGCCATTTGAGTAACCCCCAGTTGACGATCTTAAGCTGGTTAATTGTCTTAAGACATAGAGCTTATCGGCGATGGTCTCGTGGACTTTAGTTGGCAATAAAGATTTTCGGATATCTCAATATGATACGCTCGCGATCGGCTGTATTCTTGCTAAGACATCTTGTATGAGGAATTTCGCGCTGTTGTTTTCATTTTTATTTCTATCTCAAGCCTTTGCCGACCTTTCTCGTTGGCAAAAATGGGAAGTCGAGCGCAATGATTTACACTTAAACCCTGCAGCCTATCAGGCATTGCCATCTAAGGCGGAACTGCAATCGTATCAAACTGAAACACTTTATGTGTTAGAAGTGAATCCTGAAAAAGTTGATTTCATCAAAGCTCAAAATATTCAACCAGACTTCTTCGGAAAATTTAAAACGCCCGAAGGGAAGATCAAATTCTATATTCACCCAAAGGCCACAGAGCTTTTTAAAGATCTTATTCCTTTAGGAAACCTTAAGACCGTGCAGGTTCGTCCGACGACATCGCCGCGAACTTTCTTTGTTGGTGATGTGATGGTGAAAGTATCGTTACCGCAAAAAATCAACGGAGCAATTCGCACAGTTTACCCTCTGCAAATGTCCCGTGCGACGGCGATCAGTGACGAGATGGCAAAGATTCCGGATTTTTATTATCTCGAAGAACCGCTTGCAATCTTTGATAAAACACCTGATAGCCCTTTTGGATTTATCGCAAGAAAAATTCCACAAGACCTTATTTCTGGCGAGAAAACTTTAGTGCCTCTTTTGTCTTACACGGCCTCAGCACCAGATGGATCTTTATTGGAAAAAGATGCTGCCACTCGAGGAGTGACTCCCGAGGATCTCGTTGTGAATGAGGTGATTCCGGCACTTATTGAAAACTTCAAAAAAGCCGCCTCTTATGGG
>NZ_DASVLT010000004.1:0-22279 GCF_036384735.1 Bdellovibrio sp. | reverse complement strand
ATAAAAAGTGCGAACGAACACTCGAGTTTAAAAACGAATCCCAGAAGTCTCGAGCGGAACGCCACACTCCTATTTGATCGATAAAGTGACGCAAAAGTGCTAAGTCCTGCGGAAAATCAGTCAGGCAGAAGTAGTGTCATGGCTTATTTTGAACCGATGTAGGTCTTCCACAGGTAGAGTTATTCTTTATTACCAGCGGCAGGTCTTCATCTCATACCCTTACGTTTTTTAATTTCTGATCTAATTAGAAGAAGAACTATTGTCCAAGCAATTATCGTAAAAATCCAATATGCTACTGTAGCAATAGGAGATTCACAGATATACGGCGCTCCCGGCTTGCCCCCCACACATCCAGTTTTTAAATATATACCAGTTTGCAAAGCCCACATTATAGTTAGCAGACAGATATAAAATATGCCCATCACTTCCCCTGTTATTTAGTCATATCATATATGTTTTTGCAGGCAGTTCCAGCATTAGAAATAGCTCCACCAGCTTTCCCTAGAGCACTCATTCCTAAATTGACGTCCCCAAAAACCTCAGTTCCAGTAACAGCCAAAGCAGTAGCTACATCAACGCAAAGACTTGGGTTACTCAGACAGATATTTGCAGCAATCACACCGACAGTTGCCGCAGCCGGAGCAACAGCAGCACCACCAGCAGTAAGAACTACCCCCCTGACAAAAGCATCTTGTTGCGCAATTTGCTCCCTACTCATCTGCGCTCCGCTCATGTACTGATCTCGTGCATTTCCTGCGCAATTGCCATCAGGACACATCATATCTTGCCCAGGAGATCTCAAACCACTTGGGTCAATACGATTGATAGGATCTGAGATTGCATATCCGTACAAATTCGTATCTCCACCTCTGAAAAGAATCGGATCTTTGCTCGTCCATCTACCCACGGATGGATTGTAATGACTGTGAAGAAAAACGCGAACCGCGGAGCGATTCCGCTGCGAGCGCTGACTCAGAGGCAAATCAAAGGTTCGGACTAAGCTGGTCACACCTAATTTTGTACTAGTTTAGGCTGAATTTCGAGATGTTTTTGAATTTTTGGCCACGGAACGGCCTCGGGTCGAGAGCTCCGTACTTTGTAAGTTATCGCATCATTTAGATCATCGTGAAACTCGAGTTGCATTTTTCCGGGTAAAAAAGTGCAATTTGATTTTTCCAGAAATACATTTGCGATAGACCAGGTACAATACTTCAGAGCTCATTTGTGTAGGTTTGCTAGCTTTCGTCCACGGCATCGCTTTTTCCGATATTGCATACCGAGCATAGCGTTTGCAAGTTTTCTAAAACTGTTTCACCACCTTTTGACCAAGGCTTAATGTGATCCACATGAAGAACAACAGACGGGTCCTTTGCTGGGCTAGCGCCACACATCTGGCAAATGCAGCTGTTCCTAATAAGAACTTGAGCACGCAGACGCCAATTGATTTGCCTTTGTGTTCGGCGTTTACCGGGCCTTATTTCTTTGGCGATTTCTGAAGTTTCACCGGAAGTTTTACCAGATTGAATAAACTCTTCGAATGCAAGAAGTGTTTTGTTCCAAGAGCCGAAGCGCTTCTCATAGGTGCCTAATGAGAACTTCGAAAGACCTTCCGTTTTATCGATTTCTCGTCCCACTGGCTGTTTCCCAAGCTTTGTCCACGCATCAGCTAAGTTCTCAAAAAGCTCCTCGTCGGGCACATTCTGTCTATTGGGGAAATCAAGTCCTGCAAGCTGGAGGGCTTGATTCCACTGCTTGAATCTTCTTAAAATAGTAGTGGCTCCAAAGTTACCTCGCTCGTCGTATTCAACTTTCGTGCAGGTATCCTTTTTAAGCTCGGTTGCCACTCGTCTCAAATCGGCGAGAATCTCCTCGTCGGGAATGTTTCGCCTTCTGATTTGCACTTTAAATTTGCTCATTAAACTCAGGCCCCCAAAAAGACAATTATTCTCGATAACTCTGGCAAAATCAAATGTCACAGATGGGAGAGGGCCGACGACACGTCATAAAGCTAAGTTTCAAAATATTTTTTCTCGATTTCTTTGAGAATGTTTGGATTATAAAATTTCTTCTTAACGCTTTTTGCGTTCCCCGGATCTAGCAATCTGGTCATGCAATACTTGTCATTTTTTTCTAGGCCTTTCCGCACATTATGATACTTTTCATTAGTTTTAAACTTCTCTGCGTGCTTTTCTTTTAGCTTTGCAGTCAGCAATTCATAACTCCATGGATATCTTTCACGAATATCCGCTTCTTCTAGTTTTACAGGAACAGCATCAGGATCATTTGATATAGAAAATTTAACTGCCCCCTCTTCTTTTGTACGCTTTAGTTTAATTTCTATGCTTAATTTGGTATTGAAATCGCTATTACCATCTTTTTCTTCACCGAGATTGGAGAAATATTTCGCTATATTTCTCTCCTCTCCATTTAAAATAATACCCTCAGCACTTGGAACATCTCTAATAAATGCAATGGGCATCAAAAAAATATTATAGTGAGAAAGGTCGCTCCCAAACCACTGTCGACTAAGCTTAATATAATTATTAACGGAGGCAGTTCCAATTTCGAGAATCTTCCTCTCTAAATCAATGCCCATGTTAATCAAATGAACGGAGTTATCTCTCACCTCAACTAAAGCCTCAATATTCTTTCTGATGGAATCATTCATTGGTTCAGAATATTTACTTATCAGTAGGTCATATGCTTTGAATATTCCTATCGTTTGAACATTTCCAGACCTGTTCTTTATCTTCTTCTTTGCTTTGGACTTCTTGCCTGTCTTGGTGGGTCTATGGTCATATTCAGCAATACTATTGAGAGAATTTGTAGACAGTTGCAGTATGCGCGCTTTAAATAACAATTCCCAAGAATTTACCGCCAAAATTGCAAAGCACTCTTCCCGATAGAAGAAATCTGGCTTATTATAAAGCTCAATTGACGCCAAGATTGCACTGACAGATTTTTCAAAAACACTTCTCGATCTGGACTTCAAAAAGGTCCTCCGTTGCATGCTCTAAATCTCTTCTAGCAAAGATTTAGAAAACAGAAATACTCCAATTGTTACGTCTACACTGAATACACACGATCTTCTATATTCGTTTTAAGCGACAAGTTTTAAAAAACCGCCAAGATTTGCATTTATAAAATCGGCCGTCCCTTCATTAAAGTAGTTTTGAAAAGTTTTAAATCGCTTCCAAGACTTTCCAGTTGAGTCAGCGGCTCGCATTGCTTGAGCCCAAGCTTGTATAGTTCCAGAGGTAGCGTTATGTGCGATATCTTGAAATCCTATCAATCTCTTTTGCGCAATATCGTAAATTTCCTGATAATCGTGTACGCTCATCCGAGATGAGCAAAATCGTCTACAAACCCTCGTGGGCAAACCTTGTTTTGAAATAATTTGAGTCACTACCTTCGGAAGATCCACCCCCGAAATCGAAATAGGGTCCACGACAATAAACTTCACATAGCTAAAAGGAATTAATTGTGCTGAGATTGAACAGGATATCTCCGGCTGACCACCAACAGTCAGTCTTGGAAATTCTGTCTTAAGATCGGCAGAATTTTTGATCCATTTTCCCGTGGAATCTTTAAAAAGCCGTATAAATTCTAAACTTGTGGTGAGGCTTTCGTTCTGACGATTGTACCCTGGCGTTCCAGCTGATCTAAGACAAACGGCTACGTCAGTGGCCAGAAGAAGCGCAGATGGATCGATAGCCATTAAAATTGGCCCATAAATCAATGGAGTTGCACGTCCGCCATTATTAAATGTGCTTCCGAAGTCTGATAAATTCACAAAAACTTTGTCAAATACGAGATCAGCCTTATCTTGCGCGTCGGAATTGAATTGCGTAAATTTTGCGGCCTTATTCTCCATCAGCTCTCTTGATGGAATTCCACCCAGCTTAAGATAGGATATGAAATCTTTTAAATGAGCTGCATGATAGAGTAGACAGTTTCTTCTGTTGAGCTCTGCCACTGTCAGATTAATTTCATTTCCGCTAATCATGATAAACCCCTGCATTACTCATCGAACGAATTTGTGTTTACCTGAATGCCTAAGCTTATATTCTCATTCTGATACAGCCAGTGTACGGCGGTGGTAACAGAAAAATTCAAAAACACCGCTGTTAGCCCCTTTGAAATTGGGTCCCTTGTGGAAAAATGACTCATGCAAGAATCGCGGGCGGCCCTAGACCCGATGGGGTCTGGGGCTGAATTTCAAGAGTTTTTGCAAATTTTTGGCCACGATTTGGCCCGCGTTTTTATTTATTCTTGTTACGTTGAAACCAACCTAACTCATAGTAACAGTATCGGGCGCTAAATAAAAAACCTACTACTGTAGCAATCAACATAAAGGCTATTTCACCTTTGTTTGTATAAGGTGGCGCTCCATTTCTTTGATCTTTCAAATACCCGTGTATCAACATAACCCATAAAACAGGGACCGCCAGGGTAATAAAAGGACAAAATATTTTTTTACAAAGACGGCTTAACTCATCAACTGTCACTTTAAATCCCCTGGTCATTATGGACACTGGTTATGCGGCATGCCTTTGCCATTTATGGCGTTGATGCCATTTGCGAAATCGCTAATTCCTCCATTTGATAATACACCGGGCGCTGTTGCAAATGTATAGCCGACGTCAATCGCCGTCGCTAAGCCTACTGCAGCCGCTGTCTCCGCACCAAAGGCCAGAACACCAAGAGCCGTAGCGCCGGCAAGAGCTCCTGAAGTCGCACCACTAGTGAAGGCAGAAGCCGCTTGAGAGAAGGAGCCTGTCTGAGCATAAGTAGTGATAGCACTTGAAGTTCCCTGCGCTATTGCTGGTAACGCGACAATGGCTATGACACCAACAACTGCATCATCAAGCCCGAAGATCTTTCCGCTTGGGTCCACAAAGTTAATCGGATCATTATTCACGTGATGCCGTCGGAAAACCCGGTCAAAAAGTAGAATTTTGCCATTGAGATCTTCTTTTTCAAAATTTCTTAATGAAATTTCATCGAGAAAATATTTTTTCGAAAAATTACTTTCGGCCAGATTCAACTTTTTCTTCTCCAATCAATTCGACTTCAAATCAACAATTGTCGAATTTGCGAACTCTCCCGCAAGGGCCTATACCTTTCCGTATTCGATGTTAATCCACCTCTTTATGTTCATGACGGCGGTCGTAAAATAGCATTGCAAACCTACTTTTCCCAGGCCACGATATTTCGTGCGCACCAGTCCATGCAGCCTTTTCATCTCTGAAAATTTACCCTCAATCGGCTGGCGGAGCTTCATATCTTTCTTAAAATCTTCCGTGAGGTTGTATCGTTCAGACTCATACGTGTCCTCTTGCCAATCAAATATACGAACTGTTCTGCGTCCTTCTTTCGCTGTTGTACATTGAGGTTTTAGTGGACATTTTCCACACGCAGGGTGAGGAAAGTGAAAAACCATGCTCGAATTCGCGCTGTCATAAAAATGCGCTTTTGCCGTCGCACCATTGGGACAAACTAGAGTATTGGTTTTACGATTTATCGTGAACATGCTCTTTGGAAAGACAGCTTTTGTTCTGGGATTCTTTTCCTTGAACGGAGAAATAATTTTTGATCCGAGATCAGATAAACCTTTTCTGACAATACCATCACCATAAGCAGTGTCGCCAATGAGCTTTTCTGGAACCACACCGTACTTGATAATTTGCTCTTCAACCATTTCAACTGTCGGCTCGCCGTCACGGCGATTGCCGCCCATGACATGAACATTGGTGATAAACTGATTTTTTACTTCTTGCGTGATACTCGTTTTATAACCGATAAATTTCTTAAATTTACTTTTTGCGCCTGCTCTCGCATCAGTATCGATCGGTGAAACAATGCGGTTTGTTGGCTTCTTGCTTGGTTCCATTTCCTTGGGATTGCCAGCGTGATCCTCTTCTATGTTTTCTCTAAGTATCGTTTTTAAAACTGTGACCGATTCTTTTAGAGTCTCATCTTTTTCGAGATCTTCGATTTCATCTAAGATGTATCTTGCATCTTCGACGTACTTCACAAGTCGTTCCGCCCGCTTTTCTATATCGAATCTACCAGGGCCATCGCCATTGATTCTGAGAGAACTGTAGTCCTCGAAATCCAGGCGCGTTGAACATCTTCTGTAGCGACTTGGATACTGAGTCTTTAGTTTCTTCAATATCTCAAAAGTGCCTTTCTTGACCATCCCCACCATATTTGGCAGGGCAATGTCCGCAATAATATGTGTGGCATCTATTCTTTGGATTTCTTTTTTCGAGATCAATTTTTTATCTATTAACTCGGCGACGATTCTATCGAAGATGTCTTTTTCTTTTCCGGATTTTAAAAGTCTCTCGCGAAAATCGCCAAGAGACGAATGATCGAAAGGTCTTTCGTCAATACGGAGACCCAGAGCAAATTTCACTTCAAGATCAAATTGGCAGGTTCGTTCCATTTCGCGATCGGACAAGTTCATGTGGCATTGAAGAAGCATTGCCTTCGCGAGCAACGATGGCGAAATAGGAGGGCGGCCATTTTTCCAACAATAAAGATCACGAAACATGTCATCTAAAATCAAGGGACCGACTAGGTCCCTGAATTTGCGAAAAAAACTATTCTTTGGAACAAGCTGCTCGCAGTAGTAATCAGAATCTAAAAACGATTCTTGTAGACTATTGTTTTTCATGATTAGAATTTTTGAGCTTTTCCCATAAAAATGGAAGAGCCAAAGACAATGCCAATCCAGATGATGCAAAACAAATCAAAACAACACCTTCCGATATCACTTCGGCCTCAAAAAATTTTGAATTTATAATGGCTGCTAAGAATATCCAGCTTAGTAACACTACGGTCTGAAAAAGATACTTATATTTCATAATCATTTTTGTCCTATTGGGCATCTAGAGGATTCGGAATCTCCGGCGCACCCCGTTCCTTGGCTTTGATGATATTCTTTCCACCCTCATATCCCAAACCTATTCCTGTCAAAATTAAAGGCAAATTTAAGGTGCTAAACCCAGACTTAATACAGGCTCCTCCGGCCACAGCGGCAGTTGTGCCGATGACTAATTGCTGGTTAGGAGTTGTGTGATCCTTAACCCAATCTTCAGAAAATAGACCTGTTGGATCAATGAAATTAATTGGGTCCTGAAGGGCGTACCCATACAAATTTGTCTCCATTCGGGGAACTTTTCCGACAGTACCGACGTATCCAAAGAGGTTCATTTGTTTTCCACCAAACAGCAGAGGATCTTTCGATGTCCATCGCCCAACAGATGGATCATAATCTCTGGCACCGAAACGGACTAACTTGGTGTCTTGATCGTACAAACCTCCGGCGAAACCAAACGGCTGGAATCCAGGATTGCTATCGCTAAGAACATTCCCGAACTCGTCATAGGAAATCGCCTGCGCAATGGTTCCATCGGTCGAGTTGATAACGTATCGCACGCTACCCACTTGGTCCGATACAATCCGATACTTCACTCCTCCCTTAATCATATAATCAGGAACATTGGCTTTGGAAGCATAAACAAATCTCGACACCAACTGACTATTCCCATCAAGCTCAGCTGCGATCTGTAGACCAGATTGATACACGAAACCTTGAACTAACGTGCCACCAACTAATTTTCCAACTCGTCGATTCTGTGCATCCACTACATAAGTAATACTTTTTCCGACAACACTTGCAGCCTTTAAGTTGCCAAAGGCGTCGTATGTGAAAGTCGAAGTATTTGAACCATCTGTTACACTCGCAAGATCACCATTGGCATTGTAAGTATATTTTTTCGTACCCGAGGTAAGAAGCTTGTCTTCATTGTCAAACGTAGAGCTTACAGAAACTCCCGAAATCGTGGCTGAAGTACGGTTGCCGTTGTCATCATAAGAATATGTGCTTACGACAGTACCATTCTTCTTAACCTGAACCAAACGTCCGACCGAGTCGTATCCGTACTCATAAGAGTTTTGAGTTCCATCTGGAAGAATTTCTGATTTCGTAGCAATTCGGCCTACACCGTCGTGACCGTAAGTCACATCAAAAACAGAAGCATTTGAGACTTGAGTCTTATCTTCAAGAATGTCACCAAAGGAGTTACGCACAAAACCTTCAGCGGTTGCATCGAGAGTCAGACCAGACAGCAAACCCGTTGAAGAATAGCGCAAAAGTGCCATATCACCGGCCGTAAAGAACTGCGCGTTGTCTCTGAAATACGTGTATGGAACGCTTATGCCACCGGCAGTAATTCCTGAGACGCGGTAATCGCTATCGTAAGTGTAGGAAACTTGAGACTGAACAGCGCCTGTTTGAGTCACTGTTGACAACAATCCTCGAAGATATGTCATTGATGCCGAAATTCCATCAGGAGAACTCTGTGCTCCAAGTTGCCCCGTCGGTAAATAAGTAAAGGAATAACTACTATTTCCATTTTCTTGAATCGAAGTAAGCTGCCCCGTTGTCCCATCATAGACATAGTTCAGAGTCTGACCATCAGGTCTAGAAACACCAGTAAGTTTTTTATCCAGGTTGTACGAATAAGTCGTATTTCTGCTTTCCGTTGGAGCTAAATAGCTTATCAGTGAGTCAATCGCATCAAAACCAAAGATATGCTTTGGACGAGATGGAGGTGTTACGCCTGTCACATTTCCATCTTGATCATACTCATAAGTCACTGACCTTCCATCATTGAAAGTCGTGGTCAGTGGTCTTTGAGATGCATCGTAAGTATAAGACGTCGTTCGTCCTAGAGCATCCGTTACTGTGCCAAGCAGTCCCTGAGCATTGTATGAGAAAGTTGTTGTTCTTGAACTGCCATCAACTTGCGGATCGCCGGTGACTGAACTTACAAGTCGTCCATGAGAGTCATAGGTGTTCACAGTAGCAGCTAAATTTGCCGTTTGCACACGTAGAGGCCTTCCCTGATCGTCGATCACTCTTGTTGAAGTGACATCGAGAGCTGACACGTCGGTGAAGGTTTTTGTGCTCGAATCATAGGTTGAAGTCTGAGATTTTAATTCCCAGGCATCCTTATCCGTTCTTACAAATGTACTAGTATCACCCGGATTTGGATAAGTGTATGTTCTTGTATGAACTACCGAGAACCAAGCAGGAGAAGACGAAGGTGATCCCCCTGATAGGAATGAGGTCTGACTATTATAGCTCGCCGGAGCTCCCAATCTTGTATCAGCTGCCGAGTAGATACTAACTTGATCTCCTGAAGGCTCTTGATTGCTAAATGACGACTTAAAATAGTTTGCAAGAGAAGTAGTTCCATCTTCATGAGTATCAGCCACCACTCCCGTACCAAAATAGTCTTGCGAGAACTGTCTGGTTGATTGCATGTTTTCAGCGGTCGACATTTGAATTGTTGTTCCAGTCGATGGACTTAATGTTCTCAACAAAGCCGTAAATCCGCCGTTCGCGTTCGTATCCTTAATCAAAAGGCCCGTGCTATCATAATCGAACTTAGATGATTTTCCGTTTGGTCTCACAAACTCAGACAACAATCCACCAGTTGCATATTTTAACTGGTAAGTTTCACCATTTGGATTCGCCACTGACGCTAAGTAACCGTTTCCGTCTGAAGAGAGCTGCGTCACCGCTCCATATGGAGAGGTAATTGAGGTCACCAACCCATTTGAGTCACGAGTGAGAGATGTGACATTGCCATCCCCATCGGTAGCTGAGATTAAAAGTCCCGCATCATTATATCCAAATGTCCAACGAACTGCATTCGTCAGTGCATTCAATGTTTTTAAATGAACACCAGCTGAAGAGAAAACATAGATTTCACCTCCGTCACTAGATGGAATTGAAATGTTGGTCGTCGATACACCTGGCAAACCTGGGGATACAGAACGAAGGACATTATTTCCAGAATCTGTGATGAGAAGACTTCCATCACTGTTTAGGTTGAAAGAACTTATTGCATTAAAAGAGGCTAGTTCAGCAGGTCCCCCGTCGCCCGCATACCCCGCCGCACCATTGCCGATAATTGTCTGAATAACTCCCGTCGGAGAAACCCAACGGATTCGGTTATTTCTTTTATCAGCAAAGAAGTAAGACCCGTCTGCTTGAAGGGAAATCGCATCAGGACCACGGATACTCGCAGACACTGCAGGTCCACCATCACCAGCGAATCCAGAACCACCACCACCAACAGCGGTCGAAATGATACCTGTTGGCGCGACTTTTCTGATTCTGTTATTGCCGTAATCAGAGATATAAATATTGCCTGATGATTTTGAAATTGCCAGCGAAAGGGGATTATTCAGAGAAGCTTTTGTTGCCGGACCGTTATTCCCAGCAAATGCCGCCGTGCCATTTCCTGCAACCGTATCAATCGTGCCGTCAACGTACACGACACGTATTCTATTATTTCCAGAATCTGCAATGTACATCTTGCCATTATCAAAAACAAAACCCGCTGGCGAATTAAGCTGCGCCTGTGTCGCTGGTATTCCGTCACCGTTATAGCCGGCAACTCCAGTCCCTACAACTGTTGAAATAGTTCCGTCTGTCGCAATTTTTCGGATGCGATGATTACCGGTATCAGAGAAATACAAATTTCCCTGCGAATCTTTTCTAATACGAGAATCAATGCCAACGGCAATCTGAGCTGAGGTCGCAGGTCCGCCATCACCATTAAATCCAGCAGTTCCAGTGCCGGCGATAGTTGAACGAGTTCCATCTGTTCCTACTAAGGTAATTTTAGCGATGCCCTGCTCTATAATATAAAAAGAGCCGTCTTTATTTTTTAGAATTGCAGCTGGACTGCTAAACTGACCAACTGTTTTTACGATATTTGGAAGTTTACTTCCAAGAATCGAAGGTGTAGTCACCTTTGTCCCGTCGCCATAGTAAATAGTGCGCGAGGTCGGATCATAGAAATGATGATTACTAAGTGTCCAGCCATTTATTTCATTCGCAGCCGTGGCACTCCCCACCATCACGCTAAATGTTCGCTTTCTTTGAAAGCAAGCTCTTGCGGTAATTCCTGAGGCCGTCGTGTTCGTTGGATAACTGCCGAAAGTTGTTGGAGAGCCATCCGTGGAGAGTAAATACTGCTGAGAGTAGTTATAAAAAATCGTAACTTTGGCTTTTACTATTCCAGGAACAGGTCTTCCGTAAGCATCATTTCCATCCCACTGATAAGTTTTTGTGAGATTATCAGTTGCCTGGATGTGCTCTTGGTAAATCTGACCCGCCACTGAAATCTTCAGATCAAGGCTTTGAAGAATACTCGATTTAGCTCCTTTAATGATTGGAATTACGATCAACTTAGAAGATGTCTTTCCCGGCGCTCTGCTTGAATTATAGAACAACGATAACGGAGTTCCCACGACAGGGATTTGCTCTCCGAGTGACTGCCCACCAACATCGATGATGGAACCCGTTTTGGGGCAATTCTTTTGGTCCGAGGCCTGATCGGCACTGACTGGAGTGTTGTCTTCTTGGCTTTCGTCCGAAGCTGACGTTGGCGGTTGAATATGCGGTGCTGATCCCGCTCCGCAGAAATGATTGATCTGCGTTCGAACAAAAGAGGATCCCTGACTAAAGAACATGGCAATTTTTTGTAGTTCCTCAGTAGTGATATTTAATGCATTCAGTTCATCAGCAGTCGCAGCCTGCCCTGCACCGTCGACGTCTAAAGTGATCTGTCCACGAGAAATAGAAAGGACACTTATAACTCTAGAATCCTTCTCCGGAACCCAAATGGCTTTCTTATAGTCATATGTTCCGAATGGGATCTTTGATCCAACCGGGAAGCCAAGGAAGTTGTCCGTGTAAACTGCGACATTGTTAGAGAACTGAATATGTGACGCACCTAATGCAATCGCTTCATCAGAGTTGATCTCAACACCATAGGCGAGTCCCGTATTAGAAGGCAACGAGGCTGGCATATTGTCCGTGCAATCCTGGGTGTTTGCTCCATACTCTGTGATACGAAGAGCAAGGCTCGTCATCGGTGTTGTATGTCCATCGTCGAATAAAAGATTTCCCGTTGTTCCAGATGGAATATAGATTTTTGTAGATCTTGTGCCAAAACTATCTGTAACCGGAGTCGAAACTGCCGTCTGAGCAGTGCCTGTTCCCAAAGACACAGGATTTACTTTTGAGTCGGGAGCCGTCATCGTGACATCGTCAACAGCAGTATACTCTAATGTTGATGGCGAAATACTCACTTGAGCTGGGAAATAGCCATTTCTTGAAAACTGAACCGTCAGAGTCTCATCTGGGTTAAATGCAAGGTCGTATGTTCCATCATCTCTTGTTAGGGTGTAACCAACTTCCGGTTCTTCTTTAACTGAAACCTTCACTCCACTCAGAGGATTTTTATTTTGGTCATAAACGACCCCACGCAATACACCTGCAATTGATTTATTAATTGCGTTGGTTTGCACACCTTGCTGAACAGGATTTGCACCTGAGTAAAGGAAAGACGTCGAGTCAGCAACGGTTGTGACAACGGTCTGTGGAATTTGTGGCGCTTGAGTCGCTGGAGACGGCGGCAGAACTGGAGTCGTCACATTCACTTGAATGGATTTTGTATCCTGGAGTCCTGAAGAGCTAGTCACCGTCAATTTTGCACTATAGGTTTGCGCATTTTGATAGACGTGAGAAAAACGAGCACTGGTCGAAGTCTCAACGACCCCATCACCGTATTCCATCTTATAAGAAAGCGGATTTCCGAGAGGATCAGATGAACCCGAAGCATCCACTAAAACAGTGAGTGGCGCATCACCACTCGTTGGGGTCAGCGCAAGTTTCGCTGTAGGTGGCTGGCTAGGATTTTGAACCGTGATTTTTTCATTCTCCCCAAAGACTAACGTTCTCGATTGAGAGAGTTTTAATTGATAGGATTTTACGAGAGCTACGAGATCGTCGTACTTTTTTTGAAGATCTGGATTTGGAGTTTGAGCTAACTCCTTTTCGATATCTTGGATTTGTTTCTGCGAACTACTAATTGTAGCTCTTAGAGCATCAGATTGCTTGATATTCTCGAAATAGAAATTTACTTGAAGATCTACTTCACCAGCCGAGTTTAATGCGGGCGAAGTATAGAAATACTGATTGCCTGAAGGATTAAATGTCACCCAAGTTGATTTTCCATTTTGGTAAATCCACGATTCTAAAACCACTCTAAAGTTTACATCCGGTGTTTTTAGAATATTTGCCGTCACGTTTGCTTTTTGGCCTATTTGGTAGATTTTGTTCGCATGATCGAAGGTGACTTGCGCAAACTGATTGACTGAGGCTTGAGTGACCAGCTTTTGAGATTTGCTTTCAACCTTTGCATAGGCACATGTCGCCAGAACTGAAACAATTGCTGCAATTACCATCATCTTGTTCATTCAAAACCTCATCAATAGAAACCAAAAAGCAAATTTTAAATTTATATAAAAAGGAGGCAACGCCTCCCCTTAGTTGTCTCCGTCAGGGCGTGAGTAGCACTCCGTATGACCATTTACTTGATAACAACCTTCACGGCCATTGTAACCTGGAGGTGGTTGTACAGGAGCTGGCGATGTCGCTGCGGCCTTTGTTGTTGGTCCGACAGTGATCTGCTGATTGATCATGTTCACGTTGCCGTTACTATCCTTCACGAAAAGATTTACCCAATAGATTCCTGCTTGGCTAAACGTGTAGCTAGCTTGCGGAGCACTCGACACTGAGAAAACTTGAGGCCAATTAGCATTGTCTCCAAAACTCCAGTAATACTCTACAACCGTTCCAGAATTTACTGTCGTCGAGGACGCATCGAAATTAACAGTTAAAGATCCAGTATTGTTTGGTGTTGCAGTAAAATGCGGAGCAATGGGATTATTTCCATTAGCATCATTGATTGTCGTCAGACCAGAGAACCGAGAACCCCGTCTTTCATTATTATAAATTAAAACAAATGGCTGATAAATTCCCATTACAGAATATGGATGAGATATCGTAGGAGTTGTAACAGTAAGAGGCAGCGGCGAATCTCCAAATTTCCATTCAAAAGAAAGTCCAAGACCCAGTGGATCACTTACTGCTGAGGCATCGAAAACTAAACCAGGAACGGAATTCACAGTTCCTGTAAAAGGAAACGTAATTGAACTACCTGTATTTATAACTGGAAATTGGCCACCTTGACGAACGACGATAGATTGCGGCTGTGAATAATAGTTTCCCCACATATCGAGCATAGAAACTCTCACTGTTTCGGTTACAGACGAACTTCCCCCAAGGTCATAGCGGTGATTTGCATATCTCCAGTTAGTCTTAGCTCCGTCACCGAAATCCCAGGACATCATTGTCGGATCAACAATACCCGAGAGATTAACTTGATCCGTGTCGAAGTAGATAGAGTTCGCGGCGGAGGTATCGTTCAAATAAATGATGTTTGCCAAAGGCTGTATCTTGAAAGTCCCCGGCATTACGTAGATCGGAAACCACTGAGTTGTTGTATTACCGCTAGAGTTAATAACTGTCATCGAGGCAACATATGTACCCGAACGTGTAAAGGTATGGGTTGCAGTTAAACCAGGCCTTACGTTGTCATAACTTAAACTATCATCGAAAGACCAATAGACATTATTAATGGCTCCGCCGCTCGCATCGAAAGATCCTGAACCATCAAAGGTCACGGTGTAAGGAGCAGCTCCCACAGCCGCGCTATTTAATGAATAGTTCGCAGAAGGCGTTGTTCCAATCTGAGCACCTGCGTCTGTCACTATCACCTGCATATAAGTCTGCGCTCGGAAGCGAAGATTATCTGTGACCCTTAGTCGAACTTGATAAGTTACCGGATTAGAGCCCTTAGGAACTACCGGAAAAGTACTTGAAGCCGTTTGAGTCCTGACATCGAAGCCGTTGTTGCTAGCAATTGTCCAACGATACTCCAAAGCAGTTGCTCCTGATTGGATACTAGAGCCTGAAGCATCAAAATGAACGGTTTGTGGATCGTTAGCATCAACAGTCGCAGTGATCTTAGGAGTAGGACGAACTCCCTCCTGAACTGTCACAGGAATCGAAATAGCCGGCCCTGTCAAACCTTGATCATCCGTTGCAGAGACTTTCACCGTAGAAGATCCGGGACCATAAATATGTTTTACACTCTGATTGATCTGATAATACGCGTAGGGAACACTCGCTTTTGAACCATCACCGAAATCGAAATTCAGCGACTGCACTGTTCTTCCTTGGGCTACCGCTGGAGGAACAATTGTCAAGATAACAGCACTTGGGGCGTGATCACTGTCGATATAATAAGTGCCACTTGAAATCTGTGGAGGCTGAGCCGTGTAGTTGACTGTCATTGTGTTCGTGATCGTATTGCCTAGAACAACTCCAGCTGTCGATGGAGTTCCGAGAGTCACAACAATCGTCTTAGGCCAATTAGGGGAATAACCACCTACAATAGAAAAATTAATTATGCCGGTCGTTGATCCCGCAGGAATTGTGACAGTTCCGTTTGCAAGATTGTGATCTGGAGCCGCCCCAGCGGGACCAATTGCCGTTCCTCCGACAGTGAATGGTACTGCAACGTCTGACGTGAACGCTTTATCCATATTCACTGTAAACGAACCCGCCGGATTTTGGGCAGCATCCATGCTCTCAGAAGCCTGAGCAAAAGAAACTCTCGGACGCGGATCGCTCACCGTGACTGTCACAGTTTTTTCTTCGATAAACTTGCGGTATTTTTGAATTTGCGAAGTAAGCGAGATTTTTAGAGTGTTAAGTCTTGCGAGCTCAGCTGGCAAGCTCTCATCAGTTGAGCCATTCGCAATCAAATCTTCAATGTAATTGATTTGATCATTCACTTTTTCAAGTGAAGATGTGAAAGCATCAATTCTCTTTGCGTCTTCTAAATACACATCCACTTTGAAAGTGTATGGAATATAGTCCGTGAGAGTTTTCACAACGCTCAGTTGGTTTTGAGCGTTATCGAGATCAACCGCCGCATCATTGATATAAGCCTGAAAATAGAGACGGAAATTTGCGTCAGAAGGTGTTTTTTGAGTGATAACTCGGAAGACTGCCTGATCATTCAAGTTATATTTCCCGTCTTGATGATTGGCCTCAACAGTGATGAAATTTCGATCCACCAAGAACGACTTAATCGATCCTGCCCTGGTGCCAGCAAAAACGACCAGCGAGAGACCCGCTATGGTCGCCACCGCTTTATTTATTGAAAAGGAAGAAAACAGCTTTTTAAGCATAAAGATCCCCATTAAGAGGGCTTTGACCCTCTCTTATTGATTTTTTAATTTTAAAGTCTATTTAAAGTTTATTGTGTCACGTTGAAGTAGAAGTCTTTTGCTGGCCCTACTGTCGTGAGCATGTCTTGAAGCTGACGAGCAAGCTCATTCATTGTTGTCTCAAGATCCGCTATCAATTGATTATAATAAGCCTGTGTCATCGGATCATTTGCTCCGTTCACGATCGCAATGTAGCGAGCCTTTGTTTGAGCCGCTTGAGCGATAGTGTTTCTAATGGAATCCGCCTGAGCTTTTGATCTGATTTGGATATAACTTCTAAAGATGTGAGTTCCCACATCAGCTGCCTGGAAAGTGGGAGCCACGAATGAGAAATCAGAATCACCTAGACGCTTTTTTTCTGTAGAAATTCCAGTATGAGTCGCGTCTCCCAAAATATCGCCGCCCGCTACAATCTCTTGAACGCCGTCTGGACCATTAAATTGAGTCAGCGCATGAACATAGAATGTCGCTGTATCCCCAACTTTGTAGGTTTGGCTTTCAGAATCGCAGTCAACTGCAATTACCGGATTTGAATCCAGTGGCTTCATCTTAGTGCTTGGAGCATTGACAGTGACTTGCAAAGTTCTCGATTCAATCTGACGACGGCTTGCCCATAGTTGATTATTAATATCGCCAACGATAAGGTTATTGCGATCCATTTGCGCTTGAAGATTTGCACGAACTGTTAAGTCCGTCTCTTTTGCCATCTGAGCATTAATGCGGATATTCTCAGCCTGATAATAGATCATGGCTGCTTCATAACCACGGGCCTTCGCTTTATCTTGAATGTAAGCATTTACCTGCCAAGCAAAGGTTCCAGCGGCAGTCAGAGCCGGTGTGATTGTCACAGCTTGGTCATCAGAGACTCTGGTGATTTTAATCGTGTTATTATTAAAAGCGGCAGTTAGGAAAATCTCGTCACTTGGATTTGCCGGTTGAATTTTGATTTTCGCAGTCAAAATGGCATTTTGATTTACCGTATACGTCGAAAGGTTTGATTGCAGATCAAGAAATACCGGTGCAGCTTTGGCGTGAATTCCGATCACAGTTAATAGTACGGGAATAATTTGAACTATCTTTTTCATTGCAGTGCTCATTTCCAACTATTTAGAAGAGTTGATAGTGAATTTATAAGTATCAGAACCAACATATGTTTTTGTCGCATCTAGAGCCGTCATTAGATTTTGACGCTCTTGAACTTTATTGTCGTGTTCAGTTTGAAGGATCACTTTTTGAGCTGGGTCTTCTTCAATCAAAATCTTAGCTTCTAGAACACCGATTTCTTGAGTCAGAGAAGTAATGGCACTTCTTAGATAGTCTGCTTGATCTTGATCTTCAAGATACAGATTTGCGATCACAGTGTGATCCCCTGCCGTTGCCAAAGTGCTCACGACGGGAACAACCCAAAGCCCTGGCGCAGGACAAGGAGTCAGCGCGTATGCCGTTTGTCCATCGAGTGTGAATTGCAAAACAGGTCTTACCTTGTCTGCGGAATTCCAGTCTGTTTGCAGGTGGATAAAGACGTTAAAGGCATTTCCCACCGTCGGTGTTTGAGGACCTAGTTCAAAGTTCATTAAACTAATTTGATCCAATGGAATAATAGAACTAGGTGCAGCAAATGTTTTGGGTGCTAGCAATAGCGCAAACGCCAACCCCAAGAGAGCACGAACGTACATAGAATCTCCCGTAAATGATTATCTATTTGTTTACGATGAAATCATTTAAATTCAGCAATCAACTGTCAATAACATTTGAAAAGATTAAATTTCCATCTCGTATCGCGTAAACTGGACGAAATTTATTGAAACAAAGTCTTGTTTTAACTATTGCCGCTTATTTTTTCAGCACGACGGCCGTCGGCAGCGTCAAAGCCCAAGGGCGCGCAGACTGAAGCAGCACTGTATTACTCGACCACCTTCAATAAATTACGTGGTGGAATAGAAACAAATAACGCCCTAAGTAGACTGGAGAAATCTCCCAGTTCCCTCGACGTAGTCATAGAAATTCATTACTTTTAATAATTAAACTAAAGATTGTTCACACAAGCCCCGATAAATCATCGTTTTGTTTACCTCAACTTTGGAGGGATATTGAACTGCTTAAACATTAAGTCCTTAACACAATCGCCTTCTATCAAGCTATCTGCGCTGTTAATAACTACGCTGGCACTTCTCTTGGGATCAAGTGCTTCGCTCGCAGACAATAGCGTCTCAACAATTGATATTGGCACACTTTCCACTTCAAACGCAGCGGTAGGAAAATGGACCGAAGGTTGGGGCGCAGATCCTTATAATAATATCACTATTTCAAGTGTCTCAGTTGACGCTCCCCCTGAAATTCATGTGGATACCTCACGCTGCCCAATTGGGGGGAATATAGTCACATGCACTTATGATATTAGATGGTGTTCAGATGTGCCCGGAACTTTTACCACTACAATCACCTGGTCATATGTCGCTGTTCCTGTGAGCGGAATTGGCCAGACGCGAAACTACACAACCAATATTGTATTCCACGGCAAAGTGGATGATTACGGTCCAACCACTTATAAATGCAGTGACAGCGCCAGTTGGAATGCCGGAAGTTCTCCAAGCCCAACGCCAACTCCAACTCCACCGGACCAGGGTCTTCCGGATCTCTCTGTTTCAAATTTAGTAATCACCCCTACAGAAGTAGGATCTGACGGCATTCCTGTTGTACAGAAAGGTGCACAACTCACAGCTACTTTCGATGTTAAAGGCACTAATATCTCTACATCTGATGACAGATCCGCATTTGTAACTCTTCAGTATGCAAACCAGACACTCGCTTCAACAGTGACTCTTGCTGAACTTCAAAGTGGAGTTTCACATAAATCCTTTTATTTTACTATCAACGACAGTGACCTCAACCCAATTACAAGAACCACAAATTCGGTGGTTGTGAAAGCCACAGTCAATGGTGCTGGAACAATTCAAGAGTCAGACACTTCAAACAACTCGATCACTCAGGTTTTGCGTGTCCCTGGATACTCATTGAAGATTGAAGCCCTTGATGCAAATGAACAACCAACTTCCGCACAAATCACCATGCCCGTATCGAATTTAACGGCAGTTCCAATTTCAATCGGTGGTTTTGTCAAATTCACATTGCTCGATGAAACTGGAAAACCTGTTTCAGGAACTTACCAATATAATGGTTCACCAAATTTAGATTCTACATCGATTCCATTGGACACAAAGAATGGTCTTTATTTTGATCAAATAGGACTGCTGTTTAATGGTGGACAATCTTTGACAAGCCAAAATTTATTTATGGTTCATCTCGGCACTCAAAATCTAATCATCACGCCATCTGATAGCAGCAAGTCTCCGATTACAATTGTCTTGCAAGGAATTAAGCCATCAAATGTCGGAACTGATCTTTATGACTGCACATTTCAACAGAGCGATGGAACTGTCGTCGATACACAATATTCAAATTGCGATGCGCTTATCGTAGAAGCCGCGAACAGTACCGGACTCCCACCTCAATTTATTAAAGCTGAAATTTGGGCAGAGTCTGACAAGCACAGCTTTTCAAAGACTTCATATCGCTATGAACCAAACTATGACGTTAGATATTCTTCTAATGATGACAGAACCGAAATGATTAATGGGATTAGGCAATTAAATCAAAGATTCGCCGCCAGTGGAAAATATGTATTCTTGGCCTCGAAAAATACCTTAACTAAGGAACAAATCCATCTGCGTAGTGGGAACTATTGTTCGTTAAGCGACGGAACAATGTCCAATATTCCAGACAACTACGAAACTGCCTCTGGTGGATACAAGCCACTTACAGCTCTCAACTTGATTAAAGTCGACATCCTGAAAAACGATTACATGAATTGGTTCAAAGATGATATCAAATTTCCTGATGATAGATACAATATCGTTGCTCAGACAATACTCGCTTCGAGTTTCGGAATGATGCAACTGATGTATCTAGATGCGATAGAACAAATGGGTTACACTGACGACAATTCAAATCCACTCAGTCTTTTTAGACCAGCTATCAATGTAAAGCTCGGATCGAAATTTCTAGCTAAAAAACTTCGCTTCGTAACCGGTGATGTCCGCTATGGCATCGATAATTTCATAAATTTTGCATCCTACGGACAGACGCTTAAATATGCGTCAGCTGGATATAAATCTGGTGGCGGGAAAAAACGATACCTCCTGCCAGATAAAGTTAAGTATGCTAATTCAGTATATCAGACAATGACTACCGACTATTGGATGAACAGCCCTTTTACGAAATGAGATTGAAATGCACAAATTTTATACTTACCTATTTTCGGTTTTCTTTTGCGCTAGTTATTCTTTCGGACAAAATTCGGCAATTAAGAATATTATCAATGGAAACTTCCCATCGTCTCTCAAAGCTCTTACTAAGGAAGACGGCACTCCGCTCTCAATCGGGAATGGACTGGAATCTCGTTACGTGGAAACTCAATTTAGTGGCTCCAAATATTTGATTGTATTGTACCAAGCCTGGACTTCAAGCACTGGCGTCGATTGTGAAGTGAAACTGATTCAGGAAAATGGAACATCAGGAAGCGTAGCGCAAAGCTTAAATGATAAGTTCCCCGCTCAGTTCTCGAATTGCACAGATATTGATGCGATGGACCTCGACGGTGATGGAATTCCTGAAATTATTGTTACTACATCTGACTCAAGAGGGCATTCGGAAGCGCCATCAATTCTCAAATGGAACGGCAAAAGCCTTTCAGATATTACTCCAACAGCGACTTACCAGAATTCCGTTGGCAATGCATTTAACCATGTCGAGCTCGTGAAGATCGGCAATAAGTATTTGCTCATCGATAAAAAGACGAATGATCAAGGCGACATAACCGCTGTGGCAGCTTATCGACTTTCCAATAGTACATTTTCAAATACGGGCAGTTTTGATGGATTGGAAATTTTTGAAAAGAAAACCAATCGTCCCGCAACACAAACAATCTCTAAAATTACTTTTAATGACGCTGGAACTTACACACTCGAAGCAAAGCAACTTTCAGGAAAGAGATCAGTTCGGGCCGAGATCATGCTGGATGACTCAGTGGTACTCAAGCCTCAAGATTTTTGTAGTGGGCCACAGCCTGCTAAATCAGACAAGTCAGCTTGGGCTGGGACTGATGATGCTGATGATAAAGACGAAGATCACATGAAACGCTGCCCTGCTAAAAAAGACGTCTATGCCATCGTTAAAGTAAAACAAGACAGCGTTCTTAAAGTGAAAGTCTATGGAGCTGGTGGATCGCAACTCCAAGTGACTTTAAAGAAGAAATAGCAGCCGGGCTGGCAGAGCTGCAACTTCGGGAGAAGTGTAAGCTGAAGCAGCTGCTTCAGCTTTTTAATTTGGAATAATGTTTCGCACTCTACGTCTTTCACTCAGGGAGCCTAAATCTCCTTTTTTTCCTATGACTGCTTTTTCAAACTGACAGGTATCTGTTTTAGGCTTTTTGTCCTAGCCTTGGGTTCCTAAACCTGACCTGCCCCGGATAAACTTTGAGCTCGTTCATTTCTAAATAGGCTTGAAGCTCAAAAGTTCTCTACGGTGCAACCGGAACTAAGTAATATCGGGTCCAGTCTTCAAGTACGGCTTGGAACGTAACATTTACGTTTAGTTTTTTGCTAGAGTCGATTCGAATCTCGGCGACATTAATTTTAAAAGTATTGAGATCAGCTGCCATCGTATTAAATACAAAAATCGTTTGATAAGACTCTTTATTAAACTCGACATGACTCTAGATATGTTTTTTATTCTTGGGGTGAATTACCATGTAAATGTATTCCCTCGATTTCTTACGATAATACCCGAAAAGAAAAAGTGGACCGTGAAAGAAAGCTCAGGAAAGCTATAGGGTTCGGGGGAGTCGGATCATTTCAAGGATATGAGGCCGTAAGTAATAAAAAGTGCGAACGAACACTCGAGTTTAAAAACGAATCCCAGAAGTCTCGAGCGGAACGCCACACTCCTATTTGATCGATAAAGTGACGCAAAAGTGCTAAGTCCT
>NZ_DASVLT010000003.1:0-5455 GCF_036384735.1 Bdellovibrio sp. | reverse complement strand
TTTCGAAGACTTCTGCTTTGAAAGTGTCGAGCCTTTTATCGAACCCAACGACCCCCGCAACATTCATGGACAAATTGATTCTGTCGGAAATTACGACTGGAAAAACACGGATCTGCCGCAACGACTTTCTAAAAAGGTTTTTCAAATCATTCGTCAATTTCAATGGCGAACTCCACCAAAGGAAATTATCTTTTTAGATCGTAAGACCGGTGGTGTTTTTATTTTCCTATCTATTCTGAAAGCGAAGATTCGTGGTCGTGACGTGTTGCTTAAGTATATGGAAAAAATCTAGAGGTTTTATGTTACGCGCACTTATGCCTTTGCTTTTTATTACTTCACTTTCACATGCCGCCAGCAATCCTCCGAAGTTTGAGTTCAAATCGTTGTCTTCAGCAGAGGCACTTTCACCTTCTGCGAAATCTGTACGGTTTTCTGACCTCAAAGGTAAAGTGGTGATTGTGGATTTTTGGGCCTCTTGGTGCGCCCCCTGCAAAGAGGCGATTCCTCACTACAATCGGCTTGCAACGAAGTACAAAGACAAAGTTGTTTTTCTAGGCATAAATGAGGACGACGATTCTAAAGAACGCGATGCTTTCATGAAGATGCAGGAGATCTCGTTTGCGGTGTTTTCGGATAAAGAAAAACAAATGGCCAAAGACTTTCAGGTGGCGGCACTACCCACACTTTTTGTCTTTGATAAAAATTTAAAACCTGTGACCATGTATCGCGGTTTCAACGATAAAAAGCCACAGGTTTTAGAGAAGACTATTCAGGAGCTTCTGGGCTCGCAGAAATAATTACTTCTGATTTTGAGTCAGTAACGGTTGTCGAGCTGGTTCGAACCAAACGTCGACTATATCGCCTTTTTTTACTTTTCCTTTCACGTCTTTATACCAGAAAACTGAGTACTGGCGTTCCTCTGCGTGCACTGCAATTTTTCTGACACGGTCATCTTTATATTTCAAAGAAATCTTCGTAACTTTCTTGGAAAGCTTGATCAACTCCTCTGGCTGCGAAATACCGTCACCGTTTTTATCTTGCCACAATACGAGCTTATCGAATTCTTTATCGCGTCTATCGATAACACCATCGTGATTCGTATCGAATTTTTTAAGAACTTCAAAACCGTTTTTCTCTTTGCCGTTGTCACCAAATAATTGATCTTTACTTGTGATTTTTCCAGAACCATCTTTATCGTAGGCTAGGAAGTAACCCGCGTGATTTGATTCTGGCCAATATGTTGTACCAACACCATTGATTGGAAAGTTACTGACGTTCGTGAATTTTGGCCTGTCTTTGTCAAAGAAAACCATCAGTGGTGAATAATAACCTCCGCAAAATCCTGTCTGACCTGGGAACGAAACGTTAAGTTCGACATTAGATTTATCAGAGGACACTGAGATACCGCCAATTGTCGCACTCAAAGTACCGTTTTGTCCCATGAAGGCCTTACAACCCACTGCCGGAATATATGATGAAACACCGTAAGCACCATAAGCCACGACATTACAGTCACCGACAACTTGCGAAAAGCTAGTGCTTTGAAGATAGACTGAACCTGGATCCGCATCAGTGATAGTTCCGGCCGCATCAATGTTCACGTTGGTTGGAAACGGTGTTTTTAAAATAACCGTATTCCCATAAATACCGGCACTGCCCCCACCAGGAATCGAGTAGTTCGACGCATCCATCGGAGTAATTTGATTATTAGCAGGAATCATCCCGCCGTTTTGAACTAAATAAGCAGGATATTTTACCATAATAGGATAAGACTTACTGCCAATCACTAAGGTTAGGTTCGCAGTAATCGTCGAACTCGGGGCCAATGGATTCGTCACACCACGAAGATTCGTACCGAAGCATGAATTTACAATTTTTACGGTGACAGTACTATTTCCCGAACGAGTGACTGTGCCAGAAGCTGGCGCTGAGGTCACTGATTCACCAGAAACGGTCGTATTCACCGACATTGGCAAACTCTGAACTTGAGCGAATGCTCCCTCTGCAAATAGCAGAAGGACTGGCAAGACCTTCCCTATATTCATGGTTCCCATAATTCCCCCTTTTAACGCTCTATAAACTTGCAGTCGACGTATCTGACGGACTGTTGTTGTAAGTATCGACTTTATTAATTTTAAAATAGATCATGCGCTTTAAGACAGAGTCGCGACTCATACTGAAAGAACACACTTTATCAGCCAAAAGAACCTTCTGACCAGCCTGGCCTGTGCCTTTGTAAATCACCTTATACAAATTTGAGTGATAAAATGGTGTTCCACTTTTGTTGCCGCCGGGATAGCAATCTGCAGCCAGAGTTTTGTCTGCCTCTAGCGTATATTGAATGGCAGAGATAGCACGCAATCTCACAACAGATTGGCCTCCCCCAATAGACGGAACATTTTGCAAAAACGAATCTACACTGGGAATCGCAGCTCCCGTCACCGGCTGAGTCGATTTAATTAAACCTGAAAATGGATTTCCCACGGAATTTAAAATAGCCCCTCCGACCACACCGACATAGACAGGGCTACGTGGTGCAACTTGCATGTTCACCGTACCATCTGAAGAGAGAGGTCGCAATTTCGCGGGAGTATCAAACATCAACGTCATGCCGTCGATCCAAAATCCAGGGCGAATGGCTTTGACCCAATTATTTTGATTTACGGAAACAAACGTGTAGGACCCTGCAACATTGAAATCCGACGATGTACCAAATGAATAAGCTGCAGTCGGATCGTAATTCAGCGTTGCTCCGGCCGAAAGATTTTGCACGATCAAACTGACGCTTTGATTTGCTGTTTTAGAGGTAATTGTAATCGCTCTGGATAGTGGAGTCGTAAGACTGTTCGCTGGCACATCTGGATAGTAATCAAAAAAATTATTGCCAGAATCATCCGCTAAAGAAATGTTATTGAAGGATGGTTCCACAGCGCTTAAATCGCTAAATATAATGCGTTCAGCAAGTTTTTCATCGATCGACTGCTCCAATTGATTTTTTAAAACCGCTTGATCCTTCGCGAGCCAAACTTGGGTTGAGATAAGCGCAACAGTGACGACAGCCGTAAGACCAACGCCTATCATCACTTCAACTGCAGTAAATCCTAAATTATTTTGAATTTTCATTTTGCACTCACCACGAAAACGTAGTCACGATACTGCTCACCTTTTGCAGCCCAAGCCTTATGAGTCATGCGCAAGGTCACCTGATAGAGACCACGATAACTATCTACGGGTTGAATGACGTAACCATAAGTTCCAGCACATTTCGGGCAATCTGTTCGCGCAGCGACGATACCGTTATCCCAAGCCATCGGCAAAGAAGATAAATCCAAAAGACTTCCAGCAGTCACGCCGTAGTTGTAGTTAACCTGATAGTTCTCAACGCCCGATTTGATATTTTCTGCAATGTCACTGACCTGACGATCGGTTGCAGATAATACGACGCTGTCTTTTGTCGTATTTCTCAGTTGCACCATCCCGCCACTGAATGCAAAGCCAATGATCGAAATAAGTCCCAGTCCAACAAGAACTTCAACAATGGATTGACCTTTATTATTTTGTGTTGGCTTTAAGTTCATCATACGCCACCTTCACGAGATTGTTCGACAACATAGAATCGAATCAAGCGCTTCTTACAACTTGTTGTTGAAGATGTTGAACCCGACGGAATTCCACAATCAGGATCCACCGCCGTCCATTGGAATGGATCAGCCTTCGCGCGCAAGCTAATGACATTGCAAAGACGAACATTCTGAACTTCTTGAATTGACGGTACTGGCAACCAAATCGGAGATTTTTGGACCGTATTGCAATCAGCACCGGTCGCCGATTGCAATATGCCATACTTACGTAACTCCTGTGTTGCCTGCGGATAATAGATAGAACTCCATCTAATGCCCGCTTTATACGCTGAAGGATCGATTATCAACTTACCTACGATAAATGTTCCGATAATTCGCAGTGGCAACGAGCGAGCTGAAATTGTCAGGCTATCACATGCATAGAACCCCGTGACAAATGTAGCCGTATCATCGATCGTGCAACTTCCCACTATCGAGTGCACATCAAACGAACTTGCACTTCCGCTAAAGACCAAATCATGCTTATAAGCTGGATCATCTCCTGCCACAGCGTCAGTGGATCCTGCAAAGTTCCAAGAAACACGCGTTGACGGAGAGAAATCTACGGCCCATGCAGCGCCACCAAAAGACTGAGAACTAGCCGCGTTTTTTGCAGCCTCGCATTGCGCCTCAAGATCATCTGTATCTGGATCTGAAGCCCCCGCGACAGCCGGGCTCGAACTATTGCTCGAGAAATTAATTGGGGGATTAAGCATAGAGCCGCTATTAGTGAAATTCAGATAACCTAGCAGCCCACTGCTTGAGGTAGTTCCAGAACCGACTTTAATCGAGGTTCCATTGCTATATGTAGGGTCATAAGCCAAGACACCAATGGACGGTGCAGTTAAAACCATATTCTCGTCGCGCATATTGCCAACATTTGTCGCAGAAACAGTCAAAGACAAAGTAGACGAAGAATATGTACCCCATCTTTTGGATGTTTTAATTCCATCTACCGAAATCGTGATCACGGGAGGATTGTTATAGATCGAAGAATAAGAGCTCAGTGTATTCTGAGAACTCGAAAGAGCTGCGGTATCCGCATACACCGTATTTTGAGCTGTAGTTACTGCGGTGGTCCGAGATTTCACCGTCGCCGTCCACGAATCAACTGTCGCTTGAGCTGCATCAACGGCCGACTGACTATAATAGTCCGACGACGTCGATGTAGAAGTGGACGTAGATGTTGTAGTTGTATTGCTAGCTGTTGTATCTGTTGAAGTAGATGTTGTTGTAGATACATCCGTCGAAGTTGAAGTCGAGGTGCTAGTTGAAGTGGAGGTGCTATTAGCAGTGCTTCTATATACCGGCTTACTTTGTTCAGCCAGCAAGGTCGCTTGGGCGTCTGATAAAGAATTTTTTGCTGCAGCAAGATCTAAATTTGCTTGATCAAGGGCAGCTTGATCATTTGCAAGAGTGTTTTTCTTAGTCGTTACGTCGGCCTGCAATGCCGCAAGCTGAGTAGAAGAACCTACTTCCGGCGTTACCGTCAAATCGGAATTCAATGCCATCGGAATAGAAAATGAACGAGTTCCCAATCCAAATGTCACTCTTACAACGGCATCTGTACTGCTACCGTCATAATTAATTTTTCCATTACCCCAATTTACCAACGAAGAGGCTGTCATACTAACGTTTTGCGGATTAAATTGATCTGACCTATCAAAATAAACCTTGTAGGTCGTCGAAGAAGAAGAACTCGAAGAAATATAAGATTGAATATTTACTTTGCTTAATGAGCCAATCGTTCCCATGCTTGTCGAAAGGGCCGCACATTTTTGCATCAAAGATAAATCAGGAGTTGTAGCTGGGGTGATACCAGCAAACACTTGAAG
>NZ_DASVLT010000002.1:0-4537 GCF_036384735.1 Bdellovibrio sp. | reverse complement strand
ACCACGAACCTTACTAAGACTTAAAATCGCAAAGTGATACCATTCGGCAATCACTTTAAATTCGTCTTCCTGCAACTGACGTTTATCTTTTTGTTCAGCGTGGGCTTTGGCAGGAATTAAAACTTGTCTGTGCAGATTATTTTCTTCTTCTGGTGATAGATGCAGGGACTTGCTAATTTGTTGAAGAGTTTTAGAAGTGAAGTTACGTTTTCCCGAAATCAATTGCGACAACTGGGCGGGGCTGATTTTCAAACTTTGAGCAAAAGCTCTTAACGAATAGCCGGCGTTGCGCTGTTTTCGCTTTGCCAACTCATCCTTTAAAAGACGGATGGCATCGTTATTTGAAAGCGATCCAAGTTCTTCCATAAGACAAAAGATAGAAAATATTTGGGGAAGCGTCAAAACAAATTCCGAAACAGTGTTTCAGAATATGAAACAGACTAGAAATCTTTCTGAGCTTCACAACCGGCGTTGTTTGTTTGCTGAATGTTCTGACGAAGCATTGCTATCATATCATCTGCTGATGCAGAGGCTTTGCACACAAGGTTTGTTTGCAAGTCGTTGTATTTTTGATCTTGGCCCATCATACAGCCCCAGCCTTGTTTCTCACCCGGGGTTGCAATGAAGAAACCATCTTTTTCATTCGTTCTATTGAAATCAATACGGTGATTTGTCTGCCAGCTTTCTTTATCTGGGCAATGTTCAACATAACTTGGAACTACAAGAATTGATTTTGGTGTGAACATCATGAAAACAGAGCTCAAGTTCGCAACACCATTTTTATCTGTCACAATAGTTCTTTGCATATTTACTGATTGGCCATTCGAATGCGGAGTCAGCACTTTCGTCAAATCAGTTTGCTGTGTTTGAAGAACCACTGGGAAGCCAGCGATCGGCTGGTTGTCCTTATCGACAAGACGAACCGTCATAGCAGGGGTTGAAAAAGCGAAACTCGCTTGCGCGAAAAGAACCAAGGCGATGGAAGTTACAAGTGCCTTCATTTTTTACTCCTCAAGATAATTCATGAAGCCATTTCCTGAAGCAAACGCCGTTCCCTGCTTGCTCCATCCCTATTGAAAATAAACGGCAGTACGAACTTTCTTGAAGCTTTAAAAAAGACAATCCACAGTCCCTTGTCAGAAACTTCGACAGTGATTCACCCTGACAGGCAAACACTTTTAAGTTGAACAGATTTCCTCATGACTCAATATCGTATCAAACGATTCGCACTCAATCAGTGCTGGTAGAGTTCTAATTACTAATGCAACCCGAACCCAGTCGAATATAGAAAATAGCCTATTGAAAAAATAGGCGCGCATACCAACACGACTCTTTCCGAAGAACTTGATTCAAGACGCTTATACAAGAAAAAGGTGATGGCCCAACTGCAAACCCAAGCTATTTCCAAAGCATTTTTACTATAAGATGCAAGCCCCAAGAGTTTAGAAAATACCTGATCACCCTGCATGGAAACTGACTGCCCCACATAGTTCTGATAGGAAATCCAAATCACAAGTTGATAGGCAATTGTAAATTGCAAAGCCCATTGAGCCGCAATCAATACCACCGAATCCAATCTTAACGAAATATTATTCATTTCTTAATCCTATTTATTTAGATGCATCCGCGATATTGCGAAGTTCTGACCCTTTTAGTGTGAAACCAAATCCAGCAAGAACTACGTCGCCGAGCTCTCTTCCGAGAGCTCTATAAACAACCTTCAGTTAACAATTGTAGAAATGGGATTTCCACTCGTGCAAGCTATTTTTGTAAACTAGACTTTGTTAATGTGATATTTTGTTTTTTAAAACTACATCACAGTTTGCCCGCATAGCTCTGAAATATCGCCCAGAGTATAACACAACTTCTGAACCAGTTTTGCCCGGCCAGGTCAACCGTGCCAGCGATTCAAATTTTATTGAATTTTTTGGCACGATCCAGGCACGGATTGCATGGAGGGAAAAGAATCTCTGGCACGCTTATTTTTTTTGCTGTTGCTCTAATCCAAGAGCGACTAACTTCTTCGCAACCACCTTGGCTACAGCTTCGTTTACAGGAAGCTCCAAATCCTCAGAAACTACCTTATTGAGGTACTCTGTGAGCTTGCTTTCATCACTTCCATTCAAAAGCATTCCAGTTACGCGAAGTGCGTACCCATCGTATTCAGCCTTAGCGTTTGGATTGTTCTTTACTCCAATCGGGTCCCAATCGTTCAAGAGAATATCTCTAACAGCTTTCTCAACTTTCAGCAGATCTTCCGCCATACCAAGCTTACTGACTCTCTATCAATATAAGCATCTTTTCCAAGACCTTATCTATTGTCTGGATATCCTTCTGGTCCATTTCCTTTTTTCCCTGATCTACAGCCGCTGCATATAGATCCTCAATTTCATTAACCAGGGAGAAATAGTCGACCTTCCAATGAGTGTCGATCTCTTGCAGCATTTCAACAAGAGACCATTGATCGGAAACAAACTTGGATATCCCAACCTGCCTTTTCTGTAAAAGCCCTATGAGACTCTTCATCTGACTTAATTGGAGTCGATCAAAATCGCTTTGCATAGGATGTAAGCCTTAATGTTGATTTTGTACCCGTGCAATAAAGTCTTTTGCCTTACCGACCGCTTGCTCTATCGATAAAAGATCACTTTCCTCCAACTGACCCTTCTCATCGAGAGCAATGGCAATAGTTATTTCAACCTGGTTAACAATTGACCTGTATTCCTCCCAAAGGCTTTCGTTAGTGGCTTTCACCATATCGATGAGCGCCCACTGATCTCGTACAAATTTAGAAGGATCCACTTTTCGCAGAATCGCCATCTCACACAAGCTTTTCATTCGATCAATTTGTCTAGCCGTAAAATCATCCATCCTTTACTTCCCAGGGAACACAGTAATTACTTTTCCGTTTGAGTTCAAAATAACTGAAATGTTGTTACCAAGATCATATAGTTGCACTCTTCCTCCTGGTTGGGAAATACTCACGCCGTTCGATATCGTATTCTCGACCACACTAGGCACTATCCCGCGACCTTGCATACTATCCAAAGCATGACCACTATAAGATCTACCGCCGATTTCAGCAGGGCAGTTTGTTCCTCTTGGTGGAACCAGCTCTGTTCCCAATCTTCCAGAGAATGAGCTTGCTGGCGGCCCTTCAGCAGAACCGCCACCGCCACCTGCAAGCGCATCATTACTCAACACCTGACCGGGTGTTCTCGTAGTTCCTTCGGGGTCGATCCAATTCACAGGATCGTTGGCGACATAGCCAAAGAGATTTGTATCGCCACTTTAAAATCCGCCTTATTCAAATCCAACTGAACAGCTGGAGAGCAGAACATAATGCCAAATACTATCAAATTTGATTAAATTTTTTGGCAACAGATTGGCACGATCATAGAATATCTTACGAGATATTCGCGCCTTTATGCTTACTAGGTTCCTTGTCATCGGATTGATTCCCAACGGCATTTTTTAGATCTTGCGAACCCATTCGAGTGGCCGCGAGCCAAAAAAATCCAAGGAACATTGCATTCAATACTATTAAACACAAGAAATCTCCAAAACCAAAAGGAGTGGACCGATTCATAATCGCATAAACCACAGCTCCATTAACGAGCAACATTCCAAAACTAGTTACCATTTTAGTACGTCTCGCAGCATTCAAACTCATGGCTTTCTCCCGCCAAACCAACCTAGTTTATTTCGACAGTATCGGAAGCTAAGAAAAACACATGTAATGCAAACGACAATAAGAAACACCAGAGTTTTGACATCTATTCGATCATTAGCTGGAGCCATTAAAAATCCCATTAGTAAAAGAATCAACCCCAGAGGCCCAATAAAGAGCCCCATGGGAATTATGAATTTAAATAGATTCTGTAAAAGCTCATGGCTATTCATTTATCTTCATTTCTCAGGGCAAAGTTGTTTTTGATTTCCAATAGCGTTTATACCATTTATAAAATCATTTGAACTTCCAGTTGGCAATGACGTCGGTGCAGTAAGAAGCGAATATCCGATATCAAAAACAGTTGCCGCCCCGGCCGCAACTGCGGTTCCGGCACCTAATGTCGCCGTTAAAATTGCAGCACCAGCAGATCCGGCACCCATAACAAAACCATTAGCTGCTGCTTTAGTGGCACTCGAAAATGAATGCGTTGCTCGATAATTTACAATGCCCTCAGTAATCCCAACGGTTGTCCCGACAACAAAAATTGCCGCGAATGCATCGTCAAGGCCAATGGCCTTCCCGCTTGGATCAACAAAGTTAATCGGATCATTCTGCACGTAGCCATATAAATTCGTATCCCCACCCTTAAACAAAATCGGATCTTTCGTTGTCCATCTACCTGACTCGGCATCATACTCACGTGCTCCGAATCTTGTGTACTTGGTAAGGCCATCGTAAAGACCGCCGGCGAAACCAAATGCTTGGAATCCTGGATTTGAATCACTGATGACGGCACCCAAGTCATTATAGTCCATTCTTTCCGAAACTGTGCCATCAACTGCGCTCACAACAAGACGTGGAGAA
>NZ_DASVLT010000001.1:0-18559 GCF_036384735.1 Bdellovibrio sp. | reverse complement strand
CACGATTGATACCACCACCGTCGTCGATGATTTCAATCGTAACGTTACCGCCATTTTGTTTCGCAGACACAGTGACTTTAGCAGTCGCCGGTTTGCCGCGCTCTTGGCGAATTTCTTTTTTCTCGATACCGTGGTCCATCGAATTACGCACCAAGTGAACGAGAGGATCGCCCAAAAGCTCGAAAACGGTTCTTTCAACCTCTGTTTCCTCACCAATCAATTGAAGATCGACAGGTTTATCCAAAGTCAAAGACACGTCACGCACGATACGTTGAATCTTGATGAACATAGATTTCAACGGAGTCATGCGGATGCTCAAAGTTTTTTCGTACAATTCACGAACTGCTTTATCCAATTGGTCAACGATGGCTTCCAAACGAAGATTCACACCGCTGCGAACAGTTTCGTCATGCACTAGCTGATTTTTCAAAACAACAAGCTCACCCACTGCATCCAATACAGAATCCACGCGACCTGTATCTACTTTGATAGAGCTGACAGCATTTTTCGCCGCTGCTTTATTCGCACCACCATTACCACCGGCCGCCGCTGGAGGTTGTTGTGGATTTTCCTTTGGAACGGCTTTCAAAGCCGGCTTCTCTGCAGCAGGCACTGCTTTCGGAGTTGCCGGTGCAGGTGCAGGCGCCGCTTGCGCGGCTGGAGCTGACATCACAGGCTCTTCCAACACTGGAGTTGGAACCGGAGCTGGCGTTGCAGATTTCTTTGCCGCAGCTTCTGCTTCTTCTTTCGCCTGGAACTCTGCTTGATCTTCCGGCGATAATTGTGCCAAAAGCTCTGCCAGCAAGTCATGATTTGTGTGATCTTCTTCAGGAGCAGATGTTTCCGCAGAGGGAGTTGCGAAGAAATCATCCGGAGCTTGTTCTTTCACCTCATCGTCTGCATGAGCAGTTGCCGGAGCACAAGCACCACCACGCTTCGAAGGTTTTCCAGAAAGAGATTCGGTAATTTCAATCAACTGCGCAACAAGTTCAGATGTATCCCATGGACCACCCTGGCCTTTTTGCAAAGAAGAAATACGATTCTTCAACTCATCGCCTGATTTCAGCAACAAAGAAATGGCATTTGGATTTACCAACTCAGGTCGCGAGCGAAGAAGATCCAATAGATCTTCCATCACGTGCGCGAATTTCGCTAAATCCATCAGACCTACCGCTGCTGCACCACCTTTTACTGAATGGGCTACGCGAAAGATATCTGTAAGATCTTTTGCAGGTTCTTCACTGGTTTCTAATTTGATCATTGATTCTTCGAATTGTTCCAGCATGAATGCTGACTCATTTAGAAAATCCATTTGCAGTTCTTCAAAGAAAGAATTGTCTCCGCTCATTACTTGCTCCGTGTACAGTGAACGCGTTTAAGTACTTTTAATCACTGAAACTATCGGCGCTTTCAGAACAGAGCTATTTCCTTCCTTAGTCCAGAGAAGTACTAAATCATTTTGATCTAGTCCTTAGGCCCTTTGTCTCAGACTGGGGCGGACACGAGGGACTTTAATAAATTTTAACAACTTTGGAAAAATCCCTTAAGTCCAGTGAGGTTTCTTTCGAAAAGTAAAGGGAGTCGAATTAGACCACTTTGAAAGGCAAACCTATGAGCGATATATCTTTGAAAGCAAAGCCAGGCCAATATCTCACTTTCCAATTAATGGCCGAACAATACGGTGTCGCAATTGAGACAGTCCGTGAGATCAATCAGTTTGGTGAAATTACCCCTGTTCCACGCACTCCTGATTATGTAAAAGGTGTGATGAATCTTCGTGGTAAAATCATTCCTGTTGTGAATCTTCGTATCAAATTTGGTATGGATGCACAGGATACAACTCGCGATACATGCATCATCGTCATCGACACTGAAATCGGTCAAGTCGGCATGATCGTAGACTCTGTTAAAGAGGTTGTTGATCTTCAAGAAAACCAAATCGAACCCTCACCTGTTCTAGGCAACGAAGCTTCAATGTCTTTTGTTCGCGGCATGGGTAAAGTAGATAATAAAGTTGTTATCTTGGTGGATATCGTATCTGCATTCTCTGCGGATCAAATGGGTCACATGGCGCAATTCGCTCATGACGATGCAAAAGCAGCTTAATCATTGCGAAATCTAATTCGTTAAAAGGAAAAGGCGCTGTTACCAGCGCCTTTTTTATTTCCCTACAGCAAACCTGGCTGAACAATCTCGACCCAGTAATTATCTGGATCTTTAATGAAGGCAATATTCTTCATCCCACCTTCGCCCAATTTTTTCTGGAATGGCACATGTAATTTTTCAAAACGTGCGCAGGCAGATTTAATGTCAGGCACAGTCACACAGATGTGACCAAAGCCACGTGGCTCTGTATTGCCATTATGGTAAGGAGTTTCCGCTTTTTCTTCCGTCCCCCAGTTATGGGTCAGCTCTAGAACGCTTTCACGACCATTCACATAACGAGCATTCTCGGAACCGTCACCCTCGGGAATCACGGTGCCCTCTGGAACGTAGGCCAAGAAGTAAAGCGAAAATTTCCAGTCAGCGAAATCCACTTTGCGGATCAATTTCATACCTAAAATGCGAGTGTAAAAATCCAAAGACGTCTTTGGATCGCGCACACGAAGCATCGTGTGATTAAAGATGTAACCTTTGGTTTCTGCATCTGGATTTGCACAGATGCCGGGAATACCTGCAAACATTTGTATCTCCTGAAAAAACAAAAGACCGTCACATTGCTGTGACGATCTTTCCTAACTCTGTATTAATAAATTTAAAGCGCCGCTGTTACGATCGCAGATGCATCGATATTGTGTTTCTTATAAAGCTCTAGAGCTGTATAAGAACTTTGACCGAACTGACCGTGAACACCCAAAGATTTCACTTTGAATTCCACACGACCTTGCAACAAGCCATGGCAAAGCATTTGACCGAAGCCACCGATCATTTGGTGATCTTCAACAGTCACTAGACGGCCTCCAGTTTTTGCAAGCACAGTCTTGAATGTCTCGACATCCACATGATTTACGTTTGCACAGTTCACAACAACAGCACCAACACCTTGGCCCTCAAGTTGTTTCGCAGCTTCTAACGCTTGCGGAACCAAAGAGCCTGTCGTCGCGATTGTTACCGATTTCGCTTTTCCTGCCGTTGTATCAACAAGGATTTGCGCTTTCTTCAAATCGTAGGCAGCACCCGCTACGTAAGTCTTAGGGAAGTTTTCACGACCCAAGAAAAAGATCGAGCTGTGCGGAACACGACCCGCTTTGCGATCTTTCGCAAAGTTTTCCATTGCCGCATACATCAAAGCATCAGCCTCTTCACTACAAGACAAGGAATAAACATCCACGTGAGGGATCGAAGCGACCATCGCCATATAACTCAAAGCCTGGTGAGAGGCTCCGTCAGCCGCATCTTGGAAGCCCGTGTGCGAAAACACCGCAATGATCGGAGCTTCCGACAGAGCCCCCATCGTCAAAGGCAATGCCCCTTTCGTCACACCAAACTGTGCGAAAGTATCAACAACCGGGATGTATCCCAATTTAGAGAAGCCCGCTGCGGTAGAAACCATGTTGCTTTCAGCGACACCGACATCGAATGAATCTTGAGGAAATTCTTTTCTGAAACCAGCCACACCTGTTGAACCAGGAAGATCCGACGTCACAGACACAACCGGAAGACCGGCTTTACGAGCGCGAATCATCGCAGAAGAAATACCCGTTTGGATTTTCTCGCCGGAATCTTTGACGGCCTTCGCCTTGATATCAGCTTCCCATTTATTCAACTCGCTAATCCAAGTGTCGAAAACAGATGGATAAGCTTCGCCGCCATAGATTTCAGATAGGAACGCTGGCAATTCAGTCGGAGACTTCAAAGGGAAACCGTGACCACCCGAAGCAGACTCTGCTGTTTTCTTCGTGCCGATACCTTTAACTGTTTTCGCCCAGATCGCTACTGGAACTTTTGGATTTGCCTTGGCAGTTTCCACTGCTTCAACAATCGCATCGTAACACTTCTGAAGATTATTACCTTCAGGCAAAGTGATCACTTTCCAGCCCAATGATTTCAAAGACTCAAAAGTTGGATTCATCGAGAATGATTCTTGATCAATACGACCTGACAACTTCGTATTGTTATCGCTGATAATCAAAACATACGGAGCCATTTTCCCAGCTTGCGCCAATCCCGGAACTGCCGCGAAAGATTCTTTCGCTTCACCTTCCATGCTGGCACCGTCAGAAATCGCCGTGATTGTCACACGATTCTTCCCAGAGAAAGCTTCAGCCATCGCAAGACCTTGAGTTTGCGGGAAAGCGGAACCCAATGGACCGTTGGAAACGAAAACACCCTCAGGGAAGCAGTGAACCTCACCGTGCCCCGTCAATCCACTTTCGATCGAGCGGAATTTCTTGAGACTCTCAAGTGTCAAACCCGCCATGTTATAATTTGCTTTCAAAGCATAAAGGCCGTTTTCACAGTGACCTGCATCATTCACAAGATGGAAAAGATCGAACCATTGTTTTTTCTCGCGGGTAGCAACGTCGAAAACGTGCGCGTGCATCGCGGACATCAACTCTGCAAATGCGGCAGGACCACCGTAGTGGGAGGCTGCTCCACCAAGAACGGCGTTCATATCCATCAACGACACCAATGCTCTTGTCGAGCGTGGGTCCGCTACTGGAATAGAGCGTCCATCTTTGCTTTTAACAAAGCTTTTAAATTGAGGTTCTTGAGTAGGATTGCCTGCGAGTTTTGTTTTGATTTGGATAGGTTCTGTCATAGGATTAAGTTGTACTTCCCCCGACGAGGAACATCAAATGCAAAAGCTCTTTTCACAGAATATTCGAGACCTCTTAAAAGTCGATCTGCACAGGCACTTGGACTGCTCGGTGCGTTGGAGCACTCTGGTCGAATTGGCACCCCAAGTAGGCATTGAATTGGCTCTGACAGCTCAGGGACAAAAGGACCAATTTTTGATCACAAAGCCCATGAAAGATCTTGGCTCTGTGCTTAATAAATTTCTCAACGCACAAAAAATCCTCGCCAGCGAGGAAATCCTGACCCGTATTGCCTTTGAAGTCTGCGAAGACGCATTTAATGATGGAGTTCGCATTCTAGAACTTCGCTATGCTCCAACATTTATTGCCGAAGATCACGAGCACCTTTCATTCGAAAAAATCCACACTGCTTTAGTGAAGGGCCTCGAGATGGCGAAAAAGCGTCTCCCAATGGCCGTGGGCTTGATTTGCATTATCCAAAGAACAAAATCCTACGAAGATGCAGTGAAAGTCGTGGATTTCGCTATCGACCACAAAGACACGTTCATCGCATTAGACTTGGCCGATAATGAAGAAAACTTCGATCCAAAAATCTTTGCTCCTCTTTTCCAGAAAGCAAAAAAAGCGGGCTTGCGAATTACAGTTCACTCTGGCGAGGCTCCAAACCACTTAGCCGCAACGTGGGTGAAAGACTCCGTCGAAATTCTTGGAGCCGAACGCATCGGACACGGCATTCAAATCATTCGCGATCCTATCATCATGCAATTCGTGCGCGATCGAAAAATTCCTTTGGAAGTATGTCCGATCAGTAATTTCCTCACTCAATCTTTCCCGACTTATGAAAGTCATCCGATTCGCAAATTGATTGAGAACGGTATTCTGGTAACAATCAACTCCGACGACCCAGGAGTTTTTGCGACAACACTGACCGATGATTATGATGTTCTTCATCAAGTCCATGGCTTCACCTTGCAAGATTTCAAACGTGCAAATGAAATAGCCTTCAACGCAAGCTTTATCGCAGAAAACGAAAAAGCCCGCTTCAAAAAGGATTTCTTCGATCATGTCTAAAAGCTGGAAAGAAATCGGCGAAGAACTCACTCATCTGATTCGTGAAGACGAAGCTTTTCGCACGACCCTAGCTTCTACAGGTGAGCTTTTCCATACGGCCTATCATCCCGCGATGGAGAAAATGCATCTTAAACACGCCCAACGCCTTAAAGAAATTCTCGAAGAGAAAGACACCTTCCCGACAATGGATCTTGTCGGCGAGGAGGCTTGCACGGCTGCGCTAAAGATTATCCTTCACGCCATCAGTGATCCCGAATTTTTACGCGCCCAAGAAGCAAGTCTTGTCGATCTTGCACGCGCTAACAAAGTCCCCAAAGCTTACGTCGCAAATCTCGTAGATCGCATTTGCGTCTACGAAGGGCGCAAGCAAGTTTATGCCACTTATGCGGACTGGGACGAAAACGGCATCATGAGATATCCTGATGTTGAAGACGAAGAACATCTTAATGAACGCAGAGCTTCTATGGACCTGGAACCATTGGAAAGCCTCGTCATCACTCCCCTGACTGGAGAATACCATCCACCGAATCCACAAAAGCGTTATGAAGAATTTCAAGAGTGGACTCAAAAAGTAGGATGGCGTAAAACTTAGTTCTTCAGATTAGAAAGGACTTCCAGCCATGGCACTTCGCGATTTCTATCCACAAATCGAGCCTTACAATAAAGGCTTCATCAAAGTTTCTGAAATTCACAATCTTTATTACGAGGAAGTCGGCAACCCGCAGGGAAAACCAGTGGTCTTCCTTCACGGCGGCCCAGGTGGCGGAGTTGCTCCAGATCATCGTCGTTTCTTTGATCCACAAAACTATCGCATCATCTTATTCGACCAACGTGGTTCAGGCCAGTCGACTCCATGTGCAGAGCTTCGTGACAACGACACCTGGAATCTTATCAAGGACACTGAAACTATCCGTGAATTCCTAAAAATCGACACATGGGTCGTCTTCGGTGGAAGCTGGGGCTCGACACTGGCTTTAGCGTATGCGATCACTCATCCAGAACGCGTAAAGGCTTTAGTTTTGCGCGGAATCTTCTTGTGCCGTCCTTCTGAAATTAAATGGTTCTATCAAGAAGGCGCCTCAAATATCTTCCCTGACGTTTGGGACGAATATTTGAAGCCAATCCCAATGAATGAACGTCACGACATGGTCGCAGCTTACTATAAACGCCTGACTCACACAGATGCAGCAATCCGTTTAGAAGCCGCTAAAGCGTGGAGCAAATGGGAGGCTGCTACTTCAAGACTCTATGTAGATCCAAAAGCCGTTGATGAATTCGACGACCCTGAATACGCACTCAGCTTTGCCCGTATCGAATGCCACTACTTCACCAACAATGCCTTCTTTGCCACCGACAACTGGTTGCTGGAAAATGTCGGCAAGATCCGCCACATCCCTTGCGCTATAGTTCAAGGTCGTTACGATGTTGTGTGCCCTGCGACTTCCGCTTGGGAACTTCACAAGGCATGGCCAGAAGCAAAATTTACAATCATCGCAGATGCCGGGCATGCAGCTGCAGAGCCTGGAACACGCTCAGCTCTAATAGAAGCCACAGACAACTTCCGCAACCTGTAAGAAATTCAGCATAAGGATTCCCCTCCGGAATCCTTATGTCATCCATAAGTATTATATTGTTGTAAAGTGGTTCCAAATTGGGTTTATTCACTTCACGCATCGCACAGCGCGATGAACTTAATCCGGGGGGATTCAGTGGGGTTGAACAAAAGTCTTTTAGTTGGGGTTCTTTCAACACTTTCACTAGCTGCTTGTGGTCCTTCGAACAGCGGCTCTTCACAAATCGACGCTACTTCTGCAAATCAATCAGATATTATCGGCGGTACAGAGGTTAGCGGAAGCAGCTCTCTTTCAAAAAGCATCGTAGGCATCTACTCAAGCCACGAAGGCGAACAAGGCGGAGCAATCTGCACAGGTTCTCTTCTTCCAAATAACTTGGTTGTTACTGCCGCTCACTGCGTAGACGATTACATGACTATAGTTTTCGCTCCAGACATGGATTCTGCTCAAGAAAGCCAAGCTCTTCCAGTGGATAAAGTTGCAGTTTCTCCTTACTGGGCGTCCCGCCAAAATGCAGACAAAGACCATGGTGACGTTGCTTTGTTGCACTATAGCGGTACAACTCCAGCCTCTTATGCTCCTGCAAATCTTTTGACGGACGCGACTGCAATTAAGAACGGCACAAGCGTTCTTCTTGCTGGTTACGGTGTAAACTTGGTTAAGGAAACGCCAATCGACGTAAAAACTTACCCAGATTTGATTGCGGATATCCAATCAGGCAAAGTTGTTTGTGATGATCCAAAAGCTCTTACGAACTGTGCTTCTGTTGATATGACGGGCGCAGGTCTTCTTCGCCAAACGACTGTGACTGTTTCAAACGCAAAATACGCAGCGTCTGAAATTCAATTGAATCAAACTAAAGGCACCGGCGCATGTCATGGTGACTCTGGAGGCCCTGCTTACGTGACTATTGGCGGAAAGTTGTACCTATGGGGTGTTACTAGCCGCGGTGACCAAGATCCAAGAAACAATTGCTCTCAATACTCGGTTTATACAAGCTTGCTTTTTCACAAAACTTGGCTGAATCGAGCAGCTAAACAATTGACGACTTCTTTGACTGATCCAAACAGACTTGCAGCCAAGTAAATCTCTACAAGAAAAATTTTTTCAATCCCAAAAGGGCCGCTATTCAACCAGCGGCCCTTTTGTTATTTCATTTGTATGACAAAAACGAAGTGGTACGTCGGCTCTTTAGTCGTTTTTATTCTATGCGGATGCCAGAATAACTCTGGCGAGTTCGCACAAAAAAATTCTGGTTCCTCCATCGTTGGAGGGACGGAAGTTGCCTATGGTGATCCTCTGGCGAAATATGTGGCTCTAATCGATAATAGCGCTACGAATTCGACTTGCACGGGTACGATCATTTCTGACAGCTTGATTTTGACGGCAGCTCACTGCGTGAGTAAGCCTGCGAACACTATCACCATTGCTTTTGGCTTGAGCCCGATCTCTGGCGCATACGATCTGCGTATGGCTAGCAACGTAGAAATACACACAGACTATAACAAGGCCAGCACTGATGACCGGAGTGACCTTGCGATGATTCGCTTCACGGGTGGCCTGCCAGCAGGCTTTCAACCTATTCACCTGCCGAGCACAACGATCTCAACAGTCGAAGGCATGAAATTCCAAGCATTGGGATACGGTCGCACAAGCGGCAAAAAGCCAACTTCTGACAGTGATACCGTCGGTACTGGTGTTCTTCGCTCTGTCGAGTTGACGGTGCTTTCTGTGAATCCAAATTTTGCGCAATTTCGTGTGGATCAAAGTAATGGCCAAGGCATTTGCAATGGCGATTCAGGCGGTCCTGCGATCATCAACTATCAAAATGTTGATTACGTGATCGGTGTCGCTTCTGCGATTGTTTGGACGGTACCTAAAGAGCTTAGCGGTGACGAAAAGCAAAATTATATCGATCAGAAGGACTTCTGTTCTGAAAAGTCCATCTACATGAACGTTGGTAAGTTTTTGCCTTGGATCAACGACGCATCAAAGAAGTTGATGAATCAATAGTTTGATTTTTTCTGCGAGCTCTTTGGGACGATCAAAGAGCACTCGATGAGATGCTTCAGGAATCAATTCCACTTTTAAATTAATCACTGCTTCTTGCAACTGACGGGTCAGCTCCATGAACTTTTCATCGCGCTCACCAACAGTCCAAAGAATTTTGCCACTCACTTCACTTAATAACGGTCGCATGTTCTTTTGTTGTGCCAAAGACCACTGAGTCAGCGCCAAGCCCAGCAACTCGCGAGAGTATTCTTTTTCATTGCGCGAGGGCTCGTTGCTGCCACCCCCAAAAACAGGCTGTGCATTCCAATTTTTAAGCAAAGTATCCCACGAAGATTTCAGGAATTCTTCGGCCCAATAAGAATCGTTCATCCAACGCTGACGTCGTTCATCCGAAATCGGATTGAATGTATCAAAGTGATCGTTGAAGCCCGGATTTGTAGAAATCAAAATGGATTTATACCAAAGTGCGGGCTTTTGCTCGAGGGCATGCAGCGCTAAGCGTCCTCCTAGCGAGTAACCTACTAAGATATTGCGATCAGCGCCGTGAGTTTCCATTTGCACCCAGCGGTTGAAGTTTTGCGCCCACGAACTGAAGCTGTGTTGTGGAGAAAGATTTTTTTCTTTGAAATAATCCGGGGAATAAATACGAATATGGTCATGCTTGGGAAGAGCCGCTTTCACAGCCTCCCAGTCTGAAGGTTTTCCTAAAAATCCATGAAGAAAGAAAAGATTTACTCTTTCCACAGAGCGTCCAGCTCCTTCCAAAATTCCTGCGTTTGTTCCGCATTGGGGTTCAGTTCGATAATCTGTCTGTCAGCTAAGTCCATAGTTGTAGGAACATTATGCCACTGCTGATAAGACCAATTCCACATCTTTGCCCAGGATTCGAAAGAAATCTGATGTTTGTTTATGAAAATCTCTTTCTTAAACATACGAGAGAAGATCTGGCCACCACCATTGTTAATCACAACAACACGCAACTTCTGTGTCTCAAGCTGTGAAGTTATCCAAAGTGACGACAAATCATACATCGCTGTTAAATCTCCAACAAGGCACCAGTTTTCTGTTTCCGAATGAGCCCATCCCATGAATGTCGAGATCTGTCCATCGATACCATTGGCGCCACGATTTGCAGCCACGCGCATCGGCAGAGAATCCAAGTCAGCACAAGAGTCCCACTCGCGAATCGGCAATGAATTTCCAAGGTAAACCGATCCACCTTTCATTTTTTTCGAAATTGAATAAATCATTCCTTGCTCTGACAACGGATATTTTTCTAATAGCGCTTTTACTTTGTTGGCTTTTTCAGTGTCATCGAAATTCAAGGTCACGTTCGAGTGTTGAACGGAAGAGAACTCTACCTGGCTTAACAAATCCAATGAATTCACATGCTGAATATGACGACTCAAGCCAGTGTAGTGATTGAACCCGACAGAGAATACCGGGATATGTTTGTACTGGTCTTCAAGATCACGCCACAAACGAACCGTTGGCACACCACCAATGCGAAGAATCGAGTCGCATTCGCCGGATTTCAAAATACGATGGATCATTTGCTCACCCGACTTAATCAAGATATCGCGAAGATCTGGATGACCACGCAAGCTTGAAATGCCTTCCGCATATGTCGGAGCTTTATATTGCTTCAAGAACTCAAGAACAGTGCCGTATGCTTTCTCAGGCAAAATACCCACAAGCACCAGTGGCTTATGCGTATTCAAAAACGTTTCCATTTCCTTCAATGTTCCTAGGGGCAATTGGCCTGGAAGCTTAGTTCTTTCTGAAACCGCAGGAATTTTGATTTGTGGAACAGGGCCATCGATCAACGGCTCTTCGAAACAGACGTTGACGTGAATGGGCTTTTTCCATGAAAGACTTTTGAAAGATAAATGCGAATTTTCCGCATCCAAATCCAAAGCCACTTCATTGTAGTAAGAAAAAATGCCGACCTGTTCAATTGTTTGCGGAGCGCCCGTGCCACGATAGTGTTTCGGACGATCGGCAGTAATCATGATCAAAGGCAATGAAGAATAAGTTCCTTCAACCGCTGCCGGCAAAAGTTCTGCAACAGCAGTTCCGGACGTTGTCATGATAGCGACAGGACGACGAGTACTTGCAATTCGACCCAAGGCAAAGAACGCGGCAGAACGCTCTTCAAAGAAAGTATAAACTTTAAGGCTTCTATTTTCGTCAAGCAACGTCACCAACGGACTATTGCGGGCTCCGGCGCATAAAACAAATTCGCGCACTCCGGTATCTACTAATTCCTGGACGATTTTCGCCGCAAGTTCCATGTTCGTCATAAATCAAGCCCCAAAACCTTTTTCACTGACAATCGTTTTTGAAAGAGTTCACGCCACTCACGCTCTAGTTCACTGGCTGCAACAATACCGCAACCGGAACCAATAATGGCTTCGTTTTTATTCCACTGCAAATTTCGAATGGCGACAAGACACAGAGCCTTATTTGCATCAATGAAAGCAAAAGGAGCTCCGTAGCCACGACGTCCCTCTTGTCCCGGATACTGCGACATCCATTTGTAACCCGCCGAACGAGGAGCAACTCCTAAAGCAGGTGTCGGATGAAGCTCTTCTGCCAACTGACGGAAATCAGGCGTCGTGTGACAAACCACTTCGAAATCAGTTTTTAGATGATACAAAATCGGAAGTTCTAAAATATACGGCCCATGAGTCTTAACTGTGCCCCAACTTGACAGGCGATTCTTCAGATCCTCGACAACAAAGTTATGCTCTTGCATTTCTTTCGGATCTTTCAGAAGAGATTCGCGTTCTGTGCTTTCGCTTTTTGGACATGTGCCTGCCAAAGCCATGGTCTTCAAAACACCACTTTCAAAATCAAAAAGCACTTCCGGAGTCGCTCCTAAAACGCCTTCACTGTTTTGCCAAAATCCATGGATGAAAAGTGTGTCAGGCGCTTTGCTTGCGGCAAGAAGCATTTGTACAAGATCCGCAGAATTCACACCCTGCGCGGTTCTTGCGAACACAACAGGAACTGCTTTTTGAATTTCATCGTGACGAATTTTTTCGAGCATTGAATTCAGCGCAATTACGAAATGTTCTTTCTGTGGATCACTCCAGGAGGCTTTACTTAGGGGACCTTGAGTTACCTTGTGCTCTTGCAAATAGAGCTCACAAATCTGCTGCACTTGCGGAGTTGTTAGGTGGTACGTGTGGGAGCCCTGCCAAAAGCGACCTTCCTCTGGCGCATAGAAATCCGGCCAAAATACTGAAATTCCTTGGGTATTGGCATTTTTTACAGGAGCAAATGGCCCTTCAATCAGCGTCCATTGTCCCTTATGGCGCAAAAGGGCCCCTGACTGCAAAAAGTTTGTAAAGCTCTGAAGCGTTATGCTATTCTGCCGATCCACAATTGGCCCTCAAATTTCATCCTAAATTTCGGATGAGTTAGAAGAAGTTCGTATTATGGAAATTCAAACTATGCAAACAAGTCCCTCAACCCAAATAGTCAATGTCGGCGGGTTCGATATCGGTGGTCCCAATTTCACGGTTATCGCGGGTCCTTGTTCCATCGAAAGTCCTTCCCAATTTTTGGAAACTGCTCAGGGAGTTAAAGCAGCTGGTGCTCACCTTCTTCGCGGCGGCATCTGGAAAATGAGAACATCTTCTAAAGATTTTCAAGGCCTTGGCCCTTCTGCTTTCAATTTTGTAAAAGACATCTGTAAACAACTCAACATGAGCTTGGTTTCTGAAGTGACTGATGCTCGTCAAATCGCTGAAGTTTATGACGTTGTTGAGTGCTTCCAAGTTGGTTCTCGCAGCATGCAGAACTATGAACTTCTTCGTGAGCTTGGAAAGCAAAACAAACCCGTTCTTTTGAAGCGTGGTCTTGCAGCTTACATCAACGAATGGATTAAAGCGGCTGAGTACGTCACTCACGGCGGAAACAAGAACGTGATCCTTTGCGAGCGTGGCATTCGTACTTTCGAAAATGCGACTCGCAACACTCTTGACTTGAATGCTGTAGCTTATGCGAAGAAAAACACACACCTTCCTGTGATCGTTGATCCTTCTCATGCAGTAGGTATTCGCGCATTGGTTCCAGATCTTGCTTACGCAGCGGCAGCTGTGGGCGCCGATGGTATCATTGTGGAAGTTCATCCTCGTCCAGCAGAGGCTCTTTCTGATGGTATGCAGGCACTCACTTTGGGTGACTTCAGCACAATGATGAAAAAACTCGATAAAATTTTGACTGCTATCGACAGACCTCTTCACCAAGCACACCAAGGGGCAACAGTTCATGCACACTAAGCATTCTCCAAATCCTGAAATTATTCGTTCTATGTTTTCTAAAGTCGCGGCAAACTACGACAAAGGAAACAACGTGCTTTCTATGGGCATTCACCACTTGTGGAGAAAGAAACTTGTAAAATATGCTGGTGCAAAAGCCGGCGACAAAGTTTTGGATTGCGCAACTGGTACTGGTGACCTTGCAATTGAATTCAAAAAAACTGTGGGCACTGGCGGTTCTGTTATTGGAACTGATTTCTGTGCCGAGATGTTGATCCCCGCTCCGGGCAAAGCGAAAGAGCGCGGCCTTGATATTGCTTTCGAACAAGCTGATGTGACTCAACTTCAATATGACGATAAAAACTTCGACATCACAAGCATCTCTTTTGGTATCCGCAATGTTGGAAATCCAGTCAAAGCTTTGCAAGAGATGGGACGCGTGACAAAATCAGGTGGTCATGTGATGGTTCTTGAGTTCGGTCAAGTGAACATTCCTGTATTCGGTCCGCTTTACAATTTCTATTCTCAAAACATCTTGCCAAAAATTGGCGGCCTTGTGACAGGTCAAAAAGATGCTTACGAATACCTGCAGAAATCTTCTGCAGCTTTCCCTTGCCGTGAAGAGTTTGTGGATCTTATGAGACAAAGTGGTCAGTTTTCAAAGATGGAATACATCTCTTTAACTGGTGGAATCGCTTACATCTACAAAGGCACTGTTAAGTAAAGCGCCTGATAAAATTTGATTTTAATTTTAAAAAGCCGAACAGATCGTTCGGCTTTTTTTATGCAGGCCAGATGATCTCTGTGCCGTGCGATCCAGTACCAAGCCACTTCGAAGCATTAGCCCCTTTGATGCCGGCGATACCACCTAGAGAAGATAGACTATCATTGCGAGAAGAATAAGCCTTCATTGGACCATTCATTTGAGACACTATCAAAAGTGACGAATCTGGGCTGTAAAATAGCGACTTCGGTGATTCAATATTACGGATCATCCTTATAGGCTGGCCATTAATATCCAGAATCGCCATGGCATTTGTTAGCGGCAATGTAACCACGATCTTCTTACCGTCTAACGTTTTTCTTGCACTCAAGGCTTCGCCAACAGCACTTGCCACAATCGGATTTGCCATCAAGTCTACAACCTTTTGATCTTTGATACTTGCCATTGCAGAGGGCAGAGTTTCACTGCCTTCTTTGGCTCCTGTCAAACCAAAGCAGATGAAATTGCCTTCGTCTACGATCACGAAATGCGCATACATTTTATCGCCATGATCCATAAGGACCTGTTCGACAAGCTTTCCGGAGGCTAAATCAATACGCGCCATATTCGAGATCAAGGTGATATCTTCTTTAGGTTTTAATTTTTTTCGAAACTTTGGTGTCGCCCCGGAATTGGCGATCCAAAGATGCTTTTGATCCAAAGACAATTGCATATCATGGGGATGCACCCCATACGTCAGCTGAATGTTTTCAAGCTTTAATGTTTTCGTATGATAGGCTAGCAAAACGCCAACAGCTCGCGCTTGATCCATACCGCCCACAAGAACGTGATCACCACCAGGTGACATCACAGCATGACCATAAAAATAGTGATCTTTAGGAAGCACTAATGCCTGTGTTTTTTCAGACGACAAAGAAACTTCAATTCCGTGCTCGCCCCATTTTTGAAAAGCAAAAAGCTGTTCAAGGTTCCTAGGGTTTTGCACAATCTGATGTGGCAAAAATTGAGTCGAAATACTTTTGAATTTCGTGCCCGAAAAATTTCCTGCGATAATATTTCCTGGTGCACCTTCACATGGACAAAGTTGATCAGCATGAAGACGTCTTTCCTTCATTCCTGATCCCATGACAAAGCCAGAAGTTTCCCAACTATCTTGTGTATTTTCAGATTTTGAATTTGCAAATGCAGAACGATAGAAAGGATCGACCAATAACGACAAAGACAATCCACTTACATATTTCAAAACATCACGACGGGTCGTCATCAGGCAGGATTCCTTCTTCAAGATCTTCATCGTATCTTAAGAAGCATTAGAATGTAATTCTCATTGCGAAAGTTTGCTCCGGGAAAAAACGACTGGATTCACAAATGATCTTTATATGAGAGGACTTCGTGTTAATCCCACCAATAGAAAACGTAACCACAAACGACAAGGCCGATGATCCAATTTGCGAGAGCTCCCGGAACGAAATAGGGATAAACCATCAAGACAATTCCCGACCAATAATTGCGTTTATTCTCGTTTTTCTTTCCGTGACGAAAAAGCCAAAGACCCACGGTGCTGAATAGCAAACCCGCGATCAAAGCTGATACGCTAAAATTCAAATCAATTGGTAAAGCATCAATAGTGCTTTGAAGAGTTGAAATATCGTCCACTATTTAAGTGTAGGTGTTGCTGAATCTCAGTCAATGGCTCTTAGGCTAGCATTTCATAGAACCATGGAGCTGGGCCTACCAAGGGAGCCGTTCCCCGCAAAATTTCGACCACGTCACGCCAATTGTAGGCGTTTGGTTTTTGCTGCTCTTCAACTTTTGGTTCAGGAGGTTTTGGATCAGGGAGGGTCTTTTTTGTGGGACATCCTGCCAAAGCGAAGATCAAAGTAAAAAGGAGAAGATAAGACCTTTTCATAGCTCTTATTCTCCTCCTGTTTGTTGAACCTTTCTAGATGTATTCAGTCAGATTCAGGCGCTAATACTGCCAAGGGAACTTAGAGAAATCTTTTGGACGTTTCTCTACGAAAGCATTACGACCTTCGACTGCTTCTTCCGTACCATAGGCTAAGCGTGTCGCTTCACCGGCAAATAGCTGCTGGCCCACTAAACCATCATCGATCAAATTAAATCCATATTTCAACATGCGCATTGCTGTCGGACTTTTTGAATTCATTTCGTAAGCCCACTCAAGCGCCACTTTTTCTAGATCTTTATGAGGAACAACGGCGTTCACCATGCCCATGTCGAAAGCCTCTTGCGCAGAGTAGTTGCGACCCAAGAAGAAAATTTCTCGCGCACGTTTTTGACCCACCATGCGAGCAAGATAAGCAGAGCCGTAGCCGCTATCAAAGCTTGCCACATCCGGATCCGTTTGCTTGAACACCGCGTGCTCTTGGCTTGCCAAAGTCAAATCACACACCACATGTAAAGAGTGACCACCACCCACAGCCCAACCCGGCACAACTGCCACTACGATTTTCGGCATGAATCTGATCAATCGTTGAACTTCAAGAATGTGCAAACGACCAAGACGCGCAAGATCCGCCTTGCCAGCAACTTCTTTATCTTCGTATTTGTAACCGTCTTTACCGCGAATGCGCTGGTCACCACCGGAACAGAATGCCCAGCCACCATCTTTTGGTGAAGGGCCATTACCAGTGATAATCACAACACCGACGTCAGGAGTAATACGCGCATGCTCGAGAGCCGTGTAAAGCTCATCCACTGTCTGTGGACGGAAGGCATTGCGAACCTCAGGACGATTGAAGGCGATACGAACTGTGCCTTGTCCTTTGGCGCGATGATAAGTGATGTCTTGGAATTTGAATTCAGGAACTTCTGTCCACCACTCTGGATTGAAAATATCGGATACCATGATGCCTCCCTCGATGGCTTTAAATGCGATCTGTTTTAGCCCATAAGTAGTGATCTGCCAACACCAACCATGTCATGGATTCCAAGACAGGAATGGCTCTGGTGACGATGCACGGATCATGACGACCTTTTTTTGCGACGTCTAAGATGGAACTTGTAGGTTTGAATGAAACTCTAAGTAAAATTGATTCCCCTGTCGAAATGCCACCGCGAATACCGCCGTAAACATCCTGACTGCTCTGGTGAAAATTTGTACCTTTCACTGAAGCGGACTCAAATCCAAGTCCTAATTCAAATCCATTTGCAGCACCAACACTTAAGAATGCCTGCGCAAGATCGGACTTCAACTTATGAAATACAGGCTGACCTAAGTAAGCCGGTGGATTTTGAATCAGGATTTCTGCAATGCCACCATGGCTTTCGCCATTTTCCTGCGCTGTTTTCAAAAGCTCCGCAACTTCATTTTGTCTTGCCGAAGGAAAACGTGCTTGGAAGGAATCGATATCTTTATCTGCAACCTGTGCACGTTCCTCTTGAGTCAGCTGGAATGGACCAATCTGTGAAGCATAACCAATCACCTTTGTCGGAGCGCTGACTTCAGCCATCATCATGCGCGCCACAGATCCAGCCATCACTCGAGCGACAGTTTCACGTCCCGAAGAACGTCCACCACCGCGATGGTCACTGTGACCAAATTTATTTTTCCACATATCGTCAGCATGTCCCCCACGAGGAGCATTTTGGATTCTGGCATAATCCTGCGAACGCGCATCTTGATTGCGAACGATCATAGCGATCGGCGTGCCTAAAGTCTTCCCATCAAAAATACCGCTTAAAACTTCTGGCATATCCGCTTCGTTGCGACCAGACACAACTTGATTGGAGCCATGATGGCCAGGGCGACGACGAATCATTTCTTTTTCAAGCAAAGCCTGACTAAATGTTACGCCCGCAGGGCATCCATCAATAACGACGCCTAGGGCGACTCCATGGCTCTCACCAAACGAAGTGACTACGAAACGTGAACCGAATTGGTTGGCACTCATGGATTCTCCTCACATTGTTGCCAGAAGGTGCGCTGCAATTGGGCCTGAGCAATAAACATCGTCAGACCAGTCTGATAATTCGCACCACTCGCCTGGGCGTATTCACGTCCCATCGAGTCTTCTTTATAATTTAAATCGTAAACCATCACTGGGTCCCAATCTTTGGGTGGAAGAACAGTGTCCGCAGCTCGGGGTGCAGCCCAAATAACAATCTTAGGCTTCAGGCCACGAGCAT